>NZ_JACJVP010000036.1 GCF_014212125.1 Cohnella nanjingensis
GTCCTAACACCAACCCCGTCCCAACACCAATCCCGCCTCAACTACGCCTCGCCCCCGACCCACCACCAACCTCGCGGAATGCAGCGAGGCCGCCGCCGGCTTACAGCGCGACGAGCACCCGGCCGCGGACTTCGCCCCGCAGGATCGCGTCGAGCGCGTCCGGCAGCTCGTCCAGCGTCGCTTCGCGCGCGATGGCGCTGAGCAGCCCGGAGGGCTTAAGCTCGCCTGTGAGACGCTCCCAGGTCCGCTTGCGCAGCGGCATCGGGCAGAGCACCGAATCGATGCCGAGCAGCTGGACGCCGCGCAGGATGAACGGATACACGTTGGTCGCGAAGTCTGCCCCGCCGGTGAACCCGCTCAGCGCGACGCCGCCGCCGTACCGTACCGTGCCCAGCACGTGCGGCAGGAAGCTGCCGCCGACCGGGTCGACGGCGCCCGCCCAGCGTTCCCGATGCAGGGCGCGCCCTTCGGGCATGCGCAGCGCATCAGGCGCCAGCACCTCGCTCGCGCCCAGTTCCTGCAGGAAGCCGTGTTCCTCTTCCTTGCGCGTGCTGGCAGTGACCTCGTATCCGCGCCCGGCCAGCATGGACACCGCCGCGCTGCCGACGCCGCCGGTCGCGCCAGTCACGAGTACCGGGCCTTGCCCCGGCGCGAGACCGGCTTCCTCCAGCCGGTGCACGGACAGCGCCGCCGTGAAGCCGGCCGTGCCGAGCGCCATCGCTTCCTTCATGCTGAGCCCGGCCGGCAGCGGCACGACCCAATCGCCGGGCACGCGAGCATACTCGCTATAGCCGCCGTAGGTCGAGACGCCGAGGCCGTACCCGGTGACGAGCACCTCGTCGCCCTCCTTGAACCGCGGGTCGTTCGAAGCCGCCACGTGGCCGGCCAGGTCGATGCCGGGCACATGCGGGAAGTGCTTCACGATGGGACCGTTCGGCACGACGGTCATCCCGTCCTTGTAGTTGACGCCTGAGTAGCGAACCCGGATCGTCACGTCTCCTTCCGGCAGCCGATCGAGCGTCAGCGCTTGTACCTTAACCGATAGCGAATCTCCTTGGCGGTCGACGACCAATGCCCGAAACGAGTCCATGTGCAGCGCCTCCTTTGGATTTCCATTCGAATCCTAAGCTGACAGATAGCGGTTGACATATCCGACTGGCCGGTGCTATTGTATTAGCATAATTACCGACTAATATTATCGGAATAATAAAAAAGCCGTCTACCGGTTTAACCGGCGACCCCTTCCTACGCGGAGCGGGTCTCTTTTTATTGTCCGATATCGAAGGAGGATTTGCAACGCATGGAAGCCACCGAGAAGATTCCGCTAGCCGGCGCGGGGCTCGTTCTCGGAGCCGGGTGCTTATTATGTCTTCGTCCATATGACGCCCAAAGAAACGGGAACGATGACGATGGCAAGCTTCGATTTCGAGGTGGAGTGAGTCGAGCGTAGAGGAGGAGAGCCGATGAGCTGAGAAAAACGCCCTGGCTAGCCGGATGTGTGCTAACGCTGGGATTGACGCCGTCCGCCGTCTCGGCTGCGGGCGGGCAGACGACCGCGGCCGAGACGGCGCAGGCGCAAACGGGAACGCTGCCATCGTGTCATTATTCGCCGGCGGACGACGGAAGGCCGATCCAGGTTCCGGAGAGCGACACGATCGCAGCTTCCGGCGGGACGGCGCCGAAGCCGGTCCGGCTGTCCGGGGCAGCCGGCACGACCCCGGATCGGGGCGGAGACGCCGGGATCCGAGGCTCGGGCGCGGAGCGGACCGAGGATCGCATCGGCAAGGCGGCATTTGTCGCCGGCGGGCTGGTTCTGGCCGCGGCGATCGCGACGACGGCCGCGCGGAAGGCGCGGCGCAAGCGGACTTAGCCGTGCGTCTTCAGCAGCTGCTCAGCGCGGTTATTCAGCGCTTCGGCGGACAGCGCGCCCAGGACGCCGTCCACGATAACGCCCCGCGCGTCGATGAAGAACGTCGTCGGGATCGGCCGGATGCGGTACCGGCGGCCGGTCTTGCCGTCTTCGTCGAGGAGGACGGGGAATGCAAAGCCATGATCTTTGACGAATTTACGGGCATCCGATTCGTTGTCCGCCGCCGTGAGATTGACGGCTAGAATCTGCAGATCGTCCTTGTGCCGGGCATACAGCCGGGCGAGGCTCGGCGCTTCGTCTTGGCAGGGGCCGCACCAGGAGGCCCAGAAGTTCAGGATCACCGGCTTGCCCTTGAACTGACTGAGCGTATAGGACCGCCCGTCCATGCCATGCAGATTGAAGCCGGGGGCGAGGGCGTCGATCTCCGGCGCCTCCTTCAGCGCCGCCGCAGGATTCGCGCGTGGCCTGGCCGCGGCTTCGCCGCCGGCGAACGCGTGATAGAGGGCGAATGCCGCGGTGCCAGCTACGAGGATCAGGACGAGCCAAGTTTTAACCTTGTTCATCGGAGACACAACCTTTCGCCATGTTATTTCCGATTATATCCATTGATAAACCGGAGATTATCCTTCTTCGCTTTCTGTAAATATGTCCCAACGTCCCGGTTTCCAATCAGGGTTGACAAAGTTTGGACGATGATTCCGGAACACCGTATCAATCCGGTAAAATGACAAAGCATTTCCCGATCGCGTTGACCAGGCCGCTGGAGACCGAATGCCGTTCCCGATATCGGGTGCGCCGTCCGGTCTCTTTCTTTTTCCCACCCCAATATGACCGAGGAGATGTGCGGTATGAGCGAAGCTAAGCCCAATTGGAAGTTCGACACGTTGCAGATTCACGCGGGAGCCAGACCCGATCCGACGACGGGCGCCCGCGCCACGCCGATCTATCAGACGACGTCCTTCGTATTCGACAGCGTGGAGCAGGGGCAGCGGCTCGCCAGCTTCGAGGAGGAAGGGCATCTATACACCCGAATCGGCAATCCGACGAACGACGTGCTGGAGCAGCGGATCGCCGCGCTCGAAGGCGGCGTCGGCGCCCTGGCGGTCGCATCCGGGTCGGCAGCCGTGACGTATGCCATCTTCAACCTGGCGGGCGCCGGCGACGAGATCGTCGCCGCCCAGACGCTGTACGGCGGGACGTTTAACCTGTTCGACGTGACGCTGCCGAAGCTTGGCATCCGCACGCGCTTCGTCGATCCCGACGATCCCGAGAACTTCCGCGGGGCGATCAACGACAAGACGAAGGCGGTCTTCATCGAGTCGATCGGCAATCCGGGGATCAACTTGATCGATATCGCGCGGGTGGCCGAGATCGCCCACGCGCACGGCATTCCGCTCATCGTGGACAACACGTTCGGCACGCCGTACCTGCTCCGCCCGATCGATCACGGCGCGGACATCGTCGTCCACTCCGCCACCAAGTACATCGGGGGACACGGCACGTCCATCGGCGGACTCATCGTCGACAGCGGACGCTTCGACTGGACGAACGGCAAATTTCCGGGTTTTACCGAGCCGGACAAGAGCTACGGCGGCATCCGTTTCGTCGAGAAATTCAAAGAGCTGGCGTATATCACGAAGGTCCGGGTGCAGTTTCTTCGGGACATTGGCGCCTCCATCAGCCCGTTCAACACGTTCCTGCTGCTGCAGGGGCTGGAGACGCTGTCGCTGCGCGTGGAGAAGCACCTGTCGAATACCCGCAAGGTGGTGGCGTTCCTGAACGGTCACCCGGACGTGGAGTGGGTCAACTATCCGGGGCTGGCGGACAACAAATATCATGCGCTGTCTCAGCAGTATTTCCCTAAAGGTCCGGGCGCGATCTTCACCTTCGGCGTAAGAGGCGGGTACGAGGCGGCGAAGGAGACGATCAACCGGCTGCGGCTGTTCTCGCTGCTCGCTAACGTGGCGGACGCGAAGTCGCTCGTCATCCATCCGGCCAGCACGACGCACGCGCAGTTGTCTGCGGAGGAGCAAGCCCGCGCGGGCGTGACGCCGGAGCTGATCCGGCTGTCAGTCGGGATCGAGGATCCGGACGATCTGATCGACGATCTGGCCCAAGCGATCCGGCACGCGCGAACGCCGGTCGCGGCGCCGTGAATGCGGAGAGCCGGCTCCGGAAGGGAGGGAGCGGGAGGAGACGGAGAGGAACGTCGGAGGCAGAGAACTCAGGCGAGACAGAGAACTTCGTTGAGACAGTGAACATAGGCGAGACAGAGAATTTCAAGCCGATCGAGCAGGGGCTCGACGTGAAGCTGACCGGCGGCCAGCACGCGGGCTGCATTCAACTTGTCGCGCCGAAGGCGTCCGGCATTCATTCGCTGGAAGTATCAGAAGGAACTGGGTATTCTGGACGCTTCTACGGATGAAGGCACGCTGTACGATCGCCTGTTCTACGAGGCGATCCCGGACTTCAACGGCCATTGAGCAAGGGGCAAAGGGCGACAGGGGTAGCAGGGCCGATCGGGCCTTGCGCCTCGGTCGCTTTTTGCCGTCCGTGTGTCGATCGTGGCGTCCTGCGAGCGGTTGCCCTCAAATTATCCTTGACTTCCCGGTAGTCCGCTTCTAAACTTTTGATTCATCAGAAGCCTTGCCTCGCCCTCCGCCAGGATCGCGTAACCGACAAGGCGAGGAGGGAACCTCGATCGTGTCAGCTTCCACCGCGCCGGAGACGCGCAGCGCCGCTGCGGCTTCGGTCACCGTCATGCCCGTGCTGCTCGCCATCAGCTTCGTTCATATGATGAACGATTCGATGCAGGCCGTCGTGCCCGCCATGTACACCGTTCTGGAGAAATCGCTCAGCTTGTCCTATGTCCAAGTAGGCTGGATCACGTTCGCGCTCAATATGACGTCTTCCGTCATGCAGCCGGTGGTCGGCAGCTATACCGACCGGACCTCGCGGCCTTATCTGCTGCCCATGGGGATGGCGCTCAGCCTGCTCGGGATGGTCGGCATCGCGCTCGCTCCGGCCTTCTGGAGCGTATTGGTCGCGGTACTGTTCATCGGCCTCGGCTCCGCCATCTTCCACCCCGAAGGCTCTCGCGTCGTCTACTTCGCGGCGAGCGGAAAGCGCGGCTTCGCGCAATCCGTCTACCAGGTCGGCGGCAACGCCGGCAGTTCGCTCGCGCCGCTCATGGCGTACGCCATCTTCATCCCGTTCGGCCAATTCGGCGCGATCTGGGGGACGCTCTTCGCGGGCCTCGCGATCGCGGTCCTGCTCGGTCTCGTGCCATGGTACAAGAAGCAGTTGCAGAATTGGAAAGCTTCGGGCGCGAAGAAGGGCGGCCGCGGCTTGAACCTGGAGCAGCGGAGTCACCCGAGAGTCGTCTTCGCGATGAGCTTGCTCGTGTTTATCGTCTTCGGGCGTTCCTGGTACCACTCGGGGATCAGCGGTTATTATCAATTCTATCTCATCGAGCATTACGGTCTCACGACGCAGCAGGCTCAGATTCCGACGTTTCTGTTCCTGGCCGCGGGCGTGCTCGGGACCTTCCTCGGCGGGGTGACCGCCGACCGCATCGGGTTGAAAAACATGATCGTCTTCTCCATCGCGGGCGCCATTCCGTTCTCGCTCATGCTCCCCTATCTGCCGCTCTGGCTTGTGTACCCGGCCATCTTCCTGCTCGGGCTCATCCTGCTGTCCGGCTTCTCGGTCGTCGTCGTATACGCGCAGCATCTCATGCCCGCGAAGGTCGGCATGGCTTCGGGCCTCACGACCGGCCTCGCCTTCGGCATGGGCGCCATCGGCGCCGTCGTGCTGGGCAAGGCAGCGGACGTGTTCGGCATGACGAGCGTCATGCAGTCGATCGGCTTCCTGCCGTTCGTCGGGCTGCTCACCATGCTGCTGCCATCCGACCGGAAGCGTACCGCCGCTTAATGAAGCGTTTCCCATCGTTTATGAGCGAAAGGGGCTGTCTCATAAGGTCGTAAAGCGACCTGAGACAGCCCCTTTGGCCTAGCAGCAGCGAATATGCGCCAATTTCTTGATGATATAGGGGACCTTTCGGCACATCGATTCTATAAGTGCCATCATTGTACAATTCTTTTCCAATGTTGCTCTCAAAATCGGATAAATCGATGGCCATGGTGTATTCGCCGTTAACCAAATGACCGTTTGTGTCCGTAAATTCCTTTGTGCTATTTGCGATATAAGCCATGCCTTCTGTCTTTAAACCAATAAAACCGGTTTTCTAGAGAACGAAACCGAATAGGACGAAATATAACTTTCAACACGCGGTCGTTTGCTTCTCGCCTTCATAGCTGTCCCAAAGCCGCCTACCCGGCGGCTTTTTCGCGCCCGCAAGGGTGAAAACGGTTCGCTCGAGGTAGAAATTCGTTCTCCGCCAAGCAACGGGAATCCTGCATCGGCGAACGGTTTTGTATCCCGTATGTTACCGATAACTCTTTACAATGAGAAGCAGATCGAAACAACACGGTAACTCGCGACTGAACTGGAAAACGATTTCTGTAAGCGGTTTAGCACGCGCGTTCCGGCAGGAGGGGTCCACATGAAACCGGTCGTCAGCACGGCCAGTCCGCTCGCCCGGGGCGGGAGAGGAATTCCAGATCGATACCGGCTGTTTTTGTATGCGCTTCCTTTTCTCGTCTTGGTGTTCCTGTTCAGTTATTTGCCGCTCTACGGCTGGATCTACGCGCTGTACAATTACCGTCCCGGCTACTCTCTGAGCGACACGCCGTTCGTCGGCTTGCACTGGTTCCGGTCCATCTTCTCGAACCCGACGCAGACGCAAGAGGTTATGCGCGTCATGCGCAACACGCTGGCGATGAGCAGCCTCGGCATCCTCACGTCGGTGCTGCCGGTGGCGTTCGCCGTCCTGCTCACGGAGATTCGGACGTTGTGGTTCAAGAAGACGGTGCAGATCCTGACGACGCTGCCGAACTTTATCAGCTGGGTGCTGGTCTACTCCATCGCCTTCATGATGTTCAACGTCGACAACGGCCTGATCAACAAGCTCATGATCGATTTGGGCTTCCAAGACCGAGGCGTCAACTATCTGGCCACCGACAGCCATACCTGGCTGGCGATGATCCTGTGGAGCACGTGGAAAGGGCTCGGCTGGGGCGCCATCATGTACATCGCGGCGATCACCTCGATCGACCAGGAGCTGTACGACGCGGCGAAGGTCGACGGCGCCGGCCGGTTCCGGGTGATGTGGAACATCACGGTGCCCGGCATCATGCCGACCTTCTTCGTCCTGCTGCTGCTGTCCATCGCGAACTTCATCAACAACGGGATGGAGCAATACTTCGTCTTCCAGAATGCGATCAACAAGGACCATATCGAAGTGCTCGACCTGTATGTCTACAACACCGGGATGCTGGGCGCCAACTTCTCGTTCGCCACGGCCGTGAGCATGCTCAAATCCCTCGTCAGCATCGCGCTGCTGTTCTTCGCCAACCGCTTGTCCAAATGGGTACGCGGCGAATCGATCATTTGAATCCGACATAAGGGGTGAGGCTCATGACATCGCGCATCCGGTTCGGCGACGCGGCGTTCCAGACCTTGAATTACTTGTTCTTCGCGATCTTCACGTTCCTATGCCTGTTCCCGTTCTACTATCTGTTCATCAATACGATCAGCAGCAACGACCTCAGCGCGCGCGGCCTCGTCACCTGGTACCCGAAGGAGATCCACTTCGACAACTACGTCCAGGTGCTGAAGCTGAAGGGGCTCTCCCAGGCGGCGATCGTCTCGCTCGGCCGGACGGTCATCGGGACCGCGACCGCCGTCCTCGGCTCCGCGTTCCTCGGCTTTATTTTCACGAAGCGCAAGATGTGGGGACGCACGTTCTGGTACCGCTTCATGATGATCACGATGTACTTCAACGCCGGGATCATCCCATGGTACGTCATCATGATGAAGCTGCATATGACCAACAACTTCCTGGCTTATATCCTGCCGGCAATCGTCTCTCCGTTCTACGTCATCCTGGTGAAGACGTTCGTCGAATCGCTGCCCGAGGTGCTGCAAGAATCGGCGGAGATCGACGGGGCCGGCACGATGACGCTGTTCGGCCGCATCATCCTCCCGCTGATCATGCCGATCGCCGCCACGATCGCGATCTTCGCCGCCGTCGGCCAGTGGAATTCCTTCATCGACACCGTGTTCCTGATGACCGACCAGAAGTACTACACGCTCCAATTCGTGCTCTACAAGTATCTGAACGAGTCCAACTCGATCGCTTCGATCATCCGCAGCAGCGGCGGAGCGGCCAATATCGACCTGTCCAAGATGCAGACCGCCACGTCCATCCGGACGACGGTATCCATGATTGTGGTCATCCCGATTCTGTTCGTCTATCCGTTCTTCCAGCGCTACTTCGTCAAAGGCATCATGATCGGCGCCGTCAAAGGCTGACGCGAGGCCGCACGGATCGAACCGGAGAAACGCCCAAGCGCGACAGGAAAGGGGGTGAGCGGGGCGGCGCCGGGCTTGCGGCATCGTCCGCGGGCGGCATCGGGCAAGAGCAAAGGCAAGCGCAAGGCAAGACATTTCCGAGCGTTGGCAGGTTCATTTACCGGATACCAAAAGGGAGGCAATCGCTTTGAACAAAATGAAAAAAACAGGCCTGGCTTCGACCGCCGTCCTGCTCGCCTTGAGTCTCGCGGCCTGCTCGTCGGGCGGCGACAAGAACGCATCTTCGTCCCCATCGGCCTCGGGCTCCTCGCAGAATCCGTCGGCTTCGGCTTCGTCGGCTCCGAACAAGGACGCCTACAAGATCGACGTCTTCTCCATGCTGTCGAACTTCTCCGGCGAGCAGCAAGGCTGGTTCGCCAAAGTCGTCAAGGACAAATTCAATCTCGATCTGAACATCATCTCCTCCAACCTGGAGGGAGGCGGCGACGTGAAGTTCTCCGCGATGATGTCCGCCGGCAGTCTGGGCGAACTCGTCGTATTCGGCGACGACGGGCAGAAGTACCTGGATGCGATCAAGACGGGCATGCTGCTCGACTGGACGCAGGACGGACTGCTCGACAAGTACGGCCAGAATATCCTGAAGTACGCGCCGAAGGCGATCGAGAAGAACAAGGCCAACTTCGGCGGCGGCTCCAAAGTATACGGCATCGGCTTCGACGTCGGGGAAGACAAGGCAGGTCCTTCCGAAGCGAAGGACTTGACCTACCACCCGAACCTCCGGTTCGATCTGTATCAGAAGGCCGGCAGCCCCGTGATCAAGACGATGGAAGACTACCTGCCGGTACTCAAGAAAATGCAGGAGCTGGAGCCGAAAAGCGATTCCGGCCGTCCGACGTACGCCTTCTCCATGTGGCAGGATTGGGACGGCAACATGATGATGAACACGAAGGCTTGGGCGGGGCTCAACGGCTTCGACGAAGGCGACGGATTCAACCCCGGCGGATTCACGCTGATCTCGGCCGACAAGGACGAGATGCAGGGCGTGCTCGACGAAGACGGCTTCTATATGCGCGGCCTCAAGCTTTACTACGACGCAAACCAGATGGGTCTCGTCGACCCGGACTCCCTCACGCAGAAGTTCGATGACGTCACCAACAAGATGAAGGACGGCCAGATCCTCTTTACCTGGTTCCCGTGGCTGAACACCTACAATACGCCGGAACGGCTGGCCGAGGGCAAAGGCTTTGCGCTCGTGCCGTTCCAGGAAGAGCGCACGTTCTCCTACGGCTTCAATCCGTACGGCGGCAACCGCGTCTGGGCGATCGGCGCCAAGGCGAAGCATCCGGAGCGCATCATGGAATTCCTCGATTGGCTGTACAGCCCGGAAGGGACGACGGTCGCGAACTACGGTCCGGAAGGGCTCGCCTGGAAGCTCGAAGGCGGCAAGCAAGTACTGACGGACTTCGGCAAAGAGGCGCTCCCGTCGAATACGACGCCGGTACCCGCAGAGTACGGCGGCGGCACGTGGAGAGACGGATCCAACCAGATCAACAACTCTACGTTCAAGATCACGAGTATCAACCCCGAAACCGGGGAGCCGTACGACTACAACCTGTGGTCCTCGACGCTTGCCCAAGCGCCGAACAAGCTGGAGGAGAACTGGCGGGCGGCGATGGGCGGCGCGACGACGGCCAAGGAATATCTCGAGAAGAACAACCTGCTCGCCGTCGAGAAGCAGATCTTCACCGGGACCGCGCCGACGGTCATGCCGGACGATCTGACCCAGAAGCAGGGCCAGGTAGCGCAAGTGATCAAGCAATACTCGTGGAAAATGGTGTTCGCGAAAAACGACGCCGAGTTCGAGAAGCTGAAGAAGGAAATGATCGCGAAGGCCAAAGGGCTCGGCTACGACGACGTGCTCGCGTTCAACAAGGAGCAGAACGAGAAAGTGTTCGCATACCGCAAACAATAAACGGCTAAGACCGGCGGCATAAGCAAGGTATGGGGGACGCGGAGACGCGGCTTCCATACCTTGCTCTGTTCCCTGCCGGCGATCAAGCTGGTAGAATGGGATCACAGATCTTCATACGCCGAGAGGGGATGCCGCACACTGTTCGCTACGCGTTTTTTTCGGATGCCGCATCCCTTCAAGCCCGGCACGCTGCGCCAGACGCTGGTCATCTACCTGCTCGTCGCGTGCTTGTTTCCGCCGATCTTGTTCTCCGCCTTCACGTACGCCTCGCTGCACGGCATCCTGTCGAACAAGATCCGCAGCGGCATCGACGCCAGCCTGAAGCAGGAAGCGACGGGGCTGGAGACCGTAGTGAACAACCTGGACTTCGTCTCCAAGCAGTTCGCGCTGGACGGCCGCATCGCGGAGCTGATGAACCAATATTTGCGAACTACCCAACCCTACGACAAGGCGGCCATCAAAAAGGACATCGAAGACAGCCTGAACGTGGTGAACTTCACCAGCCCGGACCTGGGTCTGACCGTCTACTACATGCCCCAGGCGACGGATCCGGTCCTGTTCACCAATCTGCCGGTCGAGCCCGCGTTCGGCATCGGCGGGCTCCCGCCGTTTGTCCGATACCGAGGCGCCGAGATTCACGGTCCGCACCGGACCCAATACAAGAACAGCGAGAACACGGTGTTCTCCTCGCTGCGGGTCGTCCGCACCGATCCGAACCGGTCGGTCTTTATTTATCTGGAGACGAACTACAATTCGTTCCGCAAGTTCATGAACGGCGCCTGGTACGGCATGAAGGTGTCCCACTACCTGATCGGCGAGAACGGCCGGGCGGTATATGCGGACGAGGGGACGCCTCCGATCGCTCCCGGGGAGCTGCGTTGGGAGGCGGCGCGGGACGGCGGGAAGCCTTATCAGGGATACTATCTGTTCGGCTACGAGAGTCCGCAGGGCTGGAAGCTCGTGACGGCCGTCAGCAAAAGCGCTTTCAATCACGAGATCGACATCTGGCTGCGGCGGATGATCCTGCTGTTCGCCTTTGCCTTCGCCTTCGCCATCGTGCTCGCGATGCTTATCTGGCGCAAGGTGTACGGCTCGCTGCGCAAGGTGAATCGGGAGATCGTGCGGATGACCGGAGAGCGGGAGGCGCCCGTCCAATATACGAAGGTGGAGGAATTCGACCAGCTGCTCGGCAATTTCCAGGTGATGAAGACGACGGTAAACCATCTCATCGCCGAGGTAGGCAGCAACGAGCGGACCAAGTACCAGCTCGAGACGGAGAAGCTGCTGAGCCAGATCAATCCGCATTTTCTGCACAATACGCTGAACACGGTGCAGTGGGTCGCCCGGTCGAACGGCCAGGAAGAGATCGATATGATCGTGACGCTGCTCGTGAAGGTGCTGCAATACAACATGGGCAAGCATAGCTTGATCGTTACGGTGAAGGAAGAGATCGCCGCGCTCCGGGACTATATCGAACTGCAGCGCTACCGTTACGAGGACGAGCTGAGCTTCCGGATCGAGGTGGACACGGCGGCCGAGAACGTCGCGATCCCGCGTTTTCTGCTGCAGCCGATGGTGGAGAACGCCATCTATCACGGCAAGAACGACGAGCACGGCCTGATCGTCATCGCGGTGCGCCTGACGCCGGCGGGGACGCTGCGTCTGCAGGTGACGGACAACGGGCCGGGAATGGACGAAGAGCAGATCCGCAAGCTGTTCGCGGATGAAGATGAGCGCCCGAGGAGAGGCATGGGCATCGGCCTGAAGTATGTGCGCAGGCTGCTCGAGAGCTTCTACGGCAGCGGCGACCGGCTGCAGATCCGGAGCCGGCCGGGAGCGGGCACCGTCCTCTTCGCGGAGATTCCGATTCGAAACGAGGTCGAGCTCCATGATCAAAGCGTTGGTGGTCGATGACGAGAAACGCGTACGCAAAGGGTTCATATCGCTCGCGGATTGGTCCGCCTACGGCATGCAGATCGTCGGAGAGGCGAAGGACGGTCCTTCGGCCATGGATCTGCTAGGCCGGCAGGAAGTCGATCTGATGTTCGTGGACATCAGCATGCCCGGCATGTCCGGATTCGAGCTGATCGAGGAGGCCCGGGGACGGTATCCTTGGACGAAGTCGGTCATCTTGACCTGCCATCATGAATTCGACTACGTGCAGGAGGCGCTGCGCATCGGCGCGATCGACTACATCGTCAAGACGCTGCTGAACAAGAGCAACGTAGACGAGACGATGCAGCGGATCGCCAGGCGTTACGCCCGGGAGGCGCGGGAGCCCGGCGGCGGGACGGAGCGCGCGTTCCGTTCGGCGGTCGTCTTCTGTCCGCTTCACCCGCGCGCGGCCGCGGAAGCGGGTCCGCCGCTCGGCGCGATCGGAGGACGCAAGATCAGACGGCTCGGCGAGCGCCTCTGGATGGCGCTGCTCGCCGAGACCGACGGCGCCGACTGGGCGCGCGAGCTGCCTTCGCGGATCGCCGGGGGTTGGCAGGCGGTGCAGGTGAACGCGGCAGGCGGCATGCCGCTGGCGGAGGCCGAGCATCTCTTGCGCGAGCATCTGCCCACGTATCTGTTCTATGCGCTGGAGCCGGCCGGACCGGTGGAGATCCAAGCCTTGAAGCCCGACGGGGCGCCCGCCGAACGCGAGATCGAAGCGGCGTTCGAGGAGTGGAAGCAGTTGAAGTGGCTCGTGTTCGGCGAGGACTGGCGACGGTTCGTCGAACGCATCGAGCGCTGGCGGGTAGATCCGGACCGGCTGCGGCGCTTCGCGGCGGAGACGGCATCGGCCTGGTCCGGTTACTTCGGGTGGGCGAAGACGGGAGGAGGCGGCACGGGAGCGCTCCCGGCGGAGATGAGCGAGTGGGATCGGTGGAAGCAGTGGAAGAGCTGGCTCTCCTCGGCGGCGCTCCAGGTTCAGCAGCAGCTCACGTCGGCGTCCTTCTCCCGCGAGGTGTTCGCGAGCCTGATTCGCGCGGTGCTCTACATGAAGGAGCATGCGGGGCAGGAGCTTACGCAGGACGAGGTAGCCCGGAAGGCAGGCATGAGCCGGAGCTACTTCAGCCAATGCTTCAAGAAGTTCGCGGGCGGGGAGCCGTTCGGGGACGCGCTGCGCCGGATGCGGATCGAGCAGGCGCAGGCGCTGCTGCTGCATACGGGGCTGCCGGTGCGGGACATCGCGAACCGGGTCGGATTCGAGGACGAGAAGTACTTCAGCCGGGTGTTCCGGGACAAGACGGGTTATCTGCCGACCGAGTTCCGGCAGGCGGCGGGCGGGGGAGGATGAAGCCGACTTGAGAGCAGCGAAATGTGCCTGGGTACGGTTCGCCGCGAGCGCGGCGGCCCTGCTGATGCTGTGTTCGTGCTTCGGCGGAGGCGGAGACGGCTCGGCACCGGCCGGCTCCGCAGCCGAGCCGGCCGCCTATGCGCCCTACGATGCCCCGGTGACGCTGCGCATCCCGCATCTCTATGCGGACATCCAGCTTCCCGAAGGCGATACGAGCGAGAACAACTTCCTGACGCGTTATCTGACGAAGCAGACCGGCATCTCTATCCGCTACGTCTGGGAAGCGCAGGACGAATTGCAGTACGTCTCCAAGACGGATTACGCCATTCGCAGCGGCGATTTGCCGGACGCCCTCGTCGTCAATCGCGAGCAGTTCCTGGAGCTGGCCCGCAGCGGGCAGCTGGCCGATCTGACGGACATTTATCCGAAGTACGCTTCGTCGCTCGTCCAATCGCTGTACGACGCGACGGACGGCAAGGCGATCCGGGACGCGACCGTGGACGGCAGGTTGTACGGCTTGCCGAACGTCGCGATCGAGGCGGACGCGCCGACCTACGTCTGGGTGCGCCAGGACTGGCTGGACCGGCTGAAGCTGGCTCCGCCGAGGACGCTGGACGATATCGCACGCATCGTCCAGACGTTCCGCAAGGCGGACCCGGACGGAGACGGCCGGGCGAATACGGCCGGCATCCCCGTCGACCGCTCGCTCGTTTTCGACCAGACGACGGGCAACAACGGGCTGAACGGCGTCTTTGCGGCGTTCCACGCCTTCCCCAAGCGATGGATCGCGGGGGCGGACGGCAAGCCCGTCTACGGCTCGATCCAGCCGGAGGCGAAGCGGGCGCTCGCGCTGCTGGCGGACTGGTACCGCGCGGGCATCCTCGACCGGGACTTCATGCTCCGGCAGGATCCGCAGGACCTCGTCGCCACCAATCAGGCGGGCTTGTTCTTCGGTCCTTGGTGGGCGCCGTATTACCCGCTGCCCAAGTCGGTCGCCGCCGACACGAAGGCGGAGTGGCAGGTCTATGCGGTGCCGATCGACGACAGCGGCCAATTCGTCACGAGCACGGCGCCGACGACCGACCGCTATCTGGTCGTGCGTCAGGGTTTCGCGCACCCGGAGGCGGTGCTGAAGCTGCTGAACGTATTCACCCGACTGGAGCGCAATCAGGATCCGAACGGCAAGCAGCTGCTCGCCTATACGGAGCAGACGGGCGTGCAGCTGCGCAACTATTATCCGTTCGATCTGCTGCTCGATCATCCGGACGCGGTCGTGCAGCGGCACGATCGCCTCGTGCAGGCGCTCGCGGGAGACATCGATCCGGACCAGCTGGACGCGGAGACGAAGCGCCTCTATGACGATGCCGTCACCGAGCGGGACAACCCGCTCAAAAATATCAACGCCTGGAGCGATTCCCAGGCGTATCTGCTGGGCGGCGCCGTCAGCAAGACGAAGATGATCCGCGTCGAGAGCTTCTTCCCGGATCCGACGCCGACGATGCTGCAGGAAGGAGAGGCGCTGCGCAAGCTCGAAGAAAAGACCTATGCCAAGATCATCAGCGGGGAATGGCCGATCGACGCCTTCGACGCGTTCGTCGAACGATGGAAGCGGTCGGGGGGAGACCGGATCGCCGCCGAGGTCGCGGAGAGCGTGCGCGGATCCGCATAAATTCCAAGGCAATCCGACGGAAAATGCGCTATACTAGAGAGCAATAGCTAACATCAGCATTCCGTCGGACGGAGGTGTGTCAATGGCAACTGAAAGGTGCGGAGGCGTGGCGACGCCCCGGTGGTTCGGATTCGCTCTGCAGTCTTTGGTATACTTGGCTCATCACGCCGATAACGGGACGCGCTGTCCGAGCGGCGAGATCGCCGGCAAGTGCTACACGGAGGCGACGCTGATGCGCCGCATTCTGGCCCGTCTGGCGCGGGCGCAGATCGTGGAGGCGAGGGAAGGGCGCGACGGCGGCTACTTCTTGAAGAAACCGCCCTCCGAGATTACGCTCGCCGAGGTGTACCGCGCGCTCGAGATGACGGACCCGCTGTACGCGGGCATGATGGATACCGCTAGCTGCGGTCCGATCGGCCAAGAGATGAGGGACGCGTTCACCGAAGTCGTCCAGCAATCGGAGCAGATGATGATGGAGCAGCTAGGGAGGAAGACGATCGCCGATCTGATCCGGCAGGTCTACGGGTAAGGCCGTGCGCTTAGGACGATTCCCGACGGCAACCATAGAAGATGAGGACGCCCCGAGCCGCAGGGGGCGTCCTCTTTTGGTTCACCATTTAGTCCGCGGAGGCGAGCGCGTCGAGGCGCCGCCCCGAATCCACGTATCCATGGTCGATCGCCGCCCACAGATACAAGGATGCGACGCTTCGATAAGGCGACCAAGGTCCCTCCACCTGCTGCAAGTACCGGAGTTTGGGCGTCTCGGGGAGATCGTAAGCCCACTTGGCGGCCCGCTGCAGCCCTACGTCGGCGTACGACATCACGTCCAGTCGGCCGAGGGCGAAGATGAGGAACATTTCGGCCGTCCACGTTCCGATGCCTTTGATCTCCGTCAAAGCCTGGACGGCCGCTTCGTCGTCCATCTCCCGGAGGGCCGCGATGTCGAGCCGGCCGGAGTGGATCCGCTCGGCCAAGTCCCGTATATAGGCGATCTTGGGTCGAGAGACGCCGGCCGCCCGCAGCTCCTCCTCCGATAGCGCGCGGATGGCGTCGGGACTCACCCGATCGCCGCACAGCGTCTTGACGCGGGAGCGGATGGTCGCGGCCGCCTTGGCGGAGAGCTGCTGCCCGACGATCGAGAGCACCAGGGAGGAGAACGGGTCGTCGCTGATCTTGAACGGGAGATCCCCGATCAATCCGATCAGCTTCGCCAGATGCGGATCGGCGGCGCAGAGTGCCAGCACGTAATCATGGTCGGCATTCAGCTCGGTCACGCGGCTCGTCGTCATCGGCAGCGCCTCCCTCTTCGTTAGATTTCGAAGCCGGGGGTTCGCGTCTCCGGCTCCTTTTAATCCTTATTATACTTATTATTTCTGGTAATGGGGATTGGGAGTTCGCGATCCCGCAAAGCGCGAAAACGGCGGCTACTCGGTCCCGCTAGATCGTGGTACAATTCTCGTAGCGCTTACATACATCTATAGGAATTTTGGAGGCTGACCCTATGTTAAAAGGAATCCCGCCCATCCTCTCGCCTGACCTGCTCAAGGTGCTGATGGAAATGGGGCACGGCGACGACATCGTCCTCGCCGACGGCAACTTCCCGGCGGCCAGCCACGCGCAGCGTCTGATCCGCTGCGACGGACACGGCATCCCGGCGCTGCTGGATGCGATCCTGCAGCTGCTGCCGCTGGACCCCTATGTCGAGCGGCCGGCCGCGCTGATGCAGGTCGTGCCGGGAGAAACGGTCGAGACCCCGATCTGGGGAACGTACGGCGACATTATCCGCGACCGTACGGGCCTCTCGGAGCCGTTCGAGGAAGTCGAGCGGTTCGCATTCTACGAGCGGGCCAAACGGGCCTATGCCGTCGTAGCCACGGGAGAAGGGGCGCTGTACGCGAACCTGATCCTGAAAAAAGGCGTCGTCAAGCCGGACTGACCGGAACCAAGGAACATAAGATCGCGTAGAGCGCCCGCCGCATCCGAACCGGATCGGCGGGTTCTCTGCGTCCCTGGAAAGCGCGGGGGACGGGGGGAGAACGGTTCGTTCTGCCGCTTGGGAGCGTTTTGGGAGCGGTCTCCGCTAATCTTCGACAAGTGCGGACAAAAGTCCGATGCGTATGTCGAGGGGAGAGCGATCGATGAAAAGAAAAAGCAGATTCCGCCCGCTGCTCGCAGGAGTGGCGCTCGCGCTGGCGCTGCAGCCTGCGGCGGCCGGTTGGGGGACGGCCAAGGAAGCGAAAGCCGCCGCCGCGAAGGAGTGGCGGGACGTCGGAACCTTCGGGGCGCAGTCTGCCACCCAGGATGCCATGTTGGCCTTTGCGGAGGGTTCCCTGTGGTTCGCCAGGACGAGCGCGGAACGGCTCTTCGTAGACCGTATGGAACACGGAGTCTGGACGCGGGAGAGCGAAGACGACCATGTGGCGGAAGGGATGAGCGAGTTCGATCTCGAAGTCGCGCCCGGGGTGCGCCCCTCGGTGGCCTATTATGACAAGTACAGCCGGGAGATCGTCGTTCGGCAGCAGCAGGCCGGCGGCAAAGCGTGGTCCGCGGTCGGCAGTCCGCTCCCGTCGATCGGACCGGGCAGCAAGCCGACGATCGCATCCGATTCGTCGGGCCGGATCTGGCTGGCGGTCAGCAATTCGAACAATGGCGGCAGGGCGACGGTGAGCGCGCTGGAAAACGGCGCCTGGAGCGGCTTGGAGGTCGTCTCGGGCGGCGATGCGTACATGCCGGCGATCGCCGTAGATGCGCAAGAGCAGCCGGCTGTCGCCTTTTTCGACGTGGCTGGCGGCTTTTACAATCCGATCGTGAAGTCGCGCTCCGCAAGCGGCGAATGGCGCGATATCGGGTCGCTCGATCCGTGGGGCTTTTACACGGATTTGCAGGCGGCGTCCGACGGCAGCCTGTATTTGTACTACAATAGCGGCAACGGGACGAACAACCAAAACATCGTCTGGCACCGCAACGTCGCGGGCGATTGGAGCCGGATCGGTCAATTTCCGGGGTACTACGGGAAAATGGCGATTGATCCGACCGACGGCCATCCGGTTCTGGCCTATCGAGAAACCTACGACCCGGGAGGCTGGCTGCATGCGATCAAGTGGGACGGTACGTCGTGGAGCGAGATCGGTTCTCTCGGCATTCGGGATTACGCTTACGTCAGGCTGATGCCCGTCGCCGTCGGAGACGACGGAACGCCCTATCTCTCGTATACGGATGCGGAAGGGAATTTTCACGTTGCCGCGTATGCGGATTGGACGCCGCCGACGCTCGAGGAGACGCTGCCGGTATACGGAGAAGAGAATTTCGATCCGCGCGATAACCTCCAGCTGACGTTCAGCAGGCCCGTGACGGGCGTGGCCGGCAAGACGATCTCGGTTTGCGATCTGCACGATCAGTGCGACGACATCGATGCGACCGGAGACAGGGTGACAATAAACGGCGCGACCGTGGAGATCCGACCGGACGGTCAATGGCCGGAAGGGGCGACGCTGAGCGTGGCGATCGAGGCGGGGGCGTTCCTGGACGCCAACGGCAGCCCTTACGCGGGGCTTTCCGCGGGCGACTGGCGCTTCACGTTGAAGGTTCTTCCGAAGTCGCCCGGCGCGCCGTCCGTTGCGGCGAACCCGCTGGACGGCGGGGCGGAGGTGACCGTCGTTCCCGGCGTGGACGGCGCGTGGTCGGTCACGAAATATCGGGTCCTTGTCTACGACGCGCGGGCGGAGAAAGTGAAAGAACTCGAAGCCGACGCGGATCCGGAGCAGCCGATGAAGATGGTCGTGGAAGGGTTGGAGAACGGGAAAGCGTACTTGTTCGGCGCCCGGACGCAAAATGCGAACGGCTGGTCCGCCGAGTCCGAACGGACCGATCCCGTCATTCCCCGGGGCAAGCCGCTGCCGCCGCGCCAGGTCGCCGCGACGGCAGGGTTCGAGTCGGCGACGGTGACTTTCGAATCGCCGGAGAACGACGGCGGCAGCGAGATCGACCTTTATCGGGTTCGGTTGGTCAAAGATGGAATCGAAGTCGCGACCGCCGATCTTCCGGCGGATCAACTGACCTATTCGTGGGAGCAGTTGGAGAAGGAAGCCGAGTACGCCGTCCAAGTCGCCGCGGGCAATGCGCAAGGCCTGTCCGACTTCGCGTCGGCGACCGTCGTGCCCTACGGCGCGCCGGATACGCCGACCGGCGTGACGGCGGCTGCGGGCGACGGGAAGGCGACGGTGACATTCTCGGCGCCAGTCCGTGACGGCGGCTTGCCGATCCAAGGCTACGCCGTAACGGCGTGGGCCGGCGATGTGGAAGTGAAGACGCTCGCGAGCGAAGGCGAGTCGACGACCGTGACGGTGGACGGGCTGACCAACGGCACGGCGTATACGTTCACGGTGAAGGCCTTGAACGCCAAAGGCGAGTCAGAGGCGTCCGCGCCGTCGAACGAGGCGACGCCGTCCGCGCCGGACACGACGACCGTGCCGGATGCGCCGACCGGCGTGTCGGCCGCAGCCGGAGACGGCCGGGCGACCGTGACGTTCGCGGCGCCGGCGAATGACGGCGGCTTGCCGATCCAAGGCTACGCCGTGACGGCATGGGTCGGCGATGCGGCAGCGAAGACGATCGAGAGCGAAGGCGAGTCGACGACCGTGACGGTGGACGGGCTGACCAACGGCACGGCGTATACGTTCACGGTGAAGGCCTTGAACGCCAAAGGCGAGTCGGAGGCATCCGCGCCGTCGGCACCGGTCACGCCGGCAGCCGGCACGGGAGGAGATCCTGGCAGCGGCAGCAATCCTGGCCCCGGCCCCGGCAGCGGGGGTGGCAGCGGCGCTGGTACGCCTCCACCAACCGATCCCGGACAAGCTTATGCGACGGCCAAAGCCGGAAGCCTCGCGCTCGGCACGCTCCCGGTTCGCTTGGAGAAGAATGCGCGTGGAGAGCTCGTGCAGACGCTGACCGTCTCGGACGATTGGGTCCGGGAAGCCATCGCCAAGCTGCGGGCGGCGGGGCTCGCGTCGCTGGACATCGCGCTGAACGACAAGCCGGCGCAGCCGGACCTGCGCGTCGTCCGGCTGTCGGCCGCCGCGTCTACCCTGCTCGCGGATGCCGGCATCGCGCTCGGCATCCTCGCGCCGGAAGTCGGCGTCAAGATGCCGTCGGCTTCCCTGCGCGGCGCGACCGCGCCGATCGAGTGGGAGCTGCGGCCGTTGCGCGGCGATGCCGCCGGACGTTCCCTCGCGGCCCGCGCCGCCGCTTCGCCGGACGTCGTCGCTGCGGCGGGAAAAGGAACCGTTCGCGCGATCGGCGCGCCGGTCGATATCCGCACCACCCTCCAGGGTCGCGCGATCGAAGTGACGCTGCCGCTCGGCCCGCTCGGCCCGTCCGGCCTGACCGGGCTGCCGCGGGATACCGGCGTCTACATCGAGCATGGCGACGGCAAGACCGAGCTCGTGCAAGGCCGTATCGCCGCGCTGGGCGACCAATCCGCGATCGCGTTCGACGTCGACCGCTTCAGCACGTTCGGAATCGTCGAGATCGCGGGCTGGTCCGACGCGGCAGGCCAAACGGTGCATGACACGGGCACCGCCTACATGAGCGGTTATCCGGGCGGGACGTTCAAGCCAAACGCGGGCGTGAACCGGGCCGAGATGGCCGTTATGCTGACGAGGCTGCTGGGCGCGGAAGATCCGGGCGCGTCAGCGGGGTTCCGGGACGTCGCCCCGTCCCATTGGGCGGTCTCGGGCATCTCGGCGGCGGCTGCGCGCGGATGGATGAAGGGATATCCCGACAGCAGCTTCCGTCCGGACGCGAAGCTGACGAGAGCGGAGATGGCCGCGCTGCTGGCGGCCCTCGCTCCTAGGCAAGGCGAAGCGCCGGATCAAACGGATCGCCCCCCGTTCTCCGACATTCGCGGGCATTGGGCCGAAGCGGCCATCCTGCAAGCGCAGCGGAACGGATACTTGAAGGGTTACGCGGACGGCACGTTCCAGCCCGATCGGATCCTGACGCGCGCGGAAGCCGCGGCGATTCTGAATCAGCTGGTCGGACGCGCGCCTGCGCCATCGGATCGGCCCCGCTATACCGATGTGCCGTCAGGACACTGGGCATACGGAGCGATCCAGGCCGCATCCCGGTCGGAATAGGCCATTCTCACAAAAAAGGTACGTGCCTGCAGGCACGTACCTTTTTTAATGCCGCTATACGGGAATCAAGCCGAGCGCAGGCGAACGAAAAACGCGGCGATCGCCGTCTCGGCCGCGCCCATGACGGCGGACCGTTCTCCCAGCTCCGCGTAGAGCAGATGGACGTTTCTTAGATGGAAGTTCAGCGCCCGCCGTTCCACCGTCTCGCGGACGGCGTCTTCCAGCCAGACGCGCGCGCGGCTCATCCGGTTGCCGATGAGGACGGCATTCGGGTTGAACACGTTGACGATGTTCGAGATGCCGACCCCGAGCGCGCGCCCGATCTCGGCGAACATGCCCCGCACCGCCTCGTCGCCGGCTTCGGCCGCTGCGAGCAGCTCGTCCAGGCCGCCCGTATAGCCGGCTTCGGCCGCGCGCTCCAGCAGCGCCTGCTCCGAGGCGTACAGTTCCCAGCAGCCTTGGTTGCCGCAGCGGCAAGGCTTGCCGTTCGCCTCGATCGAGAGGTGGCCCATCTCCCCCGAGAAGCCGGATGCGCCTTTGTACAATTCCTTGTGCAGGATAAGTCCGGTACCGATCCCGATCCCGACGCTCACGTAGACCAGATTCGAGACGCCGCGCCCGATCCCGTACTTCATCTCGCCGATGGCGCCGACGTTCGCTTCGTTGTCGATCATGACGGGAATGCCGAACGTCCGGTTCAGCGCATCCCGCAGCGGCACGTCCCGCCAGTCCATGTTCGGCGCGTACAGGACGGTACCCTGGCGATCCACGAGTCCCGGGACGCCGACGCCGATGCCGACGATCCCGAAGGCGCTGCCCGGCGCTGCGTCGATCAGGCCCTGGATGAAGGGGCGCAAAATCCCGAACACTTCTTCGGGCTGAACGCCGATCAGCGGAAGCGTGCGCTCGGCCACGACCGTCCCCAGCAGATCGGTGAGCACGCCGCGCAGATAGTTGACGCCCAGATCGATGCCGACGGCGTAGCCCGCGGTCGCGACGAATTCGAGCATGACGGGCTTGCGGCCGCCGCTCGAAGCGCCGATGCCGGTCTCGCGGACCAGCTGGTTGTCGATCAGATCTTGCACGAGGCTGGAGACGGTGGCTTTATTCAGCCCGGTCAGCTCGGAGATATTGGCCCGGGAGAGCGGAGCTTCGCGCAGGATCGCTTCCAGCACGATCGCCGTGTTCATTCGTTTGATTAAGGCTTGATCGCCGGTGGTGGTCTTCATGTGGGGCCCTGGCTCCTCGCGTGAATACGTCCATAAATCGAATGCATTCATCATAGCATAAAACTTAGTTTATTGGATAGACAAACTAACTTTGGGGTGTTATGCTGATACCAGAAACGAATGTAACCGAATTCATCCTACTCTCAAGGAGGCAACCGCCTGTCATGAGCTTGTTCCCTAACGTGCCGAAGATTCAGTACGAAGGCCGCCAATCCGCCAATCCGTTCGCTTTTAAACATTACAATCCTCAGGAAGTCGTGCTGGGCAAGACGATGGAGCAGCACCTGCGCTTCGCCGTCGCCTACTGGCATACGTTCAACGCGAACGGCACCGATCCGTTCGGCGCCGGCACCGCGGTCCGCAGCTGGGATCGGCTGTCCCCGCTGGACAAAGCGAAGGTCCGCGTCGAAGCGAACTTCGAGCTGCTCGA
The DNA here is from genome assembly GCF_014212125.1 of Cohnella nanjingensis. GTDB lineage: Bacteria > Bacillota > Bacilli > Paenibacillales > Paenibacillaceae > Cohnella > Cohnella nanjingensis. The sequence goes on from NZ_JACJVP010000036.1 coordinate 23,023, forward strand.
GAAGCTGAACGTGCCGTTCTACGCCTTCCATGACGCCGACATCGCGCCGGAGGGCGCGTCGCTCGCCGAGACGAACAAGAACATCGACGCCATCGTCGCCAAGCTGAAGGAATTCCAGCAGTCGACCGGCAAGAAGCTGCTGTGGAACACGGCGAACCTGTTCACCAACCCGCGCTACGTCCATGGCGCCAGCACGTCCAACAACGCCGAAGTGTTCGCTTATTCGGCCGCGACGATCAAGAAGATGCTCGAGGTCGGCAAGGAGCTCGGCGCCGAGAACTACGTCTTCTGGGGCGGCCGCGAAGGCTACGAGTCGCTGCTGAACACGGACATGGGCCTCGAGCTCGACAACCTGGCCCGCATGCTGCATATGGCGGTCGATTACGCCAAGGAGATCGGCTTCGGCGCGCAATTCCTCATCGAACCCAAGCCGAAGGAGCCGACCAAGCACCAATACGACTTCGACGCCGCGACGACGCTGTCGTTCCTGCAGAAGTACGGCCTGAAGGATCAATTCAAGCTGAACATCGAAGCCAACCACGCGACGCTCGCCGGCCATACGTTCGAACACGAGCTGCGCGTCGCCCGCCTGAACGGCGTCCTCGGCTCGATCGACGCGAACCAGGGCGATTACCTGCTCGGCTGGGATACCGACGAATTCCCGACCGACCTGTACTCCACGACGCTCGCCATGTTCGAGATTCTGAAGAACGACGGCGGCATCGGCAAGGGCGGCGTGAACTTCGACGCCAAGGTTCGCCGGACATCGTTCGAGGACGAGGATCTGTTCTACGCGCACATCGCGGGCATGGATTCGTTCGCGCACGGGCTGAAGGCGGCGGCGAAGCTGATCGAAGACAAGGTGCTGGACGGCATCGTCGATGACCGCTACGCCAGCTACCGCGAAGGTCTCGGCGCCGAGATCGTCGCCGGCAAGCACTCGCTGAAGTCGCTCGAAGCCTACGTGCTCGGGCAGCAGCAGCCGATCAAGAACCGTTCCGGCCGTCTGGAGCAGATCCGTCAGACGTTGAACGAAGTCATTTACAGCGTATAAGGATAACGGGTTGAAGCGGGATCCGCGCGCGGCGGGCAAGAGCCCGTATGCGGGCGCGAAGCTTGAGCCGATCGGCATAGACGAACAGCGCGGCGGAGTCCGCGCTGTTCGTCTGATCGGGGCGGCGCGTCCAATCGCCGTCTGCGATCCTATCTACTGTATCCCCAGGGGCAGGCGGCCCTATGCCATGCGGGCAGAGGCGTTCATCGCGCGCGAGGCGCCGCCGCCCTGCCAATCCAAGATCGGGAGGCCTATTGCATGAAATACGTCATTGGCGTCGACCTGGGCACGAGCGCGGTCAAGACGCTGCTGGTCGCGCGGGACGGCACCGTCGCGGCGGAAGCGAGCCGGGAATATCCGCTGTACCACGACAAATCGGGTTGGAGCGAGCAGGACCCGGAAGATTGGGTGAAGGGGACGATCGATGCGCTCCAGGCGCTGGTGAGAGAATCGGGCGCGGATCCGGCCGACATCGAGGGCCTCAGCTTCTCCGGCCAGATGCACGGACTCGTGCTGCTGGACGCGGACAACCGCCCCGTCCGGCGCGCGATTCTCTGGAACGACACGCGCACGACCGAGCAGTGCCGAGAGATCGAGCGAACGCTCGGCGACCGGCTGCTGAAGGTGACTCGCAATCCGGCGCTCGAAGGCTTCACGCTGCCGAAGTTGCTTTGGGTGCGCCAGCAAGAGCCGGAATCCTATGCGAAGGCCCGCTGTTTCGTTCTGCCCAAGGATTACTTGCGTTTCCGCTTGAACGGCCAGATCCGCATGGATCTGTCGGACGCCGCGGGTACGCTCCTGCTGGACGTAGCGGGCAAGCGCTGGAGCGATGAGGTGCTTCGCGCGTTCGAGCTCCCGGCCGATCTGTGCCCGCCGCTCGTCGAAGCCGGCGCGCAGACCGGCACGCTGACGGCCGAAGCGGCCGAAGCGACGGGGCTCTCCGCGGATACCCGCGTCTTCGCGGGCGGCGCGGACAATGCCTGCGGCGCGATCGGCGCGGGCATCCTGAAGCCGGGGCTGACGCTGTGCAGCATCGGCACGTCCGGCGTCGTGCTTACCCATGAGCCGGACGCATCCGCCGACTATGCGGGCAAGGTGCATTTCTTCAACCACGGCAAGGAAGACGCCTTCTACGCGATGGGCGTGACGCTGGCTGCCGGTTACAGTATGAGCTGGTTCCGCAACGCCTTCGCCAAGGGCGAGTCTTACGATACGCTGCTGGCCGGCGTGGACGAGATCGCGCCGGGCTCGGGCGGGCTGCTGTTCACCCCGTATCTCGTCGGCGAACGGACGCCGCATGCGAACGCCGCGATCCGCGCGAGCTTCATCGGCGTGGACGGATCGCATACGCGCACGCACTTCGCGCGGGCGGTCATGGAGGGGATCACCTTCTCGCTGAACGAATCGGTCGATCTGTTCCGCAAGGCGGGGAAGACCGTCTCCACGATCGTCTCGATCGGCGGCGGCGCCAAGAACCCGACCTGGCTGCAGATGCAGGCGGACATCTTCCAAGCGGATGTCGTCTCGATGGAGAACGAGCAGGGTCCCGGGCTGGGCGCCGCGATGCTGGCCGCGACCGGCTGCGGGTGGTTCCCGAGCTTGGACGCTTGCGCCGAAGCGTTCGTCAAGCGGGCGAAGACGTACCGGCCGGACGCCGGACGCGCCGAAAGGTACGAAGCGCTGTTCCGCATCTACCAGCAGGTCTATGCGCAGACCCGCGAGATGAATCAAGCGTTAAGTGCTTTTCGAAGTTAGGTTTTGTTTGGTAAGATAATCGGGAGGGAACTTGTCATTCGTGACCGGTTGCCTCCCTTTTCGAACGCGAGCCTCCTGCTACTCCGGCCGGTAACCGGAAGGAGGCTCTTTCTCATGAGAGCGAAGAGACGAAGGGCGGCGGGAGCGATGGGAAAACGGAACGGCGGCGGTCGGCAAAAGTCGGCGCTGGTCACGGGGGCGTCGAGCGGATTCGGACTGCTCGTCTCCGTGCGACTGGCCGAGCAGGGCTGGCTCGTCTACGCGGGCTTGCGCGATCTTGGGCGCGGCGACGCGCTACACGCGGCCGCGGAGCAAGCGGGCGTTAGCGCCAGGGTGCGGCCGATCGCGCTCGACGTGACGAGCGAGAGCCAAGCGCGCGCGGCCGCGGAGACGATCGTGCGGGAGGCGGGGGCGATCGACGCGCTCGTCAACAACGCGGGCTTCGCAGCCGGCGGCTTCGTGGAGGAAGTGCCGCTCGCCAAGTGGCGCGAGCAGTTCGAGACGAATCTGTTCGGCGTCATCGCGGCGACGCAAGCCGTGCTGCCCGCGATGCGCCGGCAGGGCGGCGGACGCATCGTGCTGGTTAGCAGCGTGAGCGGGAAGATCGGCTTCCCGTCGATGGGGCCGTATGCCGCCTCCAAGCACGCGCTCGAGGGGCTGGGCGAGACGATGCGGCTCGAGCTCGCGCCGTTCGGCATCGCGGTGAGCCTGATCCTGCCTGGGCCTTACAAGACCGCCATCTGGCGGAAGGGTCTGTCCGGGGGAGCGCCCCCGGACGAAGCCTCCCCGTATGCCGCCTATTACGCCAGGCTTCTGCCGCAGATCGAGCGTTCGGGCGCGAACGGGGGGGACCCGGACCTCGTCGCGCGGACGATCGTCCGGGCGCTGACGGCAGCCCGCCCGAAGCTGCGCTACCTGCCGAGCCGCGCCGAATATCGGACGCTGGCGGCCAAGCGTTTCCTCCCGTGGCGCTGGATCGAGGCGGCCGTCCTGAAGACCGTCGCCCCGCGCGGGCGGGATTGATCGGCTGGGGAGGCCGCGGCTCGCCAGTGCGTCCGTCCCGCCGCTGTAACGATACTTTTTATCGTTACAGCGTGCTAGAGCGTCCGTCCCACCGCTGTAGCGATACTTTTTATCGTTACAGCGTGCCAGAGCGTCCGTCCCGCCGCTGCAGCGATCCTTTTTATCGTTACAGGGTGCTAATGGACGGCCTCTTAGTCGGAACGCGCAGCAACCGACGGCCGGGGTTTGCCGTACATAGATCATAACGACAGCGCATGCACGGAAGGAAGGAGTGCGAACGACATGAACGAACAGAGGCCGCTGATGGAGGTCGAGATTCGGGAAGCGGGCTACGAGTCCGGGAAGCCGATCTTGCGCGATGTCGCTTTTGACATCCGTCCGGGCGAGCGAGTCGGATTGCTCGGTCCGAACGGAGCGGGCAAGAGCACGATCATGAAGGGACTGCTCGGACAGCTGCCGCATTGGCGCGGGACCGTCGCTTGGCCGGGACGGGGGGAGGCGGGCGTGCGCCAACGCGAGATGTCGAGCCGGATCGCCTATATCCCGGAGCAGCCGATTCTCTACGAGCGCTTCACGCTATGGGAGCATCTGCAGCTCGCCGCGGCGGTATCCGGCATCTCCGAGGCGCAGCTTCGGGAGCGATCGGCTCCGCTGCTCAGGCGGTTCCGACTGGACCGCGCCCGGCACGACTATCCTATTCGGTTCTCGAAGGGGATGCAGCAGAAGGTCATGCTGGTCGTCGCCTTCCTGCTCGAGCCGGAGCTCTTCCTCGTGGACGAGCCCTTCATCGGCTTGGATCCGGCTGCCGTGATGGAGCTGCTCGAAGCGCTCGACGAGGAACGGCGGCGAGGCGCCGCGGTGCTGTTGACGACGCACGTGCTCGACTCCGCGGAACGGTTGTGCGACCGGTTCGTGCTCGTCCATGCGGGCGGCGTCGCGGCCAAGGGAACGCTTCCGGACATTCGCGCCGCTGCCGGCAGCCCGGACGGGACGCCGCTCTTCGATTGCTTCCGTGCGCTGACGACCGAGGGAACCGGGTCTTGAGCGGCGGTCGGATGAATCCGATGCTCCTGACGCTCGAGCGTATCGTCTCCTTCTGGCGCAAGGTGTGGAAGGGTTGGCGGCTCGTGCTGGATTGGACGGTGCTGCTGTACATCGTGCTGCCTGCCCTATGGATCGGAGGCGGCATCTATACGGAGTCGATGAGACAGCCGCCCCCCTGGGTCGACATGATCCCGGCGACGACGCCCATCCTCGTACTCGCGGTAACTTTGCTGCGCGGTCGGCTGCGGACGTTCGCCGAGCCCGGCGACGGCCTGTTCCTGCGGAACAATCGGTCGTGGACCGCCCGGATGATCGCGGTGGGGTTCTTCTACACGCTGGCGGCCCGCCTTCTCACGGCCTTGACGGTAACCGCGGTCATGCTTCCGCTCGCTACGTCGCGTCTCGGCTGGACCGACGGACAATGCCTGATCCTGGCCGTCTCGTCCGCGCTTTTGGGGTTCGTATGGACGCTGGCGAGAGACCGGGTGGAGCGCCGATGGACGGGCTGGCGGCGAACGGTAGCCAATGCGACGGCGCGCATCGCGGTGCTGGCAGGATGGGGATTCGGGACGGGCTTGCTGTTCCAGGCGGGGCGACCGCTGCTGTATGCCGATGCGGTGCTGGTCCCTCTGGCGATCTGGCTCGCCTGGCGGAGATTGTCCGCGTCCGGCGCGTTCGCCCACGAAGTGGACGTCGAGCGGGACGCCTATGCGGCCTGCGTCCGATGGATCCTCATGGAGGCGGGCGAAGTCGTGAATCCCCCCTCGACGAAGCGGCCGCTGCTGTTCCCGAAGTCGGGCAGGCTGTTCCGGCGCAGAGAAGCGAGGCAGCGCGTGGCGGAGCTCTGGCTGCGCGCCACGCTTCGCGATCCCAGCATGGTGCGCAGCTTGCTCGTTCTGACCGGAGCCGGCTCGGCCGCCGTGTGGCTCTCGCCGGCATGGCTCGCGGTTATCGCCTGGGTCGGGATGGTCGCGCTAACGATCCTGTGGCTGCACGGGCAATGGAATCAATGGGTGACTGAGCGTTATATCGCCCTCTTCGACTGGCGAGATGAGACGCTGCACAAAGGAGAAGAGTCCGGGCGGATGGGCATCGGCCTGCCGATCGCCGCGTTCTGGGGGCTGCTCGTCGGACTGCGTTTCGGCATCCAGCATGGCGGGTATGGGTGGTTGGCCGCGATCGCCGCTCCTGCCGCAGGCTGGGCGATCGCCTGGTTCGCGAACGCGCGGGCGACCGATTGGTACGGCATGCGCGCGCGGGTGAAGGCGCAGCTCGAGGCGGCGCGAAGAACCAAGGAGGCGGAGGCCCATGAAGCCGGATAACCCGGTTCATCTGTTGAATGGAGACGCGGCGGAGGCGGCGCTTAGGGAGACCGGCATCCCCGGCATGCGATTCGTCTGGCGGGAGATCTATACGGCGGGGCCGCTGGCTGCGGACTGGCGCGCGCTGTGGCGGACCGAACGTCGGATGGCATGGCTGGAGACGCGGTACGGCATTCCCCGGGGCGACTTCGTGAGGGAGTCCTTCGTACGCGGCGGCGTGTGGGCGACGGCGATGGCGCTGCATGCGCCGCTAGCGGTCTGGGCGGACCCCGATCTGTTCGACCAGACGATCTTCATGGCCGTCTGCTGGGGGCTCGTCCAGGAGGAAGCGACGAAGCCGGGACAGACGCTGCTGCTCGTGCGTCTGCCGGCCGGATCGCTTGACGCGCTTGCGATGCGAGCCGCTTGGTCGCGGAGGGAGGCGGTCACCCCGGCCGCGATCGGAGCCGCCGCGCGGGCATGGGGAGCCTATGTCTCGGGCGAACCTGCCGCCGTGCGAGATTGGTTGGAGCGGGATGGCGAAGCGCAGGGGTTGTCTGCGCTCGCGAATGCGCTCCGATTCCATCTGTTGCGTTTCCCGGGGGAGGATGGGCTCGGCATCGTCGAGCGGGAGACGCTGCTCGCGTTGGACGAGGCCGCCGAAGAACAGGCCGGACAGGAATCGAAGCGCCCGGGCGCGGGGCTGACCGCTCTCGCGCTGTTCGGTCGGGTCGCCCCTCGCGTACCGCTGTTCGGCTTGGGCGATCTGCAGTATTGGCGCTGCCTCGAGCGGCTGGCCGAGTCGGATCCGCCGCTGGTTCGCGTCATGACGGCGAGCGGGGCGGCGCGCGCCCTCCCGCCGCGGCTGCCGCGGCTGCATGACGACATCGCCATGTGCGAAGCGCTGCGCTACCAGCTGACATCAGCCGGACGCGAAGTGCTGGACGGCGTGCGCGTCGCGCCGTCCGGCACGACCGAGTGCGGGATCTCCGGCTGAACGGCAGCCGCCTTACGCCTGTCATACATGTTGTACGCGGCTGCCGGAAATGTTAAAGGCGGAAGCTTAAGACCAAGACAGGGAGAGATGCGCGACATGAATCATCACGCGGCTTTGATGTTTCGGTTTCCGCAGGAGAACAACGCCCGCCTCGCCTACGATACGCTCGAAGAGCTGGGCTACGAGCCGCATCTGCACGAAGGAGGAAGGCTCCACATTCATATCGTGAACGAGGACCTGACGTCGGCGCTGGAGATCGTGCAGAGCTTCGGGGGCGAGCTGATCGAGCAGGCGCCGGCCGAGGAATCGGCGATCACGTCCGAAGCCTACGGGTTGGACTGCATTCCGATCCCGGCCCACCTCGTGAACGAGGACGGATACGATGCCCCCATCCATGCCGTGCAAGAAAGGGATACGGACGGGAGCGGGCGAAGATTCGAACCGGACGACGGGTCGTACGATCACTTCGAAGCCAGATAACGTCTCGCCCCAGCCAACCCCAAACGAAGAGCAAGACAGGCCGTTCCGGGCCGTCGGCCGCGGCTGACGGTTCCTTGGCGTCCGGCGCTTCGCGGCACCTTCCGGTTGCCCAAGCCGCCTGCCGGCTCGCGCGATCAGCCCCTTTTCCCGCCTTATCCGAACAAGCCTTCAAAAAAAGCGCTTGCATCTTTCCGGGCGATTGATCTATAATGAACCCGAAACGTTTTGGAAAGGTGTTTGCACATGGCTACCATAAAAGACATCGCAAAACAAGCAGGTGTTTCCGTCACTACGGTATCCAGGGCACTCAACGGCTACGACGACGTCAACGAGGATACGCGCAAGAAGATCAAACGAATCGCGGAAGAGTTGTCTTACAGTCCCAACGCCGTAGCGAGAAGCCTCGTTTCCAAGAAGACGCGGACGATCGGCCTCATCATCTCCGATATCAACCGCGCGGGCGCGAAGGACGCGTTCGCCTATGAAGTGTTGTGCGGCATCAACGACAGAGCCGGGGACCTGAACTACGATCTGCTGCTGTTCAGCACGAATCCGTCCAAACAGATGGAGAAGTCGTACACGGCGCTGTGCAAGGAGCGGAACGTAGAAGGGGCTATCCTCTCCGGACTTCGGCTCAACGACCCGTACCTTCAGGAAGTCATCGACCAGAACTCGTTCCCATGCGTGCTCATTGACATTCCGAAAACCGGAGACAACGTCGCCTACATTACGTCGGACAGCCGGATCGGGGCGGGGATGGCCGTTCGCCACTTGCTCGACGGCGGACACCGCCAGATCGCGATGATCAACGGACACGATCAAGCCTTCGTGAGCAAGGAGCGCCTGGCGGGATTCCAGGATGCGCTTGAGGAAGCGGCACTCGCCCCTCGACCGGATTGCGTCTACGACGGGTCGTTCACCGAAGACGGGGGCGCCGAGGCGATGTACCAGATTCTGATCCGCCATCCCGAAGTGACCGCCGTATTCTGCGCCAGCGACCTGATGGCGCTCGGGGCGCTGCGGACGCTGGAGCGGATGGGGCGCAAGGTGCCCGAGGACATGTCCGTTATCGGCTTCGACGATATCAGCATCGCCGCGTACTGCTCGCCGAAGCTGACGACGATCCGCCAGGACAAGTACGAGCTGGGCTATCAAGGCGCGCAGCTGCTGATCGACATGCTGGAGAACCGGACCGACAACCGCAAGATCATGCTGAATAATCAACTTATCGTACGTGAAAGCACGCGGCCTCTCGCAAAGTGAACCGCGTTTTCTCGGGCGTTGATCCGAAACGTTTTGGCTTCGGATTTTCTTTTATCCTATTTCCGAAACGTTTCGGATAAAGTTGGCTGCAAATATAAAAAACACCAGGAGAGAGAAACATATGGACTACAGAGTCATTAAGAACAACGATGTCTTCCTTATGACCGACCACCACGGCGACATCCCCGGGGGCGATTCGCAGAGCGGCTTATACATGAGGGACACCCGATTCCTCAGCGAGATGAAGCTGACCCTGAATGACAAGCGGCCCGTATTGCTCTCCTCGGCGGCGGACGAGAACTACATCGCCCGTATCCGGCTGACGAACGAGCATATGGAAGAGCAAGGAAATGTGCGTCTGTGGCGGGAGTCGGTCGAGCTCATTCGCGAGCGCTTCATCAGCGACGACGTGCTCTACGAGACCGTCGCCCTGAAGAACTACTCGACGACCGCGCTCGCGTTCGACCTGAAGGTATCGTTCGAGGCGGACTTCGCGGACATGTTCCTCGTCCGGGGATTCCAACCGGCGGAAGAACTGGGCAAGATCACGGCCCGCAGCGCGGATAAGACGCATTGGCACGCCGCCTATCAAGGCGCCGACGGCGTGAGCAAGCAGACGGACATCCACTGGAGCGTCGAAGCGGATAGCGTCTCCGAGCGCGGAGAGTTCGGGTTCGCGATTCGTCTGGCGCCGGCCGAGTCCAAGCAGATCACGTTCACCGTGTTCCCTTCGATCGACGGGAAGCGGGGAGCGGCGAAGACGAAGGAAGCGGCGCTGGCCGACCTGAAGCAATCGTACGAAGAGTGGACGAAAGACAGCATGAAGGTGTCCAGCGACAATCCGGTGCTTAACGGGCTCTACGAACGGGGCGTTCAGGATCTGCGCGTTCTGCTGACGGACTTCGGATACGGTCTGTTCCCGGTCGCGGGATTGCCGTGGTTCGCGGTGCCCTTCGGGCGGGACAGCTTGATCGCCGCGCTGCAGATGCTGCCGCTAAGCCCGGAGATTGCCCGCGGAACGCTGAAGATGATGGCCGCCTACCAGGGAGAGGAAGTCAATCCGTGGAAAGACGAGCAGCCCGGCAAAATTATGCATGAGCTGCGCAACGGGGAATTGGCGAAGTCCGGTCAGGTGCCTTTCGCTCCGTACTATGGCAGCATCGACTCCACGCCGCTGTTCGTGCTGCTCGCAGCGGAATACGCGCACTGGACGGGGGATACGGACACGATCGCCGATTTGCTACCGGCCCTTCAGAAAGCGCTTACGTGGATCGATCAATACGGCGATCGCGATTCGGACGGATTTGTGGAATACTTCCAAGAGTCGTCCAAAGGCATCGCGAACCAAGGCTGGAAGGATTCCGCGGATTCCGTCATTCACGCGGACGGCCGATTCGCGGCGGCGCCGATCGCCCTGGTCGAAGTGCAAGGGTATGTGTACCAGGCGAAAATCCGGCTGGCGCCGATCGCCGAACGGCTCGGACTCGCGGAGCTGGCGGGCAGGCTGCGGACGGAAGCCCAGCGGCTGCGGGACGCGTTCGACTCCGCCTTCTGGATGGAGGACGAATCGTTCTACGCGATCGCGCTCGACGGGGACAACGCGCAGGTCCGTTCCGTAACGTCCAACCCCGGCCATCTGCTCCTGAGCGGCATCGTGCCGGCGGATCGGGCGGCAAAGGTCGCGGAGCGGCTGGTGGCGCCCGACATGTTCAGCGGCTACGGCATTCGCACCATGTCCAGCGAAGCCACCGGATACAATCCGATGAGCTACCACGACGGCAGCATCTGGCCCCACGACAACGCGATGGCGCTGCTCGGCATGAGCCGGGCGGGATTGGGCGAAGAGGCGGCCAAGGTCGCCGGCGGACTGCTGAAGGCCGCGGGACGGTTCGAATACAACCGCCTGCCGGAGCTGTTCTGCGGGTACGACGAGTCCGTCGGCTACCCGGTGTCCTATCCGGTCGCATGCTCGCCGCAAGCTTGGGCGGCGGGCACCTCCGTCACGCTCGTGCAGACGATGCTCGGGGTATGGCCCGACGCGCTGAATCGTTCGATCCGGCTCCAGCCTTATCTGCCGGACGGCGTAAACCTGCTGCGGGTAGCGGACCTGCCGGTCGCCGGAGGCAAACTATCCGTAACGCTGCGCCGCGAGCGCGAATCCGGCGAGATCCGGGTCGACGTCGCGGAGAATACGACCGGCTGCCGAGTCGAGATTGCCGGCGCGGCGGCAGGCGCAACCAGGAATTGAACGAGACGGGGATGACGGCCGCCGCGGCAGCCTTCCCGGACGGTACCTCCGGTTCCGCTGCCGGCGATCGCTCATTTCCCATCCGTTTGATTATATAGATGCACACATTAAAAAAGGGAGGAAGATCAGTATGAAACGCAAAGCAACAGGCACGGCTGCACTCCTGCTTTCGGTTATGATGTTAGCTTCCGCTTGCGGCGGCAATTCGAACAACGGCAAAGGGGAATCCGCTTCTCCGTCCGGTTCGGCATCCCCATCTACCCAAGCCTCCGCTTCTCCCGAAGCCTCTCAAGAACCTGTCGAAGTCACGCTGGCCGGCTGGGGCGCCTCGCCGGAAGAGCAAGCGCTGCTGCAGCAGGTGCTGGATGAGTTCCAAGCCAAGAACCCGAACATCAAGGTGAAATACGAAGTCATCGCCGATCAATACATGGACGTCATCAAGACGCGCCTCATCGGCAACGAAGCGCCCGACGTGTTCTACCTGGACGCTTTCGAAGCGCCGGGCCTGATCGAGAAGGACGTCCTGGAGCCGCTCGACAGCTACGTGACCGACGACTTCGATCTGGGCGACTTCGAACAGCCGATGGTCGACGCCTTCAAGGCCAAGGACGGCAAGATCTACGGCTTCCCGAAGGACACTTCGACGCTCGCGCTGTTCTACAACAAGAAGATGTTCGCGGACGCCGGCATTACCGCGCCTCCGGCGACTTGGGACGAACTGCAAGCCGTCTCCGAGAAGCTGACCAAGAAGAAAGGCAGCAAAGTCGAAGTGTACGGACTCGGCCAAGCGCCCGAACTGGCCCGCCAGATGTTCATGATCAACGCGTTCGGCGGCAAGCTCGCGGACGACCAAGGCATGGCGGCGTTCGATACGCCGGAAGCGCTTAAAGGACTTCAACTGATCGTGGATCAGCACCTCAAAGCAGGCACGGCAGGTCAACCGTCCGACGTCGGCGCCGGATGGGGCGGCGAGATGTTCGGCAAGCAGCAGGCGGCTATGGTGCTGGAAGGCAACTGGGCGATCCCGTACTTGCAATCGAACTTTAAGGATCTGGACTTCGCTACCGCAGAAGTGCCTACGGTGAACGGCAAGAAAGGCACGATGGCCTTCACGGTCGCTTATGTCATGAACAAGCAATCGCAGCACAAGGAAGCCGCATGGAAGCTGCTGTCCTACCTGACGGGCAAAGAAGGCATGAAGACTTGGACCAGCAAAGGCTTCGCGCTGCCGACCCGCAAATCCGTATCCGCAGAGCTCGGCTATGACAAGGACGCGCTGCGCGGCGCGCTGGCCGCAGGCAGCTCTTACTCGACGCCTTGGCAAGCGGGCGCTACGCTGCCTACGATCATGACCAACTTCAACAACCAATTCATCGCGGCGTACACGAACAAGTCTTCCTTGGCGGATGCCATGAAGAAGGGCCAAGAGACCGCGAACAAAGAGATCAAAGCGGGACAATAACCGCGCTTTGCGCCCCAGGCGCCGTCCGGGCGCGCCGCGTCGCCAGACGCGGTCCGCCCGCCGAACGGCGCCGCCGGTTGGCGCGAAACGAGTGAAGCCGCAAAGCCTTCGGCGTTACGGCTTTAGTCGTTTTGACGTCCCAACGCGGCTTCAAGATTTCTCAAATCATGGAAGGAGACAAGAAGGCTTATGGCTAATCCGGGAGGCAAAAGAAGGTTGAAGGAGGCCATGGCGGGTTACGCGTTCATGTCCCCCGTCATCTTGATTCTCGGCTGCTTCTTGCTGCTGCCGATCCTCTATGCGATCTTCCTGTCGCTGCACAAGGTGAATCTGCTCGGCCACGTCAGCTACAAATTTACCGGGACCGCGAACTTCGAGCGCATGATAGACGATCCCCGGCTGTGGATCGCGCTCCGCAACACGGCCAAGTACGCGCTCATCGTCGTGCCTTGCCAGACGTTCCTGGCGTTGGTGCTGGCCGCGATCCTGAACATGAAGCTGCGGTTCCGCAACTTCTTCCGCGTCGCTTATTACCTGCCGACGGTTACCTCCTCGGCGGTGCTGGTGCTGATCTTCATGTGGATCTACAACCGCAACGGGCTGCTGAACTACCTGCTCGAAGCGGTCGGCCTGCCGACCTACAACTGGCTGGGCGATCCGACCGTCGCGCTGTTCGGCATCATGATCATGAACATCTGGTCGACGGCGCCGCTGTTCATGGTGATCTATCTGGCCGCGCTGCAGGACATTCCCGATTCCCTGTACGAGGCGGCGGAGATCGACGGGGCGAACGCTTGGCAGAAGTTCTGGCGCATCACGGTGCCCCAGCTGCAGCCGGTTACGTTCTACGTCCTCGTCATGGGCATCATCGGCACCTTCCAGCTGTTCGACCAGTCGTATATCTTCTCGGGCGGGTCGGGCGGACCGAACAACGCGACGCTCACGATGGTGCTGCTCATCTACCAATACGCGTTCAAGAACATGGATATGGGCTACGCTTCGGCGCTCGCCTTCATGCTGGCGGTGGTCATTATGCTGATTACGCTCGTCCAGCGATTGATATTCAAAGAAGACAAAGCGAATTAGGAGGGACCCCGGATGGGACCGAAAGCACGGCGGTTCAAGCCGCTCGTCTACATTCTGCTGGCCGCTTACGCGGTCGTTACGTTCATTCCCTTTCTATGGGCTTTATCCGCTTCGTTCAAATCGCTGCCCGAGATCGTAGGCGGGGGCATGGACATCATCCCGAAGCACTTCACTTTCGACAACTACCGGACGATCTTCAAGCAGGAGCCGCTGTTCCCGCGGTGGTTCCTGAACAGCGCCATCATCGCGCTGTCCGCGACCGTGTTCAATCTGCTGTTCAACTCGATGGCGGGCTATGCGCTGGCCCGCATTAAGTTCCCGGGCAGCACGCTGATGTTCTACGCCATCCTGGGCATGATCATGATCCCGGGGCAACTGACGATTATCCCGAGCTACTTGATCATCAAGTATCTGGGCTGGCTGAACAGCTACCAGGCGATCATCGTGCCGATGGCGGCGCAGGCGACCTATATCTTCATGATGCGGCAGTTCTTCATCAACTTCCCGAAGGAGCTGGAGGAAGCGGCGGAGCTGGACGGTCTCGGACGGATGGGCATGTACTTCAGAGTCGTCCTTCCGCTCGCCAAGCCGGCGCTCGCCGCGCAGACGATCTTCATCTTCATGGGCGCCTGGAACGAATTCCTCAAGCCGCTCATGCTCATGTCGGACAAAGCGATGTTCACGCTGTCGCTGGGCCTGAACACGTTCAAGGGGCAGTACATCAGCTTCTGGAACTACATCATGGCGGCCTCGATCATCATGACGCTGCCGGCGCTGCTAATCTACATCTTCTTCAACCGCTTTTTCGTCAAAGGCATCACGTTCACCGGCGGCAAATAAGCCCCGCGCGAACGGCAGGTCTATCGACAAAGCGCCCCGTACCGGTTGTCAGCCGATATGGGGCGCTTTTTTAAGTCATACTGAATTTATAAGTTGAGCGCCTATTCATTTCTGTATGACCTCCGATAAAAACGTGCCGCCATCATCCCTGAAGACGGCGGAGCCGTTTTTACTTGCGTCTCAGAAAGTATAAGTTTCGCCTATCCTTTGCTGATCCGTCCCCGATAAAAACGTGTCGCGCTTGGAAAGACGCTAAGCCGGTTCTACTGTGAAAATGCACTGCCTTAAGCAGGCATTTTCATCATAGCCTGCATATCAAGGCGCGCTATTCGCCGCAGCAACGATACTGTAATCGTTACAGTGTAGCCAACAGACTGAAAGAGTTGTAAATGTACCACTTTTTTCGCCGTTAACGTCGCCCAAACAAGAAAAAGTTGCAAAGGTACCACTTTTTCGGCCGGTTTTCGCTCGTTCGGTACTTTTGGCCCAAATAAGTTGTACAATTACAAGTCCTTCCCACCCTAACGCCAAAATGGGTAAAATAAGTTGTACTTTTGCAAGTTCGTGCTATCTCGATGCCCATATGGCCTGATCAATTGCCTTCGGCGCCGTCGACTGCCGACGACGCGAACGCGGAAGCCGCCGCCGCCGTGCCGGCCGCGTGGCCGGTGGCGAAGGCGGCCGTAATATTGTAACCGCCGGTATACCCGTGCACGTCCAACACCTCTCCGCAGAAGAACAGCCCCGGCATTCGCTTGGATGCCATCGTCCGCGGATCGACCTCCTTCACGTTCACGCCTCCGCCGGTGATGAACGCTTCCTCGATCGAGAGCGTGCCCGTCGCCGATACGGGGAAGCTCTTGCAGAGCGCGGCCAGCGCGGCCCACGCCCCCTTCGACACGCCTGCGACGACGGCTTCCGGATCGAGCTCCGCCTTGCGCAGCGCAAGGGGCACCATCCGCTCCGGCAGCTTCTGCCGGACGAGCGTCTTGACCGCCTTGCGTGGCTCCTCCCTGGCGGCGGCCATCCAGGCCGCGGCGAGCTGCTCCTCGGATTCGCCGGGGAACAGGTCGATCGCCACCGTTGCCGGGCCTTTGCCCTGGCGCAGCGTGCGAACGACGAACTGGCTGCAGCGGAGCGCCGCGGGACCCGACAGCCCGAAGTGGGTGAAGATCATGTCCCCCTCGTGCGCGATCGCGGCTTTGCCCCGACCGTCCAGAACGGTGAGCCGCACTTCCCGCAGCGAGAGGCCCTGAAGCTCGCGGTCCCGGATCCAGGGCTCGTCCGACGTGATCGGCACCTCGGTCGGATACAGCTCCGTCACCGAATGGCCGGCCAGCTCCGCCCAGGCATAGCCGTCGCCCGTCGAGCCCGTGTGCGGTACCGACTTGCCCCCGGTCGCGACGACGACCGCGCCGGCCGCGATGCGCTCTCCCGACTTCAGCTCCACGCCCGACGCTCTGCCGCCGTCGAACAGCACCTGTCCGACCGCCTGGTTGACGCGGATACGGACGTTCAGATCCCGGACCCGGTTCACCAGCGTGTCGACGACCGTCTTCGCCTTGTCCGTCACGGGGAACATCCGCCCGTGATCTTCTTCCTTCAACGCGATGCCGAACGATTCGAACAGCTCGATGATCTCCCGGCTGCCGAAGCGCGACAGCGCGCTGTGCAGGAACCGGCCGTTGCCGGGCAGGAAGCGGATCAGCTCAGCCGCGTCTTTGTTGTTGGTGACGTTGCAGCGTCCGCCGCCCGAGATGCCGAGCTTTCGCCCGAGCTTGTCGCCTTTGTCGAGCAGCAGGGTGTCGGCTCCGCTCTCCGCGGCCGCGATGGCCGCCATGAGGCCGGACGGTCCTCCGCCGACGACGATAACATTTGGATTCATGATTCATCACGCTTTCTGACTTGGTAGTGTAAGATGAATGTTGCTGCAAATATTTCCCATTCGTGTTCCTTTTATTGTCAAGGCTTGATAGATGTGCTTTAATCGAAATAATAGACGGAACACGGTTGACGAGGACGGACGAATAGCGGGAGGACTACCCGTGTGGCATAAATTGCTGCTGCAGATTCTGATCGCGCTGTTGCCGATCGGAACGTTTCAGATTTGGTTCAACCGCCCAGCCAAAATGCGACAGATGCCTCTATTCCTCGGCGCGGTCTGCGGGTTGTCGATGCTTCTCTGCATGTACTATGCGATGGATTGCAACCAAATCATGTTCGAGCTTAGCTTCGTTCCGTACATCATCGGCTCGCTATACGGCGGCATCCCCGTCGCCGCCGTGCTGAGCGCGCTGTTTCTCGTCGTTCGTTTGATCCAATGCGCCTCCTCGGCGGAGAGCGTGATCGGGCTGTTGATCTTCTTCCTTATATTCATTCCCATTCTATTCAAGTCTATCATTCCTTTTCAAGGCGCGTCCCGCGATCGCAAAATAATAATCGCATACCGGTTCTGCGCCTTCATGCTCGTCGTCGACATCGTCGCGGTCGGAAAAGTCTACCTGAGCGGCGCCACCGCGCATCCGGACCATACGCTCTTGATGGTTGGCGTCTATGCGGCCGTATTCTGCGTCGCGACCGTTCTCTCGGTCTATTACGTCGATCTGGGCGTCGAACGCGTGCAGCTGCAGGTGCAGCTTCGGGAGGTGTCGATCAAGTACCGCAACGAAGTCCGCCGTCTCCAGCAGTTCATCGACATCGCGCCGCTCGTGGTCGTCTTCATCGACCGCCATGGGCGGGTGTCGCACGTGAACGAGCTGGCGCTCAAGCTGACGCAGCTCGATCCCCGGGAGATCGTCGGCCATTCCTACAAGACCGTGCTTCGGCTGCTGGACGGCGACGCGGTCGTCCGATCGGTCGATCGCGTGCTGAACGGGGCGGACCCGGTGGCGGAGGTCATCAAGATTCAAGGCCGCACCTTCTATACGACCGCTTGTCCGATCTGGGAAGTGTGGATGCAGAAGATGGAGGGCGTCCTGTTCATCGCCCACGACATGACCGAGCTGCAGCGGCTCAAGGACGAAGTCGACAAGATGGAGCGGCTTAGCCTGGTCGGTCAGATGGCGGCCAGCATCACCCACGAGATCCGCAACCCGATGGCGGTCATCCGGGGCTTCGTTCAGCTGCTGAACGAACGCAGTCCGCCGGCGCAGCAATCCTACTTCCGCATCGTGCTCGAAGAGCTGGACCGCGCGAACGCGATTATCAACGACTTCCTCTCGCTCGCGCAGAACCGCATCGTCGAGAAGGAGATGAGCAGCCTTCACGACGTTCTGAACGACATGATGCCGCTCATCTGGGCCGACGCCAACATGCGCGGGCAGACGGTCGATTTGGCGCTCAGCGAGGATACCGGGCTGCTGGAGCTGAATGTAAAGGAGATCAAGCAGCTCGTCCTGAACTTGGCGCGCAACGGCATGGAAGCCATGCACGACAAAGGCGTCTTGCATATCTCGACGCAGGATCTGCACGATCGGGTGCTGCTCCGCGTCTCGGACGAAGGCGTCGGCATTCCGCCCGAGAAGCTGGAGCGGCTGTTCGAGCCGTTCTTCACGACCAAAGCGCAAGGGACGGGGCTCGGCCTGGCGCTGTGCCTGAGCATCGTCGAACGGCACCACGGCAAGATTCAGGTCGAGTCGAAGGTGGGAGAGGGCACGACCTTCCTCGTCTCCTTCTGCAAGACGGGATTCGATTGCTGGTAGCTTCGGCCGCATAAAGGAAAGGAAGATCGCTCACACTAGGCATGACTCATCCAGACAAGGAGGATGCTCCCATGCCCAAGCCGCATAGCGCACCAGCCGAACGCAAGGCAGGAGCCAAGGCGAGACCCGACCGTCAGCCAGAATCCCCGGGGTACGACAAGAAACTGGACGGCCCGAATCGTCCGTCAACCTGAAGCCGTGACCGAGAAACGTCCGCAGCGGACGGCCGATAACGCCGGCTATGAGCGCGTCGTTCCGGCGCCCGGGCGAGACGATCCGACGCTAGATCCCTTCGAGATTGCGTTCAGGCAGGACTTCCGCGACAACCCCGGACCGCGGGATCCGTTCGTCAACGCGCATGGCGCGGTGATCGGCGATCACGAGTACGAATCACCGCGATCCCCGCTCGAGCAATGGAGCCGCGATACCGATCCGGCCGTCATGGCCGGCGAGCAGTGGGTGCATCCTTACAGGGACATCGGTTTCCGCACGCCCGAGAACCGCGATTTGTTCGAGAACGGCATCCTGCCGTCGCCCGACCGCTTCATGCACCCGAGCCACCGGACGGCCGACCCGGACGGCTGGGCGGACGAGGACGCAGAGGGCGCGAGGAGCGCCGAAGGCGCCGAAGGATACTACGATTATTTTCCCGTGCCCGAGGTGCTTGACGAACCCTAAGGCGACGGGCTGCCGCTCGCGATTCCGCCGCTTCTCCATCAGACAAGCCCGTCTTCGCCGGACGGGCTTGTCTATTTTGACGGTTGCCGAATCATCGCGTTATAATAGAATGAAGCGGCAACACCGCCAACTCGGAACGATGGAAGCGAGGTTGTTTAACATGTCAATGTCTTTCGAAAGATATATGCTGGACATGGTCCAGCCGATGCGGGACGATCTGACCCGGATCGGAATCCAAGAGCTTCGGACGCCAGAGGAAGTCGAAGCGGCGATCCCCGAAGCGAAGGGAACGACGCTGGTCGTCATCAACTCCGTCTGCGGCTGCGCGGCGGGCCAATGCCGTCCCGGCGTCGCTCAGGCGCTGCAGCACGACGTGCTGCCGGATCACCTGTACACGGTATTCGCCGGTCAGGACAAGGAAGCGACCGCCAAGGCTCGCGAGTACTTCGCCCCATACCCGCCGTCTTCCCCGTCGATCGCCCTGCTGAAGGACGGAGAGCTCGTACACTTCATCGAGCGGCATCAGATCGAGAACCGCAGCGCCGCGGACATCGCAGCGGACCTGACGGGCGCGTTCGATCGCTTCTGCCGTTAATCATCGACCACCCGCGGGTTTGGCAGACGAACCGGCGGGTGTATTATTATCTGGGGCCGTCCGCCTAGGCGCGCCTCCTTACATAAGAACGGAGCGTGAATGACGATGAGCTTGCAACAGGACATCATCGCCCTGCTGGGCGTCAAGCCGACTATCGATCCCGAAGCCGAGATCGCGAGACGCGTAGCATTCCTGAAGGATTACGTGAAGCAGGCCGGCGCGACGGGGCTCTTGATCGCCATCAGCGGCGGGGTAGACAGCGCCGTGGCCGCGGGACTCTGCAAGCGCGCGACCGACGAGCTGTCCGCGGAGACGGGCAAGGAATATATGACGCTCGGCGTGTTCCAGCCTTATGGGCAGCAGGAAGACATCGCGCACAGCTACGCGGTGGCCGAGGCGTTCAACCTGACGCACAAGGCCGAGACCAACATCGAGGAAGCGGTCGACGAGATCGCGCTCGAGACGGAGCACGCCTTGAAGTCGATCGGATTCTCCCGCCACATCAGCCGCGGGGGCAAGGGCAACGTCAAGGCGCGCACGCGCATGGTCGTCCAGTACGCGCTCGCGTTCGACCTGAACCTGCTCGTCGTCGGGACGGATCACGCTTCGGAAGCGTTGACCGGCTTCTACACCAAGTGGGGAGACGGCGCCGTCGACATCACGCCGCTCAGCTCGCTGAACAAGCGTCAAGTCCGCCAGCTCGCGCGGGCGCTGGGCGTGCCCGCCGAGGTCATCGACAAAGCGCCGACCGCAGGCTTGTGGGACGGCCAGACGGACGAGACCGAGCTGGGTGTCTCCTATGAAGCCAATAGCGACTATCTGGAGGGCAAGGAGATCGATCCGGCCGCCCGGGAGACGCTGGAGAAGCACTACCTCCGCACGCAGCACAAACGTCAGGCCATTCCCGGCATCTGACGGGAGCGCGGCGGATGATCATCGGAATCGGTCTCGACGTCGTAGAGATGGAACGGATGGCGAGGCTGCTCGCCGGCGACACCGGCCGCAAGTTCGCGGAGCGGGTGCTCACGGCAGCGGAGCTCGTCCATTATGCGGGCATGCAGCCCCGCCGCGCGGTCGAGTTCGCCGCGGGCCGGTTCGCGGCCAAGGAAGCCGTGGTGAAGGCGTTCGGCTGCGGCATCGGCGCGACCGTCGGCTTTCGGGACATCGAGCTGCTCCCGGATCCGAGCGGGCGGCCAATGTGTCGCCTCGGCGCGGATGCGTGGGAGAGACTGGGCCTGCCGGAGGCGGGACATTCGATCCACGTCGCGATCACGCACGAACGCAAGCTGGCGGCCGCGACGGCGATCGTAGAGACGGTGAACGCAGGTTAAGAGGGAAAGCCCGGGCGTCCGAGGGACGTACGGGCTTTATTTGCGGGCGGCGAGCCATGCGGCGAGGGCGTCGATCTCTTCGGCCTTCAGGCGTTTGCCGAAGCCGGGCATAAGACTGCCGCCATCCGCGATCTGCCGGCGGATTTGGTCCTGATCGATCCGCGCGCCGACCTCCCGGAGGTCGGATTCCGGCCCCATCTTGCCTTGGAGTTCGCCTCCGTGACAGGAGATGCAGTTGTTGCGATAGAGGGCGACGGTCTCCTTCGGTCCATCCAAGGGGGCGGGGGTAGCCCCGGTCTGGGATTTGCCTGAGCCGCCGCCTCCGCCGCAGGCCGACAAAGCCATGGCCGCCAGGATGGCTCCGGTCCATCCGGCCTTTCGAAGCCGGCGAAGGACAATTGGGTCTTTTTGCAAATGTACCCTGCTCCTTTAGTTCCGTATAATGAGTGAAGTACATACACGCTTGAATCAACGGCATCGACGACATCACGAGGAGCGCAAATGACCATTCATTATTTTACCATACTTATGAACCATCTCGAACATATGCAAGTGGAATTGACGGCGGCATCCCAAACGAGCCTCGAACCGGGCCAGCCGGCCGAAGAGTCGCGCGCCTACGATTGCAACCGGATTCTGCTCGTGACCGGCGGCCAAGGAACGCTCCGGCTGGAGGAGCGGACGGAGGAACTCCTTCCGGGGGTCTGCAGCATTCTGCAGGCGGGCGTCCCGCATGCCGTGGAAGCGGATGCAAAAGGGACGCTGACCTACAAATGGTGCCACTTCCGGGCCAGCTACACGGACAGGGAGCTGTACAGGATCCTGCGGATTCCCCATGCGGTCCGGTTCGAGCCCTGGGGCGAGCCGGCCGCGCTGCTGGACGGGATCGCCTCTTGGGCCGTGAAGTCCGCGCTGACGTCGCGGCTTCGGATCAAGGCCGCGCTGCTGGAGCTGATCAGCCTGTATCTCGAACATAGCGAGTTCGTCCTGTCCGACGTCGCGCCTTCGCCGGAGATGGTGAAGATCGAGTCCGTGCTGCGATATATCGACGCGCATCTCGCCGACAGCATTACGGTAGAGGAGCTCGCGGGCCTGGTTTACTTGCATCCGAACTACTTCATCGTCTTTTTCAAGGGGATGATGGGCTGTTCGCCGATCCAATACGTGAACCAGCGCAGGATGGAGACGGCGAGAGCGCTGCTGGCGCAGCCCGATTGGAACGTCTCGGACGTCGCGGCGAGCATCGGCATGAAGATCTACTATTTCTCGCGAATGTTCAAGGCGCACACCGGCTTGACGCCGAGCCGGTACCGCAAGCTCGCGGCCTCCGGATCGCTGGGGACCGGCGTGCCCGGCCAAGCGGAGACCGCGGCGGCCGAGGAGTCGGCCGTGCGGCAGGAGAAGCCGGCGTCGCCCGACGAGAAGGCGGCTGGACGAGCGGAGCGGACGGCGATATCTGAAGAGCGCAGAGCACGGCAGGAGGAGCTGACAGATGATCGGCATGAATGAACGGACGCTGAAGGCAGCCTTCAGCGAAGGGCTGCTGGGCTGGTACAAGGTCGCGAAGCGGGATCTGCCATGGCGCAGAAGCCGGGATCCCTATCATATCTGGATCTCGGAGATTATGCTCCAACAGACGCGGGTGGATACGGTCATCCCATACTTCAACCGGTTCGTGGAGCGGTTCCCCACCGTCGCGGATCTGGCGGCGGCGCCGGAGGAGGACGTGCTCAAGGCTTGGGAGGGACTCGGCTACTACTCCCGCGCCCGCAATCTCCAGGCGGCGGCCCGCGAGGTGACGGAGCGTTACGGCGGCCGGGTGCCCGACGACAAAGCGGCTGTCTCCGGGCTGAAAGGCGTAGGGCCTTATACGTCGGGCGCGATCATGAGCATCGCGTTCAACCGGCCCGAGCCGGCGGTGGACGGCAACGTCATGCGCGTGCTGTCCCGGTATTTCTGCATCGACGAGGACATCGCCCGGCCGGCGACGCGGATCGGGATGGAGGGACTCGCCCGGAAGCTGATTCCCGAGGGCGAAGCGGCTGACTTCAACCAGGCGCTCATGGAGCTCGGCGCGATGATCTGCACGCCGAAGTCGCCGAGCTGTCTGGTCTGTCCCGTGATGGAGCATTGTCAGGGGCGCCAAGCCGGCCGGGAGGAGGAGCTGCCGATCAAGACCAAGGCAAAGCCTCCCAAGCCGCAGTATCGGCTCGCAGCGCTGACGCTGGACGCCTCAGGGCGCGTGCTGGTGCGGCAGCGGCCGGAGCAGGGGCTGCTCGCCCGGCTCTGGGAGCTGCCGCATGCGGAGATCCCGGACGCGGAGCAGTGGCGCTCCGCGGAGGCGGCGCCCGCGCTGTTCGAAGCGGCGATGGCGGCCGAAGGGCTGGCCATACGCGCCGAGCGGCATATCGCCGACGCGGAGCACATCTTTACGCATCTGCACTGGTATGTCCGCGTCTGGACGGCCGAGCTGACGGACGGAGGCGAGGCGGCGGGAACGGGCTCGGGCTCGCTGCCGGAGGGATACCGGTGGATCGGGCCGGCCGAATTCGAGCAGCTCGCTTGGCCGAACCTGTTTCGCAAGCTGCTGGCGCAGCATTTCTCCGGGGCGCTGGAAGCCGCGGCCGGAGCGGAGCGGCGGATTTAGCGCAGGGAATCGCTGTACAAGCATACTGACCCTTGGGATCGGCGCCGACTTTGTGCGTGGCAACGCAGGTCAATCGGCTGGTAGGGCCAGCGACCAAGATCGCTTCATCGGATAGCCGAGCCAGCACTCAAGATCGCTCCACGGCTTGCTATGCCGGTTGGTGCGATCTTTTTTTCGTGATACGATAGTCGGTAAGAACGCCGGATATTCGCCCTGGATGAAGGCGCGAAGCGATACCGGACAGGAGGCGCCGTATGACCGTACCGTTGAAGCTGCCTAAGGAACACAAAGACCGGATCGTCGACCGTGTGCAATCGTACTTCGAGACAGAGCGATCCGAGGAGTTCGGCCGGCTGGCTGCCGAGCAGCTGCTCGACTTCATGATCGGAGAGCTGGCCGCACCGATCTACAATCAAGCGATCGGGGATGCGCGCCAGTCGCTGCTGTTGAAGATGTCTGAGCTGGAGGACGAACTGTACGCGGTGGAACGGCCCATAAGCGTTGACCGGAAGTAGAAGGAGGGGGAGCATGAAGAAGATCGTGATCGGCAGCGTCTTGCTCCTGAGCGGCATCGCACTCTACATCGGGGTTCATATCCCTGCGGCGCATTATATGTCGCAATTATCGGGCTGGAGTACGCCGCCGGGACCGTATGCGACGTCGCTGCAAGCCACGGGCGGAATGGCGGGGCACAGGATCGCCATATGGCTAGGCGTTGTCGGTTTGCTGTTCTATGCATGGGAATTGGGCGCTCCGTTAGTGAAGCGGTCCGCTCAAGCGATCCGCGAAGCGGATAGGCGCTTCGACGAACAGCGTGCTGAGGAGCGCGAACAAGGGGAGAGGCAGTGACGAGGCTTTGCCTGCCCGCTAGACCGCCAAAGAAGGTACTTAAACTACCTACATTCGCACGTTTTGGCGCCCGACCGCCAAAGAAGGTACTTAAACTACCTACATTCACATGTTTTGCCGTCCGACCGCCAAAGAAGGTACTTAAACTACCTACATTCGCACGTTTTGCCGCCCGACCGCCAAAGAAGGTACTTAAACTACCTACATTCGCACGTTTTGCCGCCCGACCGCCAAAGAGGGTACTTAAACTACCTACATTCGGGCATATTGCCGCCTGACCACAGCGCATATCATCGTCCACCCGCCAATATCCACCCGCCAATATCCACCCTCCGGACCCTACGCGATCATCGGCTGTCGCCATCCAGGGCAGCCGCAGTCCTCTCGAGACAACACCCCGCCCACGAAAAAGAGGCCACCCGCGCGGGTGGCCTCTTCAATTGCCTCAAGTGGGTTGCTTACTTCGCGGCGTCGTAGCGCTTCGCGACGGCGTCCCAGTTCACGACGTTCCAGAAGGCGCCGATGTAGTCCGGGCGTTTGTTCTGGTACTTCAGGTAGTAAGCGTGCTCCCAGACGTCCAGACCGAGGAGCGGCGTGTCGCCTTCCATGATCGGGGAGTCTTGGTTCGGCAGGCTGTATACTTTGAGCTTGCCGTCTTTGCCTACGGCAAGCCATGCCCAACCGGAGCCGAAGCGCGTCGTCGCCGCAGCGGCGAACGATTCCTTGAACTTGTCGAAGCCGCCAAGCTCGCTGTCGATCGCGGCAGCCAGGGCGCCCGTTGGAGCTCCGCCGGCGTTCGGGCCGATCACTTCCCAGAACAGGGAGTGGTTCGCATGGCCGCCGCCGTTGTTGCGAACAGCCGTACGGATGGATTCGGGAACGGCGTTCAGATCGGAGATCAGATCTTCGATGCTCTTCTCAGCAAGCTCGGGAGCGGACTCCAGCGCCTTGTTGAGGTTCGTTACGTAAGTATTGTGGTGACGGTCGTGGTGAATCTCCATCGTCTGTGCGTCGATGTGCGGTTCGAGTGCGTCGTTCGCGTAAGGAAGAGCGGGCAATACGTGTGCCATGATTAGAAAACCTCCTTCATAAACTGGGTAGTAACCTTCCTCCGTATTATCTCTGATTTTACATAGTAAATCAACAAGGATGTTTAGAAAGTCGAACGAAAATGATCAACCCGGTTAGAATGTCCTATTCGCTCGCGGCTATGCGATAGGGCCAACGGCGCAGGAAGGGTCCTGCAGGATACAAGCGAAATCCCCGTATTTCGCCGAATTCGGCGAAATTGGCAGATTTATTGAGGTTTACACCATGTAACCGCTTCATTTAAAGCGTTTTCACGATAATTCCCTCGATTTCTACAAAAAAATTTATGTTTTCTTAACAAAAGGGGAGGAAATTTTCGAAAAATTGTCGTAAGATTAAATTACGTTAAAGCGACGTTAAATCAACACCGCCGCCTCTACTTTAACTGAATCCGGGGAGATCACACATGCAGATTCGAGCGTTCCAACTATCGGATTACCGTTCCGTTGCCGAGCTTCTTGAAATTGCGTTATCGGAGGAATGCTGCGAAGAGACGATGTCGGCTTTGTCCAGACAGCTCTCTTGGGACAGCGAATTGGTTCTGGTCGCCCAGCGGGAAGACGCGATCGTCGGCGTCATGATCGGCACGATCGACCAGAGCAAAGGGTATGTGTATCGCATCGCCGTCCATCCGGACAACCGCCGCCAAGGCGTAGGGAGGTCGCTAGTCTCCGCCATGAACGTGCGATTCCGTCAGCGCAACGTGATGAAGGTGTTGATTGCAGGGGACAAGCATAATGAAATGCTGCTTCCGTTCTACCAATCCGTAGGCGAGCAGGCGCTTGATCTCGTGAAGCTGTCGCGTCCGTTGTCGATCGTGGCCGGCTGACGATCTTCGAGCGGACAAGCTTGGCTAAGGAGAGCATATCTTACGCGTCGATAGGGACCGATTATTCGGTTGCTTTTGGCCATAAGATATGCTTTTCTTATATTATCTTATCCGGATTTCGGCAGGAGGCTTGGCATGGAGCGCAGCGGCCTGATTCCGTCTTCTTACGAGCGCTGTACGATCAAGAGTTTCAAACATAACGGCTCGGTTCACCGCGTGTGGCTCGAGAACTGGCAGGTGCCGCCGGAGAAGTTGCATCCCATGCACGCCGATCAAGCGATGATGGTATTCGTGAACGATCACACGCCGATCCGGGAGGCGGACGGCAAGGAGTGGGTCAGCCGCGTGCCGGCCGTCTCGTTCTTCATTCCCGGCGAGTGGTTCAATGTCGTTGCGCTGTTGGAGGACCGAGGGGTCCGTTACTATTGCAATGTGGCTTCGCCGCCATACCGTTACAGCGACGTGCTCACCTACATCGATTACGATCTGGACGTCGTGCTGCTCCCGGGCGGGACGAGCCAGGAACTGGACCGCGACGAGTACGACAGGCACAAAGAGGATTACCGCTACAGCCCGTCGGTGCAGGATCAGGTGGAGAGAGGCTTGCAGGCGCTGCATGGACGAATCGCGGCCTACGCTTCTCCGTTCGGAGACGGCCAGGTACGCCGGTACTACGAAGAATGGAAACGACAACAGATCGCTAGCGAGGGAGACTAGAGACACGTATGAGTGATCCCGTGAGTTCGGCCCCGGCGGGGAGATCGCGCGCCGTGAAGCCGCCCCGACCCGCATGGCTGCGAGAAGTAGTGGATTGGGCCAAGGCGATCGCCATCGCGCTGGTCATCGTGTTCCTGCTGAAGACGTTCGTGTTCCAGCTGTCCACGGTCAAGAGCATCTCGATGCAGCCGACGCTGTACGAACGGGAGTGGCTGTTCATTAACAAGATCGTCTACGAGACCGGGCATCCGAAGCGGAGCGACGTCGTCGTCCTCAAGGACCCGAGCAATGACGACGGCAAGAAGAAGTTTCTCGTCAAAAGGGTGATCGGCGTTCCCGGAGATACGGTGGAGGCGCGCGGCGGCCAGCTCTATCTGAACGGCGAGCTGAAGGTCGAGGCTTACACCGACGCGGCCATCGAAGACGGCGACTTCGGGCCGGTGAAGGTAAGCGACGGACATTACTTCGTCATGGGCGACAACCGCCATAAGGACGCCAGCAAAGATAGCCGAACGTTCAAGGAAGTACCCGAGAAGGCGATCATCGGCCGCGCGGAATTCATCCTGTGGCCGATCACGCGATGGACCCAGCTCTAATCACGAACAACGCAGAATCGACAACGACGGCGACGCGCTGGCGCGCAAAGCGATCCATCCGGCCCGCCGGCAGAGAACGGAGGGACGACGGATGGACGCGAACATGACCTTGCGCGCAGGAGAGCGGGACCGGGCTTTCTGGACCCACTTGAAGGAAGAGATGGTCGCGGCGGCGCCCGGTCTTGGCATCGACAAGATCGGCGTAACGACCGTCGATCCGTTCCTCGAGCTGAAGGAGCGCCTCGTCCGGCATCGCGAGCTCGGATACGAATCCGGCTTCGAAGAACCGGATCTGGACAAACGGACCGATCCGTCGCTGCTGTTCGAAGAGCCCCGCTCGATCATCGCCATCGCGGTCGCCTATCCGTCGAAGCTGAAAAATCCGCCGATATCGGAGCCGGGCGCGCGCAGGGGCATCCTGTCACGCTCGGCGTGGGGCGAGGACTATCACGCCGTGCTGAATCGGCGTCTCGAGCGGCTCTCGGCCTGGCTTGCGGAGCGGGTGCCCGACGCGCGGGGACTATCGATGGTGGACACCGGCGCGCTGTCGGACCGGGCCGTCGCCGAGCGCGCGGGTATCGGCTGGAGCGGCAAGAACACCATGATCCTGACGCAGGAATGGGGCTCGTGGGTCTATCTTGGGGAGATGATCACGAACCTTCCGCTGCCTCCGGATACGCCGGTCGAGGAAGGCTGCGGCGAATGCACCAAATGCATCGACGCCTGCCCGACGGGGGCGCTTGTGGGACCGGGGCAACTGAACGCTCAGAAGTGCATCTCCTTCCAGACGCAGAACAAAGGGATCGTCTCGGACGAGATGATGCTGAAGATCGGCAACCGGCTGTACGGCTGCGACACGTGCCAGATCGTTTGTCCCGTCAACCGGGGCAAGGACGCCAGGCACCACGCGGAGCTGCTGCCCGACCCCGACGTCGCCAAGCCGCTGCTCCAGCCGCTCCTCGCGCTCGGCAACCGCCAGTTCAAGGAGCGGTTCGGGACCAGCAGCGCGGCCTGGCGGGGGCGCAAGCCGATCCAGCGCAACGCGCTCATCGGCCTCGGCAACTTCCGCGACGCGGCGGCCGTGCCGGATGTCGCGCGCGTGCTGCGCGAGGACCCGCGCTTCGAGCTGCGCGCGACGGCGGCCTGGGCTTTGGGCCGCATCGGCGGCGATCAAGCGGAAGCGGCGCTGCGGCAAGCCGCGGAGACGGAGCAGCACGAGCAAGTGGTCGAGGCGGCGAACCGGGCGTTAGCCGCACTCGCCGATCCAAGCCTGCGCACGACGCGAGAGAAAGCGAACGATAATGGAGGCGTCCACTAGGATGATGAATCGAATCGGCCGGAAAGCGCCGGCAGCGGCCGGCGGCACTTCAGCAGCCCAAGCGCTCGTATGGACGGAGATGGACTCGCCGCTCGGGAAGCTGACCCTCTGCCGGACGGACGCGGGGATCTGCCGCGTGGAATTCGGCGGCTGGGAGACCCGGAGCTGCTCGGCCAAGGCTTGGGCGCACCGCTGGTGGCCGTCCTTCGCGTTCCGCGAGGACGCCGAAGACGAAGTCCTTCGGGAGGCCGTCAGCCAGCTTCGGCGCTACTTCGCGGGCGAGCTGCAGGCGTTCGATCTGCCGCTCGATATGAGAGGGACGCCGTTCCAGCGGAAGGTGTGGCAGGCGCTGCGGGACGTGCCTTACGGCGCGACGGCCGCCTATCGGGACATCGCCGCCGCCGTAGGCGCGCCTCAGGCGGTCCGGGCCGTCGGCGGCGCGAACAACCGCAACCCCGTCCCGATCGTCGTGCCCTGCCACCGGATCATCGGCGCCAACGGCGCGATGGTCGGCTACGGCGGGGGGCTCGCGATCAAGGAGCGGCTGCTTGCGCTTGAAGACGGCGCGCCGGCCGCTGCGGAAGTCTTGGGGCATTGAACGAGAGCGGCGGATCGTATAGTAAAAAAGCTGGTCCGGGGTCATGGAGTCGACCGCCGAGCCAGCTTTTTTCGTTCGTCAGTAGGGATGAGCCAGCTCTATGCCGCAGAATCTCCGTTCATGAGGTATACCGGGGCCAAGGTGCGACCATCCTCGGTGTGAGATAACCGCAGAAAGCGGTTATCTCGGTCCGTGCCAGCCTCATTCTGCGGGAGATAACCGCAGAATGAGGTTATCTCGGCCCGTGCCAGCCTCATTCTGCGGGAGATAATCGCAGAAAGCGGTTATCTCGGTCCGTGCCAGCCTCATTCTGCGGGAGATAACCGCAGAGAGAGGTTATCTCGGCCCGTGCCAGCCTCATTCTGCGGGAGATAACCGCAGAGAGCGGTTATCTCGGCCCGTGCCAGCCTCATTCTGCGGGAGATAACCGCAGAAAGCGGTTATCCCCGTCCAGCTGCGTCTATCGGCATGGCCGAAGGCTTGTGCCGGACCCCTTCGCTGCCGCGGCTACACCGTGCCAGCCAGCACGGATGCCGGCGGCGCGGCCCGCTTCTTGCCCTTGCCGTGCGGAATGCAGAGCGGCGTGCCGTAGAGCGGGTCCGCCATAATGTCGCACTGCAGGCCGAATACGGCTTCGATGAGGCGCGCGTCGACCATCTCGGACGGATTGCCCTGCGCGTAGACGGCACCGTCCTTCACCGCCACGATATGGTCCGCATAGCGGCAGGCAAGATTAATGTCGTGCAGCACCATGACGATGGTGCGCTGCTCGCGCGCATTCAGCTCGTAGAGCAAATCGAGCACCTCGATCTGGTGCGTCAGGTCGAGATAGGTGGTCGGCTCGTCGAGCAGAATGACGTCCGTCTGCTGCGCCAGCGTCATCGCGATCCAAGCCCGCTGGCGCTGGCCGCCGGAGAGCGAGTCGACGGAGCGCTCGGCCAGTTCGTCCATGCCGGTCGCGGCGAGCGCTGCCTTGACGCTGGCTTCGTCCTCGGCCGACCACTGCTGCAGCCAGCTCTGGTACGGGTACCGGCCCTGCTTCACGAGCTGCAGCACGGTGAGCCCTTCCGGCGCCGTCGGCCCCTGCGGGAGGATGGCCATGCGCTTCGCGACTTCCTTGGTCGTCAGCTTGGCGATATCCTCGCCGCTCAGGACGACCGAGCCCGTCTGCGGCTTCAGGAGCCGCGCCATCGCGCGGAGCAGCGTCGACTTGCCGCAGCCGTTGCTGCCGATGAGCACGGTCGTCTCTCCCGAAGGGATGGTGAGGCTCAATTCCTTGAAGATCGACGTTCCCCCGTAGGATAGCGTCAACTGCTTGGCTTCCAAAGTTGCCATGCGTATCCCTCCTCGCTACTAAGCTTTCCCTTGACGGTACAACAAGAACAGGAAGAACGGCGCGCCGACCGCGGCCGTGAATACGCCCGCCGCCACGTCCTGCGGGTAGAAGGCGGTGCGCGCGACGAGATCCGCGCCGAGCAGGATGAGCGCGCCGAGCAGCGCGCTGACTGGCAGCAGGCCGCCGAAGGACGGCCCGACGAGCTTCCGCGCCATATGCGGCGCCATCAGCCCGATGAAGGAGATCGCGCCGCCGATGGCGACGGCCGCGCCCGCCAGCGCGACGCTCAGCAAGAGCAGAATCAGCCGCTGCCGCGGCACGTTCGCGCCCGCGCTGCCGGCGACTTCCTCGCCGAGCGCTTGGACGTTGACGTGCCGCGCCTGCAGCCAGGTCAGCGGCAGCAGGATCGCCACCCAGGGCAGCAGCGGCAGCACTTCCTTCTGCCAGGAGGCGCCGTAGATGCTGCCGGTCATGAACGTGACCGACTTGACGGCCAGCATGAACGGGCTGGAGATGATGAGCATGTAGGCGACGGCTTTGAACGCGGCCGATAGCCCGGTGCCGATCAGCACCAGCCGGATCGGCGAGACGCCGTTCCGCCAGGCTAGCGCGTAGAGCAGGGCGGTAACGGCGAACGCTCCGATGATCGCCCCTACGGGCATCCACTTGATGGACAGCGTCCCGTAGAAGAAGTAGAGGAACAACACCGCGCCGAGCGATGCGCCCTCCGTGATGCCCGTCACATCCGGGGAAGCGAGCGGGTTGCGCACGAGTCCTTGCAGGACGGCGCCGGCGACGGCGAGCGAGGCGCCGACCAGCACGGCCACGACGATGCGCGGCAGTCGCAGTTGATTGACGACGATCTGGCTCATGGCTTCGCCGCCGCCGAACACCGCGCGGACGACATTCGTCGGCGAGATCCAAGTGCTGCCGATGCCGGTGCTGACGATCATGACGGCGGCCGTCAGCAGGAAGAGGATGACCGTCCAGCGGACGGCTTTCCGGTCGACCAAGAGCGAGAGGCGGGGTTTGTCCGTCCGCCACGCGACGTATTTGCTCATCCGATGCGTCTCCCCTTCCGTGCGATATAGACGAAGAACGGAACGCCCAGGATGGCCGTAGCTACTCCTACGGGAATCTCCGACGGCATCGCGATATACCGCGAGCCGAGATCGGCGGCCACGAGCAGGATCGCCCCGAAGAGCGCGCTGAACGGGATGAGCCAACGGTAGTCGCCGCTAATGAAGTAACGAACGATGTGCGGGATGATGATGCCGACGAAGGCGATGGGACCCGCGACCGCTACGGAGGCGCCCGCCAGGAGGATGACCGCGAGCGAGGCGAAGCCTTTGATCTTCGCGGTCGACTGGCCGAGCCCCTGGGCGACGTCGTCGCCCATCTCCAGCACGTTCAAGTGCCGGGACAGCAGCAGCGCGATGACCATGCCCGCAGCCATATAAGGGAGAACGGCGACGAGCATGTTCATGTCCCGGCCGGCGACGGAGCCGACCATCCAGATGAGCACCTGGTCGAACATGCGGCCGTCCGCCAGCATGTAGCCCTGGGTCAGGGAGAAGAAAAACGCGGCGATCGTCGCGCCGGCGAGCGTAATCTTCACGGGCGTCATGCCGTCGCGTCCCATGCTGCCGAGGATGTAGACGATCGCGCCGCTGACCGCCGCGCCGACCAGCGCGACGAGCGTCAGCGCGCGCATGCCGGTGAAGCCCAGCAGCCCGGAGCCGAGCACGACGAAGAACGCGGCGCCCGAATTGATCCCCAGCGTGCTGGGGGAGGCGATCGGGTTGCGCGAGATGACCTGCATGAGGGCGCCGGCGACGGCGAGACTGCCGCCTACGCACGCGGCGACGAGCGCCCTCGGGACGCGCGCCGTGCGGATGATCAGTTGCGCTTGGGAGGCGTCGTAGTGCGTGAACGAACGGACGATCTCCGCGAAGGAGATGTTCGTGATCCCGAAGGCGATGCTGCAAGCGACGGCGACGGCGAGGAGGAGCGCGAACAAGGCGAAGAGAAGAGATTTCATTTCATGGCGGCCTGCTTCCTATCTAATAGCCCCGGAGGGCGCATCATGTCTCATTGAAGAATTCTAGATTATTGTCGATTTGATGTCAATGAGAATGATTATCACAAAATCGTTGACAGCGGCAGGAACGATCCGATATAGTGGACCCTGTGAGTGATAATGATTATCAACGGTTATGGGAAATAAGGGGGAGCAACGGTGGCAAACAGAAAGAAGTTGGGTTGGAGCATCTTGGCGCTTATTCTCGTCGTGGTTATGGCGGGATGCGGAAATAAAAACGGAAACGACGCGGGGAGTTCGCCTTCGGCGACCGGCACAGCGTCGGCTTCGGCCTCGGCCTCCGGGGACGACGGCGGGCTGCGCACGGTGAAGCACGCGATGGGAGACGCCCAGGTCAAGGCGCACCCGGAGCGGGTCGTCGTGCTGACGAACGAAGGGACGGAAGCGGTGCTGGCGCTCGGCATCAAGCCGGTCGGCGCGGTCAAGTCGTGGACGGCCGATCCTTGGTACGATCACATCAAGGATCGGATGGAAGGCGTGACGGTCGTCGGCGACGAAGGCCAGCCGAACCTCGAGCTCATCGCGGGCCTGAAGCCGGACCTCATCCTCGCGAACAAGATGCGCCACGAGAAGATCTACGACCAGCTCAAAGCGATCGCGCCGACGGTCGAATCCGAGACGCTGCGCGGCGAGTGGAAGACCAACTTCAAGCTCTACGCCGAAGCATTGAACAAGCAAGCCGAAGGAGACAAGCTGGTCGCGGACTTCGACGCCAAGGTCGACGACTTTAGAACCAAGGCCGGCGACAAGCTGAAGGAGACGGTCTCCGTCGTCCGGTTCATGGCCGGCAAGACGCGCGTCTATCATCAAGATACGTTTACCGGCATCATTTTCAAGCAAATCAGCCTTGCCCGCAACCCGATGACGTTGAACGCGAAGGAGCAAT
Source organism: Cohnella nanjingensis (assembly GCF_014212125.1). Classification (GTDB taxonomy): domain Bacteria; phylum Bacillota; class Bacilli; order Paenibacillales; family Paenibacillaceae; genus Cohnella; species Cohnella nanjingensis. Next base: position 56,847 of record NZ_JACJVP010000036.1, read on the forward strand.
TCGTCGACGAGATCACGAAGGAGCGCCTGCCCGAAGCCGACGCCGACCGCCTGTTCTACTTCACGTACGAGACCGGCGACGGCAAAGGAACGGCGCTGGAGCAGGAGACGACGGCCGATCCGATCTGGAAGAGCCTGAACGCCGTGAAGAACGGCAAAGTCTACCGTGTCGACGACGCCGTCTGGAACACGGCGGGGGGCATCATCGCCGCCAACCTGATGGTCGATCAGCTGGCGGACATCTACGAGATCAAGCTGTAAGACGCCGCGAACCGCGCACCAATCCTCCGTCCCGCCGGGCGGAGGATTTTTTTTGCGGGGCGCGTTTAGGGCTGCGCATTCATTTCCCCGCCGGAATAACCGACATAAAGAGTAGACGTCAACGAGAGTCGTACCTACATCGGCAACGGGAGCGAGATAGATGAAATTAACGGATATCGAGAGTGTAGAGCCGGGGCAGACGCTGGGCAAGACGATCTTCTCGGAGAACGGCACGGTGCTGCTCTCCGCGGGCGTTCATTTGACGGTGTTCATGATCAGCACGTTGAAGCGCCTGGGCGTCACGATGGTGTACCTTAGCGATCCGTCCGCGCCGGATATTCAGATCGACGAAGTGCTGTCCGAGGAGACCAAGCAGATGGTCGTCCAGCAGATGTCCTCGACGTTCGAGGCGCTCCGTTCGGGCAAGCCGTTCAACACGCGGGCGATCAGCATGACGGTCGACCAGCTGATGGACGACGTGTTGAAGAACCAGAACGTGCTCGTGCAGCTGTCCGACATTCGGACCGAAGACAATGCCATGTTCCTTCACGCGATGAACGTCTGCATGATGGCGACGATGGTCGGATTGAACATGGGCTTGAATATGATTCAGCTGAAGGAGCTGGCGATCGGGTCCATGCTTCACGATATCGGCAAAGTCGGCGTCTCTCGGGAAACGGAGGAAGAGGGGCGTGCCCACCACGCTTGGCGGGGGTTCGATCTGCTCAAGCTGAAGCGGGAGTACAGCCTGCTGATCTCGCATGTGGCGTTCCAGCACCACGAGTCGGTAGACGGCAGCGGCAAGCCGCGGGGGCTGTCCGGCGACGAGATCCATCTCTATGCCAAGATCACCGCGGTCGCCGACCGCTACGACAATATGGTCAACGGCATCAACGAGGAAGGGCGGCGGCTGCCGCCGCACGAGGCGATCGAGCGGCTGCACGCGCTGTCGGGCAGCGTGCTCGAACGGGACGTGCTGGTCGAGTTCCTGCGGATCGTCTCGGTCTATCCGAACGGCATCTCGGTGCGGCTGTCGAACCGGCAGACGGGCGTCGTCGTCGGGCAGCACCGCGGCTTGCCGGGCAGACCTATCGTGCGGGTCATCGAGAAGGACGGGGAAGACGCCGTCGAGGCGCGCGAGATCGACCTGGCGCAGCATCCGACCACGTTCATCGAAGCCGTGCTCAATTGACGGGGCGGGTGCGGTTTCGCTGCGGGACGCTGGCGATATCCGGCAGACGGGGCCGTGTTGCCCGCGGGTCGCGGCCATGCTATCATAGGTTAACAAGCCTTGCGCCCGGCGCACGCGCCATCCGCTGGGCTTTTTATACTGAATCGATAGTCGGGGGTATGGAAGCACATGACGTTTTGGAACATTCTCATTCCGGTACTGACGCTGATCGTCGGCCTGGTGCTTGGATTTATCGTCGGCGTATTCTATCTTCGCAACCAAATGACGAAGATGCAGAACAACCCGGACATGCTGGCGAAGATGGCCAAGCAAATGGGCTACAATATGAACAAGCAGCAGCTTCAGAAAGCCCAGCAGATGATGAAGAACCAGAACTTCAAATCCCGCAAATAAGCGGGATTTGCCGGTTCGGAGCGAGCGCTGCGAACATCGCTATCTAAGGGGGATACCTATGGCGGGTCTGAAGGATTATGTCAACGAGCGCGTATCGGCGAACCGCGAGCAAGTGGAGCATCACGTTCGCGAGATCCTGAAGCTGATCGGCGAGGACGTGGAGCGGGAAGGTCTGCTCGACACGCCGGCGCGGGTAACGCGGATGTACGAAGAGATATTCGCCGGATACGGGGTCGATCCACGCGACGCGCTCGGCGTCACCTTCGACGAGCGGCACGAGGAGCTCGTCATCGTGAAGGACATCGTCTACTACAGCCAATGCGAGCACCATATGGCGCCGTTCTTCGGCAAGGCGCATATCGGCTACATTCCGAGCGGCAAGATCGCCGGCCTCAGCAAGCTGGCGCGTCTCGTCGAGGCGGTCACGCGCCGACTGCAAGTGCAGGAGCGCATCACCTCGCAGGTTGCGGATATCCTCGAGGAAGTGCTCGAGCCGCACGGGGTGATGGTCGTCGTCGAAGGCGAGCATCTGTGCATGTGCTCGCGCGGCGTGAAAAAGCCGGGCAGCAAGACGGTGACCTCGGCCGTACGCGGCCAATTCCGCCAGAGCTCGGCGCTGCGATCGGAGTTCCTGTCGTTAATCAAGGAATAATCCGCAATAGCAGAGCAAAGGACCCAGCGCAGTCGCGCCGGGTCCTTTTTTATCGTCATCGATGATCAGGGCTTACGGCCAACGGACCCGGTACCAGTACGGATAGAGCTCCTCGTACCCGAGCTTCGCGTACAGCCGCTGAGCGGGCGCATTGTCCTGCACCACTTGGAGGTAGCTCGCGATCGCGCCGCGATCGCGTCCCCATTTCAGGACGTGCAGCAGCAGCTGTTCCGCGATTCCGCGGTTCCTCAGCTTCGGATCGGTGACGATATCGTACAGTCCGACGAACCCGTCTTCGATGACGCCGATGCCGCAGGCGACGGGAGCGCCCTCCCAGTGGAGCGCGAAGAATCCCTTGCGCAGACAGCCCGGCGCGAACATCCGGCTCGCGGTCGCTTGCTGGCGCTCGTTCAGCGGCAATAGGGAGGAGGCGGCGGCGAGCCAGGCGGCGGAGAGCTCCGATTCGATGCGGACGTCGCGCAGCTCCGGCTCGGGCAGCGCCTGCGCCGTTAACGACCGCGTCTTCACGACGGACAAGTCCTGAACGGCGTATCCGTAGTCGTCCAGCCTCCGATCGAGGCCCGCCGGCGCCGCGAACGGCGTAAGCTTGAAGATGGCGGGCAGTCCGGCGGCGTGGTAGAGGTCCTCGCAATAGCCTACCTTCTCGCGCAGATCCGGGATGCTGCCCGCTTGCAGCGGCTGCACGGAGTTGGCCCGCTTCGTGTACCCGTCCGCCATCCGAATGACCCAGCCGTCGTACAAGATTTGCTGCAAAGCCGGCCAAGCGTTTAACGTCAATTGTTCGATACGTTCGCGCACGCGCCGTCCCCCCTTCTCCCTCGCCGATCGGTTCGACGCTTGCCGGCGTCGTACCGTTATCCGTCTCAGGTCGTAAGAATAAATATACATATAATTTGATAAATATACAACCTCTTATCGTCCCCGCCCAGGCCCTTTTCGATCGACACTTTGTCCACGTTGGATAAGAAGAAGGCTAATTTGAACATCGAATCCGGGTTCGAAGTGGATTATGATGAATTTAAACGTTTTCAATACTTCGAATGGGGGCAAACGAATCATGGGTTCTTCCAATAAAATCCGCATCGGTCTCATCGGCGCGGGCAACATCGGCAACGTGCATCTGCAGGAATTCGGGAAGCTGGGCAACGAGTGCGAGATCGTCGCGATCACGGACGCGTACCTGCCGCTGGCAGAGCAGCGCGCGCAGCAATACGGCATCGCGACCGTCTCGCCGTCGCCGGAGGCGCTGATCGCCCGTTCGGATATCGACGCGGTTATCGTCGCCGTGCCGAACCAGAGCCATGCGCCGCTCACGATCAGCGCGCTGGAGAACGGCAAGCACGTGCTGGTCGAGAAGCCGATGGGCCTCGACGCGGCTGCCGCCAAGGACATCGTCCGGGCGCAGCGGCGTCACGGCAAGACGGTCATGGTCGCCCATCAGATGCGCTGGGAGTGGCTCCCGCTGCATGTGAAGGAGCAGATCGACCGAGGCGAGCTTGGACGCATCTACACCGCCAAGACCGGCTGGTACCGCCGCAAAGGCATCCCGGGATGGGGCACCTGGTTCACCCGGCACGACCAAGCCGGCGGCGGTCCGCTGATCGACATCGGCGTTCATATGCTGGATCTGGCGTTCTTCCTGATGGGCGAGCCCAAGCCTGTCTCCGTCTACGGCTCGACGTACGCCGAGTTCGGCCCGCGGCGCAAGGGCATCGGCACGTGGGGCAAGCCGGATTGGAACGGCGTCTACGACGTCGAGGATCTCGCGACCGCGATCATCAAGATGGAAGACGGCTCGTCGCTGACGCTGGAGGTCAGTTGGGCGGTCCATATGAATACGGACAGCAGTCCGTTCGTACACCTGATGGGCTCTGACGGCGGCGCTTTCCTGCGCGGCGGGGAAGGCAAGTTCCTCACGGAGCGGTTCGACCAGACCGTCGACGTGCCGCTCGCGACGCCGGAGAACGACGAAGGCGGACGCGTCCGGCTCAGCCGCCACTTCCTCGAATGCGTCCGCGAATGCAAGACGCCTTGGACGTCCGCGGAGACGGGGCTGCGCAGCAATCTGATCATCGACGCCATCTACGAATCTTCCCGCACCGGCGGCGAAGTGAAGCTGGACTGGAGCCTGTAATCCAGCGGCAAGGCAGGGTCATAGCCACCGTATCGCGGTCTCGGAGCCGCCATCCGGTGGCTTTTTGCCGTTCAGGGGTGGGAGGGGGAACTCGCCGGGCGACTGATCCGGGGATTGACGATCGCGCGAGTCGAAGCCGGCTGAACTTGTTGCGAATGGCGCTATGAGCATATATCCGATTGTGATAGAATAGAGATTTGGGAAAGGCGAAAAACGTCGAATGATGGCGTGGGCTGTCCATCGTAACGCGATTTTCAAATCGCAAATCTAGTATCGTATCGTCAATTGCAAAACGTAATATTGCCTATTCATTGTCAAATCGCAATTCGCGTATCGCATCACGCAAAGACGGGAGATCGGTTCATGGGCAAGCGAAGCATGGGAAGCAAGGGCATCAAGCTATGGATCATCATCTCCGCCGTCGTGTTCTTGTCGGTCGCGATCACGTTCGCATTGAATACGGTCGTCGGCTACGAGACCCAGAAGCGCGCGCTCTCCTCCAATACGCTCGAACTGAATCGCATTACGGCGAACGAGCTGAGCCGGACCACGCAGACGATCGTTTTGTCCATGAAAGAGACGATGAAGACGGCCGCGGACTACTTCTCCGTGCCGCGCAATCGGAGCGACGGCGTTCAAGGCCAGATGGACTTCCTCCGCAAGAGCGTTCCGTACTTCAATTCGGTCGTCTTGGTGAACGAGGCCGGAGTCGTCGTCTCGACCTCGCCGGAGACGCTCAGCCTCGTGGGCCAGCGGTTGACTTCCGCGGAGGCAAAGCAAGCGCTCGAGCTGCGGAAGCCGCTCATCTCGGCCCCGTACAAAGCGATCACCAAGCGGCTGATCGTCATGGTCAGCTACCCGATCTTCGATGCGGCCGGCCAATACAAGGGCTTCGTCGCCGGTTCGATCTACTTGCAGGAGGCCAACGTATTCCAGAAAATTCTGGGCGAGCAGTTGAGCAACAAGAACGGTTCCTACTATTATGTCGTCGACTCGTCCGGCAATCTGATCTATCATCCCGATCTGACAAGGGTCGGGGAGAGAGTCGGCGAGAACCCGGTCGTGCGAGAGATCATGAACGGGAAGGGCGGCCAGATGCCGGTTACGAACACCAAGGGGACGCGCTACCTGGCGGGTTACTCCATCGTGCCGGCCGTCGGCTGGGGCATCGTCTCCCAGACGCCGCTGGCCAACGTGGCGTCCAGCGTGAGCGATATCGCCGTTCGGATGGCGGCCATCTCCGCGCCGTTCCTGGTGGTCATCCTGCTGCTCGTCGTTTGGCTGTCCCATCGACTCACCTTGCCGTTGAATCGATTGGCGCACTACGCGTCGGCGTTCAACCGAGGGGAGGCCGTCACCGTGCAGATCCCGCAGGCCAGGCATTGGACGTATGAAGCCAACGAGCTCTTCAGGGCCGTATCCGAGTCCTTCCGCATGATGGGCTCCCGGACGGAGGAATTGTCCGATCAGGCCCATACCGATCCGCTGACGGGACTGGCCAACCGCAGGTTCCTGGACACGGTCGTGGAGCATTGGGTGGAGCAGAAGACGCCGTTCGCGATCGTCATGCTCGACTTGGACCGCTTCAAATCGATCAACGACACGTTCGGCCACCAGCAGGGGGACGAGGTGCTTCGATTCCTGGCCGAACGGATCCGCAGCGAGAAGCGCGACATCGACTTCGGCTGCCGCTACGGCGGAGAGGAGTTCACGCTGCTGCTCCCGTACGGAGACAAGGAAGTGGCTTTCCTGCTGGCGGAGCGCATCCGGCTGCGCATGGCGGAAGAAGACAGTCCGATCGGCCGGCCGGTCACCCTGTCGCTCGGCATCTCCTCCTTCCCTTATGACGCAGAGGATGCGGCGACGCTGTTCAAACAAGCGGACGACGCTTTGTACGAGGCGAAGGAGACCGGCCGCAACCGTACCGTCGTCTACCAGCGGGAGCGGGCGGCGAAAGTCTGAAGACGCGGCTAGGAATTCTGCATCGTTCCTTCTCCTCTCGCCGTTCATTCGCTTTGCTTAACGCTCTTTAACGTCCACGACGAGACAATCCCCGCCGGAGGCTGACGCCTCCGAGCGGGGATTGTTGCCGTTCGTATGCTTAATAGGGCGTCCATTGGAGCTTCCGCGCTTCGCCGAACCGGTCGGCGACGAATGGCCAGTTGACGACGTTCCACCAATCCTTCACGTAATCGCCGCGGTTGTTCTGGTGCTTCAGGTAATAGGCATGCTCCCACACGTCGAGCGGGAGCAGCGGGACGACGTCCCACTGGGATAGATTCTGATGCTTCTCCGCCGTCAGGATCTCCAGGCGATGCGCGCGGGGGCTCCAGACGAGGATCGCCCAACCGCCGCCTTCCACCTTGTTCGCGGCTTCGGAGAATTGCTGCTTAAAAGCGTCGTAGCTTCCGAAGTCTTTCGCGATCTGATCGGCCAACGCCCCCGTCGGCTTGCCTCCGCTCTTGGGCGCCATCGCGTCCCAGAAGATCGTATGCAGATAATGGCCGGCGCCGTTGAACGCCAGTTCCCGCTCCCAATGCTTGACGAGATCGAAGTCGCCGCTGCGTCTGGCTTCGGCGAGCTTCTGTTCGGCTTTGTTCAGGCCGTCGACGTAGCTCTGATGATGCTTGTCATGGTGGATCCGCATCGTCTTCTCGTCGATGTACGGCTCCAGCGCTTGGTAGGGATAGGGCAGGGGAGGCAGCTTGTGGCCGCCGATCGGCACGGGCTGCCCGCCGGACGCCGGCGCGCGCGGAGAGTCGGGCGTCCAGGACGCCGGGTCGTCCGCATCGCGCCGTTCGTGGCCGTCTGCCGGCTGGGGCCCGCCATAGCCTTCGGGACTGTCGTCCTCCATCTCCTGCGAGCCGGCAGACGGCTGGAGGGCCGTCAGCGTGACATCCGTTCCGAGCGCGCGCACGACGGCGCTGTCGGCCTGCAGCAGCTGCAGCTGACGGGAGAATTCCCGCGTCTGATACACCGACTCGTTCACCAGTCCCCGCAGCAGGGCGGCGCGAATCGGGGGCGCCGCATAGAGCGGCTCGGCTTGGGCTTCTCCCTGTACCGAGCGAGCCGCCGAGATCGTCAGATCCAGCACGCGTTCCCATTCCTGCAGCAGACGCACATAAGGCGGCTCCAGCTCCGTCAAGGATTGACGGAGCTGAGCCGCGTGTTCTTTCTCGCGCTTCTTGCAATAGATCACTTCATCCAGCAGCCGATTCGACAGCATCGGGCATTCCCCCTCCTCGCGCACCCGTGAGTATCGAGCGAGCATCGCTTCGTACCCAACGTATGCGGAGAGGAGGTTGGCCTATGCCTCCGATCAAGCGGAGAGCAAACCGCGCGTGCCTGCGAGCCGGGAGGCCGCCAAGGCGTCGATCCCGCTCAGGAAGGCGGTGGTCCGCGCGACGTACTCCTCCGGATGCGTACGGAAGATCATCTCGTGAATCGCGTTCGGCACGATCCAGAGCTGAGACTCCGGATTGTGCTGCGACGCGGCGATGCGCTCGGAGATGCCGTAAGGGGCTTTGGCGTCCGCGGTGCCGTGAATGAGCAGGATCGGGAAGTCGTAGGCCTTCGATTCGACCTCGCCCGACGGGATCTGATCCAGGTACGTGCCGCTCCACAGCGGCAGGAAGAGACGGATCAAGTCAACCGAGACGATATGGGGTAAGACGGTAAAAGGCTTCAGATTATGGGCGAGCGTATCCGTGCTCGGCACGAAGGTGCTGTCGAGGATCATCCCGTCGATCAGCCCGGTATGCAGGGCGGCCTGCAGCGCCGTGCCGGCGCCCATGGAGAATCCCCAGACGACGAGCTCTTCCGTGCCGCGCTCGCGCGCGTACTGCAGGGCGCCGATCAGCTGCTGCGATTCTTCGCGGCCGCCGGTCGCGGGCGTCCGGTGCTTGGCGTCGGCATAGCCGTAATCGAACATGAGCACGTTGTAGTGGAGCCCGTGCAGCAGGTCCGCGAGATCGTACATCGGGACCCAGTATTCTTCGCGGTTCGCGCCGAACCCATGGCTCAGGACGACCGTGCGGACGCTGTCGCCGGCAGGGATCCACCAGCCGTTCGTCTCCCGCGCGCCGTCGGCGCTGGGAAAGGTAACGTCCGCGTAAGCCAAGTTCTTGGCCGCGAGCGGGTTGGTATTCAGCGCGGCGATCGGAGGATGGGTGAGCATCCAAGCGATATATCCGTTGAACGCAAAAAGGAGCAAAACAACCGTGCAAGCGACAGATACGGTGGTGACGGCGAAAGCCCGGGCGATGCGATGGCGAAACGCCGTTCGCGGTGCGGGATCGATCGCGGGAAGCGCCCCGGGGCCTAGGGACAAAGGCGTCAATACAGTTGTGCTCATCGGGTTCGCCTCCTATCTGTAAGCGCTTGTAATTCTCTGATAATTTAAATGTAGGGCTTTGCGACTAGAGCGTCAACGCGCTTTGTCGATTTGTAAGAGGTGTGTAATCGAACTGTAATACTAGCTTCCTGCATTTACTAGGCTTGCGCCTTGGGTTATACTAGGTGTACTATTGTTTCACAGAGTGAAACGGACGGAGCGGGAGGGACTTTCGTTGGAAGAGGAGAAACGAACCGTGCGCGCGGTGGAGCGGGCGCTCGATATCTTGCTTGTCTTCGCGGCGGGAGGCGAGTGGGGGCTGTCCGAGATCGCCGTGCGATGCGGCTTGCACAAGAGCACCGTGCACCGGCTGCTTGCCACGCTGGAGGAGAAGGGCTTCGTCGTCCGGGATGAGGTGACGGAGAAGTACAAGCTTGGACTGCGCATCCTCGAGCTGTCCGCGCACTTCGCTACGTCGGACGACCCGACCGTCGTGCTGATCGGCGAGATGGTGAAGCTCCGCGACCAGTTGGGGGAGACGATCAGCCTATATGTCCGGGACCGGCTGGAGCGGGTACGCATCCAAGCGGTACAGAGCGAGCAGGCTATTCGGCGGGTTGCGCCCGTAGGCGTGCGATTGCCGCTCTCCGTGGGCGCGTCCAGCAAGGTGCTGCTCGCGTTCGCGGAGCCTGGCGTGCGGGAGGCGCTGCTCGCCGACCCGTCTTGGCCGGCGGGCTTGCAGGGCCCGTCCTACACACAGCAGCTGGACGAGATCGTCTCGGCCGGGTACGCGACCAGCTTCGAAGAGCGCGAGCCGGGCGCGGCGGCCATCTCGGCGCCGATCTTCAACCGCGCGGGCAAACTGGTCGCCGCGCTCGCCGTCTCGGGGCCGTCGAACCGCCTGACGCCGGACGTCATGCAGGAGCGGTCCCCGGCCATCGTCGGCGCCGCCAAACGCATGGGCGCGCTGCTGGGATAGATGGACGTAGCTGACTAATAGGTGAGGGGCTGCCCCAAGGGTCGATACGGACCGAGGGGGCTGCCCCTTTGCATATTCTCGCGCTGATGGCGGCTAAGTGATGTTATTGGGTACAACACGTTATGTATTTTCTCGCTGTCGGCGGCAGGGAGAGGTACTGGGTACGTCACGTTGGGCCCCCAAGCGCCGCTGGTTCTCAAGTGACGTACTGGGTACGTAACTTTGAGCTACCAAGTGCCGCCAGCGCTCAAGGGACTCTCCCAGAAGGCCGATTGGGCCCGGAGGGACAGTCCCTTGGTGCATATACTTCGTGACATAGCCAAAATGCGCACATTCACCGCTCCAGCCCGCCGACCGCCAATGTAGGTAGTCTACATCCGCCCATTCACCGCTCCGGCACCCCGAACTCTGATGTAGGTAGTTTACATCAATGGCCTTGCATTAACGCTAA
>NZ_JACJVP010000037.1 GCF_014212125.1 Cohnella nanjingensis
CTCCAACCCTCCAACCCTCCAACCCTCCAGACCTCCAACCCTCCAGACCGACTGACCTCCGGACCTCCAGACCACCAGCCCCTTCAGACCATTCAGACCTCCAGACCATTCAGACCACCAGCCCCTTCAGACCTCCGACGCCGACCGAACAAGTTGTAAATGTACAACTTTTTTCGCAGGATGACCTTCATATCAATCAATAAGTTGTAAATGTACAACTAAATCGGCCATTTTTTGCTGATTTATCGATTTTCTGCTGAANNAGTAAATGCCTCTTCTCCGCCAATGGGAGCCAAATAAGTTGTACGAATACAATTGATTGGGGAGCGAGCACCATCATCGGTTGACCTACGCTATTCTCCGGCGCTCGCGAGTCCAAGATGGATTCTATTTTCGAAAAGTCCGTGCGGTATGCGCAATCTGAGCTAGCCGCATCTTGAGGGACGCCGCTCGCCCGAGTCCCGAGCACCCTGTGTCACGCTAACCGCAGCTCGAAGCCGACTTCGAACATGCGCCGCCAAGGCATCTCGACGTTGTCCAGGAGGAAGCGCGAAGGATCGAGATCCTGCAGGTACGTCTCCGCGAACGCGGTCAGCTTGGCCAGCACCAGCGCCGAGATCTCGCCATGGATGGCCGAGACGTCGAAGTAGTTGCCGCCGAGCGCTTCCAGATGGTTCCACGCAATATCGGTGCGCACGATCGCTTGGTAGCCCCAATCCTCCAGCAACCGCGACACGTAGAAGGACTCGCTGTTCCGCGCGCGTTCCGCTTCCCAGGCCGCGCCAGTGGACTCTCCCGCTTGCACGTCTACCTGCCCGCCTGCTCCGCCTTGCTGCTCGCCAAACGCGCTCGGAGTCCCTTGCTTCTTGCCGCCAAGCTCGCCAGCCGCTCCCCCCGCTTCACGCGACTGCAAGCCTCCCGCTCGCTGCGCCGCCCCGCGATAATAGGATTCCACGATCGCATGCGCGATCACGGTGCCGAGCGTGTTGCCGGACGTGTTCCAGCCGGCATACGCCGCGATCTTCGGCAGCAGCCCCCACCGCGATAGCAGCTTCATGAGCGGCTCGTCCGACCCGTTGCACGTCGCGACGTCGGCCAGCGCGACCATCCGCCCTTTCGCCGTATAGCGCGCGATCGCTTCCGCGAATTCCCGCAGGTTAACCTCCGAGAAGTAGGACGCATGCCGGTCGGCCAGCGCCGTCGTCGTCTCGGCCATGTCGTGCTGTCCGACGGGCGGAGAGTTGACCATGAGGACGAAGTCGGCCTCCGAGGCATGATCGCCGATGAAGCCGCCGGCCGCATGGATCTGCGCCTTCAGGCTCTCGCCCAGCGAACGGTCCTCGTACTTCGGAATGGAGAACGGGCCGGAGGTGGAGGCGTGACGGATGTAGATCTCGGGTTGGTAACCCTTCAGCTCGCAGAAGGCGCGCGCGAACAGCGTGTTCCCGATCTCGTCCGCTCCCGGGTACAGATGGATGCGATCCAGCAGCCCCAGCTTCTCCACCCGCAGCAGAAGGTTGCGCTGCTCGGAGGAGGAATAGCCGTACTTGGCATTGTCGTCGAGCGGAATAAGGAGGAAGTCGATGACATTCTCCTTCACGAGATCGATCGCCATGCGGTTTACCGTCGTATTGATCCGCCGACGATCCGTAAAGTCGAGCCGTACCGCTTCGGGCACGTATGCCGTCAGCCGCTCCAGCTCCGCCTGCGCGTCCTCGTCCAGACCGTCCCGCGCCAACTGGTCCTGCAGCGCCCCGAGCCGCGCCAATTCGGCGCCGTAGTCCGCGTAGTAGTCCGGCTCTTCGTCGCTGCTGCTGTAAGCGGGCGCCCGCATGATGAGATTAAAGGCAAAGATCCGCAGCGCGGGATTGCGTTCCTTGCACGACTTGATGACGTTCAGCCGCGCTTGGCATTGCGCTTCGCTCAGATGGTGCAGGCGAGAAGGGACGATCCCCCCGTAGACGAGCATGTCCAGCGAGACGATCAGCCGGCTTGCCTCGGCGGATTGCGCCAGCAGCCACTCGGCGAGCGCGGCCGTATCGGCGGGACGTTTTTTGTCGCCGAGCATGGCGCGCGGAGGCGCGGTCAGACGGACGTCCGAGGCGGCGGCGATCCGGACGGGATAGGCGGCGTTGCAGGGCCGTTCGTCCAACGGCAGGTAGACGATTGCGGACATCGGAGATTCCTCCCGGAAAAAATGATGTAATTTGGCTCCAGTATACCATAGCTTTTGAACTTAAATTCCATAAACATTTAATAAAAAGAAATAAATATCTTTCCCAAATCGAACCAAATTGCTATAATGAAACCAATTCAGAGATGGAGGTGAATTCCACTAAGTGTGATGGAAATGAAAAATAACTCCAATGACAAAATGGGTGAGCTCATGAATGAAGCATTAATCATCGATAGCCTGAAGGACGGATTTATCGTCTCCTGCCAAGCGCTGGAGCAGGAGCCGCTCTTCGGGGCAGAGCTCATGGCATCCATGGCCGTTGCGGCAGAAGAGGGCGGAGCCGTAGCGATTCGCGCCAACACGCCAAGGGATATCGCCGCGATCAAACGAAAAAGCGCGCTGCCGGTCATCGGACTTTATAAGAAGCATTATCCAGGCTCGGAAGTCTATATCACGCCTACGCTCCAAGAGATCCGGGAGATCGCGGAGGCGGGAGCCGATCTGCTGGCGTTCGACGCCACGCAGCTCCCGCGGCCGGACGGACGGTCACTCCAGGAATTCGTCGCCGCGATCCGTCTGGCTTACCCCCATCTTCGCTTGGTCGCCGACATCTCTACCTACGAGGAAGGCGTCGCGGCCATGGCGCTCGGCGTCGATCTGGTCTCGACGACGCTGTCCGGATACACCTCCTACAGCACGCAGCAAGAGCAGCCGGACATCGACTTGGTATCGCGCCTCGCCGCGCTGCGCCGCACGCCGGTATTGGCCGAAGGACGGATCTGGACGCCGGAGGAATGCATCGCCTGCCTGCGGCTGGGCGCGCATGCCGTCGTCGTCGGCACCGCCATCACGAGACCCCAAGAGATTACCAAACGCTTCGTCCAAGCCATCCGGGGCGCATTGAATCATGACGGATCTTGATCCGGCATGATTCAAGCCGCGATCGCGATGATCTGGATTATCTGTTATCCCTAAAAATAATAGCGCTTTCTTTTCAAAATATAGCAGCATTCCCTAAACGCCCGAACGGAGGCGAAGGATCGTTCGGCACGACCCATCAACCAAATCGAATCGGAAGAGGAGGCAAGGAGAATGAATCGTTTGTTTAGAACGTTAACGCTCGTAATGGTTATGGTGCTGTTATTCGCCGGAGCCGCGTCGGCGGCCGGTACGGAAGGCGCGGCGCAGCCGCTCGCTGCGCCCCAGATCGTGCTGGAGGACGGCAGAACGCTGACGGTGGCCGCGGTCGATCAAGAGCGGCAGAACGATCAGTTGGCCGTATACACGCGGAACTACGGAGAGAAGACGAAGCCGTTCGCCTCCGGAACGGTAGAGTACATCGTGGCGGACGGCGCCGTGGTCGTCAAGTCCGCCGAAGGAAGCCAAGGGACGTTCATCCCGACGACGGGCTACGTGCTCTCGGCCTCGGGGACGGCGGCCGCCGCGCTCGGCGATCTCGCGATCGGCGCGCTCGTCGAGACGCGCGACCTGAATATTCCCGTGCTGCCGTCGAAGTACTTCACCGTCCAAGGCGTCGCGGTCGGCATCGACCGGGTCGACGGGCCTCGCGGCGCGGGCGAAGTCGTCCTCTATCAACCCGCGTACGGCCCCTCGACCCGGCAGAACGCCTGGGGCATGGAGCTGGCGGTGTCGGGCGGCAAAGTGACGAAGGTAACGGACGTTCGCACGGATTCGAATACGGGGGCCTACCTGGACAACGATACGCCGATTCCGGCGGACGGCTATGTCGTCTCGATCCAGTCGGGCAGTTCGTTCTACGACCGGCTGACCGGCAAAGTCGCCGTCGGGGACCCGGTGGAGCTCGTGACGGACAGCCTCATCTATTCGGCCGGCAAGATGACCTACGACGCCTTCAATCCGAAAACGCGGGAGGACAACCCCGGCGGCTGGGACGATGTCGGGAATACGCCTTATCCCGGGATGCGCGGCACCGATCAGCTCATCGTTTATGACAGCAGCTACGGCGCCAGCACCGGCACGAATCCTTGGGGCTTCGAGGCGGTCGTGAACGACCGGGGCTTCGTCATCGCGAGCGGCGGCAACGACAACGCGATCCCGGCGGGCGGCTATGTCCTGTCCGGCCACGGCGCGAAGAATACGTGGCTGACCAAGAACGCGCTGGTAGGCGCCAAGGTGCGGATCGACAAGGTCAACAAGCAGGTGCTCCTGATCTTCACGCCCGAATCGTATCTGGACCGGGCGACGATCAGCGTCGACAACGCGGAGAAGGCGCTGCAGACGTCCCGCAGCCAATTCCTGGACGTGCCTTACAAGCAGATCGAGCAAAAGATCGCCGAAGCCAAGACGCTGCGCGATCAGGCCAAGACCGCGATCGAGAGCGGCGCGACCGGGGGCTTGTTCGCATTGCTGAACAAGCTGGACCAGAGCATCTCGGATACGCACTTCATGAACTTCGAGTCCCGCAAGGTGGACAACCGCGGCCTGTGGCTGCGTCCGAAGGAGACGAACCTGGCGCAGGTGCGCGAGCATCTGGACCGCATCCAGGCGACGAATATCAACTCTATCTATCTGGAGACCTGGTGGGACGGTTATACCATCTATCCGACGAAGGTGCAGGATTCGGCGCAGAATCCGATCTACCAAGGGTTCGACGTCTTGAAGGCCTATCTGGACGAAGGCAAGAAACGCGGCATCGAGATCCATGCCTGGGTCGAGAACTTCTTCGCCGGCGGCCCGGTCGTCGAGCGTCATCCCGATTGGCTGTTGATTAGCCGCAAGGGCGACAACTACGAAGTCGGAACGAACGGCGCAAAGTGGTATTGGCTGAACCCGGCGCTGCCGCAGGCGAGGGACTTCGTGTCCGCCGTCTACAAGGAGCTGCTGCAGAAATACGACGTGGATTCGCTGCATCTGGACTATGCCCGCTATCCCGGCTCCGGCGACTACACCAACGATTTCGGCTATGACGCGTATACCCGCGACTTGTTCAAGAAGCAAGCCGCCGTCGATCCGCTCGAACTCCATCCGGGCGATGCGCATTGGGACGAGTGGCTGCAATTCCGCGCCGATATCATTAACAGCTGGGTCGACCGGCTCGTCTCCGAAGCGCGCAAGACGGCACCCGGCATTATCGTGACGGCGGCCGTATGGCCGAACTACGACGAAGCGCCGAAGTCGCACGCCCAGCAGACGAAGTATTGGACCGATCATAACTACATCCACAACCTCTTCCACATGTCGTACGTGCCGGACGCCACCATCATCGTGCAGGATCTGAAGAGCTCGCTGGCCGTCGCGAACGGCCGCGCCTTCGTCACGTCCGGCATCGGCACCTTCATCGACCTGACGAAGACGGAGCTCGTGCGCCAGATCGACGAAGCGGTCAAGAACGGCGCGGACGGAACGGCCCTGTTCGAGTTCGAGTCGTTGTACGACTATGGCTATGACCGGGAGCTTACGCTAGGCGTCTACCGGAACAAGGCCGTCATGCCCGACTACCGGACGACGAAGCCGCTCTATACGCTGCTTGCGGACATGGCCCGCAAGATCGACGAAGTCTACGTGCCCCTCGGGGGCATGAACGCCATGGACGCGGCCGAGCTGAAGAAGGATCTGAATAATGCGATGAACGTCCTTCAACCGGACAAGAAGTTCAACCACGGCATCGCGACCTCCGCGAAGCAGAAGCTCGGCAAGCTGGAGCAGACGCTGGCGGGCGCGAAGTCGGTACAGACCGAGGCGGCGAACCGGATTCGGTTCGATCTGAACTTCGCCGGGCGCATCGTGGATCTCTACTTCGTCAAAGAAGGCGAAAAGTAGACGCGAGCGGCGCAGAGAGAGCTGACGTTGGCGAAGACTAACAAAATATGGATTCATGATCCGAATCGAATGTAAAGATCAGATAAAAATTCCAAAATGATGTTGACGGTAATAAAAACCTATCCTATATTATGGACATTAATACCGCATAAATTGGATGGGTTGAAGAAAAATTCCAAACAGTGAAAAGAGGGAAGCGTATGACCAGCAAGTTCAGGTACACGGCTTTAACGGTCATCTGCACGCTCATGGTCTCGGTCTTCGCGGCATGCGGGAGCGGCAACAAGGAAGAGAGCAGCGGATCGCCGTCCGCCTCCGCCTCCTCTTCGCCGGAAGCGTCAGCCAGCCCGAGCGCAAGTCCGGAGGAGACGCCGAAGAAGGACATTACCCTCCAGTTCTGGACGATCTCGCTCAGCCCCAACTTCGACGATTATATCAACGGCAGAATCAAGAAGTTCCAAGACGAGAATCCGGGCATTACGGTCAAATGGACGGATCTCCCGTACGACGCGATGGAGAACAAGCTGCTCACCTCCATCGCGGGCGGCAAAGCGCCGGACGTCGTCAACCTGAACACCGGCATGACGATGACGCTCGCGGGCAAGAACGCGCTCGTCGACCTGAACGCCGAAGCGACGGAAGATCAGCGCTCGATCTACTTCGAGAATCTGTACAACTCCGCGAAGCTGGGCGACAGCGTCTACGCCTTCCCTTGGTACTACGGGCTGAACGCCTTCATGTACAACAAGGAGCTCTACGAGAAAGCGGGCCTCGATCCGGCCAAGCCGCCGACCACTTGGGACGAACTGAAGGAGCAGGCCGTCACGATCAAGCAGAAGACCGGCAAATACGGCTTCGTTCCGACCTACAACCCGCCGGCCGACCTGTACTTCTCCGGGGTGCCGGTCATCAGCGACGACAAGAAGAAAATGATCATCAACACGCCGGAAGCGCTCGAGTGGGTGAAGTGGAACAAGGCGCTCTATGACGAAGGCGTCGTTCCGAAGGAGAGCCTGACCGCCGACGCCAACTACGCCACGGACAAGTACCAGTCCGGTCAGATCGCCACGCTCACGACCGGCGCCGCCTTCCTGAGCCGGGTCAAGACGAACGCCAAGAAGGTCTACGACAATACCCTTGTCGCGCCGATGCCGGCGCTGAAGACCGGCAAGTATCACGCGGGCCTCATGAATCTCGTCGTGCCGGAGAAGAGCAAGAACCACAAGGAAGCGATCGCGCTCGCGAACTTCATGACGAACGACGAATCGCAGCTTGAGTTCTGCAAGATCGTCAACATCCTGCCGTCTACGAAGAAGGCGGCCGCCGACCCGTTCTTCACGGAAGCCGGCGACGATCCGGAGTCCAAAGCGAAGATCATCACCGCGCAGGAAGCCGCGCAGGCGCAAGACTTCACGCTTGGGGTCAAGGACGAAGGGAAGATTCTGGAGTCTCTCTGGAAGAACTGGCAGAAGATGCTGCTCGGCAAGATGACGCCGGAAGAATATCTGAGCCAATCCGAAGCCGCCGCGCAGAAGGTGCTCGACGAGGTCAACAAGGCCAACGGCTAATCCAAGTAATAACGGCTTCGCCGTCCGCTTTAGAGGGCGATACGTTTTTATCGGAGACGGACCAGCGAAGGATTGGTGAAACTTATACTTCCTGATACGTGAATATAGGGATAAATAGGAGTGAATTTCTTCACTCCTATTTATCCGTTGAAGGCCCGATTCGTGCTTCTTACACTGCAGGGGGGGTGACCGCTTTTGTTCTCCAACAAGCTCATGCGCAGGCAAGCCGGGTTCGCCTATCTGATGCTCGTTCCCGGCTGCATCTTGCTCCTCGCGTTTACGTTCTACCCCATCTTCCGCGGCCTGCCGCTCGCGTTCACGGATTACTCGGTCGTGGACACGACGCATTGGACGGGATGGGCCAACTTCAAGCGCGCCTTCGCCGACGGCAACTTCGGCCTCGCGCTCCAGCATTCGCTCTTCTATCTGATCGTCGTGCCGGTGCTGCAGATTCTCTCCATTCTGATGGCGATTCTCGTGAACAACAAGCTTCGCTTCATTACCTTCTTCCGCGTCGCCTACTTCGTACCCGTCGTTACGTCGATGGTCGCCGCCGCCATCGCCTGGAAGTGGGTCTACGAGGAGCAAGGCATCCTCAACTATTTCCTCCTCAAATTCGGCATCCTCGATCAGCCGGTCTCGTTCATGGTCGAGACGCGGCTGGCGCTGTACGGCGTCATGTTCGTCACGATTTGGAAAGGCCTCGGCTACTACATGATGATCTATCTGGCCGGCTTGCAGTCGATCCCGAGCGAGCTTCAGGAAGCCGCCCGAATCGACGGCGCGAACTGGTGGAGAACGATCTGGCATATCACCATCCCGCTCCTCATGCCGTTCGTCCTGCTCTGCTCCCTGTTGTCGATGATGGGCGCGATCCAGGTGTTCGACGAGGTGTTCGTCATGCACGGTCCGCTCGGCGATCCGGCCTATACGACGCTGACGACCAGCATCTATTCCTACAAGGTGGCGTTCCAGGACTTCGAATTCGGTTATGCGGCCACGCTCGGCCTGCTCGTCTCGCTGATCGTCATGGTGCTCTCGATCTTCATGTTCCGGTATACGAGAAAAGGAGGGCTGACTTACTATGAGTGATACCCCGATCGCGCCGGCCGCGGAGCGCCTTCCAGGCAATCGGAAGACGTCACCTAAGAAGATCGTGCAAGCGATCGTCGTCTATCCGCTGCTCCTGCTCACGACGGTCGTGACGCTGGGGCCGTTCCTGTGGCTGCTCTCGACCGCGCTCAAGACGGGCGACAACATCTACGCCTACCCGCCGCAGTTCATCCCGAACCCGATCACGTTCAAGAACTTCATCGACGTCTTTAACCTGATGCCGCTCTGGTCGTACATCGGCAACACCGTCTACATGACGGCGCTCGGCGTCCTGCTCAACATCTTCCTGTGCGCGATCACGGCCTATCCGCTGGCTCGGCTGCGGTTCCCGTTCCGCAACGCGATCTTCTTCGCGATGGTCAGCACGATGATCCTGCCGAACGCGGGGGGCATGATCGTCAACTTCCTGACGATCCAATCGCTCGGCCTGTACAACAACATGTTCGGCGTCGTTCTGCCGTCGGCGATCAGCATCTTTAATATCTTCCTGCTGCGCCAGGCGTTCATCACGGTGCCGAACGATATGGAGCATTCCGCCCGGATCGACGGCGCCGGCGAATTCCGCATCTTCGCGACCATTATGGTGCCGATGATCCGTCCGGCCATCGCGACCGTGCTGATCTTCGACTTCATGGCGTTCTGGAACAGCCTGATCTGGCCGGTCATCATCCTGGACGACCGCGCCAAGTATCCGCTCGGCCCCGCGCTCAAGTACCTGAACAGCAATCTGGCGTTTAACTTCCCCTATGTCGCCGCAGGCACGATCATCTCCGTCATCCCGATCATCATCATCTTCCTCGTGCTGCAGAAGCAGTTCATTAACGGCATGGTCGGGGCCGTCAAGGGGTAGGCGAATTGTCTCTCCGGGCATCAAGCCCGCGCAACCACACTCTGATGAAGCTGGAGGGTTGATTCATGAAGAGGCTGCCAGGAAGACTCGTGCTCTACGTGATGGCCATCGTTCTATCCGTGGGTACGCTCGGCATCGGTGCAGGGAAGACCGCGCTCGCGGCAGAGTCGATCAAGGCGATCGCGCCGGACGGCAGCGAGATCGTCATCACCGCCGTGAACCGCCCCGTCGCGGCGGTGAACGACATGATCCTCTACACCCGCGACAATAGCGGCAAGCAGACGGATTCGAACGAATGGTCCACCGCGGCCGTCGTGGATGATGTCGAAGGAAAGTACATCGTCAGCGCCATCGCGGACAAGAAGGGGGCCGTCGACATTCCGTCGAATGGATTCGTCCTCTTCGGCAACGCGGCGAGCGGCCAGTGGGTACTTGACCATTTAAAGGCCGGCGATGAAGTGATCGTATCGGGATATACGCTGCCCCAGCCTGTCATCGGTCCTTCCCTTCTGCTGGAGGATGGATCCTCGTATCCGGTAGATGCGCTGGACGAGGACAGGCAGCCGAGTCTGACCGTCATCTACACGCATGCGTACGGGGAAAAGACAAAGCCTTTCGATACGGATACGGTAGAGTACATCGTCGCCGGCGATGTCGTCGTCTCGCGCAATACGAACGGATCGGCAGGCACGGTCATTCCGGGGTCGGGTTACGTGCTGTCCGCCGCGGCTTCGGGGCCTCTCGGCATGCTGGAGATCGGGCAAGGGTTGCGAGCCTTTAATCTGGATATTCGGATCCTGCCCGCTCGCTATGCGGAGATCGGCCAGCTGCCGGTTGGAATCGACAAGCTGGGCGGCAGCCGGGATCTGGGCCAAGTCGTGCTGTATCAGCCGTCATACGGTTCTTCGACGCGGACGAATCCGTGGGGAATGGAGATCACGGTCGAAGGGGAGCGAGTGACGCGAATCGTGGCGATCGCGCCGGATCCGTCCCGTCCGGGCAGCTATCTGGACAACGACTCCCCCATTCCTTCGAACGGATTCGTTCTTTCCATTCAGTCGGCTAGCCCCTTCTACAACCAATTAAACGGCAAAGTCGCAGTAGGAGACTCCGTCAAGCTGGTGCTCGACAGCCTCGTCTACCAGGCGGGCAAGATCGGTTACGATGCCTTCAATCCGCGAACGAGAGAGGACAACCCCGCCGGGTGGGACGATGCCAACAACGTGCCGTTCCCAGGGTACAGAGGGCTCGATCAGATCATCGTGTACGATCGGACCTACGGAGAGCGGAGCGGTACGAATCCCTGGGGCAACGAGATCGTCGTCGATGCGAGAGGACTCGTCATCAGCAACGGAGGCAACAACAACGCGATTCCCGAAGGCGGCTTCGTCGTCTCCGGCGTAGGAACCACGGCCGCCTGGCTGGCGAGTCGCGTTCCGATCGGAGCGACAGTCACCGTAGATCGCGCAAAGAAGCGCGTCGTCGTCATCTTCACGCCTTCGTCCTATCTGGATAAGGCGAGCATCGGCATCGAACAGGCGGAACGGGGCATTCAAGCATCGAAGGCGAGATTCCTCGATGTGCCTTACGCGCAGATGGCGCAGCAGATCGCGGAGGCTAAGGCGGTCATGGCGCAGGTGCAGGCCAAGCTGGAACAAGGCGATCAAGAAGGGCTGCTCGCGATGCTGAACGAGATGGATCGAAGGGTGAGCGATCTTGCGTTCATGAATTACGAATCCCGCAAGGTCGAGACGCGCGGCTTGTGGCTGCGGCCCAAGGAGACGAATCTTGCGCAGGTCAAGGAGCATCTGGACCGGATCCAAGCGACTCGCATCAACGCGATCTATCTGGAGACCTGGTGGGACGGGTATGCTTCCTATCCTTCCAAGCAGCCGGATACGGCGCTTAATCCGATCTACCAAGGCTTCGATGTGCTGCAAGCGTACATTGAGGAAGGGTCAAAGCGCGGAATCGAGATTCACGCATGGGTGGAAAACTTCTATGTCGGCCAAGGCCATACGAGTCCGGTGTACGACAACCATCCCGATTGGTGGATGATCAGCCGCAAGGGCGATCCGTACGCCGATCTCGGCAATACGAAGGATTACTTCCTCAATCCGGCTTTGCCGGAAGCGAGGGACTATGTCCTCTCGATCTACAAAGAGTTGGTCTCCAAATACGACGTGGCCGGCATTCATCTGGACTTCACCCGATATCCCGATTCCGGCGATTATACGAACGATTTCTCCTATGATCCCTATACGCGCGGCTTGTTCAAGGACCGGTACGGGACGGATCCGATCGATCTGCATCCGGGAGACGTCCTCTGGGACGAATGGACCCGGTTCCGCATCGATGTCATTAACACGTTCGTGGACCGGATCGCCCATGAAGTGATGCCGCTGAGACCCGGTATGAAGCTGACCGCGGCGGTGTGGCCGAACTTCGAGCTGGCGCCGAAGACGGTGCTGCAGGAAGTGAAGAACTGGGTGGACAAGAATTACATGGATCAAATCTTCCATATGTCCTACGTGCCCGATACGACGCTGATCGCGGCCGATGCCAAGCGTTCGCTCGATCTCATGGGCGACAAGGGGCTCGTCGCGTCCGGCGTCGGCACCTTCATCAATCTGACAAAGCAGGTGCTCGCCGATCAGATCGATCAGGTGAACCGGCTGGGGGTAGCTGGTACGGCGTTGTTCGAATTCGAGTCGCTGTTTAACAACGGTTACGACCATGAATTGAAGCTCGGCCTGTACCGGAACGAAGCCATCGTGCCGGATTACGCGACCACCCTGCCCGTCTATACGATGCTCGAAGACGTCGTTCGCAAGATGAACGAGATCTACGTGCCGTTCGGAGGCATGTCATCGGTTGACGCCAAGGCGATCGCGGACGACATTCGCAAGGAGACGAAGAAGCTGCAGCCCCGGGAACGCTGGAACCACGGCAAAGTCGTCTCCTTGAAGTCGCACCTGTCGAAGATCGTATCCGATGTTCAAGGTCGTTCTTCCATTCAAGCGGAAGTCAAGAATCGGATCTTGACCGACCTACAGGCCTGCGATCATCTCCTCGATATCTATCTGACGAAGGAAGGGAAGAGCGGGCAATGACCGATATCGCAGGCGAAACGGCAGGACTCGTCTGGCACGACCCGCGGGAGGCGCCGTTCCGGATCGACGGTTTCGCTTGGCTGGCGGAGGAGGGCGTCTACCGCCGATTGCCGCGGCGGCCCGCGCATCCGCTGCCGCCGGCCGTCGACGAATTGGCGAGCCATACCGCGGGCGGGCAGATCCGCTTCCGAACCGACTCTGCCGGATTGTCCGTCCAGGTCCGGCTCGCCGGACCGGCGAATATGAATCATATGCCGGTGACGGGACAATGCGGCTTCGACTGTTATCTGGGCCCGCCGGGGCGGCAGCACTACTGCAATACGGCGAAGTACGATCAGACGCAGACGGAATATACGTTCACGATGTTCGAAGGTCTGGCGCGGGAGATGCGGGACGTGACTTTGTACTTCCCGCTCTACCAAGGCGTGCGAGAGGTGCGGATCGGATTGGATCGAGGGGCGGAGCGGCTTGCTCCGCCGCCATACGCGAGTGAGAAACGAATCGTCATCTACGGTACCTCGATTACCCAAGGCGGCTGCGCCGCAAGACCGGGAATGGCGTATCCGAACGTCCTGAGCCGTCGGATCGACGCCGAATTCATCAATCTCGGCTTCTCCGGCAGCGGCAAGGGCGAAGCGGAAGTTGCCCGCCTCGTCGCCGAAGTGCCGAATCCGGGGCTGCTCGTGCTCGATTACGAAGCGAATTGCGTCAGCCCCGAGCTGTTCCGGGAGACGCTGCCGGCGTTCATCCGGATCTACCGCGAGGCGCAACCGGACGTGCCGATCCTCGTCCTCTCCCAGATCCGCTTCGCCCGCGAGACGTTCGATCTCGATCTGCGCGACCTGCGACTCCTGCGGAAGCAGATTCAGATCGAGACGGTCCACGCCTGCCGGGAGCGGGGAGACGAGCGGATCTGGTTCCATGACGGCGGAGAGCTGCTCGGGCCGGACTACCACGAATGCACGGTGGACGGCATCCACCCGACCGATCTGGGCTTTGCCCGGATGGCCGAGGGACTGGCGCCGATACTGAGACGCTATATGGACGGCGGG
Source organism: Cohnella nanjingensis (assembly GCF_014212125.1). GTDB lineage: Bacteria > Bacillota > Bacilli > Paenibacillales > Paenibacillaceae > Cohnella > Cohnella nanjingensis. The sequence continues at coordinate 13,674 of NZ_JACJVP010000037.1, forward strand.
GGGCGTTAAGCCTCCCGCCGTTTCGTTTGCGGGCTGCCGTCGGCGGCCCGGTCGTCTGACCCCGCGTCATCGCCATTCGCGACCGGGCGCTCGCTGGATCGCCGCGCGCGAATCGTGAATCCCAAGAGGGCGCCGGCGAAGGCGACGGCCGCCACGGCGAGATAGGCGTCTTTGAAAGCGTGCATCCATACGCCGCTCTCCGCGGGCGAAGCGGAGTCCGCATAGGCGCGCAGGCGGCTCGCGAGCAGCGTCGCCAGCCCGGCTACGCCGAAGGACGCCATCACTTGCTGAAAGGCGCCCGTCAAGGAGGCGACCCGGCCTGCCAGATGCGGCGGCGCAGCTTGGAACAGGTAGGCGTTCAATCCCATGCCGAACAGCGCCTGACCGGATCCGGCCAATAGGAAGGGCAGAATCAGCGTGCTTATTCCGTCATTGGCGGACAGCCTGGAGAGCAGGAATGCGCCTAAGCCGATCAAAGCCATGCCCGCGATCACGAGCGGCCTCAAGCCGATTCGGTCGAACCAGCGTCCGCCGAGCTGGATGAAGACCGCGGATAGGACGGCTTGCGGCAGCAACAGAAGGCCCGTGTCCCAGGCGCCGTATCCCTTGGCCTGCTGAAGCAGGACGGGATTCAGGAAAAGCAGGCCGTAGAAGGCGATAGCGACGATCCATTGGATCAGAATGGCGCGCGTAAAGGCGAACGAACGGAAGACGCGAAGGTCCAGCAGCGGCTGCTCCCGGCGTAGCTCCGCGAGGACGAGCGCGATCAGCGCCGCGGCGCCGACGGCAAGACCCGCGAGGGTCGAACTTGCGCCCCATCCGGCGTCGCCTCCCCTGCTCACGCCGTAGACGAGCGAGGCGAACGCCAGCGGAGCGAGCAGCAGGCCGGGCAGATCGAGCTTCGCCGATGCGCCCCGTTCGAGCCGTGGCAGCTTGCGAATTCCAAGCCATACCCCTGCGATGCCTACCGGCAGATTGAGGAGGAAAATGTACGGCCAACTCGCATAGTCCACGAGCATACCTGCGATCGCGGGCGCGATGGCCGGCGCGATCAGGATCGGGACGCCGACCATCCCCATGACGGTGCCGATCTTCTCCTGCGGACTGATGCGGTAGATCATCGATATGCCGATCGGCATGACCATCCCGCCGCCCAATCCCTGCAGGATGCGGAAGGCGATGAAAGTGCCCGCATCTTGGGCGATGGCGCAGAGGAGGGAGCTGACCGTAAACCAGACGATCGCGAGTAGAAAGACGCGTTTGGCGCCGAATCGGTCGGACAGCCATCCGGCCAGCGGGATAACGGCGGCTTCCGCGAGAATATAGCCGGTCAAGCTCCATTGGACGACCGGGAGCGAGCTGTCGAATTGGCGAACCAGCGCCGGGACGGCGACATTGATGGCGCTGCTATCCAAGAGCACCATGAACATGCCGACGATGACGGCGACGAGCGGTCCGCCGATCGATCGGATGGACCATGGTTGCGTTGCGGTTTGAATTTTCGGCGAAGACGATGACATGAGAATCCCTCCTACCTTGAATCTCTCTAGATGGGAGCTCGGGCATCCGTTGGCCGCCCGGCCCTCTCAGTGGGATTGTAAGGCGGATAGTTCAAAAATGTAAGAAGGCAAAAGTTTCTGATATTATCGTGTAAAGTAGACTTACTATAAATAAGTAAGATGAAGGTTGGCATGAATAAGAAGCCGTCCCGAGCGAGAAACGCGAATGGGGGGCTGCATGTCGATGTATGAGTTCAACTATGCTTTGTGTGGGGGGGGGCGCCGGTTCGGCCGATATGCGTATATAAACTACGCACATCGGCTGTCGGTGCGCCGAATCGGCCAAAGTGCGTATATAAACTACGCACATCGGTTGTCGGTGCGCCGAATCGGCCAAAGTGCGTATATAAGCTACGCACATCGGCTGTCGGTGCGTCGAATCGGCCAAAGTGCGTATATAAACTACGCACATCGGCTGTCGGTGCGTCGAATCGGCCAAAGTGCGTATATAAACTACGCACATCGGCGGTCGGTGCGCCGGATCGGCCAAAGTGCGTATATAAACTACGCACATCGGCGATCGGTGTGCCGGAACGGTAAATGGGGCTGTTCCCGAGGACGGCGACGACCTAGCGGAACAGCCTATTTTATTGACTCGAATAGACGGGGTGTGGACGGATATAGGTAGATCTCCCATAACGATTTTATATTGACTAAACGTTCACCCAATAATAAAATGGAGATGTTTAACGATACCCTGATTGGATGGAGGGATTGCAAATGGATTTGTATTATGAGGTCAGCGGATACGGAAAACCTGTCGTTCTTCTTCACAGCGGTGGTGCGGATATGCGGGATTGGACGTTTGTCGCCCCCCTTTTAGCCAAACACTATAAGACCGTCGCATTCGACGGACGCGGCGCCGGAAAATCGCCATCGCCCATGAAGCCAGCCAACTATGTTGAAGACTTGCTCGCCCTGCTTGACCATCTTGCGATTGATCAAGCTGTGCTCGTAGGTCATTCTATGGGCGGTCAAATCGCAACGGATTTCGCTCTGAAATATCCTGAGAGAGTATCTGAGCTCGTACTTATCGCTCCCTCGTTGTCAGGCTTCCGACACTCGCAGGAATTTGAGGACTGGATGCAGAAAATAAACGATGCTGTCCCTGACATCGATAAGATGGTTGAGCTTTCTTTCGACGCGCCGTCCTATCGGATCGTGATGTCAGGTCCACATCGGGATCTGATGGATCAAATGTTCAGACATCATTTAAAGAAAACGGGCGAATGGGGGACGTTCGAATCCATTTGGCCAGAGCCGCCAGCTGCCGAAAGATTAAAAGAATTAACGGTGAAGACGCTCTTTATGATTGGCGAAGAGGAATTGCCGGATAACATACGCGTTGCAGAATGCTTCCGGAGAGTTCCCCATATTCGTTTCATTCAAATGGCCGGCGCCGATCATAAGGTCACGCTAACCCATCCTGACGATGTGTATCGCCATATTACCGGTTTTTTGGAGGAATAAGGTCATGCCGCGTACCCCGAAAGAAAATGAACGCTTGCGACTGATGGCCAAAGAGAAAATTCGCATCGCTGCGATGGAGCTGTTCATTAAACAAGGATATCACGCGACTTCGATAGACGAAGTAGCGAAACATGCAGGTATATCCAAAGGTCTGCTTTACAATTATTACAAAGGGAAAGAAGACCTGCTAGCGACAATGGTCGAGGCCAGAATCGGCGAATTGGTTCAAGTGATGGAAGAGGCGATCGCCATTGAATCGCCTACCGAGCAACTTCGGCATATTGTCGAGGGCGCTATTGATAACGTCTATCGAAACCCGGAAATATTCCGGTTCTATCTCCATCTGCAGACGCAGCCGGAATCGGACGAAGCGGTAGCGAAATACAGTAAGCTGCTGATCGATGAAAGTGCCAGACAGTACAACTTTCAATGTGAAATGTTCGAAAGGCTGGGCGCAAAGGAACCGAGAAAACGGTCGTTATACTTTTCATCAACGCTTCAAGGCATCATGTTGATGATATCCACCTATCGCGAGCAGTTTCCTATCGAAGAAGTGAAGGCGCAGATCATACAGGATTTTTGTAACCCAGAACGGGAACGAGATGAATCTAACGTATAGAAAGCGGCTCGGCGAACAAGAAGATGCTTGCTTAAAAACCATCCCTGGCGACCGGTCGTGACTAACGATATAATCTACATCAAATCGAAACGACTTGCATGCGAGGGGCGTGATCCTATGCAGAATGTCTATACGGAAGAAGAGAACCGCGATTGCTGGGCGACGATCGGCGATGTCCTGCAGATTATCGGCAAGAAGTACGCATTCCTCATCATCGGCGAGCTGCACGAAGGGCCGCTGCGATTCAATCAGCTGCGCGGGCGGCTGGGGTCGATCAGCACCCAATCCCTGACGGATATGCTGCGACACCTGGAGAAAAACCGGATCGTGCATCGCGAGGTGTTCCCGACGGTGCCCGTAACCGTCGAATACTCGTTGACGGAGCTGGGTCGCAGCTTTCAAACGGTTCTGATCGAGATGCGCAAATGGGGGGTAGCGTGGAAACGGTCGTGCCCGGATTCGAAGGAAACGGAATAAAAACGGCGGCGAGTCCGGCAGGTACGCGTAACCGGAAACGCCGCCTTTCTCGTTGCTTCCGTTCCGCGTTGGCGGTGAAGTGTTAGATAACATAACGCATTATCGAGGAGAAAGGAAGAATTCTATCGATACATCCTAAATGGAGGCGCAAACGCCAAAAATACCTTACATAAACATTGACGAACGCCCCTTTATGCGTTATGTTTATTCACAACAAATGAATACTTAAGTTTACTAGGGTTCCGCCGACGGCAGTCGGGACTGGTCCGAGAGTAAACCGCTCTTGTTGCAAGGGCGCCACGGAAGGATAAAAACCTGGGAGATATCAACAAGACATTCGTCTTGTGGTATCTCCTTTTTTCATCCCCTTCCGATTCACGATATCGAACCGTAAAGGAGCGAATCATTCATGACAACCTTATGGAGCACGACCTTGCGCGCCGGAGGCAAATGGTCGGGATCGATCGGCCGCGGCAAGCTGATTCGTTTCACCGCTATGAATGACGGCGCGAACGTCTCTCTCCAGCTCTACAGCGCGAGGGACCTGACGGAGCGATACAACATGCCGGATACGCTCAAGGCGCAGCACACCGCGCACCTCACGCGCGGCAACGTCCTCATGAGCGACAACGGACGCGCGCTCGCCAGCATCGTGGCAGACAGCCTCGGGTGGCATGACCCGATCGCGGGCTACTCCACCCGCGAGGGGACGGACGCCAAGTACGGCAAAACGACCTACCAAGAGCTTCGCAACGCATGGCTGCGCAGCGGCGAAGAGAACTTCGCGGTCGAGCTTGCGCGGAACGGTCTCGGACCGCGGGATATGGCGCCGATCGTGAACCTGTTCTCGAAGGTGGTCTGCGACGAGGCCGGCGATCTGCATTTCGACGCGAATCATTGCCGATCGGGGGACTCGGTGACGCTGCGGACGGAGATGGACGTCCTGCTCCTCCTCTCCAACACGCCGAACCCGTTCGATCCGGCCGCCGAATATTCTTCCGTTCCCGTGAAGATAGAGGTGCTGGACGCCGAACCGGCGGACGGCGGGGATTACTGCGTGAATTATCGTCCGGAGAACCGCCGGGCTTTCGAGAATACGTGGGAATACCACGCGCTGCTGGGATTGAAGTAGGGAAGCGAAAACAGGAGATCGTGTAACGAGACCGGAGATTAGAGGAGGAAACGAAATGGCCGTATTCAACCGGGTGGAGAGCCCGCGCAGGGTCGAGGATGCCATATACAGCGAGACTATACTGGCCGGGGACGGCTGGATGTACGATCTGGAACCGAACCAAGTGCTGCGGATCGTCGACCTCGACGGGAACCAAGCCGCAGACACGTTGTTCTACGACGCGGACCGTCCGGAAGATCATTACAGCGCCGTACGGACGATCGCGGGTCAAGGCAACGTCTACCTGACGACGGGCTCGGTGCTGCGAACGGAGAGCGGGGCGGAGCTGCTGCGGATCGTCGCCGACACGTGCGGACGCCACGATACGCTGGGGGGCTCCTGCTCCGCGCAGAGCAACACGGTGCGCTACGCGCATGAGAAGCTGCACATGCACAACTGCCGCGACACGTTCATGCTCCAGCTCGCCAAGCGGGATGCGGGATATACGAAGCGGGACCTCGCGCCGAACATCAACTTCTTCATGAACGTGCCGGTGACCCCCGAGGGCGGCCTGACGTTCGCGGACGGCGTCTCCTCGCCGGGCGCCTACGTGGAGATGCGGGCGACGCGCCGCGCGACGGTGCTGATCAGCAACTGCCCGCAATTGAACAATCCGTGCAACGCCTACAACCCGACGCCGGTACGGGTGCTCGTCTGGAACGAATAGATCGATACGCAACATCGCGGATGAACGAAGGGGAGCGGTTCGTATGTTCAACAAAGTACTCATCGCCAATCGCGGCGCCATCGCCGTACGCATCGAGCGGACGCTGAAGCGGCTCGGCATCGCGTCGGTCGCCGTGTACACGGCGGCGGACCAAGACAGCCTGCACGCGGACGGAGCGGACGAGGCGGTCCTCATCGGGGAGGGACTCGCCAAGGAAAGCTATCTGAACGCGGAGCTGATCCTGCAGACGGCTATCGAGACGGGCGCGGAGGCGATCCATCCGGGCTACGGCTTCCTGAGCGAGAACGCGTCGTTCGCCCGCGCCTGCCGCGAGCGCGGGATCGCGTTCATCGGACCGACGCCGGAGCAGATGGAGCTCTTCGGGCTGAAGCACTCCGCCCGCGAGATCGCGGAGAAGGCGGGCGTGCCGCTCCTGCCGGGGACGTCGCTCATCGAGGAGCTGGATGAAGCGCTCGACGCAGCCGTACGCATCGGCTACCCGGTCATCCTGAAAAGCACGGCCGGCGGCGGCGGCATCGGCATGCGGGTCTGCGCGGACGAAGGCGGGCTGCGCGCCGCGTTCGAGGGCGTGCGCCATCTGGCGGAGACGAACTTCAAGAACGGCGGCGTCTTCTTGGAGAAATATATCGTGAGGGCGCGTCACGTCGAGGTGCAAATCTTCGGCAACGCCTACGGAGAGGCCGTGGCGCTAGGCGAGCGGGACTGCTCCATCCAGCGCCGCAACCAGAAGGTCATCGAGGAGAGCCCGGCGCCGAATCTGGCGCCCGAGGTACGCGAAGCGATGTTCGAGGCCGCCCGGCGGCTGGCGGCGGAGGCGGGCTACCGGAGCGCGGGGACGGTCGAGTTCCTGTACGACCCGCAGACATGCGCATTTTACTTCCTCGAGGTGAATACGCGTCTGCAGGTCGAGCACGGCGTTACCGAAGAGGTGCTCGGCGTCGATCTCGTGGAGTGGATGGTCCGGGAAGCAGCGGATGAACTGCGCGACCTGGCTTCGCTGGTTCCCGCCGCCCGGGGCCACAGCATCCAGGCGCGCATCTACGCGGAGGATTGCCTGCAGGGCTTTCGGCCGAGCGCGGGTCAGCTGGACAAGGCGTTATTTCCGGCGGACGCGCGGGTCGAGACGTGGGTGCGCGACGGCCTCGCGGTCACGACGCTCTACGACCCGATGCTGGCGAAGATCATCGTGCGCGGCCGGGACCGCGCCGAAGCGATCGCGAAGCTCGGGCGGGCGCTAGCCGATACGCGATTGTACGGCATCACTACGAACCTGCAGTATCTGGAGGCGCTGCTGAAGGAGGAAGAGGTCGCAGCTGGCCATGTCTATACCCAGTTGCTGAACGGCTTCGCGCCGGCGGAGCTGGCGCTGGAAGTGCTGGACGGCGGCGTACAGACGACGGTGCAGGACTGGCCGGGCCGGACCGGACACTGGGACGTGGGGGTGCCGCCTTGCGGACCGATGGACCCGCTGGCGTTCCGTACGGGGAACAAGCTGCTCGGCAACGCGGACGATGCGGCCGGTTTGGAGCTGACGCTGCGCGGCGGCGCCTACAAGTTCCGCAGCGACATGTGGTTCTGCGTTACCGGCGCGGATATGCAGGCCGAGCTGGACGGCGCGGCGGTGCCGATATATCGGCCGGTTCGGGTCAAACGCGGACAAGAGCTGAGCTTCGGCGAAGCGGCGGCGGGCATGCGCGCTTATCTCCTGATTGCGGGCGGGTTCGACGTGCCCCGCATTCTTGGCAGCGCGGCGACGTTCACGCTCGGCGGCTTCGGCGGCCACGGCGGCCGCGCGCTGCGCGCCGGCGACGTGCTCCGCGCGAACGCCGGCGGCGCGCCCGCCTTCGAGGGCGAGCTGGCCGCTCCCGCGCGGCCGGAGATCGTCCGGACGTGGACGATCGGCGTCATCCCGGGGCCGCACTGCACGGAGGAGTTCCTGCTCCCGAGTTATCTGCCGATGCTCACGGAGACGAAGTGGGAAGTGCACTTCAACAGCTCCCGCACCGGCGTCCGCCTGATCGGACCGGCGCCCCATTGGACGCGCGAAGACGGCGGCGAAGCGGGGCTTCACCCGTCGAACATCCATGACAACGCTTATGCAATCGGCACGCTCGATCTGACCGGCGACATGCCGATCCTGCTCGGCCCTGACGGCCCGAGTCTCGGCGGCTTCGTCTGTCCGGTGACGACGGCTTCCGCCGAGTTCTGGAAGCTGGGCCAGCTGCACGCGGGCGACACCGTCGAATTCCGCCTGCTGACGCTGGAAGAGGCGGACGCGCTGCGCGAACGGCAGGAGCGGCAGCTCGCTGCGATCGGCGACGGCTTGCGCGAGGGACTGGCGCTCGGAGCCGGCCGATCGGAAGGACTGCCGGTCGGCGATAGCCGGCGCGACGCGCTGGCGGTCGGCAGACTGCCGGAAACGCCGAACGCGGCGATCACGCCGGCCTATCCGCTGCTCGTGCAGGAGGAAGCGGGTCGACGCTTCCCCATCACGATCCGCTGCAGCGGGGACGAGAATCTGCTCGTCGAATACGGCGCGCTCGAGCTCGACTTGCTGCTGCGGTTCCAAGTGCACGCCTTAATGGAGGCGCTCAAGGTGAGTCGCGACATTCCCGTGCTGGATCTGACGCCGGGCATTCGCTCCCTCCAGGTGCACATCGACCGTTCGCGAATAACCGTGCAGGAGGCGTGCAGCCGCATCCTGGAGTTGGACGGAGAACTGCCGCCGCTCGAATCGGTCGAGGTGCCGTCGCGTATCGTGCGCTTGCCGTTGTCTTGGGACGACCCGGCGACGCAGCTCGCGATCGAGCGCTATCAGAAGAACGTCCGGCCGGATGCGCCGTGGTGTCCGAGCAATCTGGAGTTTATCCGCCGCATCAACGGGCTGGACGGCATCGACGACGTCGGGAAGGTCGTCTTCGAAGCCAACTATCTCGTCCTCGGTTTGGGTGACGTCTATCTGGGCGCGCCCGTCGCGACCCCGACCGACCCGCGCCACCGGCTGGTGACGACGAAGTACAATCCGGCGCGGACGTGGACGCCCGAGAATGCCGTCGGCATCGGCGGCGCCTACATGTGCGTCTACGGCATGGAAGGCCCGGGCGGCTATCAATTCGTCGGGCGCACGATCCAGATGTGGAACAAGCTGCGCGAGACGGAGAGCTTCAAGCCCGGCAAGCCTTGGCTGCTGCGTTTCTTCGACCAGATTCGGTTCTACCCCGTGAGCGCGGAAGAACTGCTGAAGCTGCGCGAAGACTTCCTGCGCGGACGCTTCGAAGCGGACATCGCGGAGACGACGTTCCGCCTTGGCGACTATTTGAAGTTCCTGGACGACATCGCCGATGACGTCGAGGCGTTCCGCGGCAAGCAGCAGGCGGCTTTCCGCGCGGAGCGCGACAGTTGGAAGGCGCTGGGCCTCGCGGAGTACGTCTCCGAGGGCGAATCGGCCAAGGCGTCGGAGGAGGAAGCGCTGCCCGAGGGCGCGACGGCCGTCCGCTGCTCGATGCCGGGCAGCGTGTGGAAGGTGCTCGTCGAGCCGGGCCAAGCGGTAAAGAAGGGCGAGACGCTGATCATCGTAGAAAGCATGAAGATGGAGTTCACTCAGCTCGCGCCATGCGACGGACGCGTATCGACGATCTATGTGAACCCGGGCGACGAGGTTCAGGCGGGACAGCTGATCGTGGCGCTCATGACGGCCTAAGGGAAAACCCGCGCTAGACGGCAGGCAGGATGGCAAGCGGGCTAGTTGGCGAAATGGAAAGGCGATGAGATTCAGGCAGCCGAGATGAAGGAGGAACATGATCATGACCCCAGATAAACTCGAAATTCCTCGCGAGCTAACGATCGGCTGGCTAGCGGAGGCCTATGCGGCCAAAGCGCTGACGCCTGCCGAGGTCGTGCGGGAGATCGTGCGCCGCGCCGAGGCGGACGCGGAGATGAACGTCTGGATCGCTCCGCCGGAGATCGGCCGTATTCAGCCGTATCTCGACCGGCTGGCGGAGCTGGATCCCGCGGATGCGCCGCTGTGGGGCATCCCGTTCGCGATCAAGGACAACATCGACCTGGCCGGAGTGCCGACGACGGCGGCTTGCGCCGAGTACGCGTATACGCCCGAGGCGAGCGCTGCCGTCGTGGAGCGTCTCGTCGCGGCCGGCGCGATCCCGCTCGGCAAGACGAATCTCGACCAGTTCGCCACCGGACTCGTCGGCACGCGCAGCCCCTACGGCGAGACGCATAACGCGCTGCGCCCCGAGCTTATCAGCGGCGGCTCCAGCTCCGGCTCCGCCGCGGCGGTGGCGCGAGGCCACGCGGCCTTCTCGCTCGGCACCGACACGGCCGGCTCCGGCCGGGTGCCGGCGGCGCTGCACGGGCTCGTCGGCTTCAAGCCGTCGCTAGGCGCCTGGCCGGTGCGAGGCGTCGTGCCCGCCTGCGAGAGTCTCGACTGCGTGACCGTCTTCGCCCATAGCTTGTCTGACGCGCTCGCGGCGGACGGCGCGGCGCGCGGCGCGGACGAGCGCGATCCCTGGTCGCGGGCGATCCCCGCGCCGATGCCGGCTTTGCCGGCCAAGCTGCTCCTGCCGAAGGAGACGCCGGCCTTCTACGGCCCCTTCGCGGACGCGTATCGGTCCGCGTGGTTGCGCGCGGCGGAACAGGCGGAGTCGGCCGGCCTGCCGGTCGAATACGCGGATTGGACGCTGTTCGCGGAAGCGGCGTCCGTCCTGTACGAAGGTCCGTGGGTGGCGGAGCGTTGGGCGGGACTCGGCGAATTCGTCGAAGCGAATCCGGGCGTTTCCTTCCCCGTGACCGAGCGGATCCTGCGCTCCGGCTCCGGCGAGCGGTACGACGCGGCGTCGGCGTTCCGCGCGATGCACAAGCTGCAGCGCTTCAAGCGCGAGGCGCGCGGGTTGCTGCAGGACGCCGTACTCGTCATGCCGACCTGCGGCGGGACTTGGACGCGCGACGAGGTTCGCGCCGATCCGATCGGCGCGAACCGCGACATGGGACGCTATACCAATCACTGCAACCTGCTCGACCTGAGCGCGGTGGCGATCCCGGCCGGCGAAGCGGCGCCCCGCACGCCGTTCGGCATCACGCTGTTCGCGCTCGCGGACAGCGAGGGGCTGCTCTGCGGCGCGGCCGAGGCGCTAGGCGCAGCTAAGCAGACGACGGCGCTAGCCGAGGGCGGACGCTCCGCCGCAGCCGGGGCCGACGCGCTGACGATCGCCGCGCCGCGCGCCGGCACGACGTTCGTCGCCGTCTGCGGCCTGCACATGCGCGGCTTGCCGCTGGAGCGGCAGATGCGCGACAGCGGCGCGCGCTTCATCCGCGAGACGGAGACCGCGCCGAAGTACCGTCTCGTGCGGCTGCCGACGGCGCCGGCCAAGCCGGGCTTGCTGAAGCAGGCCAGCGGCGGCGCGGCCATCCGGCTCGAGGTGTGGGAGATGCCGCTCGAGCGGTTCGGCGGCTTCGCCGCCGCCATTCCGGCGCCGCTCGGCATCGGCAAGGTCGAGCTCGCCGACGGCATGGAGGTGCCCGGTTTCGTCTGCGAAGGCTATGCCGAAGCGGGCGCGGAAGACGTCACCGCGTACGGAGGGTGGCGGAGTCTGTTGACGCAAGCGTAACGCCGATAACGGGATGGATCAGATCGCTTGCTGATCCGTCCCGTTTTGTTACCTACGGCCCTTGAACGCGTTGGAAGAGATAGAGAGGGATGGCAGGATATCCTTAGGGAATCTGGAAATAGAAGAGAGGCGGGAGAGCGGTCAAGACAAGCCGGACCGGGGGAACTAAGGATGAGATACGCCATCAAGCTGCAGATCGTAAGCGCCGGGTTCGCCTTTGCGCTGTTTGCGGCACTCGAACTGATGATGAACGTTTATCGCATCGGCAGATGGACCGGCTGGGAGATCGATACGGTCAACCGGACGCTGCTCTGGATTTATATCGGCGGATTTTTCCTCTCGTCTTTTCTGTTTCCGCTAATCTTGCTTCGCTGGCTGGAGGGAAGGTGGGCCAATTTCTGGTCGCTGCTGCTGTGGATGCCTTATTTCCTGCTGTTTGCCTATACGTTTGCCGAAGGATTTCCCATCACCGATCCGGGCGAATATCCGAATCCGATCGCAGGATTAATCGCCATAGGGGCTTTCGTCTTGTACCCGATCTACCTAGGCTTGTTGAATCTGGCCGCGAATGCGGTCCGGACCTTCTCCTAACCTTTACATGATGTTACACTGTAGGGAATCATGGCATTCTTTTCTTGCTGCGAAAAGGAAGGAGGGCGATCGCATGAAGATCAGCGAGCTGTCCAAGATTACCGGCGTCAGTGCGCGATCGATCCGGCATTACGAGAAGAAGAAATTGATCGCTCCGACCCGCCTGGAGAACGACTACCGGGAATTCAACGAGGCCGCGATTGAACGGATCAAGTCGATCAAGATCTATTTGGGCTTGGGCCTCACGACGGAAGAGATCGGGGAATTGCTGAGCTGTCACGATCCGGAGCCGGAACCGGATATGGACGAATATTGCGACGAGATGCTCGAGGTCTACGAGCAGAAGTGGGCGGAGCTGAACGGTCAGATCAAGACATTGGCTTCCGTGCAGCATCGGCTGGAGTCGCAGATCAATGAGATGAAGACTCTGCGGGATCGACAGAATGCCGATCAAGCCAAAGAAGTCCGTTCCGATTAACGCGAACGGACTTCCTTTCTGTTCAGTTTGGGCTGCGGCTCCGTTACGGCGTCTTGAAGGCCGGCTGCCGGAGCAGCTCGGCCAATCTGGACAGGCCGTCAGATCCGTAACCTTCGGCCACGCCGCGCCGGATGAGCGCCTGAATCGGGGCGATCAGGTCGAGGCCGACGCCTTGGCCCCGGCTGGCTTCGATCAGGTTGACGAACCCGACATGGTTGATATCCAAGCTGGAGATATCTGTCGCGTGGTTTCCGGTGTCGATCGCTTGAGCGAGGTGAGGCAGGCTGGTCATCATGGCGTTCAGCCAAGGGATGATCAGCGAGGTGAAATCTGCCGCCTTGACTCTCTCAGATGCGACCATGGCGGCGGCATGGAAGAAGCCGCCGAACATGCCGTACATCGCGCTAAGCAAGGCCAGGTCATAGAGGGGCGCGAGGCCGGCATCGGCGCCGAGGTACATCGCGGTACCGAGGGACTCCCACACGCGCTGATGCTTCTCGAAGGCGCGTTCCGATCCGCTATACAGCAGCAGCGCTTCAGGGCGCGAGATCATCGGAGGGATCGCCATGATACCCCCGTCCAGGTAGTCGGCGCCGAGCGCGGCAGCCCATTCCGCCGTTTGACGGCCCTGCTCCGGCGTTCCGTTGGTGAGGTTCGCCAACGTTCGGCCGGACAGCGCTTCGCCGATAGGGTCCAGAATGTCGTGCATGACCGCATAGTCGGATACGCAGATGACGATCAGAGGACTGGCCGCAACCGCTTCGGCGATCGTAGCTGCGGGGATGGCCCCTTGTTTGGCGAGCTCATCGGCTTTCCCGGCCGAGCGGTTCCAGACCGTCGTCGGGTGGCCTTGCTTCAGGAACGCGGCGGCCAAGGCCGCGCCCATCTTGCCTAGACCGATGACGGTCACGGGGGAGCCGGCCTTGCCCGGATTGGCGACGATATCGTTAACGTGGTCCGGACTTCCATGAGCCGTCTGGTTTGGATGCTCGAATCCCATTCTGTAGCACGCTCCTTCGCTCGATTAGATGATGATTCATCATTGGACGAAATAAGGATAATCAGGTCTCCGCGAGACGTTAGACTGACGGTTGCCGAATCTCTTCAACCAGCCTGGAGAAGCCTTCCGTGCCGTGTCCGGCGTCGATCGCCCGCTGCGCGATCGCCTTGGCGGCGGTGAGCACGCTGGTGTCGAGGCCGTGATGCCGGGCGGCATGGAGGATGTGCGTCATGCCCGCGGCGGCCGAGAGCAGATTGGAGCTGTCGCCCGGATACCGGCCGGCATCGACTTGGTCCGCGATTGACGTCATGATGGCGGGAAGGATGCGGACGATGCCCTGGGCATGAACGGCGAGTTCCCTTGCCGGGATATTCTCGGTCCGGGCCAGCGCCAGCGCGTGAACGTAACCGCTCATCGACGTCCAGAACAGATCCAGCAGCGCCACGTCGAAGGCGGCCGCCCGTCCGGGATCGTCGCCCAGATGCGAGACGGCTCCGCCGATGCTCGCGAGCGCGGGCCGGACGGCCTCGAAGGCGTCGGACGATCCGCTGTAGAGGACGGAGGCGGCCGGCGTCCCGATCGTCGGGGTCGGCGTCATGATCGCCCCGTCGACGTAATCGATGCCGTGTTCGGCCGCCCATGCGGCGGTCCCGCGCGCACGCGCCGGCGAGTCGGCGGTGAGGTTCACGAGCGTACGTCCCTTCAAGGCGGCGGCCACGGGCTCGAGAATCGCGTGCACGGCGTCATCGTTCAGCACGCAGACGATGACGAGCGGACTCGCGGCGACCGCGTCGGCGATCCGGTCCGCGCGATACGCCCCCTGCGCGGCGAGATCGTCGGCTTTGCCGGGCGAGCGGTTCCACACGGTCGTCGGATGGCCGGCGCGCAGGAACGCGCCGGCCAGCGCTCGGCCCATCGGGCCTAAGCCGACGATCGTTACCGGCGTGCGTGTCCCGACCGACGCGATAGACGGCGAGGGCGATTGTTGGTTTTGGTTGTGCAATGGATATCCCTCCTTCGTAGTTTCGAATCCCATTCTAAAGTTTGACACTAATGTTAAGGTCAACAGATAAATCTCCCCAAAAAACGATCGCGACCCGGAATGGGGCGCGATCGAGCCGAGGACCGAAACTACAACCTGTATCGGTTCAGGCCGAAACGAACGAAGTTCATGCCGCGCGAACCGGCTGGCCCAGCTTCGTCCATGCATCCGATTTGGAGTTGTTTTCAGCCGTATCCACCGCACATCCGCGCTGTCCCCCTCGCCGTCCGAATGGGAAAAAGAGCATCGTATAGCCCCCAAAATGAGAAACCGTCTTACCGGGGGCCGCGCTCTCTTTTGCATCTCGGCAGGAACAATTTGGCCGCCTACCCCCTTAAGTTAAAGACCTCGTGCGAATACGCGCGAACCCCGCGCTTGAAACCTGCCAATTCCTTCCCCGCCCTGAATCTTAAAATTTAGATGATAAACTTTTAATCTCGTTATCATCGTTCTCATGTGTCCAACTGGATCGGGTTGGCAGACGGTTATCCCGCTCGGCGCCTGGTTTTCCGCGCCTTTGCGTTCCCTGCGTTTGACGATACGTTTTGTTGCCCCCTCGACGGCTTCCGCAAGGTTGCATTAAAAATTTCGTACACGTCCTTAATGAATTCTAAAGTATCCGACGGCAGGCAGGTTTATAGTACTTGAAGTGAGCATGGCAGGGCGCGTTAGCACTACGAACCATATCAAAACGAACCATAAAAAGAGATCGATAGGCGTAGGAGGGAATCCATATGTGCGGCATTATGGGATACATCGGCGGCAAGCCGTCCCAGCACATTCTGTTGAACGGTCTGAAAAAGCTGGAATATCGCGGATACGATTCCGCGGGCATTGCCGTCTGCACGGAGCAGGGACTGAAGGTCGTCAAATCGCAAGGACGCATTCTGGAATTGGAGAATCGGCTGCAGGACGAGGAACTGGCCGGCACGATCGGCATCGGGCATACCCGTTGGGCGACGCACGGCAGACCGTCCGACCTCAATTCGCATCCCCACACGGACAATGACATGAAATTCTCCGTCGTCCATAACGGCATCATAGAGAATTATCTGGAGCTGAAGGAGGAGCTGAGCGGGCAAGGCGCGCAATTCGTCTCCGAGACGGATACCGAAGTCGTCTCGCATCTGATCGCGGCGCACTACGACGGCGATATCGTCAAGGCCGTGCAAGCGGCGACCAAGCGGATGCGCGGCGCCTATGCGCTCGCCGTACTGTCCGCGCACGAGCCGGACAAGCTGGTTGCCGTAAGGCTGCATAGCCCGCTCATCATCGGAATCGGGGAAGGGGAACACTTCGTCGGCTCCGATATCCCCGCGATACTGGAGCATACGCGCGACGTCTACATTCTCGACGACGGCGAGATGGCCGTGCTCGCCCGGGAAGGCGTAGAGCTGATGACGATCGAAGGCAATCTGATCGCGAAGACGCCGCTGAGGGTGAACTGGGATCTGGCCGTTGCCGAGAAGGACGGCTATGCGCACTTCATGTTAAAAGAAATTCACGAGCAGCCCGCGGCTTATCGGCGCGCGCTGGCGGGCCGGCTGCTGACCGGTTATCCATGGGTGTACCTGCCCGAGCTGCAGCTGACCGCGGAGCGGCTCCGGCAATTCCGCTCCGTTCATATCGTCGCCTGCGGAACAGCCTATCATGCCGGTCTCGTCGGCCAGACGGCGATCGAACGTTGGGCGCGCTTGCCCGTCTTGACGGATGTCGCCTCCGAATACCGATACCGCCAGCCGCTCATCACGCCGGAGACGCTCGTCATCGTCGTCAGCCAATCCGGCGAGACGGCCGACACGCTCGCCGCGATGCGGGAAGCGCGGCGCCAAGGCGCCCATGTGCTGGCGATCACGAACGTCGTCGGCAGCACGGCGGCGCGGGAAGCCGACGACGTGCTGTTCACGTGCGCCGGGCCGGAGATCTCCGTCGCTTCGACGAAGGCGTACACCACGCAGTTGCTCGTGCTATATCTCTTCGCGCTGCATATGGCTTGCGCCAGAGGGACGCTTCCGGCCGAGGAGATCGGCCCGATCGTCGAGGCGCTGGGGCGGCTGCCGGAACAAGCGGCAGCGCTGCTGGAAAGGGCCGATGACGTGGCCGATTATGCGCAATCGATCGCCTGGCAGGAGCACTTGTTCTTCATCGGGCGCGGCGCGGACTACGCGGTAGCCATGGAAGGCTCGCTCAAGCTGAAGGAGATCTCCTATATCCACTCCGAAGCCTACGCGGCCGGCGAGTTGAAGCACGGCACGCTGGCGCTGATCGAAGAGGGCACGCCGGTCGTCGCCCTCGCGACGCAGCCGGAGCTTTATGAGAAGACCGTTAGCAACATCAAGGAAGTGATCGCGCGAGGCGCGCAGGTGCTCGGCATCGCGGCTGCCGGACAGCCGGATCTATCCGTGCACGCGCACCGGACGCTGACAATACCGGACACGCATCCGATGCTGGCGCCGGCGCTGGCCGTCATTCCGCTGCAGCTCCTCGCTTATTACGCTTCCGTTACGCTCGGTCACGACGTGGACAAGCCGCGCAATCTGGCCAAGAGCGTAACGGTCGAATAGAGGTGGATGCAGCATGGATTATCCTGGAACCGAAAGATCGAAACGCGTCTGGTGGCGAGGCTGGAAGGGCGTCCTGTGCGGCGTCGTCGTCCTCGCGGCCGTCGCCGCGGGCGGGCTGTTCGCCCGCGATCACTACGCCGCGGCCGGCGTCGAGATGGAAGTCGCGAGCGACGGCACGCAGCTGAAGTTCAAGACCGAAGGCGAATCGATGGCGATCTACAAGGACGGGAAGTGGCAGCCCTTGTTCGTCCAAGGCGTCAACCTCGGAGCGACGCTGCCCGGGCATTTCCCCGGCGAGCTGCCGCTCTCGCGCAAAGACTATCTGCGCTGGTTCGGCGAGATCAAGGAGATGGGCGCGAACGTCATCCGGATCTATACGATTCACAAGCCGGTCTTCTACGACGCGCTCGTCGAGTTCAACCGCAAGCACGGAGACGATCCGCTGTTCTTCGTGCAAGGCGTATGGTCGCCCGAGGAGCAGCTGATCGAGAAGCGCGACGCTTACTTGCCGGAGATCCGGGACGCCTTCAAGACGGAGATCAACCGCGCGGTCAAAGCGGTGTACGGCGATTTGACGCTGCCGGAGACGAAGGGCTCGGCTTCGGGCAAGTACAAGACGAACGCCGGTCCGTACCTGCTCGCCTGGAGCATCGGGACGGAGTGGGACCCGGAGATGGTCGCCAATACGAACAAGCAGCACAAGGATAAAGCCCAATATGCGGGCGCGCACTTCGCGACGGCGGCGAAGGCGACGCCGTTCGAAGCGTGGCTCGCGGAGATGGTCGACCATGCGGCCGAGACCGAGCGGACTTACGGCTGGCAGCATCCGATGTCGTTCACCAACTGGGTGACGACCGACGTGCTGAACCATCCGTCGGAGCCGCTCTTCACCGAGGATATGGTCAGCGTCGACGCGACGCACGTGAAGCCGGTGGATTGGAAAGCGGGCTACCTCGCGACCTACCACGTGTATCCTTATTATCCGGATTTCTTCCGGTATGAGGATGCTTCCGGCGTAAAGACGGCGGCTGCGCAGAACAAATCCGCGAGCGCCGGCGGAGCCAAGACGGCCGGGAAGCCGGGCTCTGACGCCAAGGACAAGGGCAAGACCGCCACGAGCGGGGGATCGTCGTCGGCATCTCCGAAGAAGACCGACGAAGATACTTACGAGATCTATCTGAAGCGGCTCAAGGCCTATCACAAAGGCATGCCGATCATGATCACCGAGTACGGCGTGCCGTCTTCGGCAGGCATCTCGCATCAGGCGCCTCTGGGACGCTCCCAAGGGGGGCACAACGAACAGGCCCAGGGCGAGATCGACGCCGATCTGACGCGCATCATCCATGACGAGGGCTACGCGGGGGCCATCCTGTTCATGTGGCAGGACGAATGGTTCAAGAAGACGTGGAACACGGTCCCGATGGAGCTACCGGAGGACCGCAGGGCTTACTGGCTTAACGTGCTGACGAACGAAAAGCAGTTCGGCGTTCTCGGCATGTATTCGGGCTTGGAGGGTCGGCTGCGCATCGACGGCGACCCGAAGGATTGGAGCAAGCTGAAGAAAAGCGAGAAGACGAAGCTCGCGGCCGACGTCCCCGGCATCCGGGAGATGTGGGCGGCTCATGACGAAGCCTACGTCTACCTGAGCGTCAAGCTGGATCACGACTTCGATCCCGCCAAGGAGCAGCTCTTCATCGGCTCCGACTCGCTGCCGGGCGGCAACAAGCACGGCGAGGAGCTGTACGGCCGGACGCTGGACGAAGGGCTGGAGACGCTCATCTCGATCGGCGCGGACGACGAGTCGGAAGTGAAGATCGCCGCCAACTACGACTTGGAGAAGCGGCTTTACGGCTACGTGTACGGCATGATCGACATGTCCGCGAAGGAGATCAAGGACGATTCGGGCCTGTTCAATCCTTGGAAGCTGCCCGTGAGCCTGAAGATGGAGCCGCCGGATACGAAGTACGCGCATGCGTTCGAGGACACGGACGCGGGCCGGCTGCCGCGAGGCACGAACGATCCGGCGGATCCGGCTTATGACTCGCTGGCGATGTGGCAGTACAAGGGCGACTTCATCGAGATGCGGATTCCGTGGATGCTCCTGGGACTGGCGGATCCGAGCTCGCATCAGGCGATCAGCTACGAGATGCCGGACAAGGCGTTCAAGCTGACGAAGACCGACGGCATCCGGTTCCTGCCCTGGATCTTGGACAAGGCGACGCACGAAGTCCGCGGCCTCGGAGAGGCATCCGGGTCGGGCGCCTATCCGCTCAGCCAGCTGCAGCCCTACACTTGGTCCGCTTGGGATACGGTGAACTTCGCCGAGCGGCTTAAGCCTAGCTACTACGCGATGCAAGAGATCTACAAGACGATCGGAGAACAACCGAAGACGGGAGGCTAATCCGTGTTATTGAGTCAACAAGCTGCCATCTATCTCATCTATGTCATGATCGCCGTCATCGCGATCGGCCTCGGCATCCTGGTCGGCATGAAGCTCGTTCAGACGTACAGGCGCCGCGCCGAAGCGCGCGCGCTCGCCAAGCATGACGACTGGTTCACGTACGTGCTCGCCAACCTCGAAGGAGTCGAACCGCTCAGCCCGCCGCCCGACATTCGCGGCGCGGGAGAGCGCCGGGCCGTGCGCGACCGTCTCCTGCCCTGGATCGAACAGATGCGGGGCGCCCAACAGGAGAAGCTCGTCCGCCTTTGCGACGAGATGGGCTGGACGGCGCGGGAGCGGAGACGGCTGGATAGCCCCTTCCTGAGCGTCCGGCTGGACGCGGCCTATCGGCTGGGGTGCATGCGGGACGCGGAAGCTGTCCCGGCGCTCATGAAGCTGCTATCCGGCATGAAGTCCGGCACGCTGTCGTTCATCGTCGCCCGCGCGGTCGCGAAGTGCGCCCGCCGTCCGGGCGAGCTGCGGGATATGGCTGCGTTCATACTGTCCCGGCAGAATGAAGCGTACCTGCTCGTCGCCGACATCCTGACGGAATCCAGCCTGGACGAGGCGAACGTCGTGAAGACGTTCCTGCAATCCGGCGAGACGAGCCTCGTCAAGCTGGCGCTGGCGGTACTGAAGACGCACACGCGGCCGGAGATCGCGATGGCGCTGTCGCATCTGGTCGACGCCGAAGACAAGGTCGTCCGTACCCAAGCGGCGGGCCTCATCGTACGCGGCAGCGGCAAGCTCACGCTGGAGCAGATCCGCAAGCTCATGGCGCACCGCGACGGAGACATCCGCGCGGCGGTCGCGAGCAGCCTCGGCGCGCTCGGCATGAAGGACAGCGTCGTTCTGCTGCAGGCCGCGCTGGCCGATGCCGATTGGAAGGTCCGCTACAATAGCGGCAAGGCGCTCGCGCAGCTCGGCGAAGAAGGGTTCACCGCGCTCTGCGAAGCGGCCCGGGGACCGGAAGCCGAACATCCCGCGAGTATCGCCCGGCTCGTCATCCGCGAAGCGATGGGGAGCGGGGAAGCGTCGGCGCCCGGGATCGAAGGGATGGCTGAACGCAATATGCGGCAGTTCGTCTATGAAGACTACTTCGGACGCGCCCGCGGTCGCGAACGCGAGCTGCGGAGCGACGGATAAGGAGAGATCGCGCTTGCTGAGAGACCTGTTGTATAGCTATGGCATGGTCGCGACGTATTACGTCGCGGCCGTCAGTCTCATTTATTTTTCCATCTTGTTTTTCTCGTACCGGGGCATGTACGGCATGCTGAAAGGCGAAGTCTACTCGCGCTTCCGGTCGTTGTCCGGCTCTTCGTACGTGCCGCCGGTATCCTTGCTGGTCCCGGCTTACAATGAAGAGCTGACCATCATCGACAACGTGAAGTCGCTGCTGACGCTGAACTACCACACCTATGAAGTGATCGTCGTCAACGACGGCTCGAACGACCGGACGGTGGAGTTGCTGATCGAAGCTTTCCAGCTGACGCCGCACGAGAATGAGACCATGACCTATGCGATCGACTGCACCGAGGTCAAAGGAATTTATCACAACCCGGCATATCCGCGCCTGTACGTCATCGACAAGGACAATGGCGGCAAGGCCGATTCGCTGAATGCCGGCATCAACTTTTCCCACTATCCGCTCATCTGCTCGATCGACGCCGACTCGCTGCTGGAGAAGGACGCGCTGATCCGGATGGCGCGGGTCTACATGGAGGATCCCGGACGCATCGTGGCGGTCGGGGGCAACGTTCGGATCGCGAACGGCTGCACGATCGAGGACGGCGTCGTCAAGGACGTGCGCCTGCCGCGCAAACTATGGCCGATGTTCCAGACGCTGGAGTACCTGAAGGCGTTCCTCGGCGGGCGGATCGGCTGGAGCCATATCAACGGCCTGATTATCGTCTCCGGCGCGTTCGGCATGTTCCGCAAGGATTATGTCGTTAAAGTCGGCGGCTACCGGGACGGCTATCCGGGCGAGGACATGAACATCATCATCAAGCTGCACCGCTATATGCTGGACAACAAGCTGCCTTACAAGATCGCCTACAGTCCGGACGCGGTCTGCTGGACGCAGGCGCCGGATTCGTACCGCATTCTGAGCAGCCAGCGCAAGCGCTGGGGACGCGGCAACCTGAAGAATATGCTGGAGAATCGCGATATGATCTTCCGGCCCAAGTACAAGCTGTTCGGCTTGCTGACCATGCCGTACAACGTCATCTTCGAGACGCTGAATCCGTACGTGAAGATCACCGGGCTCTTTGCGCTCATCGGCTACGTGGCGATGGACATGACGCAGTGGCGGGTGCTCCTCATCTACGGATTGATCAACTTCCTAACAGGCTATCTGCTGGCCGTAGGCTCCCTCGTGCTTGAAGAGATCGGCTATCGCCGGTATCCCCGCATGCGCGATCTGTTCAAGATGATCGGCTTCTCCGCGCTGATGTTCCTCGGCTACTATCAGCTCGGCGTCCTCTGGAGGCTGCAAGGTCATGTCGAGTACCTGCGGAAGAACAATACGTGGGGCGTCATGACGCGGCAGAGCTGGAACGAGGACTCGGCGGCCAAGACGAGCGCTTAGGCGCGATCATTCTGCACGCTTAACCATTTAATTGTAGATCAAAGGAGGCGACTGCGGTGAGCAAGCCGTTAGAGGCAAGCAAGTGGCACGAGAAAATGTATCAAGCCTACGTGGAGCAGTACTGGCTGGCGGAGGAGAACGAGCGGACGGACTGCGGCATCATCCTCATCCGCGTCGATCGGGCATGGGCCGAGACGCTGGAAGCGGTCCGGGCGATCGTCGAGCCGGAGGACGGCATCGCCGTGCGCGAATTCGCGGAGGCGGACCGGCATCAGGCCGCCTTCCTCCTGTTCGGGGCGAGCTGGAACCGGGCGCACTACGCGGCGCTGCGGATCAAGCGGCTGCTCGCCAAGATGGCGGACGGCGCTTACAGCATCCTGCTGGCGAGCGCCGCGGATCAGGCGGAACGCAATCCGAAGTTCTTCGAGGCGCTGACGGATCTGTTCGAGCAGGCGCCGCCAGACCCGAACCTCATCCTCTTCCATGAGCTGTATCAATCGAACGAGACGCAGTCGGTGCTGCTCGTGGACAGCGACGAGGAAGTGCGCCGGTATCTGCAGCTGCGGCTGCAGATGAAGGGCTACCGGGTGCTGGCGGCCGGAGACGGCAAGCAGGGGTTGGACCTGTTCCGTCAGGAGCAGCCGGATATGGTGATCACCGACTTGAACCTGTCCGGCATCGACGGGTTCCACTTCCTCATCCGCATGCACCGGGAGGACCCGGACGCGAAGAGCAAGATCGTCGTCTTCACGGACAACCGCGAGGAGGATACGATCAGCCGCTGCTTCAAGCTCGGCGTCGCGGACTATATCACGCGGCCGTTCTCCCCGGTAGAGCTGGAAGCGCGGATCGAACGGCTGCTTTGAATGATGCTCCAACAAACGATACCGACCCAAAGGGGGATTATTCATGAATGCGAATTATACGCGCCTAAGACGGGCGATCGAACGGAAGGGCGCCAAGCTGGGCGTCGTTGGATTGGGGTACGTCGGGCTTCCGCTGGCGGTCGAGATGGTTCGCCAAGGCTTCGAGGTTCACGGGATCGATCTGGACGGGCGCAAGGTGGCGCAGCTGCAGGCGGGCATCTCCTACGTGCAGGACGTCTCGAACGAGAAGCTGTGGGAGGCGGTGGAGGGCGGCCGGTTCCGTCCGACGACGGACTTCGCCGTAATGGCGGAGCTGGACGCCGTCTCGATCTGCGTGCCGACGCCGCTCAGCGCCAACCAGGACCCGGATACGTCGCACATCGTGCACGTGGTAGGGCAAATTAAGCTGCATATGAAGAAAGGCGGGCTCATCGTCCTCGAGAGCACGACCTATCCCGGCACGACGGAGGAGCTCATCGAGCGCGAGCTGGAGCGGGAAGGCTGGAAGGTCGGGCACGATTACTTCCTCTGCTTCTCGCCGGAGCGGGTGGACCCGTCCAACGAACAATACGCCACCTACAATACGCCGAAGGTGCTGGGCGGCACGACGCCGGAGTGCGCGAAGCTGGGCAGCCTGCTGTACGAGAACATCGTGCAGACCGTCGTGCCCGTCTCCTCGCCGAAGGTGGCCGAGATGTCGAAGCTGCTGGAGAATACGTTCCGCAGCGTCAATATCGCGTTCATCAACGAGATGGCCATGATGTGCGAGCGAATGTCCATCGACATCTGGGAAGTCATAAAGGCGGCCAGCACGAAGCCGTTCGGGTTCATGCCGTTCTACCCGGGTCCGGGCATCGGGGGCCACTGCATCCCGCTCGACCCGATGTACCTGTCGTGGAAGGCGAAGGGCTACCGGTTCTACAGCAGCTTCATCGAGCTGGCGCAGTCGGTGAACACGAACATGCCGTACTACGTCGTGAACAAGACGTCGCATATCCTGAACCAGTCGTCCAAGTCGCTGCGTGGCTCGCGCATCCTCATTCTGGGCATGGCGTACAAGCCGAACGTCGACGACCTGCGCGAATCGCCCGGCCTCGAGGTGTACGAACTGTTCAAGGAAGGCGGCGCCGCCGTCGACTACTACGATCCGCTCGCGGCTTCGTTCCGGGACGCGGAGGGGGAGACGGTCTATTCGGTGCCATACGAGCCGAATCGCTTCCGCGGCTACGACTGCTTCGTGCTCGTCACGCATCATGACGCGTTCAAGTACGAAGAGCTGGTCGGGCTCGGCGTGCCGATCCTGGACACGCGCAACGCGATGAAGGCGTTCGACCTGCCGCACATCCACAAGATCGGCGCGCCGGTCGAGCAGAAGCGCTACGAAGTGGCGGCCGCCTCCTCGATGGGATGAATGGCCGTAATGCAAGCAAAAAGGCTGTCCCGAGGGGACAGCCTTTTTTGCTTGCGTGCTCGGCGAACCGCGATTCATGCCGGACGGGACTTGCGATTACTGGCCGAGAAAATGCTGCTTGAAAAATTCAAGCTGATACTCCAAGCTCAACGGATCGTTGAAGTAGAAAGACTTGGCGTCGGCTTCGTAGACGTGGTTATTCTGGACCGCGGGAAGGTTCTTGTACGTCGAGGTGTTCTGGAAAGAATTGTCCTCGTCCGCGTTTTTGCTGAAGATGATGTAGTCGCCGGTGTAGTCCTTGAGCACTTCCGTCGACAAGGCGAAGTAGCCGTCGGTGCGGGTCGCTTCCTTCACCTTCTCGGGCATGGCGAACCCGAACGGGCCATAGAGGAGCTCGGTGCCGCGGCCGAAGTTTTCTCCGTAGACATAGAGCTGCTTGTTGAACGTCTCGATGACCGACACGGTCGCATTCGCGCCGATCTTCGCCTTGATTTCTTCGCCGGCTTTTTCCGTCCGCGCTTTGAAGCCGTCGGCCCAAGCTTGCGCTTCCTTTTCCTTGTTGAGCAGCTTGCCGACTTCTACCTGCAGCTTTAAATAATCGAGTTTGCCGTAAGTATACGTGACCGTCGGCGCGATTTGCTTGAGCTTGTCGATATTCTTAATGTCGGAGAGCCCGACGATGAGATCCGGATTCAGCTCGATGATCTTCTCGAGGCTTTCGTCCGACACCGCCTCGACGTCTTTGAGCTTCTCTTCGAATCTCGGGTTGGTCTTGGACATCTCGTCCACCCCGACGACGGGGACGCCGAGCGCCATGACATTCCCCGTCAAGAACCGGGTCAGCACGACGACGCGCTGCGGGTGCGTCGGCACCTCGACCGGTCCGTTCTCGGATTGGTAGGTGAACGTGGCGGCTTCCGGTGCAGCCGAAGACGACGAAGAAGGCGAAGATGAAGGCGAAGCGGACGGGGACGGGGACGGGTTGCCGCCCTTGTCGGCGTCGTTGGCGGCGTTGCCGCCGCAAGCGCTCAGCAGAAGAACAAGTGACAGGACAAGCGGGATGAACCCTTTTTTCATTCGATTTCTCTCTCCCTTTTCCATGACGATGCACGCTAGGAATGCGTGCGAATGAGATTCACAATGCCTCGATAACGAAAATGATAATCATTATCAATCGCAATGTATTGAATTATATCGTCAGGCTGCGGGGGCTGTCAATAGCTAGCAAGGGAGCTAGGCTAACAAGGGAGCTAGCAAGGAAGGATTGATCGAAAAATGGAATTTCCAGGTATGATCATCTGGATGAATTAGATGGATTGGACGGAAGCTAGCCGGCGAAATGATCGAAAGAGGCTGTCTCAAACCACGGCGAATGTGCGGAAATTATTTACCTACATGGGCGGTCGGCGAGCTGAAGCGGCGATTATCCATATTGGACGTGACCTTTGTGAAAACGCACCAAGGGACTGTCCCTCCAGGCCCAATCGGCCTGCTGAGACAGTCCCTTGACGGGCGGCTGGCGAGATGGAGGAGAAAGTGAGTCGTAGAAAGAGTCCTAGACTCCTCCTTCTTTCTCCGCACCGTCGCCAGCGTCCTTACCGCCGATGTCCTTGCCCTCGTCCGCCTCGAGCGCCATCCACCGCGCCAGGTCGTGCACGGCGATGCCGCCGAAAGCGGGATCGTCCGTATAGCGGGCCGCGATGCGATCCGCCACCTGCCGGAAGCGGCCCGCGCCCTCTTCATGGAAGGTGAGCGAGCTGGCTTCGTCGGGCGCCACGTTGAGGCCGATGAACACTTGCTTGTCGGACTTCCGGGCCGCCTCGGCCGCCTGCATCATGGGCTTCACGAGGGAGAGCACGCCGTTGCTGCCCTCGGCGCGGTTGCGATAGGACATCAGCGCCACGGAGTCGGCCGTGTCCAGCATCCACGCATCGAGCGTCCGTTCGTCGTCGGGAAGCTTGACTTTGTCCAGCCAGAACGGCAGGTCGACGCCCGCATGCAGTCCATGCGCATGCGCAAAGTCCTTGTACGCGGCCATCATCTCTCGCCAGCCGGCGACGACGGACGCTTCGTCGGTCTCCCACTTGGGCAGCAAGTATGGCTCGACGTCCAGATGGATGCCCGTGAACCGGGAAGCTTCGGGAACCGAAGCGTTGTAATCGGCCACGCGATCCAGGAAGGCGCGAAGCCCTTGCATGCGATCCGGCAGCGCCCATTCACGTTCGCCTCCTAGGGCGTGCACCTGGATCTTCGCTTCGCGCGCTTCGGCGATGAAGGCGCGGTACTTCTCCGGCATGCCGGGCTTGGCCAGCTCCGCATCCGCGTGCACGTAGACGGTACTGACGCGGTGCTCGCGCAGGAACGGGATGATGGCGCCGGTACGTTCGGCGAGCAGGGCGTCCAGGTCCCACACCCATGTGACGCGGTGCTCCGGGGCTTTCTTCTCAGGACCGAAGAGAGGGATTATGGCGATCGCCAATCCGACGACGGCGGTGACGGCGACCGCGAGCAATGCATATGGTTTTGGGATCTTTCGCATTATCGTTTTCATTCTTCTATTGAATCATACCTGCTGGGCGAACCCCAAGAAAATGAGGCAATTCTTATTTTCCGGACGGGTTTGGCATGATTTGGGCCTGTCCCGGCATCGCGGTCTTGCGCAGGGCTGACGGAGAGACGTTCTTGTAGGTCTTGAACAAGCGGCTGAAGTAGTAAATGTCGTTGAATCCGTTGGCCGTGGCGATCTCGGCGATCGTCTTTTCCGTGTGCCGCAGTTCGTATTCGGATTTGTTGATGCGCACGAAGTTGATGTATTCGGTGACGGAGCGGTTCGTCAGCTCCTTGAACACGCGGCTGAAGTGGAACCGGCTCATCCGGGCGATGGCGGCCAGGCGGTCGACGGTCAGGCGCTCGGCGTAGTGCTCCTCCACGTGCCGGAACACGGGATCGAGCCGCTCCAGCTGCCGAATCCGCGAGGAATAGTCGGCCGGGGAGAAGTGGGCGGCGACGTGCTTGCGCAGCAAGACGGTCAGCAGCCGGTACAGCCAGGACTTCACGGCGAGCTCGAACCCGAACTCGCGGTTCTTGAACTCCTCGATGAGCGAGACGAGGCACTCGCGCGCGGCCGTCTCGTCCCGGCCGATCTTGTTCGCGAAGCGGATGCGGTTCTGGGTGATCGGCGTAATATATTTGGCTTCAACCGTGTCTACGGTATGGCTATGCAGAAGTGCGGGATCGACGATCAGCGCATAATAGAACAAATCGTCCGACAAGCTGATGCCGTGATGCAGATCGGTGCCGTTGATCACGATGAGGTCTCCGGCGGCGACGTCGTAGCTGTCCGAATTGCAGGAGAACCGCGCCTCTCCTTCCACGATATACAGGAACTCTATGTGCTCGTGCCAATGGTGCGGGAACGTGGTGATGCCCGACTGCGCGAAGCGGCAATGATGCAGCTTCAGCGGGAAGAACGGGTCGGGCATATCCATCGGTTCCCGGAGGGCGGGCAGCTTCTCCATACGGTTCACCTCATCATCGCACAATTTTACAAAACATTAGCAAGGTCGTTCATGGTTCTTTCCCTCCTTTCATTTTATAGTACGAGTTAAGAAAAGGATAGCCGAGAGGAGCGAACGGCATTGACGGAGAAGTTGAAGGTAGGCGTCATTGGGACAGGTTCGATATCGCAAGCGCATCTGGATGCTTATAAGAACAACCCTGCGGTCGAATTGATCGCGATCTGCGACCAGGTGAAGGAACGCGCGGAGGAAGTCGCCCGCAAGTACGGCGCTTCCCGGGTCTACACGGATTATCGCGAGCTGCTCGCGGATCCGGACGTGCAGGCGATCAGCATCTGCACCTGGAACTATACGCACGCGGAGATCAGCATCGCGGCGGTGAAGGCCGGCAAGCACGTGCTGGTCGAGAAGCCGCTCGCGATGACGGTCGAGCAAGCGCTCGAGATCCAAGCGGCGGTTCGCGCCTCGGGCCGCATCCTGCAGGTCGGCTTCGTACGCCGCTGCGACCCGAATGCGCAGATGCTCCGCCAATTCGCCGAGAGCGGCGAGTTCGGAGAGCTGTACTACGCCAAAGCTTCGCTCGTCCGCCGGCTCGGCAATCCGGGCGGCTGGTTCGCGGACAAGTCTCGCTCCGGCGGCGGCCCGCTGATCGATATCGGCGTTCACGTGATCGACCTCATCTGGTATCTGATGGGCAAACCGAAGGTCAAATCGGTCAGCGGCAACGTCTATGCCAAGCTCGGCAACCGCTCGAACGTAACCGGGCTGTCCTTCTACAAGGCGGCGGACTACGATCCGACCGTCAACACGGTCGAGGATATGGCGAACGCGCTGATCCGCTTTGAGAATGGCGCGTCCCTGCTGGTCGACGTGAGCTATACGCTGCACGCGATGAAGGACGAGAGCTCGGTCAAGGTATTCGGCACGAAGGGCGGCTTCGAGATCGATCCGGAAGTGCAGTACACGACGGAACGCCACAATACGATCATCAACGTAACGCCGCAGACGGACAGCCGGGGCTTCAACTTCGCGAAGGCGTTCCAAGCCGAGATCGATCTGTTCGTCTCCGCCGTTCTGGAAGGCAAGGAGCCGATCAGCCCGGTCGAGGACGGCGTCGAGATCACGAAGATCCTTCGCGCGGTATACGAGTCGGCGGAGCAAGGCAAGGAAATTCAATTCTAAGAGCGGAGGATGCCAGATGAAGCTCGGACTTAGCACATACAGTCTGGCGCGCGAGATCCAGGCCGGCGCGATGAGCGTCCTGGACGTCATCGCATGGATCGCGGAGCATGGGGGCGAGCATGTCGAGATCGTGCCGATCGGCTACAATCTCGTAGACAACCCCGATCTCATCGGCGCCATCCGCGCCAAAGCGGACGCCGTCGGGATCGACATCTCGGGCTACGCCGTCGGCGGCAATTTCGTCACGGACGACGAAGCGGCCTTCGAGGCCGAGATCGCCCGGCTTAAGGGCGAGGTCGACATCGCGAACGCGCTTGGCGTGAAGCGGATGCGCCATGACGTCGCCTCGCGCCAGGATACGTCGATCGAGCGCTTCATGCGCGAGCTGCCGAAACTGGCGGAAGCGTGCCGGCGCATCGCCGACTACGCGGCGACGTTCGGCATCGTGACGAGCGTGGAGAACCACGGCTACTTTATCCAGGCGAGCGACCGCGTGCTGGCGCTGATCGATGCCGTCGGGCGCGATAACTACAAGCTGACGCTCGACGTCGGCAACTTCATGTGCGCGGACGAGAACTCGGTCGCCGCCGTGAAGCGCACGATCCGGGCGGCCTCGATCGTCCATCTGAAGGACTTCTACCTGCGTCCCGCAGCGCAGCCGCCGGGCGAGGGCTGGTTCCAGACGATCTCGGGCAACTATTTGCGCGGCGCGGTTCTGGGCAACGGAGACATCGACATGCGAGGGGTATTGCAAGCCGTGAAGGCATCCGGCTACGACGGCTATCTGTCGCTGGAGTTCGAAGGTATCGAGGATTGCAAGTTCGGCGCCCGCGTCGGTCTCGCGAACGCGCGCCGGCTTTGGGATGAAGTCTAATTCGGGCGATAGGGAGGAGAATTCACACATGGTCAAAGTAACGAATCCGATCGGCGTCATCGTCGACAGCTTCCGCGTCGGCGTGCGTGAAGGCTTGCGCAAGGCGAAGGAAGTCGGAGCGAACGGCGTACAGATCTATGCGGTAAGCGGCGAGATGGATCCCGACAACCTGTCCGCCGAACAGCGCCGGGAGATGCGCGAATACATCGCTTCCCTGGGGCTTGAGATCTCCGCGCTGGTCGGCGATCTCGGCGGTCACGGACTCCAGGATCGCAAAGAGAATGCCTGGAAGATCGAGAAGTCGAAGAAGATCCTCGACCTCGCCGTGGAGCTCGGCACGAACGTCGTGACGACGCATATCGGCATGGTGCCGGAGGACGCGGACAGCGACGTCTACAAAGCGATGCAGGAAGCGTGCGAAGAGCTCAGCCGGTACGCGAGCAGCCTGAACGCGTACTTCGCGATCGAGACGGGCCCGGAGACGGCCGCGCGGCTGAAGGAGTTCCTAGACACGCTCAGCACGAACGGCGTATCCGTGAACTTCGATCCGGCGAACATGGTCATGGTGACGGGGGACGATCCGGTGCAGGGCGTCTACACGCTGCGCGACTATATCGTCCACACGCACGCCAAGGACGGCGTCCGCCTGAAGGAGACCGACCCTCGCAATATTTACGGCTCTCTGGGCTACGAGCCGATGGATCACGACAAGCTGGCCGAGATGGTCGAGTCCGGCGAGTTCTTCCGGGAGGTGCCGCTAGGCGAAGGCAAAGTCGATTGGCCGGCTTACCTGCAAGCGCTGCAGGATATCGGCTACACGGGCTATCTGACGATCGAGCGCGAAGTCGGGACGCAGCCGGAAGTGGATATCGCGAAGGCCGTGAAGTTCCTGGAGCAGTACAAGTAAAAACAAATTATCGATTTCATACGGAGCCGCCAGTCCTCATGCGAGGAGCTGGCGGCTTTGTTGATCGGATAGCATATATAAGTTTCACGAGCCTATCCATTATTGTATGACCTCCGATAAAAAACGTTTCGCCCTCTTCCGGGAAGACGGCAAAGCCGTTTTTACTTGCGTGGACGGCCATTTATTTATTGCGTTGCAGCAACAGATATCCGCTGACGTTGGAGGTTTTTTTCTGGAATACCACTTTGAATCCGACGTCATGGTCCAGTAAGCAGTTTAAGGCATTGATCAGCAATCTCTTGGGTGCCAACGTGAACGTGCAGGGTTGGGCGCTGCCGATCACGCGAGCTGCAATAATCCTGCGGGCAGAGCCCGGAACCAGAGGGTTTCTTGTCCAACTGATCAAGACCAAGTCCGGCTGTTTAACCGCATTTACGCGCGCCATTCCGATCACCTCGTTTCCTTGTAGATTCTCTATATTACATGCTTAGTAGATTTAAACGTGCTGAGCAAAAGGCGGAGCGGGAACGTCAAGCCGCGGAAAGGAAGAAGGAGGCGAGCGCAAAATAAGAGAACGGAGAGCTAGAGATCAGGAAATAGAATAGCTGACGATCGTGTTGCCGGGGGAATAGGCTGGCTAGCAGGAGTCGGAGGAGGAGGAGTGAAGAGGTTGGGCAGAAACGCCAAAAGGAGTCTCTGGGTCGCGCTGCCGCTGTTCGTCTTGTTGGCGGTACTGGGGCGTCGAGCGGCTCGCCTCCAAGACGATCGAGATCGAATAAAGCGCGCGAAAGGACCGGCGTAGCCAACACGACGGTGCTCTGTTGCAGCTGATATTCCTCCGCCTTGGCGTATCCGGGACTGTTCGGCAAACCGTTGTATTTCTACAACTTATTTGGAGGCGGACGGGCGTTAAGCGGCCATTCGTTGCATTCGTACAACTGTTTCGAGCGGATCGAGGCGATTTAATCGTTTTGCCCGAAAAAAGCTGTACGTTTGCAACACATTCCTCTTTTACCCGCAATTTCAGCTGAAAAAGATGTAATTTTGCAAGTGATTGCCAATACATGGACATTCGCAATTCGATGCATGGACATTCACTAGGCGATGCATGGGCATTCGCAAGGGATTGCTAATGCATGGACAGCGGCAAGTGAAGCGCAGGCGGATCAAAGGCAGGCTCGTCGGCAGTCTCCGCCCATACGCTGCGAATCACCTCCCGAATCGCACGAGGACGTGCCAGAGCTGCTTGAAATGCTGGAACGTCTCCTCCGGCGACGCCCAATCGCGCCAAAGTTCGGGCTCATGGCGCGCCGACGCGGCGGCCCGGCCTATCGCGGCCGCGTCCAGCAAGCCGGGCGTCGCCGCGAAGCCGCGGTCCACGCGGCGGGCGAGCGGCGGCATCGCCGGCCCCCGGAAGTCGTCCGGCACGCGCGCCGTCTCCAGCCGGAATCCGGCATGCCAGTAGAGGCCGAGCCCGTGCCGGGCGCACAAGTCTCTCAATCGGCCGCCGATCTGCGTGCCCCGGTACGAGGGATCTGCCACGAGCGCTTCGACGTCGGCGGACAGATCGATCTCCCCGTGCACCTGCGCTTCGACGTAGTCGTCCAGCGCGCGGCCGACGAGGCCGGACCCGGGAACGGAAGCTACGGCCTCCGCCTGCCGCAGGCGATTCAGGAACGCGCCCGGATCGAGCGGAGCTACCCCAAGCGCCGCATGATCGGTTTCGATCTGCCGGAGCAGCGCGGCAAGCAGCGGCGCGAGGACGTCGCTCGTGCCGACGTGCTCGGGCCCCAGATGGCTGTCGCCCAACGTAAACGTGCACCGGCCCGAGACCTCCGGACGCAGGATCAGATAGCACGATCCGAACCGGGGGGCGGCGCCGTCCGCATGACGCATGAGATTCAGCGCGCCGTACTTGGGCCTCGCGTCCTCCCGCGCATCGGACGCTTGATAGGCGCCGCCGAAGAGAAGCTCCTCCCAGCGGTCGCGGTCCCCGCCGGGATAGGCCGTGCGGCTGCCGTTGGTCACGCGCGTCTCGAACTGGCTTCGGTACTTGCCCGCCAGCAGCAGCCCCTCTACGACGGTAATTCCGTCCGGCAGCACCCGATCCGGGTGGAAGTTGAGCGTGACGCGGGCGCGCCGGCCGATCCGGGACAGGATCGCCATCCCTTCATCTTTCAGGACGCCGGCGCGAGAGAGGATGTCCTCCAAGATCTCCTGCGCGCGCTGCCGATGCGGCCATGCGGCCTCTCTCACATGCTGCAGCGCCTGGGCTTGCGCGCGAGTCAATGCGTGCATGGGATAACCTCCTCTCCTTTCGCTCACCGCCGATCTTTTTCCGGTTTCGTTTTTCTATTGTAAACATAATCGCCGCCTGCTCCACAAGACGGCAGGAACCGCCTTCAGCGGCGAAATGGCGAGCGAATTTGCGAAAATCGCCGACGAACCCGCTTTTTTCGTCAATTTAGGTTGCCAACATCGGGTAAAAGGCGATAATGGTATCAGCGACTATACATGTAGGTGGGAATCTTAAATGTCTACTGAACAAACGATCATTCAGTTCGAACAAGTCACGAAGCGCTACGATGACGGCGAGACGGTGCTGAAGTCCGTCAGCTTCGAGATCGAACGCGGCAAGTTCTACACGCTGCTCGGCCCTTCGGGCTGCGGAAAAACGACGATCCTGCGGCTGATCGCCGGCTTCCTCGAGCCGTCCGAAGGCGAGATCCGGTTCGACGGCAAGGTCATCAACCGCGTCCCGGCGAACGAGCGTCTGGTCAATACCGTCTTCCAGGACTACGCGCTGTTCCCGCATCTGAACGTCTTCGAGAACGTGGCCTTCGGCTTGCGCATCAAGAAGCTGAAGCAGGCGGCCGTCGAAGCGAAGGTGCTGGAGGCGCTCCGGTTCGTTAATCTCAAAGGCTACGAGAAACGGGAAATCACCGAACTCTCCGGCGGGCAGCGGCAGCGCGTCGCGATCGCGCGGGCGATCGTGAACGAGCCCGAGGTTCTGCTGTTGGACGAGCCCCTCTCCGCGCTCGATCTGAAGCTGCGTACGGAGATGCAGTACGAGCTGCGCGAGCTGCAGCGGCGCCTCGGCATCACGTTCATCTTCGTGACCCACGATCAGGAAGAGGCGCTCGCCATGTCGGACGAGATCTTCGTCATGAAGGAGGGCACGATCCAGCAGAGCGGCACGCCTACCGACATCTACGACGAGCCGATCAACCGGTTCGTCGCGGACTTCATCGGGGAGTCGAACATCGTGCCGGGCAGCATGGCGGAGGACTACCGCGTGCAATTCGCGGGCAAGACGTTCGAGTGCGTCGACGGCGGCCTGCGGCCGAACGAGCCGGTCGAGATCGTCATCCGTCCCGAAGACCTCGAGATCACGACGCCGGAGCGGGGCAAGCTGCAGGTGAAGGTCGACACGCAGCTGTTCCGCGGCGTGCATTACGAGATCGTGGGCTACGACGAGGCCGGCAACGAGTGGATGGTTCACTCCACCAAGAAGGTCGAGGTCGGCGAGCGGATCGGCCTCGACTTCGATCCTGAAGCGATCCACGTCATGCGCTTCGGCGAGACCGAAGAGGAGTTCGACAAGCGGCTCCTCGCTTACGAGGAGATCGGACATGACCAGTAGATCGCGCAACGTCTATCTCGTCCCTTATCTGCTCTGGATGGCGCTCTTTATCGTCGTGCCGATCGCGCTCATCCTCTACGATTCGTTCTTCGACGTCGAAGGACAGTTCACGTTCGGCAACTACGGCAAGTTCCTAACGCCGATCTACCTGCGCATGACGGCCAGCTCGATCTGGTACGCGCTGCTCATCACCGTGTTCTCGCTGCTCGTGGCCTATCCCGCCGCGTACGCGCTCACGAAGATGAAGCACAAGCAGCTCTGGCTGCTGCTGCTCATCCTGCCGAGCTGGGTGAACCTGCTGCTGAAGGTGTACGCGTTTCTCGGCATCTTCGGCACCTACGGCTTCGTCAACGGCGTGCTGGAGACGCTCGGTATCGGCCGGCACCAGATTCTGTTCACGGACTTCAGCTTCGTCTTCGTTTCGGTCTATATTTTCATTCCGTTCATGATCCTGCCGATCTACAACGCTTTGGAGGATCTCAATCCGTCGCTCGTCTTCGCGGCGCGGGATCTGGGAGCATCCGCTTGGACGACGTTCCGGCGGGTCGTCTTTCCGCTGACGTTGGACGGGGTCAAGGCCGGCTGCCAGGCCGTATTCATCCCGGCGCTGTCCCTGTTCATGATCACGCGCCTCGTCGCGGGCAACCGCGTCATTACGCTCGGGACGGCGATCGAGCAGCATTTCCTCGTGACGCAGGATTGGGGCATGGGCGCGGCCATCGCGGTCTTCCTCATCCTCGCCATGGTCGTCATCATGATCGTCACCGGCAAGCGGCAGAAAGGAGGGGCGCGATGAACAAGTCCAAGAGCGGCGCGTCGATCTATCTGGCCGTCATCTTCGTCATCCTGTACGCCCCGATCTTCTACCTGGTGTACTATTCGTTCAACAGCGGCGGGTCGATGCACGGTTACGAGGGCTTCACGCTCCAATACTACGGCGAAGTGTTCCAAGACGCGCGGCTGCTCATCATCGTGCTCAATACGGTGATCATCGCGCTGCTGTCTTCGGCGATCTCAACCGTGCTCGGCGTGCTCGGCGCGCTCGCCATCCGCCGCGTGCGCAGTCGCCGCGCCCGGAACTCGCTCCTCTCGATGAACAACGTGCTGATCGTGAGCCCGGACGTCATCATCGGCGCCTCGTTCCTCATCCTGTTCACGATGGCCGGCATCAAGCTCGGCTTCACGTCGGTGCTGCTGTCGCACATCGCGTTCAGCGTGCCGATCGTCGTCCTCATGGTGCTGCCGAAGCTGCAGGAGATGAGCCCGTCGCTCCTCGACGCGGCGCGGGACCTCGGCGCGAACGGCTGGCAGGTGCTGACCCGGGTCGTGGTGCCGTTCATCAAGCCGGGCATCTTCGCGGGCTTCTTCATGGCGCTGACCTACTCGCTGGACGACTTCGCCGTGACGTTCTTCGTGACGGGCAACGGCTTCTCCACGCTGTCGGTCGAGATCTATTCGCGGGCCCGCCAAGGCATCTCCCTGTCGATTAACGCGCTGTCGACGCTCATCTTCCTGTTCACGGTGCTGGTCGTCCTCGGCTACTACTGGCTGAACCGGCGGAGCAGCAAGCGGCTCGGAATGGGGGTTCCCAAATGAAGGAGCTCGTCCGACTGTTTATCGCCGTCCTGGTCGTAGCGTTCGGCCTCATGTACGGCGTGTCCGCGTTGAACTCGTCGCAGGGCTACTCCGGCGCGAATACGCTGACGGTCTACAACTGGGGAGACTATATCGACCCCGCGCTGATCTCGGCGTTCGAGAAGGAGACCGGCATCAAGGTCATCTATCAGACCTTCGACTCCAACGAGGCGATGATGACGAAGATCGCCCAAGGGGGCACGACCTTCGACGTGAGCATCCCGTCCGAATACGCGATCAGCAAGATGAAGGCCGACGGCCTGCTGCTGCCGCTGGATCACGCGAAGCTGCCCAACTTGAAGTCTATCGATCCGCGCTACCTGAATCTGGACTTCGATCCGGGCAACGCCTATTCGATCCCTTACTTCTGGGGCACCGTCGGCATCATTTACAACCCGGAGCTCGTAGGCGATCTCAAGTTCGACAGTTGGGACGATCTGTGGGACCCGTCGCTGCGCAATAACATCCTGCTCGTCGACAGCGCGCGCGAAGTGATCGGCATGGGGCTCAACAGCCTCGGCTATTCGCTGAACGATCGCGACGAGGACCATCTCCAGGAGGCGCTGCGCAAGCTCAAGACGTTGACGCCCAACGTGAAGGCGCTCGTCGGCGACGAGATCAAGATGCTGCTCGCGAACGAGGAGGCGGCCGTCGGACTCGTCTGGTCCGGCGACGCCTCGGAGATCATGGACGAGAACGACAAGCTGGACTACGTCATCCCGAAGGAAGGGTCCAACCTGTGGTTCGACAACATGGTCATCCCGAAGACGGCGCGCAACATCGAGGGCGCGCACCGGTTCATCAACTTTATGCTGGACCCGAAGCACGCCGCGCAGAACGCCGAGTATGTCGGCTATGCGACGCCGAACGCCGAAGCGATAAAGTACCTGCCCGAGGAGATCGCGAGCGACGAGCGGTTCTACCCGGCTCCGGCGATCACGGACAAGCTCGAGGTGTACGCCAACCTGGGCAAAAAGATGCTGTCGCACTATAACGAGCTGTTCCTCGAGTTCAAGATGCACAAGAAGTAAGCCGCCATGCTGTGGTGACCGCCGACACGAGACTCCGCGCCTCGCGCGGGGAGCTGTGCGAGGTGCGGGGAGGAAGCTCCGCGAACGGTTCGGCGCGGTTCAGCGGCGGCGGATGCCGCCCGCCCGGACGACAGTACGGTGATCGGGCTTCCCGGGAGCGAAGGTGAACCTTCGCTCCTTCTTTGTTACAATAGGAAGACAGAGATCTCAAGGATCAGGAAGCGAGGGAAACAAGATGAGCGAAGTTGAACGCAAGGAACTCGCGACGTTCGCGGGCGGTTGCTTCTGGTGCATGGTGACGCCGTTCGAGAAGATGCCGGGCATCATCCGGGTCGTGTCGGGCTATACCGGCGGCCACGTCGAGAATCCGACGTACGAGCAGGTGTGCTCGGAGACGACCGGCCACGCGGAGGCGGTGCAGATCACGTTCGATCCGGCCGTCTTCCCGTACGGCAAGCTGCTGGACATCTACTGGCAATCCGTCGATCCGACGGATGCGGGCGGGCAATTCTTCGATCGGGGCGAATCGTACCGCCCGGCGATCTTCTATCATAGCGAAGCGCAGCGGCAAGAGGCCGAGGCATCCAAGCAGGCGCTGCAGGAGAGCGGCCGCTTCGATCGTACGATCGTGGTCGCGATCGAGCCCGCGGCGGTCTTCTATCCCGCGGAAGATTATCATCAGGACTACCACAAGAAGAACCCGCTGCGCTATAAGATGTATCGCAAGGGCTCCGGCCGCGACACCTTCATCAAGCAGCATTGGAATACGGACAGAGACAAGGCCAAGCTGAAGGAGCGGCTGACGACGATGCAGTTCGAGGTTACGCAGAACAGCGCGACGGAGCCGCCGTTCCGCAACGAGTTCTGGGACAATCACCGCGAAGGACTGTACGTCGACATCGTCTCCGGCGCCCCGCTGTTCAGCTCCCGCGACAAGTTCGATTCCGGCTGCGGCTGGCCGAGCTTCACGCGGCCGCTCGACGAAGGCGGCGTGAAGGAAGAGGAAGACTTCAGCCACAACATGTTCCGGACGGAGGTGCGCAGCCGAGAGGCGGATTCGCATCTGGGCCACGTCTTCAACGACGGTCCGCCGGAAGCGGGCGGCCTGCGGTACTGCATCAATTCCGCGGCGCTGCGCTTCATCCCGGTGGAGGATCTGGAGAAGGAAGGCTACGGGAGCTACGCCAAGCTGTTCGACCGGGCGTAAGCGTCCATGACGAAAAAGCGGGATGCGCCGCATCCCGCTCCTTGCCGCCCCCTTGCGCGCGATCGCGCCGAGGGGGCTTTTTGTGTTGTAGGCCCGGCTGGACCGCGCCCGATCAAAGGTGCGGGGAGCAGACCGGCCGCCTGCTCAGTGGTTGTTGCCGGACGAGTTGCCTTTTTTGTCGGACGACTTGGTCTGCGTGTTCTTGGCGCCGTGGCCTTGCTGCTTGGACATCGCGGGAATCCCTCCTTTGGGCGAAGATGCCAATAGGGTGCGCCGAGTAGGGGACACTTATGAGCGTCGCTAGGGGCGTGCGCGCTTATATTTCGTGCCGGCGCGACCGTTCCGAGCAATCCCTTGCAGATGCAGGTGAACGGGCGGAAAGATACAAATTTAAAATGGAAAGCGCACTTGTAAAATGTTAATGTTTAGTAAGATCCGGGGGTTGAATCTGACGTAGCGAGTGTCGAATGTTACCACGTTTAAGAAAGCGGTGATCGGAAATGGCGTATATGGGAGGACAGGCGTATTGGGATCGTAAATTTGTCAAACGCGATAACCAAATATTAAATCCCGAGCAGAGCTTAGTTGAGCATATCCGCTTTTTCAAAAAGGGTTCTGTTCTGGATATCGCATGCGGAGATGGGAGAAATGCGCTGTTTCTGCTCGAAAATCATTTTAAAGTAACTGGCGTTGATTTTAGCGGCGAAGCTTTAAACCGATTGAACAAGTTCGCTGCCGAAAGAAAATATGCGGTACATACCATACAAATGGACTTATCGGATCTTGAAGCTTGGAGAGATATAGGCGTTTTCGACAACGTGGTGATCAATCATTATCGATTGGGAAAAAACCGAATGTCCAGAATGAACGAGCATTTAGCTGACGGGGGCGTTTTATTTGTCTGCGGATTCGGCCACAAGCACCAAGACGAAACTTCCGTTCGGGAAGAGGATTTGATCCAACCTGCCGATTTTGAAGATGTGGAGAGGGTAATGGAGCGTCTCGCATACGTGGAGCATCAAGACCGGAATGGCTTTTTTGTAACCTATGTATTTAGAAAAGCCTAACTCGCCGATCATGCATGAACCTGTCGTGTACGAAAGGACGATCGACAGGGAGAAGTCAATGTCGTCTGTACGTTCTCCGTTTAAGTTTTCTTAAGAAAAAAATGAGATCTTTTTTCGATTCCCTTAAATCCCGCGCGCTAAAATGACAGCAGAGTCGAATCACATGAGGGGATCGGGCTATGAAAAAGGGAATGCTGCTGGGCGTCCTGGCGGTTGCGCTAGGATTCGGCTGGCTGATCGCGGAACGGCCCGGAAGCCAACCGGAGCCGAAAGGCCGCGCGGAGGCGACGGCAACGGCTACGCCAACGGCCACGGCAAGCAAACCGGAGCCGGCTGGCAGTCCGGAGGCTACGCCAACGAGCACGGGAAGCGAACCGGAAGGCAGCGCGAAGCCGACGGATGAGGCTGCGATCACGGGGACGGTCGCGGCGAAGTCCGCCGCCATGCTGGACGTCGAAACGGGCAAATGGCTGTTCGCGCAAAACGCGGACAAGCCTCTGCCGCCCGCCAGCATGACGAAGCTGATGACCGAGACGCTCATTCTGGAGGACATCTCCTCCGGCCGGATGAAATGGGACGATAAAGTGGAGATCGGTCATTATGCGGCAAACGTCGTCGGGTCGGGCATGGGACTGACGAAGGGCCAGCGCGTGACGGTCAAGACGCTGTTCCGCGGCATGGCCGTGCATTCGGCCAACGACGCGACGGTCGCGCTGGCGGAGTACGCGGCCGGAGACGAGCGGAAGTTCGTCGAACGGATGAACGCCAAGGCGAAGAAGATCGGCTTGTCCAAGCGGACGCGCTTCGCGAACGCGACGGGCTTATCCAGCGCGGACCTGACCGCCTTCTCCGCCGCGGCGAGCGAGGGCGAGACGGTCATGACCGCGAAGGACGTCGCCAAACTCGCGAAGTACATGGTGCAGCATGTGCCGGACATTCTGGATTTCACGCGGGAAAGCGAAGCGAAAGGCTACGGGACGAAGACGGCGCTGCGGAACTCGAACGAGATGCTTCCCGGTCAGCGCTTCGCCACGGCGGGGAACGAAGGGCTGAAGACGGGGTATACGGCCGCGGCGGGTTACTGCTTCACGGGTTCTTTCCGATTGAACGGCCATCGGTATATCACGGTCGTCATGGGGACGGCCACGTTGGAGGCGCGGTTCGAAGAGACGCGCGCGCTGCTCGCGCTGGGATTGGGCGAGGAGAAGCGGGCGGAATGACGCTGACGTCGAAGCAAGCTTCACGGAAAGCTTATTCCAGCGCGACTGCAATCGTCGAAGCGGGATCGGACGGCATATAGCCGCACGCAGCCGACTCGAATCCGATAGGCAGCTAACGAAAAGCCGGCAAGCGAATCGTTGCGGGACATCCGCGACGGTAGAGCTCCGGCTTTTTTTGCGTGCGTCTGCGCCCGAATCGGGATGGGGACTTTTTTTGAACGTAACAGAAAGTATAAGTTTCACCTATGCTTGGCTGATACGTCTCCGATAAAAACGTGTTGCCCCCTTCCGAGAAGACGGCAAATCCGTTTTTACTTACTTTGGCAGCGAAACATGCATCGGGTATGATGCGTAAAGATTGTCATGCGCTTTTTTCTGGAAGAGGAGGGGATCGGTTTGGAAAAAGGAATTGTTGTCCATCTGCTGGAGAAGCAGCCGAACGGGGTGATCGCGAAGATCGACGAACGGCTCTGGACGGCCGATATGCTGGCGGCCCTCCATCACGTCAATTACTTGACGGTCGGGGGCAACGAGTACGAGACGCTGGAAGGCCGATTGAACGTGGACGCGCAATCGATCGAGCTGCTCCTGGCCGCGGTGCGGCACGGCAAGTCGATCTGACGGGGAGATGAGAGAGATGAGTCAGGAACAAGACAAGTCCGGGGCGCCGAAGCTGCCTCTGCT
The DNA here is from genome assembly GCF_014212125.1 of Cohnella nanjingensis. Taxonomy (GTDB): domain Bacteria; phylum Bacillota; class Bacilli; order Paenibacillales; family Paenibacillaceae; genus Cohnella; species Cohnella nanjingensis. The sequence goes on from NZ_JACJVP010000037.1 coordinate 55,226, forward strand.
GTTCACCCCGGAAGGCAAGCCGCTCCGGGTGTTGTCGACGTCGCTCGGCATCGCGCTGCTCGCGAACGCGCTATACGCGGCTGGCGTGCCGCATCCGGCCTCGGCGGCGTCCGCGCAGGCCGGCCCGACGGCGTCGTCGGGGGCGGACGCCGGACCGGCGCTGACCGAGTGGTCCTCGGACGCCGTCAAAGCCTATTTCGACCCGTCCGTCGATTGGAACATCCCGATGCCCGAGGAGGAGCCGGACGACGGCGCTGCGGGCGGAACGTCATCCGGCACGGTCGGGTCCGGGGGTTCCGGCGGCACGACCGTCATTCATCATACGTCCGGCTTCGGCTGGGACGATCTGCTCTTGTACCATCTGATCTTCAACCGGGGCGGATCCTACTCCTCGGGCGCTTACTACAACAGCCATCCCGCCTATGACGCGAGGAGCGGCTCGGCTTACCGGCCGCGCACGTACGGCGGCGATACGTTCCGGAACAAGGCGGTCGTCGGGTCCGCCGTCCGGCCGAAGACGTCGGATTCGAGCGGGTCGATCACGCGCCGCTCCACCTCTTCCTCCAAGGGCGGCATCGGCGGCAAGTCCAGCGGATTCGGCTCTTCCGGTTCGAGCTCGAAGTCCTCGGGCGGGTTCGGCGGTTGAGCGCGGGCGTCTTCGAAGTGGTCGGCGCGCCGCATCCGGACCGGGCCGCGCGCGTGGAGACGCTGCGCGGCATGGGCTTCGGCTGGGCCGACCTGGATGGCGAGGCGTACTGGACGGATCAGCTCGTCGTCGTCCCGGAGCCCAAGTACGCGGAGCTCGAAGCCGCGGCCGGGCGGCTGTGGCGCGTCTTCGACAAGGCCGTCCGCTTCGTGGCGGGACGACACGATCTGTACGCGATGATCGGCATCCCCGAAGTGCTGTGGCAGAGCCTCGATACGCTGGAGATGGCGCCCGAGGGCTTCATCAGCAGGTATGCCCGGTTCGACTTCGCGGTCTCTTCGGAAGGGGAGATCAAGCTGCTGGAGCTGAACGCGGATACGCCGACCGGCTACGCGGAAGCGGCGGTCGCCACGCCGTGGCTATGCGCGCAATACGGCGCCCGCTCGCCGAACGCGCGCATGGCGGAGCTCGTGCGCGAAGCGTGGGCCGAGGAGCGGCCCGATACGGCGGCTTGCGTCGGCTACGGCAGCCACCTGGAGGATACGGGCACGATCGATATGCTCGTGCGCCATAGCGGGCTGGACGTGGCTTGCGAGGATTGCCTGGATCTGTGGGTGGACGAAGGGGTCCTCCGCAACGCGGAAGGCCGCGAGATCCGCCGGATGTTCGCCTTGTACCCGAAGGAGTGGATGGCGGTGGACGAAGGCGGCGACGCCCTCGCCTACGCGATGGAGACGGAACGGCTCCGGCTGTTCAATCCGCCGCACGCCATCGTGCTTCAGTCCAAAGGCCTGCAGGCGCTCATCTGGGGCCTGTACGAGCTCGAGCTGATCTTCACGCCGGAGGAGCGCGAGACGATCGGCCGCTACATGCTGCCCACGTATACCAAAGCGGTGTTCGACGGCAGCTTCGTCTCCAAGTCCATGTTCGGACGGGAAGGCGGCTCCGTCTCGCTCTTCGACGCGGAGGGCCGGCTGGAGACGAAGGACGAGGAGGGTTTCGACACGAGCGGGCTGTTCCCCTTGGTGTACCAGAAGCGGGCGGAGCTGGCGAAGGTGAAGCTCGCGAACGGGGAGTTCCACCTGCTCGTCGGGATGTTCGTGATCAACGGGGAGCCCTGCGGCCTCTTGGGACGCGCCGGCGGGCCGATCACGGGCAACGCAAGTCATTTTGTAGCGCTGGGGGTGAGCTGAATGAGCAACTATGGATACGAGGGGCGTCCGCCGCAACAAGGCCCGTCTTCGGCTGCGAGGATCGTCCCGGTCATCGTGATCGGCATTTTGTTCGCGATCGTCTTCGGCATCATCGCGAACGCCTGCTCGAAGCATGACGGATCGTCCTCGCTGTCTTGGTCGGGCGGCGCCGAGCGAGGCGAATCGGCCGAGTCGTCGGATACCGTCCCTTGGGACTATCAACTGACCGAAGCGACGGTTGGCGATCTGATCGGCGGGGATATGACCCTGTTGCCTGGCAATGAGCTCATGCCGAACGACGACAACTACGGAACCGGCGACAAGATCTGGGTGCTGGAATATATGGGCGCCGTCATGAAGACGAGCGCGGACAACCGCACCGACGTGACGCTCACGGCATGGAAGCCGATCAAGTCGTACAAGACGAAGACGGCGGCCGACGCCGATATCGGGGAATTGAAGCTGAACCTGAAGACGGAAGTCGACTTGATCGGCGTTTACAAGACGACTTATCAAGGGAAGACGCGCGAGTTCGCCGTCCTGCAGCTGCCGTCCGGGCAGACGGTGAAGCAGCCGATCGACGACGATCGCTACGCAAAGCTGAAGCCGCTGAAGAAGGTCGGCGTCGTTCTGGAAGAAGTGCACGATTATAGCCAATATGATCTGGCTTATGCCAAGTTTCGGGGGTGGGCCGCGTGATCGTGGTCAATATTGTCATTAGCGTCGCCGTCATTATCGTCTTGCAGCTGCTCGGCATGGTCGTATTCGGCTGGATGACGCCGTTCAATGACCTGGAGGAGCTGAAACGGGGCAACGCGGCGGTCGGGCTGGCGATGGGCGGCAAGTTCATGTCTACGGCCATCGTGCTCGGGGTGGCGGCCTATACGAACAGCTCGATCTGGCACATGATGCTGTGGTTCGCTGTCGGGTACGTCTGTCTCGTGATCGCCTATTGGATATTCGAATGGGCGACGCCGGGGCTGAAGCTGTCCGATCATCTGAAGCAGGGCAACGTCGCGGTCGGCATCCTGCTGGCGTGCGTCTACGTCGGCACCAGCTTCGCGATCGGCAGCTTGATTATTTAGCCGGGGGAACGCTCGGTTCGTTCCAGGAATGTCATGAATTTCTTGACGCTGCTTCGCTTTCCGCATAGACTGGGGTAGACAAGTGAATAAGCGGATGAAGGTAGCGGGAGAGATTGCCTGCAGGACGGGGCGACGCCGAAGGAGTAAACCGTCAGGTGAATCTCTCAGGCAAAAGGACCTCTACCGGACGCGCCTCTGGAGAGCATCCCGCGAGCGGGATCACCCAAGGGGATACTTGCAACGGACCGGTCGCCGGGCGCGATCCTCCGCTGCGAGGCAACTCTCAGGTACCAAGGACAGAGCAGAGAATGGAAGCGTGCCGCCGGATACGGCGATGCATGCTGAGATTCTTTGCCTGTCCTTTTTTGTGCCCACTACAAGGCGAGGTGAGAGAATGAGCGATCCGCGAAGAACGCCGCTGTACCCGCGATATGCGGACTACCCGGCATCGCGCTGCATCGACTTCGGAGGCTGGGAGATGCCGGTACAGTTCTACGGCATTCAGCAAGAGCATGAGGCGGTTCGCCGGCAAGCCGGATTGTTCGACGTGTCCCACATGGGCGAGCTGGAGGTGACGGGCGCCGATGCGGAGCGGTTCCTGCAGCGGCTCACGACGAACGACGTGTCGCGGTTGGCGGCAGGCCAGGCGCAGTACACGCTGCTCTGCCATCCGGACGGGGGCGTGCAGGACGACTTGCTGGTCTACATGCTGGCGCAAGAGCGGTATCTGCTCGTGGTCAACGCCGCCAATGCGGACGCGGACCGGGAATGGCTGAGCAGTCACCTTCAAGGGGATGTCACGCTGACGGACCGTTCGGCTGACACGGCGCTGCTCGCCTTGCAAGGGCCGCTCGCGGCATCGATCCTGTCGCGCGTCACGGATGCGCCGATCGGCGCGCTCGCGCCGTTCCGCTTCCTCCAAAACGCGGAGGTGTGCGGCGCCCGCGCGTTGGTGTCGCGCACCGGCTATACCGGCGAGGACGGCTTCGAGCTCTATCTGGACGCGGGCGACGCGCTGCGCGTATGGGACGGCCTGCTCCAGGCGGGCGCGCCGGACGGTCTTCTCCCGATCGGCCTGGGGGCGCGGGATACGCTGCGCTTCGAGGCGCGGCTGCCGCTCTACGGCCATGAACTGTCGCGGGAGATCACGCCGCTGGAGGCGGGGCTGGCGCCCTTCGTGAAGCTGGGCAAGGCAGGCGGGTTCATCGGCCGGGAGGCGCTCGCGAAGCAGCAGCGGGAAGGCGTGCCGCGCAAGCTGGTCGGCGTGGAGGTGCTGGACCGCGGCATTCCGCGCGCGCCCTATGCCGTCTATGCGGGCGAACGGCGGATCGGGGAGATCACGACGGGTACGCAATCCCCGACGCTGAAGCGGAACCTCGGGCTCGCCCTCGTCGAGGCGGCGTATGCGGCGCGGGGTACCGAGGTCGAAGTCGAGATTCGCGGCAAACGGCTGAAGGCGGTCGTGGTCGCAACGCCATTCTACAAGCGGCAGCTACCCGAAGGAGGGGACCGATCGTGACAAAGCATCGTTATCTGCCGATGACGGCGCGGGACGAGGCCGAGATGCTGGCTGTCATCGGGGCGTCGGCAATGGAGGACTTGTTCGCGGATATCCCTGCGTCCGTCCGCTATACCGGCGATCTGCCGATCTCCGGCGCGCTGGACGAAGCCGCCCTGCTCCGGCACCTGCGGGCGCTCGCGGACCGCAACGCGGACTTCGACCGCTACGCGAGCTTCCTCGGCGCCGGCATCTACGACCACCAGATCCCGGTCGTCATCAACCATGTCATCTCCCGCTCGGAGTTCTATACCGCCTATACGCCTTACCAGCCGGAGATTAGCCAGGGCGAGCTGCAGGCAATCTTCGAGTTCCAGTCCTACATCTGCGAGCTGACCGGCATGAAGGTCGCCAACGCCAGCATGTACGACGGGGCGACCGCGCTCGCCGAAGCGGCGGCGCTGGCGAGCGGAGCGACGAAGCGCAAGCGGATCGTCGTCTCCCGCGCCGTCCATCCGGAGGCGCGGGAGATTGTGCGGACTTCGGCCCGCGGCTTGGGGCTTGAGATCGTCGAGGTCGGCTGCGCGGACGGCGTCACCGATCTGGGCGCGCTGTCGGCCGCCATCGACGCGGATACGGCGGCGGTGCTCGTGCAGACGCCCAACTTCTTCGGTTGCCTGGAGGACATTCCCGCGATCGAAGCGCTCATCCACGCGCGCCAGGGCCTGCTCGTCATGAGCGTGAACCCGCTCTCCCTCGGGCTGCTGGAGTCACCGGGCGCGCTCGGCGCCGACATCGTCGTCGGCGACGCGCAGCCGCTCGGCATCCCGGCCTCGCTCGGCGGCCCGACCTGCGGCTTCTTCGCGGTGACGGAGGCGCTCATGCGCCGGATGCCGGGACGGATCGTCGGTCAGACGACGGACAGCGAAGGCCGGCGCGGCTTCGTGCTTACGCTGCAGGCGCGGGAGCAGCATATCCGCCGCGAGAAGGCGACGTCCAACATCTGCTCGAATCAGGCGCTGCTGGCGCTGAGCGCTTCGGTCTACCTGTCCGTCATGGGGCGCGAGGGCATGCGCGAGGTCGCTTCGCTCAATCTGAGCAAGGCCCGCTACGCGCAGGGCAAGCTCGAGGCGCTGGGCGGATGCGCCCTGCCGTTCTCGGCGCCGAGCTTCAATGAATTCGTCGTGAAGCTGCCGGAAGGGACCGATATCTCCGCGCTTCAGGCGAAGCTGCTCGCCGCCGGGTACATCGGCGGCTACGATCTGGGTCGGACCTATCCCGAGCTGGCCGGGCATCTGCTGGTAGCCGTCACCGAACGCAGAACGAGAGAAGAGATGGACGGCTTCGTCCGCGCGCTGGAGGCGAGTCTATGAACGCGAATCGAGAGAAAGCGCTGATCTTCGAGATGAGCAAGCCGGGCCGGGTCGCCTATTCGCTGCCAGACTGCGACGTGCCCGAGGCGGCGCCCGCATCGGTCATCCCGGAACGTCTGCTGCGCGCCAAGCCGGCGGCGCTGCCGGAAGTGTACGAGGTCGACGTCATCCGGCATTACACGGAGCTGTCTCGCCGCAACTTCGGCGTGGACAACGGCTTTTACCCGCTGGGCTCCTGTACGATGAAGTACAATCCGAAGCTCAATGAGGACGCGGCGCGACTGCCCGGCTTCGCCAAGATTCATCCGTACCAGCCGGAGACGAGCCTGCAGGGCGCGATGGAGCTGCTCTATACTTTGCAGCGCGATCTGGCGGCGCTCACGGGCATGGACCAGGTGACGCTGCAGCCCGCGGCCGGCGCGCACGGCGAATGGACGGGACTGATGCTCATTCGCGCGTACCACGAGCGCCGGGGCGAACGCCGCACGAAGGTGATCGTGCCGGACAGTTCGCACGGGACGAATCCGTCCAGCGCGACGGTGGCGGGATTCGAGACGATCACGATCCCGTCGGACGCGCAGGGGCTGGTCGATCTCGAAGCGCTTCGCGCGGCGGTCGGCGACGACACGGCGGCGCTCATGCTGACCAACCCGAACACGCTCGGCCGGTTCGAGGCGCAGATCGACGAGATCGCCGGCATCGTGCACGCGGCCGGCGGTTTGCTCTATTATGACGGCGCCAACTCCAACGCGATCATGGGGATCGCCCGCCCCGGCGACATGGGCTTCGACGTGGTGCATCTGAATCTGCACAAGACGATGAGCACGCCGCACGGCGGCGGCGGTCCCGGCGCGGGACCGGTCGGCGTGAAGTCCCGCCTGATCCCGTTCCTGCCGAAGCCGATCGTCGAGCGGCGGGGGGACGGCACGTACTACTGGGACGAGGACCGTCCGCTGTCGATCGGTCGCGTGAAGCCCTACTACGGCAACTTCGGCATTCTGGTGCGGGCGTACGCGTATATTCGGAGCTACGGACCCGCGGGCCTGCGGCGCGTCTCCGAGTGCGCCGTGCTGAACGCCAACTACATGATGCACCGGCTGGCGCCTTATTACGAAGTGGCGTACCCGGGCGTCTGCAAGCACGAGTTCGTCCTGTCGGGCAAGCGGCTCCGGGCGTTCGGCGTCCGGACGCTGGACGTCGCCAAGCGGCTGCTCGATTTCGGTTACCACCCGCCTACGATCTACTTCCCGCTGAACGTCGAGGAGTGCATCATGATCGAGCCGACGGAGACGGAGAGCAAGGAGACGCTCGACGGCTTCATCGACGTCATGATTCAGATCGCCAGGGAGGCGGAGGACGATCCGAATCTCCTCCTGCAGGCGCCGCATACGACGATCGTGAAGCGGCTCGACGAGGCGACGGCCGCCCGCAGACCGGTGCTCTACTGCAACTGCGAGTGAGCCGGGCGACGGCATCGGGAGGAGCGGAAACCGAGGATGGATCCGGAAGCGCGCTGTAGCCGGGGGAATCCCCCTGAATCAACCCAAACGGAGGATGGCCAATGAGCGAGATTCGAGAGGAACTGCGTTATTCCGAGGAACATGAGTGGGCTTCGCCGCCCGCAGCGCAAGGGAGGGTCGTCCGCATCGGCATTACGGACCATGCCCAGAGCCAGCTGGGCGACATCGTCTTCGTCGAGCTGCCGTCCGTCGGCGCGGCGGTCTATGCGGGAGAGAGCATCGGCGCGATCGAGTCGGTCAAGACGGTCTCCGAGCTGTACAGCCCGGTCACCGGCAAGGTCGTGCGGGTGAATGACGGCTTGCTCGATCACCCCGAACGGGTGAACGAATCGCCCTACGAAGAGGGCTGGATCGCGGAAGTCGAACTCGACGCGGAGGCGGACGAGGCGCTGGGGGGACTGCTCACCGCTCAGCAGTACGGAGAATTGACGAAGTAGCGCCGGGCTCGAATTGCCATGCCGGAGCGCATAACCGCAGCAGCTGTCCCGAAGGTCGATTCCGACCCGGGGACAGCTGCTTTTTCATTTGTCATACGGCATTTATAAGTTTCACGCCTCTCCATTTCTGTATGACCGCCGATAGAAACGTGTCGGCGCCTGGGGAAGCGTCAGAGCCGTTTTACTTGTAGGGGCGGCTTCATCGGCCGTACAAGATAGGGGTAAACTTATCCTTTCCGACTAACTTCGGGAAGCAATAACTTGCAAAAGTACAACTTTTTTTGCCCATTTTGGCGTTAGGAAGGAAAAAACTTGTAAACATACAACTTATTTGGGCCAAAATCACCGAACGAGCGAAAAGGGGCCGAATAAGTGGTACGTTTGCAACTATTTCTTGTTTGGGCGACGTTAGCGGCGAAAAAAGTGGTACATTTACAACTTTTTCTGTCTGCTGCCTGCTGCCGGCAGTTTTTTGGTCATACGCGCCTAGACGTATCAGGACAGAAAGTATAAGTTTCACGCTACTTTGCTGATAAGTCTCCGATAAAAACGTGTCGCCGCTTGGCAAGACGGCAAAGCCGGTTTTACTTGGCCATACAGAGTGTATAAGTTTCACGCCTATCCATTTCTGTCAGACCGCCGATAAAAACGTGTTACCCTCTTCCGAGAAGACGGCAAAGCCGGTTTTACTTGGCCATACGGGTTACACGCTTATTCATTTGTGTATGACCGTCCGAAAGGAATGAACGCCGACCGTGAACCTATCGTAAAGTTATGACAATAGGATAGACGAATGGCCATTCAGAAAGGAGCAGCCCATTGGAAATCGAAGAGCTAAGCGATCTTGTCCGTCTGCATGGCAAAGCGCTATACGGATTTTGCTACAAGCTGGCGGGAAACAAGGCGGATACGGACGATCTCTATCAGGAAACGTTCCTCAAAGCCATGGAGCTGCGGTATCAAATGGACGCGAATCGAAATCCGAAGGGGTTCCTGATCTCCATTGCCATCCGCTTGCGCCAAAACAGCCGCCGGAAATTCGCCTGGAGACGGAGAATTGCGCCCGCGGCCGCGTTCGACGAAGCTGCGGACAAGGCGCTCTGGACGAACGGAGTAGGGGCGCCGGAGCACGCGGTGCTGTCCAACGAGCTGCGCGGCACGATCCAAGCCGCCGCGGACAGCTTGAATGAAAAGTTGAAGATCCCTCTCTATATGCACTACACCGCGGAGATGTCTATCGAAGAGATCGCATCGGCTTTGCGCATTCCGCCGGGTACGGTCAAAAGCAGGCTTCACAAAGCACGGAACACGATGAAAACCATATTGGAGGCGGATTCGCGATGAGCGATCATGAGAAGTGGGACGGGCTGTTCAGGCAGGCGCTTGCTTCGGCGGCGGAGCCCGACGAGCAATTGAACCAAAGCATCCTGAACCGATTCAAGGAAAGAAAGGCCGGGAAGCGCGTCTATCGAAAGCGGCTGTCCGCGGCGGCGTTGGTTGCCCTACTCGCCCTCGTCATGTCCGTAACCGCTTTTGCGGCCGCGAAGCTATATAGCGCCCAACAGGTGGCCGAGCATCTGGGAGAGCGAAGTCTGGCCAAGGCGTTCGACAGCGCCGACGCCGTCTCGATTAACCAGTCTATCGTTTCCGGGGGTTACAACTTTACCTTGCACGGGATCGTCTCGGGAGCGGGACTTAAAGAACTGGAAGGCTCGGCGAACGATATTAATCCCGATAGGACGTATGCCGTCGTATCCGTCGCGAGACAAGACGGCAACCCCATGCCGGGTACGAGCGACACTGAATACGGCAAAGAACCGTTCTTCATCTCGCCGCTCATCAAAGGTCTCAAGCCGTGGCAGGTCAACATCGTCACGATGAACGGCGGCTACAGCGAGACGGTCTTGGACGGCGTGATGTACAGACTGATCGAATGCGACGGCGTGGAGATGTTCGCCGACAGAGGGGTGTATCTTGCGATCAGCAGCGGCGACCGATTCTTTAACAAGGCCGCGTTCGATTACGACGAGCGCACGGGCGTCGTAACGCCCAGAGCGGACTACGACGGCGTCTCGCTGCTGTTCGATCTGCCGCTGGACCAAGCCAAGGCGGACCCCGCCAAGGCAGAGGCTTACCTGCAACAGCTCTTGAAAGAGCCGTCATCCGGCGCCGCTGCCGTTCCGGCCGCCTCTAATGACGCCGAAGCGAATTTGGCTAACCAGATCGAAGACTTGAGGGAAAAAATCCCGTACGGCCAGGTCATCCCCGAATCGGTCCAAGAAGTGACCTATGACGACAAGGGCAGCATCCGTTACGATTATGACGGTTGGAGCGCGACGTTGGCCGTCGACCAGCTGTTCGCGGAAGGCCAGACCGGCGATACGGATGCGGTCCAATTCAGCGGGGACGGGAAGAAGTTCAAGGCACTCGTATTTTCCAGGGATGACAAGGGCGTCATCACCGGCAGAGTTATCGAATTGAAATAGGATCCTTCCCGGCAAAAGCGATGCTGCTTTTGCCGGTTTTTTTGATGGCCGGCAGGCCGCAGCTGTCATGGGCTCCGGGAGCTGTGCAAGATGGGGGGACAATGCTCTCCAATAGAAGGACATCTTCTGCGGAAAACGCCGGAATCTGTCAACTTCTTCCGCTCCGCGAGCGTCTATATAGACAAGAACGCTAAGGGAGGAATCCGTCATGAACCGCAAACACCCGCTTAGGAAGGCGTGGAGCTTGATCTTGATCGGTTGTCTCTGCCTGGGCTCGGCCGCTTCGGCGGAGGGGGCGACCGGCGAAGGGGCGACGGTCGCGGAGCCTGCGTCCAGCGTGGCGCGCGATTATGAACTGAGCGTCAGCGTGAACGGTAAGACGATTCCGCCGGCGCATGCCGCGTATCTCCGATCGGACGGCACCCCGTACGTGTCCGTGCGGACGATCTCGGAAGCGCTCGGCATGAAGGTCGCCTGGAACGGGCCGAAGCGCTTGGCCGTCGTGACGACGTCGAACGGACAGACGTTCTCTTTCCCGCTGTACCGGGAGTACTTCTGGTTCAACGGGCAAAGATTCGAGCTGAAGTACGGTACGGAGACGGAGCAAGACGGCGACGGTCCGGGGTTCTACGTCATGGTGCCGGCTGGCGCCGTGGGAAGCTTGTTCGGCGCGGATGTCCAGTGGGACCCGCAGACGAAGCAATTGGACGTGAATAAGCCGGACGGGAACGTTCCTGCCGATCGGAAGTCCGCATTCCGACGGGAATGGGACGTGTGGAGCCCGGAGCCGGGCGATACGCTGCAGTTGGCGCAAGCGCTGTTCGCGAACGTGAAGCTCGACGGCGGCAAGCTGACCGTGACCGTACCCAAGGGCCGAACGGACGGCGTCTCGTTCCTCTACTTCCAGGGCGCCAAGGAGACGACGCTTGCCCCGGGGAAGAAGTACGCCTACGCCACAGGCGTGAAGAACGCCGGCGTCTATGCGTACAGAACCGAAGCGGGCGGCGCGATAGAGGAAGAATACTGGATCTGGCTGGACCCGGGAAGCCCGAATTTGGCGTATGGCATTTACGGCAACCAAGGCCTGTCCGTTCTGATTCAAGACATCCGCAGCAAAGTCGTCTCGCTGGATCGAATGAAGCAGGTCATCGCGGAGATCGGCAAGGCGCGGGACTGAGGACGGGACACCCTCCGCCCGAGGAGTTGAAGGGTCCGGCGTCGCCATTTTCGCCGTTGACGCTCCCTTGCGCGAGTGGTAAAGTAAAAGAAATAATTCCAACCGAATAACTCGGATAAATATCCGCGCCGATTGGACCGCCAAAGGCACCCTCTTTCGATCATACGGAAGAGAGGTGTCTTTATTTACGTTTCAGAAAGTAGAAGCTGCACACCTACTTAGCTGATACGTCTCCGATAAAAACATGTCGCCGCTTGAGAAGGCGGCAAAGCCGTTTTTACTTGATGGATTGGGGAGGAAGGATCTCATGACCAAGCATCCTGCGCGCGAGCGCCAAATCAAGCTGTCCGCCTATCTCGTCGGCACGGGCATGCACGTCGCCTCGTGGCGGACGCCGCAAGCGCTCGCGGGCGCCAGCATCGACATCGACTTCTACCGGCGTCTGGCTCAGACCGCCGAGCGCGGCAAATTCGACATCGCCTTCATCGCGGACAGTCTCGCCATCAACGAAGCGTCGCATCCGAACATTCTGAACCGGTACGAGCCGATCACGCTCATCGCCGCCCTCGCGTCCGCGACCTCCAAGATCGGGGTCGTCGCCACCGCCTCGACGTCCTACATCGAACCGTTTAACATGGCGCGCCTCATCATGTCCGTGGATCATATCAGCAAAGGCCGGGCCGGCTGGAACATCGTGACGACGCGGGACTTGTCCGGCAATACCGCGCGCAACTTCGGCGGCTCCGACCATTACGAGCACGAGTTCCGCTACAAGCGGGCGGAGGAGTTCATCGACGTCGTGCGCGGGCTGTGGGATTCGTGGGAGCCGGACGCTTTCGTGCGCGACAAGGCGTCGGGCGTATTTTTCGACCGGACCAAGCTGCACCGGCTGAACCATCAAGGGGAGTTCTTCTCCGTTGAGGGACCGCTCAATATCGGGCCGTCCCCGCAAGGCCATCCCGTCCTCGTGCAGGCGGGCACGTCCGGGCCCGGGCAGCAGTTCTCCGCGCGGGTGGCGGAGATCGCCTTCTCGATCAAGTACAGTAAGGGAGACGCTCAAGCCTACTACCGAGAGTTCAAGGAGAAGGTCGCGTCGTTCGGACGTTCGCCGGACGACGTCTATATCCTCCAAGGCATCTCCCCGGTCATCGGGGCTACGGAGACCGAAGCGCGGGAGAAGCTGGCGTATCTCGAGTCGCTTATCACGGAGGAGACGGGAATCGGCTTCCTCCGCGACTACTTCAAGGGCGCGGACTTCACGGGGCTGACGCTCGAATCCCGTGCCGGCGAAGCCGGGCTGGGCGAGCTGGATCTGGCAAAATCCGACTACAAGAAACATCAAGCCGTTATTTCCCGGGAAAATCCGACTCTGCGCCAAGTCTACTCTCTGCTCACCGGCTCGTTCAGCGGGGACCATCTCGTCGGCACGCCGGAGAAGATCGCGGACACGCTGGAGGAATGGTTCCGGGACCGCGCGGCGGACGGATTCATGCTGATGGCGCCGCAGCTGCCGGACGGCCTAGACGACTTCGTCGATCGGGTCGTCCCGATCCTGCAGGCGCGCGGGCTGTTCCGCACGGAGTACGAAGGCGCGACGCTGCGGGAGCACTTTAACCTGCCTTTGCCGCCTAGCCGCTACGCGAGAGTGACGAGCGGAAGCGCGCAGTCCTGAGGGAGCATATCCCGCAACCGCGCGCCGCGCCCCAAAATGGAATCGTACGGATCGGAATCGTATAATAGAGGAGGTCGCTCCATGGCGATCAAATTAAGCATCCTGGATCAATCGGTCATTAGTCCCGGGGAGAGCGGCGCTGCCGCGCTCCGGCATACGATCGCGCTTGCCCGACTGGCGGAGCGGTGGGGCTATCACCGCTTCTGGGTGTCGGAGCACCACGATTCGAACCTGGTGGCGGGCTCCTCCCCGGAGGTGCTCATCTCGCACCTGCTCGCCTTGACGGAGCGCATTCGCATCGGCTCCGGCGGCGTCATGCTCCAGCATTACAGCCCCTACAAGGTCGCGGAGAACTTCAACGTCCTGGCGTCGCTGGCCCCGGGCCGCGTCGATCTCGGCATCGGCCGGACCCCGGGCGGACTGCCGCTGTCGATCAAGGCGCTCCAGAAGGGGCAATCCGAAGCGCAGCCGCTGCCCGACAAGATCGGCGAGCTGCGGCAGTTCCTCCACGATCGCGTCGAGGCCGAGAGCCCGTTCGCCGGATTGGCGGCCAGCCCGGTGCCCGACCGCCCGGCGGCGCTCTATCTGCTCGGGGCGAGCGTCTCCAGCGCGGAGACCGCGGCGAGCCTCGGGCTGCCTTATGTCTTCGCGCAGTTCATCAACGGGGACCCGCAGGAGGCGGAGGCGGCCTTCCGGGCTTACCGCGAAGGCTTCCGGGCGAGCTTGACGGCGGAGGCGCCGGAGCCGATCCTCTCGCTGCCGGTCATCGTGGCGGACACCGAGGAGGAGGCGCAGCGGCTGGCCGACGACTACAAGGTCGTCCGGATCCGGCTCGAGAGCGGCAGGACGATTACGGTAGGCAGCGTCGCGCACGCGGAGGAGTACGGCCGCCAAGCGGACGAACCCTATCGGATCGAGGTGGAACAGGCGTATGTCGTTCGGGGGACGAAGGAATCGGTATTCGGGCAGCTGTCGGCATTGGCGGAGCGGTACGGCGTACAGGAGATTGTCGTGATCGCCTCGGTGAAGGACGCCGCCAAGCGGCTGCGCTCCTTCGAGCTGTTGAAGGAGGCTTTCGCGGAAGCGGCGGTGGTATACGAATCATAGACAGGAGGCTAAGCATCCATGAATAACTTTGAATTGTACAACCCGACGAAGCTCGTCTTCGGCAAAGGAACGGTAGGGCGTCTCGGCGAGCTCGTGAAACCCTTCGGCACGCGCGTCCTGCTCGTCTACGGGGGAGGCAGCATCAAGCGGACGGGCTTGTATGACCAGGTGCTGTCGCAGCTGTCCGGCATCGGCGTAACGGTGCGCGAGCTGTCCGGCATCGAGCCGAATCCGAGATTGAGCTCGGTACATAAAGGCGTCGAGATCTGCCGCAAGGAGAACATCGACTTCATCCTGCCGGTCGGCGGCGGCAGCGTCATCGACGCGGCCAAAGCGATCGCGGCCGGGGCGAAGTACGACGGCGACGCTTGGGACTTCTGCACCGGCAAGGCCCAGATCGAAGACGCGCTGCCGCTCGGCACGGTGCTGACGCTGGCGGCGACGGGCTCGGAGATGAACGGCAACGCGGTCATCTCGAACTGGGAAGAGAAGCTGAAGCGTGGCCTCGGGAGCAAGCTGGTCTATCCGAAGTTCTCCATCCTCGATCCGGAGCTGACCTTCACCGTGCCGCGCGATCAGACGGTCAACGGCATCGTGGACATCATGTCGCACGTGTTCGAGCAGTATTTCTCCAGGACGACGGATATCCCGCTGCAGGAGCGGTTCGCGGAGTCGGTGCTGCAGACGGTCATCGAGAACGGGGAAAAAGCGATCGAGAACGGCTCCGACTACGAAGCCCGCGCGAATCTGTTGCTCTCCGGCACCTACGCGCTGAACGGCACGCTGCCGAACGGCGTCGTGACGGACTGGGCGACCCACGGCATCGAGCACGAAGTGAGCGCGATCTACGACATTCCGCATGGCGCGGGACTCGCGATCATCTTCCCGAACTGGATGAAGTACGTCTACCAAGAGCGCGTGGAGCGCTTCGTGCAGTACGCGGTCCGCGTCTGGAACGTCGATCCGGCGGGCAAGAGCGACGACGAGATCGCGCTCGCGGGCATCCAGGCGACGCGGGACTACTTCACGCGGATCGGCGCGCCGGCGACGCTCGGCGAGCTGAACATCGGCGGCGATCAGCTGGACCGGATGGCCGAAGAGGCGGTCCGTTACGGCGCGATCGGCTCGTTCAAGAAGCTGGAGAAAGCGGACGTGAAGCGGATCTTGGAGCTTAGCTTGTAATAAAGGTGTGCGCGAAAGAGCCGGTACGGGCAGCGGAGGACGCTGCTTGCGCCGGCTTTTTGCTGGCGGCGCTCGAGCGTAATCGTATACGTAAGAATGGGGTCCGAGATCGTTGTGCTTGACATGCAGCCAAATGGCTGCATATAATACGGATATGACCATGGACATTGTATTTAAAGCGCTAGCGGATGCAAGTCGAAGACAATTGCTCGATCAGCTCTATCAGAGAAACGGACAAACCCTCGGCGAGTTATGCGACCATCTGGACATGGCCCGCCAATCCGTCACCAAACATTTGACCATCCTGGAGGAGGCGAATCTAGTCGCGGTCGAATGGCAGGGACGGAACAAATTGCATTATCTGAACGCCGCTCCGATCAGCGACATCTACGATCGCTGGATTCGGAAGTACGATCATCACCGCATGGAGGCTTTGAGTGAATTGAAAACGAAACTGGAGAACGCCGCCGATGAATAATTCAACCTTTGCTTATGTCACCTACATCGCAACGACGCCGGAAAAGCTGTGGGAAGCGCTGACGAATGGCGATTTCACGGAAAAGTATTGGTTCGGAAGGAAAGTTCAGTCCGACTGGACGGAAGGCGCGCCCGTCACCTTCCGGATCGCGGACGGAACGGTTGCCGCGCAGGGCGTCGTCTTAGAGAGCGAACCGTATCGGCGGCTTTCTTATACGTTTCAATGGCCGGAGGACCGGACGGTTCGCGAGCGGTCGACGAAGGTGACCTTCGAGCTGCAGCCGATGGAGGCGGCCGTTAAGCTGTCGCTCAAGCACGAGGACCTGCTGCCGACGGATATCCGCAGCGAGCATGAGGGCTTTAACGGCATTAACGGCGACGGCATCAACAACGGCTGGCCGGTCATTCTCAGCGGGTTAAAGAGCTTGCTCGAGAGCGGGAAACCCCTGTCGCTGCGCACCAACCCTACTATCGAGTGAACCTAAGGAGGAGAAAGCATGGCAAAGGTACTGTATATCTCGGCTAACCCGGGAAATGAGAAAACTTCGTTCAGTTTGGCGGTCGGCCGGCGATTCCTTGACGCGTACAAGGCGATTAATCCCGAAGATGAAGTCGTCGAACTGGATTTGTACAAGATGTCCATTCCGCTGATCGACTCGGATATCGTAAGCGGATGGGAAGCTTTGCAGAGCGGCGTTCCCTTTCCTTCCTTGAACGACGCCTCGCGGCAAAAAATCGCGGCGCTTAACGAACTGACGGCGCAATTCGTCGGCGCGGACAAATATATTTTCGTATCGCCGATGTGGAACTTGAGCTTGCCGCCGATGATGAAGGCCTACATCGACACCGCCGTTGTCGCCGGCAAAACGTATCAATATACGCCGGAGGGACCGGTCGGTCTGCTTGGCGGCAAGAAAGGGATCCATATCAATGCCCGCGGACGCGTGTACGATGGCGACCTTGCGCGACTGGAGTTCGGCGACAGCTATTTGCGGACAATCATGCGCTTTATCGGCGTAGAGATGCTGGATTCGGTCGTCGTTCAGGGAACGGCGCTCGCGCCGGACCAAGCGGAGGAGATCAAGCGACAGGCCTTCCGATTGAGCGAAGACGCCGCGAAGCGATTGGCATCGGCGTAGGCCGCCGCTTCGTTCCTCTCGATTTCGCCTAGGTTGCAGTCTCTTCGCTGAAATGAAATGCAAAAGACCCATTGACCCCTTGCCGAAGGGGTCTTTTTGCGGTCTTGAGAACGGTGTGTCGACGGGGGTGTCTGCAGACTTTTTATCTGTTCCATTCTTTACAACTTCGTAGATAGATCATATTATTAAAATAAATAGATCATATCTTTACTTGTCCAAGCGAGAGGATTCGGTGTCATGAAGAAGCTGGCTCACGAAGCCGTCATCGAACGGGTGAGGCAGAAGATCGATGCCGGCGAATGGAAGCCCGGCGATCGGCTGCCGACGATGCCGAAGCTCGCGGAGGCGTTCGGCCTGAGCGTGACGGCCGTCCGCGAAGCGCTCCGCGTACTCGAGACGCAGCGCATCGTCAGCATCGAGCACGGCCGGGGCATTTTCCTGCGGCATGATCCCGCCCTGGCGGAGGATCCGGCCGGCAAGCTCCGCGAATTCACGAGCAGCTCGCTCCTGCAACTGCTGGAAGCGCGACTCGTGCTGGAGCCCGAGCTTGCGGCATTTTGCGCGGAGCGGGCGACGGTCCAGCAGGCCGGGCAGATACGCCGACTCGCGGATCGGATGGCGGAGGAGATGCGGGACGGCGGCGATCATTTCTCCACCGACGTTCTCTTCCACCAGGCGATCGCCGAAGCGGCGAACAATCCGCTGCTCGCGCAGATGCTGGAGGTCGTCTCCGATCTGTCGGCGAAGGGGCGCAGAGAGACGGACCGCTTGCCTCACATGAACGTGAAGGCTCAGCATTACCATACGCTCATCGCCATCGCCATCGAGGAGCGGCAGCCGGAGCAGGCGCGCGCGCTCATGAAGGCGCACATCCGGGACATGATCGCGGCCGTCAAGCAGGCTTGGTCCTAATCATGCGAAGCCGGCAACCCGGCAAGCAAGCCCATCCCCCTATCGAAGGAGCCATGATCCCATGAAAATCACGAAACTCGAGACGTTCGTCGTTCCCCCGCGCTGGCTGTTCATCAAGATCGAGACGGACGAAGGGATCGTCGGCTGGGGCGAACCGATCGTCGAAGGCAAGGCGCATACGGCTCAGGCCGCGGTGCTGGAGCTGGGTGACGTTCTGATCGGCCGAGATCCGCTGCGCATCGAGGATCACTGGCAGACGATGTACCGCGGCGGCTTCTACCGGGGCGGCGCGATTCTGATGAGCGCCATCGCGGGCATCGACCAGGCGCTATGGGATATCAAGGGCAAGTTCCACGGCGCTCCGATCCACGCGCTCATGGGCGGGGCCGTCCGGGATCGGATCCGCGTCTACTCGTGGATCGGAGGAGACCGCCCGGCCGAGGTGGGCCAGGCGGCGCTGGACGCCAAGCGCGCCGGGTTCGGCGCGGTGAAGATGAACGCGACCGAGGAGCTGCAGTATATCGATTCGTACGCGAAGATCGATCAGGTGCTGGAGCGGGTGGCGGCGGTCCGGGAAGCGGCGGGGCCGCACTTCGACGTCGGGATCGACTTCCACGGACGCGTCCACAAGCCGATGGCGAAGGTGCTGGCGAAGGCGCTCGAGGAGCTGCGGCCGATGTTCATCGAGGAGCCGGTGCTGCCGGAGAACAACGAGGCGCTCCGCGACATCGCGAACGCGACGACGATCCCGATCGCGACCGGGGAGCGGATGTTCTCGCGCTGGGACTTCAAGCGGCTGCTGTCGGAAGGCTACGCGGACATCATTCAGCCGGATCTGTCCCATGCCGGCGGCATCACCGAGTGCAAGAAGATCGCCGCGATGGCGGAAGCGTACGACGTGGCGCTGGCGCCGCATTGCCCGCTCGGTCCGATCGCGCTCGCCGCGTGCCTGCAGGTGGACGCGACGTGCCACAACGCCTTCATCCAGGAACAGAGCCTGGGCATCCACTACAATCAAGGCAACGATCTGCTGGATTATATTACGGATCGGACGGTGTTCGATTACGATGACGGCTACGTGGCGATCCCGCAGCGCCCGGGACTCGGCATCGAGGTGAACGAGGAGCAGGTTCGCCGGATGGCGGCGATCGGACATCAATGGAAGAATCCGCTCTGGCGCCATGCGGACGGCAGCGTCGCGGAATGGTGAGCCGGACTGCAGGGCTGTCCCCAGGCGCATTAAGGCCTAAGGGCAGCCCTGCTTTTTTGGTAATCCGCACATTCGCCGTTGCGGCGTACCGCCTGCCAAAGTAGGTAATCTACATACGCACATTCGCCGTTGCGGCGTACCGCCTGCCAAAGTAGGTAATCTACATACGCACATTCGCCGTTTCCGCATACCGCCTGCCAAAGTAGGTAGTCTA
>NZ_JACJVP010000038.1 GCF_014212125.1 Cohnella nanjingensis
TAACGTGTTCCGCATCGCCATGCGCAGCCCCGAGATAACCGCCTTGAGCGGTTAACGTGGCTCGCCTCTCCATACGCAGCCCCGAGATAATCGCTTTGAGCGGATAACGTGGCCTGCTTCGCCATACGCAGCCCGAGATAACCGCCTTGAGCGGATAACGTGGCCCGCTTCGCCGTTTGCGGCCCGGTGTATCGCTCAGCGGCGAAAGGTGCGCCCGCTTGGGAAGACGGCGAGCCCGTTTTTACTTGTATAGGCCGAATCGGGTACAATGGACTTTAGGCAATCTTGGCAACGGAGACACACATCCCGGACGCCCCGAAGCGGGACATGCCCGGCGGAAGGAGTCGCATATGGACGGCGAATGGGTCTTAACCCTGCTCGACATCATCTTGATCAATATCATTCTTAGCGGGGACAACGCGGTCGTCATCGCATTGGCCAGCCGCAACCTCGCTCCCGATCATCAGAAAAAAGCGATCTTCTGGGGCACGTTCGGCGCCGTGGCGCTGCGCGTCGTGCTGACGTTCGTCGCAGTGCGGCTGCTGGAAATTCCGCTCGTGCAGGCGGCAGGCGGGCTGCTTCTGCTGTACATCGCCTGGAAGCTGCTGCACGACGATCACGCGGGGGAGAACATTCGGGGCGGCACGACGCTCGCCGGCGCGATCCGGACGATCGTCGTCGCGGACGTCGTCATGAGCCTCGACAACGTCGTGGCGGTAGCCGGCGCGGCACGGGGCAACCTGGCGATGATCATCGTCGGCTTGGCCATTAGCGTCCCGCTGATCATCTGGTGCAGCCGGTTCCTGACGAAGCTGATGACGCGATTCCCGATCCTCGTCTGGATCGGCGCGGGATTGCTCGGCTATTCGGCAGGGGAGATGCTGGTCGGAGACCCCTATGCGGGCGAACTGCTGGAAGGGATGCTATCGGACTTTACCGAAGCGCTGCCGTTCTTAATGGGCGTCTTTTTCGTCGCCTACGGCGCGGCGGCCGCTTACCACGAGAGACGCAGCACGCGCCGCAAACACAAATATTCGCGCTAATCGCGTTATAGAAGGAGCGCATTACATTGAGCATGCCTGACGATATGCGGGAATGGGGCAAGATGCTGCTCACCTACAAGTTCGCGCTGGACGAGGTGAGCACGAAGCTGAACATTCTGAACGAAGAACTTCATTTTATCCAAAATTACAATCCGATCGAGCATATGAAGACGCGCATCAAGTCTCCCGAGAGCATCCGGGACAAGCTGCTGCGCAAAGGGATGGACGTGACGATCGAGAACGCCAAAGCGCACATCCGGGACATCGCGGGCATCCGCGTCATCTGTTCGTTCTCGACCGACATTTACCGAATGCTGGAGATGATCAGCAAGCAGCACGACGTGGACGTGCTCGAAGTGAAGGATTATGTCGCTTCCCCGAAGCCGAACGGCTATCAGAGTCTTCATCTCAACATCCGGATTCCCGTCTTCCTGACCGATCATCTCGAACACGTGCCCGTGGAGATCCAGATCCGGACGATCGCCATGGACTTCTGGGCGAGCCTGGAGCACAAGATCTACTACAAGTTCAACGAGCAGGTGCCGGGAGAGATCGGCAGTCAGCTGAAGGAAGCCGCGGATCTGATCGCTTCGCTGGACGAGCGGATGTTCTCGCTGAACGAGCAAGTCCAGAAATACCGGACGGACGAAGTCTAAAGAGCGGGGAGGGCCGCGAACATGAAAGAACGATTTTCGGTGGACGAGGTTTGCGAACGGTTCGGCGTAACCGCGCGAACCCTCCATTACTATGAAGAGATCGGCCTGCTCACGGACGTGCCGCGAACCTACGGCGGACACCGCTACTACGAAGGCCGCTCGCTCGCGCAGCTCGAGCAGATCATCCGTCTGAAGGAGCTGCTGGGCATCTCCCTGCAGGAGATTCGCATCCTGGTCGAGATGGAAGATAAGATGGAAGCGCTGCGGGAGGCGTACCGCCGCGGACAAGCGCCGGAGGAGAAGACGCCGTTCCTCGACGAGGCGGCCCCGATCCTCGCGGAGCAGATCGAGCGGATGACGGCTCGCATCGCGAAGCTCGAAGAGCTGAAGGAAGGGTTCGAACGCCGCCTGGCCCGCGTGAACGAACTGCGGGGCTGAGGGCGCCCCGCCGTTGAAATCTCATATCCCCATCGTAATATCCCATATGGCATCCGCACTTGCATCCCGATAAAATGAAAGCGTATGCGTCATCGGGACAAGAGAGCAACCGAAGAAATGGGGATCGACGATATGGAAAGCAACGCGTCCGCGAGAAGATTGTGGTACCGGCAGCCGGCGACCGATTGGGAGAAAGAGTCGCTGCCGCTGGGGAACGGGCGGTTGGGCGCGATGGTGTTCGGCGGCGTCCGCGAAGACCGAATCCTATTAAACGAAGATTCGCTATGGTCCGGAGAGCCGCGCACGCTACAGGGAGATCCCGCCGCGTTCGCG
Source organism: Cohnella nanjingensis (assembly GCF_014212125.1). Classification (GTDB taxonomy): domain Bacteria; phylum Bacillota; class Bacilli; order Paenibacillales; family Paenibacillaceae; genus Cohnella; species Cohnella nanjingensis. The sequence continues at coordinate 2,471 of NZ_JACJVP010000038.1, forward strand.
GCGTCGCTGTCCGAAGCGAGGCGGCTGGCGTTCGAGGGCCGCTTTCGGCAAGCCCAGGACGTGGTCGAGCGCGATCTGCTCGGCCCGTGGAACGAATCCTACATGCCGCTGGGCGCGCTCACGCTGACTTGGCCGGCGGAAGGAGAGGCGGAGGAATACGTCCGCGAGCTCGACCTCGAGACCGCGGTCGCGCGCGTCTCCTACCGCCAAGCCGGCGTGCGGTACGCGCGGGAGGCGTTCGTCTCGGCGCCGGATCAGGCGCTGGTCGTCCGGCTGACCGCGGACCGTCCGGGGGCGCTTCACTTCAGCTTCGTCCTCGACAGCTTGCTGAGGCATGCGCCTGCGCCGGAGGGCGAAGACGAGCGCGTATGGGGGATGGACGGCCGCTGCCCGCTGCGCGTCAATCCGAACTACGTCCATGACGGCGAACCGGTCGTCTATGCGGAAGGCCGGGGCATGGCCTTCGCCGTCCGCGTATCGATGGAGACGAAGGGCGGCACCGTGTCCCGCGAGGGCGGCCGCTGCGTCGTTCGTTCGGCGGACGAGGCGGTGCTGAAGCTGACCGCGGCGACGAGCTTCGCCGGCTTCGACCGCGATCCGGCGGCGGCGGAGCTGCGCCCGGACCTGCGATGCGCGGAGGCGCTGGCGCGATTGGCCGGGGCGTCCTACGACGACTTGCTCGCCCGACACGCGGCCGACTACCGCGCCCTGTTCGGCCGCGTCGAACTGCGGCTCGGGAACGACGGCGCGCAGTCGGCCGCCGCGGCGCTGCCCACGGACGAGCGGCTGCGCTCGGTGCAGGGGGGCGCGGAGGATCCGGCGCTGACGGCGCTGTACTTCGACTATGGCCGCTATCTGCTCATCGCCAGCTCCCGGCCGGGTTCGCAGCCGGCGAATCTGCAGGGGATCTGGAGCCCGCTGCTGAGACCGGCCTGGAGCAGCAACTGGACGGTCAACATTAACGCCGAAATGAATTATTGGCTGGCGGAGTCCTGCAACCTGAGCGAATGCCACGAGCCGATGTTCGATATGATCGACGACCTCCGCGTGACGGGCAGCCGGGTCGCCGAGCGCCATTACGGCGCGCGCGGATGGGCGGTCAACCATAACGTGGACGTCTGGCGCAACGCGAACGCCGTCGGCGGCAACGCCCAATGGGCCTACTGGCCGATGGCCTCGGCTTGGCTCTGCTGGCATCTCTGGAACCGCTACGAATACACGCTGGACGAACGCTTCCTGCGGGAGCGGGCCTATCCGGCGATGAAGGAAGCGGCGCTGTTCTACCTGGACTGGCTGGTCAGGGGGCCCGACGGCACTTGGGTGACCTGTCCGTCGACCTCGCCGGAGAACGACTTCCTCACGCCGGAAGGCGAGGCCGCGAGCGTCAGCTATGCTTCCACGATGGATATGACCCTGATCCGCGAGCTGTTCGGACACCTGATCGAGGCGTCCGTCCGGCTCGACGCGGACGAAGCGTTCCGCGCCGAGCTGGCATCGCGGCTGCAGGAGCTGCCGCCTTACCGCACGGGACGCCACGGCCAGCTGCAGGAGTGGGTGCTGGACTTCGAAGAAGCGGATCCGGGTCACCGGCACGTCTCCCATCTCTATGGCCTCTATCCGGGCGACCAATTCGCCGCGGAACGCGACGAGGCTTGGGTGGAAGCCTGCCGGTCCTCGCTGCTTCGCCGGCTGGCGAACGGCGGCGGGCACACGGGCTGGAGCTGCGCTTGGATCATCAACCTGTTCGCGCGCCTCGAGGACGGCGAAGCGGCGCATGACTACGTAACGACGCTGCTGCGCAAGTCGACCTACGACAATCTCTGGGACGCGCATCCGCCGTTCCAGATCGACGGCAACTTCGGCGGCGCGGCGGGGATCGCGGAGATGCTGCTGCAGAGCCATGCGGGAGAGCTGCGGCTCTTGCCCGCGCTCCCGAAGGCATGGGCCGAAGGAGAGGCGTCCGGTCTGCGGGCGCGCGGCGATTGGCTGGTGACGATGGCTTGGCGGGAAGGCCGGTTGACCGAAGCCGATCTGACGGCGGGCGCGCGAGGCGGAGAAGGACGCGTGCGCGTCGCGCATCCTGAAGCCTACGGCATCTCCAGCGAAGGGCTGCCGGTGGCGTTCGCGCGGAGCGCGGACGGACGAATCGTCTGGCAGGCGGAACCTGGGAAGCGGTATACGTTAAGCAGGACGGCAAGCCGGTCTTAGCGCATCGAAAAAGGGCTGCGGCGCCAATGAGGCGGCCGCAGCCCTTTGCGGGTTGAAGCGCGAATCGGGGAAGAGGCCGGCGATCAAAGCGCGATGCCCATCTCCGCGAGCTGCGCTTCGAAGCGGGCGTACAGCCGGGCGCGCGCCGGCTCCTCGACGAACGCGGCGTCGAGCGCATTGCGCATCATGCCGGCCAGCTCGGCGGCGGTGAAGCCGAACCGCTCGGCCAGCTCGCGGCATTCGCGGGTCATGTCGGTCCCGGATACGGTCGGATTGTCGGTGTTCACCGTCACGGCGAGCCCGCGGTCGTAATAATCGCGCAGCGGGAAGTCCGACCAGGAGGACACCGCCTTCGTCTGGATGTTGCTCGTCGGGCACAGCTCGAGCGGGATGCGGCGTTCGCGTATCCATTCGAGCAGCTCGGCATCCTCGCGGAGCCGCACGCCATGGCCGATGCGCGCCGCGCCCAAGCCCTCCACCGCTTCGCGGATGTTGAACGGTCCCGCGGCTTCTCCCGCGTGGATCGTGATGGGAATGCCGGCCTCGCGCGCCAGCGCGAAGACGTCCCGGAACCGCTCGGCGGGGAACGCCCCTTCGTCGCCCGCCAGATCGACGGCGACGAGTCCGCGGCCGTAGTGGCGCACCGCCGCTTCGACGACCGGATGGTTCAGCGCTTCGGAGTGATGCCGCATGCAGATGGCGATGACGCGCGCGACGACCCCGGTGCGCCGCTCGCCTTCGCGAAGACCGGCGATGACGGCGCGGATGGCGTCGTCCGGCGTCAGTCCGCGCTGCGTGTGCAGCTGAGGGGCGAATCGCACCTCCACGTACAGGCAATTGTGCGCGGATGCCTGCTCCACGGCTTCGCGCGCGACCCGCTCCAGCGCTTCGCCCGTCTGGAGGAGCGGGAGAACGAAGGCGAATTTGTCCAAGTAATCGGGGAGGCTGCCGCAGGTGTCGTCTACCCGCATGAGCGGGAGGAGCGACGCCGCGTCCCGAACCGGCGAAGGGATGCCTTGGTCCGAGGCGAGCGCAAGCCAAGTGTCCGGCTTCACCGAGCCGTCGAGATGCAGATGCAAATCCACCTTGGGCAATCTTCGCAGCCAATCTTCCATGGCGTTTCCTCCTTTAATGTAGTTTCATCGACTTCTCTCGTTGTTTCTACCGCGGCCGCCGCTTCGCGCCGGGATCCGATTCCGTCAGCTGCGTCTCGACCTGCGCGCGATATTCTTCGGCGGCGCCGATGCGGCCCCAGCCCCGCTCTTCCATCAGCAGACGGTAACGCAGACGCTTGGCGGTCAACGCCGCCCGCATCCGGCCGCGGTCCTGTTCGTCGCTGCAGCAACGGATCAAGTCCTCCAACGTGACCATTTCCTTGCGCAGCTCCATCTCGGGCGGCAGCGCGCCCGCGTTCTTCAACAGCTTGTAGCCGAGACGGAGCTCTTCCGGCACCGCGTCCAATTCGTCCGGGGGCAGCGGCTTGCCTTTCCCCGGCAGCTGCTCGAACGCGCCCTGCCGCTCGGCTTCCCGTATTCGCTGTTCGGCGATCGAGGCGGCGAAATCCATGGCGAAGTCGACTCCTTTCGGTCTTTTATCGATTGTAGCACGATTATCGCGCCATGCAAGGCGCGAGACGCGCGAATATTCTAATAAATGTTATGAAAAATAACATCAAATACAAATGTATGCGATTACGTTTTTTTGGCACCGGGAACGATTAGACAAAGTATTGATTTATTTTCGATTTTGATACACAATATGGACAGATTAACTCGTTTCAAGTTCTACGTGGATGTAAGATTGATGTGATCTGAGAGTGATATATCGCGTCTTGGAGACAAGCATGCAAGCGGACCACTAGGGAGGGCCATTCTTGAACGTCTATTTCAATCACGACGGCGGAGGCGACGACTTCGTTGCCCTGCTCCTGCTTCTGCGTATGCCGGACGTGCGTCTGACCGGCGTCTCCGTCATTCCGGCAGACGGTTATCTGGAACCTTCCGTGCAAGCCAGCTGCAAGATTATCGACCGGTTCGGCGCCGGGGACGAGATCGAAGTGGCAAGATCCGATTCGAGGGGGAAGAATCCGTTCCCCGCAGCCTGGCGCATCATGTCCTTCTACGTGGACGCGCTGCCGATCCTGAACGAGGCGGAGCGGATCGACAATCCGATCGTCCCGCTGCCCGCCCATCGTCATCTCATTCAGAAGGTGCTGGAGACGGAAGGGAAGACGACGCTCGTCTTCACCGGCCCGTTGACCGATCTCGCCCGCGCGCTGGACGAGTCTCCGGAGATCGAAGCGCGGATCGAACGGCTGGTCTGGATGGGCGGCACTTTCCTGCCGAAGGGCAACGTTGAGGAGCCTGAGCACGACGGCACCGCCGAGTGGAACGCCTATTGGGATCCCGAGGCGACGGCGCGGGTATGGGCGAGCGGCATTCCGATCGATCTCGTCGCGCTGGAGAGCACGAACCGCGTGCCTCTGACGCTGGATGTCCGGGATGCGTGGGCGAAGCTTCGGCGCCACGAGGCGATCGACTTCATCGGCCAATGCTATGCGCTCGTGCCGCCGCTCGTATTCTTTGAGACGAACTCGACATATTATTTATGGGACGTGCTGACAGCCGCCTATGTCGGCAAGCCCGACCTCGTGAAGACGAAGACGGTGCGCAGCATCGTCCGCACGGACGGCTTCGCGCAAGGGCGGACGCAGGAGGATCCGGAGGGGCGTCCGGTCAATTTGGTATACGACGTGGACCGCGATGGGTTCTTCGGTTATATGACCGAGCTCCTGAAGCAGGCGTGAGGATTGGTTATGACGGAGCGCTGCCGCGGCGCGGCGCGTCTCCGTTTGACAATTAGATGTTCGACCAAACGAACACATGGGGAGAGATCGTAACATGTACAAGAAAAGTATGAAGCCCGTCAGCCTAATGGTGATCGTCATCATGGCTGCGATCCTGGTCTTGTCCGCTTGCGGCAAAAAAGCGAACAACGAAGGCGCGAGCTCCCCTTCGGCGAGCGCATCGCCTAGCGAATCGGCGGCGCCAAGCGAGCCGGCATCCCCGAGCGCGAGCGAACCGGCCAGTCCATCCGCCGGCGGCACCAAGAAAGTCGGCATGGTTACCGACCTCGGCGGCGTCCACGACAAGTCCTTTAACCAACAAGCTTGGGAAGCGCTCCAGAAGCTGGAGAAGGACGACGGCGCATCCGTCAAGTACCAAGAGAGCAAGAAGGACAGCGACTACATTCCGTTCCTGAGCAACTTCGTTAAGGACGGCTACGATCTGACTTGGGGCATCGGCTTCCTGTTCCAAGAAGCGGCTACGACGGTAGCCAAGCAGAACCCGAACGCGAAGTTCGCGCTGATCGACACGAGCGTCGACCTGCCGAACGTCGAATCCGTCCTGTTCAAAGAGAACGAAGGCTCCTTCCTGGTCGGAGTCGTCGCGGGCCTCACGACCAAGTCGAACAAGATCGGCTTCGTCGGCGGTATGAAGCTGCCGGTTATCCAAAAGTTCGAAGCGGGCTTTAAAGCCGGCGTCGCGGCGGTGAATCCGGACGCGAAGGTGACCGTCAACTATGTAGGCGACTTCAACAAGCCGGACCTCGGCAAACTCGCGGCCGCCACGATGTACGACGCGGGCAACGACATTATTTTCATCGCGGCGGGCGGCAGCGGCAACGGCGTCTTCACCGAAGCCAAGCAGCGCTTCAAAGCGGGCAAAAAAGTATGGGTCATCGGCGTCGACAAAGACCAATCGCTGGAATTCGGCAACGATGTCACGCTGACGTCCATGATGAAAAAAGTAGACGAAGCTGTCTACAAAGTGTCCAAGGAAGTACTGAACGGCCAATTCCAAGGCGGCAAGACCGTCGAGCTCGGACTTGCGGAAGGCGGCGTAGGCTTGCCTAAGGATAATCCGAACGTCTCTGCCGAGATTCTGAAGAAAGTCGACGAATACTCGCAGAAGATCGTGAGCGGCGACATCAAGGTTCCTACCGCGCCGTAAATCGTCGCAAAGATGGTCGCCAAGGGCAAGGCCGATCGGCCTTGCCCTTTCTTTTCCGGAACTTTTCTCCGATAAAAACGCGACTTCCCTCTTCCAAGTAAAAACGGAATCGCCATCTTCTCAGAAGAGGGCGATACGTTTTTATCGGAGGCGTATCAGCTAAGTAGAGGTGAAACTCTTACTTACTTTCTGATACGTTCAAAAGACGGCGAAGCCGTTTTTACTTGAGAGCCTTTATTCGAACAGGAGCTGAATGGAATGGAACAATCGGTACCCGTGGTCGAGTTGAAGGGAATCACCAAGCGGTTCCCCGGCATCGTCGCGAACGATGACATCAGCCTTGAATTGCGCAAGGGAGAGATTCACGCGCTGCTCGGCGAGAACGGGGCGGGCAAGTCGACGCTCATGAGCATCTTGTTCGGATTGTATCAGCCGGACGAAGGCGAGATTCGCGTGAACGGGAAGCAGGTGAAGATCGATGGCGCCGGCAAGGCGATCGAGCTGGGCATCGGCATGGTGCACCAGCATTTCAAGCTGGTGCAGCCGTTCACGGTGGCGGAGAATATCGTCCTCGGCGTAGAGCCGGTACGGGGCTTGTCGATTCATCTGAAGCAGGCGAACGAGCGGGTGCGGGAACTGAGCGCGAGATACGGACTTAAGGTCGATCCGCTCGTCAAAGTAGAGGATATCACCGTCGGGATGCAGCAGCGCGTCGAGATTCTGAAGACGCTCTACCGCGGCGCGGAGATTCTGATCTTCGACGAGCCGACGGCCGTGCTGACCGTTCAGGAGATTCAGGAGCTGATGCAGATTCTGCGGCAGCTCGCCGGCGAAGGCAAGTCGATCATCCTCATCACGCACAAGCTGAAGGAGATCATGGAAGTCTCGGACCGGGTGACGATCATCCGACGGGGCAAAGTCGTGGGCTCGGTCCGGACGGCGGAGACGAACGAGAGTCAATTGGCGGAGATGATGGTCGGTCGCCGGGTCTCCTTCCAATTGGAGAAGGAGAAGCGCGAACCCGGGCCGGTGGTGCTCGAAGTCGAAGGCTTGACCGTCGCGGGAGGCGAGCGCGGCACGCACGCGGTGGACGAAGTCTCCCTCACGATCCGAGCGGGAGAGATACTGGGTCTTGCCGGGGTCGACGGCAACGGACAGCATGAACTCGTGGAGGCGCTTACGGGATTGCGTCCCGCGCTGAGCGGGAAGATCGCGTTGAACGGAACCGATATTACCCGGCTGCCGACCAGAGCGCGAATCGAAGCCGGCATCTCCAGCATTCCGGAGGACCGGCAGAAGCACGGGCTCGTCCTCGACTTTACGCTGAGCGAGAATATGATCTTGGGGACCTCCGAGCGGAACCGGTTTTTCCCCGGCGGGTTCCTGAACGAGAAAGAGATCGATACGTATGCCAAGAAGCTGGTCGAGGAGTTCGACGTCCGGTCGGCGGGCGTTCAGAGCCGAGCCCGGTCGCTGTCGGGCGGCAACCAGCAGAAGGCGATCATCGCGCGCGAGCTGGAGCGCCATCCGCAGCTGCTCGTGGCGGTTCAGCCGACGCGCGGCCTCGACATCGGCGCCATCGAGTTCGTCCATGAACGGCTGATGCAGGCCCGGTCCGAAGGGAAGGCGATCCTGCTCATCTCCTATGAACTGGACGAGCTGTACAAGCTCAGCGATCGGATTCAGGTCATCTCGGGCGGACGGATCATGGGCGAAGTCAATCCGGAGCTGGACGAAGACGACGACAAGATCGGATTGATGATGGCCGGCCAAGCATCGAAAGACCAAGGAGGCGGAGCAGCTTGAGCAAGTGGATCTCATCTCTGAATCAACCGACCGCGCTCGTACCCGCGGTCGCCATCCTGCTGGGACTGATCTGCGGCGGGATCGTCATGCTGCTGGGCGGCTTCGATCCGATCGCCGCCTATGGCGCGCTGATCCGCAAGGTGTTCGGAACCTCTTACGACATCGGGGAGACGATGCTGACGATCACGCCGATTCTGTTCACGGGTCTCGCGGTCGGCTTCGCCTTCCGCGCGGGCGTCTTCAATATCGGCGCGGACGGACAATACATCATCGGCATGACCGCGGCCACCTTCGTCGGGATCAAGATTCATCTGCCGGCGTTCCTGCACGCGCCGCTCGCCGTGCTGGTCGGCATGCTGTGCGGCGGCCTGTGGGGCGCGCTGTGCGGTTATCTGAAGGCGTACCGGGGCGTGCACGAGGTCATCTCGGCCATCATGCTGAACTGGATCGCGCTCTATCTCTCTACCTTCCTGCTCATGAAGTTCCTCGTGGCGGAAGGCCAGCAGAAGACGCCGAACATCGACGAGACGGCTTCCCTGTCGATCGGATGGCTGTCCAAGGCGATGGGGGGCGCCCGCATGGACTGGGGAATCTGGATCGGCTTGATCTGCGTCGGGCTGTTCTACATTCTGCTCTGGCGGACGAAGCAGGGCTACGATCTCCGCGCGGTCGGCTTCAATGCCGACGCCGCGCGCGCGGCGGGCATCAACGTCAAGACGACCTTCATCAAGACGATGATGATCTCGGGCATGTTCGCCGGTCTCGGCGGCGTGTTCTCCGTCTTGGGCGTGTTCCATTATCAAGTCGCTTCGGGCGCTTCCGAAGGCTACGGCTTCGACGGGATCGCGGTGGCGCTGCTGGGCGGCAACCATCCGGTCGGCATCCTGTTCGGCGCGATTCTGTTCGGCGTACTCACCTACGGTTCGGCCGGCATGAACTTTGACGCCAACGTGCCGACGGAGATCGTGCGCATCGTGATCGGCAGCATCATCTTCTTCGTCGCCTCGCACGGCATCATCACGAAGCTGCTCAAGCCGCTGCTCAACCGGCGCGCGGCGAACAAACGGAAGGGGGCGAGCGCCGATGGCAATGCTGGCTGATCTGATCAACTCGACGCTCGTCTTCTCGGCGGCGCTCATCTTCGCCGCGCTGGGCGGCGTCTTCAGCGAGCGGTCGGGCGTGTTCAATATCGGGCTCGAGGGCATGATGACGGGCGGCGCGTTCGCCGCCGCGATCGGCACTTACTACATGCAGGACGCCGGTGGCGAGGGCGCTTCGCCGTGGATCGGCGTGCTCTGCGGCATCGCGGCCGGCACGCTGTTCGCGCTGCTGCATGCCTACGCGACCGTCAGCGTGAAGGCCGACCAGACGATCGTCGGGGTCGTCATCAACATCCTGGCGCTCGCGATTACGCTCTATCTCGTGAAGTTCATGTTCGAAGGCGCGGGAGATACGCCGCTGCTGGACGCGACCTTCGCGAAGGTCGCGATCCCCGGGCTCGCCGACATTCCGTTCATCGGCCAGGCACTCTTCAACAACTATCCGACGACTTATCTGGCTTACGTGCTCGTGCCGCTCAGCGCGTACCTGCTGTTCCGGACGCCGTTCGGCCTGCGTCTGCGCGCGGTCGGCGAGCATCCCGGCGCCGCCGACACGGTCGGCATCAACGTCACCAAATACCGCTACGTCGGCGTCCTGATCAGCGGCGCGCTGGCGGGTCTGGGCGGCGCGACGATCGTGCTGACCACGACGAGCAACTTCTCGCACAACACGATCTCCGGCCAAGGCTTCATCGCCATCGCGGCGCTCATCTTCGGCCGCTGGAACCCGTACGGCGTGTTCGGCGCCGCCTTTTTCTTCGGCTTGGCGCAGGCGCTTCGCAACTTCATCACGCAGTTCGATTTTGCCGCGCATATCCCGAACGAGTTCCTCTACATGCTGCCGTACGTGCTGACGCTGCTCGTGCTCGCCGGCGTGGTCGGTTCGGTTCGCGGTCCGTCCGCGGCCGGACAGCCTTACGATCCGTCCAAGCGATAGCCGCGGTCGTTCGACGTATGCTCGCGCGAGACGCGCTTCGGTCAACCGGAGCGCGTCTCGCTCTGTTTCCGGATTGACGCCCGGACCCAAAGGCGCCGGCATACGGACGAGCGGAAAACGCGCTTGCTCCTCGAACGTGGGCCGGCGCCGGGTAAGGGCGACTTGATCATTTGGCCCGGGCTTGGTACGCTGTTGTTATTTCGACCAGAGACGGAGCGTGGAAGGATTCATGATTACCCGCACGGTTACGCCATCGGAGAGCGGCAAGCGGCTGCACCGCTACTTGCGCAATCTCATGCCGAACTTGCCGTTAGGCCAGATCTACAAGATGATCGACCAAGGCAAAGTGAAGGTGAACGGCAAACGCAAAAAACAGGATTACGAGCTAGCGGCCGGCGACGAGCTGCTGCTGTATATCGAAGAGACGCAATACGGCGAGGCGTCGATCGGTCAGAAAAAAGCGAAATACGTCGGCGTCAACGCGAATATCGACGTCGTCTACGAGGACGATCAGCTGCTCGTCGCGATGAAGCCCGCGGGCATGCTGACGCATCCCGATCAGACGGATCAGAAGGATACGCTCATCAACCGGGTGCACGCCTATCTGTACAAGAAAGGCGAGCTGGACAGCCCGCTGTTCATGCCGGCGACGGCGAACCGGCTGGACCGCAATACGAGCGGACTGGTACTGATCGGCAAGACGGCCGGCATGCTGCATCAACTGAACCAATGGATTCAGAAGCACGAGCTGGAGAAGTATTACGTGACCGTCGTCGAGGGCCGGCTCGCGGGCGAGGGAGAGCTGACGGGCGCGCTCGTCCGCGACGAGAAGGCGAACCGCAGCCGCGTGGCTGGCGCCCGGGACGCGGCGGAGGAGACGAAGTCCGCAACCACGCGCTACCGCGCGTTGTCGGACGCGAACGGCTATTCGCTCATCGAGGTCGAGCTGGTGAGCGGGCGGACGCACCAGATCCGCACGCACTTCCAGAGCATCGGCCATCCGCTGCTCGGAGACGTGAAGTACGGCGGTAAGATCTTCGCCGGCATCAACCACCAGCTGCTGCACGCCTGGCGCATTGTCATGCCGGACGGCCGCGAATTCCGCGCGCCGCTGCCGCCGCTGCTGAAGCGGACCGTGGACAAGCTGGGGCTTACCGGCGTATAGACGGGGCGCCAAGTAAAAACAGCTTCGCCGTCTTTCTAGACGGTGACGCGTTTTTATCGTCGGGCATACGGGGATGGATAGACGCAAAACTTATACATTCTGTAGGACTTATAAAGGGGTTGCCGCATCGCAAGACGTATCTTGCGGGCGGCAACCCCTTTTGGCGATGCGAGAAAAGCGAAAGGCCCATCGAAGACGCTCGGTTGCGCGGCTTCCGAACCGATCGTTCCGATTAGAACAGGAACGTATCCGGATCCGCCCCGAAGCGGCGCTCCTCGTTCAGCGCTTCGATCCGGCCGACTTCCTCGTCCGTCAGGCTGAAGTCGAAGATGTCTGCATTCTCGGCGATCCGCTGGGGGTTCGAAGACTTCGGAATCGTCACGACGCCCTTCTGGAGATCCCAGCGGAGCACGATCTGCGCCGGGGACTTGCCGTACTTGTCCGCGAGCGAACGGAGAAGCGGCTGATCCAGGTTGCCCTGCATAAGCGGGCTCCAGGCTTCCAGCTGGATGCCGTGCTGCCGGCAGTAGGCCAGCGTATCCTGCTGGGTCAGCAGCGGGTGGAACTCCACCTGGTTCACCATAGGCGCGAGCGGGCTGTTCGCGGCAAGCTCTTGGAGGTGGCGGACTTTGAAGTTGGATACGCCGACGGCGCGGACTTGGCCGTCCGCGTACAATCGCTCCAGCGCCCGCCAAGTATCGACGAACTTGTCCGTGCCCGGCCAGTGGATGAGCAGCAGATCGACATAGTCGAGGCCGAGGCGGCGCTTGCTGTCTTCGAACGCCTTCAGCGCTTTGTCGTAGCCTTGATCCTCGTTCCAGATCTTCGTCGTGACGAACAGCTCATCCCGCGGGACGCCGCTCGCCTTCACGGCCTGGCCGACGCCTTCCTCGTTGCGGTAGATCATGGCGGTGTCGATGCTGCGGTAGCCCGCGTCGATGGCGGAGCGCACCGCGTTCACGACTTCCTCGTCGTTGTTCATTTTCCAGACGCCGAGTCCGAGCCAAGGCATCTTCACGCCGTTATGCAGCGTCGTCGCCGCTTGAAGGGAAGTGGTCATGATTCATCGCTCCTCTAAGATATTAGATGAACAGCTGCAGCCATTCCTCGCGTTCGACCGGCCCGAAGTAGAAGGCAAGGTCGACGTCCGCCACCGCCGCCGCGATGGACTCGCGGTCGTAACGAACCCCCTTCAGCCGATCGGTCACTTCCGAGACCTCGCCCCGGCCGAAGAAGTCCCCGAACACGGCCGCTTCCGCGATCTTGCCTTCCTGAACGTTCAGCCGGACGTCGAAGGTGCCCGCCGCGAGCCGCTTCGCCTGACGCAAGTTGAACGCGGGAGACAGCCCGTAGTTCCAGTCCCAGCTCCGGTACCGCTCGTCCGCCAGCTTGCGGACGGCCGTCCAATCGTCCTCGGTCAGTTTGTATTCGGGAACCGGCGACGCCCCGGCGAAGATCGACGCGAGCAGCCGCGCTTTGAACGCCTCGATCGTCATCGGTTCGCGCAAGAATTCCGCGATGTTGGCGACTCGGCTGCGCACCGACTTGGTAGCCTTCGATTCGAACTTCAGCGGGTTGACGTTCAGCGCCGAAGAGACGTTCTCCATGTGCGAGTCGAAGAGCAGCGTGCCATGGCTGAACATGCGGCCTTTGGTGGAGAACATGGCGTTGCCGGAGATCTTCCGCTCGCCGACTTGAATGTCGTTGCGGCCGGATAGCTCCGCCTCGACGCCGAGTTCGCGCAGCGCCGCCACGACCGGCTCGGTGAACTTGCGGAAGTCGTGGAACGACTGGCCGTCGTCCTTGGTGACGAAGCTGAAGTTCAAGTTGCCCAGGTCGTGGTAGACCGCGCCGCCGCCGGACAGCCGGCGTACGACTTGAATGCCTTGCTTCTCCACATACGCCGCGTTGACTTCCTCGGCGGTATTCTGATTTTTTCCGATGATGATGGATGGCCGGTTGATGTAGAACAGCAGGTAGGGCTGGTCGCCGGGCAGCTGCCGGAGCGTATACTCCTCGAGCGCCAGGTTCAGCGCGGGATCGTGATGGTTGCCGTTATCGATGAACTGCAAGACGCGTGCCTCCTTCATCCGACTCTGCGACCGGTCTCGGTCTTTTTTTATTTTATGACATTTGGGACTCGCCGACAAATTCGGCCCGGTTCACATTCAGTTCATAAAGGAATCGTACGATAAGAGGCGTTGCGCGTTCGCATGGAGACTTGAAAGTCCCGCATAAGGGAACTAACGCCATGTTCCTTGGGATTTCGGGGGTTTGGGAACGTCTGGCATTTTCTCCTTGACGCCGCTATATATACTGAGTATACTCACAATATTAGAAAAAGAAACGGAGATGGACATCGGATGCTTAAGCTATTCCGGCTGCTGAAGCCTTACCGCTGGCTGATCGCGTTCGTCATGGCGCTCATCCTGCTGCAGTCGCTCTCGGAGCTGTACTTGCCTACGCTGATGGCGGACATCGTCAACATCGGCATCGTCGAGCGCCAAGGAGACACCGACTACATCCTGAAGATCGGCGGTTTCATGCTGCTGGTCACGCTCGGGGGAACGGTCGTCTCCATTTTGGCCAGCTTGTATTCGTCGCGGATCGCGGCCGGCTTCGGCCGGATCGTACGGGCGAAGATATTCAACCAGGTGGAGAATTACTCGCTGCAGGAGTTCGATAAGGTCGGGACCGCCTCGCTCATCACCCGGACGACGAACGACATTAACCAGGTGCAGCAAGTGCTCGTCATGATGCTGCGGATGATGGTCATGGCGCCGATGATGTGCATCGGAGGCATCATCATGGCCGTGTCCAAGGACGCGAAGCTGTCGCTCGTGCTCGTGGTGGCGATTCCCGTGCTGGTTCTCACGATCGTGGCCATCGCCGGGAAGGGGATTCCGCTCTTCAAAGTGATCCAGAAAAAGCTGGACAAGCTGAACCTGGTGCTGCGCGAGAATCTGACCGGCATCCGCGTCATCCGCTCGTTCAACCGGATGGAGCACGAGAAGAAAAGGTTCGTCGAAGCCAACGGGGATCTGACGGACACCTCGATTCGCGTGAACCAGATCATGGCCGCCCTGTGGCCGCTCATGATGCTGATCATGAACTTCTCGTCGATCGCCATCATCTGGTTCGGCGGGCAGCGTATCGGCAGCGGCCATATGGCCGTGGGCGACTTGATGGCCTTCTTGCAATACGCCATGCAGATCATGTTCTCCATGCTTATGCTGTCCATGATGTTCGTGATGGTGCCGCGGGCATCCGCTTCGGCCGTTCGCATCAACGAGGTGCTGGACCTGCCTCCGACGCTGGTCGACGCGCCGAATGCGAGGTCGGGTATCGCGACCAGCGGAGAAGTCGAGTTCGAAGACGTCACCTTCAGCTATCCGGGCGCGGAACAGCCGGCGCTCTCGGGCATCACGTTCAAGGCGCGTCCGGGCGAAGTGACCGCGATCATCGGCGGCACCGGTTCGGGCAAGTCGACGCTGCTGAATCTGATCCCCCGGTTCTACGACGCGGCGAGCGGTTCGGTCCGCATCGACGGGGTCGACGTGCGGCAGCGCAAGCAAGCGGAGCTCCGCGCCCAGATCGGCCTCGTGCCGCAGCGGGCGGTGCTGTTCACCGGCACGATCGCGGACAACATCCGATTCGGCAAGGAAGATGCGACGGAGGAAGAGATCCGGCATGCAGCAGACGTCGCGCAGGCGACCGAGTTCATCTCGGGCATGGCGGAAGGCTTCGAATCGGCGATCGCCCAGGGCGGCACGAACGTGTCCGGCGGGCAGAAGCAGCGCCTGTCGATCGCCCGCGCGCTCGTGCGCCGGCCGGACATCTACCTGTTCGACGACAGCTTCTCGGCGCTCGACTTCAAGACCGACGCCAAGTTGCGCGCCGCGCTGAAGGGGGAGACGGAGTCGTCGACCGTCATTATCGTCGCCCAGCGGGTCAGCACCGTCATGGATGCCGACCAGATCATCGTGCTGGATGAGGGCAGAATCGTCGATGTCGGCACGCATCAAGAGCTGCTGCGCGCTTCCGGGGTCTATCGGGAGATCGTCTCGTCGCAGCTGTCGGAGGAGGAGATCGCATGAGCGGGCAAGCGAACGAAAACAACCGATCTGGCGCTGCCGGCAGAGGTCCCGGAGGCGGCGGACCCGGCGGACCAGGCGGACCCGGCCGCGGTCCCGGATTCGGGCCGCCCGGGATGATGGCGATGCCGGGGCAGAAAGCCAAAAACTTCAAAGGCTCGTTCCGGCGGCTGCTGGGCTACTTGAAGCCGTTCCGTTTCAAGCTGCTGCTGGTGTTCGCTACGGCGATCCTGAGCACCGTATTCTCCATCTTGAGCCCGAAGATCATGGGCCATGCGACGACGAAGCTGTTCGAAGGCATCATGGGCAAGATCAAGGGCGTGCCGGGCGCCGCGATCGACTATCACGGCATCTGGAACATCGTGGCGATACTCGCCGGACTCTACGTTCTGAGTTCGATCTTCGGTTACGTGCAGCAATACATGATGGCCGGCGTCGCGCAGAAGACGGTGTACCGGCTGCGCAACGACGTGAACGAGAAACTGTCGCGTATGCCGCTGAAGTTCTACGACTCCCGGACGCACGGCGAGATTCTGAGCCGCGTCGTCAACGACGTGGACAATATCAGCAATACGCTGCAGCAGAGCCTGACGCAGCTTATCACCTCGGTCGTCACGCTGATCGGCGTCATCATCATGATGTTGACGATCAGTCCGCTGCTCACGCTCATCCTCGTGCTGACGCTGCCGCTCAGCTTCCTCGTGATCAAGGCGATCGCGGGACGCTCGCAGACCTATTTCAAAGGACAGCAGAAGCATCTAGGCGAGCTTAACGGACACGTCGAGGAGATGTACACCGGTCACCAGATCGTCAAGGCGTTCGGACACGAGAAGAAGGCGCTCGCCAAGTTCGACGGCATCAACGACGAGCTGTACGACGCCGGCTGGCGGGCGCAGTTCGTGTCCGGCATCATCATGCCGCTCATGAGCCTTATCGGCAACATCGGCTATGTAGCGATCAGCGTCGTCGGCGGCGTGCTGGTCACGCGCGGCTCGATCAAGATCGGGGACATCCAGGCGTTCATTCAATACGCACGGCAGTTCACGATGCCGATCACGCAGACGGCGAACATCGCGAACATCATCCAGTCGACGATCGCGTCGGCGGAGCGGGTGTTCGAGCTGCTCGACGAGCAGGAGGAGGTTCCCGAAGCGAAGGAGGAGCTGGACGTGTCCCGCGCGCGAGGGAACGTCGCCTTCCGCAACGTCAGCTTCGGCTACAAGGCCGACGCTCCGCTCATTGAAGGCATGAACATCGACGTCCGCTCCGGCCAGACGGTGGCCATCGTCGGACCGACGGGGGCGGGCAAGACGACGCTCGTCAACCTGCTCATGCGGTTCTACGAGGTGAACGAGGGAGCCATCGCCGTGGATGACGTGGATATTACGCGGTTGAAACGGGGCAACCTGCGCAGTCTATTCGGCATGGTGCTGCAGGATACGTGGCTGTTCAACGGCACGATCCGGGACAACATCGCCTACGGACGCGTTGGCGCGACCGAGGACGAGATCGTGGAGGCGGCCCGAGCGGCGCATGCCGACCACTTCATCCGCACCTTGCCGGACGGGTACGATACGATTCTGAACGAAGAGGCTTCGAACCTGTCCCAAGGGCAGAAGCAGCTGCTCACGATCGCCCGCGCCATCCTGGCCGACCCGGCGATCCTCATCTTGGACGAGGCGACGAGCAGCGTCGATACGCGGACCGAGGTGCAGATCCAGAAGGCGATGAACGCGCTGATGGAAGGCCGTACGAGCTTCGTCATCGCGCACCGGCTGTCGACGATTCGCGAAGCGGATCTGATCCTCGTCATGAACAAGGGCAGCGTCATCGAGAAGGGCACGCACGAAGAGCTGCTGGCGCAAGGCGGCTTCTACGCCGACCTGTACAACAGCCAATTCTCCGATAGCGGCGCGCGGAGCGCCGTATAAGACCGCGGAAGATCATCAGTCCCGTCCGGACTCCTTCGGGAGCCGGGCGGGATTTTTATTTTTAGGGGAGGGTATTGGGGTGCGCGGCGATGGTGATGGAACTGCTGCTGATGGTGCTGAAGTGGAGGAAGCTCCGGACCTGTGGGATCGTCGAAAAATCGACTATCGGGGTTGTAGCAGGGGAGGAAGCGAGGGAGATAGTCGAATGAATCGACTAACGGGGGTGTAGGAAGAGAGGAAGCGAGGGAGATGATCGAAAATATCGACTATCGGGGTTGTAGAAGGAGAGGAAGCGAGGGTGATAGTCGAAAGAATCGACTAACGGGGTTGTAAGAAGAGAGGAAGCGAGGGAGATAGTCGAAAGAATCGACTATCGGCGCTATGGGAGGAGTGGAAGGTGCGAGCGAAAGGCGGTCGACGGTAAACGGGTTATCGATCTTGCTGTGCGGACGAAGACGGATGCTGCGGCGGGCGTGCGCAGTAGCACTCAAGCTTTTCAAGGCCGGGGCATGGTGGTACACTGGTGCTGCAGAGGAGATCCGCGATCGCGGCGGCATAGCGCGTCAAGCCGCAAGAGCTTGACCGACAGGAGGAATCGGGATGCGTACGGAAACGCTGAAAGCCTTATCGCAAGAAAAGATCGTAGCCATCATTCGGGGAATATCCGTCCAAAGCGCGGACGCCGTGGCGAAGGCGCTGTACGACGGCGGCATCGTGTTCATGGAGGTTACGCTAAATACGGACGGCGCGCTGGGCATGATCTCGCGCTTCCGTTCCGAATACGAGGGACGCATGCGCATCGGGGCGGGCACGGTACTCGATATCGGACAAGCCAAGGAAGCGGTCGCCGCAGGCGCACAATATTTGATCTCGCCGAATCTGGACGAAGAGGTCGTCTACTACGGCGTCGAGAACGGCGTCGATGTCTGGCCGGGCACGATGACGCCGACCGAGATCGTTCGCGCCTACAAGGCGGGCGCTTCAGCGGTCAAGGTATTCCCGCTAGGCTCGCTCGGACTGAACTATCTGAAGGAGATTCGCGCGCCGCTGGACCACATTCCGATGATCGCCACCGGCGGCGTCAACCTGCAGAACATCCGCGCCGCGATCGAGGCGGGCGCCGTGGCCGTCGGCTTGGGCAACAACCTGGTGAACAAACCTCTGATCGAAGCCGGGAACTTCGAAGGGTTGACGAAGCTGGCGAGGGACTTTGTGGCCGAGGTCAAAAAAGGGTAACTCGAAAGTATGCGGGGCATCCTTCGGGCTTCCAGGAAAAAGGACTGGACTGTTCTTTCGCAGCATTAAGCTGCGTCGGTGCAGTCCTCTTTGATTTGGCTCAGTATCTTTGAATGTTGATTTCTGACTAAAAGAAAAACCGCCTTTTCATTAGGCGGTTCGTTTGAACTTTCGTTACCCGGTTGCACAATGAACAAATAGTTGAGTAAAACAGCCAGTAAGCTAGAAATTCAAAATATCCATTTCAATCATTGATAAATTGTTTTCCATATTGTGTCTCGCTCGTTTCAAGAACTCCTGAGACCAGTAATCGAGGGATCCAAGGTTTCCATTTCTATATAGGGCAGAATAAAGAATAACTTGTCTCATATCTAGAAACAGCGGTAAGTCTTGCAACAATTTATAATCAATCCTGTTTTCCTTGTAGTAACCCTCAAAGAACGATGTAAGATACCTTCTGGCAAAAGACACTACATCTTCGTTCGGGTTTGGTACAGCAATTCCATAGAATAAGTTAACGGCAATATCCTGCATGAACCAACCGTATTGACACTCATCAAAGTCGAAAACAGTAATATTTCCATCTGGTTGGACTGCATAGTTACCAAAACAGAAATCACCATGAATGAGTCCAAATGATTCGCATTCACGTGGTAACTTGCGAACCCTCTGCATAAGTGATTCAAAATGAGTAATCACGAGTTCTTGAGAAGTGGGGACATTACTCATGAAATCTCTTAAAAGTGCATTGTCATCCCAGGTGAATCTTTCAATCTCCTGTGAGCTGGGAATGTAGTTTTTGGTTACTGCGTGCATTCTACCGATAACAGAACCCAGCTTTTCGAATTCTTCGTTTTGAGTAATGGCATCTGTCCAAGGAGATCCAAGTGCTTTGTCAAATGCCACGACAATAAATCCGTCTAACATCTCAATTCGTTCGCCGTTAACTGACTTAACAGGAGATGACACGGGAACATTTTTATCAGCAAGATATTGAATCCATTCCAACTCTCCTTGGATTAACTCTCGACACCTATGAGACGAATGAGTTATTCGAATTATATAATTTGAATTTCCGAAAGTATAATTTTGATTGTTCCCCAGTAATCTTAGCTCGTTTGGCTTGAAGCTATATCGTTGCGCGGCTTCAGCTACAATCTGGGCAGTAAATAAGGCTTTCATAGATGGATTCATATTGCACCTCAATTTATTTTCTCGAAATCACTTTCAGTGATTAGATGCTAACTCCCCTGTCTGATCCGGCAGGCTGTTCACGTTGTACATTCGTTCCCCGCTAGCGTTTAGTACGTTGTGCCTTCTGGTTGCATAAATAGCCGACCAATCGCACGCTTTACCCGATTAGCTTCCATCAAATCGCAAATTCCACGATTTCTTGCTTCCTCCAGAAGTCCGCGAACCGGCCGCCTGCGGCAATCAACTCGCGGGGGCTGCCGAATTCGCAAATCTCCCCGTCCTCGAGGAAAGCGACATAGTCCGCGTCTCGAATCGTGGACAGCCGATGCGCGATGATGATCTTGGTGGCGTCTCCGGCCCACTCCGAAAGGCTCGCCTGGAACATCGCCTCGGTCTCCACGTCCAGGGCGGAGGTGGGCTCGTCCAGAATCAAGATCGACGGCTTCCGCAAAATGGCGCGCGCGATGGCGATGCGCTGTTTTTGTCCTTGTGAGAGCTTGATGCCCCGTTCTCCGACTCGCGTCTCGAATTGTTCGGGCCATTTCTCGATAAAGCTAAGGGATTGCGAGAGTTTCGCAGCGAGATACAGCTCTTGCTTGTCAATGTCGCCCACGCCGACGGCCATATTATTGCCGATGGTATCGTCGAATAAGTAAACGTCTTGCGCGACGGCAGACAGATTTCTTCTTAAGGAATCAAGAGAATATTCCTCAATCGGGTGATCGTTGATCCGGAGGGCGCCTTTGCCCGGGTGGTAAAAGCGATAAAGCAATTTGACGATCGTACTCTTGCCTCCCCCGCTAGGGCCCACCAAAGCAAGCGTCTTGCCAGCCGGCACGGTAAAAGTTACGTTTCTCAATACCGGACGATTCTCTTCATAAGCAAAATGAACGCCATCGAATTGGATGCTCGCCGGCTTCGATTCGAGGGTCCGACCTTGGCTATCGTTTTCCGTGGACATCTCCATCAGGTCGAGCAATCTCTCCGCTCCCGACGAGACCCTTTGCAGAGAGCCGATGATGCCCACGATGCTGGCGAACGGTTCGGTGGTTCTGTCGAGTAAAGCGATAAAGGCGATCAAAGCGCCCGGCCCGATGCTGCCGTTGGCGATCAGAAAAGCCCCAACCCCCATGCCTATCAAGTAACCCAGTTTTTCCGGCAAGACGCGAACGAATTCTCGAAACGCTTCCATTTTCTCAATCGAAATCCAAAGCCGTATACCATCGTCGCTCACTTTGCCAAACTTTTGGAGGACGGGACGTTCAAGCTGGTTCATCTTGATCTCTCGAATGCCGGCCATCGCTTCGCCCATGTGATGAAAGACTTCTCCGCCATTCGCCTGTTGCCGGGCCACCAATTCCTTAAAAGCTTTTTTCGTTACGAGATTGCTAAAAAGCTGGAGCGGTCCGATACACAAAGAAACAATGCCGAGTACGGCATTGACCGACATCATATAAACGCCGATGGCGATAAAGGAAAAGGGCAAGGAGACCAGCTTGATCACGTCGAACACAATGAATTGCTTAAAGACTTCCAATTCGTTGAACAACAGGTGGTTGGCTTGAGAGCTGTGCTTGCTCTCGTGATAGCTCAAAGATAGCCGCAGAAGTTGTCGAAGCGCCATCTGCCTCATCTGAAATACGATTTTGGTATTGATGATCTGATTGCAGACGCTGGTAAAATAGGAAATGACAAGTCCCAGCAGAATGAACACGGCTAGGGCGAATATGAGTTCGGCGATTGTCGACGGAGATCTGGATGATCCCGTATCGATCAATCGCCGTCCGGTTTCCGCCAGCAGCAAAGAGACGCCGGTTCCGAGTAATTGCAGCAGGAGTACCATCCCATAGAAGTGCTTGTACTTCATGCATAGCTGTAAAAAGATTTTAAACCCTTCCCGCTTGATAAGCTGCTTGATCGTTCGGCCCTGATTCATAGGCTTCCGCTCCTCCAAACGATGAGATCACCTGCTGAGTCCGATCGCTTTGAACGCCAAAAAAAGCCATGGCAACATCGCCATGACCCTGGATACAACCGCTTTTGTGACGCGGCATTAAACGGTGGGGTACATCGGCGCAATGAAAATGCAAATAGAAAGAAGTATCGACTTTTCTACCGAACGAACAGCGACACTTTTCATCGCAACCACCCTTTCCGCACATGAAATATATCCCAAATTATACACGTGTCCGCTCTTCTGTCAACGGTCGGATTCGTACGTGCCCATAGATAGCGCCGCCATCATCGAGCCGCCCTCACTTGTACAGCTGTCGGAACCGTTCTGGCGGCAGTCCGGTCTTGCGACGGAATGTGGCGACGAAGTGGCTCACGTCGCGGAAGCCGACCTTCAGCGCGATCGACTTGACCGTCGCATCGGGGGCGGCGATCAGCAGTTCCTTCGCTTTGCGGATGCGGTACTGGACCAGATAGCTGTACGGCGATTGGCCGAACGTGCGCTGGAACAGCTCGTTCGTGGTGCTCGACGGCAGCCGCAGCACCGCCAGCATCTCGGAAAGGCCGATCTCCGGATCGGCGTAGCTCCGATCGATCCAATCGATCAGCGGGCGAACCTTCTCGGACGTATGGACGATGGAGGCTTGGTTGTCGAATCTGCCGTATTGGCGCAGCGTGAGCAGGAACCGGTACGCATCCGACGAGGCGTTCAGGCCGAATAGATCGGAATCGGACTCCATCCGGTCCAGCATCCCGTGAAGAAAGCCGGCGAGCGGCGAGTACGCGTCCCACTTGATGACGCCGGTCTCCGACAGATCGAGCGCGCGCAGCATCTCCGGCACGGCGGGGCCGCCGAACGTCAGGTAGACGGTATGCCACTTGCCGCCGACGGCCGCATACGAATGAGGCACGTGCGGCGAGAGGAGCAAGCCGCTGCCGACGGGAAGGGCGTAAGATCGGCCTGCGAAGGTGAAAAGTCCCTCTCCTTCGACCGTCTGCAGCCAGTGATAGTAGGGGTAGCCTTCGGCGCGTACCATCTTGCTCTCATCGGGCATCGTGCCGATCGTCTCGACGAACAGCGGGAGCCGGTGCTCGATCCCGGGCGTCAACGCGAAGCGGCGCAGAGAATCCATTTGGGGCACCCCCGTTTGATCGTTATATTCTTATATCGCTATAGAGAATGATTATATTTTACTCGAAAGAGCGCTCCATTAATATAGAGATATCCTTATACATGAAGGAAGTGTACGACGTGATCAACGAGAAGCTGCCGAAGATCTGGTACGGCGGGGATTACAATCCGGAACAATGGGAAGCGGATACATGGCCCGAAGACGACCGCATGTTCAAGCTGGCGGGCATCGACGTCGCGACGATCAACGTCTTTTCCTGGGCGCTCAGCCAGCCGAACGAGGATACGTACGATTTCGCCTGGCTGGACGCTACGATCGACCGCCTGCACGCGAACGGCGTCTACGTATGTCTAGCCACGAGTACGGGCGCACATCCGGCTTGGATGGCGAAGCGGTATCCCGAGGTGACTCGCGTCGACTACCACGGGCGCAAGCGCAAATTCGGCGGGCGGCACAATTCCTGTCCCAACTCGCCCGTCTTCCGCCGCTACTCCCGCCTGATCGCGGGCAAGCTGGCCGAACGTTACAAGGATCATCCCGCGATTCTCGTCTGGCACGTCTCGAACGAATATGGCGGGTACTGCTACTGCGATAACTGCGCGGCCGCTTTCCGATCGTGGCTGGAACGCCGATACGGCAGCTTGGACGCGCTCAACCGGGCGTGGAATACCCGTTTCTGGGGGCACACGTTCTACGAATGGGACGAGATCGTGCCGCCGAACGAGCTCAGCGAGGAATGGGGCGGCAGCAACACGAATTTCCAAGGCATGTCCCTCGACTACCGCCGCTTCCAATCCGAGAGCCTGCTCGATTGCTATAAGCTCGAGTACGACGAGATCAAGAAGCATACGCCGCATCTGCCGGTCACGACCAACTTGATGGGCCTCTATCCGGAGCTCGACTACTTCGCGTGGGCCAAGCATCTCGACGTCGTGTCCTGGGACAATTATCCTTCGTTGACGACGCCGGTCAGCCTGACGGCGATGACGCACGATCTGATGCGCGGCCTGAAGCAGGGCCAGCCGTTCATGCTCATGGAGCAGACGCCGAGCCAGCAGAACTGGCAGGCCTACAACTCGCTGAAGCGCCCCGGCGTGATGCGGCTGTGGAGCTACCAAGCGGTCGCGCGCGGCGCGGACACGGTCCTGTTCTTCCAGCTCCGCCGCTCGGTCGGCGCCTGCGAGAAGTACCACGGGGCGGTCATCGAGCACGTCGGGCATGAGCATACCCGCGTCTTCAGAGAGACGGCGGCGTTGGGAGCGGAGCTGCAGGCGCTGTCCGATCGACTGCTCGACGCGCGTTCGGCGGCGAAGGTCGCGATCGTCTTCGACTGGGAGAACCGTTGGGCGGTGGAACTGTCCAGCGGTCCGACCGTCGGACTGAACTACGTGAACGAGGTTCACAAGTATTACGACGCGCTGTTCAAGCTGCGCATCCCGACGGATATGGTGAGCGTCGAAGCCGACCTGAGCGGCTACGACATCGTCATCGCGCCGGTGCTCTACATGGTGAAGCCGGGCTTCGCGCAGAAGGCCGAGGCGTTCGCGGCGGCGGGCGGCACGTTCGTGACGACCTTCTTCAGCGGCATCGTGAACGAGAACGATCTCGTAACGCTCGGCGGCTATCCCGGGGAGCTGCGCAAGCTGCTCGGCATCTGGGCGGAGGAGATCGACGCGCTGTTCCCGGATCAAAGCAACCGGATCGTGGTAAAAGGAGAGCAAGGCGTCCTGAAAGGGACTTATGCCTGCGGCTTGCTCTGCGACCTGATCCGTGCCGAAGGCGCGGAGGTCGTGGCCGAATACGGCTCCGATTTCTACAAGGGGATGCCGGCCCTGACGGTGAATCGGTTCGGCGCCGGTCAAGCCTGGTACGTAGCGACCAGCCCGGACGCGGCGTTCATGCAGGACTTTCTGGCGCGCCTGACGGCGGAAAAGGGAATTCAGCCGCTCGTCGAAGCGCCGGAAGGGCTGGAAGCGACCGTGCGGGTCAAGGACGGACAGCGGTACTTGTTCCTGCTGAACCATCTCGCCGAGCCCGCGACGGCGGAGACGGGCGCGGCCGGCGTCGATCTGCTGACCGGGCAAGCCGTATCCGGCGCCGTCACCGTGCCGGGCCGGGGCGTCGCGATTATCGCGCAGCCCGGTTGATCGATACAAAGGTTAGCCCCGATGCAACCCGTTCATGCAACCGACCACGGAGAGGAGCGTTCGTCTTGACCAAGACCAAGCTTGTATATACGCCGCCGAAGAACGGCTACCCGGAGTGGAACAACAACCCGGAGATCTATCAGTTGAACCGCATGGACGCCCATGCGACGTTCATCACGCACGGCTCGTTGGAGGAGGCGCTCGCCGGAGAGCGGGAGAAGTCCGCTTCCTATCTGTCGCTGAACGGCGCCTGGAAGTTCTTCTGGGCGGAGAATCCGGACAAGCGCGCGCGCGGCTTCGAAGCGCCTAGCTACGATTGTGCCGGCTGGGACGAGATTCCCGTGCCTTCCCATTGGCAATTGCAAGGCTACGACTATCCGCAATATACGAATATTCGCTACCCCTGGAGCGAACGGGAGCCGATCGAGCCTCCGTTCGCGCCGACGGTCTACAACCCGGTCGGATCGTACGTCCGGACGTTCGCCGTGCCGGAGGGCTGGGCCGGCCAGCCGGTGTTCATCAGCTTCCAAGGCGTGGAGTCCGCCTTCTATGTCTGGCTGAACGGGGAACTGGTCGGCTACAGCGAAGATACCTTTACGCCCGCCGACTTTGACCTGACGCCGTATCTGATCGAAGGCGAGAACAAGCTGGCCGTCGAGGTGTACCGGTGGTGCGACGGCAGCTGGCTGGAGGATCAGGATTTCTGGCGGCTGAGCGGCATCTTCCGCGATGTTTATCTCTACACCGCGCCGAAGACGCACATTTACGACTTCGCCGTCCGGACCGGCTTGGACGACGACTTCCAAGATGCCGAGCTGCAGGTGAAGCTGCGCCTCGACAACTATTTCGCTCAGGATGCCGGCTCCGTCACGATCTCGGCCGAGCTCTACGATGCGGATCGCAAGCCGGCGCTCGCTTCGCCGCTGCGCATCGAGGCGGCCGTCGGCACTGCGGAATCCCGCGAAGCCGCAGGCGCCGTTCGCGTGAGCCGCCCGCTCAAATGGAGCGCGGAGCAGCCGAACCTGTACACGCTCGTGCTGACGCTGCGGGATGCGCAAGGAGAGGCCCTACAGTTCGCGAGCTGCAAGGTCGGCTTCCGCCGTTTCGAGATCGCGGCCGACGGACTGATGCGGATCAACGGCGAACGCGTCGTCTTCAAAGGCGTCAACCGCCACGAATTCTCCTGCGATACCGGCCGCGCGCTGTCCGTGGCGGACATGGTGAAGGACATCCTCCTCATGAAGCGGCACAACATCAACGCCGTCCGTACGTCCCACTACCCGAACCATCCGAAGTGGTACGAGCTGTGCGACGAATACGGGCTCTATGTCATTGACGAGACGAATCTCGAGACGCATGGCAGCTGGCAATACGGGGATTCGGAAGAAAACGATGCCAGATCCGTGCCGGCGAGCAAGCCGGAATGGACCGCGAACGTCATCGACCGATGCAACTCGATGCTGCAGCGGGACAAGAACCATCCCTCCATCGTCATCTGGTCGCTCGGCAACGAGTCCTGGGGCGGCGACAACTTCGTCAAGATGCACGACTATCTGCGGGAGCAGGATCCGACCCGCGTCGTGCACTACGAAGGCATCTTCCATTGCCGCAAGTGGGAATCGGCATCCGACGTGGAGAGCCAGATGTACACGAAGCCCCAGGATATCGAAACTTACGCGACGAGTCATCCCGGCCGGCCGCGCAAGCCCTTCATTCTCTGCGAGTACAGCCACGCGATGGGCAACTCCAACGGCAATCTGTTCAAGTACGCGGACTTGTTCGACCGTTACCCCGTCCTGCAAGGCGGCTTCATCTGGGACTGGGCGGATCAGGCGATCCGGACGAAGCGCCCGAACGGCAAGCCGTTCCTGGCGTATGGCGGCGACTTCGGCGAATCTCCGCACGACGGCAACTTCAGCGGCAACGGCCTGCTGTTCGCAGATCGGACGGTGACGCCGAAGCTGCTGGAGACGAAAGCCTGCTATCAGAACGTCCGATTCGACGCCGCAGATCTGCGCGAAGGCCGGTTCACGCTGACGAACAAATTCCTGTTCACCGACCTGTCCGCGTACGACCTCGTCTGGCGGACGACTGCGAGCGGCGTGCCGGTCTTGGAGGGACGGACGGCGATTCAGGCGGCGCCGGGGCAATCCGCGGCCGTCGACCTGTCCGAAGCGTACCCGACCCGAGCCGCCCGCGGCGAGGAGTATCTCTTGACGCTTAGCGTCGTCCTGCGGGAGGATACCGCATGGGCGACGACGGGACACGAGATCGCCTTCGGCCAATTCGAGCTGCCGCTCGCGCACGAGCCCTTCCTTGACGAGCAGCATCCGCAAGGGCCGGTGAAGGTGCGCGATCAGGGCGGGAACCTGACGGTAGAGGGAGACCGCTTCGAATTGCGCTTCGACACCGGCACGGGGGATTTGGTCTCGTACTTGCTCGGCGGGGAGGAGCGGCTGCTCGCGGCGCCGGCGCCGAACTTCTGGCGGGCGCACACCGACAACGACAAAGGCAACGGGCTGCCGGCGCGTTCCGCCGTCTGGCGCGAAGCCGGCGCGGGCCGGAAGCTGCGGAGCTTCGGGTGGGAGCGGACGAATGACGGCGTCGCCGTCACGGCGGACTTCGAGCTGCCAACGACGCCGGTCTCCGCATGTGCGATGTCGTATCGCGTGCATGGCGACGGCAGCGTCGACGTGGCGCTGACCTTGCAGCCGGGCGAAGGCCTGCCCGAGATTCCGGAATACGGCGTCCTCATCGCGATGGATGCGGCGTACGACCGGGTGTCCTGGTACGGCAAAGGGCCGCACGAGAACTATTGGGACCGCAGCCGCGGCGCGAAGGTCGGACGCTATGAGGGACTCGTGAAGGAACAGGTTACGCCTTACCTGCGGCCGCAGGAGTCGGGCAACAAGACGGAGGTGCGGTCCGCATCGGTCGCGAACGCCGCAGGCGGCGGCTTGCGCTTCGAGGGCGCGCCGCGCTTCGAATGGAACGCGAGCCCTTATCTGCCGCAAGAGCTCGAGGATTATTCGCATCACGACCTGCTGCCCGAGCCATCCCGGACGGTCGTGCGGATCATAGGGCGCCAGATGGGCGTAGGCGGGGACGACAGCTGGGGCGCGCCGACGCATCCGGAGTTCACGCTGTATGCGAACCGGACGTACTTCGTCGCCTTCCGGATGAAGGCCGTCGAATAATTTCGCCTCCGGGACGGGAGAATATTCCTGTCGGGAGGTGGAAGGTACAATGGCGAACCGCGAACAGATCGTGGCCGTGCGCAAAAACGGCGACGGCGATATTATCGAGCTGCAGCTGTCCAACGGCCAAGTGGTCGACTACAAGCAAGCGCAGCAGATGGCCAAGAACGACGAGCTCGAGAACGTGAACGTCTTCAAGGGCCGCGACGGCGACGAGCACCTGCGCTCGGATCCGGACGGCCGCGAGGACAACAATCTGGACAACCTGCCGACCTTCTAATCGAAGGGGCGGGGAAGAGGCTCTCCTACGATCGCAAGATCCGGGAGAGCCTCTTTTTTTTGGTACATATGTTGTAAATACAAGTTGTGATTTCGGAGATCCATATTCCGATCATTTATCGTGCGAATCGTCGCTTGAAGCTTGAAATAACAAGATAGATCTTGTAAACTAAGAGGCGATAAATAGGTACGTACAAGTTAAATGAAATCATGGGAGGTAGAATCATGCTCCAAGTGAAGCCTTACGTATTCTGGTTCATCACCGGCAGCCAGCATCTCTACGGGCCGGAGACGCTCGAAGAAGTGAATGCGCATTCGGCCGAGATCGCCGAAGGCCTGACTCAAGCTTTGCCTTACCCGGTGACGTTCAAGCCGGTTGTCACGACGTCCGAAGAGATTCGCAGCGTCATCGTCGCGGCCAATTCGGACGAACGTTGCGCGGGCATCGTCACTTGGATGCATACGTTCTCTCCGGCGAAGATGTGGATCGCAGGACTGTCGGAGCTGCGCAAGCCGTTGCTTCACCTGCACACGCAATACAACCGGGATATTCCTTGGGATACGATCGACATGGACTTCATGAACACGAACCAGGCGGCGCACGGCGATCGGGAATTCGGCTTCATCGGCGCACGGATGGGCATCGCGCGCAAGGTGATCGTCGGACATTGGGCGGATGCGGCCGTCCGGGACCGCTTAGGCGCTTGGCAGCGCACCGCGGTTGCCTTCACCGAGAGCCGCGGTCTGAAGGTCGTCCGATTCGGCGACAACATGCGGCAGGTTGCCGTGACCGAAGGCGACAAAGTCGAAGCGCAGATCAAGTTCGGCTGGTCCGTCAATACGCACGGCGTCGGCGACCTGGTGCAGATCGTGAATGCGGTCGCGGATGACGAGGTCGAGCGGTTGTTGGGCGAGTATGACGAACAATACGAGATTGCGGCCGAAGGGCGCAAGCCGGGACCGATCCGCGATGCGATCGCCTACCAGGCGCGCCTGGAGATCGCGTTGAAGCGGTTCATGGAAACGGGCGGCTTCAAGGCGTTTACGACCACGTTCGAAGACCTGCACGGTCTGGCGCAGCTGCCGGGGCTGGCCGTCCAGCGGCTCATGGCGCAGGGCTACGGCTTCGCGGGCGAAGGGGATTGGAAGACGGCCGCGCTCACGCGGCTCATGAAGGTCATCGCCGGCGGCGTCGACACGTCGTTCATGGAGGACTATACGTATCACTTCGAGCCGGGCAACGAGATGGTGCTGGGGGCGCATATGCTCGAAGTCTGCCCGACGCTCGCCGCCTCGAAGCCGCGCATCGAAGTGCATCCGCTCGGCATCGGCGGCAAGGCGGATCCCGCCCGCATCGTCTTCGACGGCAAAGCCGGTTCGGCGCTGAACGCCTCCGTCGTCGACATGGGCAATCGTTTCCGCCTCATCATCAACGAAGTAGAGGGCGTCGCCGTGGAACGGCCGATGCCGAAGCTGCCCGTCGCCCGCGTGCTCTGGAAGCCTCAGCCGTCGCTGCAGGTCGGCGCCGAAGCGTGGATCCTCGCCGGCGGCGCGCATCATACGGTCTACTCGTTCGCAGTCACGACAGAGCAGCTGCTCGACTTCGCCGAGATGGCCGGGATCGAAGCGGTCGTCATCGACAAGGATACCAACGTGCGCCAGCTCAAGAACGAGCTGCGCTTCGGCCACATCGCCTGGGCGCAACGCTAATCGGCAAGACGAAGGAATTTCATTAGCGATTCAATATCCCGCTAATTCTTATTCGGACGGGCGCCACTCGGCGCTCGTCTTTTGCGTTTGCTCCAGCTGCGCAGCCCTCGGCCGCCAAGGATGCTGCGGTTCCCGCTTGCTGGCGCCCAAAGTGTCGAAACATGACATGGATATAACTCAAGCAGTCTGTTTTTGACGAATATGCGCGAATGTGAAATATATTTTGAGAATTCGGATGAAATCAACGAAGTTTTCCTCTATAATGAGTGTAATATTGGTGTGAAATGTAAGAAATAATGACAAATTGTTAACGCTATGTTAAAGGCTTGACCCCACCGTTGTCGAAGGAGGCGTTCCCGGAATGACGGCTATCTCTCCGCAACTCTCCCAGGAAGATTTGTACTTGTTCAACCACGGCGAGCTGTTCCGTGCCTATCGGTCGTTCGGAGCGCATATAACAGAGGACGGCGGTCTTCGCGGCGTACGATTCGCCGTATGGGCGCCTAACGCGCGGGAGGTTCGGGTAGCGGGTCCGTTCAACGGATGGGACGGCGAACGCCACGCCCTGGCCCAAGCCGGAACGACCGGCGTCTGGCACGGCTTCGTCCCGGGAATGGGCGAGGGCGACCTCTACAAGTACGAGCTGATCGACGCGTTTGGCCGCCGGTCGCTGAAGGCGGACCCCTTCGCTTTCCGGTCGGAGCTCCGGCCCGGAACGGCATCCGTCGTCGCTCGCCTGAACGGCAATGACCGGCAGGATCGGGCGTGGCAAGAACGGAAGCGCGGCAGCCCGCCTTACGAGCGGCCGATGCTCATCTACGAGGTGCATCTGGGGTCTTGGAAGATCGACGGTCCCGAACAATTCTGGACCTATGAGCGCCTCGCCGACGAGTTGGTCGATTACGCCGTCTCGATGGGATATACCCATCTGGAGGTGATGCCGCTCGCGGAGCACCCGCTCGACTTGTCTTGGGGCTATCAGGCGACCGGCTATTATGCGGCGACCGCCCGCTACGGCCCGCCAGACGGCTTGCAGACGCTCATCGACCGCTGCCATCGCAGCGGGATCGGGGTGCTGCTCGATTGGGTGCCCGGCCATTTCTGCAAGGACGATCACGGCCTGCGCCTGTTCGACGGGACGCCGCTGTATGAGCACGCGGATGCCCGCCTCGCGGAGAAGCCGCTCTGGGGGACGCTCGCCTTCGACTTCGGCAAACCCGAGGTGCAGAGCTTCCTGATCTCCAACGCCTTGTTCTGGCTCGACGTCTACCGCTTCGACGGGCTTCGGGTCGACGCCGTCGCCAGCATGATCGACCTGCACTTCGACAAGCCGTCCGACATGCACACGTTCAACCGGCACGGCGGCACCGAATACCTGGAAGCCCTGCAATTTCTCCGCAAGCTGAACGAGACCGTATTCCGTTACTATCCCGACACCCTCGTCGTCGCAGAAGATTCCTCCGCTTGGCCGTCCGTCACCGGTCCTACTTACCTCGGCGGATTGGGATTCAACTACAAATGGAACATGGGTTGGATGAACGACTTGCTCCGCTACATGGAGACGCCGCCCGACCGACGTTCCGAATGCCACGCTCTTGCTACGTTTTCCATGATGTACGCCTACACCGAGAATTACGTCCTGCCGCTGTCCCACGACGAAGTCGTGCACGGCAAGCGGTCGCTGTTGAACAAGATGCCCGGCGCCTATGAACAAAAGTTCGCCAATCTCCGCCTGTTCTACGGCTATTGGATGACGCATCCCGGGAAGAAACTGCTCTTCATGGGTGGGGAGTTCGGTCAATTCGACGAATGGAAGGACGCCGCCCAACTGGATTGGACGATACTGGACTATCCGCTCCACGCCGCGATGCAGCGGTATACGCGCGATCTGAACGCCATGTACGTCGCGGAGCCTGCTCTGTGGCAGCGGGACCATGCGCCGGACGGGTTCGCCTGGATCGACGCCGACAACGCCGCGCAGAGCGTGCTGTCCTACATCCGCCGAGCGAGCTCGCCCAAGCGTCATCTGATCACCGTCTGCAACTTCTCCGGCGTCGCTTACCCGGCGTTCCGGATCGGCGTGCCCGAGGGGACGTCTTACCGCCTCGTCCTGCATAGCGACGCGGCCGACTACGGGGGCGAGGGCGCGCGCGTCCCCCGCAGCTTCAAGGCCGAACGCCGCCCGCTTCACGGACAGCCTTTCAGTGTCGAGATCCCATTGCCCCGTCTTACGTTCCTGCTGCTGGAGCCAGATTCGGCGGTCGCCGACTAGCTTCGGGATACCTATACCAAGAGAGAGAGCGAGGAGCGTTCATGAAGCAACGCAGCGAATGCATTGCCATGTTGTTGGCCGGCGGGGAAGGACGCCGCCTGGGCGTCCTGACCAAAGATCTCGCCAAACCGGCCGTACACTTCGGCGGGAAGTACCGCATCATCGATTTCACGCTGAGCAACTGCGTCAATTCGGGGATCGACACGGTCGGCGTCCTCACGCAATACCAGCCGCTCGTCCTGAACCAGTATCTGGGCATCGGCAGCCCTTGGGGGCTGGATCGCCGGGACGGGGGCATGCACGTCCTGCCGCCCTACGTCCGGCAGAAAGGCGGCGTCTGGTACAAAGGAACGGCGAACGCGATCTATCAGAACATGGGCTTCATCGAACGCTACGATCCGGAGTACGTGCTCATCATCTCCGGCGACCATATCTACAAGATGGATTATGACCTGCTGCTCGAATCGCACAAGCGCAACCGGGCGGACGCGACGCTAGCGGTCATCACCGTGCCTTGGGCCGACGCGAGCCGCTTCGGCATCCTGAGCGTAGACGAGGAGGACCGGGTGGTCGAATTCGCGGAGAAGCCCAAGCAGCCGAAGAGCAATCTCGCCTCGATGGGCGTCTACATCTTCTCTTGGCCGGTGCTGCGGGACGCGCTCATGCGCGACGAAGCGCAGAGCGGTTCCTCGAACGACTTCGGCAAGGACGTCATTCCGACGCTGCTGCGCGAAGGGGCGAGGCTGTACGCCCATCGGTTCGGGGGCTACTGGAAGGACGTCGGGACGATCGATAGCCTCTGGGAGGCGAACATGGATCTGCTTGCGGATGAGCCCGCGCTCGATCTGAACGATCGCGCTTGGCGGATCTACTCCGTCAATCCGAATCGCCCCGCCCACTATCTGTCCCCGCAAGCCAGCGTCCAGAACTCGCTGATCAACGAAGGCTGCGTCGTTCAGGGGCAAGTGAACCGGTCGGTGCTCTTCCACGGCGTCCGCATCGGCGAGGGCAGCATGATCGAAGACGCGGTCATCATGCCGCACGCCGTCATCGGCCGCAACGTCCGGATCGTCCGCGCGATCGTCGGCGAAGGCGCGATCGTCGGGGACGGCTGCACGATCGGCGCCATCGACGCCGAGGAGATCGCGGTCGTCGGCAGCGGCGACCATATCGAAGCGGAACCGAAGCTGGAGGAGGCGAACCCGGTATGAAGCTGTCCTTGATGGGCGTTATCAATCTGATTCACGAGACCGAGGAGATGGGGACGCTGACGGCGAACCGCTGCCTGGCCACGGTGCCGTTCGGCGGCCGTTACCGGCTCATCGATTTCGCGCTGTCCTCGATGGTGAACTCCGGCATTCCGAAGGTGGCCATCTTCGCGCATACGAAGTACCGCTCCCTGATCGACCATCTCGGTTCGGGCGGCAACTGGGACCTGCACCGCAAGCAGAGCGGACTGTTCGTCCTGCCTCCCGCCATGGAGAGCCAATCCGACTTCGGCAAAGGCGATTTGTACCATTTCTACCGTCACCGGGACTACTTCGCCCGCAGTCCGCTCGAGTATGTCGTCATCGCGCGCAGCCATATGGTGTGCAACATCGACTTTGGCCGGGTGCTGGCCCATCATCGGGAACGGAACGCCGACATTACCGTCGTCTGCAAGCGGTGGCCGAACGCCGAGACGGGTCTGACCCGCAAGGCGGAGCTGGACGCGGACGGCCGGGTCGTCGATATGCAGGATCATTACGGCCGCCTCGCCTCGGACATCGTGTCGATGGAGATGTACGTGCTCCGCAAGGAGCTGCTGCTGGACTTGGTGGAGACTTCGCTGGCGCAAGGGAAAGACCACTTCGTCCGTCACGCGATCCTCTCGCGCCTGCAGGAGCTGCACGTCAGCGCCTATCTGCACGAGGGGGTGCTGGGCGTCGTGAACAGCATTCCGGCGTTCTATAGGCACAACATGGAGCTGTTGAAGCCGGAAGTGTGGAACGAGCTGTTCTTCTCCCCGGGACCGATCTATACGAAGGTGAAGGACGAGCCGCCGACCCGCTACCGGAGCGGCTCCCAAGTGTCCGGCTCGCTCGTCGCGAACGGCTGCGAGATCGAGGGTTCGGTGCAGGGGAGCATCCTGTTCCGGGGCGTCAAGATCCGCAAAGGCGCGGTCGTCCGCAACAGCATCGTCATGCAGAACGGCGTCATCGGCGAAGACGGGGCGCTGGAAAATTGCATTCTCGACAAGGAAGTGGAGATCCGGCCGCAGCAGCAGCTCAAAGGTTCGTCGCACATGCCGTTCCTTGCGCTGAAGCGCAATGTCATCTAGACGGCCGATCGGAGAGGGGAGGATGGCGATGAACGTCTGGTTCGTCGCGTCGGAGGCCGTTCCGCTGGTGAAGACGGGCGGTCTCGCAGACGTGGTCGGCGCGCTGCCCAAAGCGCTCGCGGCTCGCGGCGTGGACGTCACGGTAGTGCTGCCGAAGTACGGAGAGATTCCCGACCGTTATCTGGAGGGCGCGGTCGACAAGGGGTACTGCTACGTGACGATGGGATGGCGGCGGCAATATTGCGGTCTGCTGGAGATCGAGGCGGACGGCGTCCGCTTCCTGCTCGTCGACAACGAATATTACTTCAAACGCGGCTATCTCTACGGATACGGGGACGAAGCGGAGCGGTTCGTGTTCTTCGGCTTCGCCGTCGCCGAAGCGCTCGCGCGGACCGAGCGGCTGCCGGACGTGGTGCACTGCCACGACTGGCAGACCGGGCTCGTCCCGTTCCTGCTGCGGACGCGGTACGCATACGATCCGGGCCTGCGCAACGTCCGAACCGTCTTCACGATTCACAATTTGCAATATCAAGGCGTGTTCTCGAGGGGACTCCTGCAGGATCTGCTCTCGGTCGGCGACGATCTGCTCGGCGAGGACGGACTGGAATTCTACGGCGCGGCGAGCTGCATGAAGGCGGGGCTCAAGTATGCGGACAAGCTGACGACGGTCAGCCCGACCTACGCCCGCGAGATTCAGTCGCCCGAATTCGGGGAAAAGCTGGACGGCGTGCTGCGCGAACGCGCGGGAGACCTGGTAGGCGTCATCAACGGCATCGATACGGCGTCCTACGATCCGATGCGCGATCCGCATTTGAAGGTGCCTTATCGGCAATCGCTGGCCAAGAAACGGCTGAACAAGCTCGCGCTGCAGGAGGAATTGGGCTTGCAGGTCGACGCCGAAGCGCCGCTCGTCGGCATCGTCTCCAGGCTCGTGCTGCAGAAAGGTTTCGATCTGATCGGCGAAGCGCTGCCCGCGCTGATGGGCGAACGCTTGCAGCTCGCGGTGCTGGGCTCGGGCGACCCCCGCTTCGAAGGTATGCTGCGCGAAGCGATCGGCCGCTATCCCGGCCGGATCGCCGTCTGGTTCGGATTCAACGAAGGGCTGGCGCGCCGCATCTATGCGGCATCGGACTTGTTCCTCATGCCGTCCCGGTTCGAGCCCTGCGGATTGAGCCAGCTGATCTCTCTCCGTTACCGCACCGTGCCGATCGTTCGCGAGACGGGCGGGCTGCGCGATACGGTCGAGGCGTACAACGAGTACGAGGGGACGGGGAACGGCTTCAGCTTCGGTCCCGCGACCGCGCACGACATGCTGTACACCGTTCGTCGAGCGCTGGCTTTCTACGAGGACGAAGAGGCTTGGCGGCGAATCGTGGCGAACGGCGCCAAGCGGGATTACGGCTGGGACCACTCCGCCAAGCAATACGAGCAGCTCTATCGAACGCTCGCTCAATAGGGAGAGGATGGAATTTTTATGGCACGGCATCTGGTCATCGGCAACGGCAAAATGCTCGTCAACCTGGACAACCACTGCTACATGCGCGATCTTTACTTTCCCTACGTCGGCCAGCTCAACCATACCGGCGGACAGCCCTGCCGTTTCGGCGTCTGGTGCAACGGCAAGTTCGTCTGGCTGGACGATCCCGCGTGGGAGATCGAGCTCGGCTATATCGAGAATTCGCTCGTCACGAACGTGACCGCCCGGCATGAAGGACTCGGGCTGGAGCTGAACATGAACGACGGCATCCATCAGCGGGAATGCATCTATCTGAAGCGGGTCGTCGTCCGCAATCTGACTTCGGATCCGAAGGACGTCCGGGTGTTTTTCCACCAGGATCTCATGATCGACGGCAACGAAGTCGGCGACACGGCTGCCTACTATCCGTCGAACCGCACGGTGTTCCACTACAAGCGCTCGTCCTACTTCATGTTCAACGGGCGTTCGCAGACCGGCGGCATCCACCAATACTCGACCGGGATCAAGCGGTTCCACTCCGCCGAAGGGACGTGGCGGGATGCGGAGGACGGCGACCTGTCGGGCAACGCGATCGCGCAAGGCTCGGTGGACAGCACGATCGGCTTCCGCGTCGAGCTGCCCGGCGGGAGCGAAAGTACGCTGTACTACTGGATGTCGGTCGGGGAAAATCTGGAGGAAGTCAAGCGGCTCGATCAATACGTGCAGGAGAGCCACCCGGAGAAGCTGCTCAGCCGGATCGTCATCTACTGGAATCATTGGCTGACGAAGGTCGGCAGCCATTTCCGCTTCGGCGACCTGCCGAGCGAGGTGGTGCGCCTGTTCAAGCACAGCCTGCTCATCGTGCGGACGCAGATCGACGAACGGGGGGCCATCTTGGCCGCCAACGACACGGATATCCTCCAGTACAACCGCGATCACTACAGCTACATGTGGCCGCGCGACGGCGCGCTCATCGCGGACGCGATGTCGATGGCGGGCTACCACGGGACGATCGCTCCGTTCTTCGACTTCTGCGGGAAGGCGTTGTCCCCGGAAGGTTACCTGTACCACAAATACAATCCGGACGGCACGGTCGGCTCAAGCTGGCATCCGTACGTCGTGCAGGGCGCGTCCCGTCTTCCGATCCAAGAGGACGAGACGGCGCTCGTCCTCTTCGCGCTCTGGAAGGACTACGAACGCCACGGGGAGATCGAGCTGCCGCAGTCGCTCTATCCGACGCTGGTGCGCAAAGCGGCCTCGTTTCTCTGCGATTATGTAGATCCTTCGCTAGGGTTGCCGTTGCCGAGTTATGATCTCTGGGAGGAACGCTACGGCATCTGGACGTACACCGTCGCCGCGGTCTACGGCGGTTTGATGGGGGCGGCCTACTTCGCGGATCTGTTCGGCGACTACGAGCGCAGCGACCGGTACCGCAACGTCGCGGAGCGGATGAAGCTGGGGATGCTGACGCATCTGTGGGACGAGGAAGCGGGTCGCTTCGCGCGAGGTCTCGTCCAGCGGGACGGCCGTTGGGAGAAAGACATGACGATCGAGAGCAGCCTCTTCGGCCTATTCGAATTCGGCGTGTTGCCTGCAGATGACGACCGTGTATCGCGGACGATGCAAGCGATCGAACAGGGCTTGTCGGTGCGCACGGAGGTCGGGGGCGTCGCCCGGTACACGAACGATTACTACTTCCAGCAGACTGGCGACGTAGAGCGCGTGCCGGGGAATCCGTGGGTCATCTGCACGCTGTGGGTGGCGGACTTCCAGATCGAGACGGCCCGGTCGCTGGCCGATCTGGAACGTCCCCGGGCGGCGCTCGAGTCGATCGTCCGGCGGACGCTCGAGGGCGGCAACCTGCCGGAGCAGGTACACCCGATCGACGGCACGCCGCTGTCGGTCGCGCCGCTGACTTGGTCGCACGCGACCTACATCAAGAGCGTGTGCCGGTACGTTCGCAAGCGGGAGCAGCTGTCGAGCGCGCTGGGCGAGATTTAATATCATGGCGGAGAGCCCTTTCCTTGCGGCGCGGCGGGAAAGGGTTTTTCGTTGCCTTTGCACGATATCCCCTTCGCTCAGGTGCTGCATTTGTCGTTCGAATTAACTCGTTTATTCGGTATCCCTTTCGCTCAGGTCGTTCCATGTGGTGCTCGAAGTATCCCGTTTGAACGATATCCCTTTCGCTCAGGAGATGATCGCATTCCGCATTGGAATGAGCCAAAATGAGGTTGCGCTGGAGTTGTTGGTTTGGTTTTGTTGGAGTAGAGAGAGTGAAAAATCGTAGGTGATATTTCCTGATCGAAGGGGATATCGTTAGAACGTCTTGACGGCGCTTCCTGATCGAAGGGGATATCGTCAGAACGTCATGTCTGGGTTCCCTGATCGAAGGGGATATCGTCAAAACGGTCGCGAGCAAGAGCGAAGGGGATGTTGCTGAATCGAGGGTTGTCGAAGCCGAGCCATGTGGGAGGAGCCTAGCCAACGTAAAAAAGGAACCCTGCCATGAGGGTTCCTGCTTCATTCCTGCATCCAGAGCTGTCCTGCGCGCGCTTGGGCTTCGTCGGACATCCTGCGGCGGTAGGCTTCGGGCGTGCAGCCTATCGCGGCTTTGAATTGGCGGCTAAAATGCGCGAGGTGCGCAAAACCGACCGACTGCGCGACCTCCGTCACGGAGAGGTGAGGCGTCAACTTGAACTGAATCTTCGCCTGGTTGATGCGCCGGTTGTACAGAAATTGAAAGACGGTCGTACCCGTAACTTCCTTGAACAAATTCGACAAGTAGGTCTTCGAGAGGTGAAGCGCATCGGCGACGCGCTCCAGCGTGACCGGCTCGTGGTAGTGCGCTTCGAGAAAGCTGATGACCCGTTGGATGTGCCGCTCCCGTTCGGAGCGGTGCAGGCGTTCGTCCATCGAAGTGCCGCACCAGCCCTTGATGAGATACAGCAGCTCGATGAACCGAAGCGCGAACCGTTCGTACGCATAGGGGCTGGCCGCTTCGCCGGTCTGATCCTTCGTCTCCGCCTCGGTCTGCATCTTGGCTTGCTCGTAAAGGCCGCCCATGTCCGCCAGCATGCGCTCCGCTTCCGCCCTCGCCACGCCGGACAGCGGCAGTCGGGCGTTGCGCAGCTCCTCGAAGGGCTGAAGCAGCGACTCCGAGATGGAGGCGGGCACCAGCGTCCGCAGGTACGCGGGATCGAAGTGGATGGTCGTCCGGATATACGGGACGTGAGGCGCCGGATTCGGACAGTGCAGCGTCATCCCGTGCATCAGGATAAGATCGCCGGGCGCCAGCGTCATGAGTTTGTCCCCGATCAAGTAGGTGCACAAGCCTTCGTGAAAATAGTAGATCTCATAAAACGGATGCGAGTGGTACGACCCGGGGGCCATCGCTCCGTCGCTGCGGAATCCCATCTCGATCGGTTGAATCCATTGTATATAGGGCGGATTGGGCAAGGGAGACCTCCCGCAACCCGGTGCGTCGTTCGCCGGGTTCTGAGAGTGATTGTACCATGTCTCGCCGCCGATATCAGCCTGCCGCCCGCACCGTGTCTTCCCGCCGATAACGGCTCGGCAGTCGCAACCGTGACTTGCCGCGGTATCGGCCCGGCACTCGCGCTGTGTATTCCCGCCGATATCAGCCCGTCACCCGCACCGCGTCGCGCTGGGCGATGAGGCACAGTTCGGCGGCTTTGAAGGCGTGCTCCTGCGTCATGGCGTTCTCCGTCCGCTGAAGGCAATCGAGGATGAGCTCGCCGAAGAAGGGGTACCCGACTTGGCCGTCTACCGCGAAATGAAACTCGCCTTCATGATTCACGAGATACACGTGGTTCCCCGTGCGTTCGCGCGCCACGTCAATATATTTGCGCAGCTCGATGTAACCGTCCGTGCCCAGGATGACGGTTCGGCCGTCGCCCCAGGTGCCAAGCCCGTCGGGCGTCATCCAGTCCACGCGGAAGTAACCGGTCGCGCCGTTGTCGCCGATGAGCGTCGCGTCGCCGAAGTCCTCCAGCTCGGGATAAGAGGGCGAGCGATAGTTGCCGACTTTGCTGTGCGCGACCCGCGCGTCCCGGCAGTCCGCGTAATATAGGAATTGCTCGATCTGATGGCTGCCGATGTCGCAGAGGATGCCGCCGTAGTCCCGTTTGCGGAAAAACCAGTCCGGCCTTCCCGAGCCGAGGCGGTGCGGACCAGTGCCCATCACTTGCACCACGCGGCCGATCGCGCCCTCCCGGACCAGCCGGCCGGCATAGACCGCGCTCTCCGCGTGCAGACGCTCGCTGTAGTAGACCATGTATTTGCGGCCGGTCTCCAGCGCCTTCGCGCGGGCTTCCGCCAGCTGCGAGAGCTCGGTGAACGGCGTCTTGTCGGTGAAGTAGTCTTTCCCGCTGTCCATGACGCGGAGGCCGAGCGCGCAGCGTTCGGACGGTACGGCCGCCGCGGCGACCAACCGCACTTCGGGATCATCCAGGATGACCTCGAGCGAGTCGGCCGCTTGCGCTTGCGGAAAGACTTGGCGGAAAGCCTCGACCTTCGCGGGATCGGGATCGAAGACCCACTTGAGCGTCGCGCCGGCTTCGACGAGACCGTTGCATTGGCCGTAGATGTGACCGTGGTCCAGCGCGGCCGCGGCGATGACGAAGTCGCCGAGCCCGCAGACCGGTTCCGGCTTGCGGGCGACGGGCGCATAGCGCTGCCCGTCCCCGTTGCCGAAGGTGGAGGCGGAGCGATCCGGTTGCAGCATGCGATCAGCCCCTTCCCCGGGAAGTGTCGATCCGGCGTTGCAGCTCGGTCTCGAACGCGGCCTCGTCCAGCGGCAGGTCGACCCATTCCTCTCGCCACGCGGACAGGTGCATGGCGTTCGAGATCGAGAGGCCGAGAATGCCTTCCTCTCCCGGCGCCAGGAGAGGAGCGCCGTTCAGCAGAGCGTCCGTGAAGTTCTGAAGGATGCCCGCGTGCTCGGGGCTAGGACCCAAGTTCGGGAACTCGATCTTCCACTCCTCCGGCCGGTCGAACGGCACGGTATTGCGGGCGTTGAATTCGGGCTCGGATTCCCGGAGGCGCCAGAACGTCAGCCTGCCGTTCTCGACGACCAGCTTGCCGCGGTCGCCCGTCACTTCGTAGCGGTTCGTGCCCGGCGTCTCGCCCGTCGTCGTGATGAAGACGCCGGTCGCGCCGTTCGGGTACTCGACGTAGGCGGTGACTTCGTCCTCGACTTCGATATCCCGGTGTTTGCCGAAATGGCAGAACGCGCGTATGCGCGAGGGCATGAGGCCGGTCGTCCACTGCCACAGGTCCAGTTGGTGCGGGCACTGGTTCAGCAGTACGCCGCCGCCTTCGCCGGCCCAAGTCGCGCGCCACGAGCCCGAATCGTAGTAAGCCTGCGGGCGGTACCAGTCCGTGATGATCCAGTTCGTCCGGCGGATCTCCCCGAGCTCCCCGGACGCGATCAAGTCTCGTACTTTCTGATAGAGCGGGTTCATCCGCTGATTGTACATGATGCCGAAGCGGCGCCCGCTGGCGGCCGCGGCTTCGTTCATGAGGCGTACGCGCCCCGCGGAGACGCCGGCCGGCTTCTCGATCAGGACGTGGAGGCCGCGCCGGAACGCGGCGATCGCGTCCTTGGGGTGGTCGAAGTGCGGCGTCGCGACGATCACCGCGTCGACGAGACCCGAGTCGAGCAGCGCTTCGGTCGTATCGAAGACGGTTACGCTCGGGTAACGCTCCCGCAGCCAAACGCGGCGGTCCGCCGAAGCGTCGCAGACGGCCGTCAGCGCCGCGCCGCGTATGGCGCCTGACGTCAAGGTGTTCGCGTGACCGCTGCCCATATTGCCGCAGCCGATCAAGCCGTATCGAATGTCGCTCATTGCAGCTCATCCTCCCAGGTCCGCATTTGACGGACGAATGTTCGCATCATGTTGCCGGAATCGTACGTCCGGCTGAAGTCTTCGAGGCCGAGCCAGCCGTCGTATCCGACGGCTTTCAATGCCGCGAGCACCTGCTTCCAAGGCACGATGCCGCTCGCGATCGGACGCCAGGAGCACTGCCAGGCGATCGGATCGAGAGGGGCCGGCTCGGCGCCGTTCCCGTCTCCGGCCGCGTGGGCCGCGTTCGGATGGCCTCGGCCGTCCGTGCCTGCGCCGGACAGGTGCCAGCCGGCGTTCTTCACGTGAACGTGGGCGAGATAAGGGCCTAAGATTTCCATGCCCATGCGGTAATTCTCCATCCCCTCGTGCACCATGTTGCCGGGATCGAGCAGGACGCCGATCCGGTCGGGCGAATACCGGGAGACGAGCCGGTGGGCGGCCGAAGCGCTCGGGATGATCGTGCCGTGATGGATCTCGGCGAGCGCCTTCACGCCGTAAGAACGGGCGAGTGCGTCGACTTCGTCCAAGTAGGCGTAGGCGGAAGCGAGCTGGCGCTCGTAGCCGACGATCGGGTCGTAACCGGGCACGCCCACCCGAATCATCTCCGCTCCGAGCGTCCGGGCCAGCCGGAACAGCCGTTCCGTGCCCGCTACATCGCCGCAAGTCAAATACGGGACGAGCGCAATGTTGCGGAGACCGTGACGTTCCGCGTTCTCGCGGATGCCGGCGATCTCGTCCGGCGCGATATCCGGCGCGATCGTGCACCGATTGTTTCCCCAGAAGGAGGGTGGTTCGCTGCGTAACGCTTCGGGCGTTTCCTTGCAGCGCCATTCGATGCCGTGCAGCCCTGCCGCTTGCGCTTCCGCGCAAAGTGCATCTGGCGTCAAATCCGGTGTGGACACGGTGAATACGGAGTATTTCATCGGTTGTGACACTCCTTCAGCATTTGATTGAGATTAGGGCGATGAAAAAGGGGATGAGGCGAATAAAGATATCGAAAAGATTGTATCACAGGCTTTCGATCGTGGATTAAAACGCATTCAAAGGCATAACCACAGTTAAACGGATCCGTCATCTTCCGATTATCGATCAAACGCTTCAGAGTCGCATGCAACTTTTTGGCCGCTATAACTGTATCTATGAAGAAGAA
The DNA here is from genome assembly GCF_014212125.1 of Cohnella nanjingensis. Taxonomy (GTDB): domain Bacteria; phylum Bacillota; class Bacilli; order Paenibacillales; family Paenibacillaceae; genus Cohnella; species Cohnella nanjingensis. The sequence continues at coordinate 45,639 of NZ_JACJVP010000038.1, forward strand.
TGGAAGGGGTCGGATCCGCGGGGAGTCGATCCGATAGAGGAGGATTCGCTTTGGATACGATGGCGCAATGGAACGAAGAGCTGCAACGCTGCAAACAAAATCTGCAAGCCAAGGCGCGCGAGGAACGCAAGGTTCGCGCCCTTCAGGAGGAAGTCCGCAAGCAGGAGGGCGTCGTGCGCGAATGCCGCGACCGGTTCGGCCGGGAGGAGGCGGACGTCGATCAGTTGAAGAGCGCTTCGGTCGCGCGGCTATGGAACCGGCTGATCGGGCGCCTGGACGAGCGGCTCCGGGAGGAGGAGCGCGAGGCGGCGGACGCCTGGTTGAAGTACGACGCGGCCGAAGCGGCGCTGCGGGCGCTGGAAGGCGAGTTGGCCGAAGCCAGACGGTCGCTGGGCGACGTCATCGACGCGGATCTCGCCTACGAGCGGCTGCTCTCGCGCAGGGAAGCCTGGATTCGCGAGCATGATCTGGCCGCGAGCGCGGAGCTGCAACGCGTCTCGGAGTCGCTGGGCGAGTTGCGCGCGATGCGCAAAGAGCTGGACGAAGCGAAGCAAGCCGGTGAGAAGGCGGCACGCGCGCTCGCCTCCGCCGAAGAGCGCTTGCGGTCTGCCCGCAACTGGGGGACCTACGACATGCTGGGCGGCGGCGCGATCGCGACGCATATCAAACACAACCGCATCGACGAGGCGCGCGCGGAGATGCATGAAGCGCAGCATGCGCTGCGGATGTTCGAGAAGGAGCTGAACGACTTACGCGTGCAGGCAGGCGTTCCGGATGTAGAGGTCGGAGGCTTTCTGACGTTCGCGGATTATTTCTTCGACGGCTTCCTTACCGATTGGATCGTGCAGGGGCGCATCGACGACGCCCTGAACCGCGTGCAGCGAGGCGGCGGGGAAGTGCGGCGCCAATTGGACCGCGTCGCAGCGGACCAAGCGAAGACCGCCCAAGCTATCGCCGAGCAGGAAGCGCGGTACCGGGCGACGCTGGAGGGCGGCCGATGAGCCGCGCCGGGCGTAAAGCTTCGCAGGCGGCGGCGTTCGCGCCGGCTTTCTACGTGCTGTGCGGCATCTCGTTCCTGTGCGTGCTGCTGCTCATCGTGCGAGCCGATCGGGTCGGCTTCGAGAAGTACGGGTTTCTGCTGTGGAATCTGTTCCTGGCTTGGCTCCCGCTGATCGTCTCGATGGCGGCTTCGGGGTTGGACCGGCTGGCTAGCAGCCGGCGGCTGGGCGTGCTTCCCCTCCTGGTGGCCGGCGTCGCTTGGATGCTGCTCTATCCGAACGCGCCGTATCTGACGACGGACCTGATCCACCTGATCGCCAATCCGCAATACACGTGGATCAACGCTTCCGAGTCGTTGCTGGTCTGGTACGATCTGATCGTATTCTTCTTGTTCGCGTGGTGCGGCCTGCTGCTCGGCTACCTCTCGATGCATCAATTCCACCAACTGGTGCGGAAATACGCAGGCGTCTGGTTCGGTTGGCTCTTCATTGTCGGCGCTTCCTTCCTCGGCGGTTTCGGCGTCTACTTGGGCCGGGCGATCCGGCTGAACAGCTGGGATGTGCTGTTCAGTCCGTTCCGACTGATCGACGGCATCCTCGAAGGGCTGGACGCCAACGGAGCCGCTTTCACGGTGCTGTTCGGCATGCTGATCCTGATCGTCTATCTGTCGCTGTTCTGTCTGCGCCTGCTTGCGGGCCGGATAGACGAGGCCGAATCTTGACCGGAAATGAAAAAAAAGGCGCCTTGACCCCCGCTCGAATGCGGGTTCAAGGCGCCTTCGCCTATTCGCGTTACTTATCAGCAATATCGGTTAGCGATAAGCGGGCAGCCAGTCGCCGTGCGCTTCGATCAGATCGTCGCAGAGCGAGACGATGTCGTCCATGGACAGCTCGGCGGACGTGTGCGGATCGAGCATCGCGGCGTGATAGATGTGTTCCTTCTTGCCGGTGACGGCGGCTTCGATCGTGAGCAGCTGGGTGTTGATGTTGGTCCGGTTCAGCGCGGCGCACTGCGGCGGCAGGTCGCCGACATAGGTCGGAGTGACGCCGTTGGCGTCGACGAGGCACGGCACTTCGACGCAGGCTTCGCGCGGCAGATTCGTGATCAGGCCCGTGTTCATCACGTTGCCGCCGATCTTGAACGGGCGGTTCGTCTCCATCGCCTCGAAGATGTAGGAAGCGTACTCGTGGGAGCGTTCGTGCGTCAGCTTGGTGTCGTTCACGAGGCTTTCGCGCATTTCCTTCCACCGGGAGATCTGGTTGACGCAGCGGCGCGGATATTCGTCGAGCGGGATGTTGAACTTCTCGATCAGCTCCGGGTATTGGCGCTTGATGAAGTAAGGATGATACTCGGCGTTGTGCTCCGACGACTCGGTGATGTAGTAGCCGAACTTCAGCATGAGCTCGAAGCGCACCATGTCGGGGTGCTTCTCCTGCTGCTTGGCGGCGGCGCGGCGCTTGATCTCGGGGTAGAGGTCGACGCCGTCCTTGCTCGCTTCGAGCAGCCATGCCATATGGTTGATGCCGGCGATCTTCGACTTCACCCCGGTCGTGTCCATGTCGATCGCCTTGAACAGGTCGTTAACGCAGACCTGAACGCTGTGGCACAGGCCGACGGTGCGAACGCCGCCGTACGTATTCATCACGTTGGTCAGCACCGCCATCGGGTTCGTATAGTTCAGGAACCAGGCATCCGGGCATACCTCCTGGATATCGCGGGCGAAGTCCAGCATGACGGGGATGGTGCGCAGATTCCGGAAGATGCCCCCGATCCCGACCGTGTCGGCGATCGTCTGGCGCAGGCCGTATTTCTTCGGCACCTCGAAGTCGGTGATCGTGCAGGGATCGTAGCCGCCGACCTGGATGGCGTTCACGACGAACTTGGCGCCGCGCAGCGCTTCCTTGCGGTCGGCATAGGCCCGGATGCTGCACGTGCTGCCGGACGTCGCTTTGAGGTTGTTCAGCATCCGCTCGGAGTCGGCGAGGCGCTCGGCGTCGATGTCGAAGAGCGCGATCTCGAACCCTTGCAGGGCGGGCGTCAGCATGCAGTCACCCAGGACATTTTTGGCGAAGACCGTGCTGCCCGCGCCAAGGAACGTAATTTTGGACATTTGGTTAATCCTCCTTGATTCCACTTGTATGAAGGCTCATCTGCGATTTAGAATAGATGAAAACGCTCCCGTTGCCTATGGACAGAAAAGAGCGTTGCATGGAATTTTGTAGTTTGAGTTCCGCGTAGAAGGGGGGTGGACCGTTCTGGAGTCGATCTGGTTGACCGTCAATCCCCATCCCAGAGAGGGCGACGAGGCGTCGGTGCTGTTCACCGGCCGATCGCAGACGGCGCCCGATCACCGGATCGGGCCGCAGGTGCTCGATTACGTGCTCGTGCATACCGTTGAAGCAGGGAAGGGCTACTTCCGGTGCGGGGACCGCGAATACGAACTGGGACCGGGCGACAGCTTTTTCATCCTGCCGGGCGTCCTGCACGGTTACCGGTCGGACGAGCGGGACCCGTGGCTCTATCGCTGGATCGCTTGCCGCGGGCCCGCGCTGGCGCGGTGGCAGCAGCGGGCGGGCGTCTCTCCCGAGCGTCCGGTGATTTACGCGGCGGGCGAGTCGCTCCGCGCGATGGAGGCCGTGGCCGCGGCGTTCCGGGAGGGCGGCTGGACGGCGGACTTCGAAGCGTCCGGGTGGCTGCGGATCGCCTGGTCCGCGTGGATGAAGGCGAACCGGCCCGAAGCGCCGGAGGCGGCCGGCGGCAGGGAGGAAGCGTCCGCGAGAGAGGCGGACCGCGCCGCGAGGTGGCTGCATGCGCAATTGGACCGCCCGGTATCGATCGCGCAGATGGCGCAGGAGCTGGGCTACCACCGTACGCACCTTTCCAAGCTGTTCCGTCGGCACCACGGCATGTCGCCGATCCGTTACCTGCAGAAGCTCCGGATGGAACGGGCCGTCGTGCTGCTGCAGGAAGCGCTGACCGTCGAGGAGGTCGCCGCCTCCGTCGGGTATGCGGATCCGTTGTACTTTTCCAAATCGTTCAAAAAGTGGATGGGCGGAACGCCGTCCGACTATCGCAAGGGACTTCGGACTTAGGCTGAACTGCCCGGTTCCTGCGTATAGATGAAGAAGGGGAAACTTGTACGTCGCCCGCAGGATGAGTAAGATGATATCAACGGAACCGTAAGCTCGGGTTTTCGTATGGGATCATAAAGGGATGAGGAGGCGGCTTGGATGAGCTTTTTTAAGAAATTCACGGAGACCGTCAGCAAGGGCGTAACGACTGCGACGGAGAAGGCGCAGCAGACGGTCGAGATTACGAAAATTCATTCGCAAATTTCAGGCAAGCGGAAAGAAATCGAGAAACGGTTCTCCGATATCGGGGAAGCCGTATACGAGGCGTACTTGCAGCACGATCTGTCCCGCGCGGAAGGCGTGATCATACCGGCCTGTGAAGAGATTGCGGGCTTCCGGCGCGAGATCACGGGGCTGGAGGACCGGATTCGCGCGCTGCGCAACGAGAAGGAGTGCTCCTGCGGCCAGAAGGTGCCGTTCGATACGCGGTTCTGCCCGGCGTGCGGCAGCCCGTTCGCGGACCCGGTACCGCCGGAGCCGGTCGCGACGGCTGATCCGCTCGCGCCGTCCGAGTCGGTCGCCGACGCGGCTGCGGAAGCGGCCGATGCGGACCCGACGGCCGAGCGCGTCGAGCTGGAGGAGGCACCGGAGTCCGAGGCGGATGTGGTCCGGCTGTGCGCGGAGTGCGGCGCCGAGCTGCCGGAGGACGCGCGATTCTGCCAGACCTGCGGGCATCCGGTTTATCCGTAAGGTGCCCCCAGGCAGCTCCCGAGGATGATGAGCTGCGAAGCGGCGGCCGCGACAGATCGAACGCGAGGCGAGCGGCATGCAACTGAGCGTCCTTGCCGACCATCGGAAGATGGCGGCAGGGGCGTTTTTATTATGTAGCGTTGACTAAGCAGACCATCGATAGGTAGATGCTGAATGTAATGATATGTAACGCTATTTTGGGGTAGCAGCCGTCTTCCTGGCATCTATTCTGGGCCCTTTTGGCCTTATTTTTGATAAATCGAATGATTTTCCTCAAGTTATGTTATATAATATTACATAAAGTATGACAAAACCATTCAAGTGATTTAAAATGTCATTATAAGTGACGTATTCTGCGCGACTTAATCGATACACAATGCAAGGAGGGTGTATGATGGCTGCAATGCCCCGCAAGGAATCCCTGCCGGAGAACCGTCCGGATCAAACGATGTTATCGGTTCGCGAATTGTTGGAGCTGCCGCCGTTGGACGGAGCCAGACTCGCCGCGGGAGAACGGGGAGCCGGCGCCGTCGTTGCGCGCGTCCGCGTGCTGGAGTCGCCGGACGCCGCCCGGTGGGCGCGCGCGGGCGAATGGGTGCTCCTGCCGGGACGGGAGGAACCGGAGCGGCTCGGTCAGCTCTTCGCCGAGTTGGCGCGGCAGGGCGTCGCGGCCGTCGGCCTTCGATCGGCCCGGTTGGCCGATCCCGAGACGCTGAAGGCCGCGCTGGATGAAGCGGATGCCGTCGGCTTGCCGGTGGTCGAGCTGCCCGGCGATCTGGCGCTCGCCGACGTCGTCCGCGCGGTGATGGAGCGGGCTTCGCCGAACGAGGAGACGCCGCTCGCCGAGCTTCAGAGCCGCATCCAGGCAATGACCCGTCTGATGTTGGAGGGCAGCGGCCTGTTGGCGCTGCTGGACGCGATGGAGCGGATGCTCGGCAATCCGGTGGCCGTCGTGCAGGAACACGATCAGCCGTGGGTGTCGGAGTCGCTGAGGGAAGCGGAAGCGCCCTTCGCCGGCCCCCTCGCGCAGGCGCTCGCCTATCGGCATATGGCCGGGCGTGGCGCGCGCGGCGTATTCGTGACGCAGCAGAGCGCCTATCGCGTCTATGTCTGCCCGATTCCGTCCCGCCGGAGCAAACCGGCCAATCTCTTGCTGATCGAGCGCCACGCGGACATCGATTCGCTGGGCATGCTGAGCATGGATCGCTTGTCCGTGCTGATCGGCATGGAGTTGGCGAACGAAGAAGCGGTTCGGGAAGTGGAGGGGAAGTACCTGGAGCAGTTTCTTCAGGATTGGCTGTCCGGCAAGATCGTCGCGGCCGGCGACTGGAAGCTTCGCGCCGAAGTGTGCGGCTGCTCGTTGCCCGAGGATACGCCTCTGTGCGCCGTGCTGGTCGGCATGAGCGAGCGGCATCCTTCGCCCGATCGGCTCCGGGAGCTGGCGCGCCGGCTCCGCGCCGAACGGTTCCGAACCGTGGAGACGCTCCTCGCGTCGCCGTTCGGCGGCGAGCTTGCGCTCATCGTCCCCGTCCCCGAGACGGATCGGGCCGAACCGCAGTCGGCGTCTGCGGTATCGGCCCTGCTCGAGCGACTGCAGCCGGAGCTGCGGTCGCTGATCGGCGACGCGTCGCTCCGGCTCTTCGCCGGCCGCCCGGCCGGCCGCCCGGAGCTGCTGCCGATGAGCCTCTCCCAAGCGCGTCGCGCCCGTCAAGTCGCCGAGGTGTGCGGCTTGCCCGGCGAACGGGTGGCTTACGATCGGCTGGGCGTCTACTCGCTGCTCTATCTGATCCCTTCGAGCGAAGAGCGGGCGCAATTCCTGGAGCGCTTCGCGCACCCGCTGCAGCAGGCAGACCGCAAAGGGGGAGGGCGGCTCGTCGAGACGCTGGAGATGTTTTTCCGGTGCAACGGCAATATCAAGCTGACTTCCGAGAAGCTGTACGCGCACTACAACACGGTCGTCTACCGATTGGACAAAATCCAGAACATCCTCGGCGTGTCGCTCGACGATCCCGAGGATCGACTGCAGCTTCAGCTGTCGCTAAAGCTTGGCCACATCACCCCGGCCGGCAACTGAGCTTGAAGCGCCGCGTCCGCTCCTCTTCGTTCCGCATGCCAAAAAAGCCTTGCAGCCGTCCGGCTGCAAGGCTTTTGGGCAATGCGGTCAGTACCGGACTGCGCGGAGAATAATCACCAGCAGAATGAAAAGGACGAGAACGAATGCTGCTCCGCCGCCATATCCGCCTACAGGACCGCAACCTACGCCTCCATAGCCTCCAACGCCTCCATAGCCTCCATAGCCACCATAGCCTCCAACGTATGCCATACCGGTAACCTCCCGTGAATGTGGTGTGGTGTGAGCTGCCTCACGGAATCAGTCTATGCGAGACAAGAAAGGGCAGCTTGTGCGCCCGCACAATCCGGCGACGCCTAATTCAGGCGGATACCGGAGGGACGGGAGGAACCGGAGCGACCGGAGTCGCCGGTGAGATCGTCGAGGCGTTGAAGTGCCGGATATTGACGATGCGGGTTTCGGCGGTCAACGGTCCGCTGCAGCCGAATCGCGTCAACGCCGAGTTGGAGAGACCGATGACCTGTACATCTCCGATCTCGATGTCGCCCCAGGCCGTGGAGGAGAAGCTTACTTCTTCCTGCGGAGCGGGAAGCAGGATCGGCCGGTAGTAGAGCGAGTAGGCGGAGAAGGGCAGCTCGTTGCTCTCAAAATCGGCGATCGCGCGCTGGATGGCGATTACGCGGTTGAACAAGTCGGTAGTGCCGTTGTCGTCTCCGAACTGCAAGACCGAGGCTTGCGACACGGTATTGAAGTAGACGTTGCGGACCCGCGATTCCCGACAGGTCAGGCTCACAGCCCTTGCTCCAACTCTTCGTCGGGCAGGCTGGGCATCGGTGCGAGCGGTCCGACGATGACCGATTCCGGCGGCGTGTCGAAGAACGAAGACAGCGTGAGCGACTCCGTATCGCCGATGAGGAACGAGGCGGAGCTCGACACGCCGATGATGCGGATCGAGCCGATGGCCACGGGGCCGTTGGTCACATTCAATTGCACGGGTTGTCGTGAAGGGAACATGTTATCCTCCTTCCGGATTCGGTCCTTTGCGCGTGCGCAGGTAGGCGTCGAAGGCCGACAAGACATCTCGTTTCGTTTTCTGCAGGATGCCGTCCCGCCACTGAATCTTCTCCTCGTCTCTCCCCGTTTGCGGGAACGGCGAGGTGCGGGCATAGTGATGCACCCGCGCACGCAATTGCGCTTTGACATCCTGGATGACCGCTTGAGCCTGCTCCCGCTCCAGCGGCGTCTGATGCTGCGCGGACAGCCGCTCCAGCTCGGCCTGCGCGTCCTGATCCATGAACGCGAGCGCTTGCTGCTGAAGCGTGCCGATCTGATCCGCCATCTCGTCTTGAGGCTGCGCCGGGGGATTCCACATGCCCGGCACGGGCGTCTCGAACGAGTCGACGTCGCCTTGCTGTCCCTGCGGCGTCAACCCGATATTGAGCGTGCCGTCCAAGCGGCTGACCTTGAGCTGATCGAAATGATATTCGACGTGGATCGGCGGCTTCTTCTGCAGATCGTCCAGTTGCCGTTGCATCGCGTCGATCTGCGCGAGCGCCGTCTGCAGGCGCTGCTCCGTGAGCTGAAGCTGCCAAACGATATCCTTCCAGTCGGTAGGACCTTGCGGCCATGGCCAGGTCGAATTCGTTGTCACGTGCATCCGCTCCTTCGACGCTCGCGCGGAGTTTAAGGATGGGTCTTAGCCGCCTAGCTCGGATTCGGCAGCGATACGAGCGAAGTGGGCGCGAGCCCGGCCGCTTCGGCTTGGGCCGCGGTTTGGGTCGGGGTCAATTGCGGGGCGGGCCCCGTGTACCCGCCGGTGTTGTAGAGCTGAGACAGCGATTGGATGCTGCCCGCGCTGCCGATCTGCAGGACGGACGAGTTCGAGACGGCATCGACGCGCAGTTGGCCGATAGTGATCTGCTGGTGAATATTCCACTGAATCATATGATCCCTGAATTACCGACTTCGGTTGAGGAGGAATCCACTACGTCAGGGTCGTTCGTATTCGTAGAGCTGATCGAGTTCGTTCGAGGGAAGTCCCCGGTCACGAACGATCCCGCGCCGGCAAACGTCTTCGTGGTGCTGACGGGCTTCACTTGCAAGGTATCGCCAAAGAGCACGACGCCGCTCGAGCCCACGGTTAAGATCTTGACGGCTCCGACGATGCTGGGCATGTCGCAACGACTCCTTTGATGCAGTCATGGTTCATTGTATGATAGTCCGCGCCCAGAGGTTACCGGAGCTCCGCGGTCTCCCCGGCGGACACCGCAAGCGCCCGGCGGGCATATACTGGGAGCGGAGCGATATTCCCGGCCTCAAGGGGGAGGAGAACATGTCTTTTTTCGACAACGGCCCGTTGCCGAATTGGAAGGAGATCCAGAACTGGCTCGGCAGGGAGATTCCTTGGGAGCTGGTGGAGAAGTGGGACAAAAAGGACGACGACGCGTGGCTGGACCGGTTCATTCGTAACTTCATGGCGCCCGCGGAGTCGCAAACGCCGGAGAAGATGCCGGCCGAAAAGCCCGTCGTTCAGGGGGATGCCCGCAAGACCGTTCCTTCGGAGATTTCGCGGTCGTCCAAACACGTGACCGTCGCGTTCAAGCTGCCGAATGAGACCGACTTGAAGCCCGTACGGCTCTATGCCACGGCGGATCGGCTCCGGCTGACCGGCTTGCCGGGCGGACGCTCGGAGACCGTCCTGATGCCGTGCCGCGTTTATGCCAAGTCGGGCCGCGCCGAATGGAAGCAAGGCCGCCTCGTCATCCGATTCCGCAGGCGGCGCACGGAAAAGAACGAAGTGGAATTGTTCATTCAGGCCTGAATCCGTTATAATGCTATCAACGGGCGTGCGCCGCCTAAGCGAACGGCGTACGCATAACGGATTAGGGAGGCTAACGGTGTGGAGCTCGTGGACGTATCGGAAGTGTCGCCCGCGTTGTTCGTGACGGGGGTTATTTTTATTCTGCTGGTGGGCGGGCTGCTCAGTATGGGCGTGCTCCGCTTCTTCCAGACGAAGAAGCGTCAAGGATGGTTCTTCATGAGCGGATCGGCGCTGTCGCTGCTCCTGCTCGTGCTGATCGTCGATCGCTGGTTCAGCTGACGGAACCGGGGGAGCGCTTCGCGCTTCCCGGCAGCGTCCGACATACGGCATCGCCGCAGATTGCGGCGGTGCCGTTTCGTTTGTTCATACGGCATGCATTAGTTTCACTCCTATTCCTTTCTGTATGACCTCCGATAAAAACGTGTCGCCCTCTTCTGAGAAGAAGGCAATTCCGTTTTTACTTGACGTATCAGAAAGTATTAGTTTCACCTCTACTTTACTGATCCGTCTCCGATAAAAACGTGTCGCCCTCTTCTAAGAAGAAGGCAATTCCGTTTTTACTTGTTTGTGAACATTTCATGGCCGTTTCCCATACGCATCGCAACTTTTATCGCTGATTTTCGTCTATCCCAACATGTGTTCTTGACGATTCAGACCTTTTTCTTTGTTATGACGCACATTCTCATCACTCTCTTATCGAAGCAAAGGAGACTTACCCGAATGGCTTGGAATGGAAAGAAACAACGGTGGCTGCCCCTCTTGACGGGCGCCGCGCTACTGGTTACGGCGGTTACGCCGGCTTATGCGGAAGGAGCGGACGCGACGACGGCCGCCAGCCCCGGGAACGTGCTGACGCTCACGGCCAACAAGGCTCTGCTGTCGCTGAACGGCGTGAATTATCCGACCGCCCAGCCGACCGCCGTCGTCGCGGGCGTGACCTATGCGCCGCTTAGCGCGCTAGCCGCGCGCTACGGTTATTCCTTGCGCTACGACAGCAAGACGAAGGAATCGATCGCGGTGCAAGGGACGAACGAGATCCGCATGAAGCCGGGCTCGACGACGTTCTCGCTAAACGGACAGAAAGTGGACGCGGCCGGCAAGCCCTATAACCAAAAGGGCAGTCTCATGATTCCGGTGCGCATGTGGTCGACTTTGACCGGCTCGAAGCTGACGGTACCCGCGAAGGGGCAGGTCTCGCTCGCGTGGAGCTTGGCGCCGACCGCGGATTTCAAGGTGAACCAGACGGAGATCTACGCCGGACAGACGCCGGTGACGTATTCGAGCCTCTCCCAATTCCCGGAGAAGATCGTCGACGAGCGCTGGGAAGGCAACGAGGCGATGTTCGCCGAACCGGGAACATACACCGTCACCCGCAGCGTCATGGACGCGACTTATACCTGGAGCACCCCGTATTCGGTCACGATAACCGTACGCCCGCCGAATCAGCCGCCGCAGGCCGCCTTTACGACGGATAAGGAAGTCTACAAGATCGGGGAGCCGATTCAGTATACGGATCAATCGACGGACGACGAGAACGCGATCACGTCGACCGAGTGGACCAACAACAAGCCGGCGTTCTTCACCGAAGGCACGCAGACGATCAACCTCAAGGTCACCGACCGCCACGGCGCCGTCGGCGAGATCAGCAAGACCGTGACGATCACGTCCGAAGTGATGTATACCGAAGAGCAGTTCAACCAGCGCTTCACGCCGGTCGGCGAGAAGTATCCGATCGTCGGCGCAGACGTGCTCAAGATGCAGACCGTGCCTTATACATACACCGTATCGGATCGCGCGCTGATCGCCTCGGACAGTCCGGAGGACTTCGACCGGGAAGGCATCCTGTACCGGGATTCGATGATCGGGGACTTCCGCTTGTTCCTCTATCACCAGAACATCGGAACCGAGCCTTTCAAGATCTACCTGGCCGCGACGAACGATAGCGCGGTCCCCGCGACGGTGACGCTCGGCGCCAGAGGCCAAGCCGGACCGGACAGCTTCGGCGCCTACACGGGTAAGGTCGCGGCAAGCCGCTACCTGATCTCCCAGGACAACGGGGACACGACGTCCATCACCCTTGCGCCGGGCGAGACGAAGCTGGTCGCGCAGGAGCTGGGCGCGAAGCCGCTGAAGCCAGGCCAGGTGTTCTCCGCCTATGCGGACGTGAACGCTTCGTCGGACGTGAAGTTCACCTTGTTCGCGGTGAAGGGCGACAAGGACGCGCTCACCTCGCTGCCGACGCTTTCCGTATTGCCGCGCGACGGCAAGCATATCCGCGGCACGTTCCACGGCGCGGACCGCGAAGTCTCGATCACGCAGCCGCTCGGAACGGAGGCGCAGCGCGTACCGTTCGGCGACCACTCGATCGATCCCGCCCTGGACGGCCGCGATATGCTGACCGGCCAGTTCGAGAACAACTGGGGCAACTTCGGCGTCGTGTACCATACGACCGTTCAGGTGAAGGCGAATACGCTGATCGCGGTGAACGCGCGAGGAGGTATCTACTCCGGGGTGTTCAAGATTAACAATACGAGCGTGCTCGTCTCGAACACGAGCCTGCTGCTGGATCCGAATTCGGTCTGCGTCCTCTATCGGACGGGCCCGAACGACGAGACCGTCGATATCTCCTTCTTGACGGCGCTGGGCTCCAACCTGCCGATGAACATCCTGTTCATGCCGATTAAGTAATCCGCGGCGAGTGTTCGCCGCCGAAGCCAGAACGCCCCGGCCCGACATGCCTCGCATGCGGCGCCGGGGCGTTCCTCGTTCGCGGGACTTCAGTGGATATCCTTCTTCCGGAAGTCGCCGCCCTGCACTTCGGACACCGATTCGATGGCGATGAAAGCCCGCACGTCGATATCGTGGACGACCGCCCGCAGCTTGGCCAGCTCGAGCCGCGTCACGACGCAGTAGATCATGAGCAGATCTTCCTTTAAGTAACCGCCCTTCGCATAGATGAACGTCGTCGTGCGGCCGAGGCGCTGGATGATCGCGTCGGAGATCTCCTCGAACTCCGTCGAGATGATGGTGACCGACTTGGATTCGTTCAGCCCTTCGACGACGACGTCGATCATCTTGAAGGCGATATAGTAGGTGAAGATCGAATACATGGCGGAATCCCAGCCGAACAGGAAGCCCGCTGCGATGAAGATGAACAGGTTCAGGATCATAATGATCTGGCCGACCGACATCCTAATCTTGGCGGAGATGATGATGGCCACGATCTCGGTGCCGTCGAGCGATCCGCCGAACCGCAGCACGAGGCCTATGCCCGTTCCGAGGATCAGCCCGCCGAACGCGAGCGCGAGCAGCTTCTCGCTGGTGAAGGCGGGAACGGGGTGGAGCAGCGCCGTGGCGGCGGACATGAGCCCGATGCCGTACAGGCTGGAGACGGCGAACGTGCGGCCGACCTGGCGGAAGCCCAGCCAGAGGAAGGGCAGGTTGATGACGAAGAGGAAAAGGCCGAGCGGCCATCCGGTGAGGTGCGAGAGGATGATCGAGATCCCGGTGATGCCGCCGTCGATCATCGCGTTCGGCACGATGAACAGCTCCAGCGCGACGGCCGCCATGATCGCCCCCGCGGTGATGAACAAGAACTTCAAGACGGCGCTCCAGCCGGTCGTTTTCTTGTGCGTTCTGGGCACGACTTCCGCCTCCCCGGTTGTGGTACTCTGGCAGTTTCTGCTTGGCGCGCAATCTTTATGCGGCGGTCGCGCCGGGATTTGACGCGGCCGCCCGCATCGGTCATGATGGGGAGAGTGAGAGAGAAGGAGGGGCCGTTCATGCTACGCCAAGGCCTGCAGCTGCCCATTCGGTTCTACCGCAAGTTCATCTCGCCGCTGAAGCCGCCTACCTGCCGGTTCGCGCCCACCTGCTCGGCTTACGCCCTCGAGGCGCTGGAGGTGCACGGACCGCTCAAGGGGAGCTATCTCGCGGCCGTGCGCATCTGCAAGTGCCATCCGTTCCACCCCGGGGGGGTCGACCCGGTCCCGCCGCGACGCGGCGTGGAGCGGGAGGGCGAAGGCTCGGCTTGACACGAACCTCGTTCGTCAGGTATATTTTGTACAATTCCGCACGATCATGTAATAAGCGAATGGTCTTTATATTGCCTTCCCTATGAACGGATGAGTACGAACGCAGGTCTATCGCAGAGAGCCGGGCACGCTGAGAACCGGTATAGACCGACTTCCGAAGATGGTCCTGGAGGGATCGCCCGCGAGCCCGGCTTCGCGCGTTAGCGCGCGACGGAGCGGCAAGCGGACGACGCCGGCCGGCGTTAACGGCAAGCCGAGTCATCGGCCGAATGAGCCTTCGTCCGCGTCTAGCCGCGCGATGGAGGGAAGTTGGGTGGTACCACGCGAGCATACGCTCCCGTCCCATGTGGACGGGAGTTTTTTGCGTTCCGCAACGATAACGAAGGAGATGACGGACATGTCGGACAAGAACAAGACCTATTACCTCACGACGCCGATCTACTACCCGAGCGACAAGCTGCATATCGGGCATGCGTACACGACGGTGTCGGGAGACGCGATGGCCCGCTACAAGCGGCTGCGCGGATACGAGGTCCGCTACCTGACGGGAACGGACGAACACGGCCAGAAGATCGAGCGCAAGGCGAAGGAAGCGGGCAAAACGCCGCAGCAGTTCGTCGACGACATCGTCGTGGGCATTCAAGACCTGTGGCGGAAGCTGGAGATCACGAACGACGACTTCATCCGGACGACGGAGCCTAGGCATACACGCGTCGTGCAGGCGATCTTCGCCAAGCTGCTGGAGCAGGGCGACATCTACAAGGGCGAGTACGAAGGCTGGTACAGTATCCCGGACGAAGCGTTCTACACGGAGAAGCAGCTCGTCGACGTCGTGAAGGGGGAGAACGGCGAGATCGTCAGCGCCAAGAGCCCGGACAGCGGCCACCCGGTGGAGCTGGTCAAGGAGGAATCCTACTTCTTCCGGATGAGCAAGTACGCGGACCGGCTGCTCGCTTATTACGAAGAGCACCCGGACTTCATCCAGCCGGAATCGCGCAAGACCGAGATGATCAACAACTTCATCAAGCCGGGCCTCGAGGACCTAGCGGTATCTCGGACGACGTTCAGCTGGGGCATCCCGGTACCGGGCGACGCGAAGCACGTCATCTATGTCTGGATCGACGCGTTGTCCAACTATATCACCGCGCTGGGCTACGGAGCGGAGGACGACGCCGCGTACGAGAAGTTCTGGCCGGCCGACGTTCATCTGATGAGCAAGGAGATCGTCCGCTTCCATACGATCTACTGGCCGATCATGCTGATGGCGATCGGCCTGCCGCTGCCGAAGAAGGTATTCGCCCACGGCTGGCTGCTGATGAAGGACGGCAAGATGTCCAAGTCCAAAGGCAACGTCGTGGATCCGGTCAAGCTGATCGACCGCTACGGGCTGGACGCGGTCCGCTACTACCTGCTGCGCGAAGTGCCGTTCGGCGCGGACGGCACGTTCACCCCGGAAGGCTTCGTAGAGCGGATCAACTACGATCTGGCGAACGATCTGGGCAACCTCCTCAGCCGGACGGTCGCGATGATCGACAAGTACTTCGAGGGCGAGATCCCGGCATCCTCAGCCGGGGGGACGGCTTTCGACGGCGAGCTGGAACAGACGGCCGCGGCGACGGTGGACAAAGTGGAGAACGCGCTGGAAAATATGGAGTTCTCGGTCGCGCTGACCGGGATTTGGGGGCTCGTCAGCCGCACCAACAAGTATATCGACGAGACGCAGCCTTGGACGCTGGCGAAGGACGAGGCCAACCGGCCCGCGCTCGCGTCGGTGATGGCGCACCTCGCGGAGAGCCTGCGCATCGTCTCGATCCTGCTGCAGCCGTTCCTGACGCACACGCCGAAGCGGATTTGGGCGCAGCTCGGCATCGCGGAAGGCGCGGCGACCGACTGGGAGAGCGTACGGTCCTGGAGCCGCTTGCCGACCGGCGCGAAGGTGGCCAAGGGCGAAGCGCTGTTCCCGCGGCTGGAGCTGGCGAGCGAGGTCGCGTGGATCGTGGAGATTATGGGCGGAGGGGCGGCCACGGCTCCCGCTGCGCCCGAGCAGCCGGCGTCCGCGCCGCCTGCGGCTGCCGCCGAAGCGCCTGCCGACCGCAAGGAAGAGATCAACATCGACGACTTCGCCAAGGTCGAGCTCCGCGTCGCGCAGGTCGTCGCCTGCGAGCCGATCCCGAAGGCCGACAAATTGCTGAAGCTGCAGCTCGATCTCGGCTTCGAAGTCCGTCAGGTCGTCTCCGGCATCGCGCTTCATTATAAGCCCGAAGAGCTGGTCGGCCGGAAGGTGATCTGCGTCGTCAACCTGAAGCCGGTGAAGCTGCGCGGCGAGTGGTCGCACGGGATGATCCTGGCAGCCTCCCAGGACGGACAGCTGACGCTCGCGACCGTGCCGGAAGGCATGCCGAACGGCGCGACCGTTAAATAAGACGGGCCAGAGGCCTGCTCGCTTCCAAGCGCGCAGGCTTTTCCTTGCTTGGCGGCCGGATCGCGGTGATGAGTAGCGGCTGGCGAACGACGATACCTTCGCAGATCGCCATCGAATCTTAGGAGGAAGAAGACTCGGTAACCCGGGTCTTCTTATTATGAAAATGGGGCTTGGACATTCTCGCTTTCAGGGCTTACACGCCTAATAATCGAAGGGAATATTCGTCTTCGGTTGGGC
>NZ_JACJVP010000039.1 GCF_014212125.1 Cohnella nanjingensis
AAGTTGTAAACGTACAACTAAATCGGCCATTTTTTGAATATTTATCGATTTTCTGCTGAATAAGTTGTACGTTTGCAAGTAAATGCCTCTTCTCCGCCGATGGGAGCCAAATAAGTTGTATGAATACAATTTATTGGGGAGCAGCCACCACGAGAAAGCACCACGAGAAAGCACCACGAGAAAGCACCACGAGAAGGCACCACGAGAAGGCACCACAAGAAGGCACCACAAGAAAGCACCACAAGAAAGCACCACAAGAAAGCACCACCATCAAGCACCACCAGCGAGCACCGCTGGCGAGCATCACCGGACTGGCCCCAGCCGATGAATTCCGGGCGACCTTTGCCAACCGAAGACGAATATTCCCTACGATTATTAGGTGTGTAAGCCCTGAAAGGGATAATGGCCAAGACCCATTTTCATAAAAAAAGAACCAGCCGCCGAGGCTGGTTCTTTGGACGTCCGGGGCGCGGGCTATCTCCGCTTCTTCGAGGCGCCGTCGCTGCGCCCGCTGCTGCGCATCATGGCAGCGGCATTGGGGGCGGCAAATTCGTCGGAGTACACGTCTTTGGCCGTGCAGACCGTCACGTGGTGGTAGACCGGTACGCAATGGTGCCGGCGGATGACCTCTACCGTCTGTACGACTTCGACGTGTTGCGGATGGTAATAATCTTCGTACACCGTTTGAGGCGGATCATAGATCGATTTGGCCTTGCATTCTGGACAATCGGACATCGTAACCAGCTCCTTCCTGGGTTGTCGTACAGTATACGAGAAAGGCACCCAGTAGGTCTGTTCATCCGCCTATTTCGTCCGCCCACAATTCATGGCAAGTGTCTATCTCCGCCGGCCAAGCGCAGATCCGGCTACTCCGCGAACGTCACGCGGCCCTCCGACAACGAGGCGACGCGGGCGAGCGATTCGACCCGGAAGCCCGCTTCGAGCAGGGTGGCGCGTCCGGACTGGAAGGACTTCTCGATGACGATGCCGATACCGGCTACGGTCGCGCCCGCCTGGGCGACGATGCGGGCGAGCGCGAGCGCGGCCTGTCCGTTCGCCAGGAAGTCGTCGACGATCAGGACGCGGTCCGCGGGATGCAGGAACTGCCGGGACACCGAGACTTCGCTCTCTTCCTGCTTGGTGAAGGAGTAAGCCTTCTCCGTCCACATATCGTCCTTCAGCGTGAGCGACTTCCGCTTGCGCGCGAAGATCAGCGGCACCCGCAGCCGCAGGGCGGTCATCATCGCAGGGGCGATGCCGGACGATTCGAGCGTCAGCACTTGGGTGACGCCTTCTTCGGCGAACAAGGCGGCGAACGTATCGCCGATCGCGGACATGAGGGCAGGGTCGATCCGATGATTGAGGAAAGAATCCACTTTGAGCACTTGGTCGCCGAGCACGCGGCCTTCGCTCAAAATCTTGTTTTTCAGCTGTTCGATGACACAGCTCTCCTTTGCACATATGCTTTCACTCTTCAGGCTTCCATTATAACCGACTTGTCCGGGATTTTCCGCAACGCGCCGCATAATGCCGGGAATTTCCTCACACAATGAAGACGATACGGATCGCATGCTTCATCAAGGGGGCCAACTGCTTGACAACAAGGCATACGGGAATCCGGCGTGGCGCGGCGATCGCCGCGCTGCTGGCCGGCTTGGCGCTGCCCGCCGTCTGGACCGCCGCGCCGCGGGCAGCGGCCGAAGGCCAGCAGCCGGAAGCGAGGAGAGTCGCGGTCGTCATCGACGACTTCGGCAACAACATGAAGGGAACGGAGCAGATGCTGAAGCTCCCGATCCCGCTCACGGTGGCGGTCATGCCCTTCCTGCCGTCGACGAAGGCGGATGCCGAAGCCGCTCACGCCCAAGGCCGGGACGTCATCGTGCATCTGCCGATGGAGCCGGTACGGGGCAAGAAGAGCTGGCTCGGCCCGAAGGCGATCCTGACCGGCCTCTCCGACGAGGAGATCCGGACGCGGGTGGAGGCGGCGATCGCGGACGTGCCGCACGCGGTGGGCATGAACAATCATATGGGCTCCAAAGCGACGGCGGACGAGCGCGTGATGCGGATCGTGCTGCAGGTCTGCCGGGAGAGGGGGCTGTTCTTCCTGGACAGCCGCACCTCCTACAAGACGGTCGTGCCGAAGGTGGCCAAGGAGCTGGGCGTGCCGCTGCTGCAGAACGACGTCTTCCTGGACGACGTCTACACCCACCAGCACGTCTCGCGTCAGATCGCCGTGCTGAAGGAGATCGTCGGCAAGCACGAGAAGACGGTCGTCATCGGGCATGTGGGGCCGCCTGGCCTTATCACGTCGAGCGCGCTGAAGGCCGCTGCGCCGTCGCTCCAGACGCAGGCCCGGTTCGTGAAGCTGTCGGAGCTCCTGCCGTCTGCAGGAGCCTTGCCCTGAACGGAAGAGGGAACGATAAGAAGCGGCCGATCCGGACGGTTAATCGTCACGGATCGGCCGCTTCTTTATAGATGCGGTTGGTTGCAAGGCGCCGTTAGGGCGAGACGCACCGGTAGGCGAGGATGCCGCCCGCGATCGCGGCGGCGATCCGCGTCTGCCCGCGCGGGGAAGTCAGCATCTCGCGGTCTTTGGCATTGCTCATGAACGCGGTCTCCACGATGACGCTCGGGATCTTGATTTTTTTCAACACGTAGAACTTGCCGCCGGATTGCGGGAGGAACTTCGACTGCTGCTGCCGGTTCAAACCTTGCTGGATGAACGTCCCGAGCAGCGCGCTGTGGGCCTCCTCCTGATGGATGACGATCGGTCCGCGCGTACCGCTGCGCTTCGACCAGTTCACGTGAATGCTGACGAAGATGCCGGCATCGAGCTCGTCCGGCAGGCCGCCGCGCTGCGACAGGTCGCGCTGATGTCGGGACGAACGGTGCCATCGGTTGTCGTCGCTAAGCGCGTAGTCGCCGGTCCGATTCAGGACGGCCCTTACGCCGTGGCTGCGCAGGATCAGGTAGAGCTTGCGCGAGATCGCCAGGTTGATGTCCTTCTCCAGGATGTCGCCTACGTGCGTACCGCCGTCGATCCCCCCGTGACCCGCGTCGATGATCACTTCCGCGGACGGCAAGGCGTGTTCGGCATGGGAGGGGAACAGCGGGTTCGCGCCGACCGGCGGGTCGACTTCGCCGGCCGGCGGCGCGCTCCAACCGGACAAGGCGCACGCGGCAACCGCGAGAGACGCGGCGCGGATCGCCGCGCGCTTGAATCGCTTCAATAAGGGCATGCGCATCGTTCCTTCCGTAGCTTCCTGCTCCCTATATCGTGGCACGGGAAGCGCCATCTCATTCAAGGAACGGCTTGTCAGCGGCGAGGCCCGGTTGGAATCGCTTCAGAAAGGGCATGCTAGAGGTAACGCAGACTTCGGAAGGGGATGACGGGATGAGCGACGCGACCGATTGGCTCAAATACGTAACCGACCGGACGGTGACTTATCTGATCACGCCGGCCGAACGGGAAGCCCGCAAGATGCGGCGATCCCGCCGCGAACCCTGGCTAGCCCGCTGGTTCGGACTTATGGGCATGCAGATCTGGTGGCAGGCCAAGAAGAACCAGGAATGGCTCGAAACCCGCAAAAAAGACAAGCCGCACGCGCCTGGATCGTGATCCGGGGCTGGCGGCTTGTTTTATGTCGGAAAAGAAACGGCTGCCCTCGTTTATCGATAGAAAAGTCCAAGCGCTTGAAGCGACGCGAGCGGAATGAACCGCGTGCCGTCCATATCGAGCGCGAGATCGACGCGGCCGTCGGCCCAGCGTTGATACCCGGTAACGGGCAGCGCGTACAGCATGGCCTCGCCGAACGGCTCGGAGACGAACCGCAGGTGGCCTTTGTTCGCGAGCCGCTGCAGCAGCTTCGCCGGATCGGCCCCGAACGGCTTCTCGTCCATGAGCCAAGGCAGGCGCTCGTACGGATCGAACGACTCGTTCAGCTTCAGGGCGCCGATCTTCATCGCCGCCGAAGATCGGGCCGGCGCGGCGAGCGCGTCCGTCTTCGACGCCTGCGCCCAGGAGGCGTCGTCCAGCGGCAGCTGCTCGCCGGTCTTGGCATCCAGCCAGACGATCTGCCCCGGCAGGCGGACTTCCCAGGCGGCGGCGAAGGCGTGGGCATAATGCTTGATCGCCGTGAAGGCGTCGGAATGGACGGAGTCGATCCAGCCGTTCGCGAAGAGCGCGCGGCGCAGGGCGCGGGTATCGAACAGCGGCTGGTCGCCGAGTCCGTACTCGCCGAGCCGGTAGGTGCCGTCTTCGGCGGCGTAGACGATCAGATATCCGGCGGGGCGTCCGCCGGAGACGAGCGTGACGAGCCATCCGTGCGTGCCCGGCCCGAGCGCTTCGATGCGCGGAGAAGCTTGCTTCCACGCGGCGAACGGCTTCTGGGCGGAGAGGACGTCGACCCAATCCGCGACTTGCTTCTCCAGCAAGGCGCGGTCCGCGGTCTGCGGACTCGGCGTCTCCGCGTGCGCGACGGCCGGCAGCAGCGCGGAAGAGGCAAGAGGAACGACAGCTATAGCGAAAGCTAAGATCAGCGGCATGAACGGCAAGCGGCGGCGGTCTGTGCGACGGGTCCGTGTCATTACGGGATCACCTGCTTTGTCTGTAGTGGGGGGAGCGGATTCGCCTAACCTGCATTGTACCGGACAAGCCCTGCCGATACTGTTGGAATGTGTCTTCGAAGCGGCGCGCCGCCGCTTCTTTTTTTGTCTGATCGTCGTCAATCGATGCCGGGGAGGTGGAAGATTCCGCAGTTCATGACGGATAACGTCACCCTGGGCCGGTATTGCCAGTCGATCTCCGCCTCGCGCTGGCGGAATCGCGTACGCAGCGCCTCCGCCTGTTCGTCGGTGGCGGCCCGCGAGATCATCGGCTCGTAGTACGCTTCGATCCGCTTCATCTCGTCCATCCGGCGCTCGTCCGCTTCGACGGCCCAGCCGAAGTCCGCCGTCTTGATTCTGCGCTCGAGCGCATGCTCGAGCTGCGTCATCCCTTTGCGAAGGGAGAGGCCGTTGCGCAGCAGATGGACGTTCGACGGGAGCTTCGCCGTGAGGCGGCGCTCGCGCAGCTTCTCGAAGAAGCGCTCGTCGATGTTGCCGGTCGCGAGCGAGATGCCCCAGCCGTACAACTCTTCGCGCTTCATATCGCATTCATACCCCACTTTGAAGTTCACGCCTAACCAGGCGGTGTACGGATTCGAACTGAACGGATCCAGACGGCCCCGCGGCGGCTCCTCGAACAGCGTGATGCAGCGTCCGCCTTCCCGCACCGAATCGAAGATCTGCGCGAGCCGCCCCGATCCGAAGTAGACGTCCTCCCGCAGGATGCGGGGCCCCGCCTGGGGGAATAGCGGAGGGGGCTGCTGCGCGGCGCCGCCGGCGACGATTCCGTACGCGCTGGCGCTCGTCCCGCCCATCTGAGGCTGGGCTGTCTGAGCGGAATCTTCCTCTCCTTCGGCGGTCGCGAACTGCCAGGAGAACGTCATCGTCTCCGGCTCCGCGCCCGTCCGGTCCACGAAGCTCCAGTAATACGGCCGGTTCGTCAGGTGGCGGTCCGCCTCGGGCGAGAGCTTCACGATGACGTGATTCGGGCTTTTCTCTAGAATCTGGCATTGGGTCGCCTCCAAGTAGGAGAGGACGAACTTGTGCACTTGCTTGGCGTTCATGGCTTCTTCTCCTCATGCATCTGTCTGATGAGGGAATCTCCGAGCCCGTCGATGCGCTGCCGGAGCTCGGCTTCGTCCGTCGCTTCGAGCATGATCTGGGCGAGACGGCGCTCGAGCGGCTCCTCCCGCTCCATCCGTTCCACGATCTCGTCGAGCTCCCCGATTACCATTTCAAACATATTGATTTTCTCATGGAGCAGGTGTACGATATGTTCCTCTATGGTGCCGTACGTACATAGATTGTAGATTTGAACGTCCTCGGTCTGGCCCAGCCGATGCACGCGGCCGATCCGCTGCTCGACCCGCATCGGGTTCCAGGGGAGGTCGAAGTTGATGATATTGTGGGCGAACTGCAGGTTGATGCCTTCGCCGCCCGCTTCCGTCGCGACCATCACCTGCGCGCGGCGCTTGAACAAGTCCATCATCCAGTCCTTCTTGCCCCGGTTCATGCCTCCGCGGTAGGGAACGGCGGCCAGATCGTGCTCTTTGAAGAACCGGATCAGGTACTCTTGCGTCGCGCGGTATTCGGTGAACACGATGGTCTTGTCCTGGATCCGGTTGATCAGCTCCATCGTCTTCTCGGCCTTGGTGTTGGCCTTGATCTGCTTGATGAACTCCACGAGCTCCCAGATGCGCGCGCGCAGCGGCGAGTCTTCGGCCGTCTTCTTGAACAGGTTGATCAGCGTCAGGAAGACGGCGTCGCGGCTCGAGCAGACCTCGCGCTGCAGCGTGACGAGCGACAGCATGCTGGCCAGATCGCCGCGCTCGGCCTTGGCGTGCTCGCGGACGTACTTGGTGACGGCTTCGTACAGCGCCATCTCCTCGGGGGAGAGCCGCAGCGGCACGTTCGTGACGAACCGCTTCGTGAACTCCACGCCGCCGTCCGTCCGCCGGTTGCGGATCATGACTTGACCGAGCGCTTCCTGCAGCTTGTCCTCGTTCTTGGCGATCCGCCGGTCGGCGACGTAGTTCGAGGCGAAGTCGCCTTCTCCGCCGAGTTGGCCGGGCTTCAGCAGGGTAATCAGGTTATAGAGTTCGTTCAGGTCGTTCTGGACGGGCGTGGCTGTCAGCAGCAGGCAGTATTTCTTGCGCAGATCGTTCACGAATTGATAGTTGCCGGTCCGCTTGTTCTTCAGCTTGTGCGCCTCGTCGATGATCAGCATGTCGTACTCGGCGTCGAGCAGAGAAGAACGATGCGGCTCGCGCTTCGCCGTGTCCATGGAAGCGACGACGATATCGTTGTTCCAGTGGTATTCTTTTTTTTGCGCGGTGGCGGGGATGCCGAACTTGCTGTTCAGCTCCCGCACCCATTGCAGCACCAGGGAGGCGGGCACGAGGATCAGGACGCGCTTCACCAAGCCTCTCACGAGATACTCCTTCAGCACGAGGCCGGCTTCGATCGTCTTGCCCAGACCGACTTCGTCGGCGAGAATGGCGCGGCCGCGCATGACGTGCAGCACGCGCAGCGCCGTCTCGGTCTGATGCGGCAGCGGCGTGAGATTCGGCAGGAGCCTCATGCATTGCAGCTCGTGGAAGTCGGTGACGCGGGTCGCCTCTTCGGCCTCCCAATGCATCTGATACAAGCCCCAGTCGTCCCAAGGTCCGTTGCGCTCGAGCCGCCGCTCCAGCTCTTCGAGCGGCGCGCGATCCACATGGAGATCGACGAGCGGATGGATCTTGCGGGCGGGCGCTTGCGGCTGCGGCTGCGGCTGCGGCGGGACGGAGGCGGCGGACGTCTCGGCGGCTTGCGGTTCGGAGGCCGGCGGGAAGGCGTGCGGGATCGGTTCGGGCCCTGGGGACGAGCCGGGATGCAAGTAAGGGGGACGCAGACGATTACCTCCTCGCGATGCGATGGTCGGGATACCCAGATAGTATGGGCATCTAGCGATGCGAATAAAACATTTCGCAAAAACAGGAGAGAATGGAAGCAATCGCGAGGTACGTCCAAGCTGTTCCCGCATGATTCGCGCAGGGGTCGAAAACGGTCGGTAGTCGTTCAATATGTGGTATAGTATAATGGTATTCGCACACAATATATTGTACAATTTACATACATTATGTTTGTTGGTGCGCGCCTAGAAATCCTTGAATCGACGCCATTACGGGAGGGTGTACCGGAGTGAAAACGACGATGGAAACGAAGAAGTTGGAAGGATTAAGCGAGAAGATATTTCTAGACCGGTATGCTTGGAAGAATGCCGATACGAACGAGACGAAGGTCGGCGACGTCGTGCTCGTCCTGACCAAGGACGATCCGAAGTTCCCCGCGAAGGACGTCGGGGAAGTCGTGAAGCGGGAAGGCAAGAACGTGACCGTGAAGCTTCGCAACGGAGACCTCGTCGAGTCGAATGTGGATAAATTGACGCTCACGATCGAGAAGACGCCGCAGGAGATGTGGGACCGGCTCGCCGGCGCCATGGCTTCGGTCGAGGCGCCCGACAAGCAGAAGGAGTGGCAGGAGAAGTTCCGCTGGGTGCTCGACGACTGGAAGCTCGTCCCGGGCGGACGGATCGCGGCGGGCGCGGGCGCCAGCGAAGAGCTGACGCTGTTCAACTGCTACGTCATCCCGTCTCCGCACGATAGCCGGGGCGGCATCATCGAGACGCTGTCCGAGATGACGGAGATCATGGCGCGCGGCGGCGGCGTCGGCATCAACCTGAGCTCGCTGCGTCCGCGTCGCGCGATCGTACGCGGCGTGAACGGCTCCTCGAGCGGCGCCGTCTCCTGGGGCGGCCTTTTCAGCTACACGACCGGCCTGATCGAGCAGGGCGGCAGCCGCCGCGGCGCGCTCATGCTGATGATGAACGACTGGCACCCGGACGTCGTGGACTTCATCACCGTCAAGCAGACGATGGGCCAAGTGACCAACGCGAACCTGTCCGTCTGCGTGAGCAACGCGTTCATGAAGGCCGTGAAGGAAGACCTCGACTGGGAGCTGGTGTTCCCGGACACGAGCGACGCGGAATACAACGAGCTGTGGGACGGCGATCTCGACAAGTGGAAGAAGCTGGGCAAGAACGTCATCCCGTACAAGACGGTGCGCGCGCGCGACGTGTGGCAGACGATCATCGAGTCCGCCTGGAAGTCGGCCGAGCCGGGCGTCGTCTTCATGGAATACTACAACCAGATGTCCAACAGCTGGTACTTCAACCCGATCATCTGCACGAATCCGTGCGGCGAACAAGGCCTGCCCGCTTGGGGCGTGTGCAACCTGTCGGCGATCAACCTGTCCAAGTTCTACGATGCCGACAAGCATGACGTCGCTTGGGACGAACTGTCCAAGGTCGTCCGCTACTCCACGCGGTTCCTGGACAACGTCATCGACAAGACGCCTTACCACTTCCCGGAGAACGAGGCGAACCAGAAGAAGGAGCGCCGCGTCGGCCTCGGCACGATGGGGCTCGCGGAGCTGATGATTCATCTCGAGATTCGCTACGGCAGCCCGGAGAGCCTGACCTTCCTCGACAAGCTGTACGGCTTCATGGCGCGCGAAGCGTATCTGGCGTCGACGGAGATCGCGGCGGAGAAGGGATCCTTCGATGCGTTCGAGGCGGAGCCGTTCCTGCAAAGCGGCTTCATGAAGAACATGCACGAGGCGTATCCGGAAGTGACCGAAGCGGTGCGCAAGCGCGGCATGCGGAACGTCACCGTCATCACCCAGGCGCCGACGGGCTCCACGGGTACGATGGTCGGCACGTCAACGGGCATCGAGCCGTACTTCGCTTTCGAATTCTTCCGTCAGAGCCGGCTCGGCTTCGACAAGCAGCTCGTGCCGATCGCGCAGGAGTGGAAGGACGCGCATCCGGGCGAAGAGCTCCCCGAATGGTTCGTCACCGCGATGGACCTGTCGGCCAAGGATCATATCCGCGCGCAAGCGGCGATCCAACGCTGGGTCGACAGCTCGATCTCCAAGACGGCGAACTGCCCGGCCGACTTCACCGTCGAAGAGACGGCCGAGCTGTATGAGCTCGCGTTCGAGCTTGGCTGCAAGGGCGTCACGATCTATCGCGACGGCAGCCGCGACGTGCAAGTGCTGAGCACGGCGAAGGACGAGAAGAAGGAAGAAGCGGCAGCCGTGCCTGCGGCCGAAGCGGCTGAAGCTTCCGCAACGGCAGGCGAGACGTCCGCGCTCGACACGCTCGGCAAGGCGCTGCCCGTGACGGTCACTCCGGCGCAGGCGCAAGTGTTCGACAAGCAGTACAAGAGCCGTCCGAAAGTATTGCGCGGCGCGACGTACAAGTTCAACACGCCGTTCGGCATGGCGTACATCACCGTGAACGACATCGACGGCACGCCGGGCGAGATCTTCCTGAACGTAGGCAAGGCCGGCTCCGACGTGTTCGCGATGGCCGAAGCGCTCGGCCGCGTCTGCTCGCTGTTCCTGCGATACGGCGACCACGGCAACAAGGTGCAGCTGCTCGTCAAGCACTTGAAGGGCATCGGCGGCTCCGGCGCCGTCGGCTTCGGTCCGAACCGCGTCGAGTCGATCGCGGACGCCGTAGCCAAGGCGCTCGAGATGCACGCGAACCTGCTCGCCGAAGAGGAGCAGTCTGCCGCGTCCGAGCTGCCGATCGCGGCGACGAGCCAAGCGGCTGCTGCCGCCGATCAAGGGCATAGTCACGGCGGCTCGCTGGGCAGCCAGCCGTACACGTCTCTGGATCTGTGTCCGTCCTGCGGCTCGGCTTCACTGCTGAACGTAGAGGGCTGCAAGACCTGCGCGAACTGCGGGTATAGCAAGTGCTCCTAAATGAATTGAAGCCCCCGGAATCGGGGGCTTTTGTGTGTTGTCAGAATTAGTGAGAATACTTCCATAATAAGTGAGACACTTTTTCGTAATTAACGAGAAAATGCATAATTATGCATAATTATGGATATAAAAAGTGTGCTGGTCATTTAGACCAGCACACTTTTTTTTAGGAGTAATGATCATGAAGTGGCCCAATCAACCGGTTCAGAAGCCAGATGAATCATTTTTTAGCTACATGCTCCGACTAGCAGAAATGAATGACATAATGAGTTACCGAATCAATCTAGGTCTTACAGGAGTTCGTTTTCGAAAATATAACCCCAACATTCTTTCGGCCGTTGAGATTGCTAAAGGGAAACTGAATGAAGTTCTTTTTGATTTCGACATCCATAAGTGGCTTGTTCAAAAGAAGGATAGTAAAAACGTCAACATCCGAAAAATAAGATTTAGACTGCGCGGAAATTTCATAATCGTGCTAACTCGAAAAAGAAAAATAAAGTATTAGACTGACTATATGGACATAACAGCCGCTCGAGCGCGGATCGCATCCGGAAGAACTTGGAGCATGAGCTGCAGCGCAGCCACCCGACCGCCGTCACCGGGGCGCCGCGCGTATGCGGCTTGCCCGCCAGTCTACAACTCTATTTATTACGGTCTAATACTTTATTTTCTTCTTACATCAAAACCTCGCTTAATCCTGAACTGATCGCCAACGTCTCATTTTGTATAAGCGAGTATGGGAAAGTAAAAACAAGTGAGATATAAGGATATTTCTTGGTCCACGATCGTGTTATACATATACGAGGTGAAAGCATGGATGACATTTATAAACGGAACGTAGAAATGATTTATCGCATTTGCTTCATGTATCTCAAAAATTCAACCGATTCGGAGGATGCTGTTCAATCGATTTTTCTGAAACTATTGAAGTCCAACACGTCTTTTGCTGACCCCGAGCATGAGAAGGCATGGCTTATCGTAACGACCAGGAACTATTGCAAGGATTTACTGAAAAGCTGGTGGAGAACGCGGAAAGTCGAGCTGACACGCTTGCCGGAAGCGGTTTGGAGGGATGACGGCGATCGCTCGAGAGAGGTGCTTGATCAGCTGCTGGCGTTGCCTGATAAATACAAAATCGTACTCTATCTTTATTATTTCGAAGAGTATTCAGTCAGAGAAATCGCGAACATGCTCATCCGCAAAGAAAGCACGATTCAATCACAGCTGGCGAAGGGGCGTACGCTCATGAAGTTAAGCTTAGGAGGCCACTATGATAAATAATCATATCAATCAACTTTTCGAGGCAATTACTCCAAACGAGAATCAGAAAGAGAACATGTGGACAGCCATCGAACGGCAGCGCCGGGTCGCACATGAACCAAGCCGAGAGATGCGCGGACGAGCCTCCTATCGCAAAATACTGATCTCGTTATCTGCCAGCTTGCTCGTACTCCTCATCTCGGCAACAGCGTATGCTGCAGTATCCGGCGATATCGAAAAGTTATACGATCGCTATTTTAACGGAAAAGGACAGACGGTTACCTTAGCAAACGGCGATACCTTGCACTATGAAATTGAAGGTAAAAATAAGAAGGTAATAGCCAGCCCCGGCAATGGGCCTTGGCTCGTCAAGAAATCCTGGGGGCGCCTCATCGTAAGCGTAAACGGAGAAAAAATCAATATTACGGAGGCGCTTAAGAAGAAGGGATACTTTTACTATAGCTATCGAGACGACACTAACATCCTGCATCGCTTGTATATCGTGAAGAACGCCGGCGGAACCAAAGATTATGCGGAGCGGTGGTACTCCCAGATGGAATGGCTGCCCGAGCTGGGCATGTCAGGAGGAGTGCGAGGACTTAGCCAGGAATTGGCGATGGCCATCGGAGGCGCCAATCTGGATGCAGAGGAAGGGAAAGATCTGGACGCTGCACTTAAGGACCGCTTAGCGAAGTATTGGAAAGAGTATGGAAATTAGACGTCATACGGGGTCTTCTTTCAAGGTGGATAACGGATACGCTTCATTTACTTGATCGACACAGCAACTATTTTCAAGGCCGTCCCCAACCAGGGGCGGCCCTCTTCAGTTTTGCCTTACTTATGCGGGCGGTTCCGAAGCCAGGGCAGCTCGGTCTGCCACACCTTTCGCGGTCATGTTTAAGTTTTTCCAATACGAGACTCGATTTCCATTCCACAAATTCGAAGCTCCTAAAGCCATCATTTCATACAGGGGGCAACATGCATCTCCTTTATTCCTGCACGCCCTTTCGCTGATCCACAACCCGATCTCCCCCATAGCTCATCTTCTTTCACACTCTTCCTAGGGTGAAATCCTGCGAATTCATGAGTCTGAGTGAGGAAACTGGATCATTTCGAGGGAGTTTAATCTAGGTTGATGTGAATCTTGACCATTGTTAAGCCAATCAGAAGCTTAAAACCGAGCATTTTCTTCAGAGCGTTGTGTCTCACGTAAACCTCTCACGCCTTCTGAACAGAGGGCGAGTAAAATACATCACTATGCATATGCTTGATTCTTTCCCAGTTGCCGGGATTGGTCGTGTCTAAAGAGCGGTACTCCAGAATGGCCTGATATAGAGCGGTTTTTTGTTCCAAATGGGCAACGTGCTGTTTGGCTTCTTCGAGCTTTACGAGCGCATCTTCTTTATGCTCCGTCATGAGTGCGTAACGTTGCGGAATGGTCGAATCTCCTTCGAGACAGAGATCTACGTACCTCTTAATAACTTCAATAGGCATCCCGGATTGCTTGAGGCATTTGATGCCATGCAACCAGTTGATCGATTCTTCGTCAAACATCCGAATATTGTTTTGATTACGCTGTACGCTTGGCACTAGACCTTTATCCGTGTAAAAGCGTACTGCGTGCTCGGTGAGTCCCGTTATTAGGGCGGCTTCTTTGACCGTATGCATGTGAAATCCTCCTTGGAAAATAATTTTTGAAAGCAGCTTGACTTCGTGTAACACGAAGGTTCTAAGCTTAGTGTAACGCAAATGAGTCGTAAGTGGAATTCCCGCTGTAGTGCCCGATTCAGGGGATAAGCGCCGTTTGCCGTTATACATTTAAACACTGGGAGGAATTACAATGCAAACCGTCACATTAAACAATGGTGTGAAAATGCCGATCATCGGCTTTGGTGTTTACCAAGTTCCTGATGCTGATGAATGCGAGAAAGCCGTATATGATGCGCTGATGGCTGGTTACCGCCTAGTCGATACCGCCGCCGGTTATCTGAATGAGGAAGCGGTCGGTCGCGCGATCAAGCGCAGCGGTATACCACGTAAGGAGTTGTTCATCACAACCAAGCTATGGGTTCAGGATGCCAGCTACGAGAGTGCCAAGCTGGCGTTTGCTAAATCCTTGAAGAAGCTCCAGCTCGACTATCTGGATTTATACCTTATTCACCAGCCGTTCGGCGATTACTACGGCGCTTGGCGTGCGATGGAAGACCTGTACCGCGAAGGCAAGATCAAGGCGATCGGGGTCAGCAATTTCCTGCCTGACCGTTTGATGGACCTTATCGTGCATAACGAAATCGTGCCTGCCGTCAATCAGGTCGAAACGCATCCGTTCTACCACCAGATCGAGAGTGCTGCTTTTATGAAAGAGCAGGGAGTGCAGCACCAGTCGTGGGCGCCTTTCGCTGAAGGACGTAACAACTTGTTCGGGAACGAAGTTCTGGCCTCGATCGCAGAAAAACACAACAAGTCCGTCTCCCAAGTCGTGCTTCGCTGGCTTGTTCAGCGTGGAGTCGTTGTAATTCCGAAGTCGGTGAAGAAAGAACGGATCGTTGAAAACTTCAACATATTCGATTTTGAGTTGAGCGCGGACGACATCGAACTAATTTCCACTCTCGATACGCAGGAAAGTCTTTTCTTATCGTACCGCGATCCGGAAGTCGCCAAGATGATGGGCAACTGGAAAGTCGATCTGTAACCTTGATTAAACCGTAAACTCATCATGCGTTTATCCTCATCTATTAAGAAAGGACAGGGCGATCGCCCCTGTTCTTTCTTTACTTGAATTGCAAATTCTAAAAATAGCAAAACTGCTGCTATCGGTGGACCGAATCTATACTCCACCAATACAGGTCACACACAGAACCCCGAGACCCCCATAACTATCCTGCCAGTTAGCTTAATCCTCTCTGGTCTGCTTGTCACAATGAACTATACCTCAAACTGACGTCAGGAGGTCCCTAGAAACCGTCAGAATAGGGTTGTTACGAATATTAATTGACACTTCCGAAAAAGGAGATTATAGACTTATTCCTGACACTATTGGGATGAGGAGCTTTTTTATGAAAGTCAACGCATTGGTTCTGTCCGGGTAAGCAGCTTCGAGCAGAATCCAGAACGACAATTGGAACAAGTTTAGGTTGACCGGCTGTTTACAAACAAAGCTTCCGGTAAAGATGCGGTCTTCATGGCATTTAGATCATGCCGATATTATTCTTCGTTCTCGGGGTAATCGACCTTCAGCTGATCGACCGTATCGTACTTTTGGGTCTCAAACATGAATTTCGCTGGTGTTTTCTCTGTTCGGTCTTTGATGACATGGCCATATACTTTACCATACTTCTCAAATACGAACATCGACTTACATACGCCATACTCCATAAAGTGCAATTCGATGCAGCAAAAGAGTTTCTGCTGAACAAAGAGAATTCTCTCCGGATCACTAAAGAACAAGCCAATTTATATTATAAAATCGGATTTCTGACCCCGCGTGAGCTGGTAGACTACGTTTAAACATCGCCTCCATGTATAATTGAGTCATTTTCGTCCCCAATTGAGAAGATGAGACCAATACGACGAAGCTGTAGATTGCCTCATGACAAAAAAACACAGCTGCGATAGGTGTCAACGACGAAGTCCACTCCTGCCGCCTGCATCCAAAGCGAGGCAACGCCATTGCTTAAATACCCCTTTGGGTTTCTCAATCTTCGATTATCAAATGACCAGAATTCTAGTTAGGACAAGATGCTAAAAGAAATGGGAGTCAAATTCGCTGCAGCCGTCGGCAATCGCTTGGGAATCCACAGGATGATCGAAAAAGGAGAAAACATACCTCCAATCCGATGTCCCGGAGTATACTTGATACATCCCGGCAGCGAGCCTCAACACGAAACAACTGAGCCCAATTGCTCTCCCCATATAACCAAAATGATGGTTGCCGATGTATTCCCCGGTTTTTTCAGCGCCCCGAAAAGAGTAGATTGATTTGTCCCCAATAACTTGCTTCAAGTCCCAAATTCCTTTTGTTCGGGTCAGTACGTAAAAAAAACCCAAATGATAAGTATGGGCATAAGCTGAACCTTTCTGAATGGCATAGCGGTCAAAACTTATTTTGATCGCTTTCGCCGCATTGAGGTTCGTTTCGTACAGTAGATCAAAATCTATTGGAGCTTTTATTAGCTGTTTGGATGCGCGTTCTATCGCGTTCGCTTGTTCCGTGATGATTTGTTCTAATTCCTGTTTGTCTTTGCGGGTCAGTCGGATTTTAAAGCAGCAGACAGCGATGAAAGCCGTCAAGCTGGAGAAGATAAGAAGCAGGTTCCCCCATATTAAAATGGCAAGCCAAATACCGAAAAACGCGCCAGAATATATTCTGAATTTTGCCGAAGGGAAGAAGCGGAACAGAAATACAAGCCGGTTCAGTTTCAAAGCGTACACCTCTGAACGGATTTCTGCCAGTTTATTCAAGGCGGCATCGGCGGTCAACGGCATGAGCCCAATTTATCGAAGGAACGTTATACAGGCCGTTGCGGTTGCCGAGCGGTCCCGTACAATATAGCCATCGTCTCGTTCGAAAGGTGGGGACACGTTGGCATACGTCCGAATGATTGTCGTTCAAGAACGGAAAGGCTACTTGATAGCCAAGAGATTAATGGACATCATAGGCACTCTCATGGGCATAATTCTGTTCTCGTTGGTAATGATCTTGGTTGCGATTCTTATTAAGCTGGAGGATCCGAGAGGAAAAGTGCTTTTCAAACAGGCCCGCATCGGAAAAAGTGGGAAGCTGTTCCAAATATACAAATTCCGTTCGATGTCAGCGGATGCGGAGGAAAAGCTGGAGGAACTGCTCCCGGTCAACGAGGCTTCCGGGGCAATATTCAAAATTAGGAACGACCCTCGCGTGACGAAGGTCGGAAAGTGGATTCGCAGAATGAGCATTGACGAACTGCCGCAAATATGGAACGTGCTTAAAGGCGACATGAGTCTTGTCGGCCCCAGGCCGCCTTTGCCCAGGGAAGTTAAGGAGTACAGTGAATTCGACAAGCAACGATTACTTGTGACCCCAGGCTGCACGGGTCTGTGGCAGATATCCGGACGCGGCCGGCTGGAGTTCGAGGAAATGCTGGCGCTGGATTTGAAATATATTCAGAAGCGATCAATTACAACGGATATTGGGATTATTGTGAAGACGTTCGGGCTATTGTTTAAAGGATATTGAAATCGCTTAACTGCCTAAGTTATCGAGCATCGGCGAGTACCTAGGGAAGTCATCCAGGAAAGCCATGAGAAGGTGCTGCGGACGTTCCACCAGATCAAGGACAAGGTAGATTCGTTTTACCTGTACGACACGGCGGAAAGACATCCGTCTCAATTTTTCGTGAAAGAGAATGACCAGATCCGAGTCGTGAATGAAAGGCGGATCGGAGAGGTTTACGCTAAGGCCGGGGTGGATGCGCCAGCACTCGATAAATGGGTCCAGCTAGAAGAGCCGCTGCAACTGAAGGAAGTATTGAAGAAGGGGCAGGGCATCCCTACCGGGAGCCAGGTCACGCCAGCGCTCCTGAAAAATCATTTGTCCAGCTATTCTTTCGAAGTAATTATTGGCCAGGAGATCCTTTACTTTGAGTTGAAGGGCCAAGACAAGGTTTCTCGTCTGCGTCTCGAGAAGGTGCCATACGTGTCCCAAGAGACGAAGAACATGTGGCTTGATCAGGCAGCTGCACCTAGTAAAGCAGCAATGCGTAATATGAACCTCGAAATGTAGAAATGGCGATATACGTGGACATGTCCAAGTTGATGAAGTCGTTCGAAAAACAGAAGGAGAAGCACTACGAAGAGCTCCAGTATCCAGGGATTAAACCAAAGACAGCTGGATTCATTATTAGACTCAAATAGCAATACGATCGGAGCTCTTTTATTACATATCGCTGCCAATGAATACGCTTACTTCGTTAATACTTTTGAAGAAAGAGAACTAAGCGATGACGAACAGATTCAATGGGGAGCAGCTATCCGATTGGGTGAAGAAGCAAGAGAAAAGATACGTGGGAATGATTTGAGTTATTATATTAAAAAGTTAAATGACGTCAGAAGTAATACTCTAAAAAGGTTTAAGGATGTAGATGATGAGTGGTTACACACGATCGGTTTGGGAGCCATCGGAAAGAAATGCTTATTTTCTGTAGCTTCTGTAATAAAAGTAACTATCATTTTCCATATGAAATTTGTTATCCCCTATAGGCGTTCGTCTTTCAAGCAACTTAAATCCACATTTTTCAGCCAATTTGTTCGAGGGAACATTGGCACAATTAATTGTCAGGATTAAATACTTAACATCAGATACCTCAAAGCACCATTCTGCCAAGGCACTTATCGCTTCTCTGGTATATCCGTTCCTTTGATGTTTTTCCGACATGAAATATCCCAGTTCGATTTCATTTAGCTTCTCTTTAAGCCCCACCCCTATGCTACCAATCATCTCATCGGTGTTTGGCAAGGCAATCGCGTAGGAACGGCCAATGGAAATATCCGTATTATCCGATTGCTTTTGATACTGATCAATCAATCCATAATAATCCTGCGGATGTGCGCGTCCGTCAGCCCAATCTGGCATATAACGGTATACAGCCGATTCCCTGGCAATTGAATAAAACCTTTTAGCATCTTTTTTTTCCAAGGTTCTTATAACAACATTTTGAGTTTCTATGCGCATGGCGGATACTCCTCCTAATACAAATTTTGTTCGCTGCTCATTTGTTTACCTATTATAACATGCACACACTTGACAGGAGGCACTTTGCATTCAAAAGTTTGGGTGTATGACCGTGCAGGCTTTCCGGTTTACAAGATACTGGATGGTTACGAACGACACGGCGTCAAGTTGCCGAGCCCGCTGCAATGGAGCGATCTAACAGAAGGCACGTTTATTGAAGGACAGCGGAATCTGGAATGAACTGAAGTGTGAATATACCGGAAAAGCATAGAGGCGCAGAGCCTCGTCTTATGAGAATGGAGCCTCTAATTGTGCCGTTGTCCTCAAGCCGAATGTGCTGCGTCAGCGTCCCAAGCCGTATTCCTCGAGCTCGAGCGATTGTGAATGGCAGCAGATAGCAGTATGCTGATCTCGAACAGCAGCAGGAACGGTACGAGAATAAACAAATTCGACAGGAGATCGGGCGGCGCGATCAGCGTGGACAGCACGACCAGCAGCATATAGCCGTAACGCCGCCACTTGCGCAGCAGGGTTGGCGTCAAGAGCCGCAGCGCGGTTAAAAATGCAATGACGATCGGCAGCTCGAACATGAGCGCGCAAGGAATGACGATGTTGAACATAAACGAGAAGTATTGAGCAATTCCGTAGGTTTCCTCAAGCTCCATGGAAGAATTCAATCGCCTTAGAAACAATAAAGACATACGGAACACCACAAAATACGCGAAGCTTGTCCCCGCAACCATAAGGGCGGCAGAAAGTGGAATGAACTTGAGCGTCACGCGCCGCTCCGTCTCCGTCAGGCCGGGTTTTGCAAACTGCCAAAGCTGATACAGACTGAAAGGCAGCGTTACAACGAGTGCGAAGAGAAGCGAGAACTGCATATACACCCGTATGCCGTCCCATGGCGACAACGCATGCCAGGAGAGACTATTCGCCGGGGGAGCATTCTTTAAGTAGGAGATGGCGGAGGAGGCGAGCGACAAGCCGGCCGCAAGCATAACGAGCAGTACGACGACAATGCGTATGACCCTCTTGCGCATCTCCAGCAAATGTTCGGTCAACTTCATATCGGACGTCTGCATCGTTGTCATCCCCTAACTCATGCTTTTCTTGCCCTCGGCTTCCTGAGCGTTCAATTGCGTTGTGCCGTTTGCTTCCAGCGAGCTTATGGTATTCGCTTCGGACGAATTTCCTCCGGACAGCCTGCCGCCGGATTCCTCCGTTATCAATTCCTTGGTACCGCTCTTGAATTCCCTCAGCGTTCTGCCGAACGCTCTGCCGAGCTCCGGCAGCTTGTTTGGACCGAACAACAGGAGTTCCACGAGCACGATGAGAAGAATCCCTACCGTTCCAGGCGCATGCATGGTCGTCTCTCCTCCGTCAAATCAGATTGTTGGCGATGACGTTGGCGGATCCGACGGTCGAAATGCCCCCTTCGATCAACGGCGGGAAAGCCAGCGGCGTGTGCGTACGAAACGGCTTCTGGATGATTCCGGCGCCTGGGGGCCGGACGACGCTCATCCGCGCGACCGCGGCGAACGGGTAAGGATGAGCGGCAAACAGGCAATGCAGGCTCGAAAAAAGTCTGATTATCAAAACGGGAGGCACATGACGATGACATTTTCGATTTCAGCGGAGGACAAGCGCCGCTATCGCGAGGACGGCTATTGGATCAGTCCCAAATTGCTGGACGACGAGGGGATCAACCGGCTGCGCAGAGCGCATGATCGGATATGGGAAGGCGACTTCGACGGAGACGGGTACCCGCTCGACAATGCGTATGCGAAGGGCGGCGATCGGAAGAAGCTGCGCCAATTCAACAACGGCTGGTGGATCAATGACAATGTGCGGGCTGTCGTGACCGACCCGGCGATTGGCAAATTGGCGGCCGATTTGCTGGAAACCGACGAGGTCAGGCTCTGGCACGATCAAGTGATCTGGAAACCTGGAACAGAGGGGGAGACGAGCGCGGTCGGCAATGTAGGGTGGCACCAGGATTTCGCCTACTGGCAATGCCTGAGCACCGACAACGTCGTAACCGTGTGGATTGCTTTGCAGGATACCGATCTCAGCAACGGCGGCATGATGACGATTCTCGGCTCGCACAAGTGGGGGCTGATCAAAGACAGCGATACTTTCTATGAGACGAACATGGATGCGCTGCGCGCCAAATACGAATCAGAAGGAAGGAGCTGGGTGGAAGAGCCGTGCATTTTGAAGGCCGGACAAGCAAGCTTTCATCACGGACTGACCTTTCACGGCTCGGGGCCTAACTTGTCGTCCGAGCCTAGGCTTTCGGTCGTCGCACATCTCATCCCCGGCGGCACAGCATATCGCAGCGGTGTGCAGTATCATGGCAACGCCAAATTTCTCGGTCCGCGTCCGCAAGACGGTCAGCTTTTCGCCAACGACTATTTTCCCGTCGTTTACAGAAGAAATCGGGAGGCAACGAATGATGAGTAACAAGCCTGCGATTTTCCCCCAAAGGGGATTGATCGTCTCGGCGCAGGCACTGGAGGATGAGCCTCTTCATGGGGGCGACACGATGGCCAAGATGGCCGTCGCTGCTCGAATGGCCGGCGCAATAGGCATCCGGGCGAACGGTGTTTCGGATATTCGGGCGATCAAACAAGCGGTAGTTTTGCCCGTCATCGGGTTGTTCAAAAAAGTGAGGCAAGGCTCGGATATTTTCATTACACCGACGTTATCCGAGGTTAAGGCCGTGCTCGCTGCGGGAGCGGACATCGTCGCGATGGACGTAACGTACCGGGAAGGCCGTTGCAGCAGGCGAAAGAGCTGATTGAATACGTGCACGGACGCGGAGCCTTGGCTATGGCCGACGTATCGACGTACAAGGAAGGCATTGCGGCAGCGTCGATCGGCGCGGATTTCATTGGCACGACGATGTCGGGCTATACGCCTTATAGCCCGAAGATAAACGGCCCCGATTTGGATTTGATTACTCGGCTGGCTGCCGATCTAAGCGTTCCGCTTGTGGCCGAAGGGCGCATTTGGTCTCCCGAGGAGGCGGTAGCCGCCATGGCCGCCGGCGCCGACTACGTGGTCGTTGGAAGCGCAGTTACACGTCCCCAACTGATCGCCGCGCGCTGGGTACCGGTGAGGCGGAGCCATTGTCGACAACGGCAAAATGGTGCGCGGACAATGGGGCGGCGCGGGAGAAATCGGGCATATGAGCGTCGATTATCATGGCCGAACCTGTATTTGCGGAGGCATCGGCTGTCTGGAGGAATATGCATCCGGCACCTCCATCTCCAAGCGTATGAACGAGCTTCTGTTGGCCGAGGCGGCTTATGATGCTGCCCGTGACGGTCCGGTCGATACCCGAGAGACGGTCAAGCGCTGGCTGCTCGGCGACCCGGTCGCCGGGCGTGTAATGAATGAGGCTTTCGAGGCACTCGGCACGGCCATATCCAGTCTTAGTCATCTATTCAATCCTGAACTTGTCGTCATTGGGGGAGGGCTTGCCGAAGTCGGAGAACCCGTACTGCGAAGGATTGAGGGGGAGACGCGAAAGAAAACAATGCCCTCGTTTTTTCCTGAACGGGGAATCCAACTTGCGGCGAATGGCAATCGCAGCGCCATGATTGGCGCGGCAATGCAGCTATGGGTGTGATGATTACCTGTTATTTCTCCGAAATTTCGGATGTCAGGTAATTGTGGCAGGTTTTGTATCCTGCCAACCGCGCGAGAAGTCTCGTAAGCTATCAACACATAAACGAGACTACGAGGTGACGACCGCATGACTGCCGTAATTGACAATGTGAGCAAAATGGGCGCTTGATCTGAAGGCAATTGGTAGAGCGAACTGGAGACGTTTCCTTTGGCAGATAGACCATTCAATTTAAGTTGAATTGACAGTTTATTGAAGCATTTAAACAAATCACGGAGGCTACCGGAACAAAACTCATCCTTGTGAGCACCATGGATCTGATCCCGAAGATGCCAATTATCATCATTCGAAGAAGCCGTTCGATTGAACTTAAAAGCGCGTAATATAATAATGCTAAAATACCCATTGCTTGAGCAATGGGTATTTTAAACGGCATCCGACTGGAAAATGACATTTGATATTACGAAGAGGTCGCTAAATGACATAACATAGTACAGCAGGTGTCATTTTGATCGTACAAGAAGCACTGTAGAAGGCTTTAATTAATGACAAATCTAATTACAGCGAACATTTGTCTCTTGTTACAGTTCTGACATCATACCGACAAAAAACGCCGGCGAGAAAAATAGGGCAGCCCCCGATCGGACTATGTCGCCCGAAGCCGAGGGCTTTTTGCATTTGTCCAGCTTTGCAAGTACCGCGCCGGGGGGGGGGGCATTTTCGCTTACGAGTTTAACGCACAATCCTGCAGGAGATACTGGGACCATTAACATCTCTGGAAGTGACATTGAAATGAAACTATTGGATCGTTTGCAGGAAAGACAAAAGCTGGATGCCGATTTGTTTATCCATCGAATGTTTCTTACCCAACAACCGGTCATGCTCGCAGGGTACAAATCGCTAATCGATTTGCCTCACACCTTGATGCTGCTTCAACAGCAAGCTCAGAATGCGATCGCCGCAGAACGGCCTTTATTTGCTCTAGGAAGCGGAATCGGCGATTGTATAAGCCCAACCGAAGAACTAAAAGTAATCGAAGCGATGTCCGAAGGGAATTTGATTATACTGTCTGAATCTTCCGACTTGTGTATCAAGATCGTTCCGATATCCCGTACGTTGTCCCGAGCTATCGAAGCGCCAACGACCGAAAACGTAATACGCGGTTCGGTAAGTGCCTTCAATGAAGATCTCGATACCAATATCGGATTAATCAAGAAGCACGTGCATTCGGAGAAACTGCGAACACAGTCGTACCGGTTTGAGAAAGGACAACGCAGACAAGCGATACTTCTATACATGGAGGGACAAACAAACCCGTCATTTCTAAATGCGTTGAAACGTAGAATTGAATCCAACCTGGGCAATAACATCCCCAATTTGCAAGCGTTGAACAAATTGCTGGGATTCCCCGTATGGACGTTGATTTCCCGCTTTAACACCACGGAGCTGCCCGAGAATGCCGCCTATGCGCTCGAAAAAGGCAAAGTGGTTTTATTTCTCGACCGCTTTCCGTTTGCCATCATTCTGCCGAGTATGATTACG
The DNA here is from genome assembly GCF_014212125.1 of Cohnella nanjingensis. GTDB lineage: Bacteria > Bacillota > Bacilli > Paenibacillales > Paenibacillaceae > Cohnella > Cohnella nanjingensis. The sequence goes on from NZ_JACJVP010000039.1 coordinate 23,559, forward strand.
GACATGTTTGCGGTGGCGAACGATCGTAATTTCCCCTTGTTTTTCATGATAACCATGCGTTTATTGCGTACCATTGGGGTGCTGGCCAACATGCTGATGCCCGGATTGTATGTAGCGCTCGTTTCGGTGAATCCCGACGTGCTTCGAATTGAGCTAGCCTTGTCAATTGCCAGCAGCCGAGTAGGGGTCCCTTATCCAGCCATTGTCGAAACATTATTGTTGCTCTTGGTTCTCGAACTGATCCTCGAGGCCAGCATCCGGCTGCCGAAAACCATAGGACCTACGATAACGATGGTTGGCGGTATTATTCTAGGGCAAGCTGTCGTGAACGCCAAGCTCGTCAGCAACATTCTGATTATTATTTTGGCTGCAACCACTATCGCGAGTTTTACGGTGGTCGGGTTCCACAATTCGATTTTCATCCGCATATCCAAATATCTCATTCTTATTCTGTCAGCGCTATATGGCGTATTGGGACTATTCGCGGGCGTGGTGGTTGTCTGCGTATACTTGGCAAGCGTCAATACGTTTGGCATTCCTTATCTGTACCAGCCGAAAGCAAGGGAGAACTCTGATGGATAAAAGTTTGCAAGTCATGGTCATGTATCTCCTAACGCATATCGGGCTTATATTTTTTATGTATCCGACAGACATCATCGAAGTCGTTGATGTCGGCCATTGGAGCGCGATTTTGCTCGGATTCGCGTTACATGTCGCATTGATGGGCATTTTTCTGAAAGGATTAGGTTATTTTGCGCCTAGAAACTTGATCGATATTTTCTTGGGAGTGGGCAAAGTTTTTTCCATTATCTTGTTGCTTCCCGTTACGCTTTACTTTCTGATGACGATCATCATCGACATCCGCGCTTATTCGGAAATCGTTACGCTTGTTTTTCTGGCCAAAACACCGCTATGGGTGACTATGGTCTTACTGCTTTCTGTACCTGCGTTTATTTCCGCTCTAGGCGTTGAAACGCTATTCAGATCGGGAGTTCTTGTCGCCATTTTGTTTTTCCCCTTCCTCTTATTGATCTTCTGTCTTTCCTTTCAAAATGCGGATTGGCGTTATATATTCCCGTTGATGGATAAACAAGCGGCTTCTCTTTCGTACGTTGTCAGCCGTCCATACTTGCTCAGCTTGTTTGCTTTCACGGGCGGATTTATGTTTTTAGGTTTTATTCCGCCTTATATCACTTACAAACGCCGCAAAGTGATGTGGGCGAGCGCTTTGCTTCTCCCCTTTTTTCTAATCTCGGTTTATGTCCCGATTTTAACGTTCGGACAAAGTACAGCTTCCCGGTTTCAATTCCCGTTCATCACGGCGGTCGATACGGTGAATATCAGCTGGTTGATGTTTGACCGGGTCACTCTCTTCTTACTGCTTAGTCTGGTTTGCTTTGCTATGCTCTTTATTTCATTGATCATGTGGAAGACAACCTTGCTGATTCGGCGCGGATTTCCGTCTATCCGACCGGTCACAACGACAATGTTGCTGTCTCTGGCTATATTTATCGTTTGTTTGTACATTCCTGATTGGAAAACTGTAGAACGTTTGCTTTGGTGGAATACCTATCTGCGACTATACGTGATGATAGTCATTCCTTTTATCACGCTTTTTCTGGGAATTCGTCATCATCGTAAAGGGGCGGCTTGTCCATGATAACGAAACATCATATACATGATGTTCTTAAGATGCTGCTGATGACAGGATTCCTTACTGTTTTGTGCGGTTGCTGGGACATCAAAGACATCAATCACCGCACGCTGCCGATAGTCATGGGTGTGGAGAAGAAAAATGATGCTTATAACGTTTTTCTTCTGATCCCGGAAAATAACCAAGGAGGGACAGGCGCGAAAGTCGTAACGGGTACGGGAGAAACGATCAACGAAGTCGTAGATCGTTTCAGCAAAGACATGGAGGTGCAAGTCGACCTGCTGCATTTGAAAGTCATCGTGTTCGAGCGGGCGATTGCGGAACAAGGTTTAAGCGACAGCATTTCGAGCTTTATGAGGGCCCGCGATATATCCCCCAAGACAATCGTAGCCATAAGCGAAGAAAAATTGGAGCCCTTATTTGAAAAGTTGAAATCTTCATCAAAGAACGGTGGAGTGGAGATCTATAACTTTTTCGAGAAAAGCGCCGGCTGGACGCCCCATGTGGCCCAAACGCGAATATGGCAAATTTTCCGAAGCCTTAACTCTTTCACGCATGACGTGGCCATCCCAATCATAGAACCAGGCCGAACCACGACCATTGCAAGCACTGGATCGGCAGTAATCAAGAACGGTAAGATGGTGGGCAAGATTACCCCCGACGAAACATTGATGTTCAATGCGTTTAATGGATTAGGAACGCAAGGGAGAATCGAGGTGATGGATCATGGTTCGGTGCTGATCGTAGCCGACAAATTAACCCACAGCAGCTCCATCAAAGGGAATAAGGCTATATTGAACTGCCGTCTCCAGCTAAAGGTTACGATTCTGGAAACGAAAGGATCTCCATCAGTGACGATGATCAAACGAGAACTTGATGAAATGCTAACCGGCCAGATCCAGCAGATGTTCCGAAATATTCAATCGAAGGAAGCTGATATTTTGGGGATGGGGCAATTTTTCCGGACAAAGCTCTCCCGCGAGCGCCTAGAACATTGGAGGTCGGAATATTATCCGTACATGAAATTGAACGTGCAGGTCAATACGATTATTCAGAATAAAGGGCTTCTCAAGATGAAAAATTAGAAATCGGTGGTTATAGTCGATGATGTGATGTAAACACAGCTAGAGAAATTCTTACCATGATCTACTCCAAAGGATCCTGCGCGACGATAAGAAGCGGGTTGTTTTCCGAGAAAAATATTCGTCTAATCATGACATAGGTTGTCGTGATTGTTCCGTTATACTGTGAAAGCTAAGAAAATGGAAATCCGAGGTGGAGTCTATGAACGTCGAACATATCATAATCAAAGGAGCACGCGAGAATAACCTAAAAAATGTGAATGTCCGTATACCGAAGCGAAAAATCACAATCTTTACCGGCGTCTCGGGCTCGGGAAAATCTTCCTTGGTATTCGACACCGTAAGCGCAGAAGCGCAGAGGCAGCTTAATGAGACTTTTACCGCATTCATCCGCAATCGGCTGCCCCGGTTTAGTCAGCCGGATACCGATCTCATCGAGAACTTGTCCACGGCGGTTGTTATCGACCAGAAACGGCTCGGCGGCAACTCCCGTTCGACGGTCGGCACAATCACGGATATTTATGCCTTGCTCCGGTTGCTTTTCTCCAGAATCGGCAAGCCTTTTGCCGGCTCTTCGCCTTTTTTTTCGTTTAACGAACCGGCCGGCATGTGCCCGGAATGCTCCGGAGTCGGACAGGTGGTGCAGTTTGATGTGGATAAGCTGCTCGACAGGTCCAAGTCGCTGAATGAAGGCGCAATCCTGTTCCCCGTATTTAAAGTGGGAAGCTGGTACTTGAATACGTATACCCATTCCGGCTTGTTCGACAACGACAAGCGGCTTGCCGACTATACGCCGGCAGAATGGGATACCCTCCTCCACGGCAAAGAAAGCAAGATCGTATACCGCACCAAAGGCGGCGATATCGAATCGGATTATGAAGGTCTGCTGCCCAAGCTCACCCGCCTGTATTTAAAGCGGGACAGCAGCGAGATGTCAGATGCCAAACGCGAAACCCTGGACCGCTTTCTATCCTATAGCGAGTGTAACCTTTGCGGGGGAAGCCGGCTTAATCAAGCGGCCTTGGGCTGCCGGATTAACGGATACAACATTGCCCAATGCGCAGCGATGGAGATTGGCGAGCTAATACGTATGATTGAAGCCATTCGGGATCCCGTTGCCGGTCCGATAATTGGCGGGATTCTGATCCGGTTGAACCATCTGGTCTCTATTGGGCTGGAGTATCTGAGTCTGGACCGTCAAACCGCAACCTTGTCGGGCGGGGAGTCGCAGCGCATCAAGATGATCCGGCATCTGAGCAGCAGTCTTACCGACATGATCTACATTTTCGATGAACCGAGCGTCGGACTGCATCCGCGGGATGTCCATCGTCTGAACGGCATGCTGTGCCAGCTCCGGGACAAAGGGAATACCGTACTTGTCGTCGAACACGACCGCGAAGTAATGGAGATCGCCGATTACATCATCGATGTCGGACCTCATGCGGGAACCCGCGGCGGAGAAATCGTCTACGAAGGCGACTTTGCGGGCTTGCTCCGCGCGGATACCTTGACAGGACGGTACTTGAAGCAAAGTCTGCCCTTGAAAACTTCAACCAGGGTGCCCAAGGGTCGGATGACCGTAGCCGGCGCCAGCCTGCACAATCTGAAGGATGTGACAGTCGATATACCCGTCGGTGTGCTGACCGTGGTAACGGGAGTAGCCGGCTCAGGCAAAAGTACGCTGATTAACGAAGCATTCCTGCCGTCGCATCCGGAAGCGATTGTCATTGATCAGACGGCCGTGGGCACGTCCATCCGCTCCAATCCGGCTACCTACACGGGGATGATGGACGAGATCCGCCGGCTGTTCGCAGCAGCCAACAAGGTGAGCGCTTCCCTGTTCAGCTTCAACTCCAAGGGAGCCTGTTCCAACTGTCAGGGTCTTGGGATGATCTACACGGATTTGGCCTTTCTCGAGCCGGTAAGAACGACATGTGAAATATGCGCGGGCAAGCGGTTCAGCGATGAAGTGCTGCAGTATAAACTGAACGGAAAATCCATCAGCGACGTCCTCGCTATGACGGTACGGGAAGCTTCGGCGTTCTTCAGCGGGAAGGAACTGCTCCGTCAAATGCGGACGCTTGAGGATGTGGGACTTGGATACGTAACGCTGGGTCAGCCTCTGAGCACCTTGTCGGGCGGAGAATGCCAACGCATCAAACTGGCCGGGGAACTTCACAAGGAAGGCAGTCTCTATGTAATGGACGAGCCGACAACCGGACTGCATATGTCCGATATCTCTCGTCTGATGGACATTATGAACCGCTTGGTCGACGGGGGCAACACGGTGGTGGTCATCGAACACAACCTGGATGTGATCAAGAGCGCGGACTGGATCATTGACATAGGACCCGAGGGCGGCTACCGGGGCGGCCAAATCGTCTTCGAAGGCACGCCTGTTCAGCTGGCTGCCGCCGAACATTCGATAACGGGTGCGTATTTGCGCAAGACAGAAACCGGCCAGATGGAAAATAAGCGATAATGAACGCTATACGGTTTTTATTAATATGTCACAATGTGACATGTTTTATATCTATAATTAATAGTAGCTCAACGAGAGGAGTAACAAATTATGAAACGAAATATTATTTTAGATCTAGCAGTTACTTTAGACGGTTTTATCGAAGGGAAGAATGGAGAAGTTGATTGGTGCATTATGGACCCTGAGATGGGCTTTAATCATTTCTTAAATCAAATTGATACTATTTTATATGGAAGAAAAAGCTATGAATTATGGGGACAATTTGTTCCAGGAATAGATCATTCGGAAGATGAAAAAAACTTTTGGGAATTGGTTCATCGTAAAGAAAAATATGTGTTCTCCAGAACGCAAAAAGGGACTGATAACAAAGTAAAATTCATAAATGATAATATTGTTGAAGAAGTAAATAAGTTAAAGAATAAGCCTGGTAAAGACATTTGGCTATATGGTGGAGCAAGTCTTATTACAAATTTTATAAATGCAGGGCTTGTTGATGAATTTAGATTATCTGTTCACCCCGTTGTTTTGGGAGAAGGAAAACCGTTGTTTATTGATATAAAACAGAGGTTGAATTTAAAAATAGTTCATACAAGAACGTTCTCCTCTGGCGTTGTGCAACTAATTTATCATTTAAATGAGAGTTCTGAAGCCAGTATTTGAGTTGATCGCCTGTTTGCCGCCAGAGAATCTGGCGGCGAGCAGAATATCCATTACTGAAACTTTTTTCGAGTTAAGAAAGTCATGTAACAGTCGGGAAAAATTGTAACAATGAGGTATAAAATGAATAAATTAATATTTCTTTTGGTCTCAGTATCATTGCTCGGAAGTTCATTGGGCTGCTCCAATAATGATGATAAATCAACAGTCAAAAGCAAACCTTATTCGTCCAACGAAGCGATTACCAAAGGTGATGTTGTATATCTAAACAAAGTCTACAACATTGAAAAGTTTAATCGGTTCATAACGAACCTTGATAATAAGAAAGCAGACAGTATCCGAATCACGGGTTATACTGATGAGGGCGATCCAATATTTAAGGATTTGAAGTATGACGGCAAAGAAATCAGTTACACCTACGATAATTCAAATGATGAATTTGGTGGAAGCAATAAAGGTGTACGATCAGATATTTGTTCCAAAGTATCAAGTGAGAAAAACGCACAAGGTGAAATTGATTATTCCATAAGCGGTTGTACAAAAAATGATTCTGAAATGAGTTACTTTCTTATTCGTATAAAAAAAGAGTGAACATAGATACTATAGCCCGTTTCAACAAGACAATAATTCCATTATAAATAAACCCGTTGCGGTAATGGACTCGCGGGTTTCTTCCCGGGCAAACCGAAAGGATTCAAGGACCAGCGAAACACTTCTAGTAGTCGGCAAAAAGCCATCTCCATAAATAATACATGATCCCAAACATTTCGTCGCTACTCCAACTTCGTCAGCTTCTCGCGGCCCATGAAGAAAGAGAAGACCAGCGCAAGTACGGATGGAATAATCGCCCATGCGAAGGTATGCGAGATGGAGGACGAGAGCGCTGACGTAATCTTTTCCAGCACCTGCTGCGGAATGGCATCCCTTGTTTCCGACGATAGAATGGCGCTCGGATCGCTGAGATCGATGCCTGCTGGAATCTGGCTTTGACCGCCGCCCCCCGAGAACAATGCCGTCAGCTTGTTGTTCATGGAGTGGCTTTGAATAATCCCGAATACCGTGATTCCAATCGTCATCCCTAGCGAACGCAGGAAGTTCAGAGTGGCGCTGGCTGCGCCGCGTTCCCTAGGCGAGAATGAGAAGATCGCGGCATTGCTCAGTACGGAGAAGGACGTTCCGATACCCAGACCAATCAGAATCATGAAGATGATAATCATGAATTTATGTGATTCAATACCAAGCGTTGTCAGTAAAATATTGCCGATTGCAAGCAAAGCAAGAGTTGGCACCATAAGCAAACGGAACGTCGTCTTGGTAATCAGGAAGCCGCTAATGGTTGACGACACGACGGAACCCAGCATCATCGGCAGGAGCACGAGACCGGAGTTTGTCGCTTTTCCTCCCAGAACGCCCTGGATGAAGATCGGGATATAGACCGATGCCGTGATGAACGCTGCGCCGCTGAATATGGAAATGACGTTGCTGGTCCAGTATAGACGCTTGCGAAACATGCCGAACGATATGATGGGCTCTTGAACGGTTCGTTCGATGAAAATAAATGCAACCAGAAGCGCGGCAAATCCGGCAAACAAGCTGATAATGAAGCCAGAATCCCAAGTATACTGTTTGCCTCCGAGCTCAAGCGCGAACATGAGGCATACCACGCTGCCGACGAACGCAACCGCTCCACCCCAGTCGATTCGCTGCTTTGTATGCTGAACGGACTCTTTATAGAAGAAAGCGATCATGATAAAGGCAATCAGACCCAGCGGGAGGTTAATGTAGAAAATCCATTCCCACTTGATATAGTCGGTAATATAAGCACCAAGGAGTGGTCCGAAAATACTCGACATGCCGAACACAGCTCCGAACAATCCGCCTAGTTTGCCGCGACTTTCAGCCGGAACGGCATCAAACATTATCGTAAAAGCAATTGGAATTAGCGCTCCCCCGCCGATTCCTTGAATAGCGCGATAAATGCTCAACTCTACGATGGAATGTGCCGTTCCGCACAGGATGGAACCCAACATGAACATCAAAAGCCCGAAAATAAAAAACCGCTTGCGTCCATACATATCGGACAGCTTGCCGAAGATCGGCATGCCCGCCATCTCGGCGACCATGTAAGCCGACGTGACCCAGACGAATTTGTCCATCCCGCTGAGCTCGCCGACGATCGTTCCCATCGCCGTCGTGACAATCGTGTTGTCCATGGATGCCATCAGAATCCCAAGTAGTAAGCCGGAGACGACAACACCCACATTGTTACGTGGTGCAATCATTGTTTGTTTGTCTTCCTTCCCATTTCATCTTCATAATATTTTCTATTCATTCATCAATGCAGCTCCATATTAGCGGGAAACTTGCTCTAAGAGCCAATTATAGAGCAACGGGTCAGCGTAGGTTTCTGTCAAATCGTGACCTGCATTTGGGTAAATGGTTAATTTTACATTCCCTTTATGTCGTTTTACAGCTTCCACCATATTAAGTGTTTCCTGCAACGGAATTACATCATCTTTCTCGCCATGAAACGCCCATATCGGGATATTCTTCAAGACCTCTGCTTTTTCAGGTTCCCCACCACCGCACATGGGGGCCAATGCAGCAAATCGCTGCGGATATTTAATGGCTAAATCCCATACGCCATAACCGCCCATACTGATTCCTGTTAGATAGATTCTCTTGTGATCCACAGGGTATTCTGCAACGATCTCATCAAGAAGAGCTATTATGAAGTCTGTTTCCATATCCCAAGAGGATTGGTTAGGACATTGCGGGGTAACGACTATAAATGGGATGTCTGACTTTTTCTCGAGTTGTTGTGGAAGGAAATCTAATCTTAATAGCTCCAAATCATTTCCCCGCTGTGATACGCCATGGAGATAAAGGAGCAGGGGCAATGGCTGAGAAGACTCTATTCTATCCGGTAAATGAAGCAAATAATTTAGACTCGCACCGTCTTTTCGCAATTTCTCGTCAATTCGAATCATAATAATTCCACCTTAAGTTAATTTTATATTTACTGTTCCAATAATTCATTTAATTGCATCAATAGTTTTATATAGATTTTTTGATGAAGCCATTCCGTATTTGCGAAATCCCCAAGGGTTTAAGTCCAATATATGATTCTTGCAATTTTCCATCTTTCCCCCCTTTTAAATCATTCACTAACATGGAAGTGGAATTGAATCCATAGTAGTGCAATAATGAATATTAGGGAAGAACCCACTTATTAGTGACATACTAACCCGAAAGTAATAATTGCAAAGGAAGTGGAATTTATGGCTATGACTTTTTGCTATAATAAGCTCGAAATCTGTATTAGAGTGATCGGCGGCAAATGGAAGGGACTTATTTTATATCATTTGCATTTTGGTCCAAAACGAACGACTGAGCTGCAGAAGCTCGTGGTAAATATTACGCAAAAAATGTTGATACAATCTTTAAGAGAGCTGGAGGATGATGGTATTGTAAAAAGAACGATATATAACCAAGTGCCTCCCAAAGTAGAGTACTCTTTAACCGAGCTCGGATTGTCACTTCATCCCATACTGGTGACTCTTACGGATTGGGGCGGAATGTATCAAGAACATTTTCAGAAAGAATCGGAGATGAATTCAGTATAAAATTGCAAAATTGCGGGATGGCGCTTTTCTCGGAGAGTGCGGCGTTTCGAGTATTTCCGCCGAGGATGAGCTCCATTACGAAGTGAACGACCCCGATTGGTCGGGCGGCGGCAGCTTCGCCGGCGAGGGACCGATTCTTGCGCAGACGCTGTGGGAGATCTGGCAGTCTCCTGGTTTACCCGCAGCCTCCTGCCGAAGAGAGCGTCGCCGTAATCGGATATAAGTATCGCGGACATTGCGTGGATGTCTACATGAATCCTGGACACTGCCGAATTCTCCGGGACGGTAAAGAGATATACAGCGGCATCCCGAGTTTGCAGAAAGTGGTTTGATCCGGTTTCCTACCCTATTACTATCTAAGTTTACCCGCAGAATTGTTGTAAATAGGAACAAAGCGACCCATTGCTGGGTCGCTTTGTTATTAGGTATGGCCTTCATTCTACCGAATCCATTGATTGTTAGATTTTATTACTGTATACAAGCGGGTTCAGCGGACTTGCGGCAAGGTCGCCGGGCTTGCAGCCAGGCAGCCAACTCCGCAAGTCGCTCTCCCTCGCCTTGCTGTCGGGTTCCGCAATGCGGGTGCCGTCCGCAACGTAAATGATCGTCATGACCTTGCGCATGTTGTCGGTCGGATTGCCAGGCGCGCAGTGCATCGTCCAGCCCGCATGGAACGTGGCGTCGCCTACGGACATCGCACCGTAGTTCACCGTCGGAAATTGCTTGGCTTCAATATATTGAGCCAGCGTCTTGTGCGATTCGTCCGAAATCTCCTGTTTATTTACATAGCCAAGTTTATGGGTACCGTTTGCGAACGTCATTGTACCAACCTCTTGCGGAATCGGCACCAGAGGCATCCACATCGTAATCGTGTTGCTCGTATCCAGCGGCCAGTAGATTTGATCCTGGTGCCATGGCGTATGGCCGCCGCCCGGCTCTTTGAATAGGGCCTGATCATGGTAAATGCGTACGCCGTCTACGCCCATCAATTCCGCGGCAATTTTGCCGAAACGTCGGGCCAATGTAAACCGTCTGCAGGCCTCGCTCTTCTCCCACAGATTGCCGATTTGAATGAATGCTTTTCCGTAGGTATCGCGTTCCGATACAGGCTTGTCATGATAATTTAATTTCAATACCCAGTCCGTAATAATCGGCTCGTATTCCGCGATTTCTTCTTTGGAAGCGACATTCTTTAAATAAACGTGCCCGTTCTCCTGATAACTCGAAATTTGTTGTTCCGTTAGCGAATAGTCCGAGTTCAGTTCCGACGATGATTCGAATGTTTTGCTCATTGCAGTTCCTCCTTAAAGGTATCGTCGATTTTGCTCTCATTGTATCGCAGGCAATATGAAATGGCTTTGTATAACCATTCGATTTTTTTGTCAAAAACAACTGAATGTACGGTGCCGAAGTCTGATATAATTCAGCCATAATCAATTGTTTTAGGGGTCATTCACATGCGCAATATTGCCGATTTTATTGCACGACATCCTGTTGTGCCGTTTATTCGCGAATGCGATTTTGCAATCCGCGCGCCATGGTCCATGCCCGAAAGACGGCTGCTCGATTATTTGTTGATTTATATTCAGAACGGACGCTGCCGCTTTTGGGTGGACGGCACGCCTTACTTATTCGAGCAGGGAGAGTTTTGTCTGATCCAGCCCAACAGCTTGACTGTTCTTGAAGGGCTCGGCAACACGGTAACCCCGTTTGCGCACTTTGACCTGTTCTATAACCCCGAGCGGGAGAAGAGTTTCCCTACGAGGGCAGGTCAAACCGTTCTCAGCGCCTACTTGAATCTGCTTCAGCCCCGGCTTAACGATTTACTGGGGATTGATATCCCTTGCAGACTTCGCCTTCGTTACCCGTCGAAGTTTCGTGATACGTTCTTGCAGGTCGTGGAGTACTGGCAGTACCGCGACCCTGTCGCGCAGCTGCGTGCGCAGGCAGGCATGACAGAATTATCGATTCTGCTCCTGGAGGATTATTTGACAGACCGGCCGTCGCAGAGCATCTCGCAACAGACGCTCAATTGGATCACTTCCTACTTCTCCTTGCATCTTGATCAGGAAGTTCGCATTGAAGACATGGCGAGAAGGGCAAACCTATCTCCTTCCAGATTCAACGCGGTGTTCAAGGAGCAATATGGCGTTACGCCGCATCAGTACCTGCTTGACATGCGCATCAGTCATGCCCGTGAATTGCTGCAAAATACCGATCTGTCCCAGGAACAGATTGCCGCATATTGCGGATTTGCGGATGTTCATCACTTCTCCAAAAGTTTCCGCAAGAAGATGGGTTTGCCGCCCGGCCGATATCGAAGCGAGCAGAGAAGGGTAACGCTAGGTTAGAACTTTCACCGGCGGATCCCCGGATTGTATTGGATGCCCTGCAGAACAGAATTCCATAGAATTGAACCAGAGATTGAAGGTTTCGCCAATGCCCGGAACGCTTCAGAGTCATTATAATGGAAGCATACGGGGAGGGGGACGGACTGCCGATGTACAAGCTGATGATCGTCGACGACGAGCCGACCGTCCGGTTCGGGCTGCGCAGCTACTTCGATTGGGGCGCTTTCGGGATCGAAATCCTGCATGAAGCAGATGACGGAGACGTTGCGCTGGAGGCGGTCGCGCGCGGGATGCCCGACATCGTGCTGACGGACGTGCGCATGCCGAACATGGATGGGATTCGGTTGTCCAAGGCGATCCGGGAACGGTTTCCGCAGGTCAAAATCGTCTTTATCAGCGGTCACGACGACGCCGATTATTTGAAATCCGCGCTGCAAGTGAGCGCGGTCGATTATATTTTCAAGCCGGTCAATTTGCTGGAACTCCGGAAGGTCGTGGAACGGGTCGTCGCCGAGTTGGAGATGGAGAAAACGGAGCGGTTGCTTGCGCAGGACATGCAGCTCAAGCTGAAGGAAAGCATGCCGCTGCTGCGCGAAAAGTTTCTGCTGTCGCTCATTCAAGACGGATTGGCGAAGCCGGAGCGCATTCGGGAGCGGCTCGAATTTCTCGGGCTGCAGCTGCCGGCGGACGCCACCTACTGGGTTATCGTCGTGTCGGTCGACGATAGCGCGGACGTGTTCGAAGCGCGGTCGGAGCGGGACCGGCAACTGCTGTCGTATTCTATACTGAATGTCTGCCAGGAGCTGATCGGCCGCTACGTGGGAGGATACGCCTTCGAGCACCGCGGCGGCGAGTTCGTCGGGATTTTGTGCGCTCGTCCGAACGATCCGGAGGACGATCTGGAGGAGCGGCTGTTCAAGCTCGCAGGAGATATCCGGGACAATCTGCAGCGCTGGCTCAAGCTTAGCGTGACGATCGGGATCGGGGATCGAGCCGCGCATTTGCCGGGGCTGGCCGCTTCCTATGCGCAGGCGCGAGAAGCGGCCGACCGCAAATGGTACCTCGGCAAAAACCGGATCATCACGATGGACAGCCTCGAAACGGAGGCGCAAAGCTTGTACCGGTTCGAACATGCGATGATCGAACGTCTAGTTTCGGTGCTGAAGGCGGCCGATCCCGACCAGTTGAAGGAGGCGCTGAACGAGCTGTTCGACGGACTCTCCCGCAATCGCCGCGACGGGTTAAAATACGGGCGCAACGTGGGCCTGCAGGTCTTGCTGCTGGCCGGTCAGCTGCTGCTCGAGCTGAACGCGCAATCGGAAGAACTCGAAACGATGGAGGCGGACATCTGGGAGAGGCTGCTCCGGCAAGAGACGATCGGCGGGCTTCGGCAGCTGATAGAGGCGTATTTGCTTGCCGTTTGCGACGGTATCCGCGAGAAACGGAACGGCAAGGCGCACAACCTCGTCGAACGGGTCCGTGCCATTATCGAACGGCGCTATGCCGACAACGAGCTGACGGTTCTCCAGATCGGCAAAGAGGTGTATTTGACGGATACTTACGTCAGCCTGCTGTTCAAGCAGGAGACGGGCAAAACCGTTAACGAATATTTGACGCAAGTCCGCATTGAGAAAGCCAAGGAGCTGCTGCGCGATCCTCAGTATAAGTTTTACGATGTTTGCTATGCGGTCGGGTACGCCGACCCGAGCTATTTCAGCAAGCTGTTCAAAAAAATGACCGGCATGACGCCGAGCGCGTATCGCAAACTGTTGGGCGGTGAGGGCACATAATACCGTTTTTGCAGGCGGGCTTGGAATTGGCAAAACGAACCGTGCGACAGTTCGGTATTCCGAGGAAGTGGTTGCTTACCTATGTGATACTAATTGTCTTTCCAGCTACCGTCATGTTGTATTCGTACTATGCCCGATCCGCCTCGATTCTGGAGCAGGAAGTGAGCCGGTCGATGCAGCAGACGCTAAAGCAGGCCGGCAATAATTTGGCTTACCGGCTGGAGCGTGCACAGGATGTCAGCAACTCGGTGTTCATGAATCCGAATTTGCATCGCTATTTGGGCGGCTTGAATGACGGAACGTCGATCGGCGAACAGCTCGACAACATCAAGTATTTGCGCTCCTGGCTGGAGTCGCTTCAGGCAAACCCGTTGCAGGCGAATTCGGATGTGTTTCGGGTCCGGCTGTTCGTGGATAAATCGAGGCTGTTCGCAAACGAGCAAATCAACTTTTTTCCGATGGACGGCTTGAAAACGAAGAGCTGGTATTCGCGTATCATGGAGGCGAATGGCGGCATGGTGTGGACGGGCATTTACGAAGAGCGGTATACCGATCGGACCGATTCCGTGTCCATTCTGTCCTGCGCCCGGATGCTGAGGGACCCTGCCCATTACGATCAAATACTGGGCGTGCTCATGATCGACGTCGAGGACAAGACGGTCATGGACATTCTCGCAGACCTCGGATTTACGAAGCCCAACAGGGCGTATCTGGTCGATTCGGAAGGGGTCCTTATCGCTCATACCGACCGGTCTTTGATCGGAACCCGGGCAAGACCGGGCGTGCTGGAGGCCTTGCAAGGCGAAGACGAAGGCGGGGTCAAAAAAATCGTGGTCAACGACGGCACCGAGTATGTCGTGAGCACGAGCATCGGCCCCACAAGCTGGAAGCTGGTCGCGGAAGTGCCGGCCGCCGAGATCTCGCGGCGCGCCGTCGCGCAAAGCCGGTTTTCCGGGATTGCGACGCTGCTGGGGTTCCTGGGGCTCTTCCTGTTGCTGGCGTTCATGCTGCTGACGTTCATCGTGCGGAGCATTAACCACAGGATGAAGCAGGTTGTCGGCATCATACGCAAGGAGGGGCTGGAAAGCTTGGACGAGCTTCAACCGTCGCCCGACGGCGATTTTCGTCTGCTTGAGCGAAGCGTGGACCGGCTGGTCCATAAGGTCCGGTCGCTTGTGGAGGAGACGTACAAGGCGCGGATGCTCGAGCGGGAAGCCCAACTGCGAGCGCTGCAGGCGCAGATCAACCCGCATTTTCTGTACAACACGCTCGATACGATCAATTGGTTTGCGATCGGCCGCGGCGCCGCCGACATCAGCCAGATGATCGACGCGCTGGCGAAATATTTCCGCCTTAGCCTGAACAAAGGGCGCGACCTCGTCAGCGTCGAGGATGAGCTGAATTTGGCGCGCGTCTACCTGGACATCCAATTCAGCCGGTTTCCGGGATCGTTCGACTTTACGATCGAGTCGGACCCCGGCCTGGGGATGTATATCATGCCGAAGCTGACGCTGCAGCCGATCGTGGAGAACGCGCTGCTCCACGGTATCCGCAAAACGAAAGACAAGCGAGGCACGATCCGTATCGCCGCCCGCCGCGACGGAGACGATCTGGAACTGTCGGTGACCGACGACGGCATCGGGATGGAGGAGGATCGGGCGCAGCGGCTGCTGCGCGAGCCGCCATCGTCAACCCGTTCCGACGGCTCGGGCAGCTCGTACGGGCTGTACAATGTCAATGAGCGGATCGCGCTGTTCGCCGGCGATTCGTATGGCCTCCGCATCCGTTCGCGCCCGGGGGCCGGCACGACCGTCACCGTTCGGTTGAAGGCAGTCGCTCAGGCGAACGAAGGGCAGGCATGAACCAAGGGCAGGCATGAACGAAGGGCAGGCATGAACGAAGGCAGGTAGAGCCGCTTCATTTTTCTGTCATGACTTCAACGAAGAAGGTCCGGATCGGGTACCAACATGAAGGAGCTGCGCTGATTAGAGCGCAGCTCCTTTATATGTCATACAGAATTTATAAGTTTCACTCCCATCCATTTGTCCGATTTACAGGGGTAAAGCTATAATTTCAGGTGTTTTTCTGCAGCTCCTGGCGTCGGCTTGCCGTCTTGTCCGGCCGGTTTGAAGAAAAGCACCAGAAATATAGGGATTGTCACCTTCTGAGGAAAATGGACTCCTACTATAATGAGGGGGCGACAAACCGGGGACTCCGGAAAGAGAGGGGGAGTGAAATGAATATACTCAGGCAAACGTTCCTGCGCTAAAGACGCTGCAACTCCTGTAAAAGTGCTTCATGATAGACGGATACATCATTTGGGAGGGTTCTCAATGAAACAAGCGTCAAACCGCTTGATAGCCTTGACCGTAATCGCTTCTCTGGCTGTCGCAGCCGCTGCGTGCGCCAAGTCGCCGGATGCGAAGCCGGGAGGCTCGGCGGCACCGACCGTATCGGCATCCGCGAGCAGCGAAGCGAAGCCGACGCTCCGTTCGTTGCAGATTTGGCAAAAGGACGATTATAATACTTACCCCGTTGCCAAAGTATTGGAAGAAAAAACGGGCTACAAAGTGCAGTACGACATGTTGCCGCAGGATAACGCGGAGGAGAAATTGAATCTTCTCATTGCCTCCGGAGAACCTTACGATGCGATAACGACTGCGGGCGGCAGCTACAATAAAGCGCTATACTCCGATTATGCCACACGGGGAGCGCTGGTGGATCTCGGTCCGCTTATCGACAAATACGGCTCGAATATTAAAGTTGCCATCCCTCAGGAAACGCTGGATGCGGCCAAAATCAACGGGAAACTGTACGCCATTCCGACACAGACGGTCGGATCTGCCGGCGCCAGCCTAATGATTCGGCAGGACTGGCTGGACAAACTGGGTCTCAAGGTTCCGACAACGACGGACGAGTTAGTAGCCGTACTCCAAGCATTTAAGGAGAAAGATCCGGGCGGCAACGGCGACAAGAACATTCCGCTAACGATCTACGGGGACGCGCCGTTCATCGACAGCATTGCCGGAGCGTTCGGCCTCGCCAACACATGGAACGATATGGACGGCAAGCTGGTCCCTCGTGCGCTCGATCCCGCGTACCCAGATTATGTGGCGTTCGTTAACGATTTGTTCAAGCAAGGCTTGCTCGATCAGGAATTTGCCGTCAATAAGCTCGCCAATATGTACGAAAAGTTTTCCAGCGGCAAAGCGGGCGTGATTCCGCTGGCATGGTATGATGTGCCGACCGTGACAGACGCTTTGAAAAAAAACCAGCCCGATGCCAAATGGACTTATACGCCTCCGCTTAAAGGTCCGTCCGGCAAAGTCGGCCTTCCCGAATCTGCGGGCTTTGACCGCATCACCTTTATCCCGAAGGCGGCGAAGCATCCGGAGGACGCAGTCAAATGGATAAACGCGAAACTCGAAAAAGACACGTTCAAGCTGATGGCGATCGGCGAGGAAGGCAAGCATTATACGTTCAAAGACGGTACTTATACGCCGATTTTGCCGATTTTTACCGACGAACGCAACTTGGCGAATAACTTTTTGATGGGAGTCGACGCGGAAAATTATCCGAATTACTGGCAGGCGCGCGTCCGAAAGGATTCTCGTTTGTTCGAAGCCTGGGACTATTTGAATATCAAGCAACCGGCTGACACGCGAATTGCCGACCCGCTCGGAGTAAGTCCATATTTGCCGGAGTACTCGAAAAACAACTCGTCGCTTAATATGCTCACGGACGAGCAGACGGTCAAATTCATTGTCGGCGCAGAATCGTTGAACAAGATTAACGCCTTCATGGCGAAGTACAAGGCGTCGGGCGGCGATGCAAGCGTGAAAGAGGTTAACGACTGGTATGCAACCCTAAAGAAATAACGTTCAAGCTAGAAAAAGCGGGGATGGGATGAAGGCTTCCCCGCTCGTACGCGAACTGTTGAAAGAAACGGAGGCGGTCACATCGTGACGATGGTACGGAGAAAATTAGCCACGGGAATGACGATTTGCTTGTGCCTGGTATTGCTGCCGTTATTTCCGTGGGTCGGCATCCCGTCGGCAAGCGCAAAAGCGATGCTCGAGGCCGTATCGATCGGGAATTTTGAAAGCGATTTCTCGAACTGGTCTTTTTACAACGGCGCCGAATTCCCGGGAGCGAAAGGCTCATTAACGCAAGATACTTCCAGCTTCAATTCGGGGAACGCCTCAGGATTGCTGCACGCCGATTTCGAAAACGGCGGAGCCTACGTTTCGATCAGAAGAAGCATCCCCGGCATCGACGCGCAGGCATTGAGGTTTTCGATTCAAACATCGGATATGCGGTACGTGGGGATAAGGCTGACCGATTCCACGGGACAAGCGCATCAGCAATTGCTATCGATCCCGTCATCGTCCAACTGGCAGTCGTTTACCGTCACGCCATTTAACGCAGGCACAGGTTACATTCATTATGGCGGTAAAAACGATGGCGTCTGGCACGGTCCGGTTAAGCAAGTGGAGCTCATTATGGACAAGGCGCGTCTGTATGCCGGGAAAACGTCCGGAGATATGCGGTTCGACGATATCGCTTTGCTCGCGCCGCCTTCGCCGTTGTCGGTGTCCGATTCCGTGTACAACAATACTTTTTTTGAGAACGAACCTGTCGCCTTCCAGGTGAGCACGCAAGCGGACACGCTTGCATGGTCGGTCACGGATTTTTGGAATCGCCCGGTCGCGAGCGGCAGCCAGCCCGTTACCGGCAGCCCCTTAACACTCGCGCTGCCCAGACTGCCGAAAGGGTATTTCACTTTGTCGGTCAGCGCCTACGTCGATGATCAGCTTCTGAAACAACAGAGCAAGGCTTTCGCGGTCCTGTCGAATGACAATCCGGCGATAGCGGCAGCCGATTCCCCGTTCGGCATGGGGACTCATATCGGTTGGACCGCTGCCTCGACAAAACCCAATTTCGTGGAGCTGCTGAAACGCGCCGGCGTTAAGAACGTCCGCGACGAAGTGCCATGGTCCGGTATGGAGCAGCAGAAAGGGGTTTATCAGGTCGTCCCGATGCGCGACCAATATATTCGCCTGTTGAATCAGGAAGGCATCCATCCCCTGATCATATTGGACTATACCAATCCGTTTTATGACAACAACGGCTTGCCGTACACAGAGGAGGGCATCCAAGGCTATGCCAATTACGGCAATGAGCTTGCCAATCGTTACGGCGATTTGATTCCAGTACTAGAGGTATATAACGAGTATAATAGCAAAGCTGACGGTACGCCTTCCAAATACTACAACATGCTCAAGAAAACGTACGAAACGATAAAATCCGGACATCCGAACACAAAGATTATTGGACCGGCTCCAAGCTACGTGGATATCATGAATTGGCTGGAAAATCTATATCGGCTCGGCGGACTGAATCATCTGGACGCCGTCTCCTTCCATCCCTACAATTTCCCGTCGCCTCCGGAAGGGCTCGAGCAGCTAACGGAAACCTATCGCAATATGATTCGCAAGTACAATGGAGGCAACGATAAACCGATCTGGTTTACGGAGGATGGCTGGCCGACGCATTCCGGCGGCATATCCGAACAGCTGCAGGCGTCTTATTTGGTCCGAAGTTATGTCCTGGCGTTGTCGGCCGGCGTGGAGAAAATGTTCTGGTACGACTTCATGGACGACGGAACGAATCCGGCCGACCCCGAACATCATTTCGGGATCGTTCGCAATGAAGGAGATTCGCTGGGCGCGCTCGCTCCCAAGCCGGCTTATGTCTCTTACGCGGTGATGACCCGCGCATTGACCGGGGCACAGTTTGTTGCACGCGATGCGACGGCTTCGACGATTCGCAGCTACGCGTTTCAAAAGGACGGGGCTTCGATTCGCGCGATCTGGGCGGTCGGTTCGAAGCAGGTCAAGCTGCGAACGGATGAGCCGGTTGCGTTAACGGATATGATGGGGAATACGACGGCCTTGACTCCGCTTGATGGGTATGTCTACGTTTCGTTGACCGGCGAGCCGCTTTATGTTGCAGGGGACGTGCAAGCGGTCGAGGAAAGCGATTCGTTTATACTGACAGCTGCAAAAGGGGTAGTGGGGGAGCCGGGCACGGCGACGCTGCATGTTCAAAATCCGTCCGGCAGCTTGCTGAACGCCGAATTCGTGACGGAAGGCGTGAAAACGCCTGTACATGTAGAAGCCGGGGACTCAACCGACATTCCGGTGATGTTGACTCCCGCCGCATCTACGGGCGTTCAGCATGTGGAAGGCCTGATTACCTTGAACGGCAATGCGTTCGGTCTGCTGAAGACTGACGTTACGATCGCGGAGCAGCTGCAATATCGAGTACA
The DNA here is from genome assembly GCF_014212125.1 of Cohnella nanjingensis. Classification (GTDB taxonomy): domain Bacteria; phylum Bacillota; class Bacilli; order Paenibacillales; family Paenibacillaceae; genus Cohnella; species Cohnella nanjingensis. The sequence continues at coordinate 43,532 of NZ_JACJVP010000039.1, forward strand.
GCCCATCATTGCCGATCCTGCAACCGGGCAATTGTCGTTGCGTTTCCATATCGTTAACAATTCCAAGTTGAACGGACTGCCTGTCCGTCGACTGCATTGGCAGCTCGGATCAGCCTCCGGCGATCTCGACGTAAACGACACTGTCGCTCCAGGCAGTACGAAAGCATACGATTTTCCTCTATCCGGCTTTGCTTACCGAACCACGTACGCCGGAAGCTTTACCATCGATTCCGGGCTGAGCGATACCGTGTCGTTCGACAGGAATCTCGATTTCAACGCGATATCCGAACGGACCATCGATTCGGATGCCGCTGCCGCCTCGCTGCCGGCAACGGAGGCGATCGATCTGTCTACAGGGAGCGTGCAGATACCAGGTTATGGGGGAGCTGACGATGCAAGCGGCCTCATCTGGCTGAACTGGGACCGCGACAATCTGTATGTGACCGCCGCTATCAAAGACAACGTGATGGCGGCTCCGGCTTCCGGGGATGCGATCTGGCAGAACGACGGCATCCAGTTCGGTATCAGTCAAGGCGTGCCGGGCGATTCTTCGGCTTGGTACGAGATGGGCATGGCGATGACGCCGAACGGTCCGACCGTGTACCGTTGGCTGGCGCCGGCCGGCGTGCCGACAGGAGTGGTGCAAAATGCGGACATTCACATCACTCGCGATGAAGCGAACACAACGACGACATACCGTCTCGCGCTGCCATGGTCGGAGATTCCGACGCTGAATCCCGCTCAGGATGTGGTGGACAGCTTCTCCTTCGTCCTGAACGATAACGACGGTAAGGGACGCCGGGGGTACATCGAATGGGGAAGCGGAATCGCAACGGCGAAGGACGCGGGCAAATTCCGCAGCTTCCAGTTTATGAAGGATACGGCTGCGCCGGTAACGACTGCAGCCGTTCATCCCGGGGAGCCTGACGGCAGCAACGGCTGGTACGTCCATCCGGTTTCGGTCACCTTAAGCGTGTACAACAATCTGTCAGGCGCGGCCAAGACGGAGTATAGCCTGGACGGCGGGAGTACATGGCAGAGCTACACGAATCCGGTCATGTTTAGCCAGGACGGCAAGTATGCGGTGAGCTACCGCTCGACGGACCACGCCGGCAATGTGGAAGCGCCCCAAACCATTCGTTTCAATCTGGATACGAAGGCTCCTTCGGTTGTACTGACGCTGTCAGGCCATAGCGTTGGGGATGTAACGGCTGATGTGCCGGTTACATTCGAACTGGCGAGCTCGGACAGCATGTCCGGCGTCGCGGAGCAAGCGTTGCTGCTTGACGGCGCCGCGATCGTGAGCGGTCAAGCGAATCCTGCAGGCAGTCTTGCGATTGGGGCGCATACGATTGCTTATCGCGTGGCTGATGCTGCCGGCAATGTGACCGAAGCTTCGGTGGCGTTCCAGGTAAAGAGCGCACCTGTCATGGACGCCGGAGCGCCGGGTGTTCCGGTACTTTCGTCGAACGGCGGTTATGCGAACGGCTTGCAGGATGGCAACTACACGGTGGCGATGAATATGTGGTGGGGCTTGAACGGGTCAGAATTTAACTTGTATGAAGATGGCGTGCTTGTTTGCACGACGGCTTTGACCAAAGCGTCGCCGGCTGCGCAAACCGCGGCATGGACGGTGCAGGCCAAAGCAAACGGCACATATACGTATGTAGGAGAATTGATCAATTCGGCAGGCAAGACCGTCTCGCAGCCGCTCGTGGTGAAGGTGACGGATGCGACGCCGGGCAAGCCGGCGTTGGCGCACGACAACTGGGACGGCGACGGGAACTTCAACGTGTTCATGAACCTGTGGTGGGGGACCAACGCCACCGAGTATCGTCTCTATGAGAATGGCGTGCTCATCGACACGCAGAGCCTAACGGCAGCAACGCCTAGCGCGCAAAGCGCGGCGACGGCTATCGCCGGCAAAGCCGTCGGCGCGTACGAGTACCGCTGTGAGCTCGTGAATTCGGCAGGCGTAACGTCCAGCGACAAGCTGGCGGTATCGGTGACGCATTAAGCGGGAAAATGCTGCTCTTTGGTGCAAAATGTAAAGGAAGATCGTCGGGCGACCGGCGGTCTTTCTTTTATGCTCGCCGACTCCGGCCCCGACGACGAATTTTGAAGAATAACACCAGGAATTAAAGGTTTGCCTTCTACAGTGCGCTGCGAATGGCTCGTATACTAAAGGCACGACAGAAAAGAAAGAGCTGGAGGAGTGGAAAATGAACGAAATCGCGGCGGATAGAAAGAAGACCGGCCGTACCGCCAACATTGCAGCCGGGAAAGGTCGGCGCCGGCGATTATTTTACGGCAACCTGGAGCTCTATTTGCTTCTTGTGCCGGGGATATTGTTTTTGCTTCTATTCAAATATACGCCGCTTTACGGCGTGGTCATCGCGTTTCAGGATTTCAACATTTTCGACGGAATCTCCGGCAGCTCTTGGGTCGGGTTCGAGCAGTTCCGCAAGCTCGTCGATTCGGACGAGTTCCTGCAGGTGTTCCGCAATACGTTGCTGATCAGCCTGTATAAAATCGTCCTGTTGTTCCCGATTCCGATTGTCCTGGCGCTGTTCTTGAACGAAGTATCCAAAATGTGGTTCAAGCGGACGATCCAGACGATCGTATATCTGCCTCACTTTCTGTCTTGGGTGATCATCGCCGGATTGTTCGTGAACATCTTGTCGCCGTCCGCCGGTCTCGTCAACGAGATCATCACGGCGCTCGGAGGCAAGCCGATATCGTTCCTGATCGACAATCACTGGTTTCGCAGCGTAGTCGTCTTTACGGCCGGCTGGAAGGAAGTAGGCTGGAACGCGATCATCTTCATCGCCGCCATCGCCGGCATCGAGCAGGATCAATACGAGGCGGCCGCGATCGACGGAGCCGGACGTATCAAACAAATGATTTACGTGACGCTGCCCGGCATCGCGCCGACGATCGTGCTGATGTTTGTCCTGCGGATCGGCTCTCTGCTCGACGCGGGCACCGAACAAATTTTGACGATGTACAACCCGGTCGTTTATGAAACCGGCGACGTGATCGGGACTTACGTGTATCGCATCGGTCTGGGCAAGATGGATTACAGCTTCAGTACCGCCGTCGGTCTGTTCAATTCGGTCGTTGGATTCCTGCTCGTCATCGGCGGTAATTTCCTGAGCAAGAAGTTGGTGAAGAGAAGCATCTGGTAGGAGGCGCTGCGTATGAAAAAGAAAACATTCGGAGACATCGCGCTCGACGTTTTTATTTATTTGTTGCTTCTGCTGGTGGCCGCATCGACGCTGCTTCCCTTTCTTAACGTGTTTTCGAAAGCCGTCAGCGCGGAATGGGCGGTCGTATCCGGCAAAGTCGGGCTCTATCCGATCGGCTTCCAGCTCGATACGATGAAGTTCGTGATTACCTCCAACCCGTTTATCCGATCGTTCCTCGTTTCCGTCGGGGTGACGGTAGCGGGGACGGCGCTGTCGATGCTGCTGACGGCAGTCACCGCCTATCCGCTGTCGAAACGTCAACTCCCGGGGATCGGCATGATTATGCTCCTGTTTATTTTCACGATGCTGTTCAACGGAGGCATTATTCCGAACTACCTGCTGATGAAACAGTTGGGACTCATCAACAATTTATGGGTGCTCGTTGTCCCCTCGCTTATCAGCGTATTCAACTTGCTCGTGATCAAGAGTTACTATGAAAGCTTGCCCGACAGCCTGGAGGAATCGGCGAAGATGGACGGCGCCTGTCATTTCACCGTCCTGTTCCGAATCATTCTTCCGCTAAGCGGACCGGTGCTGGCGACGATCGCGCTTTTTTACGCGGTATCTTACTGGAACGATTTTTTCAATTCCATGCTCTATATCAGCAAACCTTCGCTTAAGCCGCTGCAGCTTTATCTGCGCGACATCGTGATGGACGCCGATTCGGTGTCCGCCGGCATGAGCCGAAGCGTCGAAGACAGGATGAACGTATCGCCCGAAGGCGTGCGAGCCGCAACCGTCATCGCCTCTACGATTCCGATTCTGCTCGTCTACCCGTACCTGCAAAAGTATTTCATCAAAGGCGTGCTGATCGGCTCCGTCAAAGGGTGAATTTGCATTAACACTTCCGGTAACCTGGAGGTTTAATGATAAATGGGAACACAGATAAAAGAGGAGGGTTATCTTCATGAAGTTCAATCAGAAAAAGTTTGTCCTGCTTGCGCTCGTCGGCGCGATCGGTTTGACGGTCGCCGGCTGCGGCAAGTCCGATTCCGGAGCCGACGTCGGTACGACGTCATCTCCGGCGGCATCCTCAGAAGGACAGAAGCCGACGCTCCGCGCGCTGCAGGTGTGGCAAAAGGACGACTACAACACGTATCCGGTGGCCAAGGTGCTTGAAGAAAAAACGGGCTATAAAGTGCAATACGACATGTTGCCTCAGGATAATGCGTTAGACAAGCTGAATTTGCTGATGGCGTCGGGCGATGCATATGACGTGATCACCACGCGAGGAGACAGCAACAATAAAGCGCTCTTTTCCGATTATGCGAAGCGAGGCGCTCTCGTCGATCTGGGACCGTTGATCGACAAATACGGACCGAACATCAAGGCGTCGCTATCCCCCGAATCGATCGAGGCGGCCAAGATCGACGGCAAGCTCTACGGCATTCCGACGAGAGCGATCTCCATCGTGTCTGCGAGCCTGCTCGTCCGGCAAGATTGGCTCGACAAATTGGGGCTGAATGTTCCGACGACGACGGCCGAATTCGAGAACATGCTGAAAGCGTTCAAGGAGAAAGACCCCGGCGGCAATGGCGTAAACAACATTCCGTTCACGATAGACGGCAGCTATCCGTTCGTCGACAGCATTAGCGGCGCGTTCGGCATGCCGAACGGCTGGAACGATGTCGAAGGCCAATTGGTTCCGCGCGTCATGGATACCGGTTATAAGGATTACCTTGCCTATATGAACGGATTGTTCAAGACGGGCTTGCTCGACAAGGAGTTCCCCGTCAACAAGGATGCGAACGCCAAGGAGAAATTCGCGAGCGGCAAAGCCGGCGTCATTCCCCTCAATTGGTCGGACATTCCGGGCATCATGGATGCGCTGAACAAAAACAATTCGGACGCCAAATGGACATACATCCCTGCTCTGAAAGGGCCGTCCGGCAAATTCGGTTTGAGCGCAAACGACGGCTTTGCCGGGATCACGTATATTCCAAAAGCGGCTAAGCACCCGGAGGATGCCATTATATGGATGAATGCCAAGCTGGACAACGATACGTTCAAGCTGATGACGATCGGCGAGGAGAACAAGCATTATACGGTTAAAGATGGCGCGTACGCGCCGATCCTTCCGCTCTTTTCCGATGAACGGAATCAGGCCTTCAACTACCTGACGGGCACCGATGAGAAAAATTACCCGATATACTGGCAGGCGCGCGTCCGGAAGGACCCCCGTTTGTTCGCGGGCTGGGAATTCCTGAATGCCAAGCTGCCGACTGAAACCCGCTATTTGGACCCGCTCGGCATCAGCCCGTACTTGCCGGAGTACTCTAAAAATAACCAATCGTTGGATTCGATGGTCAACGACCAGACGGTGAAATTTATCGCCGGCGCCGACCTAACGAAACTGGATGATTTTATAGCGAAGTACAAAGCAGCCGGCGGCGACGCCAGCATCAAAGAAGTCAACGAATGGTACGCGGCCAAAAATAAGTAGAACGATGCACAAATGCGAAGGGGAGGGCGGGCGTTCATCGTCCTTCCCTTTTGTCGCGTGCAATAAGGCATAGAAAAGAGGGATTTCGTATGTCCACCAAAATTTCCGCTTCGACAGAGACGATGAGTATTCCTGTTCAAACGTTTCCGGTCTCCCACACGCCGGACGTGGTCGTTGTCGGAGGGGGCGCCTCCGGGATCGCCGCCGCCATTGCAGCCGCTCGCAACGGGGCCGATACGCTTCTGATCGAGCAGCGCGGATATTTGGGCGGGATGGGGACGGCTGCGCTGGTGCCATCCTTTTGTCCTTATACGGATGGGGAGAAGCCGGTCATCCGCGGTATTGGCTTGGAGCTGTTGGAGAAGATGAAGGGGGCCGCCGGCGACGCCTTTATAGGAAAGTACAAGGACCAGCTCGATTGGGTGCCGATCGATGTTGAGACGTTGAAGCGGGTCTACGACGAAGAGGTGCTGTCGAGCGGGGTGAAGCTGCTGTTCCATACGTTTGCGGACCAGGTGCTGACGGAAGACGATCGAATCAAAGGCATCGTGATCAGCAACAAAAGCGGGCGCTCCGTCGTCAAAGCGAAGCTGTATATCGACGCGTCGGGCGATGCCGATTTGGCGGCGCTGGCCGGCGTTCCTTTCCAGCTCGGCGGAGCGTCCGGGGAACTGCAGCCGGGAACGATGTGCTTCCTCGTGACGAATGCAAGCCAAGAGCGGTTCCAGCAGTTTCTTGCCGATACAGGCTGCCCTCACCATTTGGAGCCGTTAATTACCGCAGCGCAGGAGCGAGGCGAATTGCCGGAAGGAAGAAAACGGATTTCCGGCATCACCTGGGTGGCCGATTCGGTGGTGGGCTTCAATTTCGGCCACATCTTCGGCATCGACGGCTCCAAGGCGGAGGATTTAACGAGAGGCGCGGTCGAAGGGCGACGGCTGATCGAGACGCAGCTGAACTTTCTGCGGAAATATGTACCGGGTTTCGAACGCGCCCATCTCGTCCATTCCGGCGATCAGATCGGGATCCGGGAGACGCGGCGCATTCAGGGAGACTACACCCTCGTTGTCGAGGATTTCCTGTCGATGCGTACGTTCGAGGATGATATCGCTCGCAATTCCTACTTTATCGATATCCACTTGGCCAATGCCGGCAGCACGATGGTCATCAAGCATTTGCCGAAGGGAGAATCGCACGGGGTTCCTTACCGGTGCATGCTGCCGCAAGGCAAGTCCAATCTGATCGTCGCCGGCCGCTCCGTATCGTCGGACCGACCGGTGCAAGGTTCGCTGAGGGTCATGCCGAACTGCTTCGCGATGGGGCAAGCGGCGGGGACGGCGGCGGCCATGGCGTCGAAGCAGGAGTTGCCCGGCTTCCGAGACGTTAACGTTCCGGAGCTGCAGCGGATTCTGGTCGCGCAAGGAGCGTGGCTCGGCGAACATCCCGGTAGAGCCGGACGCGTGCAGTCTGCTGCCGGCAAATTCGAGTACGATCACGAAGCCTGAGATGGAGCGTGAAGGAGGGTGGAGCCAAATGAACGATTCGAAATGGACCGGCCTGAGTTGGGGGACGCTTGGGGACAGCATTACGGAAGCGAACGGCTATCAGCCGCTGGTGGCGGAGGCGCTCGGGTTCGCGCGGGTCGTTAATTACGGCAGAGGCGGCTGCCCCGTCACCGCAGGCGGCGACCGAGACCACGGCGCCACCGTGCACATGGCGCGGGAAGCGGATCCTACGCTCGATTGCGTCACCATTTTTGCCGGCGTCAACGATTTCCGGCTGAACAAGCCGATCGGGCTGGCGGGTACACGGGATATCTTCACCTTTCGCGGGGCTTATGTGACGGCGGCGGAAACGATCCTGCGGGGGAATCCCGGCTGCCGGCTCAATCTATGGACGCCGCTGCAGCGCGATAAGGACGAATATGACAATACCTATGTAAACAAGGCCGGTCATCGGCTGATCGACTATGTGGAAGCGATCCGTTCGATCGGGCTGGCATACGCGCTGCCGGTGCTCGACCTTTATGCGGAGAGCGGCTTCAACAAGCTGACGCTCCCGCTGCTGACCTCGGACGGCCTGCATCCGAACGAGGCCGGCCAACGCCGGATCGCCTCGATGGCCGCGAGCTTTTTGGAGAGATTGTAAAGGCATCCCGGGAGAGGGCAGCGATAAGCTGCCTTCTTTTCTTTGTATGTAGGAAGATGAACACGAAAATAAGATCTGCCTCCGGATCCTCACGAACAGTCCTCAAAGTTATTGCAAATTGTCACAAATCCACACCCTTCCCCATCTTAGTTTACGAAAGACCAAAAAGCGAAGGGAGGTATCCATGATGAAACCGTTTGATGCGGCCATCATCGGTGGAGGTATTGCAGGTTTGGTGGCTGCCATTGACTTGGCTCAGGCAGGCAAGTCTGTCGTCCTGTTGGAGAAGTCCAGCCAATTTGGCGGTCGGGCTATATCTGTCAAGAGATACGGGGCTACCTTCGATCTAGGCGCTCATGCCATAATCAGGGGAGGGGCGTTAGATGAAATCTTTCAAGATTTAGGTATAAGAATGGAAGGGGGATCCCCCTCGGCTAACGTATCGTTGCTCTGGAACAATCAAGTATCTCATCTATTTCGATTTATTTTCTCTCAACACTTGAGCTGGCTAGGTAAGATAGAGTTTTTTAAATTTTATAATAAGTTGACAAAAATCGATGCCGATTCCGTGCCGGCTATCAGTCTGCGGAGTTGGTTGGAACAAGAAATTCGCGATCCGATGACTCGTCATATCGCTTACGCCATGTTCCGGGTAAGTGCGTATTTACACGCTCCTGATCACCAATTGGCGGGGCCTTCCTTACGTTCGATAGCACGCACGACGAAAAAGAATAGCATTATCTATGTGCAGGATGGCTGGCAAACGCTAATTGATCAACTTAACGAAAAAGCAGTCCGGTCAGGCGTATCCATGATGACAAGAAAAAACGTAACGGAAATCAAGCATGATGGGACCGTTCGCCAAATAAGGTTTGCTGACGGACAGGAGATGGACATCGCACATGTAATTGCCGCTACCCCGCCTTCGGTAACCTCCCGGATCTTGGGAGATGTAGGAAGCAAGTCGGTTTTACGTTGGAAAGAACAGGCTCATGTCATGAAGGCGGCAAGTTTGACTCTTTCTTTGAAACGGCTTCCAGCCCCGGATCATTTTGCGGTTTTGGGTGTGGATCAGCCCATATATTTCGTGAATCAATCGAAATTTATTCGATTAAGTGAAGATGACACTTCAGTGGTGAACATTGTTAAATATAATGGCACTGGCGGAACAGATCCAAAAACGGACGAACGATTTCTCGAACAAATGTTGGACTTGATCCAACCGGGCTGGCAGAAAGAAGTCGTCGCCAAACAGTACCTTCCCAATATGGTGGTAGCCTACGACTATATGCACTTAGGCAGGGAAGATCGATTTCCCGGTCCAGCCGTACCCGAAATTGCAGGGCTGTACGTGGCGGGAGAGTGGGCCAGCCATGGAGAACAGTTGGCAGATGCTGCGGCGGCAAGCGGAAGACGTGCGGCGCGGTGCGTGTTAAAAGATATGGAAGCAGGCCGTAAGGGTGGTCTGGAAACCATTGTAGTGTGAATAACGGGAAGAAAGCAGGTGGCTAACATCTTGGAAAACATCAAAACAGAACAATTCTATACCGAATATAAACCACTAATGTTCTCCCTTGCTTACCGTATGCTGGGTAGTGTCACGGATGCGGAAGATATTGTCCAAGATGCCTTTTTAACCTTATATAAATCCGGTTCCGACCACATTCAAAATATGAAAGCATACCTGTGCAAAATCGTAACGAACGGCTGTCTCGGTCTGCTTCGTTCTACGAGCAAACAGCGGGAAAACTACATCGGGACCTGGCTGCCTGAACCGCTCGTGATAACAGCGAGCGAGGAAACAGATCCCATGCAATCCTACTTGCAGAAGGAATCGGTATCCACCGCTTACTTGCTGTTGCTGCAGCAATTATCTTATTTGGAGCGGGCTGTCTTCTTGCTGCGCGAGGTGATGCAGTATGATTATCAAGAAATTGCCGACATCGTTGGCAAGAGCAGTGCGAACTGCCGGCAAATATTTCATCGAGCGAAACGCAGTCTTTATGTAAAAGATGATCCGGATCATTTGGATCGCTTCGATCAGGAGCAAACCGCCAACTTGGTGGAGCAATTTATGCAAGCTCTAGCTTCCGGTGACGCAACCCGAATCGTGAAACTCCTATCGGCTGATGCGGTACTCGTCGCAGATGGGGGAGGCAAAGTAAGAGCACAGCTGCAACCCCTTCATGGGCCTATGCCCATTTCCCATTTGACATCGAATTTTTTGAAAAAATTGCCTGGAAACGTAACTTATCGTCTCACCATGGTAAATGGCCTGCCTGGAATCGTCGTCTATTTGGATGGAAAAACGTTGACTGTCCTTTCATTCAGCATTCTAGATGGCCACATCGCTAATCTTTACTTCGTTATAAACCCGGATAAATTGACACATGTGGTTTAGGTAAATAATGTCACAAAAATACACCCTTCTTCATCTTAGTTTAGGAAAGAAAAAACAGCATTTTTAGGAGGAATCATCATGTCCAACCAAGTAAATTTCGTTATCACCCGTACCGTTCATGCACCTAGCGAGCTTGTATTCAAGGTTTTTACGAAGCCTGAGCATCTGAAAAATTGGTGGAGGAATAAAGGCTTTGAGATGAATGTCACCAAGTTGGATCATCTTCGTCCAGGAGGTCTTTTTCACTTCAGTCAGAAAACGCCCGATGGTCAAGAAATGTGGAATAAGTTTGTGTATCGTGAGGTAGACGAGCCAGAAAAGCTTGCGTTCATCAACTCTTTTTCCGATGAAGAGGGCAATACGATCCGTGCACCCTTTCATCCCACCTATCCATTAGAAATCCTCAATACCTTGTCGTTTACGGAAAAGGAAGGCAAGACGACAATCACCATGCGTGTAGGTCCTTTTTCCGCAACAGAGGAGGAGCTCCAAACCTTTGAAGGTGGACTGGAGTCGGCTCAAAAAGCATTTGCTGTACTCTTTGACCAACTTGAAGATTACTTAGTAAGCGCGGTTTCGTTTTAACAGTTTGCACTGTTCGAATCACATCGAAGGAGAAGGAGGAGCTGACTTTCCAGGTGCTGAGCGATTTGAACGGCCGTGTCTCTGAAATCTACCGAATTCTTTATGAATTGCCAGTTTACCTACAGAATCTCTATACAAAGTCCGGTATGGATCTCACCGAGTTCAACAAATCCGACCGCTGGATTTTGCCGGATACGGCGACGTTTATTATTGATAAAGAAGGGATCATCCGCAATGCGCACGTTAATCCGGACCTCATGAGACGGATGGAGCCTCAGGAAATCATCAATCAATTGAAGAAGCTATAAGAGAAGCATGAAAGATAGGTACATCTGGGGCCCTTACTCCAATTAAGGGTACGACTTTGTCGATACAGTCAGGAAAAAAGTCTTGGACGCCTTTACCGCCCCGCTCCATAATGAAGGGGGAACCGGCGAAGGAGGTCCAAGGCTTTTTTTGCCGTTTCGACCCGAAAGGAGTGGTTTCTTTCATGAAGACTCTGGTGATCGTCGACGACGAGCCGTCGGTGCTGAACGGTCTCACCCGTTACGTGAACTGGCCGTCGCTCGGCATTGAGCTCGCGGGGACGGCCAACGACGGGGACACGGGACTGACCCTCATCCTGGAACGGAAGCCCGATATCGTTCTGACCGACGTGAAAATGCCGAAGCTGGACGGTACGGAGATGGCCGTCCGGCTCCGAAGCCTGCTGCCCTCCGCCAAGATCGTCTTCATCAGCGGGCACAACGACACGGATTATCTGAAATCGGCCCTGCAGGTGCAGGCTATCGATTATATCTTCAAGCCGATCAGCCGCAAGGAGCTGACGGAGGTGCTGCAAAAGGTGGTTGCCGAGTTGGACGCCGAACAGCGCGAGCGGGAACTGGTAGGCGAGATGCAGGTAAAGCTGACGCAGAGCATGCCGTTCTTGCGCGAGAAGTTCCTGCTGTCCGCCGTCAGCGATGGCATTCACACCGCCCATCCCGAAGAAAAGCTGGATTTTCTGGAGCTGTCCTTTCTGCGGGCGGAACGCTATCTCGTCCTGGTAGTCCTGCTCGACGACCTGGCCGAAACTATGGAACCCCGCTCGGAGCGGGACAAGCAGCTGCTCTCCTACGCGGTGCTCAACATTATTCAGGAGCTGATCCATCGGACAACGAGCGGAATCGCCTTCGAGAAAACGCTTGGTGAATACGTGGCCATTCTGACCGTTCGCGGGGAAGACGGGGAAGGTGATGATGAGGAGAGTGCGGCCTCGACGGAAAATGGGCTGCTCTCCCTGGCGGAAGCGATCCGCGATAACCTCGGAAGGTGGCTGAAGCTGAGCGTCACCATCGGGGTCGGCGAGGAGACGGGTCGGCTCGATGATCTGCCGCTGTCCTACAAGCAGGCCCGGGAAGCGGCCAGCCAGAAATGGTACCTCGGCAAGAACCGCATTCTCACCGTCGACAGCATGGAGGTCGCCGACAGCAGCCGCTTCAGATTGGAAGCGGATACGGAGGAGGCCGTGCTGTCGCTCCTCAGGGGCGGCGATGCAGAAGGGCTGCAGGCGCTGTTGGCCGGCATCTTCGAGCGGCTCGTATATAATCGCTCTCCCGGCTTCGCCTACGAGCGCAATGCCGCTCTTCACCTGGTGCTGCTCTCCGGCCGGGTGCTGCTGGAGGGGAACCTGTTGTCCGCCGATTGGGAGAACCGGGAGCTGGCGGTGTGGGAGCGGGCGCTCAAGCAGGAGACGCTCCAGGACCTGAAGCTCCTGATCGAGACCTATCTGCTGGAGGTGTGCGCGGCCGTGGGGCAGAAGCGCCGGGGCCGCACGGGCAATGTCATCGAGCGCATCGAACGGCTCATTGGCGAGCGCTTCCGGGAGAATCTGACGGCGGCGGACATTGCGGCCGGCGTCTATCTCAGCCCAACGTATGTCAGCCTGCTGTTCAAGCAGGAGACGGGGGAGACGCTGTTCGAGTACCTGACCAAGGTGCGGGTCGAGCGGGCCAAGGAGCTGCTGCTCGATCCGCAAACGAAGTTTTACGAGGTCTGCGAAGCGGTGGGCTATTCGGACCCGAGCCACTTCAGCAAGGTCTTCAAGAAAATGACCGGATTGACGCCGAGCGCCTTCCGTGACCGCCAGATGTAGGAGGACGAGCCCATGCCCAAACTGCCCGCCCCGTTCCGCCGATTGAACGCCTTTTTGCTCGATCTCGCGCAGGGGCTGTTCGCCGCCAAAAAGTGGATCATCGCCTATGTGCTCTTGATCTTCGTGCCGGCGACCGTGGTTCTCTTCTCGTTCTATCAGCGCTCCTCGAACATTCTGGAGGAGGAGGTCACTAGATCGATGCAGATGACCCTCAAGCAGGCCTCGCTCAATCTGACCTACAAGCTGGAGCATATTCGCGACACGTCCAATTCCGTGTTCATGAACCAGACGCTGTACAAGAATCTGATCAAGCAGGACCAGGTCGTCGCCCAGCTCGACCAATTGGCCAATCTGCGCAACCTGGCCGACACGGCCAAAGCCAACACCGACATCTACCGGCTGCGGTTCTTCGTCAATCCTTCCCGCTTGTACGCGCGGGACAACATCAACGTGTTTCCGTTCGACACGCTCGATAGCTATCCCTGGTATCCGGAGGTCAAGGCCGCGAACGGAACCATCGTGTGGACGGGCGTTTACAAGATGACCTATACCGACAGCGGCGAGCAGAGCGTCTTTTCCGCGGTCCGCCTTCTGCGCAATCCGCAGCAGTTCGAAGAGCAGATCGGCGTCCTCGCCGTCGACGTTTCCGAGGAGGTGCTCGGCACGATCCTCGGCGAGATGCGCTTCTCGACCCGCTACTCGCCGGTTTTGCTCGATGCGTCGGGACGGCTCGTCTACCGGTCCGCCGCCCCAGAGGGGGACGCCGGTTCCCGCGCCGAATTGCCCGTCGAAGCCCTCGCGGCCGTCGGCCGGTCGCCGGAAGGCATCGTGGCGTTCGGCGAGGGCGAGAACCGCGGCTATGCCATCTTCGCCACCGTGGGAACCACCGACTGGAAGCTGATCGCCCCGGTCTCTAAAGCCGAGCTGTCCCACCGGTCCGCCTCGCAGGGCCAGGCGGCGGGATTTGCCACCATCATCGGCATGACCGTGCTGTATCTGATGCTCGCGTTCCTGCTGCTCACCTTTACCGTGCAGGGGATGAAGAAACGGGTGCAGACGATCATCGGCACGATCCGGAAGGAGGGGATCGAATGGCTGGAGGAGCGGCGTTCCCTGCCTCCCGGGGACTTCCGCCTGCTGGAGCGAAGCGTTGACCGGCTCATCCGCCGCCTCAACGGGCTGATGGAGGAAACGTACAAAGCGAAGGTTCACGAGCGCGAAGCGCAATTGCGAGCTCTTCAGGCGCAGATCAATCCGCATTTTCTCTACAATGCGCTGGACATGATCAATTGGTCGGCGATCGCCCACGGAGCGGAGGACACCAGCCAGATGATCGAGGCGCTGGCCCGTTATTTCCGCCTCAGCCTGAGCAAGGGGCAGGATACGGTCGGCATTGCCGACGAACTCGAGCTGGCCCAAGTCTACCTGGACATTCAGCAGAATCGCTTTCCCTCCACGTTCGCCTACGAGATCGAAGGAGGCGCGGAGCTGGACGGCTACCGCATTCCCAAGCTGACGTTGCAGCCGCTGGTGGAGAACGCACTCTTGCACGGCATTCGCAAATCCCCGGCCATGACCGGAACCATCCGTATCCGAGCCTGGCTCGACGGAGACGACATCCGGCTTACGGTCGCGGACGACGGGACGGGGATGGACCCGGCCTTCGCCCGGCGGCTGCTAACCGAGCCTCGCCCCGATCGGCGCACGGACGGCTCGGGCACATCCTACGGCCTGTACAACGTGAACGAGCGGATCCGCTTTTTCTGCGGCGACGGGTACGGCCTGTCCATCGAGACCGCTCCGGGGTCGGGTACGACGGTCACGGTTCATTTGAAAGCGATTCCGGCGGACAGCGAAGAAGCAGTAGCCATAGACCAGAAATAGTAGGTTTACCCTCTACAGAGGGCCCGGACAGCTCCGTATAATGAGGCCATAAGCCAGCGGAGGTGTGACCCGATGAATACGGAAGTTCAAGTCATCACGGAAAGCGGCGTCGGCCCGATTGGCCGAAAGCGTGCGAGAAAGCGCGAGGGCAGGTGGAGGTTCGCGTGGCGAAACCGCGATTACTATCTTCTGCTTGTCCCCGGGCTGATCTTCCTGTTCCTGTTCAAATACGCTCCGATGTACGGGATCGTGATCGCCTTTCAGGACTTCAACATCTTCGACGGAGTCCGCGGCAGCGAGTGGGTGGGTCTGGAGCATTTTCAGAAGCTCCTGCATTCCGAGGAATTCGCTACCGTCTTCACCAACACGCTGCTGATCAGCGTCTACAAGATCGTCATTCTCTTCCCGATTCCGATCCTTATCGCGCTCATCCTGAACGAGGTCAGGCTGATGATCTTCAAGCGAACGATCCAGACGATCGTCTACCTTCCCCACTTTCTCTCGTGGGTCATCATTTCCGGCCTGTTCGTCACGATTCTGTCCCCGTCCGGCGGGCTGGTCAACCAGCTGATCGAAGCGCTCGGGGGCAAGCCGGTGAATTTCTTCATGAGCAACGACTACTTCCGCAGCCTGGTCGTCTTCACCGCCGGCTGGAAGGAGGTCGGCTGGAACGCCATCGTCTTCATCGCCGCCATCGCCGGCATCGAGCAGGAGCAGTACGAATCCGCCGCGATCGACGGGGCGGGACGCATCCGCCGGATGATCCACATCACGCTGCCGGGCATCCTGCCCACCATTGCTCTAATGTTCATCCTGCGTCTCGGCTCGGTGCTGGACGCCGGTACGGAGCAGATTCTCACCATGTACAATCCGGTCGTCTACAATACCGGCGACGTCATCGGCACCTACGTCTACCGGGTCGGCCTCGGCAAGATGGACTACAGCTTCAGCACCGCCGTCGGTCTGTTCAATTCGGTGGTCGGCTTCATCCTCGTGGTCGCCGGGAACTTCATCAGCCGCAAGCTGCTGAACCGCGGCATTTGGTAAGGGGGGGCACATTCGACATGAAACGAACCGCCAACGACTGGTTGCTTGATACTTTTGCTTATTTCTTCTTGATCGCGATCGGCCTGATGATGCTTCTGCCGCTCCTGAACGTCTTCTCGAAGGCTGTGAGCGAGGAATGGGCGATCGTTTCCGGTAAAGTCGGGATCTTCCCGGTCGGTTTTCAGCTCGATACGCTGCGCGAGGTCGTCACCTCGTCCACGTTCAGCCACGCCTTCCTGCTGTCCGTCGGCGTCACCATCGTCGGAACGGCGCTGTCGATCCTGTTCACCGCCGTCACCGCGTACCCGTTGTCCAAGCGGTTCTTGCCGGGAATCTCCTTCGTGATGGTGTTGTTCGTCTTCACGATGCTGTTCAGCGGCGGGCTGATTCCGAATTACATGCTCATGCGCCAGCTTCATTTGATCAATAACCTGTGGGTGCTCGTCCTGCCCGGCCTCATCGGCGTCTTCAACCTGCTCGTCATCAAAAGCTACTACGAGAGCCTGCCGGAAGCGCTGGAGGAGTCGGCCCGAATCGACGGCGCCAGAACCTACACCATCCTGTTCCGCATTATTCTCCCGCTGTCCATGCCGGTCATCGCCACGATCGCTCTATTCTACGCGGTCGGTTACTGGAACGATTACTTTGGTCCGATGATCTATATCAACGACACGACGAAGCAGACGCTGCAACTTTATCTGCAAAGCGTAGTCATGGAAGCCAACACCTCGACGGCGCTCACCAAGAGCGTGGAAGATATGATGAACATGTCGCCGGAAGGCATCCGCTCCGCGACCGTCATCGCCTCCACAGTTCCGATTTTGGTCGTCTATCCCTTTTTGCAGAAGTACTTCATTAAAGGCGTTCTGATCGGCTCGGTCAAAGGCTGATTCCGCCCGAGCCGTTTCGCTCGAACGACCGTTTCTCCGATGAACACGCTACCGCGGAGCGTTTCATATATCAGGCAACAGGTAAGATCACCGAACCATATGGAAAGTTACAGGAGGGGTTTAATAAAATGGCAATGGAGAACAAGAAGTGGCTGACCTCGCTGCTGTGCGCCAGTCTGGCAGTCTCCGTAAGCGCTTGCGGACCATCCAAGGGAGCATCCCCGTCCGCCGATCCGTCGGCCTCCATGGGAGCCTCCGCCGCCGCAACTACCGGCGGCAAAGAAGCCAAGCCGCAGCTTCACGCGCTGAACATCTGGATGAAAGACGACTACAACACGTATCCGGTCGCCAAGCTGATCGAAGAAAAGACCGGATACAAGGTCAAGTACGACATGCTGCCCCAGGACAAGGCGAACGACAAGCTCAACCTGCTGATGGCCTCGGGAGAGTCATACGATCTGGTGACGATCGGCGGAGACCGTTCCCTCTACGGCGATTATGCCAAGAAGGGCGCACTCGTGGATCTCGGTCCGCTCATCGAACAATACGGGCCCAACATCCAAGACAAACTTTCGCAGGATTCGCTGGACGCCCTCAAGATCGACGGCAAGATTTACGGCATCGGCAACCGGTCCTCGGCTTTCGCGAGCTACGGGCTGATGATCCGGACCGACTGGCTGGAGAAGGTCGGCATGCAGGCGCCCGCTACGGTCGACGAGTTCACGCAGGTTTTGAAAGCGTTTAAAGAGAAGGACCCGGGCGGCAACGGCGACAAGGGGTACCCCTTCACCATCACCGGCGACAGCCCGATGGTGACGGATCTGATGGGGGCCTTCAACCTGGCCAATTACTGGACGGACATCGACGGAAAGCTGGTTCCGCCGCCGCTCAATCCGGGCTTTGAAGGCTACCTGAACTATATGGCCGGCCTGTACAAGGACGGTCTGTTGGATAAGGAGTTCGCCGTCAACAAGGACGCGACGATGAAGGAGAAATTCACCAGCGGCAAGATCGGCGTGGTGTCGCTCGGCTGGTGGGACATTCCGACCGTGACGGACGCGCTGCAAAAGAACTTCCCCGATGCCAAGATCGCCTATCTGCCGGCCCTCAAAGGACCCGACGGCAAAATGGGACTCGGCATGGGAGGCGGCTTCGACCGAATTTCGTTCATCCCCAAATCCTCCAAGCATCCCGAGGACGCGATCAAATGGATCAACGCGAAGCTGGACGACGATCTGTTCAAGGAAATTGCCATCGGAGAGGAAGGCAAGCATTACACCGTGAAAGACGGCGCCTATAGCCCGATCCTGCCGGCGTTCAACGATGAGCGCAACCAGGCCAACAACTACCTGACCGGGGTCGACGAAAAGAACTACCCGATCTACTGGCAGGCGCGGGTGAAGAAGGACATGCGGCTGTACGAGGGCTTCAATTACCTGAACAATGTGCTTCCCGCCGAAGCCCGGCTGGTCGATCCGCTCGCCCTGGCTCCCTCCATGCCGATCAATTCGAAGAACAGCGCGGCGATGACGCAATTGCTGAACGATTACATGGTCAAGGTCTTCGTCGGCGAGGAGCCGGTCTCGGGACTGCCGGATTTCATCAAGAAGTTCAATGCAACGGGCGGTCAGGAAAACGAGGTCGAAATAAACGCTTGGTATGCCACCGTGAAAAAGTAAGGCAGGATTCCAGCAGATCCAATCAAACGGCTGAAACGCGCTCCCCGGACAGGTACGGCTCACGTCGCCCGCCCGGGGAGCCGATGTTGAAAAGGAAAACCGGATGCCGATGATAGGGAAGCAAATCCATTGGAGGTGGTCAGAATGGCCGATACGGTACCAACGATCCGAATACCGGAGCGCGATATTCCTGTCTACGCGGAAGCGGACGTCGTGGTCGCGGGAGGAGGACCGGCAGGAGTCGGGGCTGCGCTCGCTGCCGCAAGAAACGGGGCATCCGTATTGCTGATTGAGCAAAGAGGGTATTTAGGAGGCATGGCGACGGTCTCGCAGGTTCCCGCATTTTGTCCTTATACCGATCATATCAAGCCGGTGATCCGCGGCATCGGGCTGGAGATTCTGAACGATATGAAGAGCAGAATGGAGAACGCGTTCCAGGACGAATGGCGGGAGCGGCTCGATTGGGTGCCGATCGATGCGGAAATTTTAAAGCGCTTGCTGGACGAGAAAATGGCGGACGCCGGCGTTAAAGTGCTTTATCATACGTTCGTTGGACACGTGCTTCAGCAGGACGGCGCCATCGAAGCGGCGGTCATTCACAACAAGACCGGAACGCAGGCGGTGAAGGCAAATATTTATATCGACGCTACGAGCGATGCGGATTTGACGTATCTTGCGGGGGGGCGGTTCGCCATCGGCGGAGATGAAGGCGAGCTCCAACCGGGTACGATGTGCTTTGTGCTGAACAATCTAGACCGGAACAAATTTCTCTCCAGCTCCGAGATTCACGGCCGCGATCTAAAACATGCGATCAACAAGGCGAAGAGCGAAGGGCGATTGCGCGTGGCAAGAGATTGGGCGGGCATCTCTTGGCTCAACGACCATACGGCGGGCTTCAACTTCGGGCACATCTTCGGGATCGATGGCTCGAATGCGGACGATCTAACCCGCGGAGCGATCGAAGGCCGAGCGCTTGTCGAGCACATTACAGGCTGGCTGCGGGAAACGATCCCCGGCTTCGAGAATGCATTCCTCACGTTGACGGGAGAACAGATCGGCATACGCGAAACCCGCCGAATCGTCGGCGATTATATCATCACCGCGGACGATTTCCTGAAGTGCCGTTCGTTCCCGGACGACATCGCACGCAATGCCTATTTCATCGATATTCATATGGCTAAGCCTACTAGCGGCATGACGATGGTTCATCTGCCGCCCGGAGAGTCGCACGGCATCCCTTATCGCGCGCTGCTTCCGGTCGGAATCAAAAACGTGATCGTGGCCGGGAGAGCGATATCGACCGACAGAGCGACCCAAGGCTCCACTCGGGTGATGCCGAATTGCTTCGCGATGGGCGAAGCCGCCGGCACGGCTGCGGCGATCCTGGCCGAGCGAAGCTCGCGCGAAACGCGCAGCATCGATGTCGCGGCCTTGCAGCGCAGGCTTGTCCGTCAGGGGGCCTGGTTAGGAGATGCGATTAATGAGGGGTATCGGGATTTATAGCGACTCGAATGCAAACGCGTCCGGGGATAACGCTGGTAACGCACCTGCCCATTTGACGAGTTTAATCCCTTCGATTAAATTTAGTTTAAACGAGACGCAGGGAGATTGGGATTGTGAGAAAAGGAAACTTGGAGCTTCTGAAAAAAATAAACCGGGATCTCGTACTGGAAACGATACGCTCCCAGCAGCCGATCAGCCGCGCTAAAGTCGCGCAGCGCTTGAACTTCAGCCGTTCGACCGTCTCGTCCATCGTCGACGAATTGATCGCCAAGAAGTTCGTCGAGGAGACCGGGCTCGGGTCTTCGACCAAGGAAGGCGGGAGAAGGGCGATCGAGCTCGGGTTCAATCCGAGGTCCGGCTTCGGCGTCGGCGTCGAGCTGATGGCGAACGGGCTGCTCATCTGCATCACGGATTTGGACGGGAACGTCGTGTGGAAGGAACGCTCGGACGCCGGCAACGACTTCAAGACGATCTACGAGTGCATCCTTGCGAGCTTGGATAAAGCGTCGATATCGATGGATGCCGTGATCGCGATCGGGTTCTGCATTCCCGGACTCACAGACAGCAAGAAAGGAATCGTCGTGGATGCGCCGGAGTTCGGCTGGAAGGACCTTCCTTTCGTCGATGAGATGAAGAAGTATCTGGCCAAGCCCATCTACGCGAACAACGACGTGAACTGCGCGGCTCTCGGCGAACGTTGGATCGGCGGGGCCAAGGACCTGGAGGACTTCATCTACATCTATATCGGACTGGGCTCCGGCGTCGGGAGCGCGATCGTCGCGAACGGGAACTTGGTGCACGGCAAAGATTTCATGGCCGGAGAAATCGCCTATCTGATCCAAGAGGAAGACGTGTCCCGCAATCAAGTGAACGTGGCCGGACAATTCGGGGTCTTCGAGAAAAAGATTTCGGGCAAATCGCTCGCCGAGAACGATAGCTCGGTGCAAGTTCTTTTTCAGGGATATGCGCAAGAGGAGCCCCGTTCCGTTCAAAAGGTGAACCGCTTCGTCACCCACCTGTCCATCGGGATCGCCAACATGGTCAGCCTGCTAAATCCCGAGAAGGTGATTCTCGGCGGCGAAGTGGCCGAATATCTGAATCCCGTGTTAGAAGAAATCCGATCCAACGTTGGCCGGATGACCCCGATTCAAACGACGGTGGAGATTTCGCGAATGGGGGCGGAAGCGGGTGTCCTCGGGGTGATCGCTTACGCCTTCGATCAGGAACAGAACGTCATTTAGGGTACGGCTCGCTCATTCGATTGATTCATAGCGCGATCGGTTCGTATTTCCAATACGAACCGATCGCGTTTTTATATTGACATCGCTATGAAATCGGTTTATTATTCGATTTAGTTAGTACGTACCACGTACAAACTAACTTCAAAAAGCTGAAATTGGGGTGCCGACGGAGTGATTATACGGTGAAAAGGAACGATGCACAGCCGCTTCCAGCTGAACAGTTGTACGGTGTCGGAGTCGATATCGGCGGAACGAAGATCATGATTCTGATCGCCGATCAAGCCGGCGAAATCATCTTCAGGAAGAAAGTGAACACCTCCGGCGAATTCGACGTCATCTCCGGGCACATTACGGAATGTCTGCGTGCCGCGGCCATTTCGCTGGATCAAGTGGCTGCCATGGGCTTCGGCGTTCCGGGCATCGCCAACAGCGAGGAAGGCACCGTTATAGAAGCGCCTGCGCTTCAGTGGAATCACGTTCCGTTTCGGGAACGAATGCAACGGTACTTCGACAAGCCGATCTTCGTGGACAACGATGTCAATTGCGCGGCCCTGGGCGAGAGATGGATCGGTTCCGCTCGGAACTCGAACGACTTCGTCGTCGTGGCGATCGGAACGGGCGTGGGAAGCGCGATCATGGCGAACGGTTCGCTGGTGAAAGGCAACGATTACATGGCCGGGGAAGTCGCTTATATGGTCGTGGAGCAGGACGTTCTTGACAACCGCGCCAACGCTTTCGGCGACTTTGGGTTGTTCGAGAAAAAAATCTCGGGAGTGGCCTTGTCGCAGCACGGCACGCTGGCTCACGAATTGTTCGAGCAGTACGCTCGCGGGGACGAGAAGTCGATCCCGATCATTCATCAATTCGTAACGGATTTGTCGATCGGCATTGCCAATATGGTGAGTATGCTGAATCCCCAGAAGGTGATCCTCTGCGGAGGCGTCTCTCAATCGTTGTCGGCGGTGCTCGAACTCATTCGCTCGACGGTGGCAAGCTTGACGCCGATTCCCACGACGATCGAATTGACTTCCATCGGGGAGGAAGCAGGGGCGATCGGAGCAGTCGCTCTCGCGTTCGAAAAGGTTGGCGTGATCTAAAAAAGAGGGGGTTGACATGAACACTCACATCGCAAGCAATTACTATGAAATGTCGTTGCAAGCCGCCGAATTGATCATTCGTCAAGTCAGGCAAAAGCCCGACTCGCTGGTGTGCTTCGCAGCGGGAAATACGCCGCTCGGCACGTTCTCCTGCTTGGTGGAAGCGGTTCACGCCGGAAGGATAAGCTTCGATCAGTGCCGCTTCATCAGTCTGGACGAATGGGTCGGCCTCGGCGCTTCGGATGAAGGCAGCTGTCGGCAGACGCTCGACCGCCATTTCTTCGAACCGTGCGGAATTCAGGAGCAGAATATCCACTTCTTCAACGGAACCAGCGACGATCTGGAAGCGGAATGCAAGGCGATGGATGACTTTATCGGGGCTCACGGGACGATCGATCTGCTGCTGCTCGGCGTCGGCATGAACGGCCACTTGGGCTTTAACGAACCCCATGCCGACTTTGAACGGTATTCGCACGTTACGGAGCTCGACTCCGTCACGAAGCAGGTTTCCGTGAAGTACTTTCCGGAACAGAAGAACGTGCAGAAGGGCATTACCCTCGGGATCAAACACTTGATACAGGCGAATATGGCGATTCTGATCGCGGACGGAGAAAAGAAAGCGGACATCATGAGACTAGCGCTGCAACACGAGGTTACGAACGAAGTACCGGTCACGGTCCTGCAACGCCACCCGAACGTCCATGTCTGCATGGACGAAGCGGCGGCGGCGCTCGTTCGCTAAAGCGTTTGCTGCGATCATACATCGAATGCAACGAATCCGAGAATACCTAAATTCGAGATGAGAAGGGGATACTCCCATGTCCAAAGCGAAAGCAGCTCTGTTGTTCGGCAGTTTGTCCGTCATGCTTGTCAGTGTTGTTGGTTGCGGTTCCAATGCGAGTAACGCGGGCGATTCGGCCGGAGCTTCTTCCGGCGCTTCGTCCGGTTCCGGCAAAATCACGCTGACCGTCACTTCCTCCATGACCGACGAAGCCCGCGTCAACATCATGAACGAAACGATCAAGATCTTCAACCAAACGCATCCCAATGTCACCATTCAATACAGCCCGAACCCGTGGTCCGAATACGCCCAAAGCCTGAAGCTGGCGTTCAATTCCGGGTCGGGACAAGATATCGTCTACGTGGACGACACGATGCAGCAGATGCTGCAAAAGAACAACTACCTGATGGATATTACCGAAGACGTGAAGAGCCGGGGCTGGATCGACAAGGAAGTGGACGGAGCGATCGACTTCCAGAACGCCAGAACGCCCGGCAAGTACTACAGCGTTCCATATGCGACGGCTCCCGTCGTCGTCTACTACAACAAGGACATCTTCTCCAAGCTGAATCTGACGGCGCCGAAGACGATGGACGAGTTTAACGCCATTCTGGCCAAGGTTAAGGAAGCCGGCTACGTGCCGATGGAGAACGGCGGCATGTCCAATAATTCGAAGATGTGGTCGGTGTTCCACATGCTGTACAATCAAGCGCCGATGGACGACATCAAAAAGTTTTACTTCCAGCAAGGGATTACGCCCGAATTCGAAAAAGCGTTCGTAGCGGCTCTCAACCAGGTCAACGATTGGCAGAAAAGCGGGTATTACCGGAAGGAAGATGCTTCGATCGACGGCGCCGCGGTGCCGACCTATTATGCGAAGGGTCAGTCCGCGATGGTTCTGGGCGGCAACTGGGACATCCCGACTTACGAGGGCACGAACGTGCCGACCGGCGCGTTCGCGTTCCCGCAACAGGATGCGAACAGCCAGACGCACCCGATCGTCAACGCGACGGACGGCGGCTGGGCGCTGAACGCGAAGCTGAGCGACGAGAAGAAGCAAGCGGCGCTGGACTTCATCGACACGTTCATGAACCCGGATGTCGTCAAGCTCTGGTATGAAGGCGGTTCTACGCCAACGATCAAAGCGGACATGTCGGGGGCCCAAGCTTCAGACTTGAAGAAAGAAGTCGACCAAGCGATTCAAGGCACTCAGATGGGCTTCTTCCTCGACAATGCCGTTCCGGGACTGTTTGATATTATAAACAAGCAGCTGCAAATGATGTTCTTCCAGAAAAACACGCCTGAACAGGCTTGGGAAGAGATCAAGAAAGAATACGACAAGCTGTCCGCGGCCGCCCAGGGACAGTAGGCATCGAATCCAAGGTATGACCGATGTCCTTTAACCCTCTATGGGTTAAAGGACATCCATCCTGTATAATGAGGCGATTCTTGTGAGACAAGCAGCCATACCTCGGCAGAAGCGCACGTTCAAACGAAGGAGCGCGGAGAAGACCAATCCGCTCGCGTACTTGTTCCTTCTTCCGGCGTTTGCGATGTTGGCCTTCTTCATGATATGGCCGGCCCTGCAAACGTTCTATATCAGCATGACGAACTGGGACGGGATCAGTCCGAAGAAGTTCGTCGGATTGCAAAACTATATCCATCTGTTTACCGACGAGCCGATGTTCTTGCAGGCGATCAAGAATACGCTGCTATGGGTCGTCGGCGGCGCGACGATCCCCGTAGGTCTGGGCCTGGTTTTTGCCAATTTTCTCGTTCGCGGCAATATTCGATTCACCAAGTGGTTTCAGATGGGTTTTTTCTTCCCGCAAATTATCTCTTCCGTCATCGCTGCCGTCATCTGGAAGTGGATATACGACCCGAGCTTCGGTCCGCTGTCCGCGATTCTGGATCAGCTGGGCATCGGCCGGCCCGTCGCAGGCTGGCTCGGCAATCCCGATCTTGTCATGTACGCGCTGTTCGTGATTTTCGTGTGGGGCAGCTTCGGCTATACGACGATGCTCTTCACCGCGGCGCTGCAGGGCGTGGATACGCAGCTGTACGACGCCGCCAACATCGACGGCTGCGGCGCATGGGGCCAATTCCGGCACGTCTCGATCCCCGGCCTCAGGCAAACGATCACGACGGTCGTCATCCTGATGACGATCGGTTCCTTCAGCGTATTCGATATCGTCATGGCTACAACCAAGGGCGGTCCGGGATACAGCTCGTACGTCATCTCGTATTATGTCTACACGCAAGGCTTTATCGTCAACCGGCTGGGCTTCGCTGCGGCGGCTTCCATCGTGCTGACGTTGTTCGTTCTTCTCGTTTCGAGAACCATCATATGGATCAGAGAAAGGGATCAATAGCTTATGACCATGACCCGATCTTTGCTCATGCGACGCACGCTCGTTTATGTCATCATGATCTGTACGGTTTTGCTGACGATTTTCCCGTTCCTGCTCGTCATCAACACGTCCCTGAAAACGATGAGCGAAATCAACATCGAAGGTCCCTTGGCTCTGCCGCATATTTTCCACTGGGATAATTATTCGCGCATTTGGGACGTCGGCAATTTTGTGACCTACTATAAGAATAGCGTGATCGTGACCGTTGTCGTCGTCGCGTTCGTCGTCCTGCTATCCCTGCTCGGCGCTTACCCATTCGCATATATGAAGTTCAAGGGCAGAGGGATTTTTTTCCTGATCGTGCTCTGGGGACTTACGGTTCCGTTGGATTTGATCATCATTCCGCTTTTCAACAACTTGAAGTCGATGGGTTTGCTAAATACGATCTGGTCGCTCATCCTGCCGCAAATCGCGCTGAACATCCCGTTCTCGATTTTCCTGCTGAGAGGGTTCATGAAGGATATCCCTTACGCCCTGCTGGAATCGGCTCGGATCGACGGCTCGACCGAAGCGAAAAATTTGTATTATATCATCATGCCGATGTTGTATGCGCCCATGGTGTCCCTCATCGTCTTTACGGCGATCGGCACCTGGAACAACTTTATGCTGCCGACGATCCTGATTCAGAACGACCAATTGAGGACGCTGCCGGTCGGCCTGAACTATTTCCAAACCAAGTTCACGATGGATTATCCTATGATCGCCACGGCGGCCGTCGTCTCGGCATTCCCGGCCGCCCTCGCGTATATCGTCTTCCAGCGGAACATCCTCTCGGGCGTCATGGTAGGGGCATTGAAGGAATAAATCACAAAGGAGTTCGTTAACGATGAAAAAGATGAAGATTGCGTTAATCGGAGCGGGAAGCGTGTCGTTCGCGCTGGGAGCCTTGCAGGATCTCGTGCTATCCCCGCGGCTCCGAAACGAAGCGGAGCTCGAAATCGCGCTCATGGATATCAGCGAAGACAACGTCAACCGGACTTATCGGTATGCGAAGGAAATGTTCGATTCGTTCTCCCATCCGGCCGCCATCTGGCAGTCGACGGACCTGGAGCAATCGCTGCGGGGCGCCGATTTCGCCATCGTCGCAATCGAGGTCGACCGGTACTTCTACTGGTCCCAGGATTTTCACATTCCGCGCCGTTACGGCAGCAAACAAATCTACGGGGAGAACGGCGGGCCGGGATCGATGTTCCATACGCTCCGCAACCTGGGCCCGATGCTCGAGATTGCCCGGACGATGGAGAAGGTGTGCCCGGACGCTTGGTTCATCAACTACACGAATCCCGAAGCGAAGCTGGTCGAGGCCGTGTCCAAGCTGACTTCGATCAAGATCGTGGGCCTCTGTCACGGCTTGGATATGGGCATCCATCAGCTGGGCGAGTTTCTGGAGCGGAAGCCGGAAGAGATCGGCATCGAAGGCGGCGGTTTGAACCATTTCGGCTTCTTCACGAAAGTATGGGACAAAGAGACTGGCGAGGACCTGTACCCGCTGTTCCGCGAGAAGGAGCGGAAGGCCAATCGGCTGGCGCAATTCGACCATATCGGGCTGTCCAGAACGATGTATCAGATCTACGGCTATTATCCGTACCCGGGGACGAACCATTGCGGCGAATACGTCTCGTATGCGGACGATTTTTACGCGGGGCTGTCGCTGCAATACCGCTATGATCCGATCCGGGAGCAGCTGTGGAAGAAAGGCGCGAGAACGCCGGAGTTCGTCTATAGCGCGAGCGGCAACAGCTTGGACAAAGGGCTGTTCGACAGCGTGCAGACGCAAGAGAGCTGGGTCGAGCAGGCCTATGCATTCGATAAAGCGAAGGTTTGCCCCAGCCAGGAATACGCCATTCCGATCATCGAAGCGATCTTCTTCGACGACGAGGTGCAGCTCAACGCCGTCAACTTGCCGAACAAAGGCGCTATCCGGGGGCTGCCCGACGATATGGTGGTGGAGACGCAAGCAATCGTGAATGGCCGGGGGATCGCCTTGAAGCCCATGACCGTCGATTTGCCGACGGCCGTGATCGGCACGATCCATATTCAGGGGACGATTCACAAGCTATTGATCGAAGCCTTCGTCGAGAAGTCGAAGACGAAGCTGCTGCAAGCGATCTTGCTCGACCCTCAGGCACCGACTTACTATCAGGCTTGCGCGATGATCGACGAGATGTGCGAGCTGCAGAAGGATATTTTGCCCGCCCTCGAATGGGTGTAATCCGGAAGAGAGGCCTGACGATGGATAACGATCGATTGCAAGCGTTGCTGGCGTCGATGACGCTGAAGGAGAAGTTCGGACAGCTGACGCAAATTACGGGAGAGCTCTACGTCGGCAAGGTCGATGACGAAATGGTCGAGACCGGCCCTTCGTACCCGGGGCATATTCTGGAAGAGGAGACGCTCTATGCGATCGGCAGCGTCATTGGCGCGTCCAGCGCGAAGATGACCAACCGGATTCAAGCGGAGTATTTGAAGAGGTCCCGGTTGAAGATTCCTTTGCTCTTCATGCACGACGCGATTCACGGCTACAGGACGATTTTCCCGATTCCATTGGGACTGTCCTGCAGCTGGGACGACCGGCTCGTGCAGCGGGTGGCGGAGGAGACGGCGTCCGAGCTGCGGGCGGCCGGCATCCACGTCAATTTCTCGCCTATGACGGATCTGGCGCGGGACGCCCGATGGGGCCGCGTGATGGAATCGTTCGGCGAGGATCATCTGCTGTCCGGCGATCTGGGCAGGGCCATGATCCGGGGCTATCAGAAAATCCGCGAGGGGCAAATCCCGACGGACGGCGTGGCGGCATGCCTGAAGCACTTCGCCGCTTACGGAGCGGGAATCGGCGGGAAAGATTACAACACCGTCGACATGTCGATGCGGGAGTTCTTCGAATACTACGGCAAGCCTTACGAGATCGCGCTGCAGGAACGGCCGAAATTCGTCATGAGCTCGTTCAACGCGTTCAACGGGGTTCCGGTAACGGCCAGTCCGTGGATGCTCAAGGAGATTTTGCGAGACCGTTACGGTTTCGAAGATCTGGTTATCTCCGATTGGGGCGCGGTGACGGAGCTGCAGAGGCACCGCGTGGCCCGGGACGGCCGGGAAGCGGCCGAATTGGCGCTGGGCGCGGGCGTCGACATCGAGATGGTCTCGACCCATTACCTCGAGCATTTCGAGGCAATCATGGATAAGAGGCCGGAATTGCTGGAGGACGTGGACGCGGCCGTTCTGAAAGTGCTGCGGCTCAAAACCGAATTGGGCCTGTTCGAAAATCCGTACGCGGACGAAGCCGCGGAAGATGCGGTTCTAATGAATTCCGCATCCCTGGCGCTTGCCGAAGAGGCGGGCATCCGAAGCTGCGTCTTGCTAAAGAACGAGAACGAGACGCTGCCGCTTCGCCCGGAGCATCGGAACGTCGTTCTCGTCGGGCCGTTCGCCCGCACGCGCGAGCTGCTCGGTAACTGGGCCTGCAAAGGACGCTTCGGAGATGTCGTAATGCTGGAGGAGGGCTTGAAGCAGGCCGACGGCTCGCTATCGGTCGCCGCCTTTGGCAAGCTGGAGGATTGCCCGGAGGACGTGCTGGCCCGGTGCGATTACATTGTCGTCGCCGTCGGCGAGTATTGGGAACAAAGCGGAGAGGGACACAGCAGCGTCAAGCTCGAACTGGATGAAGAGCAGAAGCGGCTGATCCGGGCCGTGAAGGATACCGGCCGGCCGTATGCGTGCGTCTGCTTCTCCGGCCGACCGCTGGCGCTGCAGGATATCGTCGACGACATGCCGGCGTTGCTGTGGTGCTGGTACCCGGGGACGAGGGCGGGGGCGGCCGTCGCGAAGCTGCTTACCGGCCAAGCGACGCCGTCCGGGAAGCTGACGATGTCGTTCCCGCGCGATTCGGCGCAGACGCCGATCTATTACAACGAGTACAGCACGGGCCGGCCGGCCAACGCGTCCAGCTACAGCAGCCGGTATCAGGATTGCGACATCGGCCCGCTGTACCCGTTCGGTCATGGGCTAACCTACGCCGGAGCGACCTACTCGGACTTCGATATATCGGGACGCCGCATCACGGAGACCGAGGATTTGAAGGTGACCTTCCGGATTCATAATCCGAGCCGGTACGACTACTCGGAGATCGTCATCCTTTATATCGAAGATGCGGTATCCAAGGCAGTTCGTCCGGTACGGGAGATGAAAGCTTACCGGGTCGTTCCGGTTTCGGCCTATGGTTCCGTGAACGTCGAGCTGTCCATCTCCTTGGAAGATTTGGAATATTTGGATGCCGATTTGCGGCGGACGGTCGAACCGGGAGAATTCCGGATCTACGTGAACGATCTCGAACGTCCGGTGTTTACGATCGAATATTGAGCCATGAAGCGTCGGAGACGGATTTCTGTCTTTGGCGCTTTTATTTTTGTAATGGGCTATTCACGCGCCGTTCATATTCGCTTCCTAAACTCAAATTATCAAGAGGGAGGGAAGCACCGTGTATTTAGCCATACGAGAAATGAAATTCGCCAAGGCCCGTTATTCGCTGATCGCCATCATTATGCTGCTTGTTGCCTTTTTGGTCCTGTTTGTCACGGGATTGGCGAAGGGACTCGCATATGACAATGCGGCCTCGATTCAGAACATGAACGCTACGCACTTCATGATGGAGAAGGGATCGAATCATCGCTTCACCCGGTCTCAACTCGGCGAAGGTGATCTGGCGCAGGCCGGTTCCATAGTAGGGGAAAAGAATGCGCAGCCGGTTGGCGTCAAAATGACAACGGTGACGACCGGAGGGGCCGCCCACAAGCTAGATGTGACGTTGCTCGCCGTTAGACCGGAGGGCTGGCTGATGCCTTCCGTCACCGAAGGAACGGCAATTACCTCTCAGACGGAAGGAAAAGTGCTCGTCGACGACCAATTGAAGGATTCCGGAATCGGTATCGGTACCGAGATCTTCGATCAAGCTTCGGGGATGAAGTGGATCGTCAGCGGGTTCGTGAGCCATGAATCGTTCAGTCACTCTCCAGCCGTGTTTCTAAACGAGCGGGATTGGCAGCAGCTTCAGTCCAAGTCGTCGGCGTGGAAGGGAGCCAGTGGAACAGCATCCGGCATCTCCTACAGTGCGATCGCCGTAAAGGCGAATAAGGACCAGGCCAAGCAATTGGCCGCAGCACTGCCGGATACCGAAGTCGTTACGAAATCGGAGGCCGTCTCGGCCATACCGGGCTACAAGGAAGAGCAGGGCTCGCTTCTCATGATGATCGTCTTTTTATTTGTCATTTCCGCGTTTGTCTTGGCCGTGTTCTTCTACGTCATCACGATCCAGAAAAGCAGTCAGTTCGGTATTTTGAAGGCCATCGGCACGCGTACGGCCTATCTCGTACGAAGTGTTGCCCTGCAAGTGCTGCTTTTGTCGTCAGGCAGTCTCGTTGTCAGCGTGCTTCTCGTCCAAGGGATGAAGGCGGTCTTGCCAAGCGGGATGCCCTTTCAGCTAGACGTTACTACGCTGGCGAGTACATGCGGAGCTTTTATCGCGATGTCGCTCGTTGGATCGTTGTTTTCGGTTTGGCAAGTGACCAGAATAGACGCGTTGGATGCGATCGGGAGGACGGCGGCATGAGACATAGACTCCTATTGGACCATATTAAGCGCACCTTCGAGGACGGCGGCATGCAGCGGACGATTCTGGACAATCTAAACCTACAGGTAGCGGAAGGCGAGCTGGTTGCCGTTATGGGGCCATCCGGTTCAGGGAAGAGCACGTTCCTATCGATCGCGGGCGCTCTCCTTGAACCAACGAGCGGGGATGTGCTGCTCGATGGGGAATCGATAACCGGCAAAAACAAGAAAGAACTGACGGACATACGGCTGCGTCGACTGGGATTTATATTCCAGAGCGCGAATCTGATCCCTTACTTGAAGGTGGAAGAGCAGCTTGTGCTTGTCGCCAAGATGGGCGGGATGAACAAATCGACGGCGGTCAGACGTGCGAGGGAGCTTCTGAATAAGCTGGGCTTGACCCATCGCCTCCATGCTTATCCGGAGAAACTATCAGGGGGCGAACGCCAGCGCGTCGCCATCGCCAGAGCGCTCATGAACGATCCGGCGGTGCTGCTGGCAGACGAACCGACGGCGAGCCTGGATGCCTCGCGGGGAATGGACGTCGTGCGTTTGCTTGCCGGCGAAGCGAAAGAGAGGGGCAAGAGCGCTGTAATGGTCACGCACGACGAACGCATTCTGTCGCTGTGCGACCGCGTACTCTATTTGGAAGACGGACGGTTGGTCGAAAAACAAATGGTGTTGCGCTAACGTCAACAACAGATTCCATCTTCCGATCCCAAAAAGCCGACGGCCGTTTTCCGGGCGTCGGCTTTTGCGTTGGGTCCATTCCTTTCACGATCCGGTTTGCGCAAGCATCTCTTTCTTGATCCATAATTTCGAGAAGTCGATCCAGCCGAATGAATCAAGCGTTACTCCATGCAGCGCCGGATGATACTGCGTGATCTTGTTCATATGGTAGCCGAACAAGACCCAGTCCTCGTCCCGCATTCTCCGTTCGATTTGGTCCAGGATCCGGGCCCGTTGCTCCGGCGAGATCAACATGGCGAGGCTGCGAATGGACCTGTCCAGCCATGCATGCTGTTCGCGATCCAACAAGCGGCGGATAAAGCACGCTTCGTCCTGAAACAAGCGAAGATATCCCCACTCCGTATCCTCTTCCAACGATTCGCAGATGACCAGCATGTCGGCCTCTTGATCCGCATCGGTCGTATAGTAGTCGGTCAGGTGGACGGGATGGAGGGACAGGCGCAGCCCAACGGCTTCGCCGCGATTCCGTATCCACCGGGCATCGTCATGAAATTCTTTTTTGTTCCAATAATAGAGCTTTAGCTCTTCCGCGGCATATCCGCTTTCTCGCAGCAGCGCCTTTGCCTCTTGTAGCGTTGCTTTCTCCACATCCGTTTGCTTACTGTTCTCGGGAAAAAAGCTGTCGGCAGGAGAAATGCGATTGCCTTTCAATTCTTCGATGATCGCGGCGCGGTCGAAAACAAGCCTCATCGCTTTGCGGAACGAACGATGGCGTTGAACGCCCTCTTTTCGAAAGTTGAAAACGATAAACTGGCAGCCGTCCATGACAGATTCGATTTCGCCGTTGTCGCCGTGACCGTCCAGCTTGGCGGGGTTCGCATCGGGAAGCTGATACAGATCCTTTTCCATGTGTACCGGCATGAACCAAAATTCGACCCGATCCAGAAAGGGTCTCTCCCGGAAGTAATCATCATATGCTTCGAGAACCAGAACCCGATCCGTGAATTCGGCCATGCGAAACGGTCCCGTGCCAATTAAATTTCTTTCCGAAAAGGCCACGTCATGGGGGAGGATAGACATATAGAACGAGCTGAAAAAATGAAGAAACAATCGATTGGGCTGCAGCAAATAAAAGGAGATCGCAAAATCGGAAACGATCTCGACACGTTCAATCTCTTCATATTGCCAACGCGACGGAGAGTTCACGTCTCTCAGCCGCTGCACCGTATACAGGACGTCCTTAGTGGTCAGCGTTCGACCGTGATGAAAGCGCACCCCTTTTCTCAAATAAAAGGTCCAATTGCTGCCGTCCTCGTTGTTTTCCCAAGCTTGGGCAAGCGACGGAAGGTGCGTCTTCTTCCGAGGGTCGAAAACCGTCAACGTATCGCAAATGCGCTGAAGAAGAAAGGCTTCCGTCGAGGTGGATACGAAAGCGGGATCGAGGCAAGCGGACGCGCAGCCCATCGTAACCCGGAGGATGTCCGCCGTGGCGGCGTCCGACCGTTCCCGTTGAAAACCGAACCGATCCTCGAGCAGTTGGCGAAGCTTGTTGCGTTGAGGCAGGGGCAGATTGGGATGATAGAAAAGATCCATGGCTTCATTTAACTTGTTGGTCGTGTCCGAATTAGCTTTGGGCACGATGATGTTCGGAGATCCGACGAGCGAAGAGGAATCGATTCGAATGGTGTATCATTTTCTGGATGCAGGCGGAAACTTCGTCGATACGGCCGACTACTACGGCGAATCCGAGCAGATTGTCGGAAAGGCGATTCAAGGGCGCAGATCGGAGGTCGTCCTGGCGACGAAAGTGGGACTGGCGATTGGTTCGCATCCGAATGACAGAGGCAGCTCCAGGAAGCATATGATGGACGGCATCGAGGCCAGCCTTCGCCGGTTGAATACCGATTACATCGATTTGTATCAGCTGCATTCGTGGGACCAGGTGACGCCGATCGAAGAAACGCTCCGGACGCTTGACGATCTGGTCGCGTCCGGCAAAGTCAGATATGTAGGCTGCAGCAATGATCTGGCTTGGCAATTGATGAAATCGCTGGCCTTTAGCGACGCGAAAAGCTATGTCCGCTTTGTCTCCATCCAACAGCAGTACAGCCTGGTGAGCCGGGAAATGGATCGCGAGCATCTATCGTTGTGCTTGGAAGAGAAGGTGGGCATTCTCCCCTGGGGGCCTCTTGGAGGCGGCTTGTTGACCGGGAAATACAAGACCCAAGAAAAGCCGGAAGCCGGCCGATTCTCTTGGGGTTTGACAGGAGAATTCGACGTGAACGCCAAATTTACGCCGAAAAATTTTGAAATTATTGAGGCGGTTAACGAGATTTCCCGCGAAACGGAAAAAACGCCTTCCCAAGTGGCTTTGAATTGGCTGCTGGAGAAAGAAGGGATCACTTCCCCGATTATCGGCGCCACTTCCCTATCCCAATTGGAACAAAATATGGGGGCGGTCGGTTGGTCGCTGTCGCCGGAGCAATGGGAGCGTTTGGACAGGGTCAGCTGTCTGCCCAGCGAATATCCGGCCCGCATGCAAGAGAGATTCAAACGCCCTCTTTCGTAAGCAGAAGAGGAGGCGGGGCACTGCCTGAATTTGAGAGCGGCAGACGGACGATGATTCTTGAGTCTGGACTGTAGCAGCAGATACGGCGTCGTTTACAGGGCTCAATATTCAATGACAAAGCAGCCTTAGTTCGGTTTTCGACCGGACTAGGCTGCTTTTTTTTAACCCATCAGCGACGCAGGTACGGATTGTGTTCGATGACCGCAGCCGTCCGTTCGGCGAGCTCGGAAATCCGCACGAGTCCGAAGCCGTCCACGCCGGACTTGATGAGGTCGTTCAGCGGAGCGGTCCACTTCTCGGGCAGCGCCGCCGCGCCCCTCAGCATGCCGACGATCGAGCCGGCCGTCGCGCCGTTGCAGTCCGTATCGAACGCCGCGGCCACGGCGATGCCGATCGTGCGTTCGAGGTCGCCTTCGCCGAACAACAGCGCCAGCGCCACGATCATCGCGTTCGAAATCGCATGGCACCAATGATGCGAACTCGATTCGTCGTACCGCCCGTGAATGCGGACGATGCCTTCCTCCCAGGAGATGCCTTCGCGCCGCCAGCCGATGACAAGCTTGACCGCCTCCGCCAGCCGGCTACGCTCCGGGATTTCGTTCAGCCCGTCCAGGACGATCTGCTCGATGTCCGTTTGGACGGCAGCGGAGGCCAGCATGGCCGCTACCCACATCTCGCCGAATATGCCGTTCTTCACGTGAGATATCGCGGCGTCGCGCCAGGCCATCTCGGCGGCTTTCTCCGGATGGCCGGGATTCGCGTAGCCGAACATATCCGCGCGGATCTGCGCCCCGATCCATTCCCGGTAAACATTCCGGAACGAAGCGGAGCGAGGTGGCTCGACGAGATTGACGAGATTCCGGTAAGCGACCCGCTCCGCGGTACAGACATGCAGAATCGGCAAATTCATCAGCCACGATTCCGCGACGTCGTCCGGCGTGAAGTCATAGCCGTACCGCTCGAGCACAGCAAGCCCGACGATCGTATAGTTCGTGTCGTCGTCCTCGACCATATGCCGGACATTGTTGATCCAGTTGATATGCGAGCTGCCGTAAACTTGACCCTCGTTCGTCAGCCCGTAGCGGTCGATGATCGATTGCGGCTGTTCGGACGAAAGATAGTACGAGATCGGGTAATTGTCCGTATCCCGCAGCAAGCCGGTCAGACGTTCCCGCTTCCAACCTTCGACGGGCTGTCCGAGCAGGCAGCCCGCGCAGCGGCCAAGCCAAGCCCCGTACACTTTGTCGTAGACGGTCGCCTTATCGGAAGCATAAGGCCGAGGCGCGTTCCTTGCGGCCGGCCGCGACCGCCGGATGCCGTCCAGATCGGACGGTTCGTCGTAGGCATAGCCGTCCCGCACCGGCAGACGTTCCGTATCGTCCAGCAGTTCAGTCGCCATCCGTTCGCGTTCGGGGTCCCGCTCGCCTAGAGCGACGATGCTGGCTATCCGCCGCTCCAGCCCCTCCACGTTTTTCCCTTCGTCCTCGGCTTGCCGAAGCTCAATGTGCAGGTCCGGCGCATACCGAAACCATGCATGGTTTCCGATTTTCATGCTGGCCTGGCCACTCCTTTTCTTCGATTGGAGTCGTTCCTTCGTTCCGTCTCGCGAAGGACCGCCTCCACATCATAGCCGGACGCCAGCGGCCCGTCTTGCCATAATCCGCTCCCCGTTTGCCAAAATCGGCTGACCCGGTATCCCTAAGCATGCAGCCTCAGGCGAAGAAAAAAACTCCGACCCGGTGAAATCGCGGGCGGAGCCTCCGTCTTGCTCTATTGCGGATGGGCGATCCCGAGGACGCCGGCCATCTCCCTGTAAGCCTGAGGCGCGAGACCGACGATCCGGCGAAAGGCTCGGTAGAACGGCGTGACGCTCTGAAAACCGCTCTGCAGGCACACCTCGATGACGGAGAGCCGCGTCTGAACCAGTAACCGTTTGGCTTCATTGATTCTCAGGTGCAGCAGATGCTCCTTGAAGCCTTCTCCCACGGTTTCCGCAAAAACGTGCGCCGCTCGGGAATGGCTAAGCCGCATGATCGAGGCGATGTTCGCAACCTGCAGATCTTCTCGAAAGTGCCGCTTCATATAGGCAAGCGCGGGCTGAATCCGCTCGTAGCGTGCGTAAGCCCCCGTCAGATCGGCCGTCGGCAAGCCGTCTCCGTAGTGCCGGAAGAGCAGCACGCAAATCTCCAGCAGGAGACTGCGCATCATGGTCTGGTAGCCCGGGCTCCGCTCGCGCTGCTCTTCGAGCAGCGCGGCGACGAGACGTCCTATCCGGGCCGACGTCGCGTCCGAAGCCGGAATCCGGTTCGTAAATCTCGGTGGATGATACAGAAACGGAAGCAGCAACTCCCGGTTTTCCTTCAACAGCACGGCCGGGTCGAAGAATACGAAAGCATATCGGCTGGGGTCATGCTCGTCCGACTGCGCGATATGCCGCTCGAGATTGTTGACGACGAACACGTCCCCCGGCCGGGCC
Source organism: Cohnella nanjingensis (assembly GCF_014212125.1). Taxonomy (GTDB): domain Bacteria; phylum Bacillota; class Bacilli; order Paenibacillales; family Paenibacillaceae; genus Cohnella; species Cohnella nanjingensis. Next base: position 80,360 of record NZ_JACJVP010000039.1, read on the forward strand.
TCATAGGTTTTGTCCCCGAAATGAAACAGCCCCTTTCCCGACAGACAGCAGCCGATCTCCAGCTCCGTATGCCAATGGAAAGGCTCGGGGTAGGGCAGAGGCGTCCATTCGTCCACGGATAGTCCCGCCTCTTGGTCGATGGCGTTCCACGCTCTCATGGCCGCACCTCCTTTCCGCTTGCGCGGATGTTCCTTCCATTATACCCCCTGTTCCGAAAGGTAGGGAAGGGAGGGGGGATGGCGGGTTAACAGCCGGTCCGTCGCGAAATCGTTCTTGATATAGCCGATCCGTATCGTGGCGCCCGGGGAGATGCCCAGCGTCGATAGCGGCACCTTGAGCTCCACGACGGACGCATTCTTGCTGAATTCCAAATTCGTCACGGAGTCGGTCAGCGTTCTTAAGGCTGTCCAGCTCCAACCCGCTCCCGTGTTGCGATAAACGACGTTGTTTTCGATTAAGAAATCGGCGCCGTTGGCTGCCCAGCCGCTAGCGCTATAGCCGGTACCCGTATTGTTGTCGGCGTCGATGAAAATTGTCCTTTGACATTGAGACTGCTTCCTTGGACGAGGAGCTTCAAATCGACGGCATCGTTGGTCGCTTTTAAGATCTGGACGGTGGTGTCGCCGGATGCGCGCAGGGATCCCGGTCCAGTCCGAAGCGCTGCCGTCAAGACTGGCGTCAGTCTTTGCAAACGCAGGTTCTACAAAAATTAGAACTGCTCTGCAGATGAATTTGCTGTTACCTTTGAAGATAAGAAGGAATTAAGGAGGAGACATCATTGATGACAAGATGGTGTCAGGTTGCTGCCTATTCGGCTTCAAAAGTAGCGGCTGCAGGGCTTGTTTTTTGGGGTTTCCTGGTTGTAGCGGGGGGATTTGAACTTTATCAGATGTCCGAGCTAACCCGGCAACTCCCGCTGTGGGGCTATATTTATGGTTATGCCGTACTGTTCTCTGTCTTGGTGGACGCGGTGCTCTACAGGTGCAAAATAAACTTCTCCAAAACGACGCTTACCTTCCTGCTTTATGTGGTAGGAGGGTATGTCCCTTTTCTGGTCTGGTCTTCAGGCCAATGGATCTTTAGTCTGTTTGCCGGTGCCTACGGAGTAGCCTGCGCACTTGCGTTTCTTGCTGCGGCCCATCTGTTTCGAAGGTGGTGGCCCTACAGCACAGCAGCAGCGATACTGCTGCTTGCCGGGGCCGTCTACATTTCTACGGCTGATTTCACAGTGACTAAACATTGGATGGGGACACGCACTGCCGATGGCTATCGCGCAGAATTTACTTATTTTAACGGGAAGAAAGAGATTTCTGTTGATCTAGGAATGGATCAAACGTTGTCTTATCACATCGACTGGCAGATCACCAGCGGCGGATATGGCACGTACTTGGATGCGGAGGGCGGAACGTACACGAACGTTATGCGGGGTGGCGAAGCGTGGGTCGCATATCGGGTGAAGAAACCGTCCACAGTAAGAATCGTCGTCACCGGCGATCGGACACAGGGAGCGTTGACAATCAAGTGGGAGATAACCGGATGAGGAAGGATGGTTTCATCCCTTCGACGAGCTAACGGCGGCCGAATACGAGTATTTAAGAGAAGAAACAAGTCAGTTATTCAAAGTGAGTTTGTCGGAGGACAAGAACATATAGCGTTATAGATCCGCGTATTCGGTTTTTTTCATTTTATCAGAACTCATTTTTGTCAAAGTCAGTGTCAACAATGTATACCGATTGCCGATATAGGACAGAAGACTGCTGTTTATATCGAGGCAACACTTTTCCATCATCTTTTGTTTGCGAAGGCGACCTTCAAAGTACAAGGACATACGTCTCGTATCAAATCAAGCCCTTCAGATCCCTGAAGGGCTTGATTTCGTTATTTCCGATGCTCCTATTGTCCTCAAGCATTAAGGAAGCAACGTGATCGAAGGCAAAGACCCGTTTGCGGCAGGCAGCCGATCCGTCGCGGAATCGTTCTTGATGTAGCCGATCCGTATCGTGGCGCCCGGGGAGATGCCCAGCGTCGATAGCGGCACCTTGAGCTCCACGACGGACGCATTCTTGCTGAATTCCAAATTCGTCCCGGAGTCGGTCAGCGTTCTTAAGGCTGTCCAGCTCCAACCCGCACCCGCGTTGTGATATACGACGTTGTTCTCGATTAAGAAATCGGCGCCATTGGCTGCCCAGCCGCTAGCGCTATAACCGGTTCCCGCATTATTGTCGGCGTCTATGAAAAATTGTCCTTTGACGTTAAGGCTGCTCCCTTGGACGAGGAGCTTCAAATCGGTGGCATCGTTGGTCGCTTTTAAAATTTGGACGGTGGTGCCGCCGGATGCCAGCGTGCTTACGCCGGTCCAATCCGAAGCGCTGCCGTCAATGGTAATGGAAGGATAGGTGTTTCCGCCTCCGCCGGCCGAGAAAGAACCGGTGCCCGTGGACGATCCGTTGCCGTTCACTTGGATGGTACCGGTGTTGGAGGTACGGGTGTTTACGTTCGAATTGTTCTGATGGACGGGATCTCCCGTGAAGGAAGTGCCATAGCCGGTGCTAAGATTATTGTAGTAATAGAGGGTGTTGTTGCTCGCGGAATACCAGAGATCCGTCCACTGGAACGGGAAACCGTACATGGCGGCCGCCCACCAGGCCATTTTATACTTATCCGTCGTATTGTCGGCAGAGGAAGCGCCGCCCGCGGCGTTGGTCGCCAAGGCGGCCGTGATCACGCCTTTCGTGCGGTAATAATTCAGGGCTTTGTCCGCTTTGGCGGACCAGGCGGAAACGGATTGATAGGCATTGCCGGAGACGAGCCAGCTTTCGGCCAAATAATAATCTCCCGACACCGTATTCGGCGGATTGTTCGCGCCGGTCTCGCTCAAGTTGCCCAGGGCATCGTCGATGTTCCAGGCGTTCATAAACGCTTTTAAGCCGACGCTGTGAATGTAGCTCAGCATCGTATTCTGCCTGTCGCGCGTTACGCCGTAGTCGAAGCCGTAATCGTCCAGAAAGATCCCGTAAGCGCCCATGCTTTTCCATTCATCGACATAGGACTTCATGGTCTCGATGCTTAGGTTTTGCGTGCTGACGCCCAAGTCCACGTAACCGAACACTTTTTTTCCGTTGGCTTTGAGGGAGGTCATGATCGTCTTGGTGTTGGCGTTGTCTCCATGTGACGGATGCTCGATGCCGTCTCCGAACACGATCAGGTCGAATTGGTTGAACGTGTTTGTCGCGGTCGTCAGATTGCCTGCGGCTCCGTTCACCAGGGACGGCCAGCCATAATAAATGGCCAAGTGCGGCAAGGGGGAGATGGGGTCGGCGGCCGACGCCTTGGGGGACTCGCCTCCGAACAGAATCGACAACAGAAATGCGCCTGCCAAACTGGATCTGAACCATTTCGTTTTCATTCGTGATCAGCTCCTTCGAATGGATGGATTGCAACGTGTGACTGAACGGGGCTCCGTCGCTAGCCGGGAATCGATTCGCAGCGAAGTATTTTTGGCGCAAACAATGCAAATAAAATTGATAATGACGAAAGGGGGATGCGCCGACGGAGAGATTATATCTTAAAGAATCGGCATTCACAATGGGGGTTAATCGTATGAATTTGCCGCAAATTGTTGATTTGTGGAAATAACATGGAAATTTATAATCATGTCACATCCATTTTTGCGCAAATATTTGCGCAAAAAAACAGAGGCCGACCGGAGATTCCGGTCGGCCAAGCCAATGATGAAGGATGGCACATCCTTCCAAGTCGTGTTCGGTTACGGAGAGTAAATGGATCCGATAAATAGCCACGCTCCGGTCTGCCTGTCTTCAATCGCGATAAAGAAAGGGCGGTCTACGTTCATGCTGAACGGGTCCAAAGGTATTTCCGCCGAGGTGGCTTTCACGGTTACTGAGGTAACCGCAGCAGCCTCCGTACCTTTCTCGTTGACTTCAAGATATGTTTTGTGCATGACGTGGCTGATCACATGGTTGAAGCCGGGAGCGATGAGGGGAAAATCCGCGCGAGCGGGATCGTAGGCAACCGCCATTCCCATCGATTGCAGCGCCTTATCCATCGATTTTTCGTATTCCAGCTTAAAGCTTGGTAGTTGGATTTCTCCGTTTCTTTCCTTGAAAGGCTTCTGCCACCGGGACGCATCGGACCACAAGCGTTCGTGCAGAGCGGGCAGAGAGGAATTCTCATCCGGCAAGATGACGAGCATATCCATTTGGCCCTCGCCGTAAGGAAGCCGGATCGCCTGATAACCGTCCTCCTCCGCGTACTCGTACGTGCCTGTCCTGGACATCATGGAAACTTTTTTGGTAGAACCGTCGGAAAGCCTAAAAGCTTCTACTTTAGTAGAGGAAGGCGAAAATTCATCTTCCCAGCTCCCGTTAAAATAAATGGCGTTAACCAACACCAGGCTATCGCTAGGCTCCAATGGTTTGTTTAGAATAGCGGGAATTTTGCCCTTTGTTTGCTTTTTAACCCATTTGTTTACGGTTTCATGCGCCGTCTTGCTGCTGAAGTCCAACTCCTCCACGCCGGCTTCATAGTCGTTGCGGGCAGTTTGCGCAAATGGGTTTGCAAGACGGATTCCTTTTCTGCTCCAAAGCGAATTGGCCGTATTCAATTCCACGCCTCGGCCGGTTTGTTTAAGCAAATGATTCATCGTTTTGTACCCTTTGTTGAGCTCCTCTAGCGGCATTTCCTCCCAGCCTAGCGTAATGGCCATGGCTTGCCGCGTGTTTCCGGCGCTTCCGTTGTACGTCATGGCGAGCGCCGTCGATAGGCTGGTTGGGGAAAGAAACACATTGGTATCGTTCCCCTCCTGCACCAGATGCCGATGGAGCGTCAGACCAAAAGCATTTTGCGCCTTTACGATTTTCGGATCCAAATGCGATGCGGCCTCGGCTCGTTTTTCATACGAGATTAAGGACGGTTTTCCGCATGACGCTAGAAGCGACGAGAGGAACAGACCGATTAGCACCTGTTTTGCCCGCATCCCGTTCATCCCCTTATGTTTGATCTGCTTTCATTTACATTTATGGACGGAGATGTGCCCGGTAATGTTGCCACAAAATCCCTGATCTTGTATTCTTAGTGCATGGCGAACCTTTGCAGCATCGCGATACTCGCATTTTCGCACATTTCCTCTCTAAGCAGGTGATCATTTGAAAAGAAGATTGGGTATCGTGATGAGTGCGCTTCTCGCGATAAGTCTCGTTCCCGTCGCGGATCGGGTTTCCGAAGCGGCAGCGCCGGCAGTGGCCGCAGGGGAGCTGAAAGAAGGAAAGCTTGCTTTTTCTTATGCGGACAAGACGGGGCAGCGGCTACTCGGATTTGAGAGCTCGAAGCCGAAGCGGTTCGTCAAGGCGGTTTACGATCCGGGCAAATCGCTCGACATCAAGTACGTGAAGCACCAAAAAGTGAGCGACAAAAGCAACGGTCGTCAAACAGCTTGGAATTTCGACCTGGACGAAGGCGAGCTGTATTCGATCGCCAAAGGCCATATCACGCCGAACGATTCTGTGCTGCTGGCGGAGAAAGACGCTTTTGAAGGACACACTTTTTTGAGCTATAAGCCTTTATCCAAAGGCACATTCTCCAAAACGGTCATCGCGCAAATCGAGAAACAGAAAAAGCGCAAGGTCGTGAAGCAAGGGCTGATCGGACAAGCAACGCCGGACGTGCATATCGGGCTCGTTGAATATGCGAAGGCAAAAGGGCAAAAGCCGCTGGCAAGTCTCGTTCTGACGACAAAAAGGGGACCGTTGTTCCTCGATTTCGTCGGCAACGACGATCCGACCTCCACCTGGCGGGTGGACGACGGCGGTACGATAACGCCGGACATGTTCCACATTTTGTTCGTGACCGAGTCCAAGCAAGGTTACAGCTTTGCATACGAGTGGAGCGGGGCCGAAGGCTACTCGCTTGAGGTGCTGCAGCAACAAGGCGGCAAGTTAAGGCGCGTGCTGCAAGGCAGCCGGTACGCCGCTCCGGTGTGATCGCAGCGACCAACTCCCGCTTACGAATCCTCGTACGTGATCGCGACTTCGATGTCTTGATCGTAATTGCCGAAATGTCTGCCGAACAGACTGAGCCCGCCGCAATTCTTAGCCGTTTCGGGAACGGAAAGGCGCAAGCGGATATCTTCGCCGTAGCGGATCGGAACGTCGCGGATCGAAACGTCGGACATGCGCACGCCGTCGATGAATGTCCCCTCGGGCTGAAGCTGGATCGATTTCAGCAATCCGTGCTGCGTGCCGTACTCCCACCAGTCGGGCGTATGAACGCCGCGATTGCGGCCGAAGTCGCCGGGACAAGTCCAATGTCCGATGAAGACCTCGTTCAGATGAAAATGAATATCGGAGGGCCAATTCTCGTTGAATCCGGGCGCTTCCGAACATAACTCGAGAGAGATGGAGACGCTGCGGGTTCTCTGATTAGACAGCAGGTAATTCGGAATCCGATATTCGACGTAACCGCTGCCGAACCATAGGAGGGACGCCTTCATCCGTTCGGGATCGGCGAAATAGCGCGGGTCGTCGATCATGCCGATGATTTTCGAGCGGGAGGCGAGTCCGCAAGTGGGCATGATCCGGTAGTCGGAATATTGCCCGATCGGGATGGAAGTCGTATAGCGGTTCGGGACCGGAGGCGCGGCGGGCGCGCGGAACTGAAGCGTAATGGAATCGAGGCGCAGATGGCAGACCTTCTGCCGGCCGCGCGTGCCGGTGAGGCTCTCCGTTCGTATAATGCCGGCGTCTTCCAGCTTCTGCACGTGTTTGGTCACGACGGCAGAGGAGAATCCCAGCGCATTGGCGAGTTCTTTGACATTCATCGGCCGCTTGTCCAGCAGTTCGATCATCCGTACCCGGCTTTCGGAAGCGAGCGCTTCTAGCAGCATCATCTGCCGCGTGGAGACTAGGATTTTCATGGGTCAACCTCGCTACGTTCGAATCGACATATTCAGGTAATTATATAATCGCGAAATGGACGAATCAACATCAACCGACGTTGTTCGTTTGCGCCGATCGCGGCAAAGAGGGTGTTCCGCACGTCGTCAGAAGACGAAAGCGGGACACCCTCTTGCCGTTCGGGCGTAAGTTTAATCCTCGATCGCGGCGCGCCTGCCGTTGACCGCTTTCAGCCAAGCCAGGTCGAATTTCGGCTGCCGATCATACGTATACAAGCCGTTTACTTCCTGCTCGATATCGTAAAGCTGCGTGTAACAGAACCCGAACATGTTCGGATTGTCGAGCAGCGTGTTCGTCAGTCCTTCGTATCGGGTCATAAATTCTTCTACGCTCTTCGGGCGTTCGCCATATCCCCATCCTTGCTCGTTCGCTTGGCCCGGATCCCACCAGATGCCGCCGTATTCGCTGACGAAGTAAGGCTGGCCGCCGTAGGACTGCCGATCGGGGAACGAGACCCACGGCTCGCCGCCTTCCGCCAGCGGTTGGTAGCGGGCGCGGAACGTCTCCGCGTTCTGATCGTAGTCATGCACGTCGAAAATATCGGTCGCGACATGGAAGTTGCCGCTCGTGTCGATGACCGGACGCGTAGGGTCGAACGCGCGCGTCGTCTCGTAGACGATCCGAAGCACCTCGTTGTCCTGGCGCGTTCCTTTTGACGAATCCCACGTCTCGTTGAACGGGCACCAGCCGACGATGCTCGGGTGATTGTAGTCCCGTTCAACACCTTCGAGCCATTCCGGCAGAAACCGCGCCAATCCGACGCTCGACGTGATGTCGAGCCCCCAGTTGGCATGTTCTCCCCATACGAGATATCCGAGCCGATCGGCCCAATAAAGGAATCGCGGCTCGAACATCTTCTCGTGCAGGCGGGCGCCGTTGAAGCCGGCGGCCAGCGACAGCTCGATGTCACGCTTTAGCGCCTCGTCCGTCGGTGCCGTGTAGATGCCGTCCGGATAAAAACCTTGATCGAGCACGAGCCGCTGGAACACCGAACGGTCATTGATTCGGAACGCCATGCCGTCCAAACGGAGAGAGCGCAGCCCGAAGTAGGATGTCGCGGCGTCTACGGTTTCTCCATCCTTGACGAGCTCGAGGCGCAAATCGTACAAAGCCGGTGCTCCCGGATGCCACAGATGTTTCTCGGACAAAGGGAGGGTCAGCGAAACGGACCGCGAGCCGACGCGAGCCGATTGTTCGCCGACAGATTTGCCCTCGAAGGACGCGGCGCAGCGGAGCGAGATTCCGTCGGTCCGTCCTTCGACGACGGCGCTGACATGCAGGCTGTCGTTATCGGGATCGGGAATCAGACGGAATGAAGCGATGCGCGTCTTCGGCACGAGCTCGAGCCACACCGTCTGCCAGATGCCGGTCGTTCGCGTATAGTCGCAGCCTTGCGAACGGTACGAGCCGCTTTGCTTGCCTCTGGGCTGCAATCCGGAGCGGACATCATCCACTGCATAGACCGTAACGACATTGTCGCCGTCTCGCAGCGCATGGCCGATCGGGAAGGAAAAGGAACTGTAGCCGCCGCGATGCTTGCCGACGGATACGTCGTTCACCCACACCTCCGTTTCGTAATCGACCGCGCCGAAATGAAGCAAGATCTCGCCGCTTTCCCAATCGGCGGGAATCGCGAAGCTGCGTTTGTACCATACCGCAGCCATGAAGTCCGTGTGTCCGATGCCGGACAGCTTGCTTTCCGGACAGAACGGAACGAGAATGTGCCGTCCGAGCGAAGCTCCGGGCGCATGCAGCCCTCTTTCTTTGCCGCTGCGCGAATGGTCGATCTCGAACTGCCATTCGCCATTCAAGTTGATCCAAGACGGGCGTACGAATTGGGGGCGCGGATGCTCCGGCCGAGGGATGGAAGGCGACGGTGTCATGGATGAATTCCTCCAATAGTTAACTTTATAGTTCATAAATAAACTTAATAACAAACTTTTTATATCCCATCTCGGTAGGAAAGTCAATTCGAATGGATCCAGGTGCCGTTCAGGAAAACTTTCAACGCGATTGCGGGAGGAATGAAAAGGAAACTCTACGTATTTTGTCGAATCTGTATCACTATGATGAAAAGAAGAAAAATCGCGGCCATCGTCGGCTTATTCCTTCTCCTGCTAACCGGCGTTCGCCTTGCTTGGATCGACGTACAGAAGACTTCGACGCGGGTCGAAGCCGCAGGCGGCCTGCTGGACCTGCGCAATTGGAACCCCGCTTCGAAATCGATTCTTTCCCTTGTCGGACAATGGGAATTCTTTCCGTCGCAGCTGGTGACGCCCGGTCCCGACGCTGCGTTCGTACCGACGGGCGTCGTCGCCTCGACGGCTACGGTCCCCGGCAGCTGGCAGCGGGATTTCTCTCCGCCGAGCAAGATCACCTTCGGATACGGGACGTATCGACTGCGCGTTTTGATGCCGGCAGGGGGCTTGCCGGAATTGACCGTTCGCGTACCGAGGCTCTCCGCCTCCTCGGCTTTGTACGTGAACGGGAATCTGCTGGGACGCTCGGGACATCCGGCGGAAGGGGCTTCGTCCTACACGGCGAGCAATGCGCCTTATTCCGTCTCGTTTGCCGCCGATCGCGACGTTCTCGATCTCGTGCTGCAAACGGCCAATTACGACGACCGCGTCATGGGCGGCCTTACGGAGCCGGTCAAGCTCGGCTTGCCCAAGGCGATGAACGGGGCTTATTGGTTCTCCGCCGGATCGCAGGCGGCCATGTGTCTGCTGATGATCATGCATGCCATCTATGCCTTTGTCCTCTACTTCATCGGCGCCCGTCAGAGATCGCTCCTGATCTTTTCTTTGCTGGGGATTTGCGGGGCGGCCGCTATCACCGTCGACCATGATCGCATTCTGTCCGCGTGGTTCGGGGTCGATTACGAATCGGCATTAAAGGTTAGCTACCTTTCCTATTTAGGCGTGGCAGCGTTTCTGCTGCAATTTGTTAGAAGCTTGCTGCCCGAGTTCCGGATCCTTCGTCATTCCCGCTGGCACTTCGCCGCTTGCGGTCTCTTCGGGTTGTTCGTATTGGCGCTGCCGGCCAAGCTGTTCACCTATGCCGACGGGCTGCATACGGCGCTGACGCTGGTTTCGTTCGTTACCGCCCCGATCTTCCTCTATTTGGCGGTCCGCAGAGGCGTTCCGGACGCGATCTATTTGCTGCTCGGAGCGGTCGCCATCGCGACGAATCTCGTCTGGGGCATCTTCAATTATTCGCTTTTTCTCGATGGCGGCTATTATCCTTTCGATATGCTGGCTTTGTTTATCTGTTTTGCGCTGTACTGGTTTAAACGGTATTTCCGCAATGCCGAAGAGACGGCAAGACTGGCGGAACGGTTGCAGGCGGCCGACAAACGCAAGGACGAGTTTCTGGTACACACCTCGCACGAGCTGAGAAATCCGCTTCACGGCATGTTGAACATGGCCCAGACCGTGCTCGACAGCAGCCGACGGTCCGACGACGAGGCCAATCGGGAGCGCCTTATGCTGTTGGTCTCGGTGGGCAAACGCATGTCCTTCTTGCTGAGCGACCTGATCGATCTGAACCGGCTGCGGGAGAACCGCCTCCGTCTGAATCCGGCGCCTCTCCGGCTTCAGGCGGAGGCAGCGGGCGCGCTGGACATGGTCCGGTTCATGACGGAAGGAAAGCCGATCCGGCTCGAGAACCGGATCCCGGATTCGCTGCCGCCGGTGATGGCGGACGAGAATCGGCTGCTGCAAATCTTGTTCAACCTGTTGCACAATGCAGTCAAATTTACGAACGAGGGGCGAGTCGCGATCGAAGCGGAGACCGAAGGCGAGAAGGTGGTCGTCCGCATATCGGATACCGGGATCGGGATGGACGAGGCGACGGCGAACCGAATCTTCCAGCCGTACGAACAAGGTACGGAGCAGGCGGAGACGAACGCTGCGGGATTCGGTCTCGGCTTGACGATCGGCAAGCGTATGGTGGAGCTGCATGGCGGAGAACTGTCGGTTAGCTCCATTCCGGGCGCCGGCTCCGTCTTCCGGTTTACCTTGCCCGTCGCGAATTCGACCGAAGTCGAATCGGCGACGAACGCGGTCTCCGCAACCATGCCGTTCGAAAAAGTCGAGATGCTAACCCGCGCAGAGACGGCCGCCGACTCCCTGGTGGAACCCCTCGAGCGAGGAGAGAAATTGCGCATACTAGCCGTTGACGACGATCCGGTGAATCTGCGCGTCCTGACGCATGTGCTTGCCCGAGAACCATACGAGATCGCCTCGGCCACAAGCGGCTTCGAGGCGCTGTCCCTCTTGAATGCGGGAGCATGGGATTTGCTGATCGCGGACGTCATGATGCCGGGAATGTCCGGCTACGAAGTCGCCAGAAGGGTCCGTTCCCGCTTCTCTCGCTCCGAGTTGCCGATTTTGCTGCTCACGGCCCGACATCGGTCGGAAGATATCGAAGCGGGCTTCCGGGCCGGGGCCAACGACTACCTCGTCAAACCCGTAGACGCCCAAGAGCTGAGAATGCGGGTGAGGGCGCTCACGGACGTTACGCGAGCGGCGCGCGAGCAATCGCGTTTGGAAGCAGCGTGGCTGCAGGCTCAAATTCAGCCTCATTTTCTGTTCAATACGCTGAATTCCGTTGCCGCGCTCGGCGGGATCGACATCGACCGCATGCAGAGCCTGCTGCTTGCTTTTGGCGATTACCTGCGGGCCAGCTTCGACTTCGCAAACTCGGACCGATTGGTACCGCTGCGCAAGGAGCTGGAGCTGGTGCGAGCCTATCTGTATATCGAAAAGGAGCGGTTTGGCGCCCGCGTTCAGGTCGAGTGGGAGGCGAACGGCCGTCTCGAGCTGCAAGTTCCTCCGCTGTCCATTCAGCCCCTTGTCGAGAATGCCGTTCGGCACGGCCTGCTTAGGCGAGCCGAGGGCGGCACCGTCCGGATTCGGATTCTCGACGTGGGGGACGGCGCGGAGATATCGGTTCAGGACAACGGGGTCGGCATGGAAGCCGATAGGCTTCAGCGGGCTTTGCGGCAGGAGGAGGAGATCGGCAGAAGAGCGGGAATCGGCCTGGCGAACACCGACCGCCGTTTGAAGCAGCTCTACGGGGAAGGCTTGCAAATTCGCAGCGAGCCCGGACAGGGAACGATCGTCTCCTTCCTCGTCCGAACAGAAAGCGCCAACGTAGTGGAATGAACCGATGATAGCGGCGAGACCCGCCCCGATCTTCTTCGGATTCGGTTTCCGGGTAGGAACGCGAATATAAGGCAAGTAGAAACTTTTCCGGAGGTTGCCCGTACTAAAGTTGAGGGTAAAAAGACTGCGTAGAAGAGGGAAATCCATGGGGATGCTTAGGGAGTTATTTGCTTCACCGATGGCTAGAAGAGTGACCGTACTGCTGTTATTCGTCCTGTTCTTATACAGCATAAAAGACATGCTGAACATGCTTCTCCTGTTATTCCTAGTTACCTACGTCATGAATAGTCTGCAACGCTTCTTAACGAAGAAGATCAATAAGCTGTTCCCCATTCATCCCAATGTCGTAGCCATTCTGCTGTACGTGATCATCGTAACCGCCATGGTTGTCGGAATTACGAATTACGTTCCGAAGATTATTACGCAGGTATCGGAGATGATCAACAACATCATCCGATTCCTCAATTCCAATCAGGGAGACCAGGTAGCCGCGCAATTGTCCGAAGTTTTGAACAAAGTCGACTACAAGACATACGTCGATCAAGCGCTGCATTACATTTCCAAACTGGGCAAGTGGCTAGAGATTATTCTCATCGTCATCATCCTCAGCCTCTTCTTCCTGCTCCAGAAAACGCAAGTCGGCTATTTCACGCGCAAGTTCAAGAAGAGCAAAATCGGCTGGATTTATGACGAATTGGAATACTTCGGACAGAAATTCGTGGCATCCTTCGGCAAGGTGATCGAAGTTCAGCTGACGATCGCGGTGTTCAACACGGCGCTGACGATGCTAGGACTTTGGATCCTCGGATTCCCCTACCTGTTCGCCTTAAGCGTTCTCGTACTCGTGCTCAGCCTCATTCCCGTTGCGGGAGTGGTTCTATCCTTTATCCCCATCGGTCTCATCGGCTACCAGAGCGGCGGATTGACTCTGGTCATCTGGACCGTCGTCATGATCCTTCTGATCCACGCGGTAGAGACGTATCTGTTGAATCCGCGGCTGATGGCTCACAAGACCAAGCTTCCGATGTTTTATACGTTCGTCATCCTCGTCTTCTCCCAGCACTTCTTCGGCATCTGGGGGCTGATCATTGGGATTCCGATCTTCATGTTCCTGATGGACATTCTGGATGTCGACCCTGGGGACGAGAAAACGGCATAATGAATGCTATCGGGAAAAAGCCGCACCGTATGTCGACTTCCATGACATTCGGGCGGCTTCTTTCTTTATCCTAGGAAAGGTGAATTTAGGAACCTCTAAATGGGGTCTTGACCAATGCGGAAGGCTGGCGATGATAGGAACGCTTCAGCCTCGGAACGGAACGGCAGGAAGCCCTCGCACGCCGATCTCCGCGCAGAACAAGCCGCCCGCTAGAGGCTGGTCCGCAAGTTTGGCTTCATCAAGTCCGACGCGGGCCGTCGTAATATACAGCTTGTCCAAATCCGGGCCGCCGAACGCGCAGGAAGTGACCTGCGAGGCAGGAACCGGAATGGAGAGCAGCTTCTCCCCGGTCGCCGGATCCCAACGCGACACTTGCCATCCTCCCCAATGCGCAACCCACAGCATCCCCTCCGAATCGATGGTCATCCCGTCGGGCGAGCCTTGTCCTTCGGGGATCTCCACCGCGATACGTCGATTGCTTACCGCTCCCGCTGCCAGTTCATAGTCGAAGGCGACGACTTGCCGCGTCGGCGTATCGATGTAGTATAGCGTTCCGCCATCCGCCGACCACGCCATCCCGTTCGAAACGCTGACCTCGGTCACGAGCGGTTTGACCGTAAGGTCGGCGTCTAAGCTGTACAAGGTGCCCATGGAAGGCTGGTCAATCATCGACATCGTCCCCGCCAAGTAGCGCCCAACAGGATCGCATTTGCCATCGTTGAAGCGATTGCCGGGCACGGAGGCTTCGACTTCCGCAAGCAGCTTCAGTTCGGCGGAAGTCGAATCGTAAGCGTAAAATCCGTTCTGCAACGTAAGCGCAATGCCGCCGGAGAGCCTCGGGATGACGGAGCTTACATAGGGGCTAAGCTCGATAGCGCTTTCGGACAACGGCTGCTTGGGATCGTGAATATGCACGCGATGGGCCAGAATATCTACCCAAAATAGACGTTCGCTGCGAGTATCCCATACGGGGCCTTCGCCTAGTTCCGCCCGCGCGTCGTAAACAAGCTTGAGTTCGAAGAATGGATCCTGCGGCATGATGAACAGCCCCCTTTTTCCAACCTATTCGATTGATGAGTAAGGATGCTCTTAACGTATCACGATCAAAGCCGAATGCTCAAGACGTCTCGCATGTATACATGAGCTACAGCCACGTTAGCTTAAGCGTATGCAAATAGTCGAATAACGCTTCCCGGAATGATTCCGAATCCGATGCGACCGAGCGAATCAGCTTCTCGACTTGCTCGGAGGTTTGACCGGTATAAGGCGCGCGCCAGCGACTCCCATTTCGATTCCAAAACAATCGGGAGGCCGAGGTTCGATAGGCCTTGGCCATCTCGCTATTATTGCAGAGTTGGATGAGCCGTCGGAGCAGCTCATATTCGAACAAGACGAGGGCGCGCGAATCTTCCGGACCGGCGATGATCAAGGTGCGGTAGGCATCGGCCATTTCACGGGACAACTCCGCTAGCTCAACTTGCTTGGAAGAACGCGCAGCGCTTACGGCGAATAGCGCCATCGAAGCGATCATCTCGAGCAAATCGCCGACCCTCTGGGAAGAAGAGTCCAGGATGAGGACGCCGTGCTTGGCGGCGACACGGACATACCCCTCCAGCTCCAGTTGCTGAAGCGCGGCCCGGACGGGCGTTCGGCTCATGTCGAGCATTTGGCTAAGCTGGACTTCCGAGGTTACGGAGCCTTTCGGGAACTCCCCGTTCTCGATTTTGGCGAGAATATGCGCATACGCCTGCTGACGCAAGGATGGATTGCCCATTCGTTCGGTCCTTCCCTCTCGATTATTTCAAATAATCGCGTATGATAATCATAGAACAAGAAGCAACGGAAAGGAAGATCGCGAAGGATGTCGATGAGCGGAACGACGTTAAGAGAAGCGGCTTTTCAACAAATGAAGAGAAGTATCGTGCAGGGGGAATGGGAGGGAGGGACGTTTCTCTCGGAGAAGTCGCTGAGCGAGCGGCTGCAAATGAGCAAAACTCCCGTACGGTCGGCTTTGGATCGACTGGAAATGATGGGGCTGGTCAAGCTGGTGCCGAATCAAGGGTTCGTCGTTCAGGAGATTTCTTTGAAGAAGATTATGGACATCTATGAATTGCGGTTATCGCTCGAGACATTCGCGGTCTGCCGTCTGACGGGGAAGATGGATCGGGCCTTCTTCGAGCAGCTCGATGCCAACCTGGAGAAGCAAGCGGCGGCGGTCGCGCAAGAGGATATCGTCGGCTACGTGGAGCTGGACCGGCAATTCCATGAAGCGATCATCGCGGGGATGGACAATGAGGAATACGCGGACGCGGTGTCCAGAATGCAGGATAAGTTCCTGATGGCCGTGCGTACGACCTTCTATAAGAACAAGAATCGGCTATGGGGCAGCCTGGAAGAGCACAAGCAAATCCGCGACGCGCTCGCGGGAAGCGATCCGGCGCTCAGCGAAAGGTTGATCCGCAATCATATCGAATTCGTAAAGCAAATCATGCTCTGATGTATACAAGTGAGACATCTTGAGCGTCTAATCTTCCTCATGCTACGTTTAACCCATCCTTATTAACGGAGGTTACGCGGCATGAAGATTACGGACGTTCGCACCTATATCGTAGGGAACCCTTGGAAAAATTGGCTGTTCGTCCAGGTGGATACGGACGAAGGGGTGACCGGATTGGGCGAAGGAACGCTGAACGGATTGGCCAAGACGGTCGAGACGGCGATTCACGAGTTGAAGCATCTCGTGCTGGGCATGGATCCGTTCGACGTGGAGACGATCTCCCTAAAGCTGATTCGCGATGTCTACTCGGACGGCGGCCAAGTTCAAGGCTCGGCGCTAGCGGCGATCGAGACGGCGTGCTGGGATATTATGGGCAAGGCGACCGGACAGCCTCTCTATAAGCTGCTTGGCGGCAAGTGTCACGACAAGCTGCGCTGCTACGCCAACGGTTGGTACCGGGGCGGCGCGAACGAAGAGAGCTTCTTCAACCAGGCGAAAGAGGTTGTCGAGAAGGGCTACACGGCACTGAAGTTCGATCCGTTCGGAGCTGCTTGGCGAACCGTCGAGCGGGCCGATTTTGCGAGCGCGATCCGGAATATCGCCGCCGTACGCGAAGCGGTCGGACCGGATGTGGACATTCTGATCGAAGGCCACAACCGCTTCAGCGTGCATACCGCCTTGCAATTCGCCGAAGCCATGACCCCATACAGTCCTAGCTGGTTCGAAGCGCCGGTTCCGCCTTACCGGGTCTCGTCGGTCGTCGAAGTGGCGAAGCGCAGTCCGGTGCCGATCGCTTGCGGAGAAGATTACTATAATCGCGAGCAATTCGCGGAGCTGCTGAAGCACGACGCCGTCCATATTATCCAGCTGG
Organism: Cohnella nanjingensis; assembly: GCF_014212125.1. Taxonomy (GTDB): domain Bacteria; phylum Bacillota; class Bacilli; order Paenibacillales; family Paenibacillaceae; genus Cohnella; species Cohnella nanjingensis. The sequence continues at coordinate 97,026 of NZ_JACJVP010000039.1, forward strand.
AGCCGCAGTTCCTGGGACTTGGCGCATCGAAGCAAATATGCGGAATGGTCCACGCGCACAACGGCGTGACCGCGCCGCACAGCGCGCAAGGGCCGATCTGTTCGATCGTCTGCTCTCACCTGAACATGGCGACGCCGAACTTCTTCTTGCATGAGATTTTCGACGACTTCAACCATTCGTGGGCGCAGGACATCTTCTCCCCGCCCTTCAAGGTAGTCGATGGTTATTTACAGCCGCCGGAGCGTCCCGGTCTCGGCGTCGAGATCAACCTGGAGGAAGCGGCCAAGTACCCGTACCATCCGGGACACTGGCTGCCGTTGTTTAAGCAAGGATGGGAAAAGCGGGAACGGGTCGAATAGAAGAGGAGGAGAGGAGCGGATGAGCATGCAAGCTTTGGTCTATGAAGGGCCGCGTACGATGAATATGCGGGAAGTTCCGGTTCCCGATCTGAAGCCCGACGAGGTTCTTATCCGAGTGGAGCGGGCGGGGATCTGCGGCTCCGAGCTTAGCGGGTATCTAGGGCATAATTCGCTTCGCAAGCCGCCCCTGATCATGGGGCATGAGTTCGCGGGCGTGATCGAGCGGATCGGCGAGCAGGCGAGCGGCATCCAAGCGGGGGAACGCGTGACGGCCAATCCCTTGGTCACCTGCGGGTCGTGCCGGTACTGCCGCAACGGGGAGTCGCAATTGTGCGGCTCTAGAAATCTGCTAGGGGCTCACCGGCCGGGCGCGTTCGCGCAGTTCGTTGCGGTGCCGGTCCGAAATGTATATCGTTTGGAAGACTACGTATCGTTCGAGGAGGGCGCGCTGGCCGAACCGTTCGCCTGCGCAATCCATGTTTGCCGCTTGCTTGGATTAACGCCGACAAGCCGGCTTCTGATCTATGGCGCGGGTCCGATCGGCCTGTTCGCGCTTCAGGCGGCGATGGTTTATGGCATCCATGATGCGGTCATCGTGGATTTGAATGAATCGAGGCTGGAGATTGCTAGAGAGCTCGGCGGCATCGCCGTTTCGAACTTGAACGAGCTTCCCGAAGGAAGCGGGAGCGGGTTCGACGCCGTTATCGACGCCGTCGGCGCGGAAGCGACGAGGCAGCGCAGCGTGGCCGCCGTTCGCCCGGGAGGCAAGGTCGTCTTCACGGGCCTGCACGAAGCGGATAGCAAGCTGCCGATCAACGACATGATCCGCAGCGAGATCGGCGCCAAGGGCGCGTTCGCCTATTCGCAGGAAGACTTCGAGACGGCCTTGCTCTGGATCGGGCAAGGGAGAATCCGCCTGCTGCCTTGGGTGGAGACTTCTCCGATGAGCGAAGGCGGCGCATCGTTCGAGAAGCTGATCGGCGGTCCGGGGAAAATCGCGAAAATCTTTCTAACATTTGAATAGGAGGCGCGTCAAAGATGAAGCTCGTGCAATTTTATCAACTGCAGGATCAAGACCGTAAGCTCCAGGTGGGTGTGCTAAAAGAAGATTCCGAGATCGTAGCCTTGAATGCGGCAGGAACGATGCGGGATGTGATTCGGAGCGCCAACGTTCATGCCTTGGAGGAGGGAGCTTCTTATCGTCTGGAGGACGTGAAGCTGCTGTCTCCGCTGACGGATCCGGAGAAGATTATCTGCATCGGTCTGAACTATTACGATCACGTGATGGAATCCAATATGCAGGTGCCGAAGGTGCCGGTGCTGTTCCCGAAGTACAACAATTGCTTGGTCGGACAAGACGATGAGGTGGTCATTCCGGCCGAAGTGACGCAATGCGATTACGAAGTGGAGCTTGCGGTCGTCATCGGCAAGACGGCCAAGCGGGTATCGTTGGAATCGGCGATGGATTACGTGTTCGGCTACACCGTACTGAACGACGTGAGCGCGCGGGACATCCAATTGAACGAGCCCCAGTGGACGCGCGGCAAAGCGATCGACGGCTTCGCCCCGACGGGACCATGGATCGTCACGGCCGACGAGATCGCGAACCCCGGCGATCTCGGCATCTCCCTCGCGTTAAACGGAGAGACGATGCAGAACTCGAACACAAAGGAATTGATCTTCGACGTTCCTTATCTGGTCTCGTTCCTCTCGAACACGATGACGCTTCAGCCCGGCGATATCATCAGCACCGGCACGCCGCCGGGCGTCGGGATGGGGAGGAAGCCGCAACTGTGGCTGAAGCCTGGCGATGTCGTGGAAGCGACGGTAGAAGGGATCGGCACGCTGCGCAATACGTTCGTGGCCGAACCTATTGAATAGACTTCGAGGTGCGGCGATGAGCTGGGAGAATAAAGTCGTTATCGTAACGGGAGGCGGAGGCGGCATCGGCCGCGCGATCGCCCAACGATTCGCGCGGGCGGGGGCGTCTGTCGTCGTAGTCGGCCGCACGCTCGGCAAGGTACAATCCGTGGCCGACGAGATTGCGGCCGAAGGCGGTCGCGCCGTCGCCATGGGAGCTGACGTCTCGTCCGAGGAGGACGTGGCGCGGGTGATCCGCGATACGCGGAGCTTGTTCGGCCGAATCGACGTCATGGTGAACAATGCGGCAGTATGTCCGCAAGTCCGGCTAACCGATATGAGCCTGGACGAATGGAATGGCGTCATTACGAACAACCTGACGTCCGTGTTCTTGTTCAGCCGGGGCGTCATTCCGTCGATGCTGGAGCAGGGGGGAGGCGTAATCGTGAACGTCAGCTCCGTACATGCGCTGGCGACGCTCGACGGCTATTCCGCCTACTCGGCTTCTAAGGCGGGCATCGTCGGGCTCACGCGGGCCATCGCCCTTGATTACGCGAAGCAGAATATTCGGGCGAATACGGTATTGCCGGGCGCCGTGCGCACGCCTATGCTCGAGAGCAGCGTGAAGAACCTGAACACGCCGCAGGAAGAGATCATGAAGCAGTGGGACGATTCGCAGCCGATCGGCCGAGTCGGACAGCCGGAGGAGATCGCGTCCGTCGTGATGTTCGCCGCAAGCCCGGACAATTCGTTTATGACCGGAGCGACGTTGGTAGCGGACGGCGGGATGACGGCGGAGTTGTAGGTTAGAATCCTATCGCGGATGAGCGACTATTGAGGGATGGCAACGTTTACCGCGTTGGCATCCTTTTGTGCGCTTGGCAGTGCGTCGACTAAGGCGTGGAAGTCTCCAGCATACCGCGAGGTGGCGGAAGTGCACCGCTTGGATATGTTCCTTGACAAGGTGATTCTTATCGTCCCCTTTACGCTTTCGGTAGGCGTAGCAACCGCTTCTACAGACTTGGAGCAGCTCGCACAGCTCCGTCACCGTGAAGCCGGTCGCTGCACGCTCAATAATTTGATACTTGGTTTTGACACCTCCTGATTCCAGAGTTTCAAACCCTTTTTTAGGGCTTCATTCTCCCGTTTGAGCCTGTTCATGTATCGATCCGGATCGCAATATTCATCCTTACGTCCACGTTGATCCAACGGTCCAAAGTCCCCGAGTTTCCGGTATTTGCGCATCCATTTCTTCACTCGGTCCTTATCTTGAATGTCCATTTTTCCAATGTCTATTCTAAGGGGTGCACCTCACTATAGCCGGGGTCTTTTTTTTTTGTTTTGGATGAAGCGGACAATCTTCTTTTATATTGATCCTAATAAACTGACAATCGACGACATGAATCGACAAATCGATCTCTGTTTGAAGAAAATATTGTCAAATGCAGCGAGAATTTTAATTCAAAATTGAAAATAAATGTATAAATTTCAGATTTATGAATATGACAGTTATGCAAGCGCTAACAGTTGTGACTAACCGTATCGATCGTGTCCATGATTGCTTTGGAGGAGGTTTCATATGGACAAATGGAATCAACGGTGTCTAGGTGATGCGTTTAAACGGTTTCTAGCTATCATGTTGCTATGGGCATTCATCCCTATCCCTGCGGGAGGAGCGTTCGCTGAAGGCACGCTGCTTAAGACCGGGAACTATTACTACAGCCTAGCCCCGGATGCAGGCCTGTCTCCCGACAAAGGCGCAACCGGCCTGATATCGTCGGAGAGCGGCGTGCTCCAGGACGGCTTGACGACGACCTATGCCGGATGGATGGGAAGCGCCTCCTCCAAAGGGACGGTCCAGGTGGTGTTTGATCTGTTGAAGGACTACCCGCTGGACAGCATTAACCTTGTATTGAATTCACCCAACAGCTTTTGGGGCTTTAAGGAGCTTACGGTCAAGTACCGCGCCGAGTCTACAACGGATTATTACTATCTTGCCGGAAAGCATGTAAGGTCGGGAACCGCCTTGAACTATTCGGTCCAAATACCGATGAATAACAAGACGGCTAGATTTATCGTAATCGATATTAAGCGTTCGCATGCCTATCAGCATATCCCCCTTACGGAAGTTCAAATCTCCAAAGGCGCAGGCGATGAAGGGCAGAATCCGGCGCCCGCGTATACCGTAGAGCAAATGCAGGCTGAGCTTGGCAAAGACGCCATGATGGCGGATAAATACGGACAGTGGATCTATGAGACCTGGACGGATAAGGTTGCATCCGACGAGCAGCTGCAGCAGGAATATGCAAGGGAGGCAAGCGCGCTGAACAAGGTGGCGTTAAACCGCGGCAAGTATGATCAGTACGGCGGGATGAAAAGCGAGGGACGGTATAACGACACCGGATTCTTCCGACTTCAGCAAATCGATCATAAATGGTGGTTCATCACTCCGGACGGTTATAAATTCTTTTTAAAGGGCGTGGACGCGACAAGTATATGGGAGTGGGGATACGGCACGCCTTACCGTAAAGCGAACGGCACTCCAAGGAGAGTGTTCGAGGAGCTTCCCGATCCGAGCGCTTATGCTCCCGCCTACACCAATGATTCCAATGGCGAGAGAGTCAGCTTCGTCGTTGCCAACGTCATGAAAAAATACGGCAGCGGCTTTGAAGCGAAGTGGGAGGAAATCACCAAGAAGAGGTTGATCAATTGGGGCTTTAATGCCTTCAGCAAATGGACCAAACCTAATCATATTCCGAAGTTTCCTTATATACAGGTCCTGCAGGATCCGCCCCAACTGAAAAGAATTCAATGGACGTACGACGTGTTCGATCCGCAGGCTGAATCCATCATCGACAGCGCCTTGCGCGCGCAGCTTCAAACGGCGAGGGGGGACCAATGGCTGATCGGCTACACGTATGATAATGAAGCCGGATGGACCTCCGATATTGTAAAAGAGATTTTGACCTATAATTCGGCTTCGGCAGCGAAGGGCGCTTTTGTAGATTTTCTTGCGCCAAGATACAACAATGACATTACAGTCGTCAACCAGCTCCTCGGCACTAGCGCCGAATCGTTCGACGCCTTGACGAATACGCCAATCGCGATCGTGAACGTTCCGGCTGCGGATGTATCGGACTACATCAAGTTGGCATCCCGAACGTACTTCTCGACGATACGCAATGTGATCAAAAAGTATGATAAGAACCATTTGTTTTTAGGCTCCTCTATCGTTCCCACCTGGCGGACCAGCCTGGAATGGGATTCGGCAGCCATGGATTATGTGGACGCTTTTTCCGTGGATAATTATACGAAAAATGCAGGCTGGCTCTCCCGGTATGAAGCTTTCGGCAAACCTCTGTTGAATCTGGAATTTACATTCAGCTTCAGCGGGCGCGGGTTATCTCCCGTTAATGCGGATACGAATGTAGCCAGCATAGCGGAAAGAGGAGCGGCCTTCAAAGCTTTTGTCGAGAGCCAGGCAGCACATCCTTTGTTTGTCGGTTCGGGCTGGTTCTCGTACTACGATCAGGCGGTTACCGGACGCAGAGACAGCGAGAATTTCAATATAGGCCTGGTGAATCAGCAGGATCAACCTTATACGGATATGGTCAATCTCATGAAAAACGTCAATGCCGGGTTGGAAGCTATTCATAAGAACGGCAACTAGAGTCGTAACGAAGTCGAGCAGGTGACCATGCAGATTGCAGGGGATCTTGACCCTGCAGTCGGCTTTTGTTCGTTCGGGTGCCTATACGCGATGCAGCTTGCGATGGGCCGAAGGCGTCATACCCAGCTTGGAGCTGAACACCCGGCTCAGGTAGAAGCCGTTCTCGTACCCGCATTGCTGCGCGATCCAATCGAGCGGCTTCGTCGTCTCCTCGAGCAGTCGGCACGCGCGGCCAAGCCGCAGGCCGATCACGAAATCGGAAGGCGTCGTCCGGTACGCCGCTCGAAAACGCCGAGTAAGCTGCACCGGACTACTGCCGAGCGCATCATCCGAGAGCTCCCGCATCGCCAGCGGTTCATAGGCATGCTTGAGCAGCCAGCGGCGCGCCTCTTGCATGTCCGGTCCGGGCTTGCCGGCTGTCGGATGAGCATCCGGGTCGGTCCGGCTGCTCTCCAGCTCGAAAAGCCGCCACAGATCTTCCACCATATGCTTCAAACGGCGAAGAGGCGGGCAAACGCGACCGGCAACGGCGCTAGCTCCTCGTCGCCGGCGCATTTTGACTGGTTCAATTATGAAGTCATGGAGTAGAGGCAAACTTGTGTGATTCTTACTCATTTCAGAATATCAAACGCATCTACGAAATGAGGGGTGTCAATAATGACATGCGGGACGATCACATGATACGCCCACATATGCACCCAAGGGTTGCCGGTTCGATCCGTAAGAACCGATTTCACGACGCCGGGCATGAAATATTGCAAAAACAACGCGCTGAGTGACGCGAGAAGAGCTCCGGAACTGCGAAAGACCATCCAACTGTCGAAAAAATGCAGCGCGGTGTAAGTGAGCCCTCCGAGTACGATCGGGACGATGGCGCTGTTCGTGACTGCCTTAAACCGCGGGTACAGGATGGCGAATAGAAAAACGGCGGTAGGGATGGCCGTCCCGAACAAATTAAAACTAAAGGCTGCGAAGCCCCCAATGAGAATCTGTCTGGGAGACAGATCGAGCAGCGCGTCGGACAGGCCTTCAAGCTGCACGATGGATTCGATGATTAGAATAGCGAGAATGACTATCGTATCGCGAAGCACGTTCTTGTTCGAGACGAGGTTGAGCTGCGAGAGCGTATAGCCTTTCTTGCGCATCAAATAGACAACGGGCAGAACCGCATACACGATGAAGTTATAGCTCGCCCATACGAGCATTTCCGTCAGCTTCAGGTGCTCGTGATTGCCATAGATGCTTCCCGCCAAGTGGAAGCTGATCGCGTGAAAGCCGAACGCCTTGCCAAGCCCAAGCCCCGCCAACTGGGCGAATGCCATATACCCCAGCAGGAGGGAAAGCTCTTTTTTGGACGTTTCCCTGGAGGGCATCCGCATCTCCCTGTTGCGATATCCGCGTGTAATCAAGAAGATTAGGCCGATGAGCACGAATCCCCACAAGGAAGCGGCCTGAAAATCCCAAAATCGCTCCGTTGCCGATGCGTGTTCGACAAGAGGCTGGTGAGCGACAAAGGGGGCGCCGAATTTCATGAGAATGAAGTAGCTTATCGCAGATACACCGATGTAGCCAACAATCGCATATGCCACATGTTTGCTTGTTCTTTTTTGCATATGAACGCTCCTTCTTTGTTCTTCCTCGCTGCAGCGAAGGTATGAACCCTTAATAACACGGTCGTACTAATTAGATTTAGCACAACTGTATCATAACCCGGTCGCTGCAGCAAGCGTTAAAAACACCGCCCTCAATGGACGGTGTTTGTTGCATTACCATGGCATCAACCGAAGGTTCATCATCATTCAGTGCTTGAACAGGGATTGCAAATGGTAAATGACCACGGCTCGCATCTGCTCTGGCCCAAGCCGTTTCGGGTGCATAATCGCATGAATGGCCAGCCCATCGATTAAGGCGAAAAGTCGATCCGTCTCCAGCTTCGCATCGAGGCGGCTGCCTGCTGGATGCTGTTCGATAAGCTGCCCTACTTTTTTGGCAAAAAAGCCCTTCATGTCGTCGTAGACATAGAGGCTTAAGGCTTGCAAAGTCGGATCGACGAGCGCTTTGGAAATAAACGCAAACCACACCTCCATTTCTGTGCTTCGTTCCTCGTCCATCGGCAGCATCTCGCATAACACATCGAGGACGTCCTCGATCGCGTCTCCGGCGGGGACAAATCTTCGGAGACGGTCACATATGCGTTCGGAAACGAGCTGCATGGAAAAGGCAAGGAGATCCGATTGCGTCGAAAAATAATAACGCATGGAGCCGACCGCCAGCCCGGCTTCCTCTGCGATATTCCGTACAGACGCGCGTTCCAAGCCGTCTCTACAGATAACCCGCCAGGCGGCTTCCGCCAGTTTCTCTTTTTGTTTGTTATGATCCACGATTTTCGGCATGGCAACAGTATAGCACGGTTTGAATTGTTAATACAGTTGTGCTAATTTACGCGGGTCAATAATCCAAAGTAGAAGGACGGAAGGGGGGGGCTAGCCTCCCCTTTTCGGTTGAATAGACAAAGGAAAATCGAACAGCCTAATAGAAGTTATTTGTAGTAGAGCAGTCATTCTTCAACATTCATGTGACTGAGCGCCTCAAAAGAACAGAGAGAGGAAGGGGGCCGATGGTTCGTAATCGATCGATTAAGCGTCACGCGCCTTTCCTGGCCGGGGCATGGCTGCTCATGACGATGCTGCTGACTTCATGCGCGCAAGGTCAAGCGCATCTCACGGTTCACCTCAACGGCACGGCCGATCTGGAACTGAACGCCTCGGCGAGAAAAAAGATGCTGAAGCTCATCGGTCAGTCCGACCTGCCCCGGCAGTTGGCTGACGAATTGCAGAACAACGGACTAGACGCGAGCGTCGAGGAGACGGAGAACAGCAGCGGGATACGGGCGTCGCGTCATTTGAATCTGAAGGAGCTGCAAAATCGGCCGAGCCGCTTGCCGGAAGGCGTGAAAATGACCTTGACGGAAGATAAGAAGTTCTTTTATACCCGCTACCATATCATCGTGGATGCGGATCCGAACCAAGCGCTATCGAAGCTCGAAGGAGATACGGGCCGGCAGCTCGCCACGATGCCGGCACTCGCCAAGCAATTGGCGCAGAGTCAGATTCATTTCGATCTCTTGCTGACGTCACCGATCCCGCTGAGGGACCACAATGCCGACGAAACGCGGGACGGAGGGAGGACGCTGGTTTGGCATGTGAGCTTGGTGGACGTCAATCATTTCGAGCTGAGCTTCCCCGTGCCCCAGGTCCGTCATATCGCTTATGTTGGGGTGCCCGCCATTCTTTTGCTGGGATTCATCGTGGTGGGTACCGTCTTTTTCATGCGCAAGCGTCGACGCCATGCCTGATGCGGCTCGCGGCCTGAGCGCTTGCAGAACGAAGAACGAAGCTGGCCCCATGACGGAGCCGGCTTCGACGCGTTTAGGGGCGAGCAGCGGGCCGGTCTGGCCGACGACGCGGTACTTGACCTCCGTTCGTATTCGGCGTGGCGTACGAGTTGAAACGCGTTCTGTTCGATTTTTGTTGAATTAGGAAACAAAAATCGGTTATGATTATATTGTTTCCTGAGTAAACAATAGTGAGGTGTCTGATGACCAAGGATGAGGATTTAAGCCGAATATTTAATCGCGTCTCGGAAAGACATAACTTGATCAAATCGATGGAACAGAAACAATATAAGTTTATGAGAGAGAACACGTTTTTGGAAGTTCACTGCATCGATTTGATCGAGAAGATGCAAGATGCCAACGTATCCAAATTGGCCAAAGCTTTTCAAGTAACCAGAGGCGCGATCAGTAAAGTCACTAAAGGATTAATCGAGACGGGAGCTATTGAACGATACCAAAAGCCTGACAATAAGAAGGAAATCTACTTCAAGCTTACCGAGGTTGGCAGAGAGATCTATGGGGAACACGAAAAAATGCATCAGACTAGAATCGAAAAAGACGGCGACTTTTTCAGTCCGTTAAGCGAAGAGGAAAAGAATCAGCTTATTGGGATGTTAAACAAAATTTACGGCCAGATCGCCAAAGAACTAAAAAATTTGGGCATGGACAATTACATCTGAGAAAAGGAGCTTAAAAAATGACGGCTGAAGCGAATAAAACGGAACCTTCCCGGGTGAGAAACGGCAGGTTGGCGTTTTTCATTCTCTCTTGGGTGTTACTGATTTGCATCATCGTACAAGTATTCCTAGCCGGAATGGCATTGTTCGATAACTCGGAAGCTTGGAAATGGCATCGGACGTTTGTTCATTGGTTTGAGTATATTTCGATTATCCTGTTTATCCTCGGCTGGATCGGGAAGCTTTCCCGGAAGTTGATTTGGGGGAGCCTCGGTTTATTTGTCCTTTTCAATATTCAATATTATACGGCGCATGGCTTTGTAGGCGCGCTTCATCCCGTTCTGGCACTTGCCTTGTTTTGGGGAGCTCTTGCGTTGGCGAGGGGTTCTTATCCGTTTTTGAAGAGAAAATAGATAGAAGCAGGAGGGAACCCGCATGGTACAATCGGGACGCGTAAAAACCGAAGGGGATGAACTCTATTACGAAGTTCGGGGAGAAGGAGATCCGCTCTTAATGATTTCAGGCGGAAATGGAGATGCCGGATTTTATTCATATGTGGCCGATATTCTTGCAGAAGAATACCAGGTGATCACGTACGACCGCCGCGGCAATTCACGCAGCACCAGAAGCGACCCGCAAAATTTTGAAGTGAGCCAACAGGCCAGAGATGCAGTTGCAGTATTACAAGCAGTCGGTCATCCGTCAGCCTATGTATTTGGGAATAGCGGAGGCGCCATTTTCGCGCTGGAGATGGCGGCAAGACATCCTCAAGCAGTCAAAGCGATGGTTATTCACGAACCGCCTGTAGTAAGGGTGCTTCCGGATGCTGAAAAATGGCAGCGATTTTTTGCGGGTATTTATCGGACGTCATTTCGATTCGGCGTTCAAATGGCCAGCTTCAGGTTCAATTTGTCCCTTTCCATCCCGTTCAGCGCTTTTAAGAGCGTTCCAAAAGATTTTCAAAAACGTGTCACGGAAGCGAATAATGAGCGCTTCTTGATCAGGCACGAAATGCTTCCCAGCGTGAATTATATGCCCGATATCGAGAGGATTAAGCAAAGCGGAGTGAAAATGATTGCGGCAGCAGGCAAGATGACGCTGGATAAGCGGAAATACTATGGACGAACAGCGCCCATCTTGGCCGCGAAGCTGGGTTGCGAAATGGTCACTTTTCCAGGTCATCACCTTTCCTTTTTTGATATGCCGCAGGAATGGGCGGCCGTCTTGCGGGATGCCCTTCATCGGATGTCGCGTTAATCTTTCATCTCCATTCGCGAGTGGATTCGCTGAATCCGTCGTGTAACGGGAATGTGCGGAATCGAAAGATCCTCGGCATACAGCCTCCCTCTCCGCCAGGCGGAGAGGGAGGCTGTCGTCGTTGCGGGGATTATCGAACCAGCTGAATAAACGCGCGAGCCGCGCTGGACAGCGGCATATTGCGCATCGTCAAGATCCCTACGCGGGAAGGGGGGAGCGAGACGTCGAGCCGCACCTCGAAGAGGGAGCCCTCCTCCAGCTCCTTGGATACGAACTCCCGGGTCACATAGGAGATGCCGAGTCCTCTCCGCGCGAACTCGATCAGCAGATCCACGCTCCCGACCTCGATCTCCGGCTTGATGGAGTAGCCGTAGCCTTGGAACAGTTCGGTGATCGTCATGCGCGCCCGGCTATTGCGGGAGAACAGGATGATCGGATACTGCAGCAGCTTGTCCAGCGACATGACCCCGCCTTTCAGCTCCGCATAACGGGCTCCCGCCACGAAGCAGTCCTGGAGCTGAAAGCTCTCCGTCACCTGAAGCTGCTGATCGACGATCGGCATGCGCACGACGCCCAGGTCGATCCGGCCTTCTTTGAGGAAGGTGATCACCTCCGGCGTCGTGCCGTGGTTCAGGTGAAGCTTGACGCCCGGATGACGCTCGTGGAACTGCTCCAGGTACGGCAGCACGTAATGCTTGAACAGCGAGTCGCTGCCGCCGATCCGCAGCTCGCCGCTGTCGAGATTTTTGAGCGCCGCCATCTTCTCCTCCGCGAGCGAAAGGAGGATCTGCGACTGCTCGATGTATTCGTATAAGACGGCGCCCTCTTGCGTCAGCTCGACGCCTTTGGAGGTTCGGTAGAACAGGGCGACGCCGAAGCCTTCTTCGAGCTGCTTGATGGCATGGCTCACGCTCGGCTGCGTGAGATACAGCGCTTTGGCCGCTTGCGACAAGCTCCCGGTCTTCGCCGCCCAGTAGAACACCTTGTACCATTCGTAATTAATCGCCATAGATACAGTCTATATCTCCTGTGAAATATATTAATTACTTGTATGGCTGTCATTCGTATTATAGTGGAATTACGCAAAACAAACCAGAGCGGCTCCTACGCTCGAAGGGAAGGTGAAGTTCATGGAGCCGTGCACCTTTATCTTGTTCGGCGCGACCGGCGACTTGGCCAAACGCAAAATCTACCCCGCCCTATACAACCTGTTCGTTCGCGGCATGCTGCCGCGGAACTTCTCCGTCGTCGGCCTCGGTCGAAGGGAGTGGACGGCCGATGTCTACCAAGCCGCCGTCGAACGCTCGCTGTATCAATTTTCGAGGCGGAAGCCCGACGACGCCGAGCAGTTGAATCGATTCTTGCAGTTCTTCGCTTACCGCGTGCTCGACATCGGCCGCGAGGAGGACTATCGCAGCCTGCTCGCGCTGGTGGAAGCGCGCGAGCGGACGCTGGCGCTGCCGCAGAACCGGCTGTACTATCTGTCCGTCGGACCCGAATACTTCGAGACGATCGCAGACCGCATCCGCAGCAGCGGCTTGGGCGCGGCGGACGGGTGGAAGCGTCTCGTCATCGAGAAGCCGTTCGGCCGCGATCTGCATTCGGCCCGCGCGCTGAATCGCAGGCTCGCGGAGTCGTTCGCGGAGGAGGAGATCTTCCGGATCGACCACTACCTCGGCAAGCCGGTCGTGCAGCGTCTCGAATCGCTGCAGCAGGCCAATCCGATCATCCAGGCGCTGTGGACCAACCGCTACATCGCCAATGTGCAGATCACGGCGAGCGAGACGGTCGGGGTCGAGGAGCGGGCGGGATACTACGACCATGTAGGCGCCCTCCGAGACATGTTCCAGAACCATCTGCTGCAGCTGCTGATGATGACGGCGATCCGTCTGCCCTACGACAGCAGCTCCGAGAAGGTCCGTTTCCAGAAAAAGCAGGTCATGGAGGCGCTCGAGCCCGTACACCAAGAAAATGTAGGCGTCCACCTGGTCCGCGCCCAGTACGCGGAAGGCAGCGTCGGCGGACAGCCGGTCGTCGGCTATGCGTCCGAGCCGGGCATTCCGCCGGCGTCCGCGAACGAGACGTTCGTCGCGGCTAGACTGCGCATCGACAACGGCGACTGGCGCGGCATTCCGTTCTATATCCGAACGGGCAAGCGCATGAAGAAGAAGTCTACGCGCATCGTGGTCGAGTTCAGGGAGCCGCTGAAGCAAGCGCGGCCCGAGGACGAGTACGGCGCGCTGCCGAATCTGCTCGTCATCGAGATCGGGCCCGAAGAGAGCATCTCCCTGCGGCTCAATACGAAGGAACCGGGCACGCCCGAGACGTTCAAGCCGATCCGGATCGATCTTCATCTGACGCCGCCTACTTCGCCGGAAGCCTATGAGAATCTGATCGGCGACGCGCTCCGGGGAGATGCCGCGTTCTTCGCGCACTGGGACGAGGTCGAGCTGTCCTGGCAGTGGGTCCAGCCGGTGCTGGACGCATTCGCGAACGATCGGGTCCCGCTCCGAAGCTACGCGGCCGGCACGTATGGACCTGCCGAATCCGACGCGCTGCTCGCGGAGGACGGCTATCGCTGGTGGTTCGACGACGACGAGCCGCCATCATCCCAATCAGAGTCAACGGAAGGAGATCACTATGCCCGCCACGCACACCCTTGAGCAGCGCGCGATCGATACGATCCGCACGCTGTCGATCGACGCTATCAACGCCGCCAATTCCGGTCATCCCGGGCTCCCGATGGGGGCGGCTCCCATGGCTTACGCCCTATGGGCCGGCCATCTGAAGCACAATTCCGCGCATGCCAAGTGGTTCAATCGCGACCGGTTCGTCCTGTCCGCAGGTCACGGGTCCGCGTTGCTGTACAGCCTGCTTCATCTGTTCGGCTACGACGTGAAGATCGAGGACCTGAAGCAGTTCCGCAAGCTGAACAGCCGCACGCCCGGGCATCCCGAATACGGGCACACGGACGGGGTGGACGCCACCACGGGTCCGCTCGGTCAAGGGATCGCCAATGCGGTAGGGATGGCGATGGCCGAAGCGCATCTCGCCGCGAAGTTCAACCGCGAGAACTATCCGGTCGTCGATCATCATACGTATGCGCTCGTCGGAGACGGATGCCTGATGGAAGGCATCTCCTACGAGGCCATGTCGATGGCGGGCCACATGAAGCTGGGCAAGCTCATCGTGCTGTACGATTCGAATGACATCTCGCTGGACGGGGCGCTTAACCTTAGCTTCGGCGAGCAGGTGCGCCTGCGCGCGGAATCCGCGAACTGGCACTATCTGCGCGTCGAAGACGGCAACGACCTGGCGGCCATCTCGGCGGCGATCGCGGCCGCCAAGCAGAACGCGGAGCAGCCGACGCTCATCGAGATCCGCACGATCATCGGCTACGGCAGCAAGGCGGCCGGCACGAACAAGGTGCACGGCAATCCGCTCGGCCTGGAGGAAGCGAAGGCGACCAAGCAGGTATACGGGTGGGAATACGAGGAAGACTTTACCGTACCGGATGAAGTTCGCGCGCACTTCGAACAGCTGGCCCGGCAAGGTGCCGCGGCTGAAGAGGCATGGAACGGGCTGCTCGCGTCCTATGCCGATCGGCATCCGGCGCTCGGAGAGGAGCTCGCCCGCGCCATCGCAGGCGACGTGTCGATCGATGCGGCCGACATCCTGACGTTCGACGCGGCCAAGTCGATCTCGACCCGCGTCGCGAGCGGCGAGGCGATCAACCATTACTTGAAGCGCGTTCCCTCGCTCTTCGGAGGCAGCGCGGATCTGTCGCACTCGACGATGACGGATATGAAGGGAGAGCCCGTATTCGCCGTCGAGTCCTATGCCGGCCGCAACGTCTACTTCGGCGTCCGCGAGCATGCGATGGGCGCGGCGGGCAACGGCATGGCGCTGCATGGCGGCGTTCACGCGTTCGTCAGCACCTTCTTCGTGTTCAGCGACTATCTGCGTCCGTCCATCCGGTTGGCCGCGCTCCAGAAGCTGCCCGTCATCTATGTCTTCACGCACGATTCGATCGCCGTCGGGGAAGACGGGCCGACGCATGAGCCCGTCGAGCATCTGGCCGCGCTGCGCACGATCCCGGGGCTGACGGTCATCCGGCCGTCCGACGCCAACGAGACCGCGAGCGCCTGGGCTTATGCGCTCTCGCAAAAGGAGGGGCCGGTCGCGCTCATCCTGAGCCGGCAGAACCTGCCGGTCTACGAGGAGACGCGCGCGAACCGCAAGCAGGTAGCCAAGGGCGCCTATGTGCTAACGGAGACCGATGCGCAGCCGGACGTCATCCTGATCGCAACGGGCTCGGAGGTGTCTCTGGCCGTGAGCGCGAAGGCAGAGCTGGAGAAGGATGACGTCTCCGTGCGCATCGTAGCGATGCCGAGCCGGGAGCTGTTCGATCGCCAGCCCGAAGCTTACAAGCAAAGCGTGCTGCCCGATGCCGCCGCGAAGCGGGTCGCCATCGAAGCCGGCATCTCCCTCGGCTGGGAACGCTATGTCGGGCCGGGCGGCAAGGTGCTGTCCATCGATACGTTCGGCGCCTCGGGCGCGGGCGGCGCGGTTATGGAGCACTTCGGCTTCACTGCCGCCAATGTCGTCCGCATCGCCAAGGAATTGTTGAAGTAACCCACAATCGACCCTACCTATAGGAGGTTATGAACATGAAATTCTTTATCGATACCGCCAACCTGGCCGACATCCAAAAAGCGTACCAAGTCGGCGTCCTGTCCGGCGTGACGACGAATCCTTCCCTCGTAGCCAAAGAAGGCGTCAAATTCGAGGACCGCATCGAAGAGATCCTGAAGGAAGTGCCCGACGTCGAGTCGGTATCCGCCGAAGTGACGCCCGACGCGGTCACGGCGCAGGAGATGATCGCGCAGGCCGATGAGCTGATCAAGATCAACAACAACGACAAAAAGATAACGATCAAGCTTCCCATGACGCTCGCTGGCTTGGAGGCATGCCGCTATCTGACCAAGAAAGGCGTCAAGACGAACGTCACCCTCGTCTTCACGGTCAACCAAGCGCTCCTCGCCGCCCGAGCCGGCGCAACCTACGTATCCCCGTTCCTCGGCCGCCTGGACGATATCTCGGAGGACGGCGTCCTGCTGGTGGCGAAGATCGCGGAGCTGTTCCGCGTGCACAGCCTGGAGACGCAGATCATCGCCGCTTCGGTCCGCCATCCGGATCATGTGACCCGCGTCGCGATGGCCGGCGCGCATATCGCCACCGTTCCGTTCGCCGTCATCGAGCAGCTCGCCAAGCATCCGCTCACGGAGCAGGGGCTGGAAAAGTTCGCCGCCGATTGGAAAAAGACCGTATCCTAAAAGGGTACTTCCGGATGCTTCGGCAGCTATGCGTCGCGGACACCAACCCAAACCGCCTGCTTCCTACGGGAACAGGCGGTTTTCGTCTTTCTTGCCGGTTTCAAAATCGAATGAAATGGATCCGACCGGTTGATAGCGGAGCCCTCTTTGTATAAACCGCTTGCTTTCATCGGAGGTATAGTCAGTGCAGCGTCGTTTATTATACTTGCTTATGCCATCGGTGATTTCAACAAGGAGATCGGAAAAGTCATTGTCATGGATATCATTGCTCTCGGTTGTCTGCTGCCGGCGATCGTTTTGCGTCTGTACTCGAACCGCTAATGCCAATCGAGCGAAGTCGAAGCGGGAAAGATCCGTTCGGCAAAGTCAAGCGACCGCAGAAAAGTAAATCGAACGGGATCATGCTTCAAGCAAGCCGTCGAGAAAGAAATGGACGAGATGGACGATGAGCAAATGACATTCAATTGATCAACCGATTGTTGTTCCGAATAGAAGCGACCATCGAATGGCGATGGTCGCTTCGGCTTTAACGTTAGGACTGCTCGCGAATCCAGACGAGCATCTCGCCGGGCTCCCGATTGCCCCAGAGCGAATAGGGTACGGCAAGGAGCCGTTGGGGCGCCGGTTCGGGCGGCTCGGTGCGGTAGAGGGCTGCTGCTTCGGATGGCGCCTCCGAGTAAGCGAGCCGCACGCCTTCCGTCTCCAGCAGGACGACGCCGGCCAGCCGGCCTTCGCCTGCGACCGGACGCAGCTCCGCTTCGGCGCGCAGCGCAAGCGAAACCAGCGGGGCGCCGTTATCCGTCTCCTCGAGACAATAGACGAGCGGACCGCGCTGTAGGGCGACACGGCCGGCATTCGCCCGCACGTTGGGGTGCGCATAGATCCGCCGCGGCTGCATGTCCAGCGCCAACGTCAGCACATCGCCCGCGCGCCAGTCCCGGCTCACGTAGGCGTAGCCGTCCCGGATCTCGGGCGCTAACGGCACGCCGTTCAACGCAAAGGAGGTCCGCTTGGACCAGGACGGAACTCGCACCGCCAGCGCGAATGCGCCGCTGCCCGACGCTTCGGTCAGGGTGAGGGAGACGGCGCCTTCCCAAGGGAGATCGCTTGCCGTTCGCAGCGCGACCTGCCTGCCGGCCAGGGTCAGCTTGGCTTCGCCGCTGACGAACAAGTGCGTATAAAGGGTTTGCTCGTCCGCTGCGAACACGTATTGACCGAGCGAGGAGAGGAGCCGCGCGACGTTCGGCGGACAGCAGGCGCAGCCGTACCATTTCTGGCGCACGGCCTTCACATGATGCTTGCCGGGATTGCCGGCGCTGGCCGCCGGCCACACCTCCATCGGATTCACGTAGAAGTAGTGCTTGCCGTCGGCAGCCATGCCCGCCGTGACCGTATTGTACAGCGCCCGCTCCAGGATATCTCCGTACTCTCCCTTGGGCTCGGCTTGCAGCATGCGCCGGGCGAAAAAGATCAGGCCGATCGAAGCGCAGGTCTCCGAATAATTCGTGTCGTTCGGCAAGTCGTAATCGAAGGTGAACGCCTCGCCGTGATGCGTCGATCCGATGCTGCCGTTGATGTACAATTGCTTGTCCGCGACGTTGCGCCACAGTCGCTTGCACGCGGCCAATAACGAAGCGTCCCCCTTGTGCAGGGCCAGGTCGGCCATGGCCGTATACATATAAACTGCCCGCACGGCGTGACCCGTCGCGACCTCCTGCTCGCGCACCGGCTTGTGGGCCTGGAGGTAATCCAGCGCGGGAGGTCTGGTCTGAACGACGCCCGGCGTCCAATGCGTGGTCCGGCCGCGCGCCTCCCATTCCTGATGGAAGAAATGAGGCTCCCGGCCGCGCTCGTCGATGAAGAAAGCGGCCAGCTTCAAATACTTGTGTTCGCCGGTAGCTTCATACAGCTTGACTAGCGCCAGCTCGATCTCTTGGTGGCCGTCATAGCCCCGGATCCGGTCGGGCCCGTCGCCGAAGACGGAATCGATATGATCGGCCAGCCGGCAAGCGACGTCCAGCAGATTCTTTTTGCCGGTCCCGTCGTAGTAGGCGACGGCGGCTTCGATCAGATGGCCCGCCGTATACAGCTCGTGGCAGTCCGTCAGATTCGTCCAGCGCCTGCCCGGTTCGGCAACGGTGAAGTAGGTGTTGAGATAGCCGTCCGGCTGTTGGGCGGAAGCGATGAGCGCGATCGCTTCGTCGGCGATGCGTTCCAGATCGGCGTCGGGCGCGGCGCTTAACGAGAAGCCGACCGCTTCGAGCCATTTGTACAAATCCGTGTCTTGGAACACAAAGCCCTCGAACGCGCCGGGTTCCGCTCCCGCCGCGATGCGAAAGTTGCGAATGGCATGACTTGGCTCCGCATCGGGAATCCGATCGTTCAGCGCTTCCCATTGATACGGGATAACGGTATGGCGAACCAGGTTGAGATAAGGGGTCCAGTATCGATCTTCGATCGAGACAGACCCGAGGTCCAGGGGACGGGGATAAGCCGCCGTTTGGTTGTCAGACATTCCGGTCACGCTCCATTCGGGACGAAGTCGGCGGCGGAGCAGACAGATCTCCGCGCCGGCGGGCGAGCGGCCGCGCATCTCTATGATAGGATAAGATCACCCTCCTTGTCGGTAGGAGATGATGTATAATAGGTGTCAAAAACTGACCATGCTATCCATCTTGCGGATAAAGGAGGAGAAGGACGCTTTGCTGCCCCTGTATTTGCATCAGCCGTATCGTCTTCAAATGGGAGGCCACTTTCTGTCGGACGAGACGTGGTCGCATATGGACCGTACGATCACGGACTATGAGCTCATCATCGGCGTGGCCGGGGTCGTCTTTCTGGAAGCGGACGGACGGATGTACGAGGTGCAAGCGGGCGACATTCTCCTGCTGATGCCGGGGGAGCGGCATCGGGGCTACCGATTGTCGTCGCCGGGCGTATCGTTCTACTGGTTCCACTTTCTGATCCCGGACCCGCCCACGGGCGATCCGGCGGGGCGAATCCCCCGGTACGCGCGCTGTCCGAATCCGAGCCGGGCGCATATTCTCGCCCGTCAGCTGCTCCACGCCGCGAACGGGGGATATCGCATTCCCGAAGCCGGCGATTACTTTCTGACCTGTCTGCTCATCGAGCTTGCCGATCAGCTGCAGGAATCGGGCGGACGGCCCGCGCTTCCTTCGCAGCTTCACGAGCTGCTCGCCTGGATCCGGCTTCATGCGTTGGAGCGGCAGATCTCGGTGGAGCGGATTGCCCGCCACATGGGCTACAACAAGGATTATTTGTCCCGGATGTTCAAACGCCGGTTCGGATCCGGTCTGCTGGACTATATCCACAGCCTCAAGCTGGAGGCGGCGAAGGAGATGCTGGCCGGCGGCAACCTTGGCATCAAGGAGATCGCCGACAGAGTCGGCTTCGGCGACGACAAGCAGTTCGCCAAATGGTTCAAGAGGCTGGCCGGCGTGACGCCTACCGCCTATCGTCAAGCATTCGGGCATACGCGTCTGAACAACACTTGAAGGAAAGTCCGGTCCGATGGCGAGGCGGGATTGCGAGTCCTTACCCGGTCTCCTCCGCTAAGCTTGATCCCGTTGCCGACGCAGGATTGGCGGGAGCAGACGGCGTCTCTCCGATCGGGCGCACGTGCCGGAGCCGCGTCGCGACGAGGAAGATGATGCTCAGCATGACCGCGCCGCAGACTGCCGCAACGGCATGCATCCCGACGGTAAAAGCTTCGCGGGCGCCGCTCAGCAATGCCGTGCCGAGCTGGTCGGGCAGGCCTTCCGCTACGGCTATGGCACCGGGCAAGCTATCGCGGGAAGCATGCGCCGCGGCGGTCGGCAAGCCGGAAGGGATGGCGTTCGCGACTTGGCCGCGGTAGATAACCGTTCCTACGCTGCCCAAGACCGCAATGCCCAGCGCGAAGGCGAATTCGCCGCTGGTCTGCAGCATGGAGGCTGCGGATCCCGCTTTCTCGGGCGGGGCCGCGCCGATGACCAGGACGTTGGACAAGCTTGGCAGCGGCGCAGCGCCTAGGTTGAAGAGAATATACCCGATCACGAGAATCGCGAGTCCGGAAGCGACCCCTGCCTGGGCCAGCAGCAGACAGCCAGCCGCCGAGACCAAGAGTCCTGCCCCGATCAATCGTGCCGGACGGATCCGCCTCGCGATGAGCGGCGAGAAGAACATCCCGACCATCGAGCCTATCACGCCGGGGATCATATACAATCCCGACTCCAACGGAGACATCCCTCGGACGAATTGAAGGTACTGCGCGACGAAGAGCATCGTAGCGCCGGTTAGCGTCGTCCCGAACATGCCCCCCAGCGCGGCGCTAAAGCCGGGAATCGATAGCATGCGCAGGTCTAGCAGAGGGCTTGTCAGCCTGCGCTGCCGCGATACGAATAGGGCGCCCAGGGCGAGGCCCGCCGCTATGCACAGCAAGGGCGCGATCTCCAAACCTTGCTTGGCGATCTGTTTGAGGCCGTAGATGAGGGGCAGGATCGCGCCCAATGATAACAGGACGCTGGCCGGGTCCAGACGTCCGGATTCGGCATGACGGAACTCGGGCAGCAGCAGCGGCCCGGCGATTAACAGCATCAACATGACCGGCACGCCCAGCAGGAATATCGATCCCCACCAGAAATGCGCCAACAGGATGCCTCCGACTACCGGTCCGAGCACCATGCCGCCCATGGAACACACGAGCCAGATGCCGATCGCGAGGGAACGCTGCTTGGGCTCGCGGAACATATTGCCGATCAACGCCAGCGAAGAGGGCGAAAGCGTCGCTCCCGCGATCCCGAGGACGGCGCGCGCCGCGATCAGCATCTCGGGGCTGCGGGAAAATGCGGCCGCTATCGAAGCCGCGACGAAAGCCGCCCCTCCGATCAACAGCAGCTTGCGGCGGCCGATCCGGTCTCCCAGCGTACCCATGGTGATCAAGAAGCCGGAGAGCATGAACCCGTAGATGTCGATCATCCACAACTGCTCCGCGCTGTCGGCGCCGAGGTCCGCGCCGATATGCGGCAGCGCCAGGATCATGACGGAGAGGTCGATGGAGACGAGTAGCGCGGGCAGGGCCAGCACCGCAAGTCCGATCCATTCTCGCAGGCCGGCCAGCATCGTGTCCCTGTTCATGGCGTCCTCCATTCGGGCCATCCGGAAGATTTCCCTTCAAGCTTAAAAGTCGAGCGTCTTGCGAAGCGTTCGTGCATGATGGTCCTTCCTCCCTAAGTTCATTATTCGGAAGCCGGCCGTTTGGTCCCGATGGCTTCCTTTATCGCGCGACATTTTTTACCGGTATCCTCACTGTAAACCATGACGTCGCGTAAGCCTCAAGCCCCTCGCCACGATTGTTTGGCAGTTTGTTGGCAGTCCATTTTCAGCTCGTCCCGAGACTTGGCAACGGGATTCCTTATCAACGGGTATTGCGGTTTTTGCATTACGAACAGTGTTCTTTACGAACAGTGTTCGTTGTGATATAAATAAGTCATGCAATCATCCTAATTGATAATGCGAGGTGCGGATCATGATAAACGCAACAGCAAAAAACATGGGGCAACAGCGGATCGCGATTATCGGGGCGGGCCCCGGCGGGCTTACGCTGGCTTTGATTCTGCAGCGGCACGGCATTCAGGCCATCGTATATGAACGCGAATCGTCCGATACGAACCGGGAGCGGGGCGGTTCATTGGACATTCATGAAGATTCCGGACAACAGGCGCTGAAGGAGGCGGGCTTGTACGAGCAATTCCAGGCGGTCGCGCGGTACGAAGGAGAAGACTTCCGCTTATTCGATAAGACCGGCCGGCTCTATATGGACGAGGTAGCCGATCCTGACGTGCCGGGGACTCGTCCGGAGATCGACCGCGGCACGCTCTGCGATCTGCTGCTGGATGCCCTCGACCCGGATTGCCTGCGCTACGGACACAAGCTTACCCAAGCGGTTCCGCTCGCAGACGGCCGGCACGAGCTGCGCTTTGAGAACGGGCATACCGACGTCGTCGATCTGGTCATCGGGGCGGACGGTGCCTTTTCCCGCATACGTCCGCTGCTCACCGATGCGGAAGCCGAATACAGCGGTATCAGCATGATTGAGCTGAACGTGGATCGCGTCGCCGCCGCGCACCCGGATCTCGCGCAGCTGAACGGCCGCGGCAAGATGTTCGCGCTCGGAGATCATCAGGGCATTCTCGGCCAGTTGAACGGGGACGGCCGTATCAAGGTATACTTGAGCTTCGAATCCGAGCGGGATTGGCTGGACAAGTGCGGGATTCCGTTCGATCGGCCGGAGGAAGCCAAACGGCGGCTGCTGGATCGATTCGCCGATTGGGACGACGACCTTCGGAATTATATCCGGTATGCCGAAGACGTTCTGCTGCCAAGACGCATCTACATGCTGCCCGTCGGCTTGAAGTGGTCCTCCGAACCGGGCGTCACGCTGATTGGGGATGCCGCGCACCTGATGTCTCCTTTTGCCGGAGAAGGCGTGAACCTGGCGATGCGCGACGCCGCCGAACTGGCGCTGTCCCTCGTTCGGCACGACGAGATCGGCGATGGCGTCCGCGCCTACGAAGAGAAAATGTATGCCTATTCGTCCGAATCGGCCGAGATATCGGCCGCGAATCTGAAGCTGATCTTCGGCGGCGATGCCGCTGCCCGGTTGAAAGAGCTGATGGAGCAATATCGGGGGCAGGAGCAGGAGCAGGAGCAGGAGCAGTCCAGCTCTGTGTAATCCGTCCGGCTGAGCATTTACTAATTCATCTGGACATGCTATAAGGAAAGTATGAATAATCCAACCCGAACTCCCGTCAGCCGCCGTTCGCGTCCTGCCAAGGACCCGCTAAGCCAAGAGGTCATCGTGAAGACCGCCTTCGACCTATTGGAGCGCGAGGGCTCGTCCGGACTCAGCATGCGCAAGATCGCGAAAGCCTTGGACACGGGTCCTTCTTCGTTGTACGTCTATGTCAAAAATCTGGAGGAGCTCAGCACCTATGTGCTGGACTATGGGCTCGGCAAGCTTGTATTGCCGCCAGCTGCGGACGGATCCTGGCAGTCGAATCTGTTCGATGCGCTGAACGCCTACCTCACGGTGCTCTACGAATCTCCAGGACTTGCCGAGCTCGCGCTCACGACGATTCCGATCGGGCCTCACTCGTTGGCGCTCATGGAATATATCCTCGCACGGCTGGACGAAGGGGGCGCAAGTTCCATATCGGCGGCGTGGGGAGTCGACCTGCTGCTTCTCTATACGGCTTCCGTGGCCTTCGAGCAAACTTCCCGCGATCGGATGGGAACCACGCTGCAAACGATCACCGAGACTTTCCGTTCGCTCGATCCCCTCCGTTATCCGATGATCGCCGCGCTCAAGGACGTGATGTTCTCCGGAGACGAGACGGGCGACCTTCAACGGTTCCGGTGGGGGCTCGAGGCCATCTTGCGGGGGGTTCTGCAGACGGGCGACAAGGCGCCCGGACGGGACGTGAATGCTTGAACGAACGTGCGAAGGGACTGTCTCAGAAGGCCGATGGGGCCTGGGGGACAGTCCCTTGGTGCATTTTAGCGAGCGTCACGACCAAATACGGGTATTCGCCGCTCCAGCCAGCCGACCGCTATGTAGGTAAATGAATTCCGCACATTCGCCGCTCCAACTCGCCGACTGTCAATGTAGGTAAATGAATTCCGCACATTCGCCGCTCCAGCTCGCCGACTGCCAATGTAGGTAAATGAATTCCGCACATTCGCCGCTCCAACTCGCCGACAGCCCATGTAGGCAGTTTACATATGCCGCAGTAAGGCTAAAGGGACTGTCCTTAGGTCAGTTTATGACCTTTATATACAGCCCCTTGAATCGTTTCCCCGCCAAAAGCCCACTATATCTGCAGCAGTTGAGCGAGGAGTAGGCGAAGTAGGCGCAAGAAAGCAAGGTGCGGCAGCGGGAAGCTGATCCGCTTTTTTTCTGCGCCGCAAAGCGGTTGTCAGTTAACCGGTTAACAATTTCAACATCTATTTTTCGTTAAAAATGCTATTGTAATCGCTTTATTAATCGCATATAATCGATCCATAGGTTAAGCGTTTAAGTGGCAAATTAGCCGATTCCAACCGAACAGGTGATGAAAATGAAACGCGTAACGATTCGGGATGTATCGGAACGGGCGGGCGTATCGACGGCGGCGGTGTCGTACGTGCTGAACGGCAGGGAGGGCAAGGTGTCTCCCGACACGATCAAGAAAGTGCAGCAGGCGATCAAGGAATTGAACTATATCCCGGACTTCTCGGCGCGGAGCCTGGCGAACAACAAGTCGAAGCTGATCGGCGTCGTCATTCCCCAGACGGAGGATCAGTCGCAGCTGCTGCTGCAGAACCCGTTCTACAGCGAGTTCGTCTGCGGCATCGAGGCGAAGCTCCGGCAAGCGGGGTATCATATGATCCTGTCGGGGGTGGACAAAGGCGACGGCTATCTCGACACCTCGATGCAGCGCAATCTGGACGGCGCCATCATCCTGGGCATTTATCAAGAGAGCTTCTACGAAGAGTTGAAGAAGGTTGAGCTGCCCATCGTTCTGATCGACAGCTACATTCATGACCGTTCGTTCAACGTGATCGGGATCGACGACGAAGAGGGCGGCTATCTGGCGACCCGCCACTTGATCGAGAACGGACATACGGGCATCGCGCTGGTCACCGGGATGATCCGCAAGGACGGCGTCATCGAGAAGCGGTTCCTCGGCTACAAGAGGGCGTTGAAGGAAGCGGGCTTGTTCTACAACGCGGATCACGTGTTCGAGAGCTCCGTCACGTTCGAGTACGGCGAAGAGGCCGGCGGGCTCATCGCGCGGCAATTCCCGGATATCACCGCCGTCTTCGCCACCAGCGACATGGTCGCGCTCGGCGTCATGCGCGGATTGAACGAGGCCGGCCGGTCGGTGCCGGGCGACGTCTCGGTCATCGGCTTCGACGATCTCTCTATCGCCCGGATGAGCAACCCGCCGCTGACGACGGTCAACCAGCGCATCGCCGAGCGGGGATCGATGGCCGCGCAGTGCCTGCTCGAGGCGATCGACGGCACGGCGGAGGCATCGCCTGCGCCGATCCTGACCCCGTTATCCCTCGTCGTTCGCGGGACGGTACGTTCGCTGCGCTAGCCGGTCCTGCCGGCCTTCCACCCCACAGAGAAAGGAACATGACAATGGTAGGACAACGGAAGTGGAACCGCCGGGCGGCGGCCGCGGTCTTCCTGCTCCCCGCCGTGCTCGGGCTGCTGGCTTTCCAGCTCGTGCCGATGATCTCGTCGGTGGTCATCAGCTTCACGGACTGGGATCTGCTGAGCAGCTGGACGAAGCTTCACTTCATCGGCTGGGACAATTACGTCAACGTCTTCAAGGACGAGAAGTCGTATACGTCGATCCGGAACGTCTTCGTCTTCCTGATCGGCTACATGCCGCTTGTCGCGATCCTGGGCACGCTGCTGGCCGTGCTGCTGAACCGGAACATGCGCGGGGTCAAAGCATACCGCGCCGCCGTGTTCGTGCCGGTCATCACCTCCTGGGTCGCGGTCTCGATCGTGTGGCGGTGGATTCTGAACGGACAGAGCGGACTGGTCAATTATTTGTTGTCGCTGGTCGGCATCCAAGGTCCGGTATGGCTGCAGGATCCGACTTGGGCGATGGTCTCGGTGATCGCGGTGACGATCTGGAAGGATATCGGCTTCGTCTCGATCATCCTGCTGGCCGGATTGCAGGACATCTCGGAGGATTACTACGAAGCGGCTTCCCTCGACGGCGCTTCGGCTTGGCGGAGGCTGTGGAACATCACGATCCCGCTCCTGTCGCCTTCCCTGTTCTTCGTCGTCACGATCTCGCTGATCAACTCGTTCCAGCTGTTCGACCAAGTGCTGATCATGACGAACGGCGGCCCGGCGGGCGCCACCAGCACGGTCGTCGAGCAGGTGTACAAGAATGCGTTCCAATACAACAAGATGGGCTTCGCGGCCGCGCAATCCTGGGTGCTGTTCGTGATCATCCTGGCGGTCACGACGGTGCTGCAACGGCTGCAACGGAGGTGGGTCGTCTATGAGAGATAAAGGCCTTCGGCTGCGCAACGGCTTGTCGCACGCCGTGCTGATCCTGGTGTCCGTCATCCTCGCGTTCCCGTTCGTCTGGATGCTGTCCGGCGCGTTCAAGGATAACCTGGAAGTGGTGAAGATGCCGCCGCAGCTGCTCCCGTCCCATTGGAACTTCGACAACTTCGCCGAGATCGCCAAGTACTTTCCGCTCTCCCGCTTCTTGCTGAACAGCGTCGGCGTCGCCGTGGCGACCACGATTCTGCAGCTCTTCGTCTGCACGATGGCGGCATACGTCTTCGCCAAGATTCCGTTCAGAGGGCGTCAAGGCATCTTCCTCCTGTTCCTGACGACGATGATGATTCCGACCCAGGTAACGCTGACGCCGCTGTTTATCCTTTTTCAGAAGACGCACCTGATCGATACGTACGCGGCTCTGATCCTGCCAGGCATTTTCAGCGCCTACGGGACTTTCCTGATGCGACAGCAGATCATGACGATTCCGGACGACCTGCTCGAAGCCGCGTTCATGGACGGCGCCTCCTACTTCCGGATTTTTCGCAGCGTGGTGCTCCCCCTCGTCAAGCCGACGCTCGCCGCGCTGACGATCTTCGCCTTCATGAGCTCGTGGAACAGCTTCCTCTGGCCGCTGATCGTGACGAACAGCAAAGAGCTGATGACGATGCCGCTCGGGCTCAGCAAGCTGCAAGGGCGATGGGCGACCCAGTGGAACATCCTGATGGCCGGCAACGTGATCAGCTTCGTCCCGATCTTCGTCGTCTACTTGTTCGCCCAACGGTATTTCATTAAAGGCATGACGATGAGCGGAATCAAGTAAGCGGATTCGGAAATTCCGCTAGGAGGTGGTTCGGCCGGAAGAGTCCGTTCGAAGGGGCAAGGGGCAGGGTCTTACCGTAACGAAGCAAGATCGCAGATTCAATCTCGGAAGGAGAGGGTTTCGGATGTGGAGAAAAAGCGGGGCCATCCTATTGCTCACGACGATGGCTATCCTGAGCGCATGCGGCTCGAACAAAGACGGCAGCGCAGGCAGCGCTGCGCCATCGGACACGTCGTCCGCCTCGAAGGCGGCATCGCCGGAAGCGACGAAGGCGGCGAAAGATCCGGTCACGATCAAGATGATGCAGTATACAGCGAACGGCGGCCAGGAAGAGACGCTGAAGGCGATGATCAAAGCGTTCGAGGACGCGAATCCGGACGTCAAGGTGGACTACGAGATCGTCGACTACGCGAACTACTTCACGAAGCTGAACACGCTGGTGTCGACCGACAGCGCGCCGGACGTCTTCGAGGTCGGCTACGAGAACTTCCTGACGTACGCCTCCAAAGACCTGCTGCTGGATCTGACGCCTACCATCGCGGCGGATACGTCGTTCAAGCCGGACGTGTTCAAGAAGCTCGCCTACGATGCTTTCAATTATAACGGCAAGCAGATGGGCGTGACCGAGAGCTTCTCCGACGTCGTGCTGTTCTACAACAAGGATCTGTTCGACGCCAAGCAAGTCGGCTACCCGGACGCCTCCTGGACGTGGAAGGAAGAGCTCGACGCCGCGCAGAAGCTGACGGAAGCGAAGAAAGGCGTATGGGGCACGTACGCGCCGATTCAGTTCTACGAGTTCTACAAGACGATCGCGCAGAACGGCGGGGGCGTATGGGACGCGAACGGCAAACCGACGCTAAACAGCCCGGCCAACGTAGAAGCGCTTCAGTGGA
Organism: Cohnella nanjingensis; assembly: GCF_014212125.1. Classification (GTDB taxonomy): domain Bacteria; phylum Bacillota; class Bacilli; order Paenibacillales; family Paenibacillaceae; genus Cohnella; species Cohnella nanjingensis. The sequence continues at coordinate 125,370 of NZ_JACJVP010000039.1, forward strand.
TGATCGACAAGGCGAGCAAGTACAAGGTGTCTCCGGCGCTGAACGACGACACGTTCAACCAGCCGGACGCCGACCTGAACGCGTTCAAGTCCGGCCAGATCGCGATGCTGCGCGCCGGGATCTGGAACTTCGGCAGCTTCAAGGATCTCCCGTTCAAATGGGATATCGCGCTGGAGCCGGGGAACAAGACGAAGGCGCATCATTTCTTCGCGGACGGACTCGTCGCCTCGAAAAATTCGAAGCACGCGGAAGCCGCCTGGAAATTCATCAAGTTCATGAGCAGCGATCCCGCCGCCGTGGGCAAGCGGATCGAAGCGGGCTGGAGCGTCCCGGCCGTGTCGGATGAATCCGTCATGGACGCGTACTTCAAGATCGCCCCGCCGGAGTCGAAGAAGGTCGTGATCGAGGCGCTCGATTCGCTCGTGCTGCCGCCGGTCGGACCGAAGCCGGAGAAGTGGAGCGAGCTGACAGGCGCCGTAGGGGAAGAGCTGGACAAAGCGAAGCTCGGACGGGAGACCGCGCAGGCCGCGTTGGACAATGCCCAGAAGAAAGTCGAAGCGCTGCTCGGCAAATAACGCGTCTTCGGAATCGTTTATCCAGCTCATAAAAAGCGGCCGCCGCCGTCCGTGGCTTGGAGAGGCGAACGGGATGGCGCGGCGGCACCGGGCGATGGGATCGTTGTATTCGCGTACAACGATCCCATCCCTCTTATTATATAACGGCGAATAAACGCCGCAATGCCCATGCGAAGGAGAGAGACAGATGCCTTACCGCGGAGATGAGCTTGCAGGGACGCGGCGAGTTGCCCTGCCGATGAACCATGACCATTCCGGGTCGAACGAATCGATCTGCGTCATTTATAGAAGAGAGCAAGGTATTGGCGAAACGATCGAAGCGTTCGGAGACGCCGAGCAAGCGCTGCTTCGTCCTTGGATAGCGGGACGAAGCCATGAAGGAGGGAAAGCGGCGTGAACGGACGCGAAGGCGTTTTGTCCCCCTACGCGGCGTGGATCGTCGCGGAGAATGGCGAAGCCGGCCTGAACGGAGACCGGCTCCGCTGGGCCGAATCCGCATGGCTCGCCTACGCGCTGGCCCAAGCAGGCGAAGCTGAGCAAGCCGCGCCGATCCTGGCGCGGATGGAGCGGGCGCTTGCGGCCGCGCTCCTCGGCGGTTCGGATACGGACGGCGACGAAGGAGCGGGGATGGAGTCGGGGACGGAGTTTGAGGCGGAGGAAGAGGCAAAGGCAAAGGTAGAGGCTGAGGTTGATGAAGAGCCGTCCGCTGCCGCCGCTTATTGGCTGTGGGCGTACGGCGTCAGCCGCAGCGCCGGATACGCAGGGCCTGCCGCCTCGGAGCGGCTGCTGGCGGCCGCCGTCTCCGAAGTCGGCGCCGGCTTCGCCAAGCCGCGGGCGCACTGGCTCGCCGAGGCGGGCGGTCCGACGGACGAAGCCGTCTGGTTCGCCAACCTGGCGATCGCCTATGGCGGCCTCCTGGCCGTCCAGCCGCATGCGTCCGGCGAGGGCGAAGCGATCCAGCGCTGGCTGAAGGCGATCCGGGAGCTCGTGTTCGCGAAGTTCATCAAGGACGAGAAGATCGTCAGCCGTCTCGGGTCGTCGCGGATCGACGGGGATATCGTGCTGGCGGCGGTCCCGTTCGGGCTGCTCGGCATCGAGGATCGCATCCTGATCGAAGCGTTGGATGTCTTGGAGCGGGAGCTGGCTTCGAGCCAGGGCGTCCGACTGAGCGAATCCGACACGTACTACGGCGGCTGCGAACGGCCGGACTTGACCGCGCTGCTCGCTTGGTACTATGCCGAGAAGGGCGATCTCGCCCGGGCGAAGGGCTTGCTAGCCGGGCTCGACCGGCAGCAGGAAGCGAGCGGCGGCCGGCTCGGCGCCGTGGACGAGGCGACCGCGCGCGAGCCGCTGTACGCGGCGCATTGGCGGGAGCGCGGCCAGCCGCCGGCCAGCCCGTTCGCGTCGCTGCTGGATGCGATCGCCCGCGGGACGCTGGCCTTCAAGCAGCGCGGCGGAGCAGCCGGCGGCGGCGTCCGCTTCCTGCACGAGCCGACCGGGACGGAGGATCCTTATTTGTTCTACGTGAACGAGCGGCAGCCCCGCCATCCGCTCGCGGACGAGCTCGTGCGCGTCCGGGCGGTGACGCAGCCGTTCCGCCCGGAGCAGCGAACGTACGCGCAGTATCGCGCGGAGGGCGGCGCGTGGCAGACCGTTCCGATGCGCATAGGCCGTTCGCCGGAGGGAGAGTCGTATTGGGAAGCGGCGCTCGGCCGGTTCGCCTTGGGCGAGCGGGTCGAATACCGATTCGGGATCGAGGGAGAGGAGAGCGCGTCCGGGACGTATGCGTTCCGCCCGCGCCAGTGGCTGCCGCTCGGCGAACTGGCCGGCTGGGCACGGCTGCCGCAAGGCGTGCGGCTGTCGTTCCGTCCCATCCCGGACGCGACGGACGGCGTCGACCTCGTGTTCGACGCCTCGGCTTACGATCGGGCGTTGCGCCTATCGGTAGAAGCGGGTCAGCGCAGCACGCGGCAGCACGAAGGGTTGTCTGACAACGGCGTACAATCGTATGACGGGCTGTCGGACAACAGCACGCCGTCTCTCGAAGGGTTGTCGGATCGCGGCGTGAAATCCGCCACGCGGTTCGGCGACTGGGAGCTGCGCCTGTCGCGATCCCGCGAGGGTGCGCTGGATTACGAGGTAGCCTGGCGAGGCGACGCGCTGCTTCGCAGCTACGGCAAGCACGGCCAAGCGGCGGCGGAGCTGCTGTACGACGGCGCGGGCGTCCGGGGCATTCGCTGCAACTTCGGGCTCGATGACGCCGATCGCCTGTACGGCATGGGAGAGCGCTACGCCCGATTCGAATACCGGGGCGTCACCGTGGACAATTACGTCTACAACGAATACCGGAGCCAAGGGATGCGCACGTACATCCCGGTTCCGTTCGTCTTGCATTCCCGAGGCTACGGCCTCTACGCGAACACGCCGATGTATTCGGCGTTCGACTTCGGCGACACGCTCGCCGACCGGATGCAGATCCGGGTCGACGTGACGGCGTCCAGCCCGTCGCTCGAGCTGATCTTGATGCCGGGCGAGCCGCTGGACGCGGTCCGCACCTACACGGACGTGACGGGCAAGCCGGCGCTGCCGCCGAAGTGGGCGTTCGGTCCCTGGATGTCCAGCAACAACTGGGACAGCCAGGCCGAAGCGCTGAAGCAGGCGGAGATGACGAAGCGGCATGAGATTCCCGCCACGGTGTTCGTGCTCGAGCAATGGAGCGACGAGGCGACGTTCTATATTTTCAACGACGCGAAGTACGAGCCGACGGACGGGAAGACGGCGCTCCGCTACGAAGACTACGAATTCCCGGCTTGGGGACGCTGGCCGGATCCGCGGGAGATGGTCCGGTCGCTGCACGCGGACGGCCTAAAGGTGCTCCTATGGCAGATCCCGATCGTGAAGCATATGTACGGCGTCGCGCACGTGCAGAAAGACGCGGACGAAGCCGCGATGCTGGCCGCCGGCTATCAGGTGCGCGAAGCGGACGGCTCGCCGTATCGAATCCCGTACAACTGGTTCAAGGACAGTCTCGTCCTCGACTTCACGAACGAAGAAGCGAACGGGTGGTGGTTCGACAAGCGGCGTTACCTGACGGGCGAGATCGGGATCGACGGCTTCAAGACCGACGGCGGGGAATGCGTCTTCGGGCCGGATCTGAGGTTCACGGACGGCAGCACCGGCGCCGAGATGCGCAATCTGTACCCGAACCGCTACATCGGCAGCTACTACGCGTTCGTGCAAGAGGAGACGCGGGCGAGGGGCGGCGGCATCACCTTCAGCCGCGCAGGCTATGCCGGGGCGCAGAACCATCCGCTGCATTGGGCCGGCGACGAGCGGTCGACCTATGACGCCTTCCGGTCCTCCTTGCATGCGGGCCTGAGCAGCGGGCTGTCGGGCATCCCGTTCTGGGGCTGGGATCTGTCGGGCTTCCACGGCGACATTCCGACCGCCGAACTGTTCGTCCGCTCGGCGCAGATGGCCGCCTTCTGTCCGGTCATGCAGTATCATGCGGAGACGAAGGGGGAGTTCAACCAGGATCGGACCCCATGGAACATCGCCGAGCGGACCGGCCGCCCGGAGGTGATCGGACTGTACAAGAAGTACGCCGATCTGCGCATGAATCTGCTGCCGTATATCTACGCGGAGGCGATCTGCTCCGCCCGCGAAGGCGTGCCGATGATGCGCCCGATGTTCGCCGCGTTCCCGCAGGATCCGAGCTGCCGGACGCATTACGGCCAGTACATGTTCGGCGCGAGCCTGCTCGTCGCTCCGGTCATCGAGGAAGGACATTTCTCCAAGGAAGTCTACTTCCCGGAAGGCCGCTGGCTGCCGCTCCTCGCGGACGGCGGCGAGATCGAAGGCGGATGCCGGGCGACGGTCCGGGCAGACCTGGCGGATATCCCGGTCTACCTCCGGGAGAACGCGGTCGTCCCGATGAATCTGAACGCCTCGCTGGCGCTCGGGGGCTCCGTCGGCAATCGCGTCGACGGTTATGATCGGCTCGTCTTCTGCCTGTACGCGACCTCGGAGACGGCGTATACGTTCGAGGACGACCTCGGCTCGGCTATCCGCTTGTCGGCGCGCAAGACGGACGCGCGCATCGATCTCACGCTCCGTTCGGACCGTTCGGAGCAGCCGGTCGTATGGCTGCGCGGAGCCGGGGAAGCGGACGCGATCGCCGACGAAGCGGGCGCCTACCGGTCCGTCGCATCGCCGGAAGCCTTGGAGGAGGGAGCCTATCTGCTCCGGAACGGAGAGACGTGGCTGATGCCGCGCCGATCCGCGGGGACGGTCTCCGTCCGCGTCTCCGAGGGGACGCTGGGGTAAGCAAGATTCTTGCGGCACATATTAGAGCGCTTCTTCGCGCGGATGCTCGCTCCTTCTCGGCATGCGGGCCAAGCGCGAAGAGGTGCTTTTTTTTTATGAAAATGGGTCTTGGCCATTATCGCTTTCAGGGCTTACACACCTAATAATCGTAGGGAATATTCGTCTTCGGTTGGGCAAAGGTCGCCCGGACTTCATGGGCTGGGACCTGTCCGGTAGTGCTTGATGGTGGTGCTTGTCGGTGGTGCTCGCCGTGGTGCTCGCCGTGGTGCTTGCTGGTGGTGCTTGCCGGGGGTGCTCGCTGGGGGTGCTTGATGGTGGCGCCTGTCGGTGGTGCTCGCCGTGGTGCTGGCTGTTGGTG
>NZ_JACJVP010000004.1 GCF_014212125.1 Cohnella nanjingensis
CTCCGCGGCGACCGCCGCGGAGAGCGCAGCCGGCGCGGCTGCGGCGACCGCCGACGCCGCGCCGGCCTGGACCGCGGACGCGGTCACGCTCTTCCGCTCGCACCTGGGCCGGCGGCCCAGCTACGAGCGCGTCGGCACGTTCCCGCTCGGCGCGCCCTCCTAAGGGCGCGCTCCCCAAACCCGCACGCGCGTTCGCTCAATAGCCGTAAGCTTGCGACGCGTTCTTCGCGAATTTCGTCTGGCCTTGATACGCGGACATGATCACTTCTCTCGTACAAACCCGATGCTTCTGAGATACACTTGGAGCAATGCCAAGAATAACGCAATATCTTTAGGCGTGATATCCCCGATATTAGCTATCCTGAACGTATTCAACCTGTCGAGTTTGCCGGGGTAGATCATAATGCCTTGCTTGTAAAAGTAATCGTGCATCGTTTGAAAATGATAGCCGGCACAATCGGGTTCGATAATAGAGGTAATGATTTTGGAGTGATGTTTCTCCGGAACGAGGTGGGTTAATCCCAACTCTCTAATTCCGTTTATCAGCGCTTCCCACGACGATGTATACCTCTTATATCGTTTTGCAACCCCTTCTTGTTTCAGTTCGTCGAGGGCTTGTTTTAAGGCGTATAACGTTTGGACGGGAGGCGTAAACCGCATTTGATTACGTTTTGAAAAATGGATGTATTGCGCGTACAAATTCAAGTAAAAGTTCCTCGGTTGCGCATCCTTTAACTTGTCTAATTTGGATCTATTCGCTATGACGAAGGATACGCCTGCCATTCCTTGAAGGTTTTTGTTGGAGCTGGAGGCCAGATAGGCAATGTTCATTTCGTTCATACGTATGGGTATGGCGCCGAATGAACTCATCGCATCGACAATAAGGTCGATGGCATGCTGCTTGCATATTTCGCCGATTGCGTTAACGTCGTTTAAAAGCCCCGTTGTCGTCTCATGATGAACGACGGCGAGATGGCTGATCGCCCGGGTCGAAGAGCGGATATATTTTTCCAAGGCGACTAAATCGATGGTATCCTCCGGAGAACTGTTAAATTCCATGTAATTCAGCCCATAAACCGATGCGATCTCGCACATCCGTTTTCCATATGCACCGTTATTAACGATAAGCACGGCATCTTTACCCGGGATTGAGCTTATCATGGATTCAACCGCCGCAGTGCCGGAACCGGCAAATAACACCGTGGCATAATGCTCAGGATCTGCGACTAATCTGGTAAGTTCGTTGCAAATATACCGCATAACCTCGCCAAATTCCTCTTCACGGGGGCAAATATCCGGTACCACCTGCGACATTTTTACGCTATCCGTGGTCGTAGCTGGACCAGGAGTAAGCAGGATGTTTCGGTGTATTGCCCTCATAAATCTCCTTCTTTCTATCTCATGGGTTGTTTATAAACGCATGCAGTCTTTTTTTTACCTCGTGAGGTTTGATATGGGGGCGAGTAAGCTGATCTTTCGATTGTTTATCGATTTTGAGATAGATGAAAGTCAGCCCTTTTGATTGTTTCCATTCTTTCAACGATGCTTCCAACTCTTCCAAACTGTGCGTGTATAGCGATTTGGCATAACCGCAAGAGGCAGCTATCTCAATAAAATCGATATGATGAGATACGGTGCTTTGTCCCCCTGTCGATTCATGCGCATTGTTGTCAAGCAAAATATGAACCATATTCGGCGGATGATAATAACCGTTCGTCGCCAAGCTTCCCATACGCATTAGCAAAGAACCGTCTCCGTCGATCACGACGATATCCTTTTTCGGTTGGCTTAGCGCCAGTCCAAGTCCGAGGGAACTGATGCAGCCCATGGAACCTACCATATATAGGTTGTTTTCGGCATCTTCGATTTCATACAATTCTCGACCGGTTTTTCCGGTTGTGGCGAGTTGAACGGTATGGCAGTCTTTCAAAGCATTGATCGCCTTTAAAGCCGCAAAACGCGTGGGCATTTGAATGTTCGCATGACGCTTCCTTTTGTCCCGATTCGAATGAACGGCGGCGTGCTGCTTACGCAACGGCTCGTCTTTAAATGTATCTTTTTTGACGACAAAGAAAAAAGACCTGCCTTTTGAAATACAATCGGCTGCCTGAATCACTTGTCGTGCGGCTTCCTCCACATGGTTGCTGAGATACTGCCATTCCACCTGCATCAGTTCCAACAGCTGTGTCGTAATCCGCCCCATCAGCATATGCTGCGGCTCATCAGGCATCCCCGGTTCGCCGCGCAGACTTACAAAACCAAGCAGAGGAATTTGAAACGGATAAGTAAGAGAAGTTAACGGCGAAACGGCATTCGTCAAACCCGAATTTTGCATCAGTACGACGGGTTTCTTACCGCCAATAGACGCACCGGATGCTATGGCAACGGCTTCGCCTTCATTAGCGGCTGCTACATAATCGCATTCGTTGATTGCATAATTAATTAAACTTTTTAAATAGGAGCACGGAACGCCGCTGAAGAACGTAAACCCCATTTTTTTCAACGTTTTTCCAAACAGCCCTGCGTCCATCATAAACGTGGATCCTTCAAAAAAGGGAGATATCTTTGTTCGGCTAACTTAAGCTCTTCCGCGTCTTGAAGCCTGAATACCTCTTCGAGCGGAGCGACGCTGCCTTCAACCCGGAGAAGGTTTGCGTCCTGAAGAATTTGGCTGGATATTCTTTGCATGGCTTCGATCGATGCCCTCAAATTATGGTTAGCCCAAATGACGAGGCTAACTCCGAGCTCCTGAAGCCGGGAGGTAGGCGTTTTGTAGTAAGTGGTAGGGACAACAACGATGGGCAACCTGTCCCCCCACTCTTTCATGAATGACTCAATTTCGGAAATATCCGATCTCTTGCTGTGTATGAGTATAGCATCGGCACCAGACTGCCGATAATGCTCCGCGCGTTTGAAAGCCTCCTCTTGACCGCGACCTGTTATAAACGCTTCTACTCGCGCCACGACCACGAAATCTTCGTCCATTTGCGCATCTTTCATGGATTTGATTTTCCCGCAAAATTCATCAATGTCTGCTAAAGGCTGGGACTCCGCATTAATGAATGAATTTGTTTTGGGGAACATTTTATCTTCAATGCATACCCCGGCGATTTGACGCTGCTCCAGCTTTTTGACCAATCTTCTGGCATTGTTGAAGTTTCCATACCCCGTATCCCCATCGAGCAAAATAGGAATCGAAGTTGCATCGCTCATAAATTCCAGGACATCCATGACCTGCGTCCAGGAAGCCTCATTATTATCCCGTACTCCCATGGCTGCGGACATCGATAAACCGCTGGCCCAAATGCCTTTAAAACCGCTTTCTTGAACGATTTTAGCCGAAAGTCCGTTATGAGCTTCCATGATAAACGCCATTTTTTTCGATTGTATCAGTTGCCTGAGCATCCATGTTTTTTTCATTCTTGTCCTCCTTCGTTTTCATGATGGTACGGAATCAGAATTGCGGCACTAGGCAGGACTGGGGTAGGACAATGCTTCCGTATAGGGTCCATCATATGAGATTGCCGACCGCGTGGCTCAAGTGTTTGTCTCGAATACATGCAATATAGGCGTGAAGAAGTACGCCAAGTAAGAGCGGATATAACCAATGCAGGTATAAACCCAATTATCATTCGCGTATTCGCGTTTCATTGCAGTGTTTCATATAGTGTTTAAGCGATTACCGTGCGAAGTTGGAGGGGAGCGTCGTGTTCCGCTCAAGATCGAAACGGCGATTAAGGTCCATTTTAATGGAGTATGGTTTGCGTAATCATCGTATTTACGCTCATCCTTCTGTCTACAAAAAAATCGCCGCATATCGCGTAATGACGGAAAAAGAATCGTTTTGTCTTAAACCTTATGGCGGTATGCGGAGGCAACTGCAGCGTGTTTGCAGCCGGACCGAACGGTTAAGAAAGCTAGGCTTTACAGGCATTCCACAATGGCTGCCTTCAAAAAAGGGAACATACTGGATCACAAAAAACAGACGACATTATTATGTGACGGAGTGGATAGACGGTTCTCATTTAGGCGGGAAGGAAGAGGATTATGCACGGCTCGGCGAAGCGCTTGCACGGCTGCATCTTATTTCTAACCGGCAGTCACCTGTAATGCCGTCTATTGCAATGAAAGAAATCAACCGTCTCCGCTTTCAGCACATGGCGTTTGTCACTCATTTACGGTCGCTGAAAAAACAAAGGAATGAATTCGGCCAATGGTTTAAGGAGCAGGGGCAGCAATGCCTTTCACTAGCCGAGGAGTCGTGGAGCGTCCTTAGCCAGCCGAAAGTAAAGCGGATATTTCAGCAATATCAACCTTCGCTTATCCACGGAGACGTAACAAGGCAGAACGTTATTATACATCCCAACGGATTATATCTAGTAGATTGGGAAGCGGTAAGGTGGGGTTGCGCTTATTATGAACTCGCCAAAACGCTTAGCAATGTAACCGATTATTCGGAGCCTCTTATGAAGGCGCTCCTGGCCGGTTATGAGGAACACAAACCGCTAACGCGGACAGAACGTTTCATCGTCGCATGCCTCTATCGTTTGCCGAGAGAAGCATGGTATTCCGCTCGACAAATCCATGACGGCAAACGTGCATCGGCATTCAACGTGCTTACGGAGACTTGGTCGAAGCGATTGGAAATGATTCGAGGGTTAGACGCGTGGGCAGCACAACAGCGGGAAATGCCGCTAAGCATTACGAATACGGAGGGATCTGCCGTTGTCGTTAGCGGGGCATATTGAGACTCTGTATCCTTTGACGATCACAAGGATAAAGAAAGTGCGTGATGTTCAGAGAATGCTGACGTCGGACGGCCGTGCTCTTTGCTGCAAAACTTATAACTTCCCCGATAGCGAGGTTGATTTCATTGCCGATATCCTGATTCAACTTGTAGAGTCGGGTTTCCCCTACGGTCCCAGAATCGTCGCGACAAGGGATCGGAGATTATGGGCCAAAAGAAATGACAAACCGGTTATGGTTACCAATTGGATCAAAGGAAGGTCGCCGAATTTCGAAACGCCATCCGAATGGAAACAAGCGATCAGGACGCTGGCATCCTTCCATCGGTATGCGCAATTCCCCATCCTTCGCGAGGTACCGGCGGGAAGGGAGCGATATACGACGTTGACAAGCGTCATCGCCGATTATCGTACTACGCTGCAACATGTTCAAGACATTCCTGTGCATGCGTTCATCTTTCTCTGCGACGAAGCGACACGCTATCTCGGCGAACCGAAGAGCATGGAAGCCGTCAAATGCGAGGCGGCCGTGCGCGCATGGGTACATGGCGACTATAACTATCCGAATTTGATTCTGGATCGGAAAGGCTTCATGCGTCTGATCGATTTTGAGAACACTTCGCTGCAGGCGAGAATGACGGACCTTGCCCATATCTTGCATCGAAATGCAGCCTGGGACTGTGATGAACTGCTGCGTTGGATCGATTATTACGACCGTTTTCGCCCGTTGAGCGCAGAGGATCGATTTTTACTGTACGCATTGCTGCACGTCCCTTACCCGCTGGTTCGAGCCATTCGTTCAAAGATAAGTAGAGACAAATGGATAAGCACGATGCCTCCGGGCAGAAAGATCGATCAATATATCAGCGGATTACGAAAAATCATTTAGAAAATGGAGTTGAGGTTATGAAACATACCATTGTTCGAAGCAAAATGAAAAAGGGAAAAATATTGATGAATGATCCTATTTTGAAGCATTACGTACCTGCAACACACAGGTTTCGCTCATCCAGAATCAAAAGGATGTTGCGAAGTTATTCTACGCTATACATTAAGCCGGATGTAGGCCGCAAAGGCAATGGCGTGATAAGGGTTAGCAAGTTGAATGATGGCGATGTCGAGATTTCCGATAATCAAACAACCGTTCGGTGCTCGAAGGAAACTGCCGTTGCGAATATAAAGAAGAAGCTTAAATCGAAAAAAAAATATCTCATTCAACGCGGGATATCGTTGGCAACCTACCATGGACGACCGTTCGACGTGCGGGTCGTATTGCAAAAACCTTTGAACCGGTGGACGCTTTCCCTGATGAGCGCCAAAGTCGCTCCTAAATCGTCCTCCGTCGTTACCAATGTATCAAAGGGAGCACTGGACGTGGAAGTTGTCAAGGCGCTGCAAAATGCCGATCAACGCTTGAACGCCGTCAGAGTGATGCGGGATTTGATAGACGTGTCCTATCAAATTGCGCAGCGGCTTGGGTCCCGTTTTCCCCTTAAAATCATCGGATTGGACATGGGAATTGATAAGAAGGGGAACGTATGGTTTATCGAGGCGAATACGAAGCCGGATTGCATAGGCTTGGAGCATCTGGACCGGAAGCTTTATCGAAGATATCGCCGCGCGAAAAGGATGCTGGCTAGAAGATGAATTTCCGCCTGATTAACGCGGGTTTACGAAAAAAACGCGAGGTTTTTTTTCGGCTATTCCGCACCAGCCAACACTTGTCACGCCTTCGGCGCATTTCTTAGGGTATTAAATGTCTCGAAAGGATGATGAGCTTGAAAACGCAAGAGGAGACATTAACAGGAGGTAGTAGCCTTGCCGGTTAAATATCTTACGGATATTGCGAGCCTTCCTCAATTGACCGAAAGCGAGAAAGCTTCTTTACGTCAAGTCATCGATAAATTCGTTTTTCGACTTAACGATTATTATTTACAGCTTATTGATTGGTCGGATCCGGACGATCCCATCCGACGGCTGGTTATTCCCAACACGAATGAGTTGGCGGAATATGGCCGATGGGACGCTTCGGATGAAGACACAAACTATGTCGTTAAAGGTTGTCAGCATAAATACAAAACGACGGCATTGCTGCTCGTTTCGGAGGTCTGCGGATCTTATTGCCGGTTTTGTTTTCGCAAACGATTGTTTCGAGACGATGTACAGGAAGCCATGCCGGATGTTCAACAGGGTCTTACGTACATTGCGCAGCATGCCGAGATTAACAACGTCCTGCTCACGGGAGGAGATCCCCTGATCTTATCCACGAAGAAATTGAGCGGCATCATCGAAAGCCTGCGAGCGATGGAACATATTCAGATTATTCGAATCGGAACGAAAATGCCTTTGTTTAATCCCATGAGAATTTATGAGGACGAAGGCCTGCTTGCGCTTATTCGCAAGCACTCCACGGCACAGAAACGGATTTATATTATGGCTCATGTAAATCATCCAAGAGAAATCACTGCCGAGGCCAGAGCTTGCTTTCAAGCTTTACACGATGCTGGAGCGGTCGTGGTCAATCAAACGCCGATTCTTAAGGGCATCAACGACGACCCTGCGATACTTGGCGAATTGCTGGATAAGTTATCCTGGGCAGGCGTCACCCCTTACTACTTTTTCATAAACAGGCCCGTTGCGGGGAATCGCGGATTCGTCCTCAGTCTGGAAGAAGCTTATCGCCTCGTAGAAGGAGCGAAGTCAAGAACGTCCGGGCTGGGTAAACGCGTAAAGCTCTGTATGAGCCACACCTCGGGAAAGATTGAAATACTGGCAATCGAGAACGGCAAGGCTTATCTGAAATATCACCAGTCAAGAGACGATGAGTTCGGCAAGTTTATGATTCTGGATTGCCCGAAAGAAGCCTCCTGGTTTGACGAACTTCCAGGTAACGAAAAGTACTGGACAAAACCGGGCAAAAAAACGGCCGACGTGATCTCCGTTAATGAATTGCCTGACATCCCGCGTAAAAACGAAAAATGAAATGATAACGGAATAAGAAGAAACTGGACGAAGGGGTGACTGCATTTGCGTTCGAGATTATTCTCAGGCAGGAAACCGATTGTTAGCGTAATCCTGGGAAACACTTTTGTTAAAACGACGGGAGTTAGAGGACTTGTCGCCGCCAATCGAATAGCAAGAACCAGGCTCAACTTCTTTACGACGAAGGATGTAGACTATAGACGAAAACGAATAAGGGGAACCTATTACGATCGTCGGAAGAAACGCTGGAGAAGGAAGTATTTCCCATTCCCTGACGTGCTCTATGTACGCGGAGGTTCAGGAGCCAAAGTGGAACGCATTGCAGAACGATTCGACAAAATGGGCATTCCAAGAATCAACTCTTTAATCGCCTTCGACAAAGGCGATCTATTCGAAAGGTTGTCCCTCGATGAGGATATTAGACCGTATTTGCCGTTTACCAGAACCATTCGCAACTTGAGCGAAGCCAGAAGATATATACGAAGCATTGGGAATGTCTATATCAAAGCACGCCGCGGCAGACGCGGCATGCAGGTGATGCAGGTTACCAAAGTGAAGCATAGAGGATATCGATACAGACACTCCTATTTAGGAAGTTTGGTCCGCGATAGAGCTGAGCACTTCAGAGATATGCGGATCGTATTGAGGCGATATTTTGGCTCCAGAAGGGTTATCATTCAAGAGGCAATCGATATCGTGAAAGCCGATCATAATCGCGCTGTGGATTTTCGCGGCGAAGTGCAGCGAAACGGAAAAGGCGAAATCGAGATCGTTGCGATACCGATTCGGGTGGGGAAAAGGAATTCGCCGATATCGACCCATGGCGAGGCTTATCGATTCGAATATTATTTACCGAAGCTGTTTCCCCATTACAGCGAAGAGCAAATCGAGGAATTGAAAAATCAAATACACGATTTTCTCGTCAAAATGTATAATAGCGTCGAAGAAAATTATGGGCATTTCGGAGAAATCGGCGTTGATTTTGGCGTAGATCGAAATGGAAACATTCGGCTTATAGAAGCCAATGCGCAGTCCGCCAAAGTATCGATCGGTAAAGCATACGATTCGAGAACGGTTAGAAAGATCTATTTAAATCCGCTACTATACGCCAAAAAGCTGGCAAAACGCAGGAGATAAGGTACAGTACTTGACGCAGGATGGGGGCGGACGAAAGGCGGATGATCGATGGAAATATCGATAAGACGCAACAAGTACATCAAATACAGATTTATGAGACAGTCCCGCAAGTTGCGCCGGCATTTGCCGAAAACGGAAATATTCACAAAAGATAAATTATCGGAATTTTTAGAAGCCTATCGCGACGTTATCGTGAAACCGATCGACGGAAAGCGCGGACTCGGCGTGATCCGTATTACCGCCTCTGGCCTTATGGAGTACGAGATGCATTGGGAAGATAAAAAAAAAACAATAGATGACGCCGATGAGTTATTCGAGAAAGTGAGCGATTCAATTGGCAGCCGTAACTACATTATACAACGGCGGATTCCCCTTGCCTCTGTCCATGGGCGCCCTTTTGATATACGAGTTATCGTACAGCGCAGAGATAAAGCCGATCCATGGCAGGTGACTGGCAAAGTCGCCAAAGTTGCAGGCGATGGCTATATCGTCACGAATAATGAGAGGAGCAATGGAACCGTATTGCCTCTGCGCACCGCGATTGGAGAGTCCGAGTTGAAACACATGTCTCGATCCTCCCTGCTACACACCATCGATAAGGTGGCGGTGCGGGCATCAGAAAAACTTTGCAAATTATATACCGATCAATATATATTCGGATTCGATATGGGACTAGATCGATACGGCGACGTATGGATCATTGAAGCGAATTTAAGTCCCATGCTAACCCATTTCAAAAAACTGAAGGATCAGCGCATGTTCAGGCGAATTCTCCGCGAAGAGCGTTATCGTATAAGGGACTGAAGGGTGCCGAATCCATCGCAGACAACAAAAAAGCTCCCTCGCGGGAGCTTTTCTACATTCGCTATTAGCAGTCGAAGTACAGGCCGTACTCGTAAGGATGAACGCGGATGGAGACCGCCTTGGCTTCTTGGCGTTTGAAGGCCACGTAGTTGTCGATGAACTCCTTCGTGAAGACGCCGCCTTCGGTCAAGAATTCGAAGTCCGCTTCCAGTGCGTCCAACGCTTCGTCCAGGGTGCCCGGTACGCTGCGGATTTCTTTCTTCTCTTCGTCGGACAGCTCGTAGATGTTCGTGTCGAACGGTCCATAGCCGAGTGCCGTCGGGTCGATCTTGCGCTTGATGCCGTCAAGACCAGCCATCAGCATCGCTGCGAACGCGAGGTACGGGTTCGCCGTGGAGTCCGGCGTACGGAACTCGATGCGGCAGCCCTTCGGCGTAACCGCCGCAACCGGGATACGAACGGCTGCGGAACGGTTGCCTTTGGAGTAAACCAGGTTAACCGGCGCTTCGTAGCCAGGAACGAGACGTTTGAACGAGTTCGTGGACGGGTTCGTGATCGCGATCAGAGCCGGCGCATGGTGCAGAATGCCGCCGATGTAGTGGAGCGCCATTTGGCTCAGGTTCGCGTAGCCGCCTTTTTCGTAGAACAGCGGTTCGCCTTCGTTGAAGATCGATTGGTGAACGTGCATCCCGGAGCCGTTGTCGCCGAAGAGCGGCTTCGGCATGAACGTGGCGACTTTGCCGTATTGGCGAGCCACGTTGTGCACGATGTATTTGTATTTGAGCAGGTTGTCGGCAGTCGTCGTCAGCGTGTCGAAGCGGAAGTTGATCTCCGCTTGGCCAGCCGTCGCTACTTCGTGATGGTGACGCTCGACGCGCAGGCCGGATTCTTGCATCAGGCGGACCATCTCGCTGCGGATGTCTTGTTGGGAGTCGACCGGAGCAACCGGCACGTAGCCGCCTTTGACGCCGACTTTGAAGCCGAGGTTGCCGCCTTCTTCCTTGCGGTTCGTGTTCCAAGCCGCTTCTTCGGAATCGACGAAGAAGGAGGAGGCGTTCATGGTGCTCTCATAACGCACGTCGTCGAAGATGAAGAATTCGGATTCCGGAGCGAAGAAAGCAGCCGTGCCCACGCCGGATTTTTGGAGGAACTCTTCAGCCTTGTGCGCGATCGAACGCGGGTCGCGCTCGTAGCGTTCGCCGTCCGGCGTATGAATGTTGCTCATCACGATCAGGGTAGCATGAGCCGTGAACGGATCGACATAGACCGATTCGGTGTCCGGCATCATGACCATATCGGATTCTTCGATGCCGCGGAAGCCCGGGATCGAGGAACCGTCGAAAGCGACGCCGTTAACGAACGTATCGGCTTCCACTTCGGTAGCAGGCAGGGTGATGTGGTGCGCGCGACCGGACAGGTCGACAAAACGGAAATCAACGAATTCAATGTTTTTTTCCTTAATCAGATCCAGGACTTGTTGTGCAGACATTTCGAATTTCCTCCCCATTTCCGAACATTAGATCTTAATAAATGCACGATCGTTCAACTTTTCAGCTTTACTCTGTCGTTATTATAAAATCAGGCTCTAGCGAGCGTCAATACTTATGTAAGGTATTTTTTGTGGAAGTGTGAGGTATGTTGACACTTTCATCATTCCTTCACAATTGCGTGCGGGCAAAAGAAAAACGCGTCGCGCCGACGCATTTTCAAGGTTCCGCATAGGGTGAAAAACGGCATGCGATTTGTGCCGAAATTTGTCGATTGGACGATTTCTTGGGGGATTCCGCCAAAAGCGTCTTTGGCGCCATTAACGAATGAACAGCCTCGCCAACCGTTCATAGGACCGAAGGCGGCGATCCGCCCGCGACATCATGCACGTGACGATCACTTCGTCCGCGCCGTAGCTGCGCGCGAACGCGGGCAAAAGCCTCGCGACCGTAGCAGGACCGCCGACGATCATGCGGCTGCGGTTGTCCGCGATGCGGGCCCGGTCCCAAGCCGAGTAGGCATAACGCTCCGCCTCTTCGTCGGACGGCACCGCGCGGTTGAATTCGCCCTGCTCCAGGTACAGGAGGCGAAGATCGAGCGCGCGCGCTTCCCGCTCCGCCTCTTCGTCGTCCTCCCCGCACAGCACGAATACGCATACGGCCACGCCGGGCTTGCCGCCCAGGGGCCCGGGCCGGTAATGCCGAAGATAGTCCCGCACCGCGCTTTGCCCGCCATGCCCGTTGATGAAGTGCGCGAAGGCGAAACGCGCCCCCAGCTTCGCCGCTACGGTCGCGCTGTAGCCGCTCGAACCCAGCATCCAGACATCCGGGACGGTCGGCACATCCGGCGTCGCGCTGAGGCCCGCGAGCGGGTGCTCCGTCTCCAGGGGCGTCCCGGTGCCGACGAACGACCCGAGCTCCGTCAGGCTGCGCTCGAACGCTTCTTCCCGCTCCTTGCCGGAGGATCTGCCCAGCGCCTGCGACACGAGCGGCATGCCTCCCGGCGCCCGGCCGATCCCGAGATCGACGCGGCCCGGGTAGAGGCCCTCGAGCAGGCGGAAGTTCTCCGCGACCTTGTACGGGCTGTAGTGCGGCAGCAGCACGCCGCCCGACCCGATGCGGATGCGCGAAGTGTGCGCGCCGATGGCGGCCAGCAGCACCTCCGGCGAGGAGCCCGCGAGCCCTTTGGCGTTGTGGTGCTCCGATACCCAGAACCGCGTATAGCCGAGCCGGTCGGCTCCCTGCGCCAGCGCCAGGGTATGCCGCAGCGCCTCGGCAGCCCCCTCGCCCGTCAGGACGGGCGACTGGTCCAGTATGCCAAGCTTCAGCATCCTGCCCACCTCCTCCCCCTATCATACGCATCCAGGCGGCGTTGGAATGCAAGCAAGTAAAAACGGCTTTGCCGTCTTCTCGAAAGAGGGCAACGCGTTATTATCGGAGGTCGCGCAGAAATGGAGAGGCGTGAAACGTTATAAATGCTGTACGACTAAAAAGGGCCTGCCGCGGCAGGCCCTTCGTCATTACTTGATCCAGGTCTCGAACGCTTCGGCCGGCTGTTTCTCGGTGTCGAACCGCTTGCCGAGCAGCGGCGACAGCTGCTCCAGCTCCTTCAGCAGCTTCGCGAATTGGTCCGGGAACAACGACTGGACGCCGTCGCCCGTCGCCGAATTGTCCGGGTCCGTATGCATCTCGATGATCAATCCGTTCGCGCCGGCAGCTACCGACGCCTTCGTCATCGTCTCGACGAGCTCCCGGCGGCCGGTCGCGTGGCTCGGGTCGGCGATGACCGGCAGATGGGACAGCTGCTGGACGACCGGAATGGCCGCGAGGTCGAACGTGTTGCGCGTGTAGGTCTCGAACGTGCGGATCCCGCGCTCGCAGAGCATGACGTTCGGGTTGCCGCCGGCCAGGATGTACTCGGCCGCGTTCAGCCACTCGTCGTACGTCGCGCTGAAGCCGCGCTTCAGGAGGACCGGGTTCTTGATCGTGCCGAGCTTGCGGAGCAGATCGAAGTTCTGCATGTTGCGCGTGCCGACTTGCATGATGTCGGCATATTCGGCGCAGACGTCGACGAACTCGGGCGCCATCACTTCGGTGATCGTGAGCAGCCCGTACTTCTCCCCGGCATCCTTCATCCACTTGAGACCTTCGACGCCGATGCCCTGGAAGCTGTACGGGCCCGTGCGCGGCTTGAACGCGCCGCCGCGCAGCACTTGACCGCCGGCCGCCTTGACGAGACGCGCGATCTCGTCGATCTGCTCGGGCGTCTCGACCGCGCACGGTCCGCCCATGACGACGAGGTTGTCGCCGCCGATCTTCACGCCCTTCACTTCGATGATCGTGTCGTCCGGATGGAAGTCGCGGCTCGCGAGCTTATAGGACTTCGAGATCTTGATGACGTTCTCCACGCCCTGCATGGAGCGGATATGTTCGGCGAGATGCGGGTCCGCCTTGCCGATGATGCCGATAACGGTGCGATCGGTGCCGCGCGAGACGTGCGCTTGCACGCCGCTCTTCTCGATATGGTCGACGATCTCCGCGATGCGTTCTTCTGCGATATGAGGGGAAGTAATGACGATCATGATTGCACGCTCCTTATTGATATGCGCTTCGGACGGACGCCCATTCGCATCAACGCTTATCCGCTTCGACGCTTATACGCTTTTAAGCACTAAAGTAAATATAAAGGAAAAAGCGCCGGATGTCAATGACCATCCAGCGCACTTATTCCAGCACCGTGCCCGCTTCCAGTTTGGCTTTGCGAATCTTCCGCTTCTCCCGCCGCTTGCGCTTGAACGTTTCGACGCTGTACCAGATGGGGAAGAAGAACAGAAGTCCGAGCGCCAGTCCGTCGATCATCCCGCCCACGATCATCTTCAGGTTGAAGAGCAGGAAGTGGTTGATCTTCTCCGGCAGGAACGGGATCTCGATGGAGAAGTTCCTGGGCAGAACGGCGCCGCCGACGATCTTGTTCGGGATCGACATCGGGATGTAGATCAGCTTGCCGAAGACAAAGCCGATCAACGCGGCAGCAAGACTCCCTCGCAGCAGGAAGATCAGAGGGAAGATCAGGACGAACGACGTGCCGTAAGTCGGCAGATTGAACATCTCGACGAACAAGCCGACGGCGAAGCCCATGGCGATCGAATAGGCGCCGCCTTTGGCGCGAAGCAGCTTCACGTACTGGTATTTGAGATAACGCGGAAACTTCCGAATGCGTTGTACCATGGCGCGCTCCTTTCATGCAGTCGACGGCGCCATCTAGACTGCCTGGCTTATACCGATTTCTCCCGGACCGTCGGGAGCAGTTTATTCATGTTGACCGTCCGGCGCATCTCCCAAGTATCCGGGTTGGCGGCATCGTACTGCTCCAGATACTGGATGACTTCCTTCGTCAACGGCGTCGGCGTGGACGCGCCCGAAGTGACCGCGACCCGTTCGATGCCTTCGAACCATTCGCGGCGAAGCTCGGAGACGTCCGATACCCGATACGCCGGCACCCCGGAGATCTCCTCCGCGACCTGGGCCAGCCGGTTCGAATTGTTGCTCCTGGGATCGCCCACCACGATGCACAGCTGAGCGGCCCCCGCCTGCTCCGCGACCGCTTCCTGCCGCACCTGGGTGGCCAGACAGATCTCGTTGTGGATCTCCGCCGTGGGGAAGGCCTTGAGCAGCTCCGATATGAGGTGCTTAATGTCCCACTGCGACATCGTGGTCTGGTTCGTTATGATGATACGGTCGGCGTCCAGCGACAGTTTCAAAATATCTGCGTCGGTCTCGACGAGATGCACCCGATCCGGCGCGATGCCGACCGCTCCTTCCGGTTCGGGGTGTCCCTTCTTGCCGATGTAGATGACGTCGTACCCCTCCGCCGTCTTCTCGCGGATGAGGTCGTGCGTCTTCGTGACGTCCGGACAGGTGGCGTCGACCGTCGTGAGCCCCTTCTCCCGCGCGCGCTTGCGCACCTCCGGGGATACCCCGTGCGCGGTGAAGATCACGGTGCCGGATTCGATCTGCTCCAGAATCTCCAAGCGATCGGCTCCGTCCAGCGTGATGATGCCTTCCTTCTTAAATGATTCCGTGACGTGGCTGTTATGCACGATCATGCCCAAAATATAAATAGGACGCGGCAGATCCAGGTTTCGCGCCGTCTGCAGCGCTAACACCATGGCATCCACCACGCCGTAGCAATACCCGCGAGGGGAAATTTTTACGACTTCCATCATCAAGCGCCTGCTTTCCCGCCCGGTTGTTCGTTAAGCTTGATCCCGTTGGGGAGTCGTCGGGCGTGCCGTCGCCTCTATTATATCGTATTCCTCCCTCGGAGAAAAGTCGACGGGAAGCCATAGCGTAAACCGGCTTCCTCCTTCCGGCTGGGACGTCACTTCGAGCTTGGCCCGGTGCATGTCCGCGATCCATTTCGCGATGGACAGGCCGAGCCCCGTGCCCGCCGTCTGCCCGCGGGAGACGTCCGCCCGGTAGAACCGGTCGAAGATATGCGGGATCTCTTCTTCGGCGAGGCCGATGCCCGTATCCGCGATCGACAGGCCGACGCGATCGTCCAGGCGGATCGCCTCCAGCCGCACCTCGCCCGCCGGGGTATACTTGAACCCGTTCTCGATGAGGATGAACAGCAGCTGCAGCAGATAGTCCCGGTTGCCCACGACCCATACGCCCTTCAGCGCCTCCAGCGAGCCGACGACCCATTCCGCCCGGCGCGGCAGGAAGTTCGCCCGGCGAGCCGCCTCTTCCGCGAGCGGAAGCAGGGGCAGCCGTTCCTTGTCCATGACGTATCCCGCGTCCGCGCGGGCGAGCGACAGCAGATCGTTGACCAGCCGGCTCATCCGGCGGGCTTCGTCCGCGATGTCGTGGATCGCCTCCTTGGACATCTCTTCGCGCTCCTGCGCGGTGAGCTTGGATCTGGCCGGCGCCGCGTCTCCCTCGTGCGTCCCGTCCGTGAGCAGCAGCTGCGGCTGCGCCCAGATTTTCTCCAGCAGGTCCACGTTGCCCCGGATCGTCGTTAGCGGCGTCCGAAGCTCGTGCGAAGCGTCGGATACGAACCGCCGCTGCGCGGTATTGGACTCCTCGAGATCGTTATAGGCCAGCTCGACCCGACCCAACATATGATTGAGCGTCCGCGTCAAGCGGCCGATCTCGTCTTGGCTCTCGCCGGGGATGCGGAGCTTGAGGTCGGAGCCGATCTGGATCTTCTCCGCCGCCTCCGTCACCCGCTCGATCGGCCGCAGCGCCTTGCGCGCGAGGAACAAGCCCAAGGCGAAGGCGAGGGCCAGACCCGCGAGTCCCGCCGTCCAGAGGATCGTACGCATCTGCCCGAAGTACTCTTGCTCCTTGCCCGTATAGGTGCCTACCTGAAGCAGACCGACCAGCTGCCCGGTTCCTTCCAGTACGAGCGGCGTCTCGTAGATGAGGAAAGGCAGGCCCGCTACGTCCTCCGAGATGTATTTGGTCGTCACTTTGTTGGCTTCCGGGAAAGCGAAAGTAATCTCCTGGCTGCCGACGTTGCCTCTCAGAATCGGACTTTTATAGTAAACCGTTCCTTTGACGTCCTGGGAATAGCTGACGACCTGAATGCCGATGATCGCGTCGAACGCGTACGTTCTTCCCAGATTCAGTTCTCCGGAGATCGGGTTTGCCGTAAGCACGCGAGATTGAAGGATCTTGCTCGCCTCCAGCGAGAGGCGGTCCTTGAGCTGTCCCATCGTATTCTGATACACGACCGTATATAAGATCAATCCGAAGGCCACCAATGCCGCGGCCAGCAGTCCGGAATACCATAAAGTCAGGCGAAGCCGAATCGACATGGACTAGCTTTCCCCTTTCAGGACGTAGCCTGCGCCGCGAACGGTCTGAATCAGACGCTTGCCGCCTTGCTCCTCCAGCTTCTGCCGCAGCATGGCTACGTACACTTCGAGCACGTTGGATTCTCCGCTGTAGTCGTACCCCCAGATGCGCTCCATGATCTGGTCGCGGGACAGCACCCGCTTCGGATTTTGCATGAACAAGTGCAGCAGGTCGAACTCTTTGGCCGTCAGCTCGATACGCTTGTCCTGGCGGATGGCCTCGCGGCCGTCCACGTCCAGGACGAGATCCTCGTAGCGCAGCCGGTTGTTCTCCTCGGCTTGGTCCGGCCGGCGCCGCAGGAGCGCGCGCACGCGCGCCATCAGCTCCTCGAGGGCGAACGGCTTCACCAGATAATCGTCGGCGCCGATGTCGAGCCCTTTGACCCGATCCTGCACGTCGTCCTTCGCCGTCAGCATGAGCACCGGCGCGCTGACGCCGGCGGCGCGGAGGCGTCTGCACACTTCCCAGCCGTCCAGCTGAGGCATCATGACGTCCAGGATGACCAGATCCATTTGCCTCCCGGCCAAGATGTGGAGCCCTTCCTGCCCGTTCGGCGCAGTCGTCACTTCATAGCCTTCGAATGCCAAGCTGCGTCTCAGCAGCGAAGTAATCTTGTCGTCGTCGTCGATTACGATAATATGCGGTCTCATCACGGCCCCCCGTTATTTAGAACAAGGGGGCAGCCTTGGCGACTGCCCCCGTGTCCGGACTCATTCGGTTGTTGGATCGATCG
Source organism: Cohnella nanjingensis (assembly GCF_014212125.1). GTDB lineage: Bacteria > Bacillota > Bacilli > Paenibacillales > Paenibacillaceae > Cohnella > Cohnella nanjingensis. Next base: position 17,751 of record NZ_JACJVP010000004.1, read on the forward strand.
ATGCTGCTTATTGCTGCTGCTGCTGTTGCTGCGATTGCTGCTCGTAGTCGTTCTTGTTGCCGATCTTTACGGTGAGTTCGAGGCTCTTGCCGTCCCGGTAGACGTCGAGCTTCACTTCGTCGCCGACGTTTTTCTTCTGGATGGCGGCGATCAGTTCTTCCTTCGTGTTATACTTCTTGCCGTCCATGCCGAGTATGACGTCGTATTGGCGAATGTCCGCTTTGTACGCCGGGGATCCGTAGAGAATGCTGTTCACGAGCGAACCGTTCGTATCCTTCAGTCCCAGTTGCTTCGCTGCGCCAGCGGTCACGTCGGCGAGCGTCGCGCCGATGAACGGAGACGGCTTCGTCGGAATCTTCGTATTGGTCTTCAGGTTCTCCAGCACTTCGGTAATCGTGCTCGTCGGGATGGCGAACCCGATTCCTTGGGCCTGGGAGCTGACGGCCGTGTTGATGCCGATGACTTCGCCGTTCAGGTTGATGAGCGGCCCGCCGGAGTTGCCGGGATTAATCGAAGCGTCCGTCTGCAGCAGATGCTGGTAATTGCGCGTGCCGTCGGTGTCTTGAATGCTGATCTCGCGTTCGTTCGAGCTCAGGACGCCGACCGTTACCGTATGGTCGAAGCCGTACGGGTTGCCGATCGCGACGACCCAGTCGCCCATGTTCGCGCTGCCGGAATCGCCGAGCTTCAGCGTCGGGAAGTCGCTGCCCTCGATCTTCAATACGGCAAGGTCGAGATCGTAGCTGGAGCCGAGCAGCTTCGCGGTGTATTTCTCCTGATGGCCGGTGACCGTGACTTTGATCTCGTCGGCGCCGTTAATGACATGCTGGTTCGTCAGAATATAGCCCGTCGAGTCGAAGATGAATCCGGAACCCATGCCCTCTTCCTGCAGCGCGCCGTCTTGGCCGTTGCTGCCGTTACCCTGGCCGCCTTGTCCGCCTTGACCGTCGTCGCCGAAGAACTGGCGGAAGAACGGATTGTCGTCCCAAGGGCTGCTGCTGCGGGAAGACGCCTTGACGAAGGTCTCGATCTTGACGACCGCCGGGCTCGCTTGCTCGAAGATCTTCGCGATGTTGTTCGGGCGAACGACGTCCGTCGTGTTGCTGACGGGCTTCACGCCGCTGTCTTGGCTAGCGGAAGCGGCGGGCACGATAGATTCTAGCGCCTTTGAGGAGAACCAATCGTAACGGTCCGAGGCGAACATCAGGCCGCCGACCGCGACGACCCCGACCATGAAGGCCGCGAACATCGCGCGGAACGAGGTGCGCTTCGGCGGCTTGGGCGCTTCCCAGTTCCGTCCGCCGCCGGATACGGTGAAGGGCCGGTACTCGCGGGTCGCCGTAGGGACGACCTCGGTTCTCGCATCCGGCGCGTCCCCGCTCGAGAATTCATCGGCGCGCTCCGTGCGCTGCGGGCCGAATGTATAAGGCTCGGTGTCTCTGCGCGCGGCTCCGTAGGGATCCTGACGGTTCGCGTCGTAGCCGGATTCGTTGTCCGACGCCGCGTAGCCGTTCGTTTCCGTTTGGTCGGCCGCGTCGGATTTCTTCGGTTCGTTCTGTTCGCCATATCGGAAACCGAAGAAATCTTCTTCCGGTTTTTTGTGCTGATCGTCCATTTGTAGTTCCTCCTCCAACCGCCTCGTTCGCTGCGGTTAATCTTTGCTTGACTCCATATTCGCCTAGTAACCTTAAAACAATCTTAAACCGAAATGAAGCCGAAGTAAAAGATGTTTCCAAGCAGATGCGGCGCCCCCCGGATGACCGGAGGGCGCTGCGTCGGGAAAAGTCACGCCGGATAGATGCGTTCGACCTCGTTCAGCCGTTTACGCGCGTCTTCCAGCCAATGGCGTTCGATCTCCGCATCCGGGCGGGACGGCGCGGCGAACTGGTCGAACATGCCGCCGAAGGTGCGGGGCTGCGCATCTTGATCCAGATTTTCTTCGTAGACGTGCTTAAGTACGTAAGGCTCGCCGAAGCGGATCTTGGCGTCCGTCTCTTCGGCGTCGACGTCGAGATTGCCGTTCGTCACCGTGAAGGGCAGCCGAAGCCAGACTTTGTGCGCCTCGTCGAGCGCGCAATCGAACGATCCGTGGTCGTAATCCCAGTTCCCGCCGAGCGTGAAGCCGTGATCGGCCAAGCGGAGGCGCGCCTGCGTGAACTGGCCTTCCTGCGCGGTCAGGCTGGATGGTAACGAGAGCATGCGATTCCACCTTTTTATTTCTAGGTTACCCAGTCGCCTTCCACTTTAACCTACGCGCGCGCCCAACCCTTCCGGTGGGCGAAGATCGCCAGCTGCGTTCGGTCGTCGACTTCGCATTTCATCAGAAGATTGCTCACGTGCGTCTTTACCGTTTTAATGCTGATATGCAATTCGTCGCCGATTTCTTTGTTCGACTTGCCTTCGGCGATCAGGAGGAGCACTTCGCGCTCCCGCTCCGTCAAGCCTTCGTCCTCGCTCTGCGCGGACCGGCGGCGCAGACCGCGCGTCAGCGCTTGCGAGACGTCGCCGCTCATGACGGGCATGCTACGCAGCGCGCCCTGCATCGCGTAGACCAGCTCGTCCGCGGAGACCGTCTTCAGCACGTAGCTGACGGCGCCCGCTTCGATCGCTTCGACGACTTTGTCATCCTCCAGAAAGCTTGTGAGGATGATGATCCTAAGGTCGGGGAAGCGCTCCAGCAGCGCGCGCGTCGTCTGGACGCCGTCCATCTCCGGCATCATCAGGTCCATGAGAACCAGCTGCGGCATGCGCCCGTCAAAGCCGCCGGCGCCGAGCCGCGCCAACGCGTCCTTGCCGCTGGAGGCTTCGCCGATCACCTCGAATCGGGAATCCAGCATCAGATAAGTTCGTATGCCCGCCCGCACCATCTCGTGATCGTCCACGATGAGCACGGGGCAGGGGTTAACCGCGCCCAATCCGTCCATTTAGTCCGCTCTCTCCTTTGGCTGATTGCTGTCTTGTCCGGCGGGTGCGAACTTCGGGAACGCGACGCGCACGCGCGTGCCGGATCCCGGTTTCGTCAAGATCTCCGCTTCTCCGCCCAGCTTCTGCGCCCGTTCGCGCATCGTGGACAACCCGTAGGTCCCGGCCTTCGTCCGATCGGCGCTGAAGCCCGTCCCGTCGTCGTCCAGCGCCATGGTCACTTGACGGTCCGTCTCGCCCAGGATCAGCCGGACTTCCTTGGCTTCGGCATGCTTGACCACGTTCGCCATCGCTTCTTGAATAATGAGGAACAATTGATGCTCCATCGCTTCGGCCAGTCTGCCGGACACCTGCAGGTCCAGCGTCCCTTGAAGTCCGTTCTGCCGGCAATAATCGGGGAACCACCGATCCAAAGCCTCGGTCAGCGTCCGTCCCTGCAGCTCCATCGGCCGAAGCTGGGCGATGAGTCCTCTCATTTGCCGCTGCGCGGACGACGACATGTCGATCAGCTGGCGCATGACTTTGTCCGCTTCGGCCGCATTCCGCTGCACCAGCATCGGAAGCGCCGAAGCGGACATATGAATGGCGAACAGCTGCTGGCTCACCGTGTCGTGCAGATCGCGCGCGAGCCTCCGGCGTTCTTCCAGCACTGCGGCCTCGTGCGACGGCGCTTCCTCGTTAATGTCCCGCTCGCCGAGCTGCTGCAGCAGCTTCAGGCGACCCTCCAAGCCGTTCAGCATGCTGTTGAAGTCGCTGTATGCCTGTCCGAACGCGTCTCCCTTCAGGTCGGGAAGCCGCGAGCTCCAGTTGCCGGCCGCAGCCTGCTTCATGGCCAGCTGCAGCTGATCGATTCTGCGTTGGGTTCGTCTGCCGAGCATATAGGCCAGTATGATATCCGTGACCAGAAAGGCGCTTCCCCACGTGTACCACCATTCCGGATCGGGCGCTTTGCCCGCGCCGGACATCCATCCCGTATAGACGATCGCGAACAAGATGACCGTCGAGAAGCCCGAGAAAACGGCCCATTCCCATTTGCTGTTGCGTACAAGCCTCATCATCTTCGTTTAGCCTACTTTCGTTACGCGTACATCCCCGATAAACGTGTTCACGATGAGGACGACCTGCCGGTCCGTATCCGGGAAGCTCGGCGTCTCCACGGCCATCTGGTTAAAAATGCCGCCGCGGTGCTGCTCCAACACTTTGACGTCGCCGATCAGGCAGCTCGACACGACGCGGATGCCGATGGAGAAGTCGTTCGGCACGAAAACTTTGACGTCGCCGATGAAGGAAGAGACATAGATTCGCGTCTCGCCCGCCGGAATCTGAGCGCGGGTCAGATCGATCGTCGTGTCCCCGATAAAGTGGGAGAGGCTCATCGGCTTCAATTCCCAGTAGTCATGGCCGATATGGAGGTCCCCGATGAAGCGGCTGTGGCCTTCGCGCTGGCCGCCCCATTTGTGCCCGGGCATCCGATGATAGTCCTTCCACATCCGTTCCGCTTCTTGTCTGACCTTTTGGCGATACGATTGGGGATCGTTCGGGCGATAATCGTTCGGGCCGCTTTGCCCGTTCGGCTGCGGCGGCACGGAGCCGTCCGGACCCGGAGCCGACGGTTCCCCGAACGCGTTCGGATGATCGTAAGGCGCGGGCGGCGGCGGCGGCGGATAATTCGGCTCCGGCGGTTTGGGGGGCGTATACGGCGGCGTCACCGCGTCCCAGCCCTTCGTCTCCCAAGACTTGCCTTTCCGATCCGGCTTGTGCCGCGCGCCTCTGGTCACGAGCATGATGCCGAAGAAAATCATAATAAACGGTACGGCAACCCGGATCAGGTCTCCGAACTCCCAGTCGAACCATTCCAGATTGCGTCCCAAGAAAAAGACCCCGACCAGCACCACGATCGGATTCCACCAATAGCCGCCCTGCCGCTGCAGGAGCAAACCTTGGACGCCGACCAGGATAATGATGACCGGCCAGAAATTTTTGAATAGGTCTCCGATGTCGATCGTGATCGTTCCCGTTTGATTCAAAAAGTATATGACACCGATTCCGATCAGGACGATGCCCCAGAAGATGCGGTGCAATACGGACTGCTGCATAGCGATTCCCCCGTCTTTTCCAAGTTGTTACAAACCCATTATATCGGAAAACCCCACTCTCCCATAGCGGCGTCGGAAGGAGCTGCGTCTCGGTCTCTAGACCGAGTCCATACATGTCATCTTATGTCACATATCTCGTTGACATAGGTGACTTCACACTATATAATGAGTGCGGATTTTCATTTTAGATGTGAGATTTACACAAAGAAAAGCTCATTTCATGCAGATTTAGCGTTGGTTATCAACAGGAGGTAATCTATATGACGTTAGCGGATCTGTCGAGCGGGATCGACACGGTGTGGGTCGTGCTGACCGCCGCGATGATCTTGCTTATGGAAGGCGGATTCGCCTTGCTGGAAGCGGGGTTTGTCCGGCAAAAAAACGCGGTGAGCATTATTATGAAAGTGTTCGTCGATATCTCGTTCGGCGCCCTGCTCTTCTATCTGGTCGGCTTCGCCTTCATGCACGGCAAAGACGTAGGCGGGCTCATCGGATGGTCCGGCTTCACGATGGGAGGAGACCTAACGCATCTGTCGCTGAACATTTCGACCGATACGTTCTGGCTGTTCCAGTGCGCGTTCGTCATCGCCGTCATCTCCATCGTGTCCGGCGCGGTGGCCGAGCGCATTCATTTCCGCGCATACATCGTGTACACCATCCTCATGACCGGCCTGATCTACCCGATCTACGGCCACTGGATCTGGTCGTCCTCCGGCTGGCTCGCCAAGCTGGGGATGATCGACTTCGCCGGCTCCGCCGCCATTCACGCACTGGGCGGTTTCGCCGCGCTGGCCGCCGCGCTATTCCTCGGACCGCGACTCGGGCGCTTCGGCGAAGACGGCAAGACGAACATCGTCCCGCCGTCCAACCTTCCGCTTGCCTCCGTAGGCGCCTTCATCCTCTGGTTCGGCTGGTTCGGCTTTAACGCGGGCAGCACGCTGAGCGCGACGAACCCGAACATCGGGCACATCGCCGTCACGACGCTGCTCGCCTCCGCGGCCGGATGCGCGGCATGCATCCTGTTCACGATGCTGCGCTATCGCAAAGCCGATCCGCCGATGGTCATCAACGGCGCCCTCGCCGGCCTCGTCGGCATCACGGCGGGCTGCGCGTACGTCTCGGACGCCGTCGCCATACTGATCGGCGCGGTATCCGGCATCGCGATGGTCCTTGCCAGCGAATGGCTCGAAGGCCGCCGCGTGGACGATCCCGTCGGGGCATTCGCCGTTCACGGCGTCAGCGGAAGCATCGGCACGCTAGCCGTCGGCCTCTTCGCAATGCCGGGCACAGCCGCCTACAGCGGCCTGTTCTACGGCGGCGGGTGGCACCTGCTGGGCGTCCAGGCGCTCGGCCTCGTCGTCGTCGCCGTCTGGGGTTTTGCGTTGACCTGGATCGCCTTCCGACTCATCAACGCCTGGCGTCCGGTCCGCGTCTCCAAAGACGAGGAGCTTGTCGGCCTCGACGTCGGCATCCACGGCGTCCCCGCCTACAGCCAGGAGCACGACTTCTTGGACATCGAACAGCTGCGCAAGCGGTGATGCCTGTCGCAAACCATTCTATTAAACGCGGTCCCTATGGTCTATGGGGGCGCGTTTTTTATTGCGCAAATTCCGGTTTGCCTCTAAATCACGTCTGTCACAACTTCGCGTTTTCGCGTTATCCCCCTCGCTCAGGACACCCCAATCTCGATCAGATCATCTCAATCCCTTGCCGACATTTAGGCGATATCCCCTTCACTCAGGACACCTCGTTCACACGTCGCCATTCGTACGATATCCCCTTTGATCAGGACTCTCCGGTCTCATGCCGCCATTCGTACGATATCCCCTTCACTCAGGACACCTCGTTTTCACTTCGCCATTCGTACAATATCCCCTTCGATCAGGACATCTCGTTCACACGTCGCCATTCGTACGATATCCCCTTTGATCAGGACTCTCCGGTCTCATGCCGCCATGTACGCAATATCCCCTTCGATCAGGACAATCTGCCCCCAAGCTACTTTCGCCCGGGTCCATTCTTTTCCTGAGTAAAGGGGATATCGTGTAAAGACAAATAAAAGAGCGCTGCCCCAAGCCGGCAATACACACCTTATCGTTGGACAATCTCGCCTCGAGCGATCACCTCAGCCCATAGATTCGCACGCTAGCAACCTACAGTGCTTGCGTAACGAAGAATCAATATGGAGTACGCTTCGTCATCCCCTCCCCCTGAGCGAAGGGGATATCGCTTGAATAGAAAAAAAGAGTCTCGCTCGCCGGACGATAGATCGCCCGCCAAGCAAAGACTCCTTCCATTCGGTTACGCCAACGCGATGAACGTACCATTAGATATACCGCGCCTAAGCCACAACGACTCAGGTAGATCAATTGTTACGCGTTACGCCAAAACTGCAGTTCGGCGCGAAGATGCTACGCCATTCCTAGCGAGCGGCACGACGAGTTATCCCATTCCCGCAGTCCGGCGCGCCGCCGCTACAGCCAATCAGGCAGATCGGCCGGTGCCGATCCGTCGCGCATCGCCTCGTACCGCGCGATCTCGGCGCGGAGCTGTCGCACCTTCTCCATCGGTTTCTTCACGTAATGAATATATTCGACAGCCAGATGATGATCCGGCTTCTTGCCATTGAACATCCGACGAAGCGCCGACATGGACCGGTAAGCCTGCTCTTCCATGCGCAACCGCCGTTCATACCGCTCGACCAATTCCTCGATCTCGGCGACTTCTTCCTCGCGCTTCGCGATCAGCGCCTCCAGGAGGGAGTGAACTTCCGCGCTGCGGCGATGGCTGGCAGAGGCGGAAGGATTCGCGTGAATGGGTTCGTTCATGGGATATCACCTGTCTATTCTTGTGAACTATTATCACACATGAACATATTGTACCGGAAAATGGGGCTGCTGAGAACACTTATGTAAGCTATTTTTGTGGAGTTATGCCAATATCGATCCCCACCACGCCGATTGGCACATCCCCCTCGTCGCGGATCGGCATCGATACCGTCAGACACGGCTTCTTCGTGATCGCGGACAAATACACTTCCGAGACGAACGTCTCCCCCTCCATCGCCCGCCGCCACCATTCCCGGCCTCTGGCGTTGAGGAGACCCGCTTCCGGCTCGGAGTAGACGAACGATCCGTCGCTCCGGTTGGACCAGATGGCCTCCATTCCGGCCGTCTCGCTCAGGCAGTTCCCAAGCACCTGCCGATGCGCCGCCTCGTTCAAGCCTCGAAGCGCCGGATCCGCAGCCAGCACAGCCAGCCGTTCCGTCCAGCGCCCCGTCTCCGCCTGTCCGGCGTCGGCCCAGATCTGTCCTCCCGCCTGCTGCACGGCGCCGATCAGCTCGTCCGCGGCATCCTTCAGCTCGGCCGACACGCGCCCGAGCTTCGCGGTCTCGCTGCGCTGCTGCCGATTCTGCGCGAGCGTATCGCCCACGCTCTCGACCGTGATGCCGACCGTCTCGACGACTTCTTTCAGCAGCTCATTCGCAACTGCAGTTCGACCGGCCTGCTCGACAGCCGCATCAAGCGTCGTCGCCACCTGCCGGTCTACCTTCACGATATGGTCGAAAATCGAATCCATCCTCGCACGGCTCAGGCGCATCTCCTCCAGGCCGCGCGCGACCGAGCGCTTCTCCCGATCGACCGACGCGACCACCTCGAGAATGCCCGATTCGATCTCCCTGGCGATCGCCGACGACCGCTTGACCGCCTCGCCGCTCTGCTCCGCCAGCTTGCGGATCTCCTGAGCCACCACGGAGAATCCGCGGCCGAACTCTCCGGCATGCGCGGATTCGATGGCGGCGTTCAGCGAGAGCAGCGACGTCTGCGCGACGATCTCTTGAATGATTGCGTTCATCTCGGCGATCTTCGTCGCCTGTACGCTTAAGCCTCGCACCCGCTCTTCCACGGTACCGTGCTGGAGAGACAGATCGCTCATGACCTCATCGGTTTGATGGAGCGATCGGCTCACTTCGCGCACGACTTCTTTGGCTTCGCGGCTCTGCTCGCTCATGCGCTCGGACGTGCCGCGGATCTCCTCCGACGCGGCCGCTACCTCCTGCAAGGCGGAGAACGCCTGCTCCAACTGCTCGACGGCGGTACGGCTGTGGCTGCGCAAGCGCTCTTCCTGCACCGCGGAACGATCCGCGATCGCCTCGAGCTGCCCCATGCTCGAATCCACCTCGTCGACCGCCGCCCGGAGCCGGTCGGAGATGACGACGGCCTCCTCGACCATGCGGCGGAGCTTGTCGCCTCCCGCCTCATCGGGTTGGACCGCCCCGGGTTCCCCCGCCGTCCGTTTCGCCTCTATCGGCGCTCCGGACTCCACGGCTGACGGCCGCTCGTCCGCATCGGCGCCTACATGGCCGACAGGCTTGCTCCGATCCTGCATCCAACGTTGCCAAAAGGCCATTCGCGAAGCCTCCCGTCGTCGACAATGCCTGCGCAAAATCGACATAATGTAAGAATTTCTCACATTATAACCCCGACTCGCGCAAAAAGAAAGAGGAACCTCTCGGTTCCTCCGTTGCTCGCGTCATGTATCGTTACCTGCCGATAACCTTCGTAAAGCGGAAGGCAAGTTAACGACGAGGTGAAGATTTCTTCTGATGGTTGCTCGCGCCTTGATTCGGGTCCGCTGTCAATTCGGACGAGAGTTCGGCGTCGGCAGCGTTCGCCTTCTGCTTCTTGTTTTTGGCCATGGTGATGTGCTCACCTCCCCTGCCCTTAGGTTGGACAAGGGGAAATACGTTTATGTATGCGTGGAATCTTCCTGGGATTGCGCTTTGATCCTGGCCTTGCCCCGGTGAATGCGGGCTTTGACCGTACCGACCGGCACGTCGAGCGCGGCTGCGATCTCGTTGTCCTTAAACCCGTAATAAAATTTGTACAGCAGCAGCGTGCGCGTCTGGGGATCCAGTCTGCCCAGCAAATCGGACAGCTCCGCGAACATCTCCGGCTCGGGCATCGTGTACAATCCGACAGCGTAATCCTCGCAACTCTCGCACACCGTCTCCGCTCGGCGGGCACGGTTCGCATTGGAGGCCAGATTGGCCGCGATCGTCTTCGCCCATGGGATGATCTTGTTGCTCTCCCGCAAGGTGTCCATCTTCTCAAGAATGCGTACCCATGCTTCTTGAACGATATCGACCGCATCGTTCTTCTGGTGAAGCCTGTGTCGCGCGACCCGCAGCATCTGACGGTACATCTCCGTCATCAGTTCCTCTTCGATCGCGGGGTAGCCCGGATGCTCAGAGTCTCGAAGGGAGTTCGTCATCCAAACGTTCACTCCTTGAGAGAATGCGTCTCAATACGCATTCATTGTAGCATAGGAAAATCTGAAAAGATACGGGTTTACCATTAATTAGAAATTATTCGCTAATATTATCTAATTTATTTCATTATACTACGAATCAAAAATCTTGGTAGAAAAATCTTGCTGCGCGGCCACGACTTCGTTCATCGAATCCAGCATCGCTTCCGTAACCTTGCCTTTGCCCCAGCGAACGACCTGGACGCGGACCGTTTTTTTGCCCCATTCCTGGAATACTTGCCGCGTGGAAGGGAAGTACAAATCGATCTTTTTCCCTTTGATTCGGGAGCCGGTATCGGCTACGCAGCCATACCCGTATCCCGGAATGAACAGCACCGTGCCGAGCGGGAACACCTTGGGATCCGCCGCGATCGTCGACACTTTGCTCCGCCGGACTTTCACGCCGGATTTCGTAATGCCGTACTGCGGATGTCCGGGCCGCTTGCCCGTCGATTCCACGCCGGCGGTATACCCGGTCGCCATGACGCTGACGACTTTGGGGGGCTTCTCGTTCGCTTCGTCGGCGGCCTCCGCCGCATCGTCGCCGGCTTGGAGCGAAACGAGCAGCAGAACGGCCACGACGACGAAGCGCATACGCGCATAAAAAAAACTTGCTGGCATGGGATGCATTCCTCCTACACGTGAGGGTGTCCAATGCCAGCAAGCTTTATTAATCGATGCGCTTCTTCGCGATCTCTTCCGTCACGCGGGCGATGAATTCCTGCGCCGGCACCGCGCCGAGATCGCCTTCGCCGCGTCTGCGGACGGAGACGGTGCCGTTCGCCGCTTCGTTCTCGCCGACGACGAGCATATAAGGCACCTTCTCGAGCTGCGCCTCGCGGATTTTGTAGCCGAGCTTCTCGTTGCGCAGGTCGGCTTCGACGCGTACGCCGGCCTCCTGCAGCTTGTCGGCCAACTCGCGCGCATAGGACTCGTAGGCCACGCTGACGGGCAGGATCTTCGCCTGTACCGGCGACAGCCAGACCGGGAGCGCGCCCGCGAAGTTCTCGAGCAGGAAGGCGGTCATGCGCTCCATCGTGCTGATGATGCCGCGGTGAATGACGACCGGACGATGCTTCTTGCCGTCGTCGCCGACGTATTCCAGCTCGAACCGCTCCGGCAGCAGCACGTCCAGCTGGGCGGTCGACAGCGTCTCTTCTTTGCCGAGCGCCGTCTTCACTTGCACGTCGAGCTTCGGACCGTAGAACGCGGCTTCGCCCTCGGCTTCGAAGTACGGCAGGCCCAGCTCTTCGACGACTTCGCGCAGCATGCGCTGCGAAGTCTCCCACATGTGGTCGTCCGGCCAGTACTTCTCTTTGTCCTGCGGGTCGCGGTAAGACAGCCGGAAGCGGTATTCCTTGATGCCGAAGTCTTCGTATACGCGCTGGATCAGCTGCACGACGCGGGTGAACTCTTCCTTGATCTGATCCAGCCGGCAGAAGATGTGCGAATCGTTCAGCGTCATGGCCCGGACGCGATGCAGGCCGGTCAAGGCGCCCGACATCTCGTAGCGGTGCATCATGCCGAGCTCGGCGATCCGGATCGGCAGGTCGCGGTAGCTGCGCATCTCGCTCTTGTACACCATCATGTGGTGCGGACAGTTCATCGGGCGAAGGACGAGCTCCTCGTCATCGAACGCCATCGGCGGGAACATGTCTTCTTGGTAATGCTCCCAGTGGCCGGACGTCTTGTAGAGCTCCACATTGGCGAGCACCGGGGTGTATACGTGCTGGTAGCCCAGCTTCTCTTCGAGATCGACGATGTAGCGCTCGAGCGTGCGGCGGACTTTGGCCCCGTTCGGCAGCCAGATCGGGAGACCTTGGCCGACCTCTCGGGAGAAGGTGAACATGCCCAGCTCTTTGCCCAGCTTGCGGTGGTCGCGCTTCTTCGCTTCCTCGAGGAAATGCAGATGTTCGTCCAATTGCGCCTTCTTCGCGAACGCGGTGCCGTAGATGCGCTGCAGCATCTTGTTCTTGCTGTCTCCGCGCCAGTAAGCTCCCGCTACGCTCAGCAGCTTGAACGATTTGATGCGGCCGGTGGACGGCAGATGCGGCCCGCGGCAAAGATCGAAGAATTCGCCCTGGTCGTAGATGGTGATCTCGGCGTCTTCCGGGAGCGACTGGATCAGGTCCAGCTTCAGCGGGTCGCCCAGCTCCTCGTAGATGCGAATTGCTTCTTCCCGGCTTACGACGCGACGGACGATCGGCAGATCTTCTTTGACGATCTTCTCCATCTCGCGCTCGATGTTCGCGAGATCGTCCGGGGTAATGGACTGCTCCATGTCGATATCGTAGTAGAAGCCGTCCTCGATGACCGGCCCGATACCGAGCTTGACGGCCGCATTGCCGTAAAGGCGCTTGATCGCTTGGGCCATCAAGTGGGCGGTGCTATGGCGCATCACTTCAAGGCCGTCCGCGGAGTCGAGCGTGACGATCTCGATGGCGGCTTGGTCTTGGATCGGCGCGTTCAGGTCGACGACCTTGCCGTTGATCTTGCCGGCCACGGCGTTCTTCTTGAGGCCGGAGCTAATGGAGCCTGCGACGTCTTCGACGGTCGCGCCCGCTTCGTATTCGCGGACGGCCCCGTCGGGAAGCTTGATTTGTACGGACATTTCTTTCTCCTCCTAAGCGTCAAGTCGGGTAAGCCGCAGTTTTTCCGCCTTTATTCTTTTCCGGCCGCTGTTCAAATCCGGGAAAGCTTGTAAATAACTACGCGATGTAGCTTCCCGGCCTTGAAAGGCGGACGTAAACTTCTCCGGAGAATAAAAGCTGCCGAACCGCTCTGCCCTTTTTTTGCGAACAACAATCATCAAAACGAAACGATCGGGGACAAGCAAGAACGCAAAAAACGCCCGTCCCCGGAAAGGGACGAGCGCTCGTTAAGGTTAGCGTCGTGGTTCCACCCTTGTTCAACCGCTCCGCCGCGAAGGCGAGGCCGGTTCTCTAGGCATGAGTAACGGTCATGACCCGGCAGCGCATAATGACGCGGCGAATGCGATTCGCGCGTGTTCCGCTCTGCAGCTCGAAAGGGGTCGATGTCAAGCGGTACCGGAAGGAACTTGCAGCCAAGGTTCCTCTCTCTGGGCCGTCCGTCACAGGACATCGTTGTCTTTTTCGTCGCCGATACCGGAAATTATACGCGCTCATGCGCCGAGAAGTCAAGCATATACGCGCTCAAACGCGGATAAGTCAAGCCATTAGACTTTGGGCATGACGGTGCAGACCGCCCGCTCGCCGAAGATCCCCATCAGCGTCCGGATCACCTGCGCATCCGGTTCGGGCGTGTGGATGTACAGATGCCGAGGAGAAACCGCCAGCAGCCGGCTGACCAACATGCTCTCCTCTTCCTGGTCGTCCTCTTCGGGGCCGGCGTCGGCCCGCCGGAGACCGTCAGGGTCGTGTTCCCGCTCCAGCGGGCGCATCTTCTCGTCGAGCAGTTGGAACGCATGCCCTCCGCCATGCAGCACATGCACCGCTTGCACGCGGACCTCCTGCCATTCGACCATCGTCTGGAGCAAGGACATGAACTCCTGATATTGCCGTTCCATCAACCGTTCCTCGACAGCCGTCTCCGCCGCTTCGCAGATCTCCGCCTCGTAATCGCGCATGCGGAACCGGATGAAGCCGTCGATGTTGAGCCGCCCGTTGGAGACCAGGAAAGCGCCGAAGCGCTGGCCGAGCTTCTTCACCCGGTTCTCCCGGCCGCGCCCGACCGCGAACGACGTTCCTTCGGGCCATTCCGTCGGCTCTCCGTCGAGCAGCGCGATGGCTTCGGAGACGAGCACATCCGCCTCGACCGCTTCGCGGATGCCGAATTTCCGTTGAAAATGCCGCCTGAGCATCAGCGGTTCCTTCTCCGAGACGAGGAACTCCGCCACGACGGCGCCCGTCTTGTCGCAAAATTCCTTGCGACCGCGTTCGATCGTCATGCGGCATTGAATGCCGGAGCGGTCGGCCAGCAGCGCCCACGGTCCCTTGCCGCTCCATCCGGTCAACCCGGGGAACGCTTGATTCAGCATCGTTTCAAGCCGTTCGCGCGAGGAAGTGTCGCCTTGCGTTTCGATGATCCACTCGTCTGCCTGCATCGGCTCACCCCCGAAGTCCCTTGTTCTAATCTATATGGTGACCGAAAAGGGGATATACGATTGCCAAACGGGTATGGTATATTTTATTAAAAAGCCCGGACGTCTCGATCCATTCGTCCCACTACCGTTTAGGCCTTTCAAGACGAGAGGAAATGAAGATGGTCTTCCCTTCCATGGAATTGAATCAACGACGTTGGAATCGCCTTCTGCTGAACGGTTTTTGGAGCGTTTTGCTGCTCAGCGCGCTGGTCGAGTGTCTGTATCTGGCGTCCACGACCGTGCGGACGTTCTCGTTTGTCTGGCTGTTCGTCATTCGCCCCAGCGCCTTGCTCGCGCTGATCATCGGAGCGGCCGAAGCCGGCGTTCGGCGGCTGCCCCGCTTCCACGATTACTTGCTCATTTCCGCCTCGACTTTGATCGCCGTTACGATTACCGGCGTTCACGCGAACTTACCCTACCTTCCCTTTTCCTTATTATTTCCGATTTTGGTCAGCACCTTTTATTTTCAATTAAAGAAGCTGCTCTTCGCCCTCATTTGCTCGCTAAGCGGCATGATCTTTCTCTACCTGTTCGTCAGGACGCTTCAGAAAGCGCTCTCCGCCATGGATATCGTCACCGTCTCGCTATTCATGACGGCCTATAGCGCCATCGCGGTCGGCGTGCTGATGCGGGGGCGCGAAATCCTTCGCCACCTTCGTTCCTCCTACGAGAAGCACCAGGAGCTCCTCGTCCATACGATCGTGATGGACAAGCTGGCGAAGACGGATGCCCTGACGGAAACCTACAACCATATGGCTTTTCACGAATATCTGGCCCGGTTGACGGAGCAGGCCGAGCACGGTCTTCCGCTGCATCTGGCGATCATGGATATCGACAGCTTCAAGTCGGTGAACGACACGTTCGGGCACCGCGCCGGCGACGAGGTGCTGCGTACGGTGGCGGGCATCGTCCGCTCGCTCGCGAGCGAATCCGACGTCGTCGCGCGGTACGGCGGCGAGGAGATCGCGGTTCTGTTCACGGAAAAGACGCTCGTGGAGACGTATGAGACGGTGGAGTCTATTCGGGCGTCGATCGCCAGCTCCGGCCACGCGGCGCTCGACGGCCGCTCGGTCACGATCAGCATCGGCCTCGCCGCCTATGTCGAGGAGATGGACAAGGAAGCGCTCTTCCGAAGCGCGGACATGGCGCTCTATCAGGCGAAGCACGCGGGCAAGAACCGGACGGTCGTCGCCTCGCTGACCGCCGCCGCGACAAAAAGCAGCCCCGCGTAGGGGCTGCTTTTCTCTGGACCGCTATTTCCTCGAAGGATCGGGAATGAACGAATATCAGTTCTGCATCACGAAGTCTCGCGTCACGTTCTCGTTGTCGTGATAGACCTTCAGGATCTCGTACTTCGTATTGCGCTGAGCCGGAATCTTGCCCGCTTCGCGAATCAGCTTCAAGATCAGCTCGATATTGACCTTGTGCGTCGTGCCCGCCGCCGAGACGACGTTCTCCTCCATCATCGTGCTGCCGAAGTCGTTGCAGCCGTAGCTGAGCGACAGCTTGCCGATCTCCGGTCCCATCGTCACCCAGGATGACTGGAAGTTATCGATGTTGTCGAGCGCGATCCGGCCGATGGCGAGCGTCTTCAAGTACTCTTCCGGCGTCGCCTTCTCCCGCTTCATGTTCGTGTTGTCCGGCTGGAACGTCCAAGGGATGAACGCGAGGAAGCCCTTCGAAGGGTATCCGTTCCGAATGCACTCGTCCTGCGCCTCGCGAACCCGCAGCATGTGCAGCGCCCGCTCCTCCATCGACTCGCCGAAGCCGATGACCATCGTGGCCGTCGTGTTCATGCCGATGCGATGGGCGGTCTTCATGACGTCCATCCAATCCGTCCAGGAACCCTTCAGCCGGCTGATCTTCTTGCGCGTACGGTCGTCCAGAATCTCCGCGCCGCCGCCGGGCAGCGAGTCGAGGCCCGCTTCGTGGATCTGGCGGATGACTTCCTCCAGCGAGAGGCCGTCCGACACTTCCTTCATCTTGTGGATCTCCGCCGGGGAGAACGAATGCATCGTGATGTCCGGGAACCGCGCCTTAATCTTGCGCAGCAGGTCCAGATAATAGCTGAACGGCAGATTCGGATTCGTGCCGCCCTGCATCAGAATCTCGGTGCCGCCGACGTCCGCGGTCTCCTGAATCTTCTGCAGGATCGTCTCGTCCGGCAGCACGTAGCCTTGATCGGAACCCGGCGCGCGGTAGAACGCGCAGAACCGGCAGTACACGTCGCAGATATTCGTATAGTTCACGTTGCGCCCGACCACGAACGTCGTGATCGGATCGGGGTGGCGCTGCAGCATCAGACGGTTCGCCGCGTCCCCCATCTTCTCGATCTCATCCGATTCAAACAGGGTGATTATATCTTCCAGCTCCAGCCGTTCGCCGTTAAGCGAACGCGCCAGGATGGCGTCCACTGCGCTCATCTCGCCAGCCTCCTTCTCATGCTTCTCTATGGGATTATTGTAGCGGAGTTCCAGTTCCTTGTCATCCGAAGGCCGTTTGACAGTTTTGTGAAAAAATTCACGACAAAACGAAAAGAAAAGCCGCGGGGCTTTAAGGCAGGCCTTAAGAGGCGACTTGACCGCGGCGGTGTTGGATTCTTCTCTTGGTTTCTTGGAAAATGTCCCGTTCGTGTTCGTGCAGCAGCACGTTCGGCCTGGCGAAGTAATAACCCTGTCCCATGCCGACGTTCAGCTGGAACAGCACGTCCGCTTCCTCTTCGCGTTCGACGCCCTCCGCGACCACCTCGCAGCTCATCTCGCTGGCGGCGTTCACGATGGCCCGCAGCAGACTCAACTTGACGGCGAACCGGTCGACGAACTGAATGACGGAGCGGTCGATCTTGATCAGCTCGGGCGTCAGCTCTCCGATCCACTGCAAGCTGGAATAGCCGGCGCCCGCGTCGTCCACCGCGAAGCGGAACCCGTGCTTGCGGAACGTATCGAGGATATCCGCCATCGCCTTCAGGTCCTGCACCTCGTGCCGTTCCGTGATCTCCAGCACGATCTGTCCGGGCGACAGGGCGGGATGGCGTTCGAGGCACTGGAGCATGTGGCTCAGGAACGTCGGATGCGCCAGCGTCACCGGCGTGACGTTCAGGAAGATCGGCTCGCGAATGCCCCGCGCCGCGATCTCCTCCATCGCATGGCGGACGACGAGAAACTCCAGCTTGCTCAGCAGCTTGCTCTGGCTGGCGAAGCGGAACAGCTCGTCCGGCAGGTGGAAGACGCTCGCCGCGGGTCCGCGGGTCAAGATCTCCCAGCCGAACACGTCGCCGCTGCGCAGGTTCATGATCGGCTGCGCGAGCACCGAGATGCTGCCGTCCTGCAGGATCTGATCCAGCTGGCGGCGGGCGGCGATCACCTGCGGCGTCACCTGCCGGGTCGCCAGCGCCAGCGCGAAGTGGTACGCTTCCTGGAGCCGCTCCGAGGACGAGGCCTCCTGCTGCGACAACGGCAAGCAGACGGGCACGTAGGTGCCCGTCAAGGAGAGTCGCGCCCGCTCGGCGGGCATCCTGCCTTCGATCGCCACTTCAAGCGAGTGCTTGAGCAGCTCCAGCTTCCGGAACAACGCGGGCGGGACGAACGCCTCGCCGGGCTCGCAAGATTCGCGGATCAACATGACGTATTCCTGCGGACCGAACTGGTCCATCCCGATGAGCTCCGCGGGGCGGAACTGCTCGGCGGTCAGCTCCTTGAGCTGCGCGCGGGTCCCCGCCTGCAGCCGGGCGGCCGTGTCGGGAGACAACGGCTCGTGCGCGGAAGGGACCTCCCACCGGTACAGGGCCAGGTAGCAGGAATCGCCGCTCCGAATCCGCTTGTCCAGCAGGGAAACGAGCGGACGCCTCAGCGTGAAGTCGGGCGGAAAAGTCTTCAGCATGCGACTGGGCAGCATGAGCTTGGATACTACGCGAAGCTTGTCCAGCAACTCTTGTACGCTCACGATGATCAGCCTGCCTTGTCGGGATGTTTGGTACCATTTTACCATGTATAGACAGGCATGAATAGCAGATGTTGCCAGACTTTTTCGCTTATTCCGCCAATGCTTGCGCCAGATCGTCGATCAGGTCCTGGACGTCTTCGAGCCCGACCGAATACCGCACCAAGCCGTCCGTAATGCCGCGTTCGAGACGCACCTCCGGCGGCATCGCGGCATGCGACATCATCGCCGGATACGAGAGGATGCTCTCCACCGCGCCGAGGCTGACGGCGACGAGCGGTATCTTGACCCGGCCGAGCAGTCTCCGCGCGCGTTCGCCGCTGCCCGTATCGAACGAGACGACGGCGCCGTAGCCGCGCGATTGGCGCTCATGGATCTCGCGGCCCGGATGGTCCTCGAGGCCGGGATAGTATACGCGCGAGACGGCGGGATGCGCCTGCAGCCAGGCGGCCAGCCTGGCGGCGCCCCGCTCGCTCTCGGCCATGCGCACCTGCAGCGTCTTCATGCCGCGGATGAGCAGCCAGCTCTCCTGCGTGCTGAGCACGGTCCCTAGCCCGTTCTGCAGCTGCTTCACCCGCCGGCCGAGCGCTTCGTCCGCCGTCACGATGAGGCCGGCCAGCACGTCGCTGTGCCCGCCAAGGAACTTGGTCGCGCTATGGATGACCAGGTCGATGCCCAGCTCGATCGGCCGTTGATGATATGGCGTCATGAACGTGTTGTCGAGCATCGTCAGCAGCCCGTTCTCCTTCGCCCAGCTAGCGACGCGTCCGATATCGGTAATCTTGAGCGTCGGGTTCGAAGGCGTCTCGACGAACACGGCTTTGGTGTTCGGGCGCTTGGCCGCCACGATCTGGTCGAAGTCGGTCATGTCCACGAACGTCGAATCGATCTGGAGCCGGTTCAGCACCGTCGTAAGCAAGCGGTAGGTGCCGCCGTATACGTCCTCCGTCACGATGACGTGGTCGCCGGCCGACAATAGCAGGAACGCCGTCGAGATCGCGGCCATGCCCGAAGCGAAGGCGAATCCGTTCGTTCCGCCCTCCAGCACCGCGATATACTGCTCCAACGCTTCGCGCGTCGGGTTGCCGGAGCGGCTGTAATCGTGGGCGGGCGGACGGTCCAGATCGAAGTGGTGGAACGTCGAAGCCTGGTAGATCGGCACGCTGGAAGCGCCCGTGGCGGCATCGATCTCTTTGCCGAAATGAATGAGCCAGGTGGCGAAGTCTTGGCCTTGACCCTTGCCGTTCTCGTTCGAATGCGTCATGCGTTAAGCCTCCTCGATTTCCTGAAGCGCGGCGTCGATCGCTTGGCCGAGATCGGCGATGAGATCGTCGATATGCTCGATGCCGACGGAGAAGCGCAGGAGCCGGTCGTCGACGCCGACGCGACGGCGGATCTCCTCGGGGATGTCCGCGTGCGTCTGCACCGCCGGGTAAGTCAGCAGCGACTCTACGCCGCCCAAACTCTCCGCGAACGCGATGAGCCGCAGGTGGCGCAGGATCGGCTCGACGGTCCGGGCGTCTTTCATCCGGAAGGAGAAGATGCCCGTGTTGCCCGAGGACTGCCGCCGCTGAACGTCGTGCCCCGGATGGTGCGGGAGCGCCGGATGATACACCTCTTCGACCGCCGGATGGACTTTGAGCCACTCGGCCAGCTTCACGGAGTTGAACTCGTGGCGCTCCATCCGCAGGGCGAGTGTCTTCATCCCTCTCATGAGCAGCCAGGAATCTTGCGGACCGAGCACGGCGCCGATTGAGTTGTGAAGGATGGCCATTTCGTCGGACAAGGCCTGTCCTTTCGTGACGATCAGGCCGGCCAGCACGTCGTTGTGCCCGCCCAGATACTTGGTGGCGCTGTGAATGACGATGTCGGCCCCGAGCTCGATCGGACGCTGCAAGTACGGAGTGAGCAGCGTGTTGTCGACGATCGTCAGCATGCCTTTGCGCTTGGCCCATGCCGCCGCCTTCTCAATGTCCGTGATCATCATGAGCGGATTGGTCGGCGTCTCGATCAGGATCGCCTTCGTGCCCGGCGTACAGTGCGCTTCGAGCGCGTCCATATCGTTCGTGTCGACGTACGACGCCGTCACGCCGTACCGGGACATGATCCGCTCCAGCAGCCGGTACGTCCCCCCGTATAGATCGAGCGAGACGATCAGATGGTCGCCTTGGCTGAACAGCGCGAAGATCGTCTGCAGCGCGGCCATGCCCGAGCTGCAGGCGAATCCGCGATCGCCGCTCTCCAGCTCCGCCGCCGCCGCCTCCAATATCGCGCGGGTCGGGCTCTTGGTCCGGGAGTAGTCGAAGCCCGTGCTCTGACCGAGACGGGGGTGGCGGAACGCGGTCGCATGATAGATCGGATAGCTCACGGCGCCCGTCGCCGGATCTTCCTGGGACCCGATTTGGGCCAAACGGCTTTCGATGTTCATTGAGAGGTTGCCTCCTGCGTTCGGTAGAGTAGGGAATGAAAAGTCGGAGCGTCGTCCATGCCGCAATTCCCCTCCGGCCGCTGTTCTCAACCCTTTTTCCTAAATCCATTTGAGAAGGTGGAAAAAGGGTTTCGAAAGGCGGGCGTTGCACTCCTCCGGGGAAATGCGCACTCCCTAGCGCCTCTTTTCATCAGGGAGAGAAAAAAATCATACTACGCCTATTGATGCAATGCCTAACGCATCGTCCTTGGTCAGATGCCCGCGCCGAGGTCGAACGGGGTTTCCTGGTACACGTAGTAGTTCAGCCAGTTGGAGTAGAGCAGGTTCGCATGCGCGCGCCAGGTGGACAGCGGGAACTTCGTCGGATCGTCGTTCGGGTAATAATTTTTCGGTACGTCGATGCGCAGCCCCTTCGCCTTGTCGCGGTCATACTCCCACTTCAGCGTGTTCGGGTCGTACTCCGAATGCCCGGTGACAAAGATCTGCCGTCCGCTTCGGGTAGCCGCGATATAGACGCCCGCTTCCTCGGATCCGGACCAGATCTCCAGTTCCGGCACCTTCTCGATATCCTCGTGGCGCACTTCGGTATGGCGGGATTGCGGAACGTAGAACATCTCGTCGAACCCGCGCAGCAGCTTCACGTTGCGCTTCTCGACCGTGTGCGGGAACACGCCGAACAGCTTGCTGTCCAGGTCGTGCTTCGGCACGCCGAAGTGATGGTACAACCCCGCCTGCGCCGCCCAACAGATATGGAAGGTGGAGGTCACGTAACGCGCGCTCCAATCCATGATGTCCTTCAGCTCTTCCCAGTAATTCACTTCTTCGAACGACAGCTGTTCGACGGGCGCGCCGGTGATGATCATGCCGTCGTACCGCTGATGGGCGATCTCGTCGAACGTCTTGTAGAAGCTCTCCAAATGTTCGGCGGACGTGTTCTTCGACGTGTGCGTCTTCGGATGCAGCAGCACGACCTCCACTTGCAGCGGCGTGTTGCCGATGAGCCGCAGCAGCTGCGTCTCCGTCGTTTCTTTGGTGGGCATTAAATTCAAGATCGCAATTCGCAGCGGCCGAATATCTTGACGGTAGGCGGTACTCTCATCCATCACGAAGATGTTCTCGCCCGCGAGTATTTCCTTGGCCGGCAGGTTGTCTGGCACTTTGATCGGCATAGCCGTACCCCTCCTTGAAAATCGAGTTGGAACGTCAAAAAAGACCCACTTTGAGAAAGGGGTCGTCGTCGAAACCGTCGCGATCGCCTCTCTCATCTCCCGAAACGTCGCATAAACGTTCTCGCAAGAATTAGCACCGTGCGTCATGCGACGCCGGTTGCCGGGCTTCATCGGGCTAGTCCCTCCGCCTGCTCTTGATAAGATGGCAAAACCTATTCAGTTAATCGTGGGTTAAACTACACCTAATGTACCCGAAAACCATTCGTCCGTCAAGCGTCATCCGCCGTCTGAATTTGTCCTTGAAAGGGATTCGGCGGAGGATTATACTTATCACGGATTGCCCGCGGCGCACGGCCCGGCGACCATGATTAGCGAATTGCGAAAGGGAACGAAAGGGGGGAGCCGCCATGGAAGGAGATACACCTGGGCCAAGTTGTACGTACGCGAATGAATCCGCAGGTCCGACGTCCTTAAGCGAAGATCCAGACATGCCCGGCTCCGCCGCGTAGGTCTCTTCGATTACGGAATGACGCCCTGCATCTACGTACGGCTTGTCCGCGCGCGGCGAGAAGTCGCGACGCGTGCGAAGCCCGTGACGCCTGCATGCAAAGGAGCGAATTTCCATGAAAATCCGACTCGTCCAAAACGGCGTATTCACAGCCGTCGACGATATTAGCGAAACCCAAATTCCGCCGACAGACGGCTTCTATTGGATCGATGCGGACGTCGACGATCTCGTCGTCCTGCAGCCGCTGTTCGGCATCCACGATCTGGCCGTCGAAGACTGCTTGACCGAAGAAGAGCAGCGCCCGAAGCTCGAAGTGTACGAAAGCCATTATTTCCTAGTCATCAACAGCATCCGGTTCGACGACGAAGAGATCTTCCTGCGGGCGCTGAACATCTTCCTCGGCCGCCATTATCTCATCACGGTCACCCGCCAGAAGATCAACGAACTGCGCGCCATCAAGCCGGTTCTGTGGGAGCAAGAAGTCAATACGGCCGACCGGCTCATGTACCATCTGGTCGACCTCGTGGTCGACAACTACTTCCTCGTCGGCGACCGCATCGAAGCGCGCATCGAGCAGCTCGAGGAAAACATCCTCATGAATACCAAGAAAACGCATCTGAACGAGATCATCAGCCTCCGAAGCGAGATCCTCTGGCTCAAAAAGGTGCTCGGCCCGCAGCGCGACGTCATCGCCATTCTGAACAAGAAAGACCTCCGGCTGATCGACGACCAGCTGCAGAAGTACTTCGTGGACATCCACGAGAACGCGGTCAAGATCTATGAAACGTTCGAGACTTACCGGGACCTGATGGCGAACTTGCGCGAAGCCTACCAGTCCAGCGTCGCCAACCGGGCGAACGAGATCATGCGCGTGTTCACCGCCCTGACGACGATCTTCATGCCCTTGACGTTCATCACCGGGGTCTACGGGATGAACTTCGACTACATCCCGGGCATGCACGACAGCTACGGCTCCGTCATCCTCCTCATCATCATGGTCGGCCTCGGCTTCGGCATGTTCTACTTCTTCCGCAAGAAAGATTGGCTGTAGGCGAGCCATGAAGATACGAATACGGGAAGGACCTCCGATCGCCCCCCGAAGGGACGCCGCGGAGGTCCTTCCGACGTTAGCGGGCGCGCGCCGGCCGCCGCCAGGCCTCGGTCAGACGGCGACCTGCCGGTCGCGGCGGAACCGGATGCGGACGATGCGGAGTTTCTCGAACTGCCGCTCGATCTCGCCCTCCTCCGCTTCGGCCGTCCCGTACACGCGCTTCTGGAGCGGCTTCAGATAACGGTCGCCCAACTCGCCCATCGCGCGGATCGCGCCGTCCCGCTCCGCCTCGGGAATCTCCGACAGCTCCAGCTCCACCAGGGGCAGCACGTCGTAGCCTTCCTCGTCCAGCCGCTCGACCTTCTCCAGGAGCGTCCGCCGCGGGCATTGCAGCTCTTCCGCCAGCTCCGACAGCGAGCGCCCTTGGCGGATGCCCGCGAGCAGCTTGCGCTTGTCCTGCACGAGCGACAGGCTCTTGCCGTAGCGCTCCTCCTTCTGGCGGAACGTCCAATCGGCGAACGCCTCGGCGGATACCGCTTCGGCGACCCAGTCGAGCGGGTAGGCGTGGCTCCGCTCATAACCGGACAGCAGCGCCACGATGTCGGCGCCGTATCGCTCGGTCTTCAGCTTGCCGAAGCCGGGCACCTGCTGGAGCTCCGCGAGCGTCTGCGGCACGTACACCGCGAGCATCTGCAATTCGCGATTCGTCGCGATCATGTAGGCCGCGCGCTTCTCCTCGGCCGCCTTCGCGCGCCGCCAGAGACGCAGCGGAACGAGCAGCTCCTCGGCTCCCTCCCGGCCGTCCGCGTAGCATTGGAGCAGCGCCTGCAGCTGCGGCCGCCGCTCCCAGAACGGCGTATCCTCCAGCATGCCGTCGAGCAGCGGACGGAACCCTTCGCGCATCCGCTTGGCGACGCCGTGGCGGAACGCGGTCAGCAGTTCCTCCCAGCTTGTCCCCTCGTACCACAGCTCCTGGCCGGGCTCGCCCTGCGCCGGCAGCGCGTGCCATCCGGCCGACCAGTTCCCTTGCTCTTCGCCGATGAACACCTGTCCCCGTTCGTCCTCGGCAACCCCCGTCTCCCGCTCGAAACGGTTCAAAAATACGATCTGCATGCTGCTTCCTCCTCCATCGGAATGTGATACGCGCGGTCCGGTGCCGGGCAAGGCGACGGGCCGCGACTTGTTCGGCGGGGCCATGGCGGCGATGAGGCGCGCGAGATAGACAAAAAGGAAGCACCTCTCCGCACATGGCGGCGAGGTGCTTCCTCATCCGTTCAACCTGAACATCTTCAGATTACCAAACGATCTCATTTTTGACAAGCGCCTTCCCCCATATTTGTCACATGATCGTCTTTTGCACCCATTCCGGGTGTTATGATAAGGTAAGTTCAATAAGGATGACCGGCAGGGGCTCCGGCTTTTGTCCGGCGGAAGGAAGAACGACAGCGATGAAAGTCACGGATCCATCAATGCCTGCGGCCTTGGACGGCTTGCGCCAAGAAGCGGAGAGCTTCATACGGGCCTGCAGCCGGGAACGCGGCCTCTCGGATGCCGAAGCGGAACGCCGCTGGGCGGAAGTCCGCGGGCAGATCGAAGCGACGGGCACCTACGCGCATACCTTCGAAGAGCTGGAGCACGGCGCCCGCATGGCGTGGCGGAACGCGAACCGCTGCATCGGCCGGCTGTTCTGGAACCGGCTGCACGTCTTCGATGCGCGCGCGGCGGATACCGAAGAGAAGGTATTCGAAGCGTTGACGCGGCATATCGCGTTCGCGACGAACGGCGGGGAGATCCGTCCCTCGATCACGATCTTCAGGCCGGCGCAGGACGGCGGCGAACAGGTGCGGATCTGGAACCACCAGCTGCTGCGGTACGCCGGCTATGAAGGGGAGACGGGCGTCGTCGGCGATCCGGCTTCGGTTGCCTTCACGCAAGCGTGCAGGTCTCTCGGTTGGCAGGGAGACGGCACGCCCTTCGACCTGCTGCCGCTCGTCGTCCAGGTCCGGGGCGGCGCGCCCCGCTGGTTCCCGCTGCCGGAAGGCTTGGCGCTCGAGGTTCCGCTGGCGCATCCCGAGATCGACTTGTTCCAGGGCTTCGATACGAAATGGTATGCGGTGCCGATCATCTCGGACATGGGACTCGAGATCGGCGGCATCTCCTACTCGGCGGCGCCGTTTAACGGCTGGTACATGGGGACGGAGATCGGCGCCCGCAACTTGTCGGACGAGTCCCGCTACAATCTCCTTCCGCTCATCGCGAGGAATCTCGGTCTCGACACGAGCTCGAACGCCTCGCTCTGGAAGGACCGGGCGCTGGTCGAGCTCAATGTCGCCGTGCTCCATTCGTTCAAGCGGGACGGCGTGAGCATCGTCGACCATCATACGGCGGCCCAGCAGTTCGGGACCTTCCAACGCAACGAGGCCCGCGAGGGGCGCGAGGCGACCGGGCGGTGGTCGTGGCTCATCCCGCCGCTGTCTCCCGCGACGACGGACATTTTCCACAGCCGGTTCGAGGACCGCGAGCTGTCGCCGAAGTACTTTTATCAACGACCGGCTTATCTGTAACCGCGATTAAGGCGTCATCGGCTATCAAGGAGGAGAAAAGGATGCAATTGAAGGACTTCGACTTTCTGTCGGACAGCACCGAGCAGACGTCGACCCGATATGTCACGTTCGTCACGCCGGGACTCGCGCGCTTCGACCTGGTCATCCTGACGACGAACCGGTTCTACGGCAAGAAGCTCGTCATCGATATGCAATCCGGCCGCAGCGGCGTGCTGGCGTACGACGACTTGGAGGAGGAAGGCGTGCTCGAATCCGTCTTCAAGCTGAACGAGGAAGAGGCGTCCGAGCTCGCGCAGTTCCTGGCGCTGGTGCTCGGCGAGGTTCACTTCACGGATTGACGCGCATGGGACGCGCGCCATCGGAGATACTATGGCCACATCGTGTCCGAAGGAGGCCCATCCCATGCCCCGATTCCTCTCCGAACGCCGACAGCCGGTCGGCGATCTGTCTACCGTCGAGTCGCAGCGCAACGATCTCGCGCCGGAAGAATTCCCCGAAGGTCCTTACGGCGCGGACATCGACAGCCCGAGCCTGGGCAAGGTCACGCCCTGGCGGGCGGATCAGCACTTTCAGAGCAGCTTCGACTACGAGAACAAGGAGCTGCACGAAGGCATGTCGCGCGGCTATCCCGGCGACGATCCGCTGCCGGACGGCAGCGCCGGCACGACCGACTGAAGACGAGCAAGCCCCGAAGCGCGATCGCGCTTCGGGGCTTGCTCGTTCCATGCCGCCGCGGACGACTACGGCCGGAAAGCCAGCGATTGTCCGAACAGCAGCGCGTTGCTGATCTCCCTGCCGGGAGCCGTGCGCAGCTTGCCGGACGCGTAGAGGCCCGAAGAGGCGCCGCCGTCCAGGTTCATGCCCTGCATGGCGCCGAGCTGGAGCAGGATGCCGCCCAGCTGCGAGATCGTGGCCGTCGTCGCGACGACGACGATGCTGCCGTCCTTGCGAATGCCGATGCCGCTGCGGGCCGCCGCCGACGTCAGAATCTTCTCCTCGGTGAACCCTTCCGCCTTGGCGTCGATCGCGAGCTTGCCGTCCTTCACCAACCGGGGACCTGCCCCGACCGCCGTCGCGATATCGCTCCAATCGATCGGCTGTCCGTCCGCGTTCGTATACGAGATCTCGTAGCGGACCCGGCCGCCCTTGGCGAATCGGGCCGCTTGCGCCTGCTCGCCGCCCGTATAGACGAGCACGTAGCCGTCCTTCGGAATGGCGACGTTCTCCCCCTTCGCGACCCGCTCCACCTCGCCGCCGCGGACGACGACGGCCGTGCCGCGCGCGAAGCCGATCCGGCCGCCCCGCTTCGGCGTGAAGAGGATCGCCGCGTTCGCCCCGTCCGCCGGGGTCCGGTTGACGAAGTACGCGTACCAGCCGCTTGCCCTGCCCGTCGCCGCATCCGTCACCGTCCCGCCGATCCGGACGCGCAGCGAATCCATCTTCGCCGTCCCGTCCGCGGCGAATCCGATTGCCGTGCCCGTATTGCCCACGTGAGCGATCTCGCCGTCGGCGATGACCGTCCCCCACGGCTCGGGCACGCCGCCGTAGGCCTCGAAGAACGTCCCGTTCACCGCCGCGTCCGCGTGGCGCCGCTTCGCGAGGGACGCCAGCGCCTCGGTCCCGCCGATCGCGTCCCGTCCCAGCCCGACGTCCGTCCGGACGCCCTTCGGGATGTAGACGGCCTGCACCGCGAAGGAACGTCCGCCGACCTTGACGGATCGGCTCTCCGCCCGCGGCGCGAGCGACGGCTTGGGCTTCGCGGCTGCGCCGATCCGCACGGGAACGCGGCAGACGTCCGGCGCTCCGGTACCTTCGGCGTCCGCATCCGTTCCTGCCGGCGGCGCCGGCCGGCGAATCTCGAGCGTCGCCGTCCCTTGCGCCAGCGGAACCAGCATCCCGCCCATCGTCACGCGCGCGGATTTGCCTTCGGCGATCCGGTAATCGTATTCCGTCCCGGAGGCCAGGCCGAGACGCTTCCGGACGTCCGCTCTCTCTCCCAAAGCCAGCGCCAACGGACCGGCCGGGCATGTTTGCACGGCGGCGGACGCGCTTGCCGAAGCCGCCTCCTCCGCGTGTATGCCGGCTGGCGTCACGGCCATGCCGACGGCCAGCATGCCGAGGAGGAACGGGATAGACTTGCCTTTCTTGTTGCAGCGATTCCGCATGATAGTAGATAGGACTCCTTTACGTATCGGTATTTTTCTTTTTTCGGCCGATTTCTCTTGAATCTTTAGACGCAACGACAACAAAGACCCTTCCGTCGGTCTTTGGCTGACCGTAGGAAGAGTCCTTTGGGTTGGATATGAGCTAGAAGGATAGAGTAGGCCTAGATTGCGCGGTCGCTAGCTAATCAATTTCAGCAGAGAACCGAGACGGTATTGATCGAAGACCGGCTTGACGGAATCGACCGGCAGCGCCCAGAGGCATTCCTCGAGATTGCATTCGATAGGGACATCGTCATGGATGCGGGCCAGCGTCCTCGACAGGTGCAGCATCTCCAGATCGTTCTCGATCTTGGACTTGATATTCTGGGAGAGCGAATCCAGGTTCTCCAGAATGCCGTCGATGGATTCGAATTCCAGCAGCAGCTTAAGCGCCGTCTTCTCGCCGATGCCTTTGACGCCGGGATAGTTGTCGCTCGTATCTCCCGTCAGCCCTTTCATTTCGACGACTTGATGCGGGAGGATCCCTTTTTCCGTTTTTAAGTAGACCAGATCGTAGACCGCGTAATTGGAACGGCCTTTTTTCATGATGACGACATGAATGCGATCCGAGACGAGCTGCAGCATATCCTGATCGCCCGTCAGCACGAATACGTGGCCATCCGCGCAAAGCCTGCGCGACAAGCTGCCGATGCAGTCGTCCGCCTCGTAGCCCTCGATTCCGATATTCGGAATGCCCATCGCGGCTACGATCTCCTTGACCAGCGAGAACTGGGGGATGAGCTCCATGGGCGCTTCGGGCCGGTTCGCCTTGTAGCCGACGTAGAGGTCCGTCCGGAAAGTCTTGCTCCCCATATCCCAACAGCAGATGACATGGGAGGGTTCAAACGTATTGATCGCGTCGAACAGATACTGCGTGAATCCGTAGATCGCGTTGGTCGGCGTTCCGTCCGCCGTCCGCCGAAAATCGTAATTCTGCGCAAAGTAGGCTCTGAAGAGCAGGGCCATGCCGTCGACGATCAGTATTTTTTTATCGTTCATGCTTTACCGTCCTAATAATATGGAATAATTTCACCCTAATTCATCCGATTAGGGAAGTTAGGAATAAATTTATCATATCGAACAAAAGCGGACGAAGCAATCACTTCGCGATTCTGCAAGAAAATACCACTTACGGACAATCCTTATTCGGATAAAAATAAAAGCTGCCGATAGGGCAGCTTTTCCAACAACCAAAAGCACGTTCAACGAACCGACGAATCCTTACCGGCTCTCCGTCGCCCATTTCGCGGCATTTTGCAGGAGCCGGATCATCTGGGGATCGCCGAGCGCCTCCGTCGTATGTCCGGGCGTCATGCCGACCACCCGTCCTTTGCCGACGTTGTGCGCCCAGGCGCCCACGGCCGTAACCGCTTCGGAGGTGCTCAGCATCAGCATGTCGGTGCGGGCGATGTCGATCTGGCAGTAATAATGCTCGTCCATGGCCGTAAAGCCGGAGATGCCGTTCAATACGGGATGGGAGACGTTGCGGATCGGCACGTTGTCGACGGGCACGTGATTGTGCGAATGGCCGATGAACCGCCCCGAATTCAATTCGGTATAGTAGGGACTGTCCGCCTCGATCAGGACCAGTCCGGCATGCACGAACAGGATGCCCATCCCGTCCTTCACTTTATCTACGATCCGCTGCTGCTCCGCATAAGCAATATCCGCTTCGCCGTCCGGACGGCCGACGGTGAGCAGCACCGTCAGATCGATCGGTTCCTGCGACTCCAGCACGTCTCGGAGCCGGTCCGTCGAGACGACGTTCCACCCGGCCCGGTCGAACGCCTTATCGATCTGCGGATCGATCACTTCTTTGGGATGATACATATCGTCTCGGATGACGTACACCGTTTTGGCCACGCGGGCTCCCCCTTATCGCTTGTCGTTCTATCCAGTCCTATACTAATGCCCGCCGGACGATCGGGTAACGTTCGAGATTTCGGTTCGGGTTACATTTTTTCGGGTACGGACTCGCGTCGTCCCAGATTGCGGTATTCCACCGGAGAGATGCCCTCCATCTCCTTGAAGACCCGGTGGAAATGCTTGGCGTTCTCGAATCCGATCCGCTCGCCGATCTCGTATACCTTGAACTCGCTGTTTTTCAGCAGTTCCTTCGCTTTGCCGATCCGAATCTTCTTGAGGTACGAGACGAAGCTCTCCCCCGTATATTGCTTGAACGCCTGACTGAAGTAGGAATAGTTCATGGATACGTGATTCGAGACGATGGCCATGTTGAGATCCTTGTTGTAATTGTCGTGTATGTATTCGATGGCGCTTCTCATATCCCGGTGATCGATATGGACGGCCTTCATCGTCACGATATAGTCGTTCAATTGATCCAGCAGGCGCTCCAGCGTATGGAAATAGGCTTGATAGCTCGGGAAGCTGTAGACGTCGGCGATCCGCTTGTACAGCTTCAGGATATCGACCGATTCTTCTCCGTAGACGTTGAAGACATGATCGAACACCATCTCGTTGAACGCTCGGCTTAGCCGTTCGAGATAGGCGATATCGTAACGAATGACCTTGCCGATCTCCATGATCTCCGTCACCAACTGCATCCGTTCCTTGCGCCGGTCCGTGCCCAGCATGTTCGCGACTCTTTGGACCGCTTCGAGCGGCACGACGAAGTCTTTGCTCTTGCGCGCGACCTGCTCGTATTCGATACTGACCGGCTCGGCATGGAAGAACGTATATTTAAAGGCTTTCTCCGCTTGGCGGTAGGCTTCTTGAACCTCCTCCAGCCCGCCGGTCCATGCGCCGATCCCCATCTTGGCCTGGATTCGCTCGTGTCCGTTTAAGATGCGGGACAAGGCGGGCAGCGCTTCGTTCGAATCGGCGAAGACGACCAGCCGCATCTCTTTGTCGTAGAAGCAGAACGTGCCTTCGGAGCGGCCGCCGCCCAGCTTGCGCAGCAGCGTCTCGACTTGCTGGAGAAAGTCTTCGCGGTCGTCCGAATGCTCCGCCGCGACCGACTTCAACAAGGCAATCTGATAGCCGGCGTCGTAGCGTTCCATATGCAGCTTGCGAATCCGTTCGCCGACTTCCCGCTTGTCCGTGGCGGAATCGAGGAAAATCAAGTTGAGCGCGTTGGCGCGGTGCTCTTTGGCTTGCTCCGTGAAGGCCGACATCCATTGCGACATCTTCTGCCTGCCCTCCAGCTCCGCCTCCAGCCGCCGGAGCGCCCGGAACAGCTCTTCGCGGACGATCGGCTTCAGCAAGTATTCCTTCACGTTGCACCGGATCGCTTCTTTGGCATACCGGAAATCTTCATAACCGCTTAGAATGATCGTCTCCGGTCTGATTTCCTTCCCCTGAAGACGGTTAATCAGTTCGATCCCGTCCATCTCGGGCATGCGGATGTCCGTAATCATCAGATCGAAGCGGTCCGAATCGAGCTGCGCGAGCGCTTCCGCGCCGTTCCCCGCAAACCGCATGTCGTAGGTACGCGGAAACTCTCTTTCAATCATGGCCTTCAGGCCTAACCGGATGTTGTTCTCGTCGTCAATGATCAAAAGCTTGCGCATGCTCCCCTTGGCCTCCGGTCCATATCAATTTGGGCAGTCGCATCACGACTTTCGTATATTCGCCTGGCACGCTCTCCAACTGAATGCCATATTCGATGCCATAGTGCATTTGAATCCGCTGGTTGACGTTTCGCAATCCGATGCCTTTGTCCGCAGCCGCCGGGTCCAGCCGGATCTTCTCGTTGATCGACCGAACGAGCTCCGGGGCCATGCCCGGTCCGTTGTCCTTCAGCTCGATGACCGTCGTACGATCGTTCGCATAGGCTTCGATCGTGATGAGCAGGCCCGATGCTTGGGCGAGGCCGGACGACGTCAGCCCGTGAATGACCGCATTCTCGACGATGGGCTGCAGCGACATCTTCAGAATATCCTGCTCATGAAACTCGGGCGGGATCAAGCAAGCCAGCCGAATGCGATCCTCGTAGCGAACGTTCATGATGGCGATATAATTTTTGATATGGTTGATCTCGTCCTTGAAACGCACGAAGTTGCCGGACCAGTGCAGGTTGT
Source organism: Cohnella nanjingensis (assembly GCF_014212125.1). GTDB lineage: Bacteria > Bacillota > Bacilli > Paenibacillales > Paenibacillaceae > Cohnella > Cohnella nanjingensis. The sequence goes on from NZ_JACJVP010000004.1 coordinate 50,105, forward strand.
ACCGCATCATCCCGCCCAGCGAGGTCAGGCTGTCCGCGATCTTGTACTGCGCTTCGACCTCGGCCATCATTTTCAGATTTTCCAGCGTATTGTACAGGAAGTGCGAATTGATTTGGTTTTTGAGCGCCTTCAGCTCCGCTTCCTTGGTTGCCGCTTGCTTGTTGACCGCGTCCGCGATGAGCCCGTTGATCTTGCCCATCATCATCTTGAAGTGGTGCGCCAGCTCCCCGACCTCGCCGCCCCCGCGAATATCGATCTGGACCTGGAAGTCTCCCTTTCGCACCCTTTTCATCGAATCCCGCAGCAGATGGAACTTTTTGAGAATGAATTTGTTCGCCCAGAACGTCAGCAGCGATAAGATGGCGATCAGCGTCATGCTTAAGAGAATCAACATATTCCGGGTCTTGTTGATCTTGCCGAACGATTCTTCCAAGGAGACGACGTTCAGCAAGTAGACGTCGAGGTGGTCCAGCTTGCGGAACATGCCGATATAGGAGATGCCGTTGTCCTTGAACGAAAAATAGCCCTTAGGGTCGTCCAGATGCCGTTCGAATTGCCCCTGCAGCGCCGGCAGCGAGACCGTGCCGAAGAAGGAAACGTCCTTGTTGTAGATCAACTTGGACGATGATCGGTCCAACAGCAGCACGTGAGACCGGTCGTCCTGCAGTTGGCCGAACGCTTTGGGGAAGAAGTTCTCCAGCAGCATATCGACTTGGATAAGGCCCAGGTGCGAACCGTTCGGATAGCCGATCTCCCGCAGCAGCGAGATTTTGCCGACCGGAACGCTCACCGGGTTAAGCGTGCGCCGCATGACGTCCTTGTCCTGCGAATCGAACGCCCACACCTCCTTGCCCCGCTGCCGGAGCACCTCCCGATGCCACGGCTCTTCGGCGATCCGCGATTCGTCCAGGAAGATCGGCCAGATCTCCTTGACGTTGGCATTGCTCGTGTAGAGGCGGACATGGGCGATATTCGGGTTGTTGAACTGCAGGCGCAGCAAGTTGGGCACGACGTTCGTCGAGAAGTCGATGAGCGCTTCCGTGTCCGGCTCATGGCCGGCGTACAAGTACGAAGTGACGTTGCGGTCCGACACGGCCAGCTGACCGGTCCGCTCCATCATTTCGATGTTGTTTTGCATGTTTTTGTTTTCCATCTCGAGCATGTATTCGTTCGCTTTGAGGATGTCCTGGTTCGTGGTCTTGTAGAATTCGTTAAAGATGTAAATAGCGAACACGATGATCGGAATCAAGATAATCAGAATATAGGAAGCGAACAGTCTCGTTTGAAGGTTCATATGGCCGAAAGCAAAGGCGAATCTCGCCCATTGTCTCCGTAAACGTCTGATCAAGGGGGGCTCCTCCAAACGATGCAATAAGCAAGCATCTCATCCGTCCCGAATGGATGGACAAAAACCCAGGGGGACCTGGGTTCTTGTGCCTGTCTTGCCGGATTATACTTTGCCGAGTTTTTTCACGTTTTCCTCGTATTTCGCCTGCTCGTAGGCTCTGACTTTATCATAACCCAAATCTTCGCGGTCTTTGACGAATTTTTCATAGACTTTGTCGAAGTCGGCGTCGCTCTTGGACAGCAGCAGCTTCGGCAGCACCTTGCCCCACAGCTGTTGGATATTCGTCCAGGCGATCCCTTCGGGCGACGTGCCGGCCGGCGTCAGCTGGGTGAACGCCGAGAAGTTGTACGTCTTGCCCTTGGACCATTCGCCGGTCGTCAGGTACGGCTCTTTGGTCGGCGGCGCCCAGTTCAGCCACAGATTCGTGTCCATCAGCATCCAGTACGAGTAGGAAGCGCCATACTTTCCATCGGTGCTCTTCAGATAAGTCTGCGTGAATTGGTCCTTGCCGTCGATCGTGTCGTAGGTGACGCCCTTCTCGCCGAGGCACAGGTCCTTCTGTCCTTCCTCGCTGATCATGTAACTCATGAATTCGATCGCCCGCTTCTTGTCCTTCACGTCTTTGGAGATCAGGGTGAAGGTCCAGCCGGAGATGCCGGGGCCGGAGAGCGTGGGTTGGTCCAGCTTCGTATTCGCGGGGCCGTCGATCGGAATGTAGATCTGATCGGGATTCTTCTTGTAGATCGCGCTGTTCTGCGTGCCGATGTCCGAGACTTGATACAGCATCGAGAAGTAGCGGCCTTGCGCGGTCTTCTCTTCCACTTGCGGACGCTTGTCGATGAAGATGTCCTTCGCGAGCAGCCCCATCTCGTTCGCTTGGCGGAACGTCTTCAGCCAACGGACGTATTCGGGGTCCGTCGTGCGGTCGTACAGCTTGCCGTCCTTCTCCTGCGGGATGGCCAGGAAGTTCTGCAGGAAATCTTCGAGCGAATAGTTGCCATGGTCGCTGAATTCATGGAAGTTGAGCGGGATGAGCGGCTGGCCGTTCACTTCGGGGAACTTTTCCTTGGCCGCCTTGAGGGCGTTCAGGAAGCCTTCCGGCGTCCGCATATCCGGCTTGCCGAGCGCTTCGTACATGTCCTTGCGCACCAGGAACGATTGGTTCGACGTGTACTGTACCCCGTACTTCTTGAAGTCGTTCGGCGACGAGGACGAGTTCGGATAGCCGTAGAAGCTGCCGTCGGGCTGCGTGAACCAGTTGACCTTGTCCGGGTCCGTGACCTTGAAGAGATAAGGATCGTATTGGTCGGCCAATTCGTTCCAAGGCAGCACCATCTTGCCTTCGATCATCTTCTTGATCGCGTCGTCGTTCACGTCCAGCGTGATGAAGTCGGGCAGCTTGCCGGAAGCGATCATCGTATTCAGCTTCTCGCTCTCGTTGCCGGCCGGGACGATGAGATTGAGATTGACCCCCGTTTTTTTGGTGATATATTTGGAGGTATTGTCTTCGCCCCACTTGTTGGTGAACCATGAGAAGTTCATGTACCAATCGAAGGTGATCGGCGACGTGTCCGACTTCCATCCCGGCACGTCCGGGTCCAGCTTGACCGCGGAAGCCTCCGGCGCCTTGGCCGTCTCCGACGGCGCTTGGGCGGACTTGTCGGCGGAACAGGCGATCAGACCGGACGTCATGCTGAGTAGCAGTGCTGCTGTGAGCCCCTTGCGCAGTTTGCTCAATTGGAATACCCCTCTCGTCTTTGCGTATAGATGCAACTTGTTGGGTCAACAAAGTTTGTAACCCGGATTCGCGCTTCAGCCTTTGATCGAACCGATCATGAAGCCTTTGACGAAGTACTTCTGGAGGAACGGGTACGCGATCACGATCGGCACCGTCGTCACGACCATCGTCGCCAGTTTGACGGATTGCGAGGTCACCTTGCGAACGATATTCTCCGGCACGGCAGCGGCGATCTGATTCGATCCCGACAAGGCTACGATCCGGTAGAGGAACGTCTGAATCGGCTGCAGGTCGGCGTTGTTCGTGAAGATGACGGCCGTGAAATAATCGTTCCATTGATACACGCCGTGAAAGAGGGCGATCGTCGCGACGACCGGCATCGACACCGGCAGGACGATGCGGTAGAAGATCTTCAGATCGTTCGCGCCGTCGATCTTGGCGGCCTCCTCCATCCCTTCGGGAATCTCCCGGAAGAACGCGAGAAAGATAATGAGATCGAAAAAGCTGAACATGGCCGGAATGATGTACACCCAGAAGCTGTCGAGCAGCCCCAGATCCCGAATCAACAGATAATAAGGAATGAGCCCCCCGCCAAAAAACAACGTGACCGTCCCCATGTACATGTAGAGCGTTCTTCCGATCAATTCCTTCCGGGAGACCGCATAAGCCACCATCGCCGTGAACAGGACGTGAAGCGCCGTTCCGATGACCGTCTTGGATACCGTGACGCCCATGGCCTTCATCAGACCGCCGTTCCGGAAGACGGCGACATAGTTGTCCAGGCTGAACGCGCGGGGGTACCAATAGATTCCCCCTCGCATCGCGTCCTGACCTTCGTTGAACGAGTTGACTACCACATACCAGATCGGGTAGATCGTGAGGAAGCAGATCGCTAGCATGACCAGCACGTTGCTCCAGTCGAAGATCATCTCTCCGGTCGTTCGATTCCCTCGCATTCGGATCATCCTTTTACAATAATGAAGTATTGTTCAGCTTCTTGGTGACCGCATTCGCGGTGAGCAGCAGAATAAACGCAATGAGCGATTTGAACAATCCGACTGCGGTCGAATACGAGTAGCGGCCTTGGGCGATCCCCACCTGGTACACGTAAGTATCGATGACGTTGCTCGCGCTCTCGTTCAACTGGTTTTTCAAGATGAACACCTGATCGAAATTGGAATTCAGGATGCCGCTGACGGCGAGGATGAACAAGATCGTCACCGTCCCCTTGATCATGGGGAGCGTGACCAGGAACATCTTCTGGAACCGGCTGGCGCCGTCGATCGTCGCCGCTTCGTACAATTCGGGCGAGACGCTGGAGATGGCCGCCAGATAGATGATCGCGGACCAGCCCAGCTCCTTCCAGATATCCGAGCTGACGACGATGGTCCAGAAGTAGGCCGGCTCGGCCAAGTAGCTGATCGGCTCTTGGATCCAATGCAGCGCCAGGAGGAGGTGGTTGACGATGCCCACGTCCGCGAGCCAGGTGGTCAAGATGCCGCCCAGGATGACCCACGACAGAAAGTGAGGCAAATAGGAGATCGTCTGCACCGCTTTCTTGAAGCGGGAAGAACGCAGCTCGTTCAGGAAGAGGGCGAACAGGATCGGCAGCGGGAAGCCGATGATCAACTTCAGCATGCTCATGCCCAGCGTATTCTTCAGGACGTAGAGCAGGCTGTCGTCGGTCAGAAAGGTCTTGAAATGCCGGAAGCCTGCCCAGGGCGCGGCGGCGATGGATTGGACGATGTTGAAATCCTTGAACGCGATGATGATGCCGTACATGGGGATGTAGTTGAATACGATCATCCAAGCGACGCCCAGCAGCGCCATCATCTGCAGGTATCGCTGGCCGATGAGCCGCCTCATGAAGGTCCTCGCCTTGGCCCTGCTTCCGGGCCGGTCGGCGGACAGCGCCGGCGCTCTCGTTTGTGCTTCCATGTTCAATCCTCCAGGGTCGTTTTAAGCGCTTCCTTATCATCAGTATAAGACGGCCCCGGCGTGCGGTTAAGGCTTCAGATTTCGTTTGAAGTCACAATATTTCGGGTTGTCCGGCGGGCGACGATTCGGCCTGGTACGCGCCTACGGAGGCAGGCAGCCTGCCGGTTGCGGGGATCTCCCCCGTCAGCACGCGCGCGAGCGAGCGTATAGCGAGCGGTTTGTTCTCGTAGCAAGCCAGGTAGGTCTTAACCTGGGGGAAGGAAGCCAAATCGTAGGGAATCCTCAGCGATGCGACGATGAGATCCGTGCCGCTTCGCTCCGCGAGCGCGCGCACCAGCCGCCGCTGTCCCTCCGAGAACCCGGCGTTGTAGGTCGCGACCACGATCTGGGCATAGCCTTGACTGCCCGCCAGTACGCTCGCGATTTGCTCATCGCTCGGCTCGACGTCGATCACTTGCTCCTTCACCTCCGTCAGCCGTTGCGACAGCACGCGGCCCAGCGTCGTCTCCTGCCCCGCCGGCTCGGCGGTCTCGGACACCGGACGCATGTCCGGCCAGACCACGTAGGTCCCGGCGTCGGGCCGCAGCGGGAACCGCCCCTCGCGCTTGACGAGCGTCACGCTGCGTTCGCTAAGCGACTTCGCGACGGCGAGGGAAGCTTCCGTAGCGACGACGTCATGCAGATCCGGCTTGGCCGCCGCGTCCGGCTGCCGGAACAGCCCGCGTCTCTCCTTCACGCGCAGCAGCCGCTCGACGGAGGCGTCGATGCGGGCCTCGCTGATCCGCCCGCTCCGAACCGCGGCGATGACCGCTTCGATCCCCTCGATCTGAAGTTCGATGCGATGGCTGATCAGCACGAGATCGGCGCCCGCCTCTACCGCCATGACGGCCCCTTCGCCGACGCCGACGCCTTTCCAGATCGCGTTCATCTCCAGGCAGTCGGTCGTGATGAGGCCTTCGAATCCCAGTTCTTCTCTGAGCAAGCCGGTGAGGATGCGAGGCGACAGGGTCGCCGGTATGCTCCGGTCTTCGTAGGCGGGAAAGACGACGTGCGCCGTCATGATCGCATCGACGCCGACCGCGATGGCCGCCTTGAACGGCATTAGCTCGACTTCGTGCAGACGTTGCCGGTCATGCGCGACGAGCGGCAGCGCCTGATGAGAGTCGACGTTCGTGTCGCCGTGTCCGGGAAAATGCTTGACCGTAGCCGTGACGCCGGCGTCCCGATAACCGCGTACGGCGGCGGCGCCCATGCGCGCGACCAGATCGGGAGACTCGCCGTAGGAGCGAACGCCGATGACCGGATTGTCCGGATTGTTGTTCACGTCCAGGCATGGGGCGAAGTCCATGTTGATGCCCATGGCCCGCAGCTCCCGGCCCGCGATGAGGGCGGCCCGGTAGACGCCGTCCGTATCGCGGGTCGCGCCGAGCGCCATATTGCCCGGCATCAGGGTGACGCCTCGCTCGATCCCCGCCACCATCCCGCCTTCCTGATCGATGGAGACGAGCAGCGGCACCTCGGAGGCTTGCTGGAGCGCCGCGGACAAGGCCGCCGCTTGCGCCGGATCGCGGACGTTGCGGCGGAAGTAATTGACGCCGCCGATGCCGTATTCGCGAATCAACCGGAGAATCGGTTCATTGGGAACCGTATCCGAAAATCCGCACATGAACAGCTGGCCGACTTTTTGTTCCAAGCGCATGTTTTTTGCTAGATGATGAGTCATGGGGACAAGCCCTCCTCGTATTTGCGGCTTACCGGTCTTGAATGAATTCGATCGTCTCCCCGCCCGGCGCTTCGACGAAGCAGAAGCGCATCCGGGCAATCTCCCCGGAGCGGGCGGGAATGTCGGCGTCCAACGGCTGACCCAGGCGCCTGGCGCCCGCCGCCTCGGCGCGCAGCAGCGAAGCGGCGATATCGTCCTCATCGATACCGCGGGAAATCGGCCGATCACGGCATGCTCCGGCCGCATGCCGTCCGGGATGCGGACGACATCCTGGACCGACACCCGGTTGAACGCGCGATGGGGTGCGAGCGCGAGCACGAGATCGCCCCGCGCAAGTCCGTCCACCGCATCTCCGATCTTCAGCACTTCCATGACGGCGGCATACCCGGTGTCCACCGGGTACGAGGTTCCTCCGAAGTAATCCATATACGCGCCCCGCTCCGAGCCGGAGGAGATGAGCGAGACGACGGTTCGGCCGATCACCTCTTGCGAGGACGGCGGACGGGAATCCCACGCGCAAGCCTCCAAGGACGCTTGCTGCTTCTGCACGAATTGCACGGCCTTAATTGTGAGCGATATTCATCGCCAGCGCCGCCTCCTATCCAAAGGAATCTAGAATCGTATGTTTCTATGCGGCTGCGATCGCGATAAACCTCGATGGCGATGCGGTTGAAGTCCCGCCAATCCGATTGCCGGATGTCTCTACGAAGATCTGCGTTCATGTCCCTCCCTCTCCTCTCCCGCCTGCCGCTTGCCATCCCGCCAACGCCGCGCCGACAAGTCCGGCCCCGGTCGTCGTCTGCTTCGTCGTCACGAGCGGGCGGAGGATACGAAGCGCATCGTCTTCGGGTTCAGATACGATCGAATGCGCTCGACGAAGTTGGCGCTGCCCGCCACGCCGCCGCCCAGCACGATCGTATCCGGATCGCTGACGCGCACGAGGTTCATGATCGCGGCGGCCATCGCTTACGCCGCATCCTCGCTTACTTTTCCGCAGGGATACCGCGTCCCCAATCCGCCTGTCTAGGGCGGTTCTAACCAAGGTTAGCAAACGCCAAAAACAGCTTCAATCTCATAATTTCGGCTTTGGTATCATTATTTCGTTCCGAGGGCTCCCGCCGCGAAAGGGCCATTTCTGAGATTCTAGAAGAGCGGAGTTTCGTTGTTGTCGAGGGATCAAGCAGAGGAGGCGGAGGCAGTTGGTGCAGAGGCAGTTGGTGCAGAGACAGTTGGCGGAGAGGCAGGTGGCGGAAAAGGCAGGTGGCGGAGAGGCAGGTGGCGGAGAGGCTCAGGCGGGGATATACGGCGTGAACGTTGGCAGAGCGCGCTCTGCACGCAAAGAAAGAGGACGGCTGGGCCGTCCTCGGTGAACCTGTCGAATTGCGGTCTGCTAGGGAATAGGAGGCGTCTCCGCTGGCCCGCGTCCTACCGTTCCGACACCGGTTCGTGATGCCGCAGGAATTGTCCGATCCGCCGCGCGGCCTCGCGCAGGCGATCTTCCTCTTCGACCATCGCGAACCGCACATACCCTTCTCCGAGCGCGCCGAATGCGTTGCCGGGAATGACGGCCACGCCCGTATTCGACAACATTGCCCGGGAAATTTGTCGCGAAGACCATCCCGGCGGCACGGGCGCCCATGCGAACATGGTCCCCCTCGGAGGAGAAACGACCCAGCCCTCCGCGCCTAGGGCGCCGATGAACGCGTCTCTCCGGCCCTCGTAGATCGCCGATACGGGATGCGGATCGCGCATATCGAGATCCAGCGCCGCGACCGCCGCTTCCTGGACCGCCAGGAACACGCCGAAGTCGATGTTGTTCTTCAGCGCCCTGAGCGCGTCCAGCACCTGCGGGTTCCCGACGGCGAAGCCGATGCGTCCGCCCGCCAAGTGAAACGACTTGGACAGCGAATGGAACTCGATCGCCACCTCCGCAGCCCCCGGCACCTGCAGGACGCTCGGCGGGCGGAAGCCGTCGAACGCCATCTCGCTGTAGGCATTGTCATGCACCAGCAGGACGCCCCGGCGCCGCGCGACGTCGACCGCCCGCTCGAAGAAAGCCAAGTCGGCGACCGCGGTCACCGGATTGCTCGGATAGCTCAGCAGCATGAACTTCGCTTTGTCCCAGACTGCGTCGGGGATGGCATCGAAGTCCGGCAAGTAATCGTTGTCCGCGAGCAGCGGCAAAGGGATCGTCTCCACGCCCGCGACGGCCAGCCCGGCTTGATAGACCGGATACCCCGGATCGGGCAGCATGGCGCAATCGCCGGGATCCGTCACCGCGAGCGCGAGATGGGCCAGCCCGTCTTGGGTGCCCATGAGCGAGAGAATCTCCCGTGCCGGGTCGAGTTCGACGCCGAAGCGATGCTCGAACCATTCGGCGGCCTTGCGCCGGAACCGGTCGCTGCCTTCCGTGCCGGGATACCGGTACATGTCCGGCTTCAGGCTCGCTTCGGCGAGCGCCTCGCGAATCCGCTCGAGCGGCGGCCGGTCGGGACTGCCGATATCGAGCGCGATGACGTCCTTTCCTTGACGTCGTGCCTCCGCCTTCCATTCCGATACCTCGGCGAAAATCGCGGACCCCAGTCGGCCCAGCCGCCGCGAGCGCCACTTCTCATTCGTCATGTGCAGATCTTCCTTCCATTCGTCATGCGGTCGGCCGAGTCGTTAGCGAGGCGTTTGCGTCCATCCGGCCTCTTGGATGATCCACATCATCGTCAGGAGTCCGAGCGCCAATCCGCCGTAGAGCAAGCCGATCCGCCACTTGGCGCGCTTCGGCACCTCGTAGTAATTCTCGGGCTCGTAGACGACCGCTTCGACGCGCACTTTGAGCGTAACCTTCTGATCCGCATCCGGCCCTTCCACCTGATAAGCGTATACGCGCTTAATGATGCAGGCCTGATCGATCGGCAGCTCGCCCTTGAACGACATCGCTTCCCACCAGAACTCGACGACGTGTTGGCCGTCCAGGCGGCAGTACACCGTATAGGGGAGCTCTCTCAGATGCTGCGAGCCTTTGTAATACCAATCGGGCAAGTTCGGATCCGCCGTCGCTTGGTAGACGCCTTCCGCCATGTGCGGCGGCCCTTCTTTATCCTTGTGCTTGAACTTGCGGTACGCCTGCCACAGGAACCATACCCAGATGAGCAGGAACAGGAAGCTCTTCGTGTACCAGATGACGAGCGGACCCAAGACGGCGCCCGCGACCCACAACCAGCGGCTGAGCGCCGCAGCGATCCGGCCGCCGTCGAGCGGATGGATCGGCAGCAAGTTCAACAGGTTGATGAAAAAGCCGACGTAGGCGAGAATGTGCCAGATCTCGCTCCCCGTCCACTCCCCGATGCCGTAGCAGAACAGCGCTCCCAGCGAGCCGAGGAGCGGGCCGCCCAGCGCGATGTCGGCTTCGGTCGCCGCATCCTTCGGATTGCGCTTCATCAACACCATCGCGCCGAAGAAAGGAATGAAGAACGGCGCGGAGATCGGCAGGCCCTTGCGGCGCGCCGCCCAGACGTGGCCAAGCTCGTGCACGAAGATCAGGGCGACGAGGCCGATCGCGAACGTCCACGGATAGAGCAACGCGTAAGCGCCGACGCTCACCGCCATGGAGATCAGCGGCTTGCCGAACTTGAGCAGCAGGAGCAGCGCCGCCTTGCCCTTGGACACCAGGAACAGCAGCACCGCGCCGAAAGCCCAAGACGATTTGCGGCCGTTGGGAGGCCGCCGCGACGGCGGTGGGTCAGACGGCGGTGGGTCAGACGGCGTTTGGTTAGACGGCGTTTGTTCAGACGGCGACTGATCCAAATGCTGCTGCGACAGTTGCGAGTGAGGGCGATACGTTTCCGGTTGTTGCTGAGACAGATGCTGATCTAGAAGAAGCGTTTCCGGCTGATGCTCAAGCAGTTGCTGGTCCGACTGACGCGATTCCGGTTGCTGCTCCGTCAGTTGCGGTTCCGACTGATCGTGCGATTGATGCCGAGACCGTTGCTGATCCTGCTGTTGCTGCTGCCCTTGCTGATTGGGTTGCTGCTGGTCCGGCCGTTTGTCCGGTTGCTGCTGATGCCTCTGCTGCTCCTCAGCGGTCGGCATAGACGCGCTCCAACTCCTCTTCGCGGAATCCTACGGTCGCGGCGTGGCCGTCCGATACGACGGGACGTTTAATCAACATCCCGTTCGATGCGAGCAGCGCCATCTTCTCCTCGTCCGACAGCTTGGTCATTTGGTCCTTCAACCCGAGCGAGCGATACGCGTCGCCGGAAGTGTTGAACCACTTGTTGATCGGCAGCCCGCTCGCCGGAATCAGTCGGCGCAACTCTTCGACGGTCGGCGGATGGTCCTTGATATGGCGCAGATCCAGTTCGTGCCCCTGCGCTTGAAGCTGCTTGACCGCGGCACGGCAGGTGTCGCAAGTCGGATATTGGAAGACGGTAAGTGTGCGTGCCATGCTTAGGTAGGCCTCCTTATTCAAAACGCGTTGCAGTTCCCTAACCTGCGGTAATGGGATTCCGTTCGCGCTTGGTCGGTTGCTCGACGTTGCAGTTGCGCAACCGCTCGTCTATTATTACGTCGCTCGATGCCGTGAGTCAAAGTCACAACATGAGAAGAACGATTAAAAATGAAGCGGATTTTCCGCCTTATTTGATTCTTCTCACCATCGCGAGGCCGTTAAAAGCGGATTTTCCGCCTTATTTGGCCCTTCTCACCACCGCGAGGCCATTTAAAGCGGTTTTTCCGCCTTATTTGGCCCTTCTCACCACCGCGAGGCCGCGTAAAGCGGTTTTTCCACCTTATTTCGCCCTTCTCACCACCGCGAGGCCATTTAAAGCGGTTTTTCCGCCTTATTCGTTGCATCTCACCATCGCGAGGCCATTTAAAGCGGTTTTTCCGCCTTATTTGGCCCTTCTCACCACCACGAGGCCATTTAAAGCGGTTTTTCCGCCTTATTCAGCTTGTCTTGCCCTGCAAGGATGCCCATTTATGCTCTGCCCAAGCCTGAGAACCCTCGCCCGGTTACTGCGCTTCTCCGTCCCCTCGCCTGGCGCCCCTTAGGTCACGATCGCCCCTTAGGTCACGATCGCCCCTTAGGTCACGATCGCCCTTTAGGTCACGATCGCCCTTTAGGTCCCTACCGCCCCTTAAGGTGCCCTACTGCCCTTAGCTGCCTACAGGCCTAGGCCGGCCGGCAGACGCTCCAGCGCCGCCTCCAGCGCGCGCAGGTCGTACGGTAGCGACGCGACCAGCGTCAGCGGCTCGTCCGTCACCGGGTGACGGAACGCGAGCAGCGCGGCGTGCAGCGCCTGCCGTCCGATAACGCCGGCCAAGCGGTCCGCGAGCGCCGTCCGCGCCCAATCCGGATCGGCGTAATAGCCGTCGCCGATGAGCGGGCATCCGACGGAGCCGAGGTGCACGCGGATCTGATGCGTACGCCCGGTCCCCAGGCGCACGTCCAAGGCGCTCGCCCCGCAGGCGTAAGGCCGCGCGACCTCGTAATAGGTCAGCGACGGCTGCCCGTCCGGCAGGACGGCCCGCCGGTGCGGGTCCTCCGGCACGCGTCCGATCGGCGCGTCCACTTCCCCGCGCGCCGCGGGGGGATGCCCGTAGACGTAGGCGCGATACTTCTTCTCGATGCCGCCGGCCATCATCTGGACGGACAGCTGCTGATGCGCGTACGGGTGCTTGGCCACGACGACCAGTCCCGACGTGTCCTCGTCCAGCCGGTGCACCGGCCGGAACCGGCAGCGCTCGCCGCGCTCCCGCCAGTAATGGACGACGCCGTTCGCGAGCGTATTCGCGTAATGGCCCGTCGTCGGATGGACGATCAGCCCGGCGGGCTTGTTCAGCACGAGCAGATGCTCATCTTCAAATGCGATGTCGAGCGCCATCGGTTGCGGCAGGATGTCCTCCGACTCCTCCTCCGGCATGCGCAGCTCGATCCGGTCGCCGACCGCGAGCCGGGCGCTCGAGTAGGCTTTCTCCCCGTTGATCGTCACGCCTGCCTCGGTCGTCTTGAGTCTGACCCATAGACGCCTGGACACGCCCAGCCGGTGGCGCAGCACGTCCCGGAGCATCCGCCCCTCGTCCTGCGCATCGGCCACGTGGACCAGCGGCGCGTAATATCCGTTCGTACGTTCCGTCATGCTGTCGATAGCCCCTTACTCCTTGTCGCGTTTGAACACGTTCGCGCCGCGTTCGTATTCGATGTCGCCGACGCCGAGCCGCGCATTCGCGGCGCGGGCGGCGGCGAAGAAATAGTCCGATAGCCGGTTCAGATAAGTCCGTACCTCCGCCGGGCAAGGCTGCCCGGCCGCGGCGAGCGTGACGACGCGACGCTCCGCGCGCCTGCAGACCGTGCGGCAGACGTGGAAGAGCGCAGCCGCCTCGCTGCCGCCCGGCAGGATAAAGCGCTGAATAGGCGGCGTCTCGGCTTCCAGCCGATCGATCCAACCCTCGACTCTCGCCGTCATCTCCGGCGAGACCTTCAACTGCTCCGGAGCCGGCGCCGCATAGGACAGATCGGAGCCGCAGTCGAACAGCTCGTGCTGGACGACGGTTAGGTCTTGAAGCAAGTCGTCCCACCACCCCGGCTGCCCTTCCCTTGCACCCTCGCCCGAGCTCGTTTGCGCGCGCGCGATCGCGGCGGCCGTCTGCCCGACGAACGCATTCAGCTCGTCGATGGTGCCGTAAGCTTCCACGCGCGCGTCGTCCTTGGACACGCGGCCGCCGATGACGGACGTCCGCCCTTCGTCGCCGGTGCGCGTATATAGTTTCACGATGGATTCCTCCGTTTCACTCGTTCGCCTCGCACTTCGGCCGCCAGCCCCGAAGTCAGCCGATAGATGCCGTGAGCCTGCTCCGACAGCCGTCGGTTCGCCTCGCATAGGAGCCCGATATATAGTCGCTCCCAGGGATCGCTCGCGAGCCCCGCGATCGTATCTTCGGTGACGACCACCCGCGTGCCCTGGAACCCCAGCAGCGCGCCCAGCACGTCCCGGAAGGCTGCTTCAAGCCCGGGGCGGCAGCGCGACAACGGATCCCCGCCTTCGGCGGAAACTCGCAGATCGCATCGCTCCGAGCCCGCGCGCGCGTCCGCGATGAGCTGCCTGAGCCAGCCTGACAAGCTGTCCATGAGCACCACCCTGCGATCGGCGCGGAACGGGTTCGAGCTGCGGTTGATCCGGTTCAGATGCCCGGAGAGCCGGTCGTCCGCGTATAGCCGCGACCATGCGAATCCGTAAGGCCCCGGATCCTCGGGCTCGGGCGCGAACGCAGCCTGCTTGTCCGCGCCCTTCGTCTCGAGCGGCCATGCGGGACAGGCCAGCCGGATCGCCTCCCGGCCGTGCGACTCGGCCAGCGTCTCCGCGTAAGCCGACTTGCCGCAGCCGATCCCCCCGGTGACCACCAAGAGCATCTCCCGTCACCCCCCGCTCGTTCATATCCTCACTATAGCACAAAAGAAAAAGGCCGGTAACGGAAGTCGACCGGGCCTTAGCGGATGACGCAAATTTGTCTCATATATTCGTTGATCTTCACGTCCAACATACGGCTGATCTCCATGACGGGCTCGGAGGTGAACGATTCTTCGCGAATGAACGTCTCCGTCATTCTGCGTCTTAACGTATCGATCTCCTCTTCCAGCCTTCTATCGATCAGCGGGGATGATCCGCCAGCCTCTCCGGTGTGATCCGGGGCGGATAAGATCATACGAGCCGCGGCCGTATCCAGGAGGTTATGTGGTTCCGCCGTCGCCATGCTCTTCCCCCTTTCGCCCGCATCCATCCATTTTCGTCTCGGGTTGCAAAACAAGGGTTATTATAGCAGAACCTTGGGAAAAAGAACATCTTTTTCGTATATTTTACCGCTTTATCTCAATTTATTCAAAAATCCGCCAATTCTCTCCAGCGCCTCTGTCAATTGTGAGACCGAAGTCGCATACGAGCAGCGGATAAAGCCTTCTCCGCCGCGGCCGAACACGTGTCCGGGGACCGCTGCGACCTTCACTTCCTGCACCAGCCGCTGGGAGAATTCCTCCGAGCTGAGACCCGTCGATTGAATGGAAGGGAACGCGTAGAACGCGCCTTGGGGTTCGTGGCATTCAAGGCCGATCTCGCGGAACCCTTGCACGACGAGCCGCCGGCGCTGGTTGTAGGACTCGATCATGCGGTGCATGTCTTCCATCCCGTTCTTCAGCGCCTCGAGCGCGGCCACTTGGCCCATGATCGGCGCGCACATGACCGTGTACTGGTGAATCTTGAGCATGGCGCCGATCAGATCGGGATGTCCGCACGCGTAGCCCATCCGCCAGCCGGTCATCGCGAACGCCTTCGAGAAGCCGCTGACGACGATCGTCCGGTCCTTCATGCCGGGCAAGGAGGCGAAGCTGACATGGCGCTCCCCGTAGGATAGTTCCGCATAGATCTCGTCGGAGATGACGATCAGATCGTGCTCTTCGACGACCTTGGCGATCGGCAGCAGATCCTCGTAGGTCATGACGGCGCCCGTCGGGTTGCTCGGATAGCAGAGGATGAGCAGCTTGGAACGCGGCGTGATCGCGGCCCGCAGACTCTCCGCCGTCAGCTTGAACTGATCCTTCGCGAACGTCTCGATGCCGACGGCTACGCCGCCGCCGAGCGTCGCGATCGGGTTGTACGGGATATAGGTCGGCTCCGGGATGAGGAGTTCGTCACCCGGCTCCAGCAGCGCCCGGATCGCCAGATCGATCGCTTCGCTGCCGCCGACGGTCACGAGCACTTCGTCCGCCGGATTGTACGTCAGATGGAAGCGGTCGTGCAGGTATTCGCCGATCGCTTCGCGCAGCTCGGGCATGCCGGCGTTGGCGGTGTACTGCGTCTTCCCCTTCTCCAGGGAATAGACCGCCGCGTCGCGGAACCGCCACGGCGTGACGAAGTCCGGCTCCCCGACGCCCAGGGAGATAATGCTGCTGTCCTTGCTTGCGCTCACCAAGTCAAAAAAACGCCGGATCCCCGATGGCGGGATGGCGCGAGCGCTGGCGGCGAGGTAGTCTTGCATGCCGCCCTTCGGTTTGCTGGTCTCGAGCTTTTCCTCGTTCGTAATCATGGGACATCGTTCCTTTGCGGTCGGTTTACTGGCATAGCGTTAAGGCGAGACCAGCAGGCGGTGATCGTCCTCGAACTCCTCGAAGATAATGCCGTCTTGTTTATATTTCTTCAAAATAAAGAAGGTTTTGGTCGCGATGACGGATTCGATGGTCGACAGCTTGTGGGAGACGAACGAAGCGACCTCCTTCAAGTTCTTGCCCTCGATCTCCACCAGCAGATCGTACGCGCCGGACATCAGATAGACCGACTTCACTTCCGGGTAGAGATAGATCCGCTCCGCGATGCTCTCGAATCCGCGGCCGCGCTCCGGCGTGCACTCCACCTCGATCAGCGCCGTTACTTTCTCGTCGTCCACCTTGCTCCAATTGACGACGGTCGCATACTTGACAATAACGTGGTCCCGCTCCATCTCCGCGATGGCGGAGGACACTTCGGCTTCGCCCGCCCCGAGCATCGTTGCGATCGTGGCGCCGGACAGCCTCGCGTCTTCTTTCAGCAGATCCAGAATCTTCAGCTTCAACTCGTTCATGGGGATCCCTCCTGAATAACTTTCATATTACATCAAATACAGGCTTGATGAAAAGGATCATTTCGGAAAGCGGGATACCGCGAAAAAGTCCTCCCCCGCCAAGCGGGGGAGGACTTCCGGTCAGTGCTGCTGTTGTTGCTGCTGCGCGGCTTGGGCTTGCTGCTGCTGCCAAGCGGGCATCGCTTGGTGCGCCTGCTGAACGAACTGGTTCGTTTTTTGCTGCGTGCTCTGATAGCTCTTCAACTGCTTGTCGATCTCTTGCTTCAACGCCGGCGACGCGGCGTTGTACATGTTCTGCGACTGCATCGCGTTGAAGAGCTCGCCTTGCATCTGAAGCGTAGTGTTCAAGAGCTGCGTGAACGATTGGCGAACCGTCGGGCAGACCGATTCGGTCGCCGCCGTGGCGTATTCGCGGGTCACGCGCTTCAAGTCGGACAATACGGTATATGCCAGATCCCCGTCCGGCATAAATTGCTGCGTCATCGTCGTCGTTCCTCCTTAAGATTGCGGTTGCATGGGCGCGAGCGGCTGGTGCTGCTGAAGCATCGACATCAGCGTCTGATAGTGCTGCGTGTGCACTTGCGCCTGATGATCGAGCACTTGCTTCACTTGCGGATTGGTGCAGTTCGCGGCGGATGCCGTGCATTGCTTGATCAGCAGGTCTTCGTTCGACATCGAGTCGGCGATATACTCGAGCTCTTTGGCGGTGATCGGCTGGAGCGTAGGCATTGGGTGAATTCCCCTCCTTTTCCTGACATCAAACGATAGTCTGGTTTGCCGCGCCGTTTTCTATACAGCGTTCCTATCGCCTCTCGCCGGAAGACGATGAAGGCCGTCCCTGGCGAACGGCTTCGCCCGGAACGGCCTGGAACGGTACGACGATACGGTTAGAAAAGGTCCATGCTGAGATACCGCTCCCCGGTATCGGGGGCGATGCAGAGGACGCGTTTGCCGGCCCCCAGCTTCTTGGCCAGCTGCAACGCCGCCCACACCGAAGCGCCGGAGGAAGGTCCGACGAGCAGGCCTTCCCTGCGCGCCAGCTGCTTCATCGTCTCGATCGCGTCCTCGTCGGTCACGCGGACGATCTCGTCGTAGACGGCGGTGTTGAGGATCTCCGGCACGAACCCGGGGCTCGTCCCGACGAGCTTGTGCGGGCCGGGCTGGCCGCCGGAGAGCACGGGAGAGCCCGCAGGCTCCACCACCGCGACGTAGATGCCCGGCAGCTGCGCCTTCAGTGTCTCCCCGACGCCCGTGATCGTCCCGCCCGTCCCCGCCGTCGCGACGAAGGCGTCCAGCCTTCCGCCGGTCTGCTCGATAATCTCGCGCGCCGTCGTCGTCCGGTGAATGTTCGGATTCGCCGGATTCGCGAATTGGTTCGGCATGAAGCTGCCGGGATTCGCCGCCACGATCCGCTCGGCTTCCGCGATCGCGCCGGGCATCCGCTGCGCGGCAGGCGTAAGGACGACTTCGGCGCCGTAGCCTAGGAGCAGGGAGATGCGTTCCTTCGTCATGTTGTCCGGCATGACCAGGATGAGCCGATAGCCCCGGGCAGCCGCGTTCATCGCCAGACCGATGCCGGTATTGCCGCTCGTCGGCTCGACGATCAGGGAGCCGGGACCGATGAGCCCCCTCTCCTCCGCGTCGGCGATCAAGCCGTAAGCGGCCCGGTCTTTGACGCTGCCGCTCGGATTCATCTTCTCCAGCTTTACCAGCACTTCGGCGTCTTCGCCGCCGGTCAGTCGGCGCAGCCGGACGGCAGGGGTGTCTCCGATCATCTCGGCGACCGATTGATAGACCCTGGCTGTCATTGCGCCATCCCCTCTCTAGTCGTCCCGGGCTTCCCGGCTCAACTTCTGCGCGACTCGTCCGCGGTCCGCGTCGGACAACGTATGCGTCATCGCGAAGCAGGACGGGCAAACGTAGACATGCATCTCGAAAGGCGCTTGAAGCACCGCCTCGCCGCCCAGCAGTTCGGCCTTGCGAGGCGAGAACGCCTCCGCCGAGACGGTCTGGCGGCCGGCTTCGAGCATATACTCGCGGCACTGCGGACATTCCGGCACGAGATCCTGCTCGTCTAGCAGCGCCTCAACCGTCTCCTCGTAGCGCAGGAGCGCTTCGTTCTTCTCCCGAAGGTCCCCGTCCTGCCCCCATGCGAGATCGTCCGTTTCCGATTCGGACGCGACATCGTCTTCATCCTCTTCGTCCTCTTCTTCCTCCGCCTCCGCGCCGAGGCCGAACTGCAGCGTGCGGTAGCCCTTCAATTCATTGTCGCAGACCGGGCAGAATTCGTCCGGCTCTTGGCCTTCTTCTTGAATCAGTTCGCTCTGGCACCACGGACATACGATCGCGGCCATATTATCCCTCCATTACCATATACACGATGCCGAAAATAAAAAACAGCACGGCAATCGCGAACAGCGTTCCCCATAAATACTTCATCCCAAATCCTCCTGCGGCAACCCGCTCAACCGAGCGTCACGGCCGCGCCGATTATATAGGAGAGCGACACGGACAGCAGCAGCGAGATCAGTCCGACCGCGCGATTGTCCTTGCCGATCTCGTCGTCAATCCGGAAAACTGGCGTGACGAATTCGAACAGGAAGTACGCGGCGAGGAGCAACAGAAACCCGGCCCCGGCCCACAGCAGACTCTCGTAGATCGAATCGTTCGATTCGATCGAGAAGCGGAAGATGTTGCAGATTCCGAAAATCTTGCCGCCAGTCGCCATGGCCACGGCCAAATTGCCTTTGCGAATCTCGTTCCAGCAGTCGTACTTCGTCACCCATTCGAAGCAAGCCAGGCAGACGATCAGCATGAGGATGCCGACGGAGAAATAGGCCAGCATCGCTACAATCGGATGCGCCAGCCAGGTGTCGACGGTTCCCGTCTCAGGCATCGGACGCCCTCCTCTAGTTCAATTCGGCGACGGTGACGCCGGCGCCGCCTTCGCCGTAATTGCCGAGCCGATAGCTCTTCACGTGCTTGTGCCGGCGCAGGAAATCCTGGATGCCGCTGCGAAGGGCTCCGGTGCCTTTGCCGTGGATAATATACACCTGGCCTAGATTGGCCAGGAACGATTCGTCCAGGAAGCGGTCCACTTCGATGATGGCCTCATCGAGCGTCGCGCCGCGCAAGTCGAGCTCCATGCGGATGTTCTCGTCGCGCGATCGCTTGACCGTGGTCGCTTGGACCGGCGCTTTCTTGGCTGCCGCGGGAGCGCCGGATTTGCGGACCGGATCCAGATCGGCGAGCGCTACCTTCATCTTCAGGATGCCCAGCTGAACGAGCGCTTCGTTGCCGGACAGTTCGACGACGTGGCCCTTCTGTCCGCCCAGGCTGAACACCTTGACTTCGTCTCCCGCCTCGATCTTGACCGGCTTCCCGCCGCCTGCGCGGGGCTTCTCCACCGGATCGGGCACCGCTTCCTCCAGCCGCCGCTTTGCTTCGATCAGACGGTGCTCCTTGACCGATGCGCCTTCCTCCATCGCGAGCTTCCTCAAGTCCGCGATGATCTCTTCCGCTTCACGCCGCGCCTTGGCGACTTGCTGGCGGGCTTGCTCGCGCGCTTCCTCCAGCAGTTTGGCCTTCTGCTCCTGGAACTTGAAGCGTTCGTCCTCCAATTGCTGGCGGAGCGTCTCGACTTCGCGGCGGTCGCGCTCGGCCGTTTGCCGCTCGGATTCCGCCCGCCGGCGATCCTGCTCCAGCGAGGCGATCATCGTGTCGACCTTCAGTTCGTCCTCGCTGACTTCCCCTCGGGCATGATCGATGATGGCGCGCGGCAGACCGAGCCTTCCTGCGATCGCGAACGCGTTGCTTCGGCCGGGCACGCCGACCAGCAGCCGGTACGTCGGGCGCAAGGTCGCCACGTCGAACTCCATGCTGGCGTTAATGATGCCTTCCCGGTTGTAAGCGTAGGCTTTAAGCTCGCTGTAGTGCGTCGTCGCCACGATCCGGCAGCCGATGAGGTGCAGATGCTCCAGGATCGCGATCGCGAGCGCGGAGCCTTCCGCCGGATCCGTGCCGGCGCCCAGCTCGTCGAGCAGCACGAGGCTGCGCGGCGTCACCTGCTCCAGCATGCCGATCAGGTTCGTCATATGACTGGAGAAGGTACTGAGATTCTGTTCGATGCTCTGCTCGTCGCCGATATCGGCGTAGATCCCGTCGAACACGCAGAGCGAGCTGCCGTCGTCGGCGGGCACGAACAAGCCGGACATCGCCATCAGGCTGAGCAGGCCGACGGTCTTCAGCGACACCGTCTTGCCTCCGGTATTCGGACCGGTGACGATAATCGCCGAATAGCGCTCGCCCATCTCCAGATCGATCGGGACGACCTGCTTCGGATCGATGAGCGGATGGCGCGCGCGCTTCAGCCGCAGTTCCCCCCGGTCGTTCATCGCCGGGAGCGTGCCGAACATCGCATCGGCCATCCCGGCCTTGGCAAAGATAAAGTCGATATAGCCAAGCGATTCCGCGTCCGAAGCGAGCAGCTCGGCTTTGTTGCCGGCAAGCTCGCTAAGTTGGCGTAGAATGCGCTCGATTTCCTTTTGCTCCCTGACTTTAAGCTCCCGGAGCTTATTGTTCAATTGAAGCACCGCTTCCGGCTCGATGAACAGCGTCGCGCCGCTCCCCGACTGGTCGTGGACGATGCCGCCGAAGTGCGAGCGGTACTCCGCCTTGACGGGAATGACGTAGCGGTCGTTGCGCATCGTGATGAGCGCGTCCTGCAGCATCTTCTGCACCGTGGTCGAGCGGACGAGGCTATCCAGCTTCTCCCGCGCCCGGCCTTCCCCGATGCGGATCTCCCGGCGGATCGTGGCGAGGTCCGCGCTGGCGGCATCCATCACCTCGCCCTGCTCGTCGATGCAGCGGCGGATCTCGTCCTCCAGCGGCTTGGCGTCGATCAGCGGCTCGCAGAGGTCCTCCAGCAGCGGTATCTCAAGTTCGTCCGAGACGGCCGCGACATATTTGCGTATACGCCTGGAACCCATGATGAACTGCGCGATATCCATGAGTTCGGACGGTCCGAGCACCCCGCCGAGCTTGGCGCGCCCCAGCGGCGCGCGTACGTCGGTGACGCCGCCGAACGGCGGCGCGCCCTTCAAGGCGACGGCTCGGGCCGCTTCGTCGGTCGCGGCCAGCCGGCGTTGCACTTCCCGCAGATCCGACGAGGGACGAAGCTTGCCCGCCTCTTCCTTGCCCAAGGACGTCGCTCCGAGATCCGTCAGGCGTTGGATGATTTTATGATATTCTAACGTAATTAGCGCCTTGTCGTTCACGGCGAGGCCCAACTCCTCTCGCCCTTATTATATCCGATGCGGCGGCGCTTGCGAAACCTTCCACTCATACCGTTCGCGCCGATGGATACACTATTCCCAATACCGGTGCGAACCGGGAATTAGATCAGCTAGTCTGGAGGGATCGGAGCATGCAATTTCTTGGTCACGTCGTCCGTTTCATCGTCTCGGCGATCGTCCTGATGATCGTCGGCTTCATCGTGCCGCAGTTCGCGATCGGCGGCTTCTGGAGCGCTTTGATGCTCGCGCTCGTCATCGCGGTGCTCGGTTGGATCATCGAAGGGATTTTCGGCAAAAGGGTCACGCCCTTTGGCCGGGGGATCGTCGGATTCCTCAGCAGCGCGCTCGTCATCTGGCTGGCGCAGTTCGTCATCGGGAACATGAGGGTTACGATCCTCGGAGCGCTGCTCGCGGCGCTGGTCATCGGGATCATCGACCTCTTCATTCCGGTCGCCAGCCCGTTCCGCGCCGGCCGCAACAGCAGCCGTCCCGAACGGAATTGACAGGCGACGGCCCCCAAGCTCGGCTCCCGCGAACGCCGCGGGAGCCGTTTTTCGTTCATCTTTTGGACATATCCCGGCGCACGGACGATGTGATATGATATTGCCGAATCGGCCTAGCGCCGGTTCGACGCTATCGATCGGAGGGGAACCGGTTTGTTACGTACGACATTCGCCAAGCTGCTCGCCGTCGGCCTCGTCGCGCTTGCGCTGTCCGCATGCGGGAGCAAGAACGACAACGCGGCGCAGCCCGAGGATACGGCGGCGGCCTCGCAGGAGATCGTCATTCGCGCCAGCAACTGGCAGTTCGATCAGACGGAGTACAAGATTCCGAAGGATACGCCGGTCCGCATCAAGCTGGAGAACGAGGCGGGCGCGCACGGCGTGCAGATCGAAGGCGCCGGCGTCAAGCTGAGCAACGGCAAGAAATCCAAAGTCGTCACGCTCGCGGCAGGTACATACGACATCAAGTGCTACATCGTCTGCGGCGACGGCCATCTGAAGATGAAGGCCAAGCTGGTCGTCTCTTAAGCGGCGCACGGCGAGGCGGCCAAGGTTTGCTTGGCCGCCACGCGCCCGGACGCCTGCGACGCTTCATCTTAAGCCGGCCTGCGGCCTTCGGCCTCTGGCGGCAGCTTGACCTCCATCCCCTAGCTCACCGCTTAATCGCCTTCGCGCAGACGCGCCTCAGTCTGTTCCCGCCGAGTATGATTTTTCGCTCTTTCGCGACGATGAATGACCGCCTTCACCTTGCCCTCCGTGCCTCCGCCAAGACATCGCGTAGCCTTGCGATTCCCGTCGTGACGTATGAAAACCGTTATGTCTATTTTTCGGCTTACGCACCTCCACCGGCCTTCTCGCAGACTTTAAGGCGGTTTTTCCGCCTTACGCACCTCCGCTCGGCTTTCTCGCAGACTTTAAGGCGGTTTTTCCGCCTTACGCACCTCCGCTCGGCTTTCTCGCAGACTTTAAGGCGGTTTTTCCGCCTTACGCACCTTCCCTCGGCCTTATCGCAGACTTTAAGGCGGTTTTTCCGCCTTACGCACCTTCGCGCGGCCTTCCCGCAGACTTTAAGGCGGTTTTTCCGCCTTACGCACCTCCGCGCGGCCTTCCCGCAGGCTGAATTGTCTGTTTTTCGGGTTACGCTGGGCCGCGGACGCGTTCGCCACGCTGCTAACTTCTCCTTTCGGTTACGTGGACAAAAAAAGCCGCCCGCCCAAGCAGGCAAGCCTGCGCTCGCTTGGGAAGACGGCCTGGCAGAGGCTCGTTAAGATTGTTCTTCGAGCATGTCGATCCATTCGTTGTACTCGTTCTGGAGCTTCGAATATTCCACCTGCAGTGCCTCGAATTCCCGGCGCATCGTGAGCAGCTCCGTCTCCAGGCGTTCGACTTGCTCGTTGTCGCCGCTCTCCCCGCGGATACGCTCGGCCAGTTCGGCGCGCTCCGCCTCCAGCGTCTCGGCCGCCGCGGCCCGCGCGCGGGCCGCTTCCAGCTCGGCTTCGCGGATGCGCTCGGCCAGCTCGACGCGTTCCGCTTCGAGCGCCTCCATCGCGGCCGCTTGCGCGCGCGCCGCTTCGATCTCGCGCTCCGCCGCGCGCGCGGCTTCGAGCTGCCGCTCGCCGGCGCGGCTCAGCTCCGCGACGCGCGCTTCCAGCGAGGCCGCGCGTTCCGCCGCTTCGCGTCCCGATTGCTCGACCCGGGCGACCTCCGCTTGCAGGCGGTGCGCCGCTTCCCGCGCTTCCCGCTCCCGGGCGGCCAGCTCGCCGAGTTCGCGCTTCAGCTCGTCGCGCTCCTGCTCCGCGGCCGCGCGGGACGAAGCCTCCTCGTTTATTCGAAGCTCGGCTTCATCCGCCAGCGATTCTCTCTCCTTGTCTTCCGCGTCCGCGGCCAGGCGATAGGCTTCGACGGCCTGCCTCAGCTCCGCCGCCTCCGCGTCGATCCGGTCCTTGTAGGCCGCCCACTCGGACAGCTGGGCCTGGCGTTCGGCCTCGTCCGCTTCCCGCTGCGCGCGTTCCCGGGCCGCGGCTTGACGCTCCGACTCCGCCGCCGAGGCAGCGGCATCGCGCGCGTCCAACGCCGATTGGAGCTCCGACTCGTACAGCTCCTGCGTCGTCTTCAGCTCCTCGCCCACGGCGGCTTCGGCTGCCTGCAGCTTCGCTTCGTATGCCGTATGTACGGCGGTCAATTCCTTCTCGTAGAGGGCCTGAAGCTCCTTCATCTTCGCTTCGTGGGCGGCCTGCGCCTCCGTCAAACCGCTGACCTGCGCCATCTGGGCCGTCAGCAGCTCCGTCTCGAACGATTCCTGCATCTCCTTCGCGGCCGATTCGTAGGCCATCTTCGCCGCCTCGCGCTCCGCTTGCCGCTCGGCGTCGGCTTCGTCCAGCGCGGCTTGGGCCCGCGCAAGCGCGGATTGGGCTTCGCCTTGCACGGCGCGCGCCTCGTCCAGCGCCGCCAGCGCTTCCGACAGCTCCGCCTCGTGCCGCGACCGGACCGCCTTCAGCTCGTCGTCGCGGCTCGCTTCGGCGGCGGCGACCGCTTGGCGGGCCGCGGCCATCGCAT
Organism: Cohnella nanjingensis; assembly: GCF_014212125.1. Lineage (GTDB taxonomy): Bacteria > Bacillota > Bacilli > Paenibacillales > Paenibacillaceae > Cohnella > Cohnella nanjingensis. Next base: position 74,805 of record NZ_JACJVP010000004.1, read on the forward strand.
CGGTCAACTGCGCATGCGCCAGCTGCAGATTCGCCTCCGACGCAGCCAGCGCTTCCGACAGCTCCGCCTTCGAAGCTTCGAGCGCGTCCAGGCTCTCCGCCTGGAGCTGATCGATCTCTTGGCGATGCCCGGTCCGGAGCCGGTCCAGCTCGGCGCGGCTCTCTTCGAGCAGCCGGTCGCGTTCGGCGTCGTGTCCCGCTTGAAGCTTGGCGACTTCCGATTCGTGGGCGGACCGGACTTGCGCGAGCTCCGCCTTGAGATCGTCGCGCTCCGTATCATAGCCGAGACGCAGCCGTTCCAGCTCCGCGCGATGGCCTTCCTGGAAGCCGTCAAGCTCCTGCCGGTGCGCGGCGCGAACCTTCGCCAGCTCGGCCTCCAACGCGGAGCGCGCCGCTTCCTGCGATTCGGTCAGCGCATCTTGCGCCGCCTCGGCCTGCTCGGACGCCTGCCGCCCCTCGGCCTGCAGGCGCGCGAGCTCCGTCTCGTACAGCTCCATCGCGGCCTTCAGCTCCGCTTCATGCCCGTTCGCGAGCGCCGCCAGTTCGGCGAGATGGCCTTCGCGCAGCCGCTCCGCATCCGACGCGCGGCCGGCCCGCTCCGCATCGGCCGCTTCCCGCAGCGAGGCGATCGCCTTCGCATGCTCCTCTGCCAGCTTCGCCAGCTCGGCCTCGTGGCCGGCGAGCAGCCGGGCCAGCTCCGCCTGCTGCTCCGCCCCCAGCCTTTCCAACGCCTCGCGCTGTCCGGCCTGCAGCCGCTCCGCTTCGTTCTCGCGGCCAGCGCGCTCCGCAGCAAGCTCGTCGTTCAGCAGCTCCACCTCGGTCCGGTAGTCCGACTCCAGCTTCGCGTAGGCTGCCTGCTGCTCCTCGAGCAGCTTCGCGCTCTCCAGCCGCTGGCTGTCCTGCGCCTCCGCGAGCGCCGCTTCCTGCTCCGTCCGCAGCCGCGACAATTCGGCTTGGTGCGCTTCCATCAGCCGTTCGCGTTCGGCTTCACGGCCGCCGCGCTCCGACGACAGCTCTTCGTTCAGCAGCTCCAGCTCCAGCTGATGATTCTCGAGCAGCTGCGCCAGCGCCTCGCGGTGCTCGCCCAGCATCCGATCCCGGTCGCCGTCCGCGTCCAGCCGGCTCTGGGTCAGCTTCTCCTCGTATTCGTCGCGCAGCCCCTCCTGCTTGGCCGCGTGCGCCTGCTCGGCGTTCTCCAGCGCGACGGCGCTCTGCGCCTGCAGCGCGTCCCACTCCGCGAGCATCGCCTCGAGCTCCGCCGCAAGGCGCTTGCGCTCGACTTCCTCGTGCAGGAGCCGTTCGTTCTCCCTGCGGATCCGCATGAGCTCGTCCGCCATATTGACTGAAGCGAGCACCGCCAGCTTGGCCAGATCGAGCCTCGGCGAACCGCTTGAGATCTTGTGCATCTGTTCATTCACTAGCGAGGCAACCCGCCGCATGTACTCGATGCTGGAGTGTCCAGTAAGGGTATATTGCGTTCCGTATATGTCAACCGTTACGCGTGTCTTATCGTCAGCATTCACGGCGTGTTCCTCCCATATCCCAATTAAGAAAAATCGCAGCGAACCGCATCAGGCCGCTCCCCGCGTTCTGATGTATTCGCTGCGCCGCGCGCCGTTTCCTGCTTACTTTCGCAGTTCTGCGCCGAAAGATTGTGCCAATTCCTGTACGGCACGCGCATGCGCCTCCGTCACTTCTTCATCCGTCAGCGTGCGTTCCGCATGGCGATAGACGAGCGCCAAGGCGACGCTCTTCTTGCCCGCCCCGAGCCGCTCCCCGGTGTAGACGTCGAACACGCGGACCGATTCGAGCAGTTCGCCCGCGGCCGCGCGGATCGCCCCGACCAGATCGCCGCCCGCCACGCCGGCGTCCACGACGACCGCGAGATCCCGCTCCATCGCGGGGAACCGCGGAAGCGCGCGATAAGCGATGCGGGCGTCCGCCCTCGCATAGAGCGGCGCCAGCTCAAGCTCCGCTACGAACGCGTCGCCCAAGTCGTATTCGCGCTGCAGATCCGGGTGCAGCTGCCCGACGTAGCCGATCGTCTCGCCGCCGTGCGCGTCCCGAAGCTTCAGCGCCGCCGTGCGTCCCGGATGGAAGCCGGCCGGCTGCGAAGCTTCGTAGGCGACGGACTCGGCGAGGCCGAGTCGCGCGAATACCGATTCGAGGACGCCCTTGGCGTCGAAGAAGTCGTACGGCTCCGCCGTCCGGTTCCAAGCCGCCGTACGGCGGTTGCCCGTCAAGAGGAAGGCCAGGCGGGGCTTCTCGTGCGGCAGCGTCGTGAGCGCGGCTTCCTCGGAATGGAAGACGCCGGCGATCTCGAACAAGGCGACGTCGCCGCTGCGGCGGGACAAGTTGTATGCCGCGGCTTCCACCAGGCTCGGCAGGAGCGAGGTCCGCAGCACGCTGCGCTCTTCGCTCATCGGCATCGCGAGCGGGATCGGCTTCGCCGCCTCGCCGCCGGACAGCGCGGGGAACCGCGCCGCGTTCGCCGGAGAGGTCACCGAATAGCTGACCGCTTCATAGAGACCGGCTTCGGCGAGCAGCCTCCGCAGTTCCCGGCGGATGGCTTGCGACTTGGTCAGCGCTCCGGTCGTCGTCGGTCCTTCGATCCGCGTCGTCGGGATCTCGTCGTAGCCGTGCAGGCGAGCCACTTCTTCGATCAGATCGACGTCGCGCGTCATGTCCCCGCGCCGCGTCGGCACCGTCACTCGCCATGCGCCGTTCCCGGTCTCCTCCGCCGCGAATTGCAGGCGCGACCAGATCGTCTTCACTTCGAGCGAGGACAAAGACGTGCCCAGCAGCCGGTTCACCCGGTCCAGCGTCAGCTCGACGATCGCCGGCTCCGGACGGGAGACGACCGCTTCCGCGACGCCCTCCGTAACCAGACCCTCCGCGTAGCGGCCCATCAGCGCGGCCGCGCGGTCCAGCGCCCCGCGAACCCGGGACGGGTCCACTTCCTTCTCGAAGCGGGCCGAAGCCTCGGAGCGCAGGCCGAGCTGCCGCGACGTCTTTCGGACGGAGCCGCCGTCGAACCGCGCCGATTCGAGGATGATGTCGACCGTATCGGCCGTCACTTCGGAGTTCAGGCCGCCCATGACGCCGGCGAGCGCGATCGGCTTCTCCGCGTCCGTGATCAGCAGCATGTGCGGCTCCAGTTTGCGCGTCTGGCCGTCCAGCGTCTCGAGCGTCTCGCCCTCGCGCGCCAGGCGCACGCCGATGCGTCCGCCCGCGACCTTGGCCGCGTCGAAAGCGTGCAGCGGCTGACCGTATTCGAGCATGACGTAGTTGGTAATGTCGACGACGTTGCTGATCGGCCGGATGCCCGCCGCGATCAGGCGGTTCTGCATCCAGAGCGGCGACGGGCCGATCTTGACGCCTTTGATGTAGCGCGCGGCATAGTGCGGGCACAGCGCCTCCGCCTCGATCGAGACGGACACGCGATCCGCCGTCTTGTCCGCCGACGGGTACAGCTCCTTCTCCGGTTCGGGCAGCCGCAGCGGCCGGCCCGTCAGCGCGGACGCCTCGTAGGCGACGCCGAGCATGCTCAGGCAATCGGAGCGGTTCGGCGTCAGGTCGAGCTCGAGGACGGAATCGTTCAGGCCGAGCACCTCGAGAATGTCCGCGCCGATCTCGGTGTCGGCCGGGAGGACGAGGATGCCTTCCTGCAGCTCCTTCGGCAGCAGCTTGTCGTTGATGCCGAGCTCCCGCGCCGAGCAGATCATGCCCTGGGACTCGACGCCCCGCAGCTTCGCATTCTTGATCGCCAGATCGCCCGGCAGCTTGGCGCCGACCAGCGCGACCGGCACCTTCTGCCCCGCCGCCACGTTCGGCGCGCCGCAGACGATCTGCAGATCCTCGCCGAGCCCCGCGTCGACCGTACACACGTTCAATTTATCCGCGTCGGGATGCTTCTCCTTGTGCTTGACGTAGCCGACGACCGTCTTGCTGACGCCCAGGTTGCGGGAGGGAACCGCGTCGATCTCGATCCCTCCGCGCGTCAGCATCTCCGCCAGCCGCTGCGGCTCGATGCCGCTCAGATCGATATATTCGCTTAACCATCGGTACGATACGTTCATGGGATTACACCGCTCCTTCCTTCGTTTACATGCGGGCGAACTGGCTCAGGAAGCGCAGGTCGTTGTTATAGAAATGACGAATGTCGTCGATGTCGTACTTCAGCAGCGCGATCCGCTCGACGCCCATGCCGAACGCGAAGCCGCTCACTTCCTTCGGATCGTATCCGCCGTGCTCGAGCACCTTCGGGTGCACCATGCCGCAGCCGAGAATCTCGATCCACCCGGTATGCTTGCACATCCGGCAGCCGTGTCCGCCGCACTGCGTGCAGGTGACGTCGACTTCGGCGCTCGGCTCCGTGAACGGGAAAAAGCTCGGACGCAGCCGGATCTGCACCTGCGCGCCGTACATCTGCTGCACAAACTGGAGCAGCGTCCCCTTGAGGTCGCTCATCCGGATGTTCGGACCGACGACCAGTCCTTCGATCTGGTGGAACATGAACGAATGCGTCGCGTCGTCGTCGTCGCGGCGGTATACCTTGCCGGGGCAGATGACCTTCAGCGGCGTCTTGCCGTTCGCCGCCTGCATCGTCCGGATCTGAACCGGCGACGTGTGCGTGCGGAGCAGAATCTCGTCCGTGATATAGAACGAATCCTGCATGTCGCGCGCCGGATGGTTCTTCGGCAGGTTGAGCGCTTCGAAGTTGAAGTAGTCCGTCTCGACCTCCGGCCCTTCCGCTACCGTATAGCCCATGCCGAGGAAAATGTCCTCGATCTCCTGCGTCACTTTCGTGAGCGGATGAATCCCGCCCCGTGCGCCCGCCTTGCCCGGCAGCGAGACGTCGATCGTCTCCGCGGCGAGGCGGCGCTCCGTATCGGCGCGGTCGAATGCCGCCTGCTTCTCGGCGATGACGCCCTCGATCGCGGCGCGCACGTCGTTCGCCACCTGGCCGATGACCGGGCGCTCCTCCGCGCTGAGACCGCCCATGCCGCGCAGCACCTCGGTCAGCTGTCCCTTTTTGCCCAAATATTGCACGCGCAGATCGTTCAAGCGGCCCGGATCGGCCACCTCCTGCAGCTGCGCCAGCGCCTCGCGCCGCAACGCTTCCAAACGGTCCTTCATGACCCCACGCTCCTTCATGTGTGCTGCCGTCCCACGGTCCCCGCCGCAGGCGGTTCGCCCGTCAGCCCTTGCCGAGGCTTCTCCGATCAGCCATCCTTGCAGCGCTTGATCGCCGCAGAAACGAAAAAAGGCCCCTTCTCCCCCAAAAAAAGGGACGAAAGGACCGTGGTACCACCCTCATTGGAACGACCTTGACGCGGCATGCCGCCGGTACGCTCCCACTCGCGCGGCGTAACGGGCCGCTGCCGGTGCTCCCTACTTCCGTAGAACCGCCTGCTGGCGGACGCGGGTTCAAGAGACTGCTCCGGAGTGAAATTCGGCAGCCCTCTTCCTAGGAACGCTTCCAGTCAACGGCGTCCCCTCCCTGCGAGGCAGGTGCTGCGTACTTGTCTCCATCGATGCATTTGTTGCCGGTTCCGATCGGAACGAGGTGACCCGCCCTATGCCGAACCGTCTTCGCTAACCGTCGGATTCGTCCCTATACTAGGTGAATCGAAGCCTATATTGACTAGCTACAATTACTTGTATTATAGGGGATTCCGGGGATGCAATCAAGTCCGCGGCGCGGAGCCCCGAATGCCCGGTTCTCGCCAGGCCGCATGCCAGAGCGGGCCCGCCCCCCGGCCGAGCGGAACGGCCCGCGCGATCGCCGCGGCGACGAAAGCCTTCGCCGTGCCGCAGGCCTCGGCCGCCGAGTGCCCGCGCGCGAGACAAGCCGCCGCCGCCGCGGCCAGCGTGCAGCCCGTGCCGTGCGTATGCCGCGTCGGCAGGCGGGGCGCGGCGAAGAACCGCGTCCCGCCGTCCGCGCCGACCAGCACATCGACGCATTCGTCGCCCGCCGCATGGCCTCCCTTGAGGAGCACCGCGCGCGGACCGAGCCCGAGCAGCGCCCGTGCGGCGGACTCCCGCTCGTCGAGCGTGCGGACTTCGTCCTCCCGGACGCCGAGCAGCGCGCAGGCTTCCGGCACGTTCGGCGTCACGAGCGCCGCCAGCGGCAGCAGGATGTCCCGCAGGGCGCCGAACGCCTCGTCGTTCACGAGCGCGGTCCCCGCCGTCGCCGTTCGGACCGGATCGACGACGAGCCGGTCCACGCCATGGCGGCGAATCGCCGATGCGACGGCCGCCACGATGTCCGCCGTCGGCAGCATGCCGGTCTTGGCGGCATCCGTGCCGATGTCGGCGAGGACGCTCTCCAGCTGATCGGCCACCAGCGTCGCCGGCACGGCGGAGACGCGCTGCACGCCCAGGCTGTTCTGCGCGGTCAGCGCGGTGACGACGCAGGTGCCGTACGTCTCCAGCTCCTGGAACGTCTTCAGGTCGGCCTGGAGCCCGGCCCCGCCGCCCGAATCCGATCCGGCGATCGCGAGGACGCGCGGAACGGGGGACGGCCGGCCTTGCCGATGCGGATCCTTCATCCCGGGATGCCCTCCGCCCAGGCCGAAGACCGGTCGAAACGGTCCGGCGCGAATGCGGCGAGGCCGCGTTCGCCAGGCCCGCCGCCCCGTCCGAGCCACCGGCCGACGATTGCGGCGGTGACCGGGCTGAGCAGGATGCCGTTGCGGTAATGTCCCGCGGCGAGGAACACATTCGGCGAGCGGGGCACGGGACCGAGCAGCGGCCACCCGTCGAGCGTGGCCGGACGCAGTCCCGCCCAGCTTCGGACCGGCGCCAGCCCGCGAAGCATCGGCAGCACGCGTTCGCCCCAGCGGACGAGCCGGCCGACGCCGCTCTCCGTCACGGACCGGTCGAAGCCGGCGTCGTCCTCCGAAGCGCCGCAGACGAGGCTGCCGTCTCCTTTGGCGACCCAATACGCCTGGGAAGAGAAGACAAGATGGCGCGGCCGGGGCGCAGTTGGCCCGAAGGCGCAGATCTGGCCCCGAATGGGGTGAATCGGGACGCGAATCCCGAGCCATTCGGCCAAGCCGCCGCTCCAGGCGCCGACGCAGCAGACGGCCAGATCGGCCGCGTAGGCGTCGCTATCCGTTACGGCGCGCACGCCGAAAGAGCCGGATCCGGCCTCCAGCGCCGACAAGCCGCCCGCATGGTCGACGAGGCGGACGCCAGCCCCGCGGCAGGCCGTCTCCAACGCGGCGACCAGCTTCGGCGCGTTCACGTGCCCTTCCGCCGGGCTGAACAGCGCGCCGCGGGCTTGCGGCGATGCCGCCGGCTCCAGCGCCCGCAGCGCGGCGCCCTCCGCCCACTCCCCGCGGGCGCCGAACGCACGCTGCCAGGCGAGACGGCCCAGCAGCGGCTGCCTGTCCGCCTCGTGCAGGGCCAAGTGCAGGCTGCCCGAGCGAACGAATCCGGTATCGATCCCCGCGGCCGCTTCGATCTCCCGCACCCAGTCGGGATAGAGAAGCAGACTGTCCACGCAGAGGCGGAAAAAGTCGTCCGGCCCTTCCCCGTTCTCGTAGAACGGCGCGAGCATGCCCGCCGCCGCGCCGGACGCCTGGCCTCCGATCGCGTCCCGCTCGATCAGCGTGACGTCGAAGCCGCGCTTCGCGGCCTCCCATGCGCAGGACAGGCCGATGATGCCTCCGCCGACGATCAGCACGGAAGCCTTCATCGTCCGCCTCCTTCGACGGCGCCGGCATGACGCCCGCCGGCCGCGGCGTCCGGAGCCGCGAACAGCCGTCCCTCCGGCGCGCTGCTCGCGGTCGCGTAGCGCTTCCTCGGGATGCGGCCAGCGAGCCGCGACAGCCGCCCCGCCTCGATCGCGAGCATCATGGCTCGCGCCATGGCGACCGGATCCCGGGCGCGCGCGACCGGCGTGTTGACCAGGATGCCGTCCGCGCCGAGCTCCATCGCCTGCGCCGCATCGGCGGCGGAGCCCAGTCCCGCGTCGATGATGACGGGCACCTTCGCTTCCTCCGCGATCCAGCCCAGGTTGTACGGGTTCAGCAGGCCGAGCCCCGTCCCGATCGGCGATCCGCCCGGCATGACCGCAGCCGCGCCGGCTTCCTCCAGACGCTTGCACAGCATCGGATCGTCCGAGGTATAGGGCAGCGCGACGAAGCCTTCGGCGACGAGACGCTCCGTCGCCCGCAGCGTCTCCAGCGGATCGGGCATGAGCGAGCGGGGATGCGCGCTGATCTCCACCTTGATCCAATCGCCGAGTCCGGCCTCCCGGGCCAGACGGGCGATCCGCACCGCTTCCTCGGCGTCCGCCGCGCCGGATGTGTTCGGCAGGAACACGAGATCGCGATCCGCCAGATGCCGGAGGACGGAATCGTCCTCCACGCCGTCCAGGTTCACGCGCCGGATGGCGAAGGTGATGACGTGCGCCCCGGACGCGTCGAGCGCTTGGCGCATCACGGTCGGGCTCGGGTAGCGGCCCGTCCCGAGGAACAGCCGCGAACGGAGCGGCTTCCCGCCGACGACCAGCCGATTCGTCGATGCTTGCATGGCCTTCAACCTCCCCCTACGAAATGAACGAATTCGATGCGGTCGCCTTCGCGTACGGGAACGTCCGGCCAGCTGGCCCGCGGCACGACTTCCCCGTTCCGCTCGGCCACGACGCGGCGGTCCGCCAGCCGATACTCGGCGGCCAGCTCGAGCAGCGTCGCGGCGGGCGTCTCTACCGCCCGCCCGTTGACCGTCAGTCTCGCGCGCGCCGCGGCCGATGGCGACGGCGGACGCGAGGCTTGCCGGCGGTCGATGTACCCCCGGAGCCGACGGCAGGCCTCTTCGGGATCCGGGCTCCCGACGACGGCCGAGACGGCGCAGAGCCGGCTCGCTCCCGCCGCCAGCACGTCCTCCGCGTTGCCGGGGTGGATGCCGCCGATGGCGAAGAACGGAATGCGCACGGCCCGGGCCGCCTCCGAGATGTAGGAGAGCGTCGCCGCCGGCCGGTCCGGCTTCGTGCCCGTCGGATAGACCGGGCCCGCGCCGATATAGTCCGCGCCGGCGCGCTCGGCCGCGATCGCCTGCGGGAGCGCGTGGGTCGACACCCCGATGAGACGATCCGGACCGAGCATCTGCCGAGCCGACGCGACGGGCAGATCGTCCTGCCCGAGGTGCACGCCGTCCGCCTCCGCCGCCAGCGCGATATCCGGGTGATCGTTCACGATGAAGAGCGTGCCGAGCCGGCGGGTGAGCTCGCGCATCGCCCGCGCCTTCCGCAGCAGCTCCCGCTTCGGCGACGCCTTATCGCGTAGCTGCACGATGTCCGCGCCGCCGCGGATGGCGGCCTCCATCACCTCCAGCAGCCCGCGGTCCGGATGGTAGTTCTCCCCGGACACGACGTACAGCTTGCATTCATGAATCGTTCGCATGACTGTCTCTCCCTTCTTCTTCCCGCGAGATGCGCCGATCGGTTCCCCTACCGTCCGTCCGCTCTGGATCGGCGCTCCCGATCAGATAGCGGCGGCACAGGCCGATGGCGACCTGCGCGTCCGCTTCGCCTTGCACCAGCACGCGGCCGTCGGCGAACGCCGTGAGCCGGATGCCGCCCGGCGTCACCGCCCGCGCCAGAAACGCGTTGACCGCGGTCACGCGGCAGCCGCTCGCGCGCAGGATCCCCTCCTGTTCGCGCGGCGAACGCGCCAACCCCGTCGCCACTTGGACGGTCTCCCGCCCGCACAGCACGGTCGCCTCCATCGGGAGCCGACCTTCGGCCTCCCCGCCGCCCTCGTCCGCGCCCGAGCCGCGGAACCGCGTCTCCCCGCTATCCGGTCCCGACGCGGCCGACAGCGGGAGCGAACGTTCAAGCGCGCGCCGCTCCGCCTCCCTCGCGCCGCAATACGGGCACCCGTCCTGCCCGGCCGGCATCCGCGACTCGCGGACGGCAAACCGCCACACGTCCGCGTTCAGCCAAGAGCGCCGCAGCGCGTCCCGGTTGCCGGTAAGCCACTTCAGCGCCTCCGCGGCCTGCAAGGCGGCGACGAACGCCACGGCCGGATAGATCACGCCCGCCGTCTCGCAGTTGCGGTCCGACTCGGCGGTCTCTTCCCCGCCGAGCAAGCACCGGAAGCAGGCCGTCTCGCCGGGCACGAGCGCCGCGCTGCTGCCCGCGGACCCGGTCACGCCGCCGTAGATCAGCGGCACGCCGCGCCGGAAGCAGGCGTCGCTGACCGCGAGCCGGCAAGCGGCGTTGTCGGTGCCGTCGAGCGCGAGGTCCATGCCCGCGAGGAGCGCATCCGCGTTCCGCGGCGTCACGTCCGCGACTTCGGGCGTCACCCGGATACCGCCGTTGATGCGCCGCAGCTTCGCGGCGGCGGCGACGGCCTTCGGCAGCGCCTCGCGCGCGTCCTCCTCGTCGAACAGCGACTGCCGCTGCAGGTTGCTCGGCTCGACGAAGTCGCGGTCGACGATCCGGATTTCGCCTGCTCCCGCGCGCGCCATCTGCTCCGCTAGCGAAGAGCCTAGCGCGCCTACGCCTACGATCAGCACGCGGGCATCCTTTAGCCGATCCTGTCCGGCCGCGCCGATCGGCGCGAACCGCATCTGGCGCGCGTACCGTTCCCGGTCCCCTGCGAGCTTAGACATAGAGCCGATTCCCGCCGGCTTTGAAGGCGGCGGCCTGGTCCCTCATCCCGTCCGCGATCGCCTCCGCGGCGTCCAATCCCCGCGCCGCCGCGTAATCGCGAATGTCCTGCGTGATCCGCATGCTGCAGAACTTCGGTCCGCACATCGAGCAGAAATGCGCGGACTTGGCCGCGTCCGCGGGCAGCGTCTCGTCGTGATAGCTCATCGCCCGCTCGGGATCGAGCGACAGGTGGAACTGGTCGCGCCACCGGAATTCGAAGCGGGCCTTCGACAGGGCGTCGTCGCGCGATCTGGCGCGCGGATGCCCCTTGGCGAGGTCGGCCGCGTGCGCCGCGATCTTGTAGGCGATGACGCCGTCCTTCACGTCCTCCTTGTTCGGGAGGCCCAGATGCTCCTTCGGCGTCACGTAGCAGAGCATCGCCGTGCCGAACCAGCCGATCATCGCCGCCCCGATCGCCGACGTGATATGGTCGTAGCCGGGGGCGATGTCCGTCGTGAGCGGCCCGAGCGTGTAGAACGGCGCCTCCTTGCAGACCTCCATCTGACGATCGACGTTCTCCTTGATGAGGTGCATCGGGACATGGCCCGGACCCTCGATCATAACCTGGACGTCATGGCGCCAGGCGATGTCCGTCAACTCGCCCAGCGTAGCCAGCTCCGCGAACTGCGCCTCGTCGTTGGCGTCGGCGATCGATCCGGGGCGCAGCCCGTCGCCGAGCGAGAACGTCACGTCGTACGCCTTCATGATCTCGCAGATCTCCTCGAAGTGGGTGTAAAGGAAGTTCTCCCGGTGATGCGCGAGACACCAGGCCGCCATGATCGAGCCCCCGCGGGAGACGATGCCGGTCACGCGGCCGGCCGTGAGCGGAATGTAGCGCAGCAGAACGCCCGCATGGATCGTGAAGTAGTCGACGCCCTGCTCGGCCTGCTCGATCAGCGTGTCGCGGAACAGTTCCCAGGTCAGATTCTCCGCCCGGCCTCCCGCCTTCTCGAGCGCCTGATAGATCGGCACCGTGCCCACGGGCACCGGCGCGTTGCGTACGATCCATTCCCGCGTCGTATGGATGTTCTTGCCGGTAGACAGATCCATGATCGTGTCCGCGCCCCAGCGCGTCGCCCAGGTCATCTTCTCGACCTCCTCCTCGATCGAGGAAGCGACGGCGGAGTTGCCGATATTCGCGTTGATCTTCACGTGGAAAGCCCGGCCGACGATCATCGGCTCGCTCTCGGGATGATTGACGTTGGCCGGGATGACGGCCCGCCCGGCGGCTACTTCGTCGCGGACGAATTCGGGGCTCATCCCTTCGCGCGTCGCGATGAAGTCCATCTCGGGCGTGACGATCCCGTTTCTCGCATAATGGAGCTGCGTCACGTTCCGGCCCCCGGCCGCGCGCAGCGGCGCCCGAGTGAGCCCGGGATACCGCGCTTCGCCGCGCCGTTCCGCGCTCGCTTCGGAAGCGAACCCGTTGTCTTCCGGCCGCACGCCGCGTCCTTCGTACCGCTCCGTATCGCCGCGCGCCTCGATCCAGCCGGCCCGCATCGCCGGCAGACCCCGGCGGATATTCGCCTCGTAAGCTTCGTCCGTATAAGGACCGCTCGAATCGTACACCCGCAGCGGCTCGTTCGGCGTCAACGCGCCGTCGCGTCCGCGGCTTTCCGCGAGCGCGATCTCCCGCATCGGCACAGCCACGCCCGGGATCGTCCCGGGCACGTACACTTTCCGGCTTCCCGGCAACGCATGAGTCCAGATCGACATGCAAAAAACCTCCCAAGGATTCGTCTCGAATTCCCCTAGGAGGCCGGATGAGCTTGCGTATGCGGAAAGACCGAGGCCCAAGTAAAAACGGCTTTGCCGCCTTCTCGGAAGAGGGCAACACGTTTTTATCGACGGTCATGCAGAGATGGATAGGCGTGCAATCCATTCTGTATGACGAGCGGCTTCGCCGCCCGACGAATCGGGCAGGGCGCGCGTCGGGGTATCGGCTGCGATGCCGGAGAAGGAAGGTTCGCTCGCATCCTCTCCGAATCGCGGACAAGGCGGATGCATCGCGCCGAACGCCACTCGGGCGCAGCGACCCCCTCGCCGCGAACGGCCGGATGAAGGATTCGCTGCCGCCTCTCCCGTCGGCGCGGTCTCCCGCGCCAGCAAAAAAGCCGCCCCGTCAAGGAGCGGCCCAAGTGTGTCGGCAAAAGGCGCAGGGCCCGAACCTGGCGGGCTCCGCTCCCCGCAGGGAGACGTCTGCCGCGCACCGGTACGGCGGACGCCCGAAGGAGTCCGAATGCCGCAAACGCCGCGATCTCGCGCACTTTGGTCCACTTTCCTACGCTGGCATGACCCAGATCAGGTTCGAAGGGACCAAGGCACGATGCCTTATCTCAGCCCTCGCGGGCGCCCCTAGTGGAATTCATGGTATCAATGTACACGTTCCGGCAGAAAGTGTCAATGCCGGGATTAGGCGGATTTCTTGCGCACGAGCGCGACGATCAGCGCGAGCACGCCCGCGACAAGGCCCGCGATCGCCAAGCCGAGCGTCAGCGGATCGCTGCCGCCGTCCTTGTTCGACGCCGTCTCGGCCGCTCCGGTGCCATGGCCGTGCGCGTCGCCGGCCACGGCCGGCGTCACCTTCGTCACGGATGCCGGCTTATCGGCATCCGCCGCTCCGGTCCAGTCGACGACGGTGCCGTCGGAGTAGGTCTGGTGCGCTTTCCAAGTCAGGTCGCCCGCGTTCTCGGCCACTTTGCCCTGGAACGAGAATTGGCCGAATTCCGTCGGGGAGAGGCCTTGGCCGGACGCTTTCCAAGTGACGGAGACGATCTTGCCGTCGTTGTTCCGTTCGAGCTCGTACGTCCAGTCGGGGAACGGCTGGAACCGGGAGACGTCGACGCCCTCCGGCACTTCCAGCTTCACTTGGGTGGTCGAGGCGCTCTCGCTCTCGGTCGGGATGCGGATCGTGAACACTTGGTAGGAGTTCTGCGGCGCCTCCGAAGGGGAGACGACGACGTGCGCGCTGGCTACGCCTGCGAATCCGAAGGCGAGGAACAGCGCGAGCAGGAGGGTAAGGCTTTTCTTCATGGGGAAATCCAACCTTTCATAGCGAAATTCGAATAACCCCATTATAAGACAGCCCTTACCGGCCCGCATGACTAGAAAGGGCTATGGCCCGTACAGCGTCGAACGAGCCGCGCTCTTCGGTCAGAAAGGTTTGTTCAGCATCAGATAAAGCACGGCCAGCGGCATCAGAATGACGAGCGTGCCGAAGACGTCCCAGCGGCGCGACGCCCGCCGGTACTGCGGGGAGAGGGCCGCTTGGGCTCGCGCGGCGGCCGCGCTCTCCTTCATCATGCTCCGCTGCGCGGGGATGAGGATCGCGAGCCAGACGAGGCCGCTGAGCGCGAACAGGCCAATCGACGCCGTCATCCAATTCCACGCGTCCATCGCGTAGCCTACTCTGACGGCCATGACCACGCCGGTGGCCAGCAGCAGCACGATGCCGGGCAGCGTAAAGGCGTAATCCGCCAGCATGACGTTCCGGGCGGTGCGGCTCAGGTGCCCGACGTCGCCGGCGCGCTCCGCCGCGATTTTCCAGAAGGCCGCCGTCACGATATTGCCCAGGAACAGCACCGCGCCCAACACGTGAAGCATAATCAAGAACGCCATTCATATTCCTCCTTCGGGCGTTCGTCGCCCATCGTCTCCTGTTCCAATAAGGCCATGCACGCCTGGATCGTCTCCAGGTGCGCTTCGTGATACCGGATGCCCATGAGCAGCGACAGCCTCATATGCAGCGGCATCTTCAATTCGAACCGTTCGCGGAAATCCTGCAGCGTCTCCAAGTTCGACCGGTGGTCGCTTGCGCCGCTCTCGAGCCAGCTCCGCATCGTCCCGGCATCCGCTCCCCCGCCGAAATAGAGCCGCATGCACAGATCCGAACGAATGCTGTCGGCGACGAGCGGGCTCCGCAGGTAAGCCTGGAACGCCGCACTGCCCGCCTCGGTGATGGCGTACTCGTTCTTGTTCGGACGCTCTTCCTGCACGATCGTGCGCTTGACGATGAGCCCCTCCTGCTCGAGCTTGGCCAACGCCGGGTAGACGCTTCCGTAGCTGCCGTCGTAGAAAAAGGAGATGGTGCTCTCGAACTCCTTCTTGATCTCGTAGCCGGTCATCGGGCGCTTCCCCAACAAGCCGAGGGCGACGTATTTGCCTTGCAGCTGCATTCGGATTCACCTCGCTTAATTCATATTATGTATATTCATATTGTTAATATAAACGATCGTTTTGACATTGTAAACCATTTTTCGGGCGAAAACCGTCTTCGCGTCCCTAATGCAAGGGCATCGCATGGACGGAAGATAGACTGCGGGTTGCGGGTTGCGGGTCGGCGCGGAACTTATCCCTCCCGCTAGGATCAACAAAAAAACCGTGTCCGCGTTGGCTGGGCGCCAAACGTAGACACGGTTCTCCCGCTTCGGATGTCCGGTTAGATCGGATCGACCCATCCGCGCTCGTAGGCGTAGCGGGTCAACTGCACACGGTTGTCGAGATGCAGCTTCTGCAAGATGTTTTTCAAATGGTTCTTGACGGTGTGTTCCGAGAGGCCGAGGACGCTCGCGACGTCCCGGTTCGTCCTTCCGCGCGCGACTTCCTGCAGAATCTCTTTCTCCCGGGGCGTGAGCCCCTCGCGGAAGACGCCGTCCTCTTTGCGGACGTCCGTCGAGGCGGACGCCGTCCTGCGGTTCGCGAATTCCCTCAGGATCGACAGCGCGAGCTCGGGATTGAGCGGAGCCTCGTCCGAAGTGACCGCGCGGAGATACTCCCGCCAGGCGGACGGATTCAGGTTCTTGAGCAAGAACCCTTGCGCCCCTTTCTTGAGCGCCTCGAAGAGATGGGACGGATCGTCCGACACCGTCACTATGACGATCTTCGCGTACGGGTACTCCGCCTTGATCGCTTTGGCCGCCTCCAAGCCGCCCATGCCGGGCATCGAGATGTCCATCAGGACCAGGTCGGGCATCGCGTCCGTCATGAGGGCGAGCGCTTCTTCGCCGCTCGCGGCCTCGCCCACGATCGTGAAGTCTTTGTCGCTCGACACGATCTCCCGCATGCCCTGCCTCGCGTGCTTATGGTCGTCTACGAGCATGATGCGCCACGGTCCGCTCATCCGTTCATCCCGCCTCCTTCGCCAGCTCGACTACGGTCCGGCCGTTTCTGCGTTCGATCGCGAACGTCCAGCCCATGCGCCTGGCGCGATCGCGGACCATGCGCAGGCCGAAGCGGCCCTGCGCCTGCAGCGGGTCGCCTTCGAAGCCGACGCCGTCGTCCTCCACGGCGCAGCGGAAGCCGCCGTTGCCGGTCGGCTCTCCGACGACCTGCACCGTCTGGGCCCGCGCGTGCTTGCGCACGTTCAGCAGCGCTTCGCGAAGGCAGGCATGCAGCTCCACTTTTTCTTTGTCGGAGAGGCTGTCTTCGGGAATGGTCCAGCGGAACTCCGCACGCGCTTCGATGATCGCCGACGTCTCGCCGAGCAGCTCGCGGAGCGGCACGACCCAAGCGTCGCCCTCCGCCGACGGCGGCATCCGGAGATTCGCGATCGCCTGCCGCACGTCCTCGTGCACGACGCGGACCGTCTCGCGCAACTGGGCGGCCAACTCGCGGACGGCGGGCTCCCCGCCCGCCGCCTGGTCGAGCTGATCCAGCTTGACCGCGAGGAGGAACAGCGATTGCGCGATGCCGTCGTGCAGCTCGGCGGCGAGCCGTTCGCGTTCCTCGAGGGCGGCGCTGACCGACCGCTGCCGCTGCAAGGCGCTCTGCGAATGCTCGAGCCGCTGGAACAGGCCGCGCACGAGCGTCATCGTGACTACGAGCACGATGAACGGCGCGAGCAGATTGCCGAGCTCCATCGTCATGTAAGGCAGCAGGAACGCATGGCGCACGTATTCCCACAGTCCGATCGTGACCGTAGGTATCCATAGAATGAGCCATTTGATCCGACGATCGCGCATACATATCCTCCTGCCCCGGTTCTCTTGTCGGCCGCGCCGCGAAGCGCCGGCAACGATCGGAATTAATAGATTCGGAAAGTCGTCTTGCGCGGCTTGAGCTCGTCGCCGTTCGCGTCGACCACGCGGATCTCCGCCTCCCACTTGCCCCGGAAGGCCAGATAAGGCCCCTGCGCCTTGAACGTATATTTGTTGTATTCTGGGAAGTCGTCAAGTTCCGAATCCTCGTACGGCTTCAACGGCACCTCGATCGCGCCGATATCTTCGCGGTCCAGCGGCTTCAGCCGAAGCGCGATCGACTTCGGATCGCCCGCCTTCTCCGGCGTCCATACTTTCAGCGTGAAGGCGTTGTCGCCCGGCACGTTCGGCGTGATCCGCAGCGTTACGTGCATGTCCGTTCCCATCTCGTGGAACGAGAGCGGCGCGTTGGCGGGAAGGGGCGTCTGATAGGTGAAGATGCCGACGCAGAAGACGATGCCCGCCAGCAAGCCGAGATCGGCCTTCAACAGGTGGCCGTGCGGCAGATCGCCGCGTCGCAGGCGCAGCCGGATGAGGAAGGCCGCGACGACGACGAGCAGCGACAGCCCCGCTTTGACCAGCAGCCAAGTTCCCCAGGCCGTGTACAGCAGATATTCCAGCGTCGGCAGAAAGGCTAGCGTCGAGAGCGCGCCCGTCACCCACAGCAGCAGGAAGGCGATCAGCGCCCACTTCGAGAATACGAGGGCGAAGCGGCCCGCTTCGGGACGTTCCTTCCGCCAGACCAGCACGAGCAGCGCCAGTCCGCCGCCCCATAGCGAGGCAGCCAACAGATGCACGAAGTCGAGGCCGACCGTATACGCGATCGGGGAGAACGCGGCCGCGTGACCGCTCCACGCCTCGATAAACAAAGCCACGGCCGCCCAGAACAGCCGGCCGGCGGTGCCGAGGCCGCTCAGCAGCGGCGCGGCGAGCGCGAGCAGCAGCTCCGCGGCGTACAGCCGACCGATCGTCGTCTCGGTGAGGATCCGTCCCCACTCCGAGAAGGGTTCGCCTTGGGTCAAGTTCGCCATCTGGAAGACGACATACGCGATGATCGCCAGCGTCGTGTACTTCGACACGAACCGGACCGCTCCTTCGCGCGCCTCGCGCACGATCGGGGACGCCGAGCGGTACAGGCTCCACAGCATCAAGCCCGCCAGCACGAGCAGTCCCGCATAGTAAGCGATCCGGGAAGCGTAGAGCAGGAACAGCTGCGTCGTCAGATCCTGTCCGCCGCCGTGATTGTGGCCGGCATGCCCGATCTGGGCATGCGGATCGAGTTGGCTGGCGTCAGGCAGCGGCGGCGGATTGCCGACCGTGAAGACGTAGGCGCCCGATACCGGGTGCCCGTCGGCGGAGATCACGTCGTACGTGACGGTGTAGTGACCCTCGCCTAGCTTCGGCAGCGCGAGGCGCAGACCTTTGCCTTGGTCGAATCGTTCGGGCTTCGCTGACGTGACTGCCTTGGACTGGTCGTCCAGCACCCGCAGCCGGGCTTCGGCAGCATCCAGCCGCTCGCTGAACCGCAGCTCGACGAAGGACGGCGCCTCCGTCAGCTTCGCATCCTGCTGGGGCGTCGCCTGTACCAGCGATGCATGCGCCGAGGCCGTTTGCACGGCGAGCGCGCCGCCCGCCAAGAGCAGTCCGAGCAGCAGGTAGAGTACCCGCGCCCACGTCTTGCCTCCGAGGCGTATGCGTTGATCGATTGTCGTATGCGTCATTGCTATGGCCTGCCTTCCTAATCAATCGTTTCAAGCTTCGTGAAGTCGAGGGGCCGTCCCTGAAGGACCGGGCCGTCGGGAATGCTCATCCTCTCATTATAGGACGAACGCAGGACGACCGCATGGCCCATACGGGCTATGCGCGGCAGCCGCGTACAGAGGGAAAAGGTCCGCGCCGCATGGTTTCATACGGGCTTTGCGCGTTTGCGCGGCCGCTGCGCGCAAAGGGGGAAGGTCCGCGCCGCGCACCCCCTGCTGATGTACGCAGCGGCTGCGTACAGAAGGGGAAGTCCGACGTCGCGCGGCCTTCCGGCTTTTCCCATCGTACCCGAACCGTTCGGCCAGTTCAACTTCTCGCCTTGCTTGAGTCTCATACTTATACAGTGAACTCTATGGTTGAAGAGGCTGCTGCCTACCGGAAGTTGGCATAGCCTTCGCCTCCCCCTGCAAAGCGACACGTTGAGAGGCTTACTAGGGGAGGATAAACGTCGCGTAGCGATCGAACGGATTGCAACTCGGAGGAGAAGCACTGGCTTTGAAGTATGGGGAATGGTTGTATAGGGAAGGGTTGGCTCAAAAGCGGTAGACTGGTGCTTAGGTGAGAGGTAATTGCTAAGGTTAGTGACAACTGCAAAGTGAGGGGCTGGTGCTAAGACGGAGACGCGACAAGTGACGTACTGAGTGCGACTCTTGGGCTCTGCTGCGGCGAAGTCGCGTGAAGTGACGTCCTGGTTACGTCTCTTTGGCCCTGCTGCGGCGAAGTCGCGTGAAGTGACGTCCTGGGTACGACTCTTGGGCTCTGCTGCGGCGAAGTCGCGTGAAGAGACGTACTGGGTACGTCTCTTTGGCCCTGCTGCGGCGAAGTCGCGTGAAGTGACGTACTGGGTACGTCTCTTTGCCCCTGCTGCGGCGAAGTTGCGTGAAGTGACGTACTGGGCACGTCTCTTTGCCCCTGCTGCGGCGAAGTTGCGTGAAGTGACGTACTGGGTACGTCTCTTTGCCCCTGCTGCGGCGAAGTTGCGTGAAGTGACGTACTGGGTACGCCGCATTCTGCGGCTTCAATCCAGAATCTCACCTTCTCTAGACCAAATAAGCCGCATTCTGCGGGTCAGAGTGTCGAAAAAGTCCAAGCGGACTTTTCGTCATTTCAGTTTTGATGTGGTGGGTCTCGGCCCCGCCGCCTCGCCAGTTGGTTGAATAGAGCCTGCTGCCGCTGCCTCCCGTGACTACCGCCGCGCGTATTCCCGCTTAGCGCATCTGGCGCACGACCACGTCCGGCCACCAATTCGACGCCGCGAACGGATAGCCTCGCGGCGTCTCCCATACGTAGACCCAGCCCGACGTTTGGGCTTCGTCCGCATCCGCGACCCACACCCGATCGTAATCGTTCGCCTCTTCGGTGCCGGCGAAGCCTTCGAAGGCGTCGAGTACCGGCCAGGCGGCGAGTTCGACCTCCGCCCACATGCCCCTGACGCGGTCGCCGCGGCCGATCGCTTCCTGCCCCCCGCCCAGCCATAGCGCGGGATAAGGACCGGCATCGATTAAGCGCCCGCGGACGCTGCCCGGTATCGGACCTGCCGTGAGATAAGGTGAGATCACGTCATGATGCGCCATGCCGGGCAGAAGCGAACCGTAGAGGAACAACCTGCAATATCTAGGGGATGTCATCGGGCGCCAATCGCGTAGCCCGCGTCCTCGAGCCCCCGGCGCAGCGCGGCTGCGAACGTCGCCGCACCCGGCGTATCGCCGTGCACGCAGATCGTCTGGGCCTTCACGGCGGCTACCGCGCCATCCGCCGTCGCCACGCACCCCCGCTCCAGCATGTCCAACGCTTGCTTCCGCGCGCGTTCGGGATCGTCCAGCACCGCTCCCGGCATGGATCTCGGCGCCAGGCTGCCGTCCGCGAGGTAGGCGCGGTCCGCGAATCCTTCCGCGATCGCGCGAAGCCCGTGCGCCTCGGCGGCGCGCAGCAGCGCGCTGCCGCCGGGGCCGACGATGGCGATCCGCTCGTCCAGCGCTTTCGCGGCGCGGACAACGGCCTCCGCAAGCTCTTCGCGGCGCGAAGCCATATGATACAGCGCGCCGTGGGGCTTTACGTGCGCGACCCGGCTGCCGGCGGCCCGGGCGAACGCCTGCAGCGCGCCGGCCTGATGGAGCACGAAGTCCTCCACCTCCTGCGCGGTCACCTGCATCTCCCGTCTGCCGAAGCCGAGCCGGTCCGGCAAGCCGGGATGCGCGCCGATCGCCACCCCTCGCTCGACGCAGGCAGCCACGGAGGCGCGCATCGTATGCGCGTCTCCGGCATGGTAGCCGCAGGCGATGTTGGCGGAGGAGACGATCGCGATGAGCGCTGCGTCGTCTCCGCTGCGGTACGCCCCGTATCCCTCGCCCAGATCGCAATTCAAATCGACCGTACGCGGTCTCATCTCTCATCGATCTCCCTTCTCGGACCTATTCAACCTTTCGAATTGGCGATTAACGATTCGTATACCAAGCGAGTCGGATGCCGGCCTCCCGAAGCGCCCGGTCCTGCGCCCGCTGGGCAAGCGCCGCGTGCGCCGACGAGAGGCTGACGGCTTCGAAGGCAATGCGCTGACCCGGCTGCAGCTGCCCGAGCTTCGGGAGGTCCGCCGCGATCACATGCGCGAGGATCGGGTAGCCGCCGGTCGGCTGGCAGCCCGGGCCGAGCACGATCGGTTGACCGTCCGGCGGTACTTGCAGCGTCCCCGGCGTTACGCCGTGCGAGACCGCTTCGAACGGCGACCGAAGCGCAAGGGGCGACCCGGTCAGCCGGACGCCCATCCGGTCGGATGCCGGCTGGACGCGATATTCCGTCAGCAGGAGACGGGCGCGCGCTTCGGGGGCGAACAAGTCCCAGCCGCGTCCCCGGACGACGCGCAGCACGACCGCGGGGCCGTCCGGCGCTTCGCCCTCGCCGGGTACGAAGCCGCCGCCTGCCGCCGCCCATCGTTTGCCCTGGCGTTCGGCGTCAACGGCCAGCCGCGCCATCAGCCGCAGTGCCGCGGGCGACGGCGGCCAGAGCCGCAGCGTATCGCCGGCTGCGAGCGGTCGGCCGTCCACGCCGCCGATACCGGCTCGGGGGTCGGTGCTTCGGCTGCCTAGCACGCGCGGTACGTCGATGCCGCCGGCGAAGGCCAGGTAAGCGCGGCATCCCCGCTGGGCCCGGCCGACGGACAGCTCCGATCCCGCGCGCAGCAATACGGGCCGCCCGGCAGTGAACGGTTCGCCATCGATGCGTGACTCCAGATCCGCTCCTGCCAAGGCCGCCAAGCAGTCCCGAAGGAAACGATAACGTCCGCCCTGCAACGTCAGCTCCAGGACGGCTTCGTCCGGACCGTTGCCCACGAGCGCGTTCGCCGCGCGGCAGGCTTCGCGGTCCATCGCTCCGCCGACCGAGACGCCGAACGCCTGCCAACCGGGGCGCTGCAAATCTTGCACCGTCGTATACAGACCGGGCGCGAGGACGGTGAAGTCCATTTCGTCCGCAGGCCTCGCCGCCCTTATGTTCATCGCTTCCGCTATCCGCCCGTCTCCCTCAAACATTCCTTCCGCTATCCGCCCGTTTCCCTCAAACATCCCTTCCGCTATCTGCCCGTCTCCCTCAAACAACCCTTCCGCTATCCGCCCGTCTCCCTCTAACCGCTCCTTCGCGGGTTCTTCGACCGGAACGAACCGCACCCGGTCGCCGGGGCGGATCGGGAACGGATCGAACGCCTCCAGACGGAATAGCCGTACGTCCGTACGTCCGATGATCTGCCAGCCGCCTGGCGAGTCCACGGGATAGACGCCGGTCTGGCGGCCCGCGATGCCGACCGATCCGGCAGGGACCCGGAGCCGGGGAGACGCGCGCCGCGGCTGCGTCAAGCGTTCGGGCAGTCCCGATAGATAGGGAAAGCCCGGCGCGAAGCCGATCATCGCCACCTCGTACGCCGCAGAAGAATGGCCGTCCACGAATTCCGCCTCGCTCATCCCGCTCCGCGCCGCAGCGGCGGCCAGGTCGGGTCCCGCTTCCCCGCCGTACCGGACGGGCAGGACGACTTCACGCGCCGCCGTCTCGCGGGTCTCTACCCTCAGTTGCCCGGCACCGGAGACTTCACGCGCCGCCAACTCGCCGGACTCTTCAGCCTGTGGTTCGGCATCGGGATCGAATTCTTTCTCCGAACCGGCGGGCGCTATCGCCGGCTCCTCCCCTTCTCCGCCAAAGAGGCTAACGATCTCCCTCTCGATCGCCGCGCCGTCCCATTCGCCGAGCTCGCCGACGAACGGCGGAGGCAAATCCCGTACGCGCAGGTGAAGCGTCAACGTATCGTAAGCCGGCACGGCTTCGCTTAGCCATGCCGGCGCGCGGCTTCGCAGCCGCTGCGCATGCCCCGCCAAAGCGGAAGGCGGCAAGTCCCCCGTTCCGATCCACCGCATCAGCAGCGCCTGATCGCCCAACGTTTCCACACGCCATTCGGACATCGCTTGTCTCCCCCTCTCGCCCTTGCGGATCAGCCCGGCGTTGCATCCGGCTCGCCATTCCCGCTACAATGAATGGGTCATGATCGGACCGGTTCGCCCAGTTCCGCTTATCCTTACCCCGGAGGTTACGCCTGCATGGAAACCTATGATTTGGCCCAACTCTCGATCGCCCAGGCGTCGCGGAGCTGGCAAGTTCCTTTTGACCGCGCCAAGCTGTACGTTATTCACGAATACGGAACGCTCTCGTGGTACGTCGACGTCGAAGGCGTCAACGAAGCGGCGCTGCTGTCGCACTTCGCCGCATCCGAAGAGATCGGCGTCACGATAGCGGCGACGACGATCGGAGGGCGCACGCTCGGCGGCAGCGCCTACTTCCATCCGAACCCGATGAATCAGGCCGCCGCCCTGCGGGGACAGGGCGAGCTCGAAGGCTACGGCCCCGGTCTTGCCTCCCGCTGATGCCGGCGGATGGCCCCTAGCCTAACGCAATGCCATACCTTGCGAAGAGACCGATCGGCTCAAGCCCAACGACAAAGGCGCTCCTGCGGGAGCGCCTCTTCGGTGTGCCTTATTTGCTCGAATACACTTCCGGCGTCGTCATCTTGTCGTAGAACTCGGTGAACTTGTCCCTGTCTGCCGACGCGCGCCAGCCCATCGCGGAGCGCGGATGCTCGTCCAGCGTCCCCGTGATCATATCCGGAATGAGGTAGCCCCATTCCTCCTTCTCGCGCAGCTTCAGCATATGCTTCTCGATCATGCCGAGTACCGGGCGGAGGCTGTAGCCCGGATTCGTCAGCTTGGCCAGGAGCAGCTCGGTCGGCGTGTTGCCGGCTGCGCGGCCCATGCCGTACACGGAAGCGTCCAACAGCTCGACGCCCATATCCGCGGCGGCAAGCGTGTTCGCGAACGCGAGCTGCATGTTGTTGTGCGTATGGACGCCCAGACGCTTGTTCTTCACGCTGCGGCGGAATTTCTCGACCAAGTAGCGAATATCGTCCGGATCCAGGCTGCCGTAGGAGTCGACGATGTAGACGACGTCGATCGGGCTGTCGCTGATCATCGCGAGCGATTCGTTCAGCTCGTTGTCCATCACGTTGGAGAGCGCCATGATATTGATCGTCGTCTCGTAGCCGCGTTCGTGGAACAGGGTGCCCAGCTCGATCGCCTTCTCCGTATCCCGAGCGTAGCTCGCCACGCGGATCAGGTCGAGCATGGACTCGTTGCGCGGCAGAATGTCGTTCTCGTCCACCCGGCCTACGTCGACGAGGGCGGACAGCTTCGTGTTCAGCTTGTTCGGAATGACCTTCCGCAGGTAGTCGTCATCCAGAAAACGCCAAGGACCGGCATTTTCCGATCCTTTGAGCAGACGCGGGGAGTTCTTGTAGCCGACTTCCATATATTCGACGCCGGCTTCGTTCAGGCTGTTGTACAGATCCTGCACGAATTCGACGCTAAAATCCCAATTGTTGACGAGTCCGCCATCGCGCACCGTGCAATCCACGATTTTGCAATGGTTCGTTTTGCTGTGAATGGTCATTTACCCGATCTCCTTTTGTAGGCATGCCGAAACGATTCAATTTGACGCATATGGTACTTAGTGTATAAGAAACGGCCCCGATTAACAAGCTTCAAGGACAATTTTTACAGTCTTAACCAATCGGCTAAAGAAAAGCAGGCCGCCTCCCGGCAGCCTCAAGCAAGTCCCTTTTTCGTCTCCAAGAACGCAAGCACTTTGGCGACGTTGTTGATCGAGATCGTGCATTTCTTGGCGTCTTTGCCTTCGGAGAAATACGCGATCCGAAACCGCCGGTCGACGTGCTTGACCTTGGTCAGATGCGCCGCATTGTTCCGGTCGATGATCTCGAAGCGTTCGCCGGAGGCCCGCAGCGCTTCGGTCCAATACTTGAGCGTGCCCGGCGCGTAAAATTGCTCGTTCTGCGTGTGAAGCACGATCATTTCCCTGTTCCGATGGGTTTCGAAAAATAAGACGTCCTTCACGTTTAATTCGATCAACCCCGCTTTCCCCTCAGGATCCCTGGAGACAGAAAGCTGCATAAGGATAATCCTCCAAACCTCTTGCTTGCCGGGAAGCGCCCGGGGAACTTCCGGTTGGCCGAAGCAGCGGGCGCTCGCTCTCCCGCAGCCATGTCCGCGCTCGGCTCTTGAAAGCGGAACGGCCAAGCCTGCCGCATGTCGAGGCAATGGCCCCGACGGAGGAACCGGGCTGACGCTCGAGAGGTTCCTCCCTGACTATTCCCCTTCGCGGCGCCATCGGCAGACCTGCCGGCCGCGAACGGCTTCCTCGATTCGTTTTCATATTTTAACATATTTCGCAAGTAAATGACTATTTTTGTTTCTTTCTCCACTGTTTGCTTGCCGTATGCCTCGCTTCTCATTCCTGCCCGCAGTCTCGGTGGACATCGGATGCGGCACGACGGAAGCACAAAAAAAACCAACCGGCAGCGCCGGTTGGCTCCCGCGCGTTTCCGCGCGTACGATGTGCGATTTATTGGACGGCGCCCGCCTTCGACGACTGCCATGCGGCTTCCTGGACGAGCAGCTGTACCGAAGCGTCGAGCCGGGCCGCGGCTTCCTCCGCGATATCCGCTTCTCCGTTATCCTTCCACACCACCTGCGTATCGAGGACGAACACGCCCGTCAGGATGTTGCGCGCGCCCATCACGGACAGGATCGGCTTCATGGCGTAGTCGATCGCGAGCAGGTGGGCGATCGTGCCGCCGACGACGATCGGGAGGACGATCTTGTTCTCCAGCCCCTTCTGCGGGAGCAGATCCAGGAACGCCTTGAGGATACCTGTAAAGGAGGCTTTGTAGACGGGCGACGCGACGATGACGGCGTCCGCTTCCGCTACTTGGCGGCTGGCGGCGATGATGGCTTCGCTGTCGAACCGGGCGTGCAGCAGGTCTTCGGCGGGCAGCTCCCGGACGTTCACGACCGACAGCTCGTGGCCTGCCGCGGCGATTTGTCCGCTGACGCGGTCAAGGACGCCATGCAGTCTCGATTTGGGCGTAGGGCTTCCTAAGAGAATGACAATCTTAGCCATGAGGATCACGTTCCTTCTCGATTACATTTCCGACTTCGACAGTCGGATTTCCGTTATCCAAATTATACCCGTCCGTCTCGGGCAACGTCAAGAATAATCCCCAGAGGAACGTCAATGTCAAGAACAGCTACGTCAGGTCATATGATGACTTTCGCCGTCATTCCGTATACACTGAGTACAAATGACCCCTATGCGCGACCGGATGCAAGGCGAATAACCGATCGCGGAACGAAAGGAACGTGCAGGATGAACTCGGCCGGCAACCGCCCGCTCAAAAGCTCCGAGTGGGTAATGAACGATCTTCGCGAACGCATCGGGAACGGCAGCCTGGCTCCAGGCGCCCGCCTGCCTTCGGTCGTCGAATTGTCCGTGCAATATCAGGTCGGGCGATCGACCGTGCGCGAGGCGCTCAGCGCGCTCAAAGCGATGGGCATGCTCACGATCCGCCAAGGCGGGGGCACGTTCGTCCATCCGGAGCCGGGAATCGGCCCCGCCCATCCCGGACAGCTGCGGCCCGACTCCTGGGTCGGACGAGCCAGCACGATCCGGCATATCCTCGACGTCCGCCGCGTGCTGGAGACCGGCTGCGCGCTGCTCGCCGCCAAGCATCGGACCGAGGAGGATCTGACCGCCCTGGCCGGCACGCTGAGCGAAATGGAGCGCGCGCTCGGGCGGGAAGCGGAGAGCGAGCAGGCCGACGTGCGTTTCCATCAGCAGATCGCCGCGGCGGCGCGCAACCCCGTGCTGAGCGATTGGATGGCCTCGCTCTCCCGGGAGCTGCACGAGAGCATGAAGGATACGCGCGCTCTCTGGTTCTATGCGGAGCGTGCGAACGCCGAGCGTCTGCTCGCCGAACACCGCGCCATCTATGAGGCCATTGCGCGCAAGGATCCGCAGCTCGCCTCGGATCGGATGGCCCGGCATATCGACAAGGTGGAGCAGGTGCTCGAAGCGAACCGCGCTGGGATCGAGACGCAGTAGTCGTTCGAATTCGGGGCTCGCGAACCGCGATTAAGGCGGTTTTTCCGCTTTAATCGGTTAGCCGGGGCGTGCGAACCGTGAATAAGGCGGTTTTTCCGCTTTATTCGGGCAATCGGAGTTCGCGAACCGCGAGTAAGGCGGATATTCCGCCTTACTCGGGCAGTCGACGCGGTGCTGCGTCGCATCACGAGGCGAGCGCGTTCAATCGTTTTGCGCAAGAGAGAAGCCGTCCGGCCGGGCCTTTGCCCGACGGACGGCTTCTTTGACGCTTAGAGCTTCTCGGACACCACCTTCGCTTGGGAGAAGAGCAGCAGGTAGTCGCGTCCGCCCGCCTTGGAATCGGTGCCCGACAGGTTGAAGCCGCCGAAAGGATGAACGCCGACGAGGGCGCCGGTGCACTTGCGATTCAGATACAGGTTGCCCGCGTGGAACTCGGCCCGCGCCTGCTCGAGTCGCGCGCGGCTGCGGCTGAATACCGCCCCGGTCAGGCCGTAGTCGGTCTCGTTCGCGATCGCCAGCGCCTCGTCGAACGTAGACGCCTTCAGGAACGCGAGCACGGGGCCGAAGATCTCCTCCTGCGCCAGACGCGAATCCCGCGCCACGTCGGCGAAGATCGTCGGCTGGAGGTAGTAGCCCCCCGGATCCCCGGTGCCGCCTCCCGCGATCAAGCGCCCCTCTCCCCGGCCGATGTCGATATAGTCGCGGATCTTCGCGTACGCTTTGTCGTCGATGACCGGCCCGACGTCCGTATCCGCCTCGACCGGCGCTCCCAGCTTCAAGCCCCGGGTCAGCGCCGCGACCTTTCCCAGCACGTCCTCGTAGACGTCCGCCAGCACGATGGCCCGCGAGCAAGCCGAGCACTTCTGGCCCGCGAATCCGAACGCGCTGGCCGCGATCGCGGCGGCCGCCGCATCCAGATTGCTGTCCGCATCCACGACGATGGCATCCTTCCCGCCCATCTCCGCCACCACGCGTTTGATCCACCGCTGCCCCGGTTGATGCTTCGCGGCGCGTTCGTTGATCCGCAGCCCGATCTCCCGCGAGCCGGTGAAGCTGACGAACCGGGTCAGCGGGTGATCCACCAGATAGTCCCCGATCTCCGCGCCCGGTCCCGGCAAGTAGTTGACGACGCCGGCCGGGACGCCGGCTTCCTCCAGGAGCTCGCAGAAGCGCGCCGCGATCACCTGCGCGGGCGTCGCCGGCTTGACGACGACGGTATTGCCGCAGACGATCGCCGCGGTCGTCATCCCCGCCAGGATGGCCAGCGGGAAGTTCCAGGGCGGGATCACGATGCCCACGCCGAGCGGGATATACGCGAGCTCGTTATCTTCGCCGTCGATGTGCGTGAGCGGCTGCCGCTCGGCGAGCCGCTCGGCCTCCCGCCCGTAGAACTCCATGAAGTCGATCGCTTCCGCCGTATCGGCGTCCGCCTCCGCCCAGGTTTTGCCGGACTCGAACACCATCCACGCGGAGAACTCGTGCTTGCGCCTGCGCAAGATGGCGGCCGCCTTGTACAGGCACCTCGCGCGGGCTCCCGGCGTCGTCTGCCGCCAGCCCTCGTACGCAATGGCGGCGGCTTGAACGGCCTGCTCCGCCAGCGCCGCGTCCGCTTGGTGCACGTTCCCCACGATCTGCCCGATCTCCGCCGGATTCACCGACGGCGTCCGGCGCCCCGTCTCCACCTTCCGCCCGCCGACCACGGGCGCGTACGAAGCGCCCAACGAGGCCCTTACCCGGCCCAGCGCCGCGCGGAACGCCTCCTTCTCCGCCTCCCCGGCAAACGGGGTCAGCGGCTCGTTGCGGAACGTCACAGGCATAAGTCTCCCTCCCGACTCGTTCTGAATATAATCTAGGGATTGGTGATTCGCCTCCCGCTCCAATCCAGGCCCCAAGGCCAAAGGAGATGCATGCGATGGCAATCGGTACGCGGCTGTTCCGCTCCGCGCTGCTCGCGATGGCCGGCAATCGCGCGGCCGAAGCGCTCGCTTTGAAGTACGGGCTGCGGCTCGGCGCGCGGCAATTCGTCGCCGGCGAGACGCGCGAAGAAGCGCTCGACAAGGTTCGGGACTTGAACCGCAAAGGCATCGAAGCGACGTTGGACCACCTCGGCGAAGGAATCCGCCGCATGAGCGAAGCGGAGGCTTATAAACAAGAATATGTGCGCCTCCTCGAAGGCATTCGCGCTGCAGGCGTCCGTTCGAACGTCTCGCTCAAGCCGACGCAGATGGGACTGGCGCTCGACCCCGACGCCGCCTACGCGAACATCCGCGAGATCGTCGCCGCCGCGGACCGGTGCGGCAACTTCGTCCGGATCGACATGGAGGACTCCCCGCATACGGACGCGACGATCGGAATCGCGCGTCGGCTGCACGGCAAAGGCTTGACGAACGTCGGCACGGTCATCCAAGCCTACCTCTACCGCTCGGAAGACGATATTCGCCGCCTGACGGCCGAACCGATGAACTTGCGGCTCGTCAAAGGCGCATACAAGGAACCGAAGTCTCTCGCTTATCCCCGCAAACCGGATGTCGACGCGAACTTCCGGCGCCTCGCCAAGGCGCGGCTGCGGAGCGGCGTCTATACCGCCATCGCCACGCACGACGAGACGATCATCCGGGAGCTTCGGTTGTTCGCCAGGCGGGAGGGAATCGACGGCTCCGCCTATGAATTCCAGATGCTCTACGGCATTCGATCCGCGCTGCAGGAGCAGCTCGCCGCCGAAGGCTGCAGGGTGCGATGTTACGTTCCTTATGGCCGGATGTGGTACCCGTACTTCGTCCGGCGTCTGGCCGAGCGTCCGGCGAACGCGGCGTTCCTGATTCGCAATTGGATTCGGGGTTGACCGTCCGCGCGAACGGCGGGCGATTGCCAGGGAAGAGAGAACGGAGGGATCCGCGATGGCGAAACGGAAAATCGTTGACATCCTCCCCGTGGCGTTCGATCTGGGAGCCAGCCGCCGCGGGGCGGCCGGAGGCCCGCAGGCGATGCTGCAAGCGGGACTCGCGGCGAAGCTGAGGCAGCTTCGGCTCCCCTACCGCATCCAGGAAGAGCTGAACGCCGGTCCCGCGGCCGCGGAGCAGGCCGCCGACCCGGCGCTTGCGCAGCGGCCCAGAGGAAGGCCGCCGATGAAGCATCTGGCGGCGGCGGTCGCCGTGAACGAAGCGCTGGCCGCGCGCGTGTCCGCCGCGGCCGCGGCAGGCAGATGGCCGCTCATCCTGGGCGGGGACCACAGCATCGCGATCGGCACGATCGCGGGGCTGGCTTCTCATTACCGCCGCCTCGGCATGCTCTGGATCGACGCGCACTCCGATATGAATACGGATCTGACGACGCCCTCCGGCAACATTCACGGCATGTCGCTGGCCGCCAGCATCGGTCTCGGCGCGTCGCCGCTCACCGCGATCGGCGGGCGGATCGGGAAGATCCGGCCCGAGCGCGTCGCCCTCGTGGGCGCGCGGTCGCTCGATCCGGAGGAGAAGCGGCTGATCCGTGCGCTGGGCGTCAGCTGCTTCACGATGCACGACATCGACAAGCGCGGCATCGCGAGCGTCATGGAGGAAGCCGTTCAGATCGTCGGCGCGGACACCGACGGCGTGCACGTCAGCTTCGACATCGACAGCCTCGATCCGCGGGACGCGCCGGGCACGGGGACGCCGGTCGGCGGAGGGCTGAGCAGCCGGGAGGCGTTCCTGGCGCTGGAACTGATCGCCGAGGCGGGCGTCGCTACCTCGGCCGAATTCGTCGAGGTCAATCCCGAGGCGGACCCGAGCGGATGCACCGCCGAGCTGGCCGTGTCGCTGATCGGTTCGCTGTTGGGCGACCGCATCCTATAGTCCGAGAGGAGAATGGCCATGGCCGAACGCGAGACGGCGGATATCATCGCCAAGGCCGACCGGTACGGCGCGCGCAACTATCTGCCGCTGCCGATCGTCGTCGCCCGGGCGGAAGGCGTCTGGGTGGAGGATCCGGAGGGACGCCGGTATCTCGATATGCTGAGCGCCTATTCCGCGTTGAACCAAGGTCACCGGCATCCGGCCGTCATCGCCGCGCTCAAGGCGCAGGCCGACCGGGTGACGCTTACGTCGCGGGCCTTTCACCACGAGACGCTCGGCCCGTTCTATGAAGCGTTGTCCGCCTACGCCGGCAAACCCGCGATCCTGCCGATGAACACCGGCGCGGAAGCGGTGGAGACGGCCTTGAAGGCCGCCAGGCGCTGGGCTTACGACGTGAAGGGCGTGCCCGGCGGGCAGGCGGAAATCATCGTCTGCGAGGACAATTTCCACGGCCGGACGATCACGGCGACGTCGCTCTCCTCCGCGCCCGCCTACAAGCGGGGATTCGGCCCGTTCACGCCGGGCTTCCGCCTCGTGCCGTACGGCGACTTGAACGCCCTCTCCGGAGCAATCGGACCGAACACGGCGGCCTTCCTCGTCGAGCCGATCCAGGGCGAGGCCGGCGTGCGGATTCCGCCGGACGGCTACCTGCGGGACGCCGCCGCCCTCTGCCGGGCGAACGGCGTCCTCTTCGTCGCCGACGAGATCCAGACCGGCTTCGGACGAACCGGCCGCCGGTTCGCCTGCGATCGGGAGGACGTCGAGCCGGATATGTACGTACTCGGCAAAGCGCTCGGCGGCGGCGTGCTGCCCATCTCGGCCGTCGCCGCCGGGCGCGACATCCTGGGCGTCTTCGAGCCCGGCTCGCACGGCTCCACCTTCGGCGGCAACCCGCTCGCTTGCGCGGTGGCGATCGCCGCGCTGAACGTCGTGCGGGACGAGCGGCTGGCCGAGCGCGCCGAAGAGCGGGGCATCTCCTTGATGCGGCGGCTCGCCGCCCTCCGGCATCCGGTCATCGCGGAGATCCGCGGCAGAGGGCTGCTGATCGGGATCGAGCTGACGGTACCCGCCCGGCCTTACTGCGAGCGCCTGATGGCGCACGGCCTCCTGTGCAAGGAGACGCACGACAACGTGATCCGCCTGTCGCCGCCGCTGGTCATCGCCGAGGAGGAACTGAGCTTCGCGTTCGAGGCGCTCCGCCGGACGTTCGACGAGCTGGCTGAGGCGAGCCCGGCGATGGGCCCGGACCTCTAACGGGCGAGCCTCGCGTCCGCGGCTGCGTCACATCTGCGGGCAAGACGGATGGGGTATCGCAGTCGCCCCTCCCCTGCAAACCAAGTAAAAACGGCTTCGCCGTCTTCCCGGACGGCGACACGTTTTTATCGGAGGTCATACAGGAATGGACAGGGGTAAAACTTATACATTCTGTATGACGAACAAAAACCGAGGCCGGCGGCGCTTAAAGCCGCTGACCTCGGTTGGAATCGCCTAGACGATAGACGATACATATATGCGGACGGAGCCGATTATTTCCAGACGACTTCCTCGCCGTAATCCTTGCCCCATCGGTACATGAGCTGCAGGATGGGCATCAAGCTCTCCCCGTATTCGGTGAGCGAATATTCGACCCGCGGAGGCACTTCCGCGTAGACCTGACGCCGGACGAGCCTGTCATCCTCCAGCTCGCGGAGCTGGTTCGTCAGCATTTTCTGCGTGATGGACGGGATCATCTTCTTCAGCTCGCCGAAACGTTTCGTCCCCTCCAGTCCGAGATGCCACAGGATGATAAGCTTCCACTTGCCGCCGATGACGGCCAGCGTCAGTTCCTTCTCGCAGTTAATCTCCTTCAGGTTGATTCTCTCTTTCAGTTCCACGGCCATCGTCCCGCCTCCTCGCTGTCTTCTCGCCGTTCAATCGTTCCCTGCAGGTAACTATCCCACTTGCAAGTGCGTACTTTCGCGATCGTTTCGATAGAACTAGAATAACCCTTGTGGCCACCCAACACAATGACACGAACGGAGGAAAATCTAACATGGAACTGCAACTGGCACTGGACTTGGTCGATATTCCGGGCGCGAAGGAAGTCGTGCGCGAAGTCGGCGCTTATGTCGATATTATAGAGATCGGTACGCCGGTCGTCATTAACGAAGGGCTGCGCGCCGTGAAGGAGATCAAGGCGCAATTCCCGCATCTGAAAGTGCTCGCCGACCTGAAGATCATGGACGCGGGCGGCTACGAAGTCATGAAAGCGTCGGAGGCGGGCGCGGACATCGTCACCGTCCTGGGCGTATCGGACGACGCCACGATCCGCGGCGCGGTCGCCGAGGCGCGCAAGCAAGGGCGCAAGATCATGGTCGACATGATCAACGTGAAGGATCTGGAGACGCGCGCGCGGGAGATCGACGCGCTGGGCGCGGACTACATCTGCGTTCATTCAGGTTACGATCATCAGGCGAGCGGCCTGAATTCGTTCGCCGATCTCGCGGTCATCAAACGCGTCGTGAAGCAAGCCAAGACCGCCATCGCGGGCGGCATCAAGCTCGAGACGCTGCCTGAAGTGATCCAGGCCGCGCCGGACCTGGTCATCGTAGGCGGCGGCATCACGGGCCAAGCGGACAAACAAGCCGTCGCCGCCGAGATGCAGAAGCTCGTCAAGGCCGTCTGAGGACGGACGCGATGGCATCGACAGCCGGTTACTCGTCCCTCCTGCTGCAGGAGCTCTCGCAAGTCATCGGAGCCGTCTCCGACGCGGAAGCGGCCGCGCTCGCCGAACGGATCCGGCGGGCCGACCGGATCTTCGTCGCGGGCGCGGGCCGATCCGGCCTCATGATGCGCGCGTTCGCGATGCGGCTCGTGCATCTCGGGCTTCAGGCCCACGTCGTCGGCGAGACGACGACGCCAGGATTCGGCCCTCGCGACCTGCTGATCTTGGGCTCCGGCTCCGGCGAGACGAGCAGCCTCGTCGCGATGGCCCAGAAAGCGGCCGCCCTAGGCGGAACGGTCGCCCTCGCCACCGTCCGGCCGGATTCGACGCTCGGGCGGCTGGCCGAATGCGTCGTGCGCATTCCCGCCTCCGCCAAGGAAGCGAACGGCGCGCAGCGGCCGACGATCCAGCCGATGGGCTCGCTCTTCGAGCAGAGCCTGCTCCTCCTGCTCGATGCGCTCACGCTAAGCTTGATGGCGGAACGCGAAGCCGATTCGGCGGCGATGTTCGGCCGTCACGCCAACCTGGAGTAGGCATGCGAGCGTGCGCCGCGACGGCAGCGGGAACGCGTCGGAGCCATAGCGAATAGACGCCGCAATAGCGGCGAATATGCGTCGAAACTGCGGCAGATAGGCGTCGAAACGGAAACTAAAGCGCGCCGCAAACAGCAAGAGACCGGGAAGCATATGCTTCCCGGTCTCTTGTCCGTGCTATTGCGCGGTATAACCGCCGTCCACGAGCAGCGTCGTCCCGGTGACGAAGGACGCGTCGTCGCTCGCCAGGAACAGCACCGCCTTCGCCACCTCTTCCGGCCGGCCCAACCGGCCGATCGGGTGAAGGCCGATCAGATGCGCCTTCACCGCCGGCGGCAATTCGGCCAGCAGCGGCGTATCGATGTAGCCCGGGCAGACGGCGTTCACGCGGATGCCGTGCTGCGCGTAGTCGATGCCGACCGTCTGCGTGAGCAGCTTGACGCCGCCCTTCGCCGCGGCATAGGCGGTGACTCTTCCTTTGCCGACATGGCTGTGGATCGAGCCGCAATTCACGATCGCGCCGCCCGTCCCTTGCTTGATCATCTGGGCAATGGCGTACTTGTCGCACAGATAGACGCCCGTGAGGTTGATGTCGATCGTCCGCTGCCAGGCCCCCATGTCCAGATCGACGGCTGAGGCGTCCTTGGCGATGCCCGCGTTCGCGAACAGAATATCGAGCTTGCCGTACTTGCCGACCGTCTCGTCGACCATGCGCTTCACGTCTTCCTCGCGCGTCACGTCCGTCTTCACGAAGAAGGCGTCCCGCCCTTCGCCGTTTAGCCGTTCGGCGAGCGCCTGCCCCCGTTCGGAGAAGTCGGCGATGACCGCCTTCGCTCCTTCGGCCGCGAACTGGCCTACCGTCGCTTCGCCGATGCCGCTCGCGCCGCCGGTGACGACGGCGACTTTGCCTTCGAATCTCATCTCATCCCGCTCCTTCGCTGCGCTCGGTCCTACCTGTCCCAGCTAGGATGGATCTGGCACTTGCGGCCTATGCATGAGGGTCTAACCGAGGTTCGAAGCGTGAGCTGTCCGCTTAGCGGAACACCAGCTTGCCGATCTCCTCCGCGCGCTCCGCCATCGCCGGACTGTCGCCGTAGACGACGAACTGCTTGCCGACCGGCATGCGAAGCTCGATCTGCTTGTCCTGGGGTAGCAGCCGGAAGTCGAGGGCGAACGTCGTCTTCTGCTTGCCGGTCGCGTGCGCCTGCAGCGTACCGTGCACGAACGCCGCGTCCCCCGTCAGCGCGTCCTCGCGGACGACGGAAGTCTGATCGAGCGCGAACGGGATGCTGCGTTTGCCCGTCCATAGCACGCCTTCGCCTTCGGCGATCAGGAAGTCGCCCTTTTGGGACAGATCGAAGTCCAGCGTCAAGACGGACTCCAGGTCCGCCGGCGACACTTCGAGCGCGTCCGACCCGCCGCTTCCGTTGCCCGAGCCTTCGGGCATCGGCTCCGCGCGGGTCGACTTCAAGTCATAGTGGTACGTCCGCGCCAAATGCGCGGACGACGAAGCGGACGGCGCTGGCGACCCCGCCCTCCCGACCTCCCCGGCTCCTCCGCAGGCTGCTGTCA
This sequence comes from Cohnella nanjingensis, assembly GCF_014212125.1. Taxonomy (GTDB): domain Bacteria; phylum Bacillota; class Bacilli; order Paenibacillales; family Paenibacillaceae; genus Cohnella; species Cohnella nanjingensis. Next base: position 110,335 of record NZ_JACJVP010000004.1, read on the forward strand.
GAAGCGCGAGGCCCGCTAGCGCCAGCGTGCCCGCCTTGGCCTTTCCGATCCATCGCTTCATCATGCGCTTATGCTCCCTTCCTCGAACCGCCGGCCGCGTACCCGATGGTGCAGCGCGTAGTAGAGCACGGCTGTCAGGATGACGAGCAGCGCGGCGATCAGGTACATCTTATGGTAGTGGGTATGCTCGGCGACGACGCCCAGCACGTAGGATCCGATGCCGTAGCCGAGATCGAACAGGAGGAAAAAAGTCCCCGTCGCGAGGCCGCTGCGCGCTGGCGCGGACCGGATGGCGAGCGTCTGGAAGCAAGGAATCAGCGCGCCGTGTCCGAGACCGATGACGGCCCCCGACAGCAGGAAGACCGGTTCCGAGTGCGCCTGGCTCAAGATGATCATGCCGAAGATAAAAAGTAGGATGCCCGGATAGGCCAATACATGCTCGCCGTATTTGTCGAAGATCTTGCCGATCCACGGACGGGGAAGCACGATCATGACGGCGAAGCAGACGAAGAAGTAGCTGGCCGCGCGGCTCAGGTCGATCTCGGCCGCGTAGACGGAGATGAACGAAGTGATCGAGCTGTACGAGAAGGCCAATATGAAGCCCGCGATCGAGACGGGGAGCGCTTTGACCTCGATGAGATCCCGCCAGTGCAAGGAGAGCTTCTTCGCCGCGCCGTCCGTCCCGGTTTTTTTCGCGGCGCGGAACGCAAGGCCGAACAGCAGCGCGAACGCCGTCGTCACGCTGCATACGGCGAACAGGACGTTATAGCCGAAGTGGGTCGTGAGCGTGAGGCCCAGAAACGGTCCGATGACCATCGCGAGGCTCATGAACATGCCGAAGTAGCCGATGCCTTCGCCTTTGCGGCTGGCCGGCACGAGATCCGAGGCGATGGCCCCGGTCGAGGTGGAAGCGACGCCGTAGCTTGCGCCGTGCACGACGCGAAGGACGAGCAGGATGGCGATCGTGCCGGCGCCGAAGTACAGGACCGTGCACGTGAGGAATAACGCCAGAGAGAACAGGACGACCTTTTTGCCGAAGCGGTCGACCCACTGCCCGGCCAAGGGACGCAGCACGACCGCTGCGATGACGTAGACGGTGATGACCAGACCGATCATCTGCTGGCTGCCGTGAAGCCGCTCCGTCACGTACAGCGGAAGCGTCGCAGCCAGGAGGTAGAAGTTCAGAAAAATGAAGAAGTTGCTTAAACAAACCGCGAGAAAATCCTTGGTCCAAAGGGTTGGCCGATTCAAGATGCAGAACTCCTATCCATAAATTCGCCGATAAACACACTCTTTTCATCTTAATCTTATGGATAAGATAAGTATAGGCGCGATTACTTGCGCAATAATCCTTTATCCTCCAAAAAAGCGCGCATATGCAGCCGATTCGGCCGCGCAAGCCACTCTGCCATGATTTTCGACCATGGCGTGGATTTGCGTCCTTCCGTTCGCTCCCGCAGATAGCGGACCATCGTCACGTCGTACCCCTTTACCGCTTCGAGGCTCATCTCCGGATCGTAGCCGTTGCGGTGCAGCACCGCTTCGGTCGGCAGCCGCGGCCGCTGTCCCGACTTGCGGTCCGGCACGCCGACGCACATGCCGAATACCGGGTAGGCCAGCTCCGGGATGCGCAGCAGCTCGGACACCTCCGCGATCCGGTTGCGGATGCCGCCGATATAACAGATGCCGAGGCCCATGGACTCCGCCGCCACGGCCGCGTTCTGCGCCGCGAGCGCAGTGTCGACAGTCGCCACCATGAAGCTCTCCGTCGAGTCTTCGTAGGTCGTTTGGTCGGAGAGGTACATCCCCGCCGTTCGGCAGACCCGATAGAGGTCCGCGCACCAGACGAGGAAGAGCGGACATTGCTCTACATACGCTTGATCGCCCGAGAGGATCGCGAGCTGCCGTTTGAGCGAAGGTTCGGTGACCGCGATGACGCTGTACGCTTGGACGTTGCTCGACGTCGATGCCATCTGTCCCGCCGTCACGATCGCCTGCAGCTGTTCCTCGGTCACGGGCGTGTCCAGAAAGGACCGGACGGAGCGATGATCCAACAGGGTCGATATCGTTTCGTTCATGCGATTTGCCTCCCAAGCCATTCGACCGAACCGAATGACCGTTATTTCCACTATGCCGATGATACACTCTTCCCCAAGCGAGGGCAAAGTGACGCGAAAAAGCACCCTTGCCGCGTGACAAGGATGCTTCGTAGAGCGGTGTTTCGGTGAGCGGTGCTTCGTAGAGCGGTGTTTCGGTGAGCGGTGCTTCGTTAAGCGATGCTTCGTAGAGCCGTGTTTCGGTGAGCGGTGCTGATGGATCGGGTCCCGACTGGCTCCTTAGCCGAGCGTCTTTTGACCCGGCTTCCAGTTGACCGGGCACAAACCGCCGGATTGCAGGGCTTGAAGGATGCGAAGCGTCTCGTCCACGCTGCGTCCGACGTTCATGTCCGTGACGACTTGATAGCGCAGAACGCCTTCCGGATCGATGATGAACAGGCCGCGGTGCGCCGCGCCGGTCGCGTCGTCTAAGATGCCGTAGGCGTGCGCCGTCTCCTTCGTGAAGTCGGATGCGATCGGGAACTGGATATCGCCGATGCCGTTCTGGCTCACGGGCGTCTCGATCCATGCTTTGTGCGTATACACGCTATCGACGGACGCGCCGACGATCTCGCAGTTCAGGTTCTTGAACTCGGCATAGCTGTCGCTGAAGCCGCGGATCTCCGTCGGGCAGACGAACGTGAAGTCGAACGGCCAGAAGAAGAACACGAGCCACTTGCCGCGGTAGTCCGCCAGGGAGACCTTCTCTTCGAGGGAGTCGAGGTTTTTGGTGGAGAGCAGGGTGAAGTCCGGGGCAGGTTGTCCGACTTTGGCAAATGGATAAGGGATCGCAAGATTCGTCATGGGTCAATAATTCCTCCTAGGAAAAGGTTATAGTGATTGATGGGGATGTTACGGATACGGATATGGTTATGCCGATGTTCGAAAGGGTGCTTATTATTGAAGCAAGGCTCGACCGGTCTCGCTTAAGAGACGGAGACCGGTACTGCCTCGTTCGCCTCCAAGAAACGCTCGCAGTCGAGGGCGGCCATGCATCCCGTGCCCGCCGCGCTGATGGCTTGGCGGTATTTGTGATCCTGCACGTCGCCGCAAGCGAAGACGCCCGGAACGTTCGTCTCCGTCGTGCCCGGCGTGACGACCAGATAGCCGGTCTCGTCGGTCGTGAGTTGGCCGTCCAGGAACTTCGTATTCGGCGTATGGCCGATCGCGACGAAGATGCCGTCCGCTTCGATCAGCTCTTCCTCGCCGGTCTCGTTGTTGCGCACTTTGAGACCCTTCACGCCGAGATCGCCGGCCGCCACTTCAAGCGGCGTACGGTCCAGGCTCCAGCTGATCTTGGCGTTGGCGCGGGCGCGCTCTTGCATGATCTTCGACGCGCGAAGCTCGCTGCGGCGGTTCACCAGCACGACTTCGGAAGCGAAACGGGTCAGGAAGTTCGCTTCCTCCATCGCCGAATCTCCGCCGCCGACGACGATGATCTTCTTCCCGCGGAAAAAGAAGCCGTCGCATGTCGCGCAGGTGCTGACGCCGCGTCCGACGTTCTCGCGCTCGCCCGGGATGCCGAGGTACTTGGCCGAAGCGCCGGTCGAGATGATGAGCGTCTCGGCCTGCAGATCGCCGTAGCCGTCGACGGTCACCGTGAACGGACGTTTGGAGAGATCCGTCTTCGTGACCCAGCCGCTCATGAACTCGGCGCCGAACCGTTTGGCTTGCTGCCTCATATTTTCCATCAATTCAGGGCCCATGATTCCTTCGGGGAAGCCCGGGAAGTTCTCGACCTCCGTCGTCGTGGTGAGCTGGCCGCCCGGTTCCGGGCCTTCGATCACGAGCGGATGCAAGCCCGCGCGCGCTAAGTAGATGGCCGAAGTCAACCCGGCGGGGCCGGTTCCGATGATGATCGTATGTCTCATCGCGATCGCTCCTTTAATATTGTATTTAGATTAAGTTTAAATATCGGCTACAAAAACATCATACCATCCGCTATCGACGGCTGCATGAAGGAATGATGAAGGGAAAATGAAGGTTTCATGAAGAGAGGGGGGAGCTTCGGAAAAGGGGGCAATTTTGTGCGTTCCTGCCTCGTTCGAGACGATGCGGGGGAAAGCCTCGGATAGGCAATCGTCGATGTTTTCGACGATCGCACCACTAAACCCCGCTTACCGGCTGACGTTAGTCGATTTTATCGACTATCGCACCCGTGAACCCCGCTTACCGGCGGACGTTAGTCGATTTTTTCGACTATCGCGCTATTGAACACCGCTTACCGGCGGGCGTTAGTCGATTTTTTCGACTATCGCACCACTGAACCCCGCTTACCGGCGGGCGTTAGTCGATTTTTTCGACTATCGCACCTCGAATCCAGCTTACCGGCGGGCGTTAGTCGATTCTTTCGACTATCGCACCCGCGAACCCCACTTACCGGCGGGCGTTAGGCGATTTTATCGACGATCGCGACCACCGAACGCAGTTTGTCGGTTGTGATGGTCGATTATTTCGACGACCGACCAAGCTTCTGCACCTCGCCCCAGTGCCCTCGCAATATTCGCTCTCGCACAAAATCACCTCTATCTCCGCCCAAGTAAAAACGGCTTCGCCATCCTCAGAAGAGGACGAGACGTTTTTATCGGCGGTCGTACAGAAATGGATAGCGTGAAACATATAAATTCTGTATGACCAACAGAAAAAGGAGTCCCGATGGCTCGAGCCCCCTTGTCTCTATATACGATACGCTGCGTCAATCGGCCGTCCGATAGCCCACGCCGCGCACCGTCACGATGTATTGCGGGTCTTTGGGATCGTCGCCGAGCTTGCGGCGCAAGCTCTTGATATGGACGTCAATCGAATTGCTGCCGCCGAAGTAATCGTCGCCCCAGAGCTTCTCCATGAGATCCTGGCGGGACAGCACTGCGCCTCGAGATGCGAGCAGCGCGCGCAGAAGGTCGAACTCCGTCTTGGTCAGATCGATGCGCTTGCCGTCCTGGATGACGGTGATGCGCTTCAAGTCGATCCGGATGTCCTTGAGGAGCAGCTCGTCCGGCGTCGTCGGGAGCACGCTCTTGCCCGCCAGTTCCTCGATCGCCGTCACGATCGCCGGCAGATCGCCGGGCCATCCCGCGAGATGGCTACCGGCCGGCAGATCGGCGGGCGGCTCTTCGCCGACCAGATAGAGCACGGGCGCTTGGAGCGTCCCGAAGCCCGCGGCCGGCACGGGCTCGAACGGCGCGATCGTCCGGTCCGCGATGAGCAGATCGATCGGCAGCGCGGACAGCACGGACTCCTGCGCCTGGTGGAAAACCAGGACGTCGTAGCAGCGCATCGTCATCTCCGCGATGAGCGGCTGCAAGCGAGCCGGGTAGGGACTAATGACGACGACGCGGCGCGTCGTGTCGCAGAAAGCGCCGATCATTTCATTTTCTTGTTCGATGCTCTGCATTCGGCGCATACCCCCTTGAACAACAGCTGCTCTTCGGTAATCTCGTATCCGGTCTCGGCGGCGATGCGGTCCAGCCATTCCTTCGGCGAAGCCGTCATCACTTCGTCTACCTTGCCGCAGGAGACGCACACGATGTGCTGATGGTCCTCCACGCGCGCGTCGTAGCGGCTCGCGTTCCCTTCCAGCTTCAGCTCGTGGATCAAGCCTTCATCGGTCAAATAACGCAGCGAGTTGTAGACCGTCGCGTACGCCACCGAGCTGCCGTTCGTCTTGAGCCGGTCGATGATATCGGCGGCCGTCGGATGATCCTCGGACGCCATGACGATCTCGTAGATCATTTTACGCGGAGCGGTTAATCCTTTGCGCGTCATCGTGTGCCCCTCCTCTTTTTAGATTTAGTTTAAGTTTACCTCTTGGTCGGGGTTCAGTCAACCCGGCATTCGCCTGGTCCGCAACCTGTACCGAGCTTCGCCTCCGCGATTCTGACGAGCTTGCAAACAGCGGCCGCTGCGCATAGCCTTCGGATGTCGGCGTCGTCCCCCGTACCCATCCAATGCCGTCAACGCTAAAGAAAGCCTCCCGGACGCATACCGGGAGGCTTTGCCATGATGCATTATGTGGCGAGCTCCTCGCGGGGAGCGACCGCGCGCTCCACCTGCACCCGCCCGGAGAAGAAGACGGCACCGCCGCCCATGTCGGCCAGCCGGTCGGGCGTCAGCGCGTTCACCGCCCGCTTGGCGCCCGGCGCGTCGGCCCACAGGCCTTGGCTGACGACGACGCCCGGCAGGACGTCTTCGCCGATGGCGGCCGTCAGCTCCACTTCGCCGCGCGCGTTCCAGACGCGCACCGTCTCCCCGTCCGCGATCCCAAGCCCCGCCGCGTCCGCCGCGTTCATGTGCAGCTTCGGCGTCCGCTCCAGCTTCGCATGCTTCTCGTTCTGCGAAAACGTGGAGTTCAGGAAGTTGTGGTTCGGCCCCGGGATGAAGCGGTACGGCCACTGCGCTTCGTCTTGCTCCAAGAGCGGCGTATACGTCGGCAGCGGCGGATAGCCCTTGCGCGCCATCGTCGCCGAATACAGCTCGATCTTGCCGCTCGGCGTAGGCAGCCTCCCCGGGAACAGCGGCTTCACGTCGGCCTTCACGTACTGTCGCTCGACGAGCGCTTCGTAGGTCACGCTATCGTAGGCATGGTTGCGCGGGTTGTCCACCGCATGTCGGATGAGCGCCTCTTCGCTGTCTTGCAGCGCCGGCTCTTCGTACCCCATGCCCTTGGCCAGCAGACGGAACACTTCGACGTTGGACTTGCTCTCGCCATACGGCGCGACGACCGGCTGCTGGATCTGAATGTAATGATGCCAGTAAGAATGATACAGATCGGTATTCTCGAACGCCGACGTCGCCGGCAGTACGATGTCCGCGTACTTGGCGGTCTCGGTCAGGAACAAGTCGTGAACGACCGTGAACAGGTCCTCGCGCGAGAGTCCCTCCCGCACCTTGTTCGCTTCCGGCGCGACGACGGCCGGGTTCGTGTTGTAGACATAGAGCGAACGGACCGGCGGATCGAGCTCCAACAGCGCGCTGCCGAGCCGGTTCATGTTCACGGAGCGGGCCTTGCCCTGACGCAGATCCGGACGCTCCAGCGCCCTCGCGTTATGCTGCACGTAGCCGCCGTTGCCCTTGATCGCGCCGCCGCCGGGGTGGAGCCACTGTCCGGTCAATGCCGGAAGGCAGGCGATGGTGCGGATGCACATGCCGCCGTTGTCGTGATGCTGAATGCCGTTGCCGATGCGGATGAAGGACGGCGTCGTGCCGCCGTAGAGCCGGGCGAGCTTCACGATATCCGCTGCCGGAACGCCCGTAATCCCGGATACCGTATCCGGATCGTAGGCCTTCACATGCTCGCGTAGCTCTTCGCAGCCGACGGTATATTCGGCCAGGAATTTCTCGTCCGTCAGCCCTTCCGCGTACAGCACGTGCATGAGGCCCAGCGCCAATGCCGTATCCGTGCCCGGCTTGAGCGGAATGAACCAGTCCGCCCACTTGCCCGTCCGGTTGCGGTGCACGTCGATGACGACGATCTTCGCGCCGTTCTTGCGGGCTTTCTCCGCGATCGTGACCTGGTGCATATTCGTGCTGACGGCGTTAATGCCCCAGAAGACGAACAGCTTCGCGTGCTCGGTCTCCTCGGGATTCGTGCCGAAGCTGCCGCCCATCGTGTACCGGTAGCCTTCGGTGCCCGCCGCTTCGCAGATCGTCTGCTCCAGCTCGCTCGCGCTCATCCGGTTGAAGAAGCGCCGGTCCATTCCTTCGGTGCCGATGCGGCCCATGTTGCCGTAGAAGCTGTAGGGCAGGATCGACTCGGGGCCTTCGGAGGCGATGAGCGCCTTCCAGCGGCCGGTGATCGCCTCGATCGCTTCCGCCCACGCGATCGGCTCGAAGCGGCCTTCGCCCTTCGGGCCGACCCGCTTCAGCGGCGTCGTCAGCCGCTTGGGATCGTAGATGCGCTCGGCCATATGCCGAACCTTGTTGCAGATCGCGCCTTGGGTAACGGGATGATCGGGGTCGCCCTCGATCTTTACGATGCGGCCCTCTTCCTTGTGCACGAGCAGGCCGCATTGGTCCGGGCAATCGAGCGAGCAGACGGACGGAAATACGCCGGTAGGATCATTTAAGTAGTCTTTCATGCCGCAGCTCCTTTCGCGTTGCGTCCATTTTATCACAAGGCCGCGCGTTGCGGCGACCATGGGCTGCCGGGCACGCTTCCCTCCAATGCCGCCTCCAATCCGCAACAGGCTCTTGAAGTCCTTATATGCGAAAAAGCTGCCTCCGCGTTGTCGCGGGACAGCTTCTCCTAGTCGTTCCTTTTACGATATAGACGCCGCCAATCGGTACCATCCCCACAACAGCAGCAGCGGCAAGCCGCAGACGATCGTCAGGCCGATGACGAACGCCTTGTCTCCGTATGCTTTCTTCATCTCTTCCCTCCGGCGGCAGTCGTCGTTCTCCCTCTATGAAACGATGCAGCGCCCGGCAAGGTTGCAGGGCGATTCGTAACGCGGCGCGACCCGTAACCCGGCACGGTCAACATGCAGCGCGAGCCGCGGCGGCGACTCGGACGCCAGACCGCGAGCCGGGACGGCTATCGCCTCAAGTCCGCGACCACGAGCACATCCATATGCCGGCCGTCCCGAAGGATCGCCTTCACCGCCGAACGGCGGAACGGAAGGATACGCCAGCCGCGGCCGGGCTGGCCGAGGATGAGCTGCGTGCTGCGGCAGGCGTTGGCCCGCGACAGCAGCGTCTGCGGCACCTGCCGCCGCGACGGGACGCGGAGCGTCTCGAACCGTCCGCCGAGCCGGTTCGTCAGCTCCGCGAGCGCTTCGAGCCGCCGCTCGTCGGACGCGGGCAGTGCCGGACCGGCATGGGCGTACACCGCCCGCCACTCCGCCTTCAGCCGATGCGCGATCCGAAAGCCGCGCCGGATAAGCCGCTCGGCGTTCTCGCTCGTCGTCACGGCGACGAAGATGCTCTCCCGCCGCCCCCAACCGCCGCGGAGCGACCCGTTCCGTTCCCAAGCTTCCAGCCGTTCGTCCACGTCGTCCGCGATCTCGCGGAGCGCAAGCTCCCGCAGCGCGATCAGATTCCCCGTGCGGAAAAAATGCCCCAGCGCCTGCTCGACCTTCTCCATCGCATAGATCTTGCCCTCGCGCATGCGCTCCTGCAGCGCCTTGGGCGCGACGTCGATCAGCTCGACCTCGTCCGCCAGGCGCAGCATGCGGTCCGGCACCGTCTCTCGCACGCGAACGCCGGTAATCTGCTCGACGGCGTCGTTCAAGCTCTCCAGATGCTGGACATTCACGGTGGAGACGACTGAGATGCCGGCTTCGAGGATCTCCAGCACGTCCTCATAGCGTTTCTTGTTGCGGCTGCCCGGCACGTTCGTATGGGCCAGCTCGTCGATCAGCACGACCTCGGGATTGCGCGCGAGGATGGCCGGCACGTCCATCTCTTCCAGCGACGTCCCGCGATAGGCAACGGTTGCCTGCTCCAGGAGCGGCAGCGCGCCGATCTGGGCGCGGGTCTCCTCGCGGCCGTGCGTCTCCAGCAGTCCGATGACCGCGTCGATGCCTTTGCGCAGCATGTCGTTGCCTTCCCGCAGCATCGCGTACGTCTTGCCCACGCCCGGGGCGGCGCCTACGTACACTTTGAACCGTCCGCGCCGGATGCGGCCGATCTTCCGTTCGACTTCCTGCTCGCTCAGCCGCTTGTAGGGGATCGCCGGCTCGCCCCGCGTTCTCGTGGGGAGAATCCGCTCGCCCTCCTGATCGGCGCGGTCCGCGACGAAGAAGACGTCCACGCCTTCGATCTTGCGCAGCACGCCGTTCACGATCGAGCCCTTGCGCCATTCCTGCCAGCGGCTCATCTTCGAGTGACCGAGCACGATCCGCGTCGCGCCCTGCCGGACGGCATAACCCACCAGCGCGCCGGCCAGCCTGCGGCGTCCCGGCATAGGCAGCTCTTCGAAGCGCGCGTTCACCTTGTCCGCGAGCTTCATGACGGAGCGTTTGAACGCCGCCGCTTCCTTCGCGAGCGGCTTCGCGGCATTCGCGAAGGAGACGACGAGCAGCTCGCCGTTCAGCCTCCTCGCGATCTGCTGCCCTCTGCGGATATAGATGGAGCCGTTCCAATGGTACTGGGCCGACACCAGGATCCGCTCCGTCGCGCCGGAGGGGCCTACGAGCCCTTCCGATTCCCGGTGCCGCTCCAGTGAGTCGTTCACGTCCTCGGCCATCATGCGGAGCGCCAGCTCGCGCAGCTTGCCCAGCTGGCCTCTGCGCATGCGCTTGGCGTCGGCGTCCTTCAGGTTGCAGAGATGCCCTTCGTCCAGCCGCTTCAGGATCGTCTCCGGCGACACGTCGATGAGGCGGACTTCGTCCGCCCCTTCGACCGCCTCGGCGGACACCGTCTCCCGCGTCTCGATGCCGGTGAGCTTCTGCGCCAGCTCGGTAACGCCCTCGATCTCATAGACGTTCACCGTCGTGAGGACGCTGATGCCTCGCCCGATCAGCTGCCGGATATCGCCCAGCCGGGTCGGGTTCGCCGCGTCCGGACGGTTCCGGTGCGCGAGGCCGTCCACGAGGACAACCTCCGGGTTGCGGGCCAGGATCGCCTCCATGGCGAGGTCCTTCCGCTCCTCGCCATCCCGGAGCCAATGAATGCTCGGGATCCGCTCCAGCCCTTCCAGCTGCGCCATCGTCTCCGGCCGCCGCATCGTCGATACGGCGCACGTCACGACGTCGACGCCCTGCGCCTTCAGCGCGTGGCCTTCGCGCAGCATGTGATACGTCTTGCCCGCGCCGCCGACGGCCCCGATATAGATCTTGAGCCGGCCCCGGTGCAGCTTGAAGATCGCGTGCAGCATCTCTTCCGGGGTTTTGCGCCGGTAGTCTTCCATTCGCTTCGCGCCCCTCTCAGGACCGGTATCCTTCGCGTCTACTTCGCCAGCAGCGCTCGGAGCGCCAGATTGAGCTCCAGCACGTTGACCCGCGGTTCTCCGAATACGCCGAGATCGCGCCCGGCGGTATGCGCGTCGACCAACTGACCTAATTGCTCGGGGGAGATGCCCGTCAGCTTGCTGATCCGGGGGATCTGCACCTGCGCGGATTCGGGTGAGATGTGCGGATCGAGCCCTGACGCGGAGTTCGTGAGCAGGCTGATCGGTACCCGGTCGACCGGCACGTCCGGGTTGGCCGCTTTCCAGGCGTCAATCGACGCTTGGGTCCGATTCAGCAGTTCCGGATTGGAAGGCCCGTAGTTGTTCGACCCGGACGCCTCCGCTTGGTAGGAGATGCTCGATACGCGGCCCTGGAAGTACTTGGGGTCCGCGAAGTTCTGGCCGATCAGCGCGGAGCCGACGACATGGCCTTCAGCGTCCTTGACGAGGCTGCCGTTGGCCTGATGGGGCATGATCGCCTGCGCGATCCCCGTCGTCGCGAGGGGATAGACGATGCCGCAGATCAGGATGAAGACGATACCCGCCCGCAGCGCGATCCACAAGGTCGAGATGCCGGAGGGGCCGGACGCGTTGGATGCTTGATTCATAGCGATATCCTTCCTTTCGGGATGACGGGATTAGATCCACAGATGAACGACGAGATCGATGATCTTGATGCCGACGAACGGAGCGACGATCCCGCCCAAGCCGTAGACGAACAGGTTGCGGGAGAGCAGCTTGGCGGCGCTCATCGGGCGATAAGCGACCCCCTTCATCGCGAGCGGGATGAGCAGCGGGATGATGACGGCGTTGAAGATGAGCGCCGACAGGATCGCCGACAGCGGCGAGCCCAGATGCATGACGTTCAGCGCGCGCATCTCCGGGACCGCCAGGATGAACATGGCGGGAATGATCGCGAAGTATTTGGCGATGTCGTTCGCGATGCTGAACGTCGTCAGCGCGCCGCGCGTCATGAGCAGCTGCTTGCCGATGGAGACGACCTCGATAATCTTGGACGGGTCCGAATCGAGGTCCACCATGTTCGCGGCTTCCTTGGCCGCCGTCGTCCCGCTGTTCATTGCGAGTCCGACATCGGCCTGAGCGAGCGCCGGCGCGTCGTTCGTCCCGTCGCCGGTCATCGCGACGAGCTTGCCTTCGGCTTGCTCGCGCCGGATGACCTCGATCTTGTCTTCGGGCTTGCTCTCGGCGATGAAGTCGTCGACGCCCGCCTCGCGGGCGATCGTCGCGGCGGTAAGCGGATTGTCGCCGGTGCACATGATCGTCTTGATGCCCATCTTGCGCAGCTGCTCGAAGCGTTCGCGCATGCCGGGCTTCACGGTGTCCTTCAAGTAAATCAGGCCGAAGATGGCGTTGTCTACCGCGACGGCGAGCGGCGTGCCGCCTTCGGTCGCGATGGCGTCGCTCTTGGCGTCCAGATCGGCCGGGATCGTCCCGCCTTGGGCGGCGACCCACCTTTTGACCGCGTCGACGGCGCCTTTGCGGACTTGCCGGCCGTCCTTCAGTTCGATGCCGCTCATCCGGGTCTCCGCCTTGAATTCGACGAACGTCCCGTCTGCGGCGATCGTCTCGTCGTAGCGCAGCGAATCCCTCTTCATCAATTCCAGCACGGAGCGCCCTTCCGGCGTCTCGTCGCGCAGGGACCCGATCGCCGCCCAAGCCGCCACCTCCGCCTCGTCGCGCCCGCCGACCGGGGTGAACGCGCTCGCCATTCGATTCCCGTACGTGATCGTTCCCGTCTTGTCGAGGATCATCGTGTTGATGTCGCCCGCCGCTTCGACCGCCTTGCCGGACATGGCCAGCACGTTGAACTGGGTGACCCGGTCCATCCCCGCGATCCCGATGGCGGACAAGAGTCCGCCGATGGTCGTGGGGATAAGGCACACCAGCAGCGCGATCAACACGGGCACCTGCAGCTCGATGCCGACGAACTTCGCGATCGGGGAGAGCGTGACGACGACGATCAGGAAGATGATCGTCAGACTCGTCAGGAGCGTGTTCAGCGCAAGCTCGTTCGGCGTCTTCTGCCGTTTCGCCCCTTCGACTAGGGAGATCATGCGGTCGATGAACGACTCGCCGGGATCCGAGGTGATCCGGACGACGATGCGGTCGCTGACGACGCGCGTGCCGCCTGTGACGGAGCCGAAGTCTCCGCCCGCTTCCTTGATGACGGGCGCGGACTCCCCCGTGATGGCCGATTCGTCTACCGACGCAAGGCCTTCTACGACTTCGCCGTCGCCGGGGATCGTCTCCCCTTGGGCGACGACGACGACGTCTCCTTTGCGCAGCTCCGTCGAAGCGATTCGTTTGATGCCGCTGCCGACGACCTTGTTCGCCGAGATCTCGTTTTTCGTCTTCTTCAGCGCGCTGGCTTGGGCCTTCCCCCGGCCTTCGGCCAGCGCTTCCGCAAAGTTCGCGAACAGCACGGTGAAGAGCAGGATGAGGAACACCGTCAGATTGAATCCGACGTCGTCCCGGGTGCCGAAGTACCCGGGGAACACCGTCATGAGCAGCACGACCAGCGTGCCGGCTTCCACGACGAACATGACCGGATTTTTCATCATCGTGACGGGATTTAACTTGACGAAGCTATCCTTCAGCGCTTGCACGGCCATCGGGCCGGTCAGCATCGATTTGCGTGTCGTATTCATATCCGTTTCCCCTCTTCGTTAACGAAGCGTCAAATGTTCGGCGACCGGTCCCAGGACGATGGCCGGCAGGAACGTGAGCGCTCCGATGATCAGTACGGTACCGATCAGAATCCCCCAGAACAAGACATTGTCCGTTCGGAACGTGCCCACCGTCTCCGGCACCCAGGACTTGCGCACCAACGAGCCGGCGACCGCGAGCATGGCGATCATCGAGATATAGCGTCCGAGCAGCATGACGATGCCGGTGGAGATATTCCAGAACGGCGTGTTGTCCGCCAGCCCTTCGAACCCGGAACCGTTGTTGGCGGCGGAGGACGTCATCTCGTACAACGCTTGCGAGATGCCGTGGAAGCCGGGATTCGTCACGCCCGCCCGGCCGGCGTCCGTCATCAGGGCGATCGCCGTCGGGACGAGGATGATGAACGGGTGCGCGAGGATCGCGACGGCGATCAGCTTCATCTCCCGCGGCTCGATCTTGCGGCCGAGGAATTCCGGCGTCCGGCCGACCATGAGCCCGGCCAGGAACACCGCCAGGATCGCGTACATCAGCATGTTCACGAGTCCGACGCCCTTGCCCCCGAACACGCAGTTCAGCATCATCTCCGCGAGCGGCGCGAGGCCGCCGAGCGGGGTCAGCGTATCGTGCATATTGTTGACCGAGCCGGTCGTCGCCGCCGTCGTTACCGTCGTGAACAGCGCGGACTGGGCGATGCCGAAGCGGACTTCCTTGCCCTCCATGCTGCCTTGGGACGCATCCATGCCGAGCGCGTTCAAGGCGGGATTGCCGCGCAGCTCGGACGTGTACGTGAGCGTCAGGAACGCGAGAAACAACGTCATCATCGCGCCGAAGACGACCCAGCCTTGCTTCTTGTTGTTGGCGAACTTCCCGTATACATACGGGAGGGAGGCCGGCAGCGCCCACATCGACAGCATCTCGATCACGTTCGTGAGCGGATTCGGGTTCTCGAACGGGTGCGCCGAGTTGACCCCGAAGAAGCCGCCGCCGTTCGTGCCCAGATGCTTGATCGATTCGAGCGCCGCGACCGGTCCGATCGCGATGTGCTGCGCCGCGCCTTCGAGCGTCGTGACCGTCAAAGTCGGATCGAGCGTCAGCGGGACGTTCAGCGCCACCAAGATGAGCGTAATCACCGTCGCGAACGGAAGGAAGATCCGCGTGTGCGCTTTGACGAAGTCTTCGAAGAAGTTGCCGATGGTCCGGCCCCGGCTGGTCAAGCCGCGGACGAAGGCGATCGCGACCGAGAAGCCGGTCGCCGCCGAAGTGAACATCATCATGATGATGACGGCCATCTGCGAGAAGTAGGAGAGTCCCGTCTCGCCGCTGTAATGCTGCAGGTTCGTGTTGGTGATGAAGCTGATGACCGTGTTGAAGGTCAGCGTCTGCTCCATGCCGCCGATCTTGTTCGGATTCAGCGGCAGCAGAGATTGCAGGCGCAGAATCAGATAACTCAACGCGACCAGGACGATATTCGTCAGCAGAAAACTGAGCGCGTAACGTTTCCACGTCATGCCGTCCCGCCGCTTCAGCCCGATCAGCCGATAGATCCCCCGTTCGACCGGGCCGAATACCCGGTCCATTCGGTTCGGCTCATTCGAGAATACATGATAGACATACGTTCCGAGCGGCTTGACCAGCAGGACAAGCACCGCCAGAACAAGGACGAGCTGCAAGATTCCCATCCGACCGTTTCCTCCTCCATAAACCTTGTGCGCATCGAACGCCGGCTAGAATTTCTCCGGATGAATAAGGGCATAGATCAAATACGCGAAAACCAGCGCGGCAAAGATCAGAACGACCGTCATGGGCGATCGCCCTCCGATCCGTCGACGACGCGGTCGCACCAGATCATGAATCCGTAGAACGCCGCGAAGATTCCGGCCAGCAGCAGTACCATATACACGTCCGACATGTCGATCCTCCTTCCGTCCTGCTTAGATCAAATCCTGAATGAGAAAAGCGACGTCGCCGCTATTGGAGTGAATCACGTGGTTCGCGCCGAGTCCCTTGTAGATCAGCCTCGGATTGTGGCTGCCCGTGATCACGTAGATCGGTTTGGACGTCCAAGCCCGGCAGATCTGGATGTAGCGGCAGCAGAGATTAAGGCTCTTCTCGAACAGGAACACCTTGCCGATGGCGAGCTCCGGCACGGCCCAAGTATGAACCTGGGTCGTGTCGACCGCGATCCGGTTGGCGACGCCCCATTCGTTCAGCCGCTCGAAGTCGGCTTTGTTGTTCACGATCGCCGCGAACGGGATCTCCCTGCGGCTCAGCTGCTTCATGAACTGTTCGCCCGCGACGTTCGGGGCGGAGATTAAGATATATTCTTGTGGAATCATTGACCTTTTATCCTCCTGTAGGTCGGAGAAGGCAACAAAAAAGAAGCCTCGAAGAAGAGGAACTCTTCTCGTGGCTTCTAGGCACAGTCGGAAATAAACCGTGTCTGTTCACGATCGTCGTTGCCTCTCTCGGTACGCTTACGAGGTTAGCTGTCGGATTCGGGCGTGAGAGTCGCCCTACCTTGGGAAAGGTTTCTTTCCCTCGGATTCACCCCATGGCCGCCGGATCGGCAAGCCGTTTGGTTCCCCCGCTCCCTGCGTTCGCAGGGACTCAGCGATAAAGAGCCGTTATCGGTAAATTCGTTACGATACTTGCAAAGCTTGGTTCATGTTCATATTCATGGTGTGCGTTCAGCGTCAACGGCGGTCGTCCCATCATCCTCTCTCTCCATACGCTTGCGAGGTTAGCTGCCGGATTCGGGCGGTGAGAGTCGCCCTACCCGAAGGCTCGGCTCCTAGGTGCCGTTCCCCCGGGATTCACCCCTGCGTCGTCTGCCGGCTCTCACACCGGACATCCGTCCACGTTTGGTTCCCCCGCTCCCTGTCTTCAGGGACTCAGCGATCGCAAATCAAGTCGATCATTATTCAGGCTAGCCGCAATCCGGCTGGTCGTGGTCAGGCCGTTTGCGATCTGGCTGATCGCAATTAGGCTGGACGTAACCAGGCCGAACTTGATCTTGCAGATGACTGCCAGCCCGCTCGTCATCCGTCCGGCCGCAAGCCGGTTGCCGAATGGCTGAATCGAATATTACGCCTCGGCCGAAATTTTGTAAATGCAAGTTGAAAACCAGGTTCTGCCTATTTCCGCTGCGGCGGCCGTTCGTACCGCTTACAACCGAGCCGATCTCGATAAAGGTCTTTCCGGCTCCTTAAATCTCGCATTCTTGCATTTTCCGCTTGCGCGATCTTCGCGAGCCGAAGGGCCCGTTACAGCGTGAAAACGATCGCGCGCGAGCGAAAGAGCTAGAAAGGTCCGCTACGAAGATAAAGGCGATTTCCCGATCCGTTATCGGCCGATTTCGGCGTTTTCCGGCATTGGCGGCGCTTGCCGAGAGCGGAACGATTTTACAAAGTCCGTCCGAGGCTTTATAGTCAGATATCATCTGTCGGAGCAAGCATGGAAGGGAGTGCGCGAGATTGGACCAGGCCTACTTGACGGGCATCGAGATCTTCGAATTCGCCGGGACGGGCGCGGAGGGACAAGCGCTCCCTCGCAGGCGCGGCGTGCTGAAGCTGTCTTGCGGGGCGGATGCGGGATGGAGCGGATGCATCCTGTCCGAGGGAAACGTCCCCTTCGATCTGATCCGGTGGGCCGCCTATCTGAACCAGCTGCGGCGGGTACCGCTGCACCTCGTCGGCGAGCTCGCGTACCAAGAAAGGGAGCGCTGGGGGCCTGCGCGCGCCTCGCTCGTAGAGGAAGCCTCGCGGGCGCTGCAGGCCCGGATGCAGCCGGCTGCAACGATCCGGCTGGTCGCCGCGGGCGCATCGACCGCGTCCTCCGTGGCTTGGGCCGGGGAGCGGGAATGGCTTGCGGCCGCGCCATCCACGGCTTGGGTCGGGAAGGCGGAATGGCAGGCCGAGCTTCTTGCGGCGCGGACTGGGAAGGCGGAGCGGCAAGCCGAGCTTCTAGCGGCGCGGGCTGGGAAGGCGGCGTGGCAAGCGGCCAGCATAGCGATCGATACACTCCCTGCGCTCGGCGTCCCTCTCGACGACGAGACGCTGTTCCGGACGTGCCGGGCGTACTATTCCGTCATTATTTAGCGAAAAAACCAAAGAACCTTCCATCCCCCTAGGTATGGAAGGTTCTTTCTTTGGCTTGCTGGGACGGGAGTGTACAACCGCCTTGGCGAGCTGTAAGCCGATTTTTGCGGCTTACACGGCCCGGTGCGCGCCTTTTGGCCGATTTAAGCCGACATTTGCGGCTTACACGGCCCGATGCGCGGCTTTTGGCCGCTTTAAGCCGACATTTGCGGCTTACACGGCCCGGCGCGGGGCTTTTGGCCGCTTTAAGCCGACATTTGCGGCTTACACGGCCCGATGCGCGGCTTTTGGCCTCTTTAAGCCGACATTTGCGGCTTACGAATCCCGTCGCTCGATTTTTAACGACGGATGATTCGCGCAGCTTTGGCCGTTAACCGTTAATCGCGCGAGCAACCTCAGTCGGTTTCCATGCAGACGTCTGATGCACCTCGCCCCAGTTGCACATCGCCTGCATGACCGGGACCAACGTGATGCCGTACTCGCTCAATGCGTATTCGACTTTGGGCGGCACCGTCGGATAGACCGTCCGCACGACCAATCCGTCGGCCTCCAGCTCGCGCAGGTGCTGCGCCAGCATCTTCTGCGTGATCTCGGGTATCATTTTCTCCAGCTCGCTGAACCTGCGGGTGGCGTCCAGCAGATGCCACAGGATCGTAGGCTTCCACTTACCGCCCAAGACGTGGATGACCGTCTCGATGGGGCATTTCCGCTCCTCGGTCGTCGCGTTTGCTGCTGCCATCGTCGTCCTCCTTCTCCATAACTTACTTTGAAGTGCGTCCCTTACATCAAAGTGGGTTCTTAACAAGATTTTAGGTTCGATGTTAACCTTTAGTCAATCCACAATCCAAGAAAGAAGGGCATCGAACATGAAAATCGCGGTATTTGGCGCAACGGGCAACATCGGTCGGAGAGTATTGGCAGCCGGGGTTGAAAGAGGGCATGAGATGACGGCTTTCGTCCGCAATCCGGAAAAACTGCTGGAGCAGCAAGGAGAGCGTATCGCGTCGCAAACGAACGTCATCGCGGAAGAGATGCTGGACCCGCAAAGCGTCTATCGGGCGTTGGCGCATCAGGATGCCGCTATCCTCGCGGCCGGCACGGCGGGGGATGGAGACGCGTTCGTCCGGCTCGTCGACAACATCGTCACCCAGTGCGAGCGGCAGACGCTGTTCGCCGGCCGCGTGTGGGCGATGGGAGGCGCCGGGCTCCTGACGGTCCCGCATACGTCCATCCTCGGCAACGATCTCCCCGGCATGCCGCCCGTCTACAAGAATCACGATCGGAACCTCGACCGGCTGCGCCGGACCGAGTTGGATTGGTCCATCATGTGTCCGGGTACGATGGTCGACGCTTCGCCGGAAACCTCCTTGCGCCAACTGGCGGTATCCACCGAATCGCTGCCGCTCCCTTTCCCGGAGAGCACGCGGGAGCTGTCGCCGGAGGAGCTGACGGGCCTCATCTTCAGCCGCTTCTCGGAGTTAAACGTTGCCTACGAAGACGTGGCCGCGTTTATGCTGGATCATCTCGAGCGCTCTGGCCCTTACAAGGGCAAGCGCGTAGGCGTAGCGTATCCATCGGCTTAACTCGACTCCAAGTCGACGCAGTTGCACGATGCCGCTCATGCTCCACTCGTAATTCTTTCGGCTCATCATTCATGAACTCCCTCGGTAAAATGTAGTTTTCTCACGAATGCTCGCTTATTCGCAGGATCTCACCATGGGATAAATCGTTATCTGGTCAGAAAAGGCTTTGTATCGTCAGATTCGGCAACCGAACCGCATGCGGGAACAGGAGGGGCGAGGTTTCGCTCCTCTTTTTACTACTCTGTTGCACGCTGCTCCATGTGACCTTCGGAGGCTTTCACTCCCATTTCTCGACGGGTCGATGCCCTTTCATTCCTTCGTTACGCCTATCCGGTGGTTGGAGGCCGGTCATCCTAACGGTACGGGTCTGTGCCCTTTTGCTCAACGCAATCCGGTACTCCGTGCAATCTTGAGATCCTGCGAATAAGCCAGTTTTCGTGCTAATCGAGATTTGGCTAAGCAGCTTGTTTCATAGGAAGAGCTCGATCCGGTTCGTAAGCTTCGCCGCTTTGTGCCATGGCAACCAGAAGGCGAGCCAGCTTGCCGCAAAGCTTCATCACTGAGCGCATCGGCTTCATACTTCTCGTCTTTACATTCGATTCGTGCTGTCGTTTAAACGATTCATCGTTCATGATGAGGGCCATGGTTGCCATGAATAGGGCATGACGAAGCCTCGGTCGGCCACGTTTGCTGATGGACATTTGGCCTTTCCACTTGCCTGAGCTCGCTTCAGCTAGGTTGAGGCCGGCATGCCGCAACAATGCATTGCCATGTGCATAGCCGCTAAGGTCGCCAGCTTCACCCAGAATGCCAGCGACAGACAAGGTACTCATGCCCTTCATCGCCAGCAACGGCTTAGCCAGCGGAATCCGGGCCAGTGCAACCGCCACTTCATCCTCGATTACTTGCAACTGCTCTAAAGCCAGATCATACTCAGTCAGCAGCTGTTGCAGATGAAGCTTGTAGGCTTTCTCAGCATGCTTAGCGCCGACCGAGCGAGCTGCCAGCATCAGCAGCTCACCAGCTCTTCGTTCACCGCTGTGTCGCTTCATGACCGTTTTCCAGCCATCGACTACCTGGCGAACGGTGAGCTTTCGAAGATCGGCGGGCGTTGGAAAGAGACGCAGTGTAGCCAGCGACCCAGAGCCCAAGAGGTGTTTGTATACCTGTCGCAGCTCTGGAAACACAATGTCGACCCAGCGGTGGATCTGGTTCTTGACGCTGACGAGACGATGGACGATGGTCTCCCGGTTCGCCATGAGCACACGTAGTTCCATGAACACTTCACTGGTTTCTTTGATGAAGGTATAGTAGCCGTTTTTCACCATGTCGGCGATAACCAAGGCATCCTTGACGTCGCTTTTGGAGGGTGTATTGTCGCGGTTTTCCTTGTTCTTTTTGACGAGATGAGGATTTACCAACACGACCTCGAGGCTGCGGTCTTTGAGCCAGGCAGCGAGGCTGAGCCAGTAGTGGCCGGTTGGCTCCATGCCGATGATGGCGTCGTTTAATTGGTGCGTTTCCTGCAGATCTTTCATCCACTGCAGCAGTAGGCTGAAGCCGGCGTCGTCGTTGGAGAAGTGAAGGGAAGTGCCGAGCAGGATTCCACGGAAGTTGACGGCGCGAGCAACGTGGGACTGCTGGGCGATGTCGATGCCGACGACAAGGTGCTGGGTTGAAATGCGTTCGAGCAGTTGATTTTGTTTGGCTTGAGCTTTAAACTTCAAGATAGAGCGACCTCCTTAAGATGGCTAAAGGGCTATGACCCGTGACTACTCCATCGTACCGGAGTCGCTCGTTTTTGTGCAAAGATCAAAATTAACGCTCTACAGGAATCCTAACGGGCAAAAATGGGCGATTAATTTCATACATTAATTGTAAAAGTTTATCCAAACTGATAGATTAGTGAGTGACAAACATGTTAACCAGGGAAACCGAGCGAAAGGATATTATCCCTTATGAGATTACCGCCCAACGAGCTAAATTCGTCTCTCGACATTCGACTTGCCCGCTATACCGCCGTGACCGCTGCCTTAACACAGCTAAGTGATGAACAGCTTAGAGAGCGAGTAGAAAAAGCTGCGGTGCTAAATACTGGCATTGGCGGTACAACGGCTTTGTTGCAATTGGAGGATACGTCCATATTCGTGAAAATGGTGCCGCTTACGGAATTAGAGCGAAGCTCCGAAAATTTCATGTCCACTGGAAACGTGTTCGACCTTCCTACCTATTGCCACTATGGTATAGGTTCGCCGGGAGGCGGAGTGTGGCGTGAGGTCGCCGCCCATACAATGACCACCGATTGGGTACTGGCGGGACAGTGTGAGAACTTTCCCTTCATGTATCACTGGCGGGTGTTGAAAAGTCCGGAACGGCGTACCCCCATCTCTGAGGAACTGAGCGATGTTTCCCATATGGTTGCGTTTTGGGGTACAACAAAAATACGGGGTCGTATTGAGGCGCTTCGGGAATCCGAATACATGGTAGCACTGTTCTGTGAGTACATCCCCTACAACCTGCATAACTGGCTTGCCGAGCAGGTCGCAATTGGCGAGAATGCAGCCGGTTCGGCGTTTGCTTTGGCGGAATCAAACCTGCGGTCCGCTGTCTCCTTTATGAATGCAAACGGATTGCTGCATTTCGATGTTCACTTTAAGAATGTTTTAACCGACGGACACCGTGTTTATATTTCGGACTTCGGACTTGCAACGTCTTCCCGGTTTGAACTGTCAGATTCTGAATTGAAGTTTCTTGAATTGAACAAGACTCATGATGGGTGCTATGTGGTAACAGAGTTAGTGAACTGGCTTGTAACCGCATTGAGCGGTACGGTGAACCGATCTGAACGAATAGACTTCATACGCCGTTGTGCTGAAGGGAACGAATCGCTAGAAGTGATGGATTCGGCAGCGGAGATTATCCTGCGGTACGCGCCAGTAGCCGTAGTGATTAATGATTTCTACACCGATCTCGTTTCGAAAAATAGAGCGACATCGTTTCCGGTCGAGGAGATTGAACGGGTCTGTACGACAACCGGGTTTGAGCCGATCTTCTCGGACACCAAACTTGTCTAGTCTGCTTTAGATTGAGGCTCCCCTTTCGTCTTCGAAAATCAAAAGCCGGCAAAAAGCAGCTCGCTGCTCCTTGCCGGCCTTTGTCTTTGCGGCGTTTCAATCCTCCCGCCCGCCTCGCGCTCCGCTATGGCCCCTTCCGCTCGATCACGCGGAACGAAGCGGTCGCCATGGCGCAGAGCGTGCCGTCCGGACGGGTCAACCGTCCCTGCGTCGTGATCATCCGGCCCGACAGATGCGCGATCTCCGCGACGGCGGCGACCGGGCCGAGCCCCGCGGGCGCCGTGAAGTGCAGATTCAGATTCGACGTGACCACGTCGACGTCCGGCCGCGCCATCATGGCGACGAGCCCCATCGCCGAATCCAGCAACGTAGCGTGCACGCCGCCGTGGAGGATGCCGATCAGATTCAGATGGTGCTCCTTCACGTCCAGCGAGACGACCACCTGCCGCTCGTCGATGCGCTCGATCTCGCACCCGACGTATCCCCAGAACGAATGCCGCGCCTTCTCCGCCATCCGCTCGAACTGCTCCTGCATGCGCGCGGTATCCATTCCGACGCTTCCTCCTTTCCAGCCGCTGCGCAGTTCTTTTCGCTGCTCAGCATTCGCCGCTGCCCAGGCCTCGCCGCTACTTGCCGATCCGCTCCCGCTGCGCCGAATCCTCTTCGAGCAGCTTCCGGCGCAGCACCTTCCCGGCCAGCGTCTTCGGCAGGCTGTCGCGGAATTCGTAGAGATGCGGCACCTTATAGGCGGCCAGCCGCTGCCGGCACCACTGTTCCAGCGCCTTCTCCGTCGCCTGCTTGCCTTCCTTGAATACGATATACGCCTTAACGGTCTCCCCCCGATACGGGTCCGGCACGCCGAGGACGGCGGCCTCCTGGATATCGGGATGCTCGAACAGCACTTCCTCGATCTCGCGCGGGTAGATATTGAATCCTCCGGCGATGATGATGTCCTTCATCCGGTCCATGATGTAGAAGTAGCCGTCCTCGTCCATGCGCGCCATGTCTCCCGTGCGAAGCCAGCCGTCGCGCAGCGTCTTCGCCGTCTC
Source organism: Cohnella nanjingensis (assembly GCF_014212125.1). Taxonomy (GTDB): domain Bacteria; phylum Bacillota; class Bacilli; order Paenibacillales; family Paenibacillaceae; genus Cohnella; species Cohnella nanjingensis. The sequence continues at coordinate 133,809 of NZ_JACJVP010000004.1, forward strand.
CTCCGGCGCGTTCCAGTAGCCCTTCATCACTTGCGGCCCGCGGACCGCGAGCTCCCCCGTCTCGCCGACCGGCAGCTCCTCGCCCGTGTCCGGATGGACGATCTTGGCGACCGTATCCGGGAGGGGAATGCCGATCGAGCCGCTCTTGCGCTTTTCCCAGACGTTGTTCGCCATCGTCACCGGAGAAGCCTCGGTCAGTCCGTACCCTTCGATGAGCCGGCCGCCGGACAGCTTCTCGAACCGCTCTTGGACTTCGTACGGCAGCGGCGCGGCGCCGCTGATGCACATCTTGATCGACGAGAGATCGTACTGGCTCAGATTGCGGTGATTGAGCAGAGCGATATACATCGTCGGCGCGCCTGGGAATATCGTCGGCTTGAGCTTGTGAACGACCTGCAGAATCTGGCCCGCCTCGAATTTCGGCACGAGGATGAGACAGCCGCCTTGGAGCACGGCCTTGTTCATCAACACCGTCAATCCGAACACATGAAAAAAAGGAAGCGCCGCCAAATACCGTTCTTTGCCGGGTTTGCATTTGTAAGCCCATAGGCTGATCTGCATCGTATTGACGATCACGTTGTAGTGGGTCAGCATGACGCCCTTCGAGACGCCCGTCGTCCCCCCGGTATATTGGAGGAGCGCGAGATCGTTCTCCGCATCCACGTCGGTGTGGCACGGCTCGCCGGAGGCATCGTGCATGAGGCGGACGAAGGAATGAATACCCGGCTCGTAGACGACTTCCAGGTTCAGGCCGTCCTTCTTCGCCTTCAGCGGGTAGAGCAGGTTCTTGGGAAAGGGCAGATAATCCTTCACCGAAGTCACGATGACATCCCGGACCGGCGTCTTGGGCATCACTTCCTTCAGCTTGCCGTGCAGCAGATCGAGCGTCACGACGACGCGCGCGCCCGAATCGCTCAGCTGATGCTCCAGTTCGCGGGGCATGTAGAGCGGATTGGTCATGACGACGACGCCGCCCGCGAAGAGCGTGCCGTAATAGGCGATGACGAGCTGGGGGCAGTTGGGCAGCATGATCGCCACCCGATCCCCCTTCGCTACGCCTAGACCGCGGATCGCGTGGGCGAACCGGTAGGCGCCCTCCAGCAGATCCGCGTATTTCATCTCCTTGCCCATGAAGTGAAGTGCCGCGTGCGCGGGATAATCGGCCGCGGATTGGATGAGAAAGTCGGCCAGATTTTTTTTCGGATACGGGTAGTGCGGCGGTACTTCCTTCGGATAGTGAGACAACCACGGTTGGAGCGACATGATCCTTCACCTCATTGGTTTGGAATCCGGCCTAGCACACGTATTGTTCCGACTGAATCACGCTGGAAGCGATTTCGCGCTTTAACTGTATCGTATGGAGCGGCGATTGGCGAGTCAATTTTTTGAGCACGGACAGCTGCGTGCGCAGCGTATCGCCCGTCGCGACGGCCGCGAGGATCTCCTTGGCCAGCGCTTCGATGCCGGCGAACGACTCGCGGACGAACACGCGCGTCATGGCGATGGGCGCGGCGGCTTTCTCCTCGCCCTTCTTCGCGATGAGCTTCTTCGTCCGCAGCAGGGCGCTCTCCATCGCATAGATCTGGATCATGATGTCGGCCAGATGGCTCAGCGTCTCCTGCTCCTCCTCCAGCTTCGTTTGGTAGGTCTGAACGGCGGAGCCTCCGGCCATCAGGAAGATTTTCTTCGCCATCGAGAGCAGGTGCGTCTCCTCCTCCAGCGTGCCCTCGAACGTCTGCCCCGGCACGAGCTGGAGCAGCTCGGACTGCAGCGCCTGCGCCTTTTGCAGGAGAGGCAGCTCGCCCTTCATGGCGCGCTTGACCAGCGTCCCCGGGATGAGCAGGCGGTTGATCTCGTTCGTCCCTTCGAAAATGCGGTTGATCCGCGAATCGCGATAGATGCGCTCGATCTTGTATTCCTGGATGAAGCCATAGCCGCCGTGAAGCTGTACGCCTTCGTCGGCGACGAAATCGAGCGTCTCGGAGCCGAACACCTTGTTGATCGAGCATTCGATCGCATATTCGGCGATCGCCTTGGCGGACTGCACGCCCGCGTCGGGGCTGGCGTGGTCGATGCCGCCGAGCCCGTCGTCCATCAGGCCGGCCGTCCGGTACACCATGCTCTCGAGCGCGTACGTGCGAATGTTCATCTCGGCGAGCTTCTTCCCGACGAGCGGGAAGGAGGAGATCGGGCGGCCGAACTGGGCGCGCTCGTTCGCGTACTTCGCGCTGAGCCCGATCGCTTCCTTGGCGGCGCCGAGACAGCCGACCGCCAGCTTGAAGCGGCCGATGTTGAGGATGTTGAAGGCGATCAGATGGCCTTTGCCGACCTGCCACAGCAGATTCTCCGCGGGCACCTTGACGTCCTCGAGGATGAGCGGCCGCGTCGAGGAGCCCTTGATCCCCATCTTCTTCTCCTCGGGTCCGACGCTGACGCCAGGCATCGTGCGCTCCACGATGAAGGTGCTGAAGTCCTTGCCGTCCACCTTGGCGTACACGATGAACACGTCGGCGAAGCCGGCGTTCGTGATGAACTGCTTGGTGCCGTTCAGGACATAGTGCTCCCCGTCCTCGGTCAAGCGGGCCGTCGTCTTCGCGCCAAGCGCGTCGGAGCCGGAGGACGGCTCGGTCAGGCAGTAGGCCGCGATCTTCGCGCCGCTGGCGAGATCGGGCAGGTACTTCTTCTTCTGCGCCTCCGAGCCGAAGTAGACGATCGGGAGCGTGCCGATACCGACGTGCGCCCCGACCGAGAGGGCGAACGAGGACGCTTTGGCGAGGTTCTCGCTGATGAGCGCCGAGCTGACCTTGTCGAGGCCGAGGCCGTCGTAGGCCTCCGGCACGTCCGCGCCGAGCAGTCCCAGCTCGCCGGCCTTCCGCATGAGCTTCACGGTGAGGTCGTAATCCAGCTTCTCCAGCTCGTCGTCGACCGGCAGCACTTCGCCGTCGACGAAGTCCGAGGTCGTCTCCGCGATCATCCGCTGCTCCTCCGTCAGATCGTCGGGCGTGACCACCCGCTCGTAATCCAGATCCGCGATGACGAAGCTGCCGCCCAACACTTGGTCGATCACTTTATCCGCCATGTTCGTCTCTCCTCCGATAACGTAAGGTTTGATGGGGCTTACGGTCCAAAACTGTTCAGGTCAGGTGCGCCTTGGTCAGTCCAGGCGAGAAACAGGCCTGCTTAGGTTAGTCCAGGTGAGAACGGGGCGGGCTCGGTCGGTACAGATGAGGTCAGTTCGGACCGTGCCCGGGAAATACTTCGAAAACGCCGGCCGCGCCCATGCCGCCGCCGATGCACATCGACACGACGCCGTAGCCGCCGCCGCGCCTGCGCAGCTCGTAGATCAAGCTGGTCGCCAGCTTCGTGCCGGTGCAGCCGAGCGGATGGCCGAGCGCGATCGCCCCGCCGTTCACGTTGACCTTGTCCTCCGGGATGTCCAGCGCGCGGACGATATGCAGGCATTGCGAAGCGAACGCCTCGTTGATCTCGAACAGGTCGATGTCGGCGAGTCGCAGCCCAGCCCGCGCCACGGCCTTCGGGACCGCCTCGACCGGTCCGACGCCCATGATGTCGGGATCGACGCCCGCGAGCGCGAACGACCGGAAGGCGGCGAGCGGCGCGAGGCCGAGCGCCTCCGCCTTCTCGCGGCTCATCACGAGCACCGCGGCGGCGCCGTCGCTCATCTGCGACGCGTTGCCCGCCGTGACCGTGCCGCCTTCCTTGAAGGCCGGCTTTAGCTTCGCCAACACCTCGGGCGTCGTGTCCGCCCTCACGCCCTCGTCCGTCTCGACGACAAGCGGCTTGCTCCACGGCTTGCCGTCGTCCCCGAACCCCCCGATCGACGTCGCGACCGGAACGGTCTCCTCCCGGAAGGCGCCCGACCGCAGCGCCTCGGCCGCCTTGCGGTGACTCTCCGCCGCGAAACGGTCCTGATCCTCGCGGGAGACGCCGAAACGTTCGGCGACGTTCTCGGCCGTGTGGCCCATGGCGATGTACACGTCCGGCATCTGCGCCACGATGTCCGGATGGGGCGCCGGCTTGAATCCGGCCATCGGGACATGGCTCATGCTCTCCACCCCGCCGGCGATGATCGCGTCGGCGCCGCCGGTCATGATGCGTTCGGCCGCGAACGCGATGGACTGCAGCCCGGACGAGCAGAACCGGTTGATCGTCAGCGCCGGCACGGCCGACGGGAAGCCCGCGTACAGCGACATGATGCGGGCGAAGTTCAGCCCTTGCTCTCCTTCCGGCATCGCGCAGCCGACGATGATATCTTCGATGTCCGCCTTGCTCACGCCCGGCGCGCGTTCCACGACGGCCTGCAGCACCGTCTTGCCCAGATCCTCCGCCCGGGTGTGGACGAAGCTGCCCTTCTTGGCCCGGCCGACCGGGGTGCGCGCGGCGGATACGATGACGGCTTCTCTCATGTCGTTCACCTCTCTTAGGGAATGGTATTAGTTCCGCAGCGCCTTGCCCTTGCCGAGCATGTGCTGCATGCGCAGCTGCGTCTTCGGTTCCCCGCACAGGCTGAGGAACGCCTCCCGTTCCAGATCGAGCAGATACTGCTCGGTGACCAGCGTCCCTGCCGGCACGTTCCCGCCCGCGAGGACGTGCGCCAGCTTGCCGGCGATGAGCAGGTCGTGATCGCTGATGTATCCGCCGCGCCGCATATCGTACGCGCCGAGCTTCATGACGGCGGCGCCGTCCCGGCCGACGACGCGGATCTTCTCTTCGCGCTGCGCTTCATACCCGGCCTGGACGAGCCGGAGGGCGGACTGCTTCGCCTCGTAGATCAGGTGGTCCTGATTCGCGACGACCCGGTCCTGCTCGCGGAAGTAGCCGAGCCGCTTGGCGTCGTGCGCGCTCGTCGACACCTTCGCCATACCGATGTTCAGGAACGCCGCGTTCAGATGCGGCTGAAGGTCGACCTCCGGATTCGGATTGGCCCGGCTGATCCGCCGCGCCATCTCCTTGCAGCCGCCGCCGGCGGGAATGAGCCCGACGCCGACCTCGACCAGGCCGTAGTAGGTCTCCGCGTGCGCGCACACCTCGTCGGCCGGCAGGCACACCTCGACGCCCCCGCCCAGCGTCATCCGGTGCGGCGCCGCCACGACCGGCTTTTCGAAGCGCTTCAGCTTCATCATCGTGTCCTGGAACATCCGGATGATGGCGTCGACTTCGTCCCATTCCTCGTCCTGCGCTTCCATGAGCAGGAGCATCAGATTCGCGCCGACGCAGAAGTTCCGCCCTTCGTTCGCGATGAGGAGCGCGTCGTGGTTCGCGCGCACCTCGTCCACGCTCTTCTGGATCATCGTCAAGATGTCGGCGCCGATCGCGTTGTTCGGCGAGTGGAACTCCAGGCAGGCGACGCCGTCGCCGACGTCGACGAGGCTCGCGCCGCTGTTGCCCGCGATCGTCCGTCCCCGCTCCTTCAGGTCGCGCAGCGAGATGCGCTCCGGCGCCTGCTCCTCGGTCTTAAAGCGTCCTTGGTAGACGTAGGACGTGCTGCCTTCGGAACGTCGGTAGAAGGAATCGTTCCCTGCGGCGATCCATTCCTTCACCCATGCCGGCACGGACCGGCCCTCGGCTTCCATCCGCTCGACCGACTTGGCGAGACCGATCGCGTCCCACAGCTCGAACGGGCCGAGCTCCCAGTTGAAGCCCCAGCGCATCGCCCGGTCGATGTCGTAGGCCGAATCGGCGATCTCGCCGACCTTCTCCGCCGCGTAGAGGAGCGTGGCGCTTAGCACCTCCCAAGCGAGCTCCGAGTACCTGTCCTTCGCGCCCAGTAGCGCCTTCGTCTTCGCCCGCGCCCCCTTTGCCGTCTTCGCCGCTTCGAGCGACGCGCCCGCGGGCTTTTTGCCTTTGACGTACGCCATCGTCTTCAAATCCAGCGATAGGATCTCGCTGCCCTGCTCGCCGCGGATCTTCTTGTAGAAGCCCTGTCCCGCCTTCTCCCCGATCCAGCCGCGCGCGACCATCTCCCGCAGCAGCGGCGACGGCGCGAACACGGCCTTCTCCGCTTCATCGTTCGCTTTGTCGTAGACGTTGTTCGCGACGTGGACGAACGTATCGAGCCCGACCAAGTCGAGCGTGCGGAACGTCGCGCTCTTCGGGCGGCCGAGCGCCGGTCCGGTAGCGGCGTCCACCTCGTCGACGGTGTAGCCGTGACGCTCCATCGCCTGCAGCGTCACCAACAGGCCGTAGGTGCCGATCCGGTTGGCGATAAAGTTCGGCGTGTCCTTGGCGATGACGACGCCCTTGCCGAGCTTCCGCTCCCCGAACGCGGAGATGCGCCGCACGATGCCGGAATCGGTCGTCTCGCCCGGGATGATCTCGAGCAGCTTCATGTAGCGGGGCGGATTGAAGAAGTGCGTCCCGAGGAAATGGGATTTGAACGCCTCGCTCCGCCCCTCCGCCATCGCATTGATCGAGATGCCGGACGTGTTCGAGGTGACGATGATGCCGGACCTCCAGTGGTTCTCGATCTTGCCGAGCAGATCCCGCTTCGCCTCGAGGTTCTCGACGATGACCTCGATGACCCAGTCGACCTCCGCGATCCGTCCGAGATCGTCTTCCAGATTCCCCGGCGCGATCCGGCTCGCGAACGCATCGTCGTACAAAGGCGACGGCTTGATCTTCGCGAGCCGCGAGATCGCCTGGGTCGCCAGGCGGTTGCGGACGACCGGGTGAAGCGTCGAATGTCCCTTGGCTTCCTCCTCCGGCGTCGGCTTTGCCGGGACGAGGTCCAGCAGCAGCGTGGAGATTCCGACGTTGGCCAGGTGCGCGGCGATGCTCGCGCCCATGACGCCGGAGCCGATCACGGCGGCTTTGGTGATGGTTGCGGTCATAAGCTTCATCCCTCCTGAACGGTTGGTTGGGCTATCGGTGCTATCGGTTCCGGGGCCGCCGTCCGTCCGAAGACGGCCCATTCCAAGATCTCCGCGATGTCGCGCGCCTTCACGCGATCGTCGACTTCCTTCAGCTTCGCGCCGTCCTCCATCATCGTCAGACAGAACGGGCAAGCGCTGCCGATAATCGACGGGTTCGTCTGAAGCGCCTGTTCCGTCCGGGCGACGTTGACGCGTTTGCCGGACGTCTCCTCCATCCACATCATGCCGCCGCCCGCGCCGCAGCACATGCCGTTCTCGCGGTTGCGCGCCATCTCGACCATTTCGACGCCAGCAATCGCGCGAAGCACGTTGCGGGGCTCGTCATAGACGTTGTTGTAGCGGCCGAGATAGCAGGAGTCGTGATAAGTGATGCGCTCGTTCACGGGATGTCTCGGATGCAGCTTCCCTTCCCGGATCAATCCGTCCAGCATTTGCGTGTGGTGAAGCACTTCCACCCCCTCAAGCCCGAATTCGGGATATTCGTTTTTTAGCGTATTGAAGGTGTGCGGGCAAGCGGTCACGATCCGCTTCACGCCGTAGCGTCGGAACGTGGCGATATTGTCCGCGCACAGCTGCTGGAACAGCATCTCGTTGCCCATCCGGCGCGGCGTATCCCCCGAATTCCGCTCCTCGTTGCCGAGGATCGCGAAGTTGACGCCAGCTTCGTTCAGAAGCCGGACGAAGGCTCGCGACACTTTGCGGGTCCGGTTGTCGTAGGCGCCCATGGAACCGACGAAGAACAGGACGTCGAACGCCGGATTGTCCTTCACCGTCGGCACGGGGATGCCGCCGATGTCCTCCGTCCATTTGCTCCGGTCGTTGCGGTTGATGCCCCATGGATTGCCTTGGCGCTCGATGTTCTGCATCGCCCGCTGCCCCTCGTGCGGCACGCTGCCCTGCATGAGGACGAGATGGCGGCGCAGGTCGACGATCTTGTCGACGTGCTCGTTGCCGACCGGGCATTGATCCTCGCAGTTCCGGCAGGTGGTGCACGCCCAGATCTCTTCCTCGGACATGACGTCGCCGATCAGCTCCATCTCCTCCGGCTTCTTGCCGTCTTCGGCCTTATTCCATGACCGCTTCTGCCAAGCAAGGGTCGGCCCGATGTCCGTGATGCCGTCGGGCTGCCAATCGGACATCTCCTCCGCGGTGTTCATCGCATGCGCGCCTCCGCCCTGGAAGGCGAACGCGGGCGCCCACGGCGACTTCGCCGTGACTGCGGCGCCCTTCTCCGTCAGATGATCGCGCAGCTTCACGATCAGGTGCATCGGGGACAGCGCCTTGCCCGTGTTCGAGGCCGGGCACACGTTCGTGCAGCGGCCGCACTCCACGCAAGCGTAGAAGTCGAGCATCTGCTTCTGCGTGAAGTCTTCGATCTTGCCGACGCCGAAGCTCTCCGCCTCCTCGTCCTCCAGATCGAGCTTGCGCAGCTTGCCGACCGGCTCGCTCCGGCCGAGGAATAGGTTGATCGGCGCCGTAATGAGGTGGAAGTGCTTCGACTGGGGGATATAGACCAGGAACGCCAATAAAATGACGAGATGCGCCCACCAGAAAACGTAGAAGAACGCTTCGGCCGCCCCCTCGGATAGCCCCCCGAACGCCGCCGCCAGCAGCGACGACACCGGCGCGTAAGCGGAGCTTGCCAGTCCTTCGTAGGCGCGGTGGAAGCCCAGCGACAGGAGCACCGACAGCATGAGGAAGAAGATGAAGAAGAGGACGATGCTCGGCTTCCATCCCTTCTTCAGGCGCTTCAGCCGTTCCCCGTATCTCCGATAGGCCGCGTAGCCGGTCGCGAGGAGGATGAGCAGCACCGTGATCTCCTGGGTCAGCCCGAACGCCCGGTAGCCGGGAATCGGCAGCGGCTTGCCGCCCGACAATCCCGTATAGATCAAGTCCAACGCGCCGAATTGAAGAATGATGAAGCCGTAGAAAATGACGAGGTGCATGAGGCCGCTCTTGCGGTCCTTGAGCAGTTTGGCGTGGCCGAGCGCCTGAACGAGCAGGTCCCGGACGCGCAGCCGCCAGTTCAGCGGCTGCCGCGCCGGCTGCCCGAGCTTCACGTACAGATAGCGATGATAGACGGCCCTGTAGAACAACGAGAGCGCATAACCGACGACGAGCAGGAATAAAAGGTATTGAATCCATTGCCCGAGCATGAGTACCCCGTCCTTTCGCGCAAGTCTGCTGTAAGCCCTTACATCGGCACTGTATAAAAAATCTTATGAATCGTACGTTGACAACGCCTTCCGGATTCCATAAGATGGGGTAAGAGAATAATGAATGACCATTCATTCAGTTTTGATTCGAATTCTACCACCGGGGTGGCCAGATGACAAGTAAAAAAAACCTAAAATTCAATTTAATCCTAGACGCAGCGGTCAAAGTCTTCGCGGAAACCGGCTACCACGGCTCCCAAGTGTCCAAGATCGCGCGGGAAGCCGGCGTCGCGGACGGGACGATTTACTTATACTTTAAAAACAAAGAAGATATTCTCATCTCCCTCTTCCGCGAACGGCTCGGCGGCCTGGTCGCCAAGTTCAAAGCCAGCGTGGAAGGCACGCAAGCCGCCGACGAAGCGCTCCGCCAGATCTGCACCATTCACTACGCCGAGCTGGAGAACAATCCGGAGCTGGCCTACGTGACGCAGATCGAGCTGCGCCAGAGCTCGCTGGAGCTCCGGGTCGCGATCGGCCAGGCCGTCAAACCCTATATTCAGCTGATTGAATCCCTGCTCGTCCAAGGGATGGAAGAAGGCGCGTTCCGGCCCGGACTCGACGTGAAGCTCGTCCGACTGCTCATCTTCGGGGCGATGGACGAAGTAGTCACCTCGTGGCTCATCTCCGGCCGCAAGTATTCGCTCACCGCGCAGACCGACGCGACCGTGGCGTTTTTCCTCAGGGCGCTCCAGCCTTGAGTACCATACTCCATCTTCGACCGAAAGGGGACATCGTCATGAACGTGTACGTGGTGCTGAAACAGACATTCGATACGGAGGAGAGAATCGTCATCCGGGACGGCCGGGTGGCCGAAGAGGGCGTCAAGTTCGTCATGAATCCATATGACGAATACGCGGTGGAGGAAGCGATCCGGATCAAGGAGGCCGGCGGCGGACAGGTCGTCGTCGTCTCCGTCGGACCGGAGCGGACGGGCGAGGCGCTCCGCACCGCGCTCGCCATGGGCGCGGACGAAGCCGTCCTCGTGACGGACGACCGCATCCCGCCCGACGAATACGCGGTATCTCGCGTATTGGCCGCTTACTTCGCGGAGCGTCCGTTCGATCTCATCCTCGGCGGCAATTTCTCGGTGGACAACGGCGCGGGACAGGTGGCCGTACGCGTCGCGGAACAGCTCGGCATTCCGCACGTCTCCTCGATTACCAAGCTCGCGATCTCCGGCGACCGCGCGGGCGTCGAACGAGACGCCGAAGGCGACCTGGAGAAGCTGGAGGTCTCGCTGCCGGCTTTGTTCACCGCCCAGCAGGGGTTGAACGAGCCGCGCTATCCGTCTCTCCCGGGCATCATGAAGGCCAAGAAGAAGCCGTTCCAGCAGTTGACGCTGGACGACCTGAAGCTGAGCGCGGAAGAGCTGACGGCCAGGACAACCCGGACGGAGCTCTTCCTGCCGCCCGCCAGACAGGCGGGACAGCTCCTGCAAGGCGATGCGGCGACGCAGGCGGCGGCGCTCGTCGAGCGGCTCCGCACGCAATCGAAGATCATCTGATCGTCGCTGCAAGATCGATGAACGACTGAGGAGGAATGGAATCATGAGCCGAACTTATCTCGTAATCGCGGAACACCGGGACGGAAAGCTGCGTCAAGTCGCGCTGGAGGCGCTGCAGGCGGCTCTCTTATCTTCTTCGGAAGGCGACTCGTTCACGGCCGCCATCCTGGGCGGCGAAGGAACGGCGGCGTTGGCGGAGGAACTGGCGGGCTATCCGGTCTCGCAGATCCATCTGCTCGAGGCCGACGGCCTGAACGCCTACAATCCGGAAGCGTACGCGGCCGCGCTCCTCCCGCTGCTGGACGCCGTGCGACCCGACGCCGTCTTCCTCGGACATACGGCGATCGGCCGGGACTTGGCCCCGACATTGGCCGCCCGCCTTCAGGCCGGGCAGCTCTCGGACGTCGTCGCCATCGAGCGAACCGGAGACGAAGTGTCGTTCACTCGTCCGCTCTATGCCGGCAAGGCGTTCGAGAAGCGGTCGTTCGCTTCGTTCCCTTGGGTCGTCACCGTGCGCCCGAACAATCTCCCCGCCGCAGCGCCTGCCGAGAACGGCCGTCGGGCCGACATCGTCCGGACGGACGTTGCCGCTCCCGCTTCCCTGCGTACCGTCGTGAAGGAAGTCGTGCGCAAGACGTCCGGCAAGGTCGACCTGTCCGAAGCGAAGATCATCGTCTCCGGCGGCCGCGGCGTGAAGAGCGCGGACGGCTTCAAGCCGCTGGAGGAGCTCGCGAGCCTGCTGAACGGAGCGGTCGGCGCTTCGCGCGGCGCCTGCGACGCGGGCTACTGCGACTATGGCATGCAGATCGGCCAGACCGGCAAGGTGGTGACGCCGGAGGTGTATATCGCGTGCGGCATCAGCGGCGCGATCCAGCATCTGGCGGGGATGAGCGGCTCCCGCGTCATTATCGCCATCAACAAGGACCCGGAGGCGCCGATCTTCAAGGTGGCCGACTACGGCATCGTGGGCGATCTGTTCGAAGTCGTCCCGCTGCTCACGCAAGAATTCCGCAAAGCGCTCGCCTGACGCGAACCGCGCACAGAACAGCCCGCTGGCCGATGGCCGGCGGGCTGTTCGCATCGGCGCCGCCGGATGGGCGCCGCCTAGATATTCATGAGCAGCAGGAACAGAATCGCGAGCACGATGATCGTAACGAGGTAGTAAGCGGACAGCTTGGTCCAGTTGCGGACCGGACGATTCGCGTAGTCCGGATTCTCTTCTTGATTTTTGCGCGAGAAGCCCACCAAGATCGTTCCCGCGAGCGCTGCGATCATCACGATGACGACCAGCGCAATGCCGATATTCGTATCCATAGGTTCACCCGGTTTGTCTGATGTCTGGCTCTTGCTCAACCATAGCCGGAACGCGGGGCAAAAGCAAGTGGCAATACGGTAGCGGCCGCCTATTACGGGAGGCGTCTGGATTGTTGATTCTCCATCAAGGTCTTGCCTCTAGGGGTCGGATATCATTATTCACATTCTATTGTGCTCTAATCAGGTGTACCTAAGTACCCACTCTTTGATCTGAATAGCAACTTCGGCGACATCGGTATTTGTAGTATCAATAGTCGGCATAGGAGGGTTATAGAATTCATCGGATATTTCGATTAGTCGGCTTGCAAAACTTGTATATCGTTGGATCATCTCATCCGGCCAATTTCTCTCGCGAAGTCGTTTTTCCCGAATTTCATCACTACAATGCAGATTCAGGTAGTAGACATGACGAAAACAATCAAAATCCACGCATTTTTCCATATCCCATGGCATTATCGTTCCGCAAAGGATGGTCATTCTCCCACTCTCAGCGATATTTCTGGCAAATCGAATCCAAATATTCAATACGTTCGGCCAATCATCATAATCTATGAATCCCCTCAAGTTGTCAGGGTCGAATACATCGAATTCAGGCATGATTCTTCGCAGCTCACTTATCACATAGGTTTTACCCGACCCGCTTGAACCAGTGACAATAAATAAAGGCAGCTTTTCTTCCATAAATTCCCCTCCTTCTTGTTTTTAGCTTATATCGAAATCAATCCTAAGCAAGACGGAGTTTTTTTATAGCTGATTTTACCCCTAAATTTAATAAATCCTGCTCATTAAAATGAAATGCGCCTCTTACGAGGCGCGAGGCGCTCAGGCTATCGAGAAGCCTCGACAGCCTGAGACGTACGTAGTACGTCACATGAGCGGCGATGGGCACGGGAGCAGCAAAGAGACGTATTGGGTACGTCACATGAGCGGCNNAGACGTACTGGGTACGTCACAGAGTGTCGAGAAGCCGTTGATCGTCCTTTTCTTCCTTAACCATGCCGGTCTCCCCTATACTCAGTAAGACGATGGCTTCTTGCTGCGGAACACGAACGGCGCGATGGCGACGGACAGCAGCATCATGACGAGCCCGGCAAAGCCGGTCACCCCGTAATTCTGCAGCCAGGCCGGCGCATCCCCCGTCAGCTTGTAGACCCACCCGCCGACGATCGGTCCGACGAAGCCGGCCATGCCCGTGAGCGCGGAGAAAACGGCCACGTACATCGGGCGTTCGGACTTCGGCGTATCGCCGATCAGGAAGTTAAAGACGAGCAGGTTGTACCCGCCGAGACCGACGCCGAGCAGGATGTGAACGAAGGCCAGCACGAGCAGCACCGGCAACGCCGCCAGTCCGAACCAGGCGAGGCAGGCCAGGGCGATGATCGGGAACGTCCACAGCAGCAGCGTCCGCGCGGGATATCGGGCGTTCATGTTGCCCCAGTAGATGTAGCTGACCATCATGACGATATTCTGCAGCATGGTGATCAGCGTCACGCTGCCGTAGCTGAGATGGAGCATGTGCAGCATCACGTAGGAAAAGAGCGGGATGACGATGTTCTGCGCCAGGATGTACAGCGTAATGAACAGCGTCGCGGTGACGAAGCTGCGGTCCCGTAGCGGCTTGAACAGCCGTACGCCCGCGGAGCTTCCCTCCGGCGAGGGCTGGAACGGCGGATTGGCGTACCGCGACAGCTCGAGCCCGTTCCAGACGACGCAGAGCGCGCTGATCGCGAACAGAATCGTGAACCCGCGGCCTCCGGGTATCCACTCCATCAGCTGACCGCCGAGCAGCAGCGTCAAGCTGACCACCGCCCAGTGAATGGTGTTGCGGATGCCGAAGTAGCGGCCCCGCACCGTCGGCGGCACGATATCGGCCATGAGCGAGGTCCAGATGACCCCGCCGGCCTGACCGAAGGAGAACGACAGGAGGAAGACGATCAGGTAGATCGGCGCCCACGACGCCTCCGGGAACAAGAGCGGAATCAGTCCCGTGGATACCCATAGCGCGCGATGCGTCGTGCCGAACAGCGTGACGAGGCGTCGCCGGTTGTGCCATCGCTGCATGCCGAGGGCGATAAAGATCTGGATGAGCAGCGTGAACGACGGGATCGCCGCCACGAGGCCGATCTGTTCGGAGCTGAATCCGAGGTAGAGCAGAAACGCCGTCTGCAGCGGTCCGCCGAGCAGGTTCCCGACGATGTTCGCGGGGACGCCCTCCCGGAGCGAGGCCCGCATGCCCCTGCGATTCTCTGAATCGTTCGGGCGGCTGCGGCTGCCCAAGTAACGCCTGAAGTCTTTGGCCGCATACGATTGTCGGCTCATCATCCCTAGCTCCCCCATGGTGTTCCCCGAATATGGCTTCGTTGCGATATTTTCAGTCGGCTGCGCAAAAAAAGATGGAGAAGGCCCTTTTGTATATGGAGCAGCACAGTTGAACATCGGTGAAATCGCAGCTTCGGACGGGTATAGCAACGCCAGCAATTTCACAACGGCCTTTCGCAAGCAATATGGCTGCAATCCAAGCGAATATGTAAAACGAATCAACCAACTGGATGTGGAGCGAAGCAAGCTATAGAACGGTCTGAACTAGCAGAAAGTTTCAAGCAAGCAGGACTATCATTCGGAAAACGATAATGTCTGCATGCTTGAAGCTTTTTTTATCCCCTAACAAGGAAGTAATCTCCCGCAACAGGTATTGGCAAAGTTACATGGGAGGGAAGGGGTTGTTGCAGAAACTAACAGAATCTACACTTAGATTTCCGAATCTGCCCGACTAATAGAAGCGATTGATCGGCCGGACGTTTATAAATTCTGGCCAAAAAGACTGCGGTCCAATTAAGCAACCGCAGCCCAAAGTTGTTACTTATTCCGTCGTCAGTTCATGGAAGGCAATCTCGACAAGCCCGCCCCAATCGAATGCCGTCCCCCCGATGACGATCTTCACGTATACCGTCTTGCGCCCCTTCGCATAATTCGTCAGGTCCAACGCCGTTTTTGTTCCGCCTTGGTCATATTCCTGCACCAGTGTATTCGCGGTAGCCACGCTGTCACCCACGTAGACATATACCTTCGATCCGAATACCCCGGCTCTAACCAACAGCTCGCTATCCAGACTTAAGAATTCATCCATCTGACTATCCAGCTTATAGACCAAGGTCGCCGCTTCCCTGGTAGGCCACGTTCCATCAGGACCCCCAATTCCGCTATAGTACCCGCGAATCGCGTTCATGTACGTATTCGCAGTCACTTCTACCCTTCCATAAACCGCTTTATCAGCCTGTACGAGGAAGCTGTCTGTCGAGACGCTATAGGTATCATTGCTATCATACGTGTTGCACACAGCGTCACTCGCACATCCCGCCTGATTTGCAAAATCGCTTTGATAGATTGTCCTGCTCACAGCAACTACAATCGGAATACTGGCGGTAAGATCAACCCCATCCTTCGATACAGTGACCATAATAGTGGCCGCTCCGGCAGATACACCGGCGATTGTCCCATTCGCCGAAACAGACGCAACTCCCGCGTTATCGCTTGTATAGGCAACCTCATACTGCGAAGGGCTCATAGCGTCGCTATGTTCGTTGTATGCTGCGACTGTTATCTGAGCAGTTCCATTTTTACCGATAATTTCCTTGGTGCTGGACGCTTCAATACGCGACAGCGTATTGGATCGAATCGTTAACGTAAGCACATTCGACTTCACCGCTTTCCCGCCGATTGACACGATTGCCTGCAAAGTCGTTGTTCCTGGCCGCAATAGTCGAATCTTGCCAGCTTCGATAGCTGCCAAGCTTTCATCTCCGATGAGGTACTCGATCTTGGCATCCGCGCTCGCAACGGGCTCCCCATTATCGTATCGCGCTTGGAGCGCAACCGGCGCAACTTCTCCCGCGAACAATGCAGCGTCGTCTACGACCGAGATCGAGGCAGAGTCAACCTCTCTTAATCCCGCCTTTTTCTTAATCTTCACATCGTTCAAGCAAGCCCATGTATCATTCGTCGAAGTGCGAATCTCCGCTTTAATATAAGCTGTGGTTTGTCCGCCTAAGTCCATATTAATCCCTCTGTTCAGCGAGAAATTGTTCTCGTCGCTGCCCGGTTCAATCATGCCTACCTGCGTCCATCCCACATTATCGGCGCTTATAAACCATTTGACGCTTTGCAAATCCGGATTCCCCATAATCGCCCTACCGCTGTACTCAATCGCAAGATCGCTGAGCGGCGTCGGACTATCAATCTTCCAGACCAAGATACCAGGCGAAGAACTATTTTCCGGCCTTGCAACCTTCAGCTTATAATTCGTATCCAGCGATTCCACAATCACGTTAGTCGTACTGTATGCTCTTGCCGTCCAATCGCCATCCTCAGCCTCGAACGTTTCCGACAAAAGCGTATCATAGACTTCAGAGATTTTGAGCGCCCTTAAGGAGCTTCCTTGATACGTGTACGGGCTGTAGACGACGGTCACTTCGTCACCCGGCTTCAATCCAATGTCGTCTATTCGTGCGGTCAGAATGTTCGTTCCAGTCGCATTAGGCGAGTCGATAATGGCATCGGACCCGATTTCAAATCGATATCGATCATCGATTTCGATGAAAGCGTTCTGCAGTTGACCGCGAATGGAGATCGGTTGAATGGCCGTAATCTGACCTGTTGCTCTTCCGTAATAAACCCGGATGAGCTTCGCCTCGTTTGCTTCGTTCATCGTGATTCTCAGCATTTCCCCCTTATTCACGATGGCCAGCGGCACTTCGATCAGCTCGTCGTCCGGCGCGCCGTCAGAACCGCGGAGAATTGTCACATCATCTGCCAGCCTCACCTTGACAGCGTCCACGTATTCACCAATCGCAGGATCCTGCGCTTGAATGCTAATGAACCCATCGCCGCCGCTCACATAGCTGGCCTCGAACTGCGCCGGATATTGCTTGGGAAGCGCAACTTGTGACTGAACCTCGAACACAACCCGACCATTGATCGCTTGTATTGCCGATGGCTCGTTTGCATTCGCAGTACGGATCTGGTAGATCCCGTTGCCCTTGGCTACCGCTTTATAATAAGCTCCTGTAACACCGTCTAGCTGCAAGCGGATGGCTGCAGCGGAATCAGCCGTGAAGCCGATTTTCACATCGTTGCTATATTCGTACAATACGGTATGAACCACCACATTCTTATTCTCAATATCCATCGTTATCGGATATTTACCAAGCGTCCCGTTCCCTTTCACTGCGAACTTGGCAGGAAGCGTCTGGGAGAGGGCCTCGTTCAGCATATGGTATGCCGTAACATATTTATTGCTCTCATATTGCGTGACGATTGCCTTGTAAGTTGCGTCCGCACCAGACTTGCTTAGGTATGTCTGCAACAATCTTTCCACGTCTGCACGGTAGCCCACCCACAGATTCCGCTCTCGCATTTCATCTACGCTGAATTGATAATCGTTCGTAAGCCCGCTTAGCTTATTCGATAACGCGAACGCCTTCACCTTCCAGATGGCCGACCAGCTAAACAGTTTGCTTGAAAGGCCTGGGGACATCAGCTTGAATTGCACATAGGCCACGCTTGCCGTCTTGTCAATGTAATCGCTGATATCTACATCCGCTGTGCTGAAGCTCTTCAAGGTAGCCGCCAACGTTAAGGCATCCTGGCTGGCCCCCGCCCATACTTCAATCCGATTGCTGCTATTGTACTCGCTGAGCGCCCTGCCTTCTACTTGAATCTTCGCCCCTGATGAGAAAGGCTCACCGCCATTGTTCAGCTTGAAGGTCAACTGTCCTCCGGTGCTATTGCCATTGTTCGGAGCAATGACATATTTGCCGTTAAGCCCTTCGATCATGACATCGCTAAAGCTAACCAGACCCGCATCCGCCTCAAGCGGTTCTGAACCGGCGAGCGCATAGGAAAGTATTGTCTTATCATGCGAAGGGACGGTTACCTTCTCGTTCCGTTTACCGTCAAAATCGTCGATGAGCCGTTGATCTCCGTCGCGATAATTGTATAAGGTCAGATGATCAGCCCCGTACATATACGCCTTCTCCAACGTCTCCATATCCAGGACAAGGCTTCTCTCCGCGTTCACATCCGCATATTTGCCTCTGGCAACAATGTAGTCCAAATATCTGGAATCGAGAAATCCTGCCCATTCTGCGCCGTAACGGATATTCTGAACCATGTGTGTCTCCCAGTCCGCTCTTTGCTCATCCCAATTCGGAAAGCCGGGGGTTGGAAACATATGCGAATAGGCATTTTCCACAAGCTGGTAGTCCGGGTAGGTAATCGCCCCTTCATTAATG
Organism: Cohnella nanjingensis; assembly: GCF_014212125.1. GTDB lineage: Bacteria > Bacillota > Bacilli > Paenibacillales > Paenibacillaceae > Cohnella > Cohnella nanjingensis. Next base: position 152,026 of record NZ_JACJVP010000004.1, read on the forward strand.
ACGATCGCATTATAGCCATATCCTTCGGCAATCGCATCAGCAACTCCAGAAATATAAGGGGTTAAGTTATTGAACATCCACAGCTTCTCTTCATCTGAAAGCCCATCCTCCGGATTCAATACAATACCGTCCTGTGCTGCTGCCGCAATCACGTCAGAACCGAAATCTCCTCCAGCGGTCGGAGAATTATTGAATGCGTAATAAGGCCAATATAACGGTTCATTCTCTGTAAAAATGACAACAGGCGGGATGCTGTCGCCGTTCGCCTGAATTTCCGCCGTTTGTTCCGAGATGTACTGCGTCAGCATCGTGATTTTATTAGCCCGGACCTCATTGTAATACGCATTATTCATCGTCAACCAAGGCGTATTCGACCAAATATTGGGGGTGGACAGCTTCCAGTTGCCCCTGCCATCAATATTAAGCGGATCGTAAATCACCTGGTTGTAGGCGATGTCCTTCCACTTACCCCCTTTGCCATCCGGCCCATCCGGAGTTCCGCTCCACCAGGAATTAATGCTTAGGTGGATGGGCAGTTCGCTATCCTTTGATAGATTCATAAGATAATCCAGTCGCCGCTTGAGCTCTTCCTCGCTCCACTTCATGTAGAAGATATCGAACCCAAGTCCAAGCTCATACATATCAAAATTGCTGTAGGTTGCCTTGATGTCCCGGATCAGAGCCAGATCGGAAGCATAATCGTTCCAATTAAGCACAGGCTGGAACAAGCCTACCGTCATCGGTCTGTTCACCTGCTCATCTGCAAGCAATTCGTTGAAATCTCCGTATGCCCATACGCGGCCAAAGTTAACCTTGCTGCCGCTCTCGTTGCGGAAAGTTATCGCAATCTCATCGTTGTTGCCGATCACGTCAGCATCTATGGACACAAAATAATGATTGGGTCCCTCGGACAATTCTTCATACGTCCTATAATAGGTCTCGACGCCGTTCACGAAGATGGAGTAGGCCAGCATATCGTCGCCTCGGGTGTGTATCTCCTCAATCTCTAGTGTGGCAGGATGATTTAGAGTAAGATCGGATAGTTCGAAGGAAATCTCCGAATCCACCCCCTCCATAAATCTGACCGAATACGCATCTTTAAGCTCACCCACTTGCGTATCAATCGTGGTTACGCCGGTTGTACCCTTCGTTGTTAAGTTTTTATCTGTTTCATCAGCGGAATCACCGAACACAATGCGTGATTGAACGAATGTATCTCCCAGAGGCGGAGTGTTCGTACCGTCATCAGCGCCTGGCGTTGCGCTGCCATTGCCATTGCCGCCTATGGTGACGCCATCGGCAAGATTCACCTTGTTGGGGCGTTTCTCGAACGATACCCCATTGGCATTGACATCGGCTGTCTCTATCGTACCTTGCCCCTTAACGGACACTCCCGCATTCGCGGTAAATCGAAGAACCGTAACTCCCGCAGCCAGTTGAACGGTGGAATCCCGCGCTTCCGAATGGATCGTAAGCTGTTCAATACTGCCACCTTCCGCAACGATATTCGAGGAATCGTATACATCAATCCGTCCTACAGTACCCTTCAGCAACAATGATGCGCCTGATTGCAATTGGATCGCGGACAGCTTTGTGTTTTCATCCGTTTCTATGCTCGCAGAATGATTGAGCTGATCCACAATTACTTTTCCTTGTACCGAGCTATTGTGCATCACAATCGAGGTTCCACCGTTTATGAATACATTCCCCGTCACCGTAACATTGTGCAGCGAAATTACGCCGCCTCCGATCCCGGGCGTCAAATACAAATTTCCTTCAATAATCATTCCATTCAGATCAACCTCTTCCGCGTTCACAACAAGGTTGCCCTTAACCGTGCCGGAGTAAGCTCCTGATGCATTCTTTAACTCGCCCATAATATTGTCGGTCATCTTGAGCGCTTCCGACCTCGTTACCGGCTCTTGAGCAGCGAATTTTCCAGAGGGACGTCCCGAAACATACTTTTGCTCAGTCAAGGCACTTATCGCATCTCTCGCCCACTCGGCTACGCCGGACGCATCATTAAACCTCGTATATGCCGTCTTGTCCGATACCTCCAGCTTGAATACTCTGGACAGAATGACGGCAGCTTCCTGTCTGCTTATCGGCCTGTCCGCATTGTAATTGCCCTTGCCATCGCCTTCAATGATACCGGCTGAAATCGCTTTCAGAAGATTGTCACGATACCAGGCCGTGCCTGGTACGTCGTTAAGAATCGCATCGGCTGTAACCGAATATCCGAAGATACGCGAGATCATAGCGATGAACTCTCCTCTGCTTATGGCCTGATCAGGTCTGAACGAACCATCGGAATAACCATTAGCGATGCCATAACCTTGCCATTTATCAATTTCATCGGACGCCCAATGGTTCCGTGCATCCACAAACCCTTTATTGCTCGTTGGCTCCTCTACTGTAGATACTTCTGCGCTCGCTTTACCGTACGCAGTGCTTAGCATTGAAAACAGGAATACAACGGGCATGACGATAGAGATAGCCCTACTACCCCTCATGGACATGATAATTGCCCCTCTATTATGAATTAGGTAGCTTGCTTTACCGATTGTCTACCGAAACAATTGAATCGTCATGATTTCTTTAGGCCTTACCGAAACGACCAGTCTTCTCCCCTGATCCCCCCGGTCTTGCAGGTCCACGGCTTGTTTAAGCTCCCCGTTAAGCCCCGCTAGCCGAGCCGCAAGGATGGGCAGACCGATCAGGAGATTAGCCTCAACCGCTGTGTGATGCAGATTAACCAGGCGCAACTCTATTCCATTCCCTTGATCCGGAATCGGTCTAACGCTCGTCATGTGAATGGCGTCCGTATCCAACTCCAACCATCCATATTCGCTGGAATCGACAGGGGCCGCAGACGCGCTTTTGTACTTGTCCAGAACACGGCTTTTCACGGCTATCTCCTGCTCATCTGCCACTCTCCATGGCGCCGGCAGATTTTCGCTGCGCCCGATCGTAACCCCGTACTCGAAAGTCATTTTTCTTATGCACTGTCCCTCTTCTGCAGCAACGCCCGGACCGGGGCGAATCATCGTCGTCATTCCGCGGTCAGCCCCGCCCAATTGGGAAACGCTTCGGAACAATGTAATCGCAAGCGTTCCTCCATCTGCGGAAGGAGCCGGAATCCATTCATACTCGTGAAGCCCCTTGGCATTCAGAATCACCCTGTCATGGTCATGATCGGCGAATAAGAAATGGCGGAAAGGAAACGTGGTCGGTTCATTCTCGATCCACACCGCTTCAGGCGGCTGGGCAACGCGAACCGGTCTTGCCGACACATCATAATGACCTCCGGCAACAACCGGCCGATCGCCGATAGGCAGCGGGAAGAGCAGACGAAGCCGATGATCGCGAGCGCGATTGTCTACGATCGTGCGAAAGCTTGCGGTTCTTCCGGAATCCGGCAACGTCAGCTCGGTCGTTATGGAAAGCGTAATACGGTCTTCGCTGCGCCGCTTGGAGCGGGGGTCTGCTGACTTAGGAATGCTAAGCTCATATTCAATTGTCATCCGTTTGTATCCATACCCCTCCCCCTTCACGCTCACGCTTGCGACCGAGCTTGTTACGAATCGTTCATTCAATATCGGTTGCGAATAGGAATACTCGTCGCCTACATCCCCGCTATCCTCGAATCGATGAAGTCCGCGCCACTCGCGTCCAGTCTTCAGATCCGTCCAGGTCACAGTACCATCGGCTTCAACGGCAATCCGCAAATATTCATTCTCGATCATTGCCGAAGCCGAGGCGATCGGCAAGTTGTCCAGAATCGGCACCTTGCTCAGCTTCGCCGCCACTAGCTTATAGCCTAAAGCCGGCATATTCTTGATATGTACCCATGCCTTGTGGCGATTGGTTTCCGCTTTGCCAAGCGGATACTTGCCTGCATACTTCTCGATCGGACAGATTTTATCGATAGATACGATTTCGCCCTTATACTGCATCCCGTCGCGGTCCTGAATGCGTACGGAACGATAAACCGTCTCGTCGTCGGCATCCAATTCGATTTCCGCAATCGCATCCCTTCTCCATGGAAGCGAATTAAATAGCAGGACGGGCACGCTCCCTTCCGGCACCCATGACCGGTCTATCCCCTCGGATAGTTGCAGAAGCGATTGCACGACGAGCTGCTCGCCGATCTGATCGGCCTTCTTAAAGCGGGTTTCCATCTCCTGATGAACCTCGTCAATGCTGCATCCGCATATGCTGTCATGCGGATGATTCTGCAAAATATACTTCCAAGCCTGTCGGACGAATTGCGGATGGTGCTCGTCCCGAACAAGGAGCGACAGCGCTTCAAGCGGTTCCACCCATCTTTCCATCAAGTTCTGAGCGGCGGCGTTTTGCTGCTTAAGGTATACTCTTGAGGAGAGCACATTAGGCAGAATGGTATTGATCGCTGCGCCAGGCGAATGGTTCGTATGACGGAACTCCCCATGCAATCGCATCAGCGGCGGATTGTCCGCCAGACTTGCCACAATGTAATCGACAATGCCGGAATGCTTGATAGGAACTTGTTCATGCTCGTTCCAATAGTCGATCAATACCGGAATGTGCGTTTGCGGTTCCATATGATCGAAGCCGTTCATGAGCAGTACATATCCGGTCTGCGTATGCGTGCCAATGTCCGCAACCAGCTCGCGAAGGCGCACGGACGCTTCCTCCGGATCTTCCGACAAGTCCATTGCGCTCGTATATCCGTGCTTATACGGCAGATGAATTGTAGTCAAGCAATCTCCATTGGGCGCTTCCCATTCGAACTCCGTAGGCGCTTGATCGGGCCTTCCGTTATGCCCTCTCCAGATTACGCCGTAATTCATCCCGTATTGCTTTAGAATTTGCGGCATCTGGGCAATATGACCGAACGTATCCGGTAGATAGCCGACTTGCAGAACAGGACCGAACGCGCTCGCTATGCGCCCTCCTTCCTCCAAATTGCGGATAATGGATTCGGGACTTACTAAATATTCATCTATCAGCACATACCAAGGTCCAATGACCAATTGTCCATTTTGCACGAACTTCTCGATTTTCGTCCTGTTCTCGGGTCTGATCTCCAAATAATCTTCAAGAATAATCGCCTGACCGTCGAGATGGAATCGGTAAGGAGGATGCTCTTCCAACGTGCGCAACAGTCTGTCCAGCAATCCGACCAACCGGAATCGAAAAACTTCGTAAGGCAGATACCATTCCCGGTCCCAGTGCGTATGCGAGACCAGGTGAATCTCTTTTAGTTCCCTCATTAACGTCAAATCCTCTCAATTGCATTATGCTTTTACTGCTCCGGATGTCATGCCTTGTACGAAATACTTCATTGTGAAAGCGAACAACGCCATTAAAGGGATAGAGGCTATGGTCATTCCCGAGAAAATGGAGCCATAGATTTTCTGCTGCGGATCCATAAATCGATATAGTCCGACGGTTAACGTGGTTTGGCTTTGATCGGACAACACCAGAAGCGGCCATATAAAGTCATTCCAGGTGCTCAGGATATTCACAAGGCCCATCGACAGAACAATGGGAATGGCGAGCGGAAGAACCAAACGGAAGAAGATGACCAACTCATTGCCACCGTCCATTCGAATGCTCTCGATTAACTCCTTCGGAATCTCTTCGAAGAAAGTTCGGAAAACGAAAATGACAACGAGCTGTCCTCCGGCAATGTAGGGTAAAATAGCTGCCCACGGTCTATTGATCAAACCCATATTCGTCACCAACACGAACTGCGGGACAAGCATGAGAATGCCGGGGATCATTAGAAATGCCAATAACAAGGCGAATAACGTCTGTTTAAGAGGAAATCTGAATCGTGCGAAAACATAGGCGGTCAAGCTGGAAACGATAAGAACTCCGATGACCGACAGGCCTGAAATAAAAATCGTGTTTTTCATATATATCCAGACTTTGGAGAATGCATCTTGCATAAAGCCGAATTGAGGATCCGTAGGCAGGCCAAAATAGTTGATTGAGAGCTGGAAATTGGTTTTGAAGGAAGTAATCAGCATAAAGTACATAGGAAATAAGGTGAAAAAAAGAAATACGCTCAACAGGCCAACGATAACGACACGGGGCGCTCCTTTGCGATTCGTCATGGTGTTCAGCCCCTCTCGCGAGTTGATCTCAAGTTCAAATACGTCAACGCCATCGTTAGTACAAACAGAATGACTCCAATCGCGGCGCCTACGCCCAATTTCCCGTAAGTAAACGCATTGTTGTACATATACAGCCCGGGAACCATCGTATCGTAACCCGGTCCGCCCTTCGTCATAATGAGCTGATCGCTGAATTGCTGCGTGCCGCCGATCAACACCAGAATGGTCGTTAGCCGAATTTGTGGCGCAACCATCTTCAAGTCGATCGCCCAGAATATTTTCCATGGGGATGCGCCGTCCACGGTAGCCGCTTCCCTCAGCGATTCGTCAATGTTCTGAAAGCCGGCCAAATAGATAAGAAATCCAAGACCGCTTATCCAAGGAAAACCCTTCATCATGAGAGAGCCCATGGCGGTGACTTGATTGTCGCCAAGCCATATATGCTGCCAATGTTCAAGTCCGATCATCGACAATACGGTGTTGAGCATTCCGTTGTTCGGCTCATAGAAGAACAGCCAGAACATCGTCGTAACCATTCCAGGCAGGACCATCGGAATCGTGAAGGCCACTTTATAAAATCCGGCCAATCTCGTGTTTCCTAACAAATAAATGAAATAAGCCCCTAAGAGAGAAGCGCCTTGCAAAATTATAATGTGCCAGATCATAAATACGAGCAGAATAAGGAAGCTGTTTCTGAAAATCGCGTCCTTAAATACCTCGATATAATTATCAAATCCCACACTTTCAGGATGAAGGTAATTCGTCATGTTCCAGTCCAAGAAAGACATGCGAAAAGCTTCCAGCGCCGGGTACAGCATAAAAAGTCCGATTAAAATAAAGCTCGGGAACAGGCACGCGTAAATGTATACATAATGGACTTTCTTTGTCACGATACATCATCTCCAAATCTAAGAAGAGGAGCGGGCGGCGTATTGCCGGCCTCCCGCTCTGAATAACCGTTTTTTACTGCAGATACTGCTCAAGATTCCACTCCGGGTGGGTCTTAATCGCTTCGTTCGCATATTTCTTCAGGTCTTTGCCGAATTCATTGAGGAACTGTTCCGCCGTCATTTTCCCCGCCAGATATTTCTGCTGATTTTTGAACCATTTGTCCTTCTGTTCGGCCGTGAACTCGTTCGCTCCGAAAGAAAGCTGCTCATCGTTTCCGAACGATTCCATGATCGGTTTAAGAACTTCCGGAACGTCCACGCCTTGAACAACGGGAATGAGATTTAATTCCTCGGCCAGCAGCTTCGCACCGCCTTCCGGCGCCGTCATATATTGCAGGAAGTTGACGGCGGCGCTGTCCGCTTTATTTTCCTTCGCATTGCGGGTAACCGCAAAGTATGGCGTCGAACCGATCTTAAACTTGTAACGCTCCGTACCGCCTAATTCGGAATAGCCCTTATCCAAATACGGGATCGGCGCGATGCCGTAATTGAATTTGAATCCTCCTTGCTGATATTGATTCGGATACCAGCTACCGTTGAGCGTCATCGCAGACTTGCCGTCATTGAACAACCCTTCGAACTCCCAGCTCGCGCTGTTAAAGCCTTCGTTAAAGTACGGAACCAAGTCGCTCAACAACCGCAAATACTCCTTCAACTGCGGACTGTCCTTCGTAACCTTATCCTGCACGACGGCGACCGCCCATTCATTTAACTCGATTTTCCCGGATTGGTTCAGATCGAGCTCCGACACGCTCGAACGCCACAAGTAGCTGGCCAAGTCCGTAGCGAGCCAGCCCAAATTCCAATCCATCGAGTTCTGAATGCTGAAAGGAATATATCCGGCATCTTTGGCCTTCTTGGCTACTTCAAGAAATTCGGTGATCGTTGCAGGCGGATCGGTGACTCCAATCTTCGCGAAGATATCCTTGTTATAATACAAATTAACGGTTACCACCTGATTCGGTATCCCGTAAAGATGAGGATTGTTCGCATCCGTCTTGTCCAACGCCGAGTCAATGAGGCCCGGCAGGAATGAATCCTTCCACGGCTTGTTCGTGTACGGGCTTATTTCATCCAGATAAGGCAGCAAATCGACAATCCATCCGTTCTTGTAGGCTTCTATCAGCTTCTCCGTCGTCGTTCCGCTAACGATTTCAGGTTCGGAATGCCCGATAAATTGCGTTTGCAGCCAATTTACCGCTTCTTCGGCAGGAATATATTTAAGCTCTGCCGTGTTGCCGGTTTGCCCATTAAACGCGGACACCATTTTCTCGTATGTAGGCCATGAATATTCGCCCTGATTGTGCATGATCGAGAATTTAACCGGGTCCGCCGCCGGACTGTTGGATGCGCTTGCAGACGAACTGCCGCTCGAGGTTTCCGACGGGCTCGCTTGATTAGAGTTGGAATTTCCTCCGCAAGCGGCAAGCACCCCCGTCATAAGCGCAAGCGAAGCTGCCAAAGTACCGATTTTTTTCATGTGTTACCCTCCCTTGTTTATGATTGTTAAGCTTTACCGTTCCGACAACCGTTTTTTCGCCCTTTTCGATGATAAATTTTATGTGAACGTTCACATTAAAATAAATCATAATGGATGGTGTAACCGTTGTCAACAGTATAGGTTAGCCATAAGCATTTAATATTTACCGATTAACAATTATGTTACCGGTCACATATTATGGTAATTAAGCCGATAATATGTGCAAATGTTACCGCTCATCAAATGGTTTATGGAACATTCTGATTGAAAATTCTTGTGTTTTTCAAGCAATACGCTTAATCTATCTATGTAACGATCATCCCGCTTCATTTTTTATGTGACCGGTCTCATAACGGAAAGAGGGTCTTTGTAATGGCAAGCACGATCAACGATGTCGCGAAATTAGCCGAAGTATCCAGACAAACCGTATCCCGCGTCATTAACGAGCCTTCCTTGGTGAATCCAAAAACACTGGAGAAGGTTCAGCGGGCAATTGAAATATTGGATTACCACCCTAACGTAACCGCCCGTTTATTGGTCAACAAACGGGTAAAGACGATGGGTTTGTTTATGCCCTTCTCCGCCGATCAGGTGCGGCAAAATTTGTTTTTCGCCACTTTGTCCTCTACAATCTGCCAAATTTGCTCGCAGAGCGACTTCGTCATGCAAATGTTTACTTCTTTGTCACGAGAGGATTCCAGCCGCTTTTTCGTCAAGCTCTTCAAGGAAAAGCAGGTGGGAGGGTTGATTCTAACCTGTCCCTCCGTCAGCAACGACGAACTGATCTTTCTATTATCCGAGAAAATTCCGTTCATTATCATCGGCCGCCCAGGAATAATGTCGCAGCAAATCAATTATGTGGACGTTAATAACGTGCAAGCGGGCGACTTGGCCATTGAGCATTTAATTCAATACGGTCATAGACGGATCGGATTCCTGAACGGCCCGGCCAACATGACATTATCCGCAGATTTAAACAAAGGGGTGATCACAGCTGCCCAGCGGCACGGCGCTAAGCTGGACATCCGCGAATCGGAGACCGATCTGACGCTGGATTCGGGATATCACCAAGCTTTAATTCTACTTAAATCGGACCAGAGACCGACCGCCATATTTACGGCTGACGATTTGCTCGCGGTCGGCGTTAAAAAAGCGGCCGACGAGCTAGGGTTGTCCATCCCGTCGGATTTGTCCCTGATCAGCGGAACCAATTCGGGGTGGGGCAATATCTTCCCTCAAGAGCTCACTTATATCGACACCCAATTCGAGAGGTTGGGGGACATCGCCGCGAAGCATATGATTCGGTTTATTCTTGAAGAACAACCCAGCAATCTATCCGAAGTGTTGCCGGTTCGTCTTGTGCTTGGACAAACTTGCGCCAGCGCTCACGAATAATGAAACCATTTTATTTTGTCCCTCGAACGCTCCGCAAAAAATGGATCGCAATCCATGCCACGATATAAATCTCGATCACAGCGCACGAAGAGGAAAGGGTTGTTTTCACCCATGAAGTAGATTGGCATGATGAACGCCATACGGACGATAACAAGCTTTCAACCTTAGGGTTGAAAGCTTGTTTTATTTTTTGTGCGGGGCAAACTTTATTTGAAGGGGTAGTCTTTGTGGCGGATAAGCATCAATCCGGACTGATCGCGATCTGGATCAGCCTCATCAGCAACATTGCGCTAACCGCGCTGAAAGTCATAGCCGGCCTCTTGTTGGCCAGCCCAGTTCTGCTTGCGGCATCGTCGCGGAGCTGCTCATCTATACCCTTCGCCGGCGCTATCGGCCGTTCGTCCGGCATTCATCTGGTCGATTCCCACCCGTTGCGATTCTAGGCGTTCTTGGCCTTCTCCTCCCGATTCTACTCTTTCACCTCTATTAATGGCAAGTAGATCATGAATTCCGTCCCCTCGCCGGCCTGGCTGTCCACATGGATCGTGCCGCCATGGTTGCGGATGATCCGATAGCTGACGGACAAGCCGAGACCCGTGCCGTCCTCCTTCGTCGTGAAGAACGGATCGAACAGCCGGTTCAGCGTGGCTCTGTCCATGCCTCTACCGTTGTCGCTGATGCTGATGACGGCGAACCGCTTCTCCCGCCTCGCCGTCAGCTTGATGAGTCCCCTGCGCTGATCCGGCGCGGACTGGATCGCGTCCATCGCGTTTTTCACCATGTTCAGAACGACCTGCTTGATCTGCTTCACGTCGATCGAGATCATGATATACGGATCGAAGATCTCGCAGCTTAGCTCGATGCCGCTCATGTGGGCTTCGCTCTCGGTGAGCAGGATCGTCTCCTTCAGCAGCAGTCCGACCAGCACCGTCTGCGTCATCGGCGCGGACGGCTTCGAGGAATTGAGGAATTCATAGATAATGTCGTTCGCCCGATCGATCTCCGAGAGGATGATCCGGGCGTACTCCTGCTTGCCGATCGAGTCCAGGTAAGGCTTCAGCAGTTGGATGAAGCCGCGGATCGAGGTCAGCGGATTGCGAATCTCGTGGGCGATCGCCGCCGCGATCTTGCCGAGCATCGCGAGCTTGTCGTTCTGAAACGCGGTCTGTTCGATCTGCTTGTATTCGGAGACGTCCTTCACGCTGACGAGATAGTCGCCGTCCAGCTCGTCGATCTGAGAGATGCTGATCAGCAGGAACCGGCCGTTCGCATCCTGGAACTCGCCGTGAAATCTGCGGTAGTAGACCATTTCCTTGAACATTCGGATAAAGATCAATCGCATCGGACGCCGCAGGTTCGGGTGAAACATGAGCTGGCGCAGCGAGTTCCCGATGAGCGCGCGGCGCGGCGCCTGCAGCACGCGGGACATCTGCACGTTCAGGAAGCGAAGCGTCCCTTGGGCGTCGAACAAGGCGATGCCGCTGTCCATATGCTGGAGCACCGTCTCGAACTTGCTCGGCCGCTCTTCATCGATCGGGACGGCCTTGACCGCCGCTACCTTCAGCCGTTCCTGCTCGGCGTCTTCGCGAGCGGCCGCGCCTTCAGGCATGCGCAGGGAAGCAAGCAGCTCCATCAAAAACAAAAGAGACCGGTGCATCAGCGTCATCCGGTCTTCCGTATCTGCGTTGGAGAGCAGGAAGCGCACGCTCTCTTCATGATGTTTGAGAATATCGTCGGTAGGAACGCCCTGCAGGAAGGTCCTCAGCTCGGCCAATTCCTTGCCTTGGTCCTCTCCGGAGGCTAGGGCGAATTCAGCTAATAACGGAAAATAGCGCGTTCTCCATCTCTCCATGATCTTCCCCCCAAGCCGACAAAAATTCACATTTATCATAGACATGGTTTCCAAGGACTGTCAATGAGAGATCGTGTCGAATGGTAGGGTTGGATCCGAACGCTGCCGTCTTAGCGCTTTTCCGTGCGCTCTTCGTGCGAATCTTGGCCGTCATGCCGGTAGCTTTTCTGGTCTTGCTTGCGCGAGGAATCGCCCGAGTCGGACTTCCCCGCGCCTGTCTTTCCGTCGTTCCCTTTCGAATCGTTCTTGTCGTTCTTGTTCGTCTTGCCGCTCTGATTCGTCTTATTGTTGTTGTTCGACTTGTCGCTTTGATTCTTCTTATCGTTGTTATTCGACTTGCCGCTCTGATTCGCCTTGCCGTTCTCGTTCGTCTTGCCGTTCTGGTTCTTCTTGTCGTTTGAATCCTTCTGGCCGTTTTTGTTCCCGCTGGCTTTGTCGCCGGCGGACGGCTTCGCGGACGTCGTCTTCGATCCGGCTCCGTCAGGCTTGTCCCGCTGCGCCCAAGCCTCCAGCTGCCGATCCCGATATTCGGACAGCTCCTTCGAACTCCAGCCGTCGAACCAGCGTTGAAGCTCCGACTTGTCCCGTTGCCGGTCGCCGAAGCCGGGGAATTCGGATTTCCAGCCGTGCCGCCACTTTTCCCGGCCGTCCTTCTTCCCATCTTTGGTTCCGTGCTTCCCGTTCAAGCCCGCTTGCGGTTTCGCGGTCGATTGCGCATGGACGGGATGAGTTGGCGAAGGCGTCGGCTTGGCGGTCGGCTTGCCCGCTCCGCCGGCTTGTCCGCTGCCCTTGCCCGGCTTGCCCCCGGCCGGCTTCGTCTCCTTGAGCTTATCCGGCTTCGTCTCCTGCGCCTGCTTCAGCAGCGCTTTCCAAGTCTCCTTGCTCGTGGCGCCGTCTTGGGCGCCGTCGTCCATCACGGCTTGGACGCCGCCCCATGACGAGGCGATGTCTTTGAGGGACGTCCGCCGGAGCGTCTCCAGCGAGACGTCATGCCCTTGGCTCTCGGCCTTCAGCCAGAACGCCATCTTCCCGGTGGAAAGGCCGTGCGCCTCCGCTTCCTCCCTCACCTCGCTCGGGACCGATACGGCCGTGATGCGGGTTGCCGCAGCGGTCGACCCGTCGAGAGGACCGGCCGCCTTCTCGATGGCCGTCCTCATCTTCGACGTCACGTCGTCTTCCCACGACGGCTTAACCGAGCGAACGGGCACGCTCGCGAGGACGATCTCCGATCCGGCGGCTTGGAGGAGATCCCGTTCCGCGAGCGCTTCGGCCAACGCCTCGGTGACGTCTTCGATCTTCTCGTCTTTGTAACGGATCGCCTTCACGATCGGGACCGCGTCCCTATTCAGCGCGCGGAGCTCCTGTACCCGCTCCTTGCTGTCGAGCCCCATCTCCACGCTCGGATTGACGTCCATCGTGACATAGGCCACGACGGTCGGCGCCCGGAACGTCCACAGTGCGCAGAGCGCGAGCACGATGACCGCCGCCGAGGCGACGGAGATCGTCCACCGGTTGCGGACGAGCGTCCGGATCCACCTGTCCGGCCGAGCGGCATGCTCGGCATGATCGATCTCGACTTCATCGCCGACGGCATACCCGCTCTTCTCGCGGACGCGGACGAACCGGCCGTCCGGGGTCAGGACGATGGCGGTTCCCGCTTCCAATGACATAATGATAGCCCGGCTCATCGTTCCCCCTCCTTCCCGCTCTGCGACAATCCGATGTAGTCCCGCAAAAATGGATAGCCGCCGTCCGCGATCAACGCGACGGCGATCAAGTATTTCCGGTGACGCTCGATCGTCTTCCTCGACACTTTTTCCGCCTCGCACAATTCTTTTACGGGAAGCTGCCGCTTCTGCCGCAGCGTCTCGAACAGCGCGGCATTCGCCGCCAGCCTGCGTCCGATGCCCAGCAGCGTCTCGCGCGAATCCTGGTGCTTCGGAGATTGGATCGCCAGATCGCCGAAGGAGACGCCGTACAGCTTCAGCGCCTCGGTCAACGCCGCGATCTCGTCCCGGCGGTCTTCCGCGAGCCTTTCCTTCTCGTACACGGTCACCGCTTCCCGAATTTCGACGCGCGTTAACAAGGAGCCCTGATCTTCGTCGTCTCCCTGGAGCGCGCTATATGGAACGGCCAGCCGATGGCGCTGATCCTTCCGGACATAATCGATCAGCCGACGCACGATCACCTTCTCGGCGAAGCCGAGGAATCGGCTGCCCGCGTCCGGCGAATAGCGCGCGATCGCTTCATCGAACGCGGACAAGGCGATGCTGAATTCGTCGTCGCGCGACGGATCGATATATCGCTTGCAGAACCGGCTAACCGTCTTGGCGATGAACGGCTGGTATTGACGGATCAGATCATCGCGCGCCTGGGCATCGCCCTGTTGGGCGGCGATCACCGTCTGCTCCAGCGTCTCGCCTGGACTGTCTATCGATACGGACGGGCTGGACCGCCCAAACCACTTCTCCCACAATAAGAGCAGCAAATGCTCACCCCGCAATTACAACCATTCGGTCTCTTGATGCCAAATAGGGGGGTAGACGCAAAAATACCCCTTCCTGCAACGCTAACATTCGCCGCGCGCTGCCGGAAGGGGCATCGTAACTATCCGTATAGGACCTGACTAGTTCTAAAGTCTCAATGCGCGCCGCCGGAGGTGCGCTTCAAGCGTAATTTATGCCGCCTTTGGCTCAGTACGCCGAGACGACGTTTGAGTTGCTTCTCCCACTCGGCGTCGCCGATCTGCTTCGCGAAAGACAGCAGATCCAAGCCCATGTCGATTTGGCTTTGCACCATTTGCAACGGATCCTCGTCTTCGTTGTTGACGCAGTTCTCGTTCAATTCCTTGTCCGACTCGTCTACGTAGTCGTGGAAGTCGACTTCGGACGCTCCGTCGCCATGCGCGTACTCCGCCAATATCTCGTACTCGTTCTCGACCAGGTAATGAACCTCGACCCGGTGACAGACCGGACAGAACAGGATCGGCACGTTATGAATCCGCGTCCGGTAATGCTTCAGCGTCCCCTTGGTTCCGATCATGCTGGCTCCGCAGCAAAATCCCATCTACTTCCCCTCCCCGACGAACGGATGAATTGCAAAGGTGATATACACTATATTCTCTTCATTTCCGGCGAATTCCTGCCATCCGGGAAAATGAAAACGTTTGGGCTGCTGCCCAGCGGATGGCAAAGGACGCATGCCTGGGCATGCGTCCCTTCGTAGTCGTTCGGTTGCTTATTTCGCTACCAGGTGCTTGTCGCCCGGTTTCCAGTTGATCGGGCACAGGCCGCCGGATTGGAGCGCTTGAAGGACGCGCAGCGTCTCTTCTACGCTACGGCCTACGTCGTTATGGTTCACGACTTGATACTTGAGCACGCCGTCCGGATCGATGATGAACAGGCCGCGCAGCGCGATGCCTTCTTCTTCGATCAGTACGCCGTAGTCGCGGGCGACTTGCTTCGTAATATCGGCTGCCAGCGGGAAGTTCAATTGGCCGAGGCCGTTGTCGTTCTTCGGCGTGTTGATCCAAGCGCGGTGGCTGTGGATGCTGTCGATGCTGACGCCGAGAACTTCCGTGTTCAGCGCCTTGAATTGGTCTGCAGCGTCGGACAGCGCGACGATCTCCGTCGGGCATACGAACGTGAAGTCCAGCGGATAGAAGAAGAATACCAACCATTTGCCTTTATAGTCGGACAAGGAAGCTTTGCCGAAATCTTTGCCGTCGCCGTTCACGGTCTCCATCGTGAAATCCGGAGCCGGGCGGCCTACCAAACGCTCTGCCATGTACGATTACCTCCTGGGAAATCCGACTACTAAGCCGGGCTTGTTTTGCTTCATTGAGATCGTACCACAGATTGAGAATCAAAATCAATATTGAATCGTTATTTATTTAGAATAATTCTAATGTAACATTTCCCGCTTGTCCGGGCGCTTAGCGGACCATGGCCGCGACGATCAGATCGCCCATCGCTTCGGTGCCGATCGCTTTGCTCTTGTCGACCGCGATGTCGCCCGTGCGGTGGCCGGCGTCCAGCACGTTCTTCACCGCGCGCTCGATGACTTCGGCCGCTTCCGCGTAGCCGAAGGTCAATTGGAACATGAGCGCGACGGACAGGATCGTCGCGATCGGGTTGGAGATGCCTTGGCCGGCGATGTCCGGCGCGGAGCCATGCACCGGCTCGTACAGGCCGAAGCTGCCTTCGCCGAGCGAAGCCGAGGACAGCATCCCGATCGACCCGGTCAGCATGGCCGCTTCGTCGCTCAGGATGTCGCCGAACATGTTCTCCGTGACGATGACGTCGAAGCTCGACGGACGGCGAAGCAGCTGCATCGCGCAGTTGTCGACCAGCACGTGCTCCAGCTCCACGTCCGGATACGCCGGCGCGATGCGGTTGACCGTCTCGCGCCACAGGCGGGACGTCTCGAGGACGTTGGCCTTGTCGACGGAGGCGAGGCGCTTGCTGCGCTTCTGGGCGATCTCGAACGCCTGGCGCACGATGCGCTCCACTTCTTGCACGTTGTACACGCAGGTGTCGACGGCTTCTTCGCCGTTCGCGCCTTCGCGGCGGAACTTCTCGCCGAAGTAGATGCCGCCCGTCAGCTCGCGCACGACGATCAGATCGGTGCCTTCGAGCACTTCGGGCTTCAGCGTCGAAGCGTCCTTCAGGCAGTCGAAGACGACGGCCGGGCGGATGTTCGAGAACAGGCCGAGCGCTTTGCGGATGCCGAGCAGACCGGTCTCCGGACGGAGCTCCTTCGGATTGTTGTCCCACTTCGGTCCGCCGACGGCTCCGAGCAGCACCGCGTCCGCGCGCTGGCAGATCTCCAGCGTCTCTTGCGGCAGCGGGGTGCCCTTCTCGTCGATGGCGATGCCGCCGAACAGGCCGTGCTCGAGTTCGAACCGGTAGCCGAACAGCTCTTCGGTTTTCTTCAATACTTTGATCGCTTCGCCAACGACTTCGGGGCCGATGCCGTCGCCGGCGATAACGGCGATTTTCTTCACTTCTGCCATGATTGCGTTTCACTCCCGTATAATAGTAGTCCTTATTCAGTTGTAGCACACTTCACACTCGTAGGCAAAATACATAAAATCTATTTAATTTATAGTTATAAACTATAGAGTGGCTCGCGCAGGAAACGGAGAGCATCGGCCTGCGCCGGCGAGGCGCAGGCTTCGGACGGTTTTTTGCGTCGCGTCATCCTGCGTCACCAACCGCGCTCCAGCTGATCTTCAAGCTGAATCGTCCGCCAGATCGCCTTCGCGATCCCGTCATAGTCGTCCAACGGCAGGACGGGCAGCGTCGGATGCACGCAGTCGAACCAAGCGGAGATCCCGATGGCTTGCGTCACTTGCGCGAGCAGCGGATAATCCGCTTCGTCGCGGAGCAGCACCCATTTGGGGAAATTCGCGCCTTTGAAGCCTTCGGCGATGACGAGGTCGCACGGTGGAAGACGGTCGGCCAACTCGCTCAGGCTGAGCTCCCGGGGTTCCCATACCGCGGAGAGACCCGCCGAAGCGATGGCCGTCGCGCAAGCGCCGGCAGCCCGGTGGAGCGCCGTATCCGTTGCCGGAACGTCCAGATCGTCCGCGTGCCCGTGATGCTTCGCCGTCGCGACGCGCAAGCCCTGCGCCCCGAATCGTCGCACCAAGCCGCTCACGACCGTCGTCTTGCCGCTATTTTTGAATCCGACCACCTGCACGATCGGCGGACGCCGCATCTGGCTCACTTCAACCGCTCCTTCACGTCCTTATAGTCCTCCGGCGCGTTCATGTTCACATAGCCTTTTTCTTCTTCGCCCTCCGGGATCCAGAAGACCGCGTTTATGCGGCGGACGGCCGCCATCACGCGCAGCTCCCCGCGCGCGAGCGCGTCTTCCCAGATCGGCAGCGTCCGCCGCCGGTAGATCCCGCAGAGCGGGTGCTCCTTGCCCAGCGCTCGCGGGATGATCGCGTCGATCGCCGGATCGGCTTCCAGCCGCTCCGCCAAGCGCATCCAAGCCCGCAGCGGCACAAGCGGATAATCGCATCCCGCGATCAACTGCAGCGGCGCTGCGCTCCGCGCCATCCCCGCGCAGATGCCGCCGACCGGCCCGCGATCCGGTACCCGGTCCCGCGCGACGCCGACCTCCGGCGGCAAGAACGGATAGTCCTGCCGCGCATCCGTCGCGACGGTCACTTCCTCCGCGACCAACCGCAGCTGACGGCATTGCCGAAGGAGATTGGGCTCGCCGTTCATGTCGAGCCATTCTTTGCGGGTCCCCATCCGGCGGCTCGCGCCTCCCGCGAGCACGATCGCATGACGTCCTTCGCTCACGTCCGCTCTCCTCCCCGATAGCCATCTCCCCGCGAAGCCAGCGGGATCGCTTCGACCAGCGTTCCCGCGGGCAAGCCGCGCGGACAAGGCGGTATAACGATGAGACAGTCGGCCTCCTGGATGGAGAGGATGTCGGACGACCGGTTCCCGCTGCAGGGCGTCACCCGGACGACCGCCCGCTCTACGCTTGTCCGCCCCCGCAGGTAGCGGGGGAACGCGCCGCCCTTCGGGTAATCCTCGCCCAGATAGGCGGAATAGGAAGGGAGACCGAATTCCGGGTGCCCGCCCATCCGCGCGAGCGCCGGACGGACCAGGAGCGCGAAGCCGACGTAACAGGCGCTCGGATTGCCGGACAAGCCAAACAGCGGCTTCCCGTCCTGAACGGCGGCGCTCGTCACGCTGCCCGGACGCATCGAGATCTTGTTGAACAGCAGCGTGCGGCCTTCGCGTCCCAGCAGCCGCCCCGTCAGATCGAAGTCTCCGACGGAAACGCCGCCGGACGTGAGGACCGCATCCGCCCCCGCTTCCTCAAAAGCGATCCGAATCGCTCGCGCGATCCGCTCCTCGTCATCGTCGGCATGCGCCGCAAAGACGACCTCCGCCCCGGCGTCCTCCGCGAGTCCGCGCAGCATCGCGAGATTGCTGTTGCGGATCTGCCCGTAGCCCGGCGTCTCCTCCGGCGCGATCACCTCGCTGCCGGTCGTGACGATGGCGACGCGCGGCCGCGCGTACGTCAGCGGCTCCGTCCGCCCGAACGAGGCGAGCAGCGCGGCCGCGCCAGGCCCGATGCGCACGCCCGGCGCCAACACGGCCGCGCCCGGCGCGATCTCGCCGCCGACCGGCGTCACGTTAAGGCCCGCCGCCACGGGCCGCGCAAAAACCGCTTGGCGCAGAGCGCCCGTCGCCTCCTCCCGCACCGACTCCAACATGACGACGGCATCGGCGCCTGCCGGGAGCGGCGCGCCCGTCATGATGCGCGCCGCTTCGCCGGGCGAGACCGGCTGCGGCGGCGCGGTGCCGCCGCTCGCGACCGTCGCCTGCGCAACGGCGAGCCTCGCGGGACGCGCCGGGCTTGCTTCCGCCAGGTCCGCCGCGCGCACGGCGTAGCCGTCCATCCCCGACCGCGCGAAGGCCGGCACGGGCCGGTCCGCGACGAGCGGCTCCGCCAGCCGGCGGCCGAAGGCGGCCAGCAGCGGGACGCGCTCGGTCCGCAGCGGCCGCGCATGCGCCGCGATGAGCCGCTGCGCTTCCGCGATCGGGATCGCCCGTCTGGTATAATCGCTCATCTTTCTTTCTCCCTCCGTCGTTCCGCCCGTCCTGCATAAACGTTCGTCTTCGCTTTTCCTTCAGCCGCCCGCTTAGCTTGACGTTCCCTGCGCATTTTTCTTCCTCCGCCCGGCGTTTGCGCGCCCTGCTCCGACACATCTTCCTGCATCATGCCCTTCGGGCGCCCGCATTGTCAACCCTGCGCGTTTCCCTTATATTGAAGACATACCAATGTTCGCCCGGGGAGGTCGGCGCATGCCGAGCAAAGAATCCGCTTTCAACGATATCGTCCGGCGCGTCCGCAAAGAGCTATTCGGCAAGGGGCCGGAGCGGATCCGCACCGTATTCGCCGAGAATATGGCGATCTCGACGATGCACGGCAACCTGACCGCCACGGAGAAATTCATCGCCCGCACCCCGGAAGGCCGGGACACCGTGCACGCGACGCGCACCAAACGCATTCAGCAAATCTATGCCGAGACGGTGCCCGCGGGCATGGAAGAACTCGTGGGCGCGAAGCTGCTGCACCTCTTCTCCGATATCCATCTCGAGGAAGACATGGCGGTGTCCGTCTTCGTCTTCGATCGCGAGATCGCCGGCGGGAGGTCATCCGATGACTGATCCCATCGTCACCGGCCGCCGCTTGATGCGGTACGCGAACGGCGCCATGACCGAAGCCGACGATCTCGTCGTCACGGAGCATCCGGTCACGCTCATGCTGAACGGCGAGGAATTCGCGACGCTGGTCTGCACCCCGGAATACGTCGAGGACATGGCGATCGGCTTCCTGGCTTCGGAGGGCGCCATCGCGGCCTATGCCGACTTGAAGCCGCTCTCGTACGACGCGCAGACCGGCTACCTATACGCCGACACCCATCGGCCGACGGCGTTCGCCACCGAACTCCATTCCAAGCGCTACGTGAGTTCCTGCTGCGGCAAGAGCCGTCAAGGTTTCTACTTCTGGAGCGACGCGCGGACGGCGAAGCGCATCGAGACCCGTACGGCGCAGCTGGCCCCCGAGGACTGCATTCGCTTGATGGAGGAGCTTCAGCGGGCCGCCGAAACGTTCCGTTCGACGGGCGGGGTGCACAACGCGGCGCTCTGCGACCGCGCCGGCATCCGGCTCATGCGGTCGGATATCGGCCGGCACAATGCGCTCGACAAGCTCTACGGGCACGCGCTGCGCACGGCGGGCGGCGGCGAACCGCCCGCTCGGATCGTCGCCTTCAGCGGACGCATCTCCTCCGAGATTCTGCTGAAGGTCGCCAAGCTCGGCGGCGAGATCGTGCTCTCCAAGTCCGCGCCTACGGCGTTGGCGTTGGACTTGGCCGAGGATTTGGGCATTACGGCCGTCGGATTCATTCGCGGAAGCTCGTTCAACGTGTACACCCATCCGGAGCGCATCCTTCGGTCATCTCCGCGTTGACAGCGCTTCCGACAGCAGGCACAATAGAGCTTGAGATCGGCGCGTACGCGCGTGCGTCCCGGTTTCCTGGCATACGCCCCATACGACCATGCGAATATGAACGTCCTTCACGACGTGCCGACAGCCGCGCCGTCTTGTCCGACCTTTATCCGGCATTCCGCCCCTTGTACGCGACCCACGACAAGCAGGCGGCTGCTGGTTTTTTATTTTCCATTACGAGGTGATCCTGATGGGCAAGACCAAGCACTCCGGCCCGATTCCGCTCCCCGGCAAGCCCGATCCGTCGCTCTGGGTGAGCAAGGTCCCGTTCGGTCTCGGCAAAGTCAAACCGAAGCACGTCCGCGACATGATGAAGACGGCCTGGGACAATCGCGACAATCTCGGCTACGCCGCGCGTATCCTCGCGCAGGGCGTCTGCGACGGCTGCGCGCTCGGCGTGTCCGGCCTGCGCGATCAGACGCTCGCCGGGCCGCATCTGTGCACGACGCGATTGAACGTGCTGCGGCTGAACACGATGCCCGCGATCAAGCCGGAGATTCTCCACGCGGACATCGCGGAGCTCCGCAAGCGGAGCAGCGCCGAGCTGCGGGAGCTGGGCCGCATCCCCTACCCGCTCATCCGCCGACGCGGCGAGTCGAGGTTCTCCAGGCTGAGTTGGGACGAGGCGCTGGACCGGATCGCCGCGAAGTTCCGCGCCGTTCAGCCGAAGCAGACGGCCTTCTATCTGACGTCCCGGGGCATCACCAACGAGAGCTACTACGCCGGGGCCAAGGTCGCCCGGTTCATCGGCACGAACAACATCGACAACGCCTCGCGCATCTGCCATTCGCCCTCGAAGACGGCGCTGAAGCGGTCTGTGGGCATCGGCGCGTCGAGCTGCAACTACAAGGACTGGATCGGCACCGACGTGCTCGTCTTCTGGGGCAGCGTCGCGGCGAACAACCAGCCGGTGTCCACCAAGTACATGTATGCCGCCAAACGCCGG
Organism: Cohnella nanjingensis; assembly: GCF_014212125.1. Taxonomy (GTDB): domain Bacteria; phylum Bacillota; class Bacilli; order Paenibacillales; family Paenibacillaceae; genus Cohnella; species Cohnella nanjingensis. The sequence goes on from NZ_JACJVP010000004.1 coordinate 173,801, forward strand.
GGCACGAAGATCATCGTCATCAATCCGTATCGCGAGCCGGCCATGGACGGCTACTGGATCCCCTCGATCCCGGAATCCGCCCTCTTCGGGACGAAGCTCGCCGACGACTTCTATCCGGTCAACATCGGCGGAGATATCGCGTTCATGCACGGGATCATGAAGGTCTGGTTCGAGATGGAGGCGGAGAAACCGGGCTCGGCGATCGACCATGACTTCGTCGCGGCCCATGTGAACGGGTACGAGGCTCTCCGCGCCAAAGTGCTGGAGCAGTCGTGGGACCGGCTCGAGCGGTCGTCCGGGCTGTCGCGGGCCCGCATCGAGGAGCTGGCCGTGCTGCTAGCCCGGGCGCGCTCGGGGGTGTTCGTCTGGTCCATGGGGCTCACGCAGCACCGTTTCGGCACCGACAACATCTCGCAGGTCGCGAACCTCGCCCTGCTGCGCGGCTTTCTGGGGCGCGAGCACTGCGGCCTCATGCCGATCCGCGGCCACTCCGGGGTGCAGGGAGCGGGAGAAATGGGAGCCGACCCGTTCAGCCTGCCGGGCGGCGACTTCGACGAAGCGGCCGAGCGGGTCGAGCGGCAATGGGGCTTCGAGATTCCCCGCTGGCAGGGAGACATCGTCGGCGTGACGCTGGAGAACGCGCTGCTGCCGGACGACCACGAGCGGAGGCTGAAGCTGTACTACCTGTCGGGCGGCAACTTCCTCGAGACGATGCCGGACCCGCCGTTCGTGAAGCAATGCTTGGAGGCCGTCGAGCTGCGCGTGCACCAAGATATCATCCTGAACACGTCGACGTTGGCCGATGCACGCGAGGAAGTCATCGTCCTCCCGGCCATGACGCGGTACGAGCAGCCGGGCGGAGGGACATCCACTTCGACCGAGCGGATGGTCTACTTCAGCCCGGAGATCCGCGGCCCCCGCATCGGGGAAGCGCGAGCCGAGTGGGAGATCTACGTCGATCTCGCGCGCCGCGTCCGTCCGGCGGAAGCCGAACGCGTCTCCTTCGCGGACGCCGCCGCGATCCGGCGGGAAATCGCGGAGACGGCGCCGAACTACGACGGCATCCAGCATCTGCGGAGCCAAGGCGACGTGTTCCAGTGGGGCGGCGCCTGGCTGTGCGAAGGCGGGGTTTGTCCGACGCCGGACGGCCGCGCGCGGCTGATCCCCGTCGATCTGCCCGAGCTCCGCAAACCGGAAGGGCGGTTCACCGTAACGACCCGGCGGGGCAAGCAATTCAACTCCATGGTGTACAAGGACACCGATCCGTTCAACGGCGCGGACCGCTACGACATCCTCATGGCTTCGGTCGACGGCGCCAAGCTCGGCTTGCGCGAAGGAGAGGCGATCGTCGCGTACAACCGTCACGGCGTCTTCCACGGCCGGGCCCGCTACGTCGATATCTCGCCCGGCAATATCGAGGTCCATTTTCCGGAAGGAAACGTGCTCGCGCCTCGGAGCGTCTACGAGCCGTATGCCGGCATCCCGGAATACAACTTCGGCGTCGTCCTGGAAAAAGCGGAAACGTTCCATGCGCACAAAGATACCCGGTACGCGGAGAGGAGAATCGCCGAGCTGGAGCTGGATGCGGAGTAGCGATTTGACGCGTGCGGCGTGCAAGAGGGTTTCTAGCTCTATAGCCCCTAATCCCGCTTCATCGAAACCATTCTCCCCCGCAATTATAAAACCTTAGGCTAAACAGGCTGCCGATTCGTCGGCAGCCTGGCGTCGTTACGTTATCGTTTAGAGCAGAGGTGCTGCTAGTTCCTGGTTTTAACGGCTAACCCGCTGAACGATATAGGACCTACAATATCCACTCTTGTATTTGCAGCTTGGTTTTCCGCTGTGACCGTGTAACCATGGGTACCTGCTTTTACATTTCTATCTTCAGCCTGGAAGGTAATGATATAATTTTGTTCCGAACCCGCAGATTCGATCCCCTGCAGCGTGTTGAATATTTCTTTTCCGTCGCGGAAAATCCGAAAGCGAATTTGCCCAATGCCCGTGACGCCTCTGACGCCAACGGACGCTACCAAATCGACCCGATTCGGTTGAGAATTCGCTGGAATCCGTATGGCGATCGCTGCAATGCCGGATTTTGAAGGGGAACGTTGAATCGTAACCGATCTGGCTAGGTTGAAGCTGCGACGCGGCTGGACGGCCGCTTTATCAAGAATACGCACCAAAAAATATCACCTCCTCTTTTTGGTAATCCATGATATGCAAGAGACAAAGTAAATGATTGGACACGTCGTTGCCCCTCACGCACGACAACAACAGGTTTGCTTACAAAAAAAAGTTCCGACCTATGGTCGAAACTTTTTACCAACGAATATGCGACTTTACCAACCAAATGGGGGGTTGTTCGAATGGGTCAAGCGCAGCCCGTCAGGGGTTGCAAGAAAGGCGGCAAGGCGGACGCTCACACGAGCGCGCCGAACTTCTCCAAAGCCTTGGACAGCCGATTCATGCCTTCGATCGTGCCTGCTTCATCCGCGAAGGTGAAGTTCATCCGCGCGGTGTTCAGCTTCGGATCCTCCGAGAAGAACGAGACGCCCGGCACGAACGCGACGCCATGCTGGACGGCCGTCTTCAACAGTTCGCCCGCGTCGATGCCCGGCGCGAACTCGACCCAGATAAACATGCCGCCCTTCGGCTCTTCGAACGAGACGCCCGGCCACGCATGTTCGCGCAAGAGACCGGCCATCTGGCGCATCCGCGATTCGTATTCCTTGCGGACGAATTCGATATGGCCGTCCAGATCGAAGTGCGCGAGCAGTTGATACAGCGTCTGCTGATCGAGCGTGCTGGACTGCAAGTCCGCGGCTTGCTTGGCCCGCGCGAGGTTGCGGATGATGTCCGCGTCGCCCATCACCCAGCCCGTGCGAAGGCCCGGCGCGACCGTCTTGGAGAACGTGCTCGTGTAGACGACGCAGGAGCCTTCAACCTGCGGCGCGAGCGAGAAGATCGACGGATACGTCAGCGATGCGTCGCCGAATTTCAGCTCGCCGTACGGATCATCCTCGAGAATGAGCGTATCGGTCCGCTGGCAGAGCTCGAGCACGCCGCGGCGGCGCTCCTCGTTCCAGGACTTGCCCGTCGGGTTCGAGAACGTCGGAATGACATACAGCATCTTCGGCTTGTACTTCATCAGCTTGGCCTCGAGATCGGCCAGATCGAGCCCGTCGCTGTCGCCTTCGACCGACACGGTCTCCGCGCCGTACGAACGGAACACCTGCAGCGCCGACAGATACGTCGGACGCTCCACGAGGATGACGTCGCCCGGATCGATATAGATGCGCGTCAACAGATCGATCGCTTGCTGCGAGCCTGTCGTCAGCAGCATCTCATCCGGCGTGACGCGAATGCCTTTCTTCGCCATCCGTCCGCAGAGCGCCTCGCGCAGCGGCAAGTACCCTTCGGTCAAGCCGTACTGAAGCGCCTTGTTGCCTTGCGCCATCACGCGTTGGAACGCCTCGGATACGGCCGCGACCGGGAAGTGCTCCTCGGCGGGCAGACCGCCCGCGAACGAGATGATGGCGTCGCCTTGCGTCAGCTTCAGAATTTCCCTGACCGCAGAGGATGAGAAGCTCCCCAGCCTGGAGGAGTAACGGTAATTCATTCGGGGTTCCCCATTTCTTGGTTAGCGAAAGGTCCGATGCCGCGGGCCCCCGCTAGTGCGATGGATTGATAAGCGTTAAATCAAGGTGACGTTGTCCCGATCCCGCTTCGTGCGGGCCGGTTCCTTGCGTTTCTCCACCAGGCGGTTGAGAGCGTCCACGTATGCGCGCGCGCTCGCCTCGAGAATGTCCGTGCTGACGCCGCGTCCTTGGGCGCTGTACTCGCCTTGCTGCAGTACGACGTGCACTTCGCCGAGGGCGTCGGTGCCGTCGGTAACCGACTTGATCGAGTAATCGTCCAGCTCCGCCTCTTCGTTCGTGAGCGCCAGGATGGCCTGGTAGATCGCGTCCACGGTGCCGTTGCCCTCGGCGGTATGCGAGGAGACGACGCCTTCCTTGCGCAGCTTGACCGTCGCGCTGGGCACGGCATGGCTGTCGAAGGCGACGACGAGCTGCTCGAGCGCGAATACTTCCGGCGTCTCGACGAGCTTCTCTTCGAGCAGCGCCAGGATATCCTCGTTGCTGACGTCCTTCTTGCGGTCGGCCACGTCCTTGAACTTGCCGAAGGCGGCGTTCACTTGCTCTTCGGTGAGGTTCTCGAAGCCGAGATCGACGAGCTTCTCGCGGAACGCGTGGCGGCCCGAGTGCTTGCCGAGCACGAGCTTGCTGTCCTTCAGGCCGATCGTCGCCGGGGAGATGATCTCGTAGGTCGTCTTCTCCTTCAGCACGCCGTCCTGATGGATGCCCGATTCGTGCGCGAACGCGTTGGCGCCGACGATCGCCTTGTTGCCCGGCACCGGCATGCCCGTCAGCTTGCTCACGAGGCGGCTCGTCTTGGCGATCTCTTGCAGATGAAGCGTCGTGGACGCATCGAAGAACTCGGCGCGGGTCATGAGCGCGAGCGCCACTTCCTCGAGCGCCGTGTTGCCCGCCCGTTCGCCGATGCCGTTAATCGTGCCTTCGATCTGATCGGCCCCGTTCAGGATGGCGGCCAGCGAGTTGGCCGTCGCCATGCCGAGATCGTCGTGGCAGTGCGCCGACAGTTGGATCTTCTCGATGTCCGGCACGTTCTCTTTTAAGGTTTTGAAAATGTTGCCGTACTCATACGGCGTCATATAGCCGACCGTATCCGGGATGTTCACGACATCCGCGCCGGCCTTGATCGCAAGCGCTGTCACTTCGCAGAGGAAGTCGAGCTCGGTGCGTCCGGCATCCTCCGCCGAGAATTCCACTTGCGCGAAGCGCGCCTTGGCGTACTTGATCATGCGTTCGGCCGTCTCCAGCACTTCGGCTTTCTCCATGCGAAGCTTGTGCTTCCGGTGAATCGGCGAGGTCGCGAGGAAGATGTGGATCCGCGGATCCTGCGCGCCCTTCAGCGCCTCGACGACAGCGTCGATGTCCTTCTCGCGCGAACGCGCCAGGCCGACGACCGAAGCGTTCTTGACCGCGCGGGCCACCGCGTTCACCGCGGCCAAGTCGCCCGGGGAAGCGATCGGGAAGCCGGCTTCGATCCGGTCGACGCCGAGCTTCTCCAGCTGGAGCGCGATCTCGACTTTCTCTTGGGTGTTCAGGTTGACGCCCGGGGATTGCTCGCCGTCGCGAAGCGTCGTATCGAAAATGTATATTTTACGCATGGCTGGTACACCGCACCTCCTGGCATTACACATATGAGAGAAGAGAAGGCCGATGGATTCGGACCTTCTCCTCAATTATAGCACAGTATTGCCGTCGCGCCCGGCGCGATTACTTCTTGATCCAGTGCATCAGGCCGCGCAGCTGGCCGCCTACCACTTCGATCGGATGCTCGGCTTCGTTGCGGCGGGTTGCCGTCAGGAAGGCGCGGCCGGATTGGTTCTCGAGGATGAAGTCGCGGGCGAATTTGCCTTGTTGGATGTCCGAGAGGACTTCCTTCATCGCTTTCTTCGTCTCGTCGGTTACGATGCGAGGGCCGGTGACATAGTCGCCGTACTCCGCCGTGTTGGAGATCGAGCTGCGCATCGAAGCCAGGCCGCCTTCGTACATCAGGTCGACGATCAGCTTCAGCTCGTGCAAGCACTCGAAGTAAGCCATTTCAGGCGCATAGCCCGCTTCGACCAGCGTCTCGAAGCCCGCTTTGACCAGCGCGCTCGCGCCGCCGCACAGAACGGCTTGTTCGCCGAACAGGTCGGTCTCGGTCTCTTCGCGGAACGACGTCTCGATGACGCCCGCGCGGGTGCAGCCGATGCCTTTGGCATAAGCCATGCCGATCTCGAACGCTTTGCCCGTCCCGTTCTGATGGATGGCGATCAGGCCGGGAACGCCGAAGCCTTCGACGTACGTACGGCGAACCATGTGGCCCGGGGACTTCGGAGCGACGAGCAGAACGTCCGCGTCTTCCGGCGCGACGATCTGGCCGAAGTGAACGTTGAAGCCGTGGGAGAACATCAGCGCCGCGCCTTTTTTGAGGTTCGGTTCGATCTCGTTCTTGTAAACGGCAGCTTGCGTCTCGTCGGGCATCAGGATCTGAACGACGTCCGCTTTGCGGGTTGCGTCGGCTACCGACAGCACTTCGAAACCGTCGTTGCGAGCCGTATCGGCGGACTTGCCGGCACGAAGGCCGATGATGACGTTCAGGCCGCTGTCGCGCAGGTTTTGCGCTTGGGCGTGGCCTTGGCTGCCGTACCCGATTACCGCGATGGTCTTGCCTTTCAGAACGCTCAGGTCAGCGTCTTTCTCATGGAACAAGTTGACTGCCATTGAATGTAATCCTCCTTATTAATTGAAGCTGTAATAGGGCAACCCTCATGAAACGGGCGTCCCAAGAGAGAATCGCGGCGCCGTCCGGACGAGCCTCGGCCGGTCGGCGCGCGGTTCTCTCCTCGAACACCCGCTCCCTGCGGGAGGCGGATGATGGATAAGAGCCGAGGCCGGTTAGCGGGAACCGCGCGTGAGCGCGGTCACCCCCGTCCGCGACAGCTCGCGGATGCCGTACGGCTTGAGCAGTTCGATCATGGCGTCGATCTTCTCGGTATCGCCGACGACCTGCACGATGAGGCTGGCCGGGCTGATATCGACGACCGCGGCGCGGAACGTCTCGACGATGCCGAGAATCTCCGGCCGGGTCGACGGTTCGGCGCTGACCTTGATCAGGCCGAGCTCCCGTCCGACCATCGGATTCGAGCCGACGTCGATGACCTTGATGACGTCGACGATCTTGTAGAGCTGCTTCTGAATTTGTTCCAAGGTATGTTCGTCCCCGGTCGTCACGATGACCATGCGGGACAGACCGGGTTCTTCCGACGCGCCTACCGTGATGCTCTCGATATTGAAGCCCCGGCGGCCGAACAAGCCGGATACGCGCTGCAGAACGCCGGGCTGGTCGTTCACGAGAATGGCGATGGTATGTTTAAGGTTCATTCCGCATCCCCCATAATCATTTCGTCGATCGCGCTGCCTTGGGCGACCATCGGATAGACGTTCTCGCCCTTGCGGACGACGAACTCGACGACGGCCGGTCCCGGATGCTTCAGCGCCGCATCCCAGGCTTGGCGCGCTTCCTCCTTGTTCGAGGCGCGGAACGCCTTGACGCCGTACGCCTCGGCCAGCTTCACGAAGTCGGGGCTGCCGGCCAGATCGATATGGCTGTACCGATTGTCGTAGATGAGCTCCTGCCATTGGCGAACCATCCCGAGCACTTGGTTGTTGATGATGGCCACCTTGACCGGAATGTTGTTGATCGCGCAGATGGCGAGCTCCTGCGCGCACATCTGCATCCCGCCGTCGCCGTTGATCGAGACGACGGTGCGGTCCGGGTTGCCCATCTGCGCGCCGATGGCGGAAGGGAAGCCGAAGCCCATCGTGCCGAGGCCGCCGGAGGTGACCCAGGAGCGCGGCTTGTTGAACGGGTAGTACTGAGCCGCCCACATCTGATGCTGGCCGACGTCCGTCGTGACGATCGCGTCGCCGTTCGTCGTGTCGTGGATCATCGAGATGACCCACTGCGGCTTCAGCTCCGTCTCCGAATCGGAGTAGCTGAACGGCTTGCTCGCCTTCCATTCCTGGATCTGCGCGCGCCAGGCGTCCGCTTTGTCGGCGCGCTTCGCGCCGGCGATCGCCTGCTGGAGCACCGCCTTGACGTCGCCGACGATCGGGATGTCGGTCGGCACGTTCTTGCCGATCTCGGCCGGATCGATGTCGATGTGCACGATCTTCGCCTTCGGCGCGAACTCGGACAGCTTGCCGGTGACGCGGTCGTCGAACCGGGCGCCGATGTTGATGAGGAGATCGGCGTTCTGGATCGCGGTATTGGCGGTCCAAGTGCCGTGCATGCCCGGAAAGCCCATGTGCAGCTCTTGGCCGCTCGGGAAGGCGCCGAGTCCGAGCAGCGTCGTCGTGACCGGGATCTGCGTCTTGGTCGCGAATTCGAACACTTCCTCGTGCGCGCCGGAGTAGACGGCGCCGCCGCCGACGAGCAGGATCGGACGTTCCGACTGCTCGATCGCCCGGAGCATCTTGTCGACCTGCTGCTTGTTCGGCTGAATCGTCGGATTGTAGCCGCGCAGCTTGACTTCCTTGACCGGCTGGAACAGCGCCTTGGCGGCGGAGACGTCCTTCGGAATGTCGATCAGGACCGGTCCTTTGCGTCCCGTGTTCGCGATGTGGAACGCTTCATGAATAATGCGGGGTAGATCCTCCGCTTTCTTGACCATATAGCTGTGCTTCGTGATCGGCATCGTGATGCCGACGATGTCCGCCTCCTGGAAGGCGTCCGTGCCGATCAGGCTCGAGATGACGTTGCCGGTGATGACGACGAGCGGCACCGAGTCCATGTAAGCCGTCGCGATGCCGGTGACGAGATTGGTCGCCCCCGGGCCCGAAGTAGCGATGCAGACGCCGACTTTGCCCGTGCTGCGGGCATAGCCGTCGGCCGCGTGGATGGCGCCTTGTTCGTGACGGGTCAGCAGATGGTTGAAATCCTCGAAGCCGTACATGGCGTCGTAGATGTACAGAACCGCGCCGCCCGGATAGCCGAAGACGCAATCGACGCCCTCCAATAACAAGCTCCGGAGCAGCATTTCAGATCCCGTGATGACTTCTTGCTTGCCCCATTTTTCAATCAATTCTTCTTTGGACTTCAGTGTGGCACTATGCGCGCTCATCCGTCATCCTCCTTTCGAAATGTTCGAGTGAAATCAAAAAGCCCTTCATCCACAAAACGTCGACATAGACGTTCTGGGACGAAAGGCTGTTCCTTCCGCGGTACCACCCGGGTTCGCCGACCACCTCGCGGTGGACGACCTCGTCAAGTACAAAGCGCATGATGTAACATCTGCTTCCGTACTTGGGGCGCGATAACGTGCGCTACGCGATTCCCCCTACTGCGCCGGCATGGCGGTTCAGGAGAACAGCTCCGAGGAGACCTTGCGTGCAGGGGTTCTGGCATCGGTCGCAGCAATCCCGACGCTCTCTGAGCAAAAGAGCCCTTACGCTTCTTCCTCTTCACGGCTGTTCAAGTTGCATCAAGTTGTACTCATTATATGCCTCGCCCGACGGTTCGTCAATACGCGTATGAAGATTCGCGGAGAGCAGACCGCTTGGCATGGTCATACGATACAGCATGCCCCGCTGCTGCTTGAGGCTAGCTTGCAGCAGCGATCCCGTCACTATGCAGGAGGTGCCGCGAATGATTCGATGGAAACGGCGAAGCGACCTGAATGGCATTGTCCAACTCGTCCGAACGGAGCTTATCCCGCTCTCTCCGCGCCAGCATCCGCGCGACCGCAGGCTGACCGATCACGTGAAGGAGCGCCTGAACCGCGGCGTCACGCTCGTCGTCTCGCGCACCCGCGGCGGCGAGCCGTTCGCCTTCCTCCACATGATCGTCCAGCAAGAGACGCTGTTCGTCGACCTGCTCGCGGTCGGCGCCAACCATCAGAACCGGCATTGGGGCTCGGAGCTGATGCGGCAAGCCGAAGCCTACGGCCGCAAGCACGGCTGCAAGCAAGCGCGGCTCTACGTCGACGAAGGCAACTACCGCGGACAGCGCTTCTACCAGCGTCTCGGCTATTCGGTCATAGGCTATAGGTCCGACTTTCAATGCTACGAGATGGTCAAACCGCTGTCCGCGAACAGCTCCTTCACTCCCGTCGCTCCAGCCGAAGGGGCTTGGCACCAATCGGGATTGCGCTAGCGCTCATGGTCTTGAACGCCGCCTGGAAGGCGCCTTCATAGGCGAAGACCGGTCCCGCGATCGGATGGCGTACCGCCACCGTTATCCGATAGCATGCCGCATCGTCGTCATACCATTCGCAGACTTCGGCGATGCCGGTGCAAACGGACGGGAAGCGGAAGCCTAGGGGCCCCTCGTAGAAGCGCTGCTCCCCGGAGCGGATCCGAATCCCGCCGTTCGGCGCGACGGCCAGATCGAGGTCGACCGCCAGATGCTGGCGGTTGCCCAGGTAGTCGACGATCCGTCCTCGCTCGCCGCTATAGATCATCGTCGCTTCGAAGCGTCTGCGGGCGTCCGCGAATTGAAAGGCGCGGTTCCAGGTTACGGTCTCCCGCCCCAGTTCGTCGCGGTAGGCGTAGTTCGCGATCTTGAAGGGTACGCTCCGGCCGGACTGCGGAAACATGATGTTCCTCGTCGCGCCGAGCGCAAGCGGCAATACCGCCCACTTGGCGTGCCAGATTCGGTCCATGACGCCCGCTCCGAACGAGGCGATCCCATCGGCGCTCGAGAAGCCGAAACGCTCGCGGATCTTCGGATGAAGCCGCGCGAAGTCGTCCCCTAGCGCCAGCTCATAGATGGACGGCATCGCGATTCCCTCCTCTCCGTTCCGGCGTTGCCGGCTTCCGCCTGCAGTTGCCGGCCCGCGGGAGTCCCGCCGCCGTCCCGGCCGCGATGCCGCTAAGCGCGAGCATCGGCAGCGCCAGCGTCAACGGGCCGAACGGCGCGTTCATCAGCGACGGCTGCGCCGCCGCGCCGGCCGCCGTCAACAGGATCAACAGGATTGCCTGCGCCCCGAACGTCCAGCCTCGGCGATGCCAGCGGACGACCGCCGCGCCGATCAGCAGCTCGGCCGCGCCCAGCGCGAACAAAGCCTGCTCCTCGCGGCCGGGGAACCAACCCGCGGCTTGCATCAACGCGAGCTCGCCGGATGCCGGGTGGAGCATCTTCGGCGCCAATCCCTCGTAGATCCAGCACGATGCCAACGCCAGGACGCTCAGCGCGTGCGTCAGCGTCTGCCGCAGGCTGAGCGCGGGCGCGATCCCCCGCTCCAGCCACAGCTTCAGCGCGTCGAAGCTCCAGGCGGTCGCCCATCCGAAAAGCGGGCGGAAGACCGCGCGGTCGAACAGCCGGCCGAGCGCCCCGAATCGCGTATCATAATCGTACCGGGTCGCGAAGGCAAGCTTGCCGTCCGGCAGCGGGACATACCGCCAATAGCCGGCGCCGCTGCGAATCAGCGAGCGCGGGTCGTCGGAGGCGAAGCGCAGGGCGGACACCCGGCTGCCGTCCTGTCCCTCCTTCGCTGCCGCCGCGCGGCCGGTCCCGCCGATGTTCAGGCCGAAGCCGATATGCGTCGCATAGCGGAAGGCCTGGACGCGCGCCTCGGGCGCCTTCGGCAGATAGGCGATCTCCGAGAATCGCAGATCCCACTGCTCATGCAGCCCAGGCGTCTGCGTATGCCGCCATAGCGTCTCCATGTCCGCCTCGATTACCGTCTCCACGTAGATCGGTTTCCCTTTCCTCATCGTTGCGTCCCCTCCTGCTCCGTCTCCCGCATTCGGCTGCGCGCTTCGTCGTTCGACCGCAAGTCGCAAGCGCCGGCCCCGGCTCCGTCTAACGGGAACCAGCGCCGCCTCCTCGCGGCGATCCAATCGTACGCGCGATCCCGCCAGCGTGCCGGCACGAGGATGCCCCCGTACAGCAGCGGCCAGCCCCCGTCCAGATGCCGGAAGACGCGCAGCGCCGCCTCGGACCTCGCGTAATATCGTCCGCGCATGATCATGACGAACGTGCCGTTCTCGGGCGCGTGCAGACGGCCCTGGGCAAGCGCCTGGCGTCCGTATTCGGAATCGAGCGCCGCGAAGCGGAAGCGGCGCGCGGAATCCCGCTTGGCCACGAACCGGGTTAGGTTCCGGCAGAGCAGGCATTGCCCGTCGATGAGCAGAACGATCGATTCGGCTTGGGACGCGGATGTTTGTCGTCTCATCGTGATCGCCTCCTTGCTATATCGTCATTGTAGACGAGCGGAGGCCGGCTGCTCAGGACCAAATTCCGTGGCCGGACAACTCAAAAAGGTACTACATCGCGTAGTACCTCGTTAGACGTATCGTATACGGTTGTCGGAGCGGCGTTGCGTTCCTTTACGGCAGCTCTGCATGGCGCTCTGCATGTCTGCATGGCGGCTCTGCAGTTTGCTTTGCGTTGCGCCCCAGCATAGCAACTCCGTGCAACGACTTATTCCCTTACTCGTCGTTCCGCGTCTCGCCCCGCTTTTCATGTCGATCCGCCGCGAGTCCCTTGCGCCGCACCTTGTCGACCGCCTCTTTGCCGCTGCGGACTTGGAGCTTCTTCAGAATCTTGTTCACTTGATTTTTGAGCGTGCTCTCCGCTTTGTACAGCCGCTTCTCGATCTGGGGATGCGTGTAGCCCCGCTCGATCATCTCGTACACTTCCCGTTCGGCCGGCGTGAGCGGCTTGAGCTGCTCCTCCCGCTTCAGCCTGGCGAACTCCTTGAGCAGCGCCTCCATCGCCCCGGGATGATGATAGACGCCGCGGATCGCGTGCGGCAGCTCCCGATACCGGCTCTTCTCCAAGTACTGCACGGCGCCCGCCGTGAACGCGTCGGTCATCGTCTTCTCGTCGGTATCCGAGGTGAGCATGACGACCCGCATGGGACGAATCTCGAGCATCTCCATGGCGGCGTAGATCCCGTCGCGGCCCGTCTCGGAAAGATGTACGTCCATGAGGACGACGTCGAAGTCGAGCGTGCGCGCCAACTGCAGCGCTTCTTCGGCATTCGTCGCCGCGCCTACGATCAGCAAGTCCTCTTCCCGGTTCAGGAAGGCGCTCATCGCTTTGATCCAATCCGGATCGTCCTCCACGAGCAGCAATCGGATTCGGTTCATGCCATTCCCCTCTTCCTCGGCAGATGCAGCGAGACGACGGTACCTGCCCCGACCGTGCTGGCGATGTCCGCATATCCCCCGCATTTCTCCATCACCTGATAGACGTAGGACAAGCCGAGCCCGTAGTTGTCCCGATTCGGCTTGGTGCTGTAGAACGGCTCCCAGACGCGCGGGATCGCCTCCGGCGGGATGCCGTCTCCCGAATCCAGGACGCGCAGCACCGCCTCCTTGCGTCCCTGTTCCACGACGACGCGGATGACGCCGCCGCCGGGCATCGCCTCGGCCGCGTTCGCCAAGACGTTGTCGAACGCTTCGCGCAGGTGAACGGGGTCCGCGAGCACGACCGGCCGGGCCGAATAATCTTCGGCCACTTGGACTTCCCGCTCCGCGAGCCACGCCCGGCGCCGGTCCAGGCAAGCCTGCGCCACCTGGTCCAGCCGGCACGGCTCCGGATGCCAAGCGAGGTCCCGGGTCCGGCTATGAACGCGGTTCGTCATGTCCATCAAGTGATCGGCGGCGTTCGCGATCACTTGGAGATGCTCGCGGGCTTCCGCTTCGTCCGCGATCAAAGCGCGCTTGGCGTTGTCCACGCTGATCGCAATCTTGCCGACTTCGTTTTTCACCGCGTGGTTCAACAACCCGGTGCTCATCCGAGCCGCCTTCATCGCGCCTTGCAGCGAGTCGTTCTCTAGCCGCACCTTCACGCCCAGCACGCCGTAGACGAAGACGCAGAGCACCGCGAGCGCGAACGAATAGACCAGGAACAACGATATGTACCGGAAAAAATCGAAGTCGGGCGACAAAGCCTTGGCTACGTTGATCAATGCGATCACGCCCAGCAGGGTGGGGACGGTGATCAGCGCCGTAATGAGACGATTCCGCTTCGTTCGCAGATTCGTCTCTCGCAAGTACGAACGGATCAACAGCCAGCAAGCCGTCAAATAGTAGGGAACCGTCCAGATCAGCAGCAGCTTGAAATTCAGCGCCAACTCCGGCGTGAACAGCGTCGCGGCGATCGTCGCCGCAACCGGGACGAGCAGCGCCGCCTTCCAGCTCCGCCTCGTGCGCACGCGGGGGGCCGAACCGGCGTAAACGATGCTGAAGACCAGGACGCCGTACGGAGTGAGCGTATGGTTCAGCATCTCGGCGAGCCGTGCCCAGAACGCCAGATCCGGGGCACGGAAGGCTGTCTCCGCCAGGCCTCCGAGCGCGGCGCTGAGCAGGAAAAACGCCGCCCAGCGGTTCGCTTCGTTCCGGTAATGAGCGGCCAGCAGCAGCGCGGCGGCCGTCGCCAACACAACAAGATAAGAGAGCATCGCAGCACCTTAAGCTCCGTCTTTGTCGGTCATTATAACATATTTCCCGCGCTTCCGAGCCGTACGGATAAACGAACGGAGCGGGGCGCAGGCCGCCGCTCCGTTCCGACCGGTCGCGAAGCGTCAAGCCGCGCTTCACCTTCCCCGTTCAATGCTTACCAGAATCCGCCGTCCCAGCCGAAGCCGCCGTCCCAACCCCAAAACGGAGTGGTGCCAATTGCCAGCACATCGAACAATACGAGCGGTAAAAACGCTTTGGTACGCACGTTTTTGCCCGTTTCTTGTTGCAGTACGAGGACGTTGCCGCGAATTTGCACGAGCTTGCCGCTGACGACCGAGCCGTCTTTCCGCTTCGCGTAGACATGGCGGCCGACCAGCTTCTTGACTTGCTCATGAGTGACTCGGGACATTCGAACCCCTCCTTTCACGTTTGTCCTATACCGTATGCCGTGCAAGCCTTCTCGGCCTGCACCCTTGTCTCGCCGCCATTCGCGGATACAGACAGATGTAGGGGGTGCGGCGGGACCGGACAAGCGGGATGGTTGTCTACGACCCTTTAGGCGAACGGTGCGGGAAAGGCGGAAAGAAAGCATTTGCCGGCTTGCGGGCACGAAGAGCAGAGCACGTAGGCGGATGCTGCATTCGACGGAAAACGCAAAAAGCGCCGCTGCCCGCTCCAACGAATGGAGAGGCGGCGGCGCCTATGCTGCAACGCGGATTAAGCGTTGATTTTTTCCTTAGCGGTGCCGGCCAGCGAGTTGAACGCGTTGATATCGTTCACGGCCAGATCGGCGAGGATCTTGCGGTTCACTTCGATGCCGGCCAGCTTCAGGCCGTGCATCAGCTTGCTGTAGGACAAGCCGTTCTGACGAGCGGCCGCGTTGATGCGCACGATCCACAGCTTGCGGAAGTTGCGCTTCGTTTGGCGACGGTCGCGGTATGCGTACGTCAGGGACTTCAGAACTTGCTCGTTTGCTTTCTTGAAGAGGCGGTGTTTCGCGCCCCAGTAACCTTTAGCCAGCTTCAGGACTCTATTGCGACGGCGGCGCGTTACGAACCCGCCTTTGACTCTTGCCATTTGCGATTACCTCCCGGAAAATGTATAACTCGCTGCTGCGAGATCGATGGATTACTTCAGGTTAGCCAGTTGCTGTTGCAGACGACGAACGTCGCCTTGCGCCATCAGCGGCTGGGTAGCGAGCACGCGCTTTTGACGGCCCGATTTGTGGGACAGCAAGTGGTTGCGGTATGCTTTATGACGCTTCACTTTGCCGGTGCCGGTAATTTTGAAGCGATCTTTCAAGCTGCTGTGGGTTTTCATCTTAGGCATCTGTTGTTCCTCCTGTCATCAATGGGTGGCTTTGGGGGCCAGAATCATAATCATGCTGCGGCCCTCCAACTTCGGGATGCGCTCGATGACGCATAGTTCGGCTGCGGTCGCTTCGTTCGCGACGCGCTCCAGAATCTTCTGGCCGATGTTGGAATGGGCAATTTCACGACCGCGGAAACGCACGGAGCATTTCACCTTGTCGCCTTCCTTCAAGAACTTCAGTACGTTGCGCATCTTCGTCTGATAGTCGTGCTCGTCGATGTTCGCGCGGAACCAAACTTCCTTCAGGTCGACGATCTTCTGATTCTTCCGGGCTTCCTTTTCTTTCTTCTGCTGCTCGTAACGGAATTTGCCGTAGTCCATGATGCGGCACACCGGAGGCTTCGCCTGCGGCGCTACGTTAACCAGGTCAAGGTTAGCGTCGATGGCCATCTGCATCGCTTCCCGAAACGGCTTGATGCCGATTTGTTCGCCTTCCGGTCCGACTAGCCGAACTTCTTTCGCCCGGATTTCCTCGTTGATTTGATGATCCTTGCTAATAGCGTTCCACCTCCAAAATGGAATAAAGGTCGTTTTTGAAGCAACTTCTCTAAAAACAAAAAAATACGGGTCATGAGAACCCGCATTCCGCTCGCAAACGTTGTATCGGCTTCTGGCAAGCTATGCTCACCAACAACCAGTTGACGTAGGCTACGCATACCAGCCAGCAAAAGCCGAACAGGTGAGAAGCGGGTGCTTCTTCTTACGCGTGCTGATTAAACAGTCACTCGAGTACTATACCACGCCCGCCCGGCACTGTCAACCTGCGGCGCAACGACGTTCGCCCTGCGCGGCTCAGTCCCTCAGCTTGCGCCGCTCCGCCAGCCGCGCCGCCGCCGCGGCGATGCGCAAACGCCGCGTCTCCTCGCGTTTGGCCGACTCGATCCACGAGACGTATTCTTTGCGGTAGGAATAGGCGAGGCTATCAAAATAGGACATCGCCTCCGGCGACTCCGCCAACGCGGCAAGCAGATCCGCCGGCGCTTCCACCGTTCGTTCCTCCGTGTCGGGCTCCAGCGCCACGCGCACGGCGTCGCCGGCCTCGGACACGCCGGCCTCCTCGCGCAGCGCCCCGCCGACGACCAGATAGTGCCTGCCGTTGCCGTGCGGCAGGAGCGAGCTGCGGAACCCGGCGCCGTTCACGGTCCCGCGCACGCGCGCCTGACCCTTCGCGCCGAAAGCCTCCTCGACGTCGAACGGAACGTCCACGTACGTCCAGGTTCCGACGCCCGGCGGCCGAACCAGCTTCCCCTCGAATTCGCGCATGCGGTCATCCCCTCCGTCCGGCTGATCATCCTCTAGTTCGAATTGTAAAGCAGCGCCGCCGCAGGTACAAGCCGACCGACGACGGCCGATGTGCCCGGTCCGGGCGGAAGCCCGGCCGTCGAGACCGACGCCGGTCGGCCGTACAGGCCGTCCCATCGGAGCACGTCGGCCGCCATCCGTCGGCAGCGCAAAACGGCGGCCCCGAAGGGCCGCCGCATCGCGGCAGCATGTTTACATCTGCTTGCCTTGCACCTCTTCGAGCCGCAGGACGCGGGTGTGCTCCGTGTGGCTCCACGTCTTGTTGTTCTGCGTGAAGAACGCCCAGAACGTGACCGGCCACCAGGAGAAGAAGAAGATCGGGAACGTGATTAAGCGGAAGTAGAGCTTCCAGTTGACCTTCTCGAGCAGCATGGACAATGGCAGCTGCGCGTAGATGTAGAGCGAGATCGGAATGGCGATCCAAGCCGGCGCGACCGAGTAGATCGAGTCGAAGTGCGGCGAACCCGGCAGCAGCAGATCGAACCACAGCGTCGCCGTCAGCAGGAAGCCGATCAGGAAGTTGTACGCGTTAAAGATATAAATGGCGGCGTCGATCTTCACCCAGCTGCGTTCCTTGATCCCCTGCCAGAGCGTGGAGATCATGTAGCGGCGGGTAATGTCGAAGTGGCCTTGCATCCAACGAAGCCGCTGACGGGCGGAAGCGCGGAACGAGACCGGCTTCTCGTCGTAGACGCGGGCGTCGAAGTTGAACTTCGGCTTGATGCCGCGCTGAATGCAGCGAATCGTGAATTCCAAGTCCTCGACCAAGCTGGTCGCGCCCCAGCCCATCTCCTTCAGCAGCTTCGTCTCGAAGCACATCCCGGTGCCGCCCAGGAAGTTGGACAGACCGAGGTTATAGCGCGGAAGCTGCCAGAGCCGGTTGCAGAACCAGTAGTTGATGCCGTTTGCGGCGCTGACCCAGGAATCATGCGGGTTTTTCGTGTCCAGATAGCCCTGGACGACTTGGTGCCCGTTGCACAGATCCTCGTTCATGTATTGCAGGAAGTTCGTCGCGACCAGGTTGTCGGCGTCGAACATGACGACGGCGTCGTACTGCTTCGGGCGTTTCCACAGTTCCTTAAGCATCCATTCGATGGCGAAGCCTTTGCCGCGCTGATGCGGGTTGTTCCGCTCGCAGGCATAGACCCCCGGGTAACGGCGCACGACAGCGGCAGTGCCGTCGGTGCAGTTGTCGCAGATGACGAAAATGTCGAACAATTCGCGCGGATATTCCATCTTCAGCAGGTTTTCCAACAGCGCGCCGACGACGGTCTCTTCGTTGTGAGCGGCCACGAGAAGAGCGAACGATTTGGTCGGCTTGTGTTCGATGCGTTCTTTTTTGCGGTACCAACCGAAAAAGGACAGGATGACCTGGTAGGCACCAATCAGGAAAAAGAACACCTGAACGGCGAGCAAAAAGTTGTTCAACATATTCGGTTTTACCCCCTAGACCCCTATTTTTCTTAAAATGCTTTTCTCTCTTTTGTGTTTGCGGTCTTGTGCCCGAAGCCGGACCAGCCATTTTTCGTTAAAAGTCACAACGCTCATTTTCTTTGGTTTCCAGCGCTTTGTCAAAACGCGATAATCCGCATATCCGGCCTTTTCCGCGCAAGAAGCGGGAATCTCGGTGGCAAGGCCGCATCTAGGAGACGGATATCGCCGGTTGTAAACGATATATCGCCCGAATGCTCCGTTTCTAAGGCCGGAGTCCCGGCGACCTTCACCCGTGCGACATTTCTCGCCGATGAAATGTTTTTCATTTCTCGTACAGGAATCTCATGAGACGGCCGGCACCTCCGCGCTCGCCTCCGCCATGCCGTTCAGCAGGCGGCCGAATACGTCGTCCCAGGATCGGGATTGCGCCTCTTGGATCGCCCGCTCGGACAACGCGGCGCGCAGCCCCGGCTCGCGGTAAAGCCGGATTAGCGCGTCTGCGAATGCGGAGGGGTCGGCAGGCGGGCAGAGCAAGCCGCTCGCGCCGTCCTCCACGGTGTCGGGCAGCGCTCCCGCGTTCGCTGCGACGACCGGCAGGCCGCAAGCCATCGCTTCCAGCGCCACGTTGCCGAACGTCTCCGTCGGCGACGGGAACAGAAGCGCGTCGGACGCGGCCATCCAGGGCTGCAGCTCGCGCTGCGTAACGGAGCCTAGGAAGACGGCGTTCAAGCCAAGCTTGGCTGCGAGCGCCCGAATGCCCGGCGCTTGCGGGCCGTCACCCGCGAGCGCCAGCCTTACGTCGGCGCCGGTCTCGCGGGCGAAGCGGGCGGCGGCGTGAACGGCGACCTCCGTCTGCTTCTCCGGCGCGAGCCGTCCCGCATAGAGCGCCACGAAGGCGTCCTGCGGAATGCCGTTCGCGGCGAACAGCGCGCCCCGGTCCACCCGGGGGTGGAAGACGGACGTGTCGATCGCGCGACTCCAGACCTCGAGCCCGCGCCAGCCGTCCTTGCGGCATTCTTCAAGCACCGATCGGGACGGAACGTAGATCCTCCGGCATGGGCGATGAAACCAATGCAAATATCTCCATAAGAGTTTACCCATCCACTGTAGATTGTAAAACGGCAAATACCGCACGAAATGCGTGTGGTGCGAAGCGACGAGCGGAATGCCGTGCTTCAGCGCGAGCCGCCGGCCGGTCATGCCCGTCCCGAAAGGCGTCGCGACATGAACGACGGTCGGCCGGAAGTCCAGCAGCTTGCGTTCCGCGCCGGCGGACGCCGGCATGGCGATGCGGCATTCCGGGTACAGGAAGAACGGCACGCTCGCGAGCCGTTCCGCGACGCCGGCGGCGGCTTCTTCGCCGCGCGGGCGGGCCGGGGCGAACACCTGGCAGGCGACGCCCTGCTTGCGCAGGTACCCGACCCACCGTTCGAGCGTCTTGGCCACGCCGTTGATCTCCGGCGCGTACGTATCGGTAAACAAAGCCAATCGGACTTCTCCCATTCGCGCTTCGCCTCCTCTAACGATCCTCTAGGAGCATCGTAAAGGCCGCAGGTTATCGCGGTGTCAATGGGATGTCAAATCCGTCGTTTTACAGACGGACGCTGCCTCCGTATATCCAAGGTCAAATCCGTCGTTTTACAGACGGACGCTGCTCCGTTCACACGGCGCTGACATTCCGCCCTTAGAATAGAAAGCATAGTCCGCCCTGACGGCGAATAAAGGAGAGCGATCGACATGAGCCGATTCTACCGCCTGCTGCATCAAGTGGAAGGCCCTTTGTTCCTGCACGTCAATATCCGATGGAATCGCGAAGCTTTGAATTGGCTTTTCTATATGTTGTCCTTGCTCGGCGGAGCGACGTTCAGCCTCGCCTTCTCCCTCGCGGCCGGCTTGGTCGCGCCGGATCCGTGGAGCACGGCGGGCTGGCAAGCGCTCGCGGCCGTGGCCCTCAGCCACTTGCCCGTAGCCGCGGCCAAACGGAGCGCTCCTCGCTTGCGCCCGTATCAAGTGTTCGAACGCGTGAACACGGGACGGCGTCCCTTGAAAGACCCCTCCTTCCCTTCCGGCCATACGACGGCAGCCTTCGCCATGCTGACGCCCTGGATGGCCGCTGAGCCGCTGCTGATCCCGCTGCTCCTGCCTCTCGGCATCGGCGTCGCGTTATCCCGCGTCTACTTCGGCCTCCACTATCCGAGCGACACCGTCGCCGGCGCCATGCTGGGGAGCGCTACCGCGCTGCTCGTGGCCACTTGGATTCACTAAGTTAACGAAGCGGGCGGCGAGTTGGTTGCCGATCGGCCGGAATCTTAAGGTTTTTTTAACAATCTCGGGCAGCCTGGCGACCCGTTATTTCCGAAGCCGCGCGGCTGTTTCCGAGGCTCCGCTCCGCCCGTTAACCGTATTTGGCGGTTATCGCCGCTGTTTCCGAGGCTCCGCGAGGGCCGTTAACCGCTTTTTGCGGCTATCGCCGCGGTTTCCGAGGCTTCGCACCATCCGATAACCGCTTTTTGCGGTTATCGCCGTGGTTTCCGAGCCTTTGCACCACCCGATAACCGTTTTTTGCGGTTATCGCCGCGATTTCAGAGGCTCCGCGCCGCCCGTTAACCGTATTTTGCGGTTATCGCGACCTTCGCACCCGCTTCGCGCGGACCCGCCGACCCGATGGCGCGACTTCGTCTACGGAACCTCCCGTTAACCCGGCGCATCGGCTGCGGTTCACCTCCAAAAACAAAAACAAAGCCGCAATCGCAAAGGCATCGCCTTTGGATTGCGGCTTCTTCATCTCATTGCATCTCCGAACTTCGACTTAATCCTCGTCCTCGTCCTCGTCCGGCTCGTCCGCCGCGCCCGGCGGCCGCTCTTTGGCTCCGCCCTTGCGCTCCGAGGCGGCGAATTCCTCCGCGATGCGCCGGCGATGCTCCTGAAGTACCTTCTCGCCGATGACGGCCTCCAGCCGGTAGATCGGCTGGCCCATGCCGACGAACTTGGTCTCGTATTCGGTCATGACCAGATCCTCGCGCAGCGTCTCCCGGTGCAGGTCGAGCGAGATGTTGCGCATCTGCAGCCCCGCGTCCGAGAAACTGTTCAAGGAGAACTCGAACAAGCTGAGCGAATCGGTCTTGAAGTGAATCTCGCCGATCTCGCTGAGCAGCTCCTTGTACTTCAAGAGGAAGCGCGGGTGGGTCAGCCGGCGCTTGCCGTGCTTGCTCTTCGGCCACGGATCGCTGAAGTTCAGATAGATGCGCTCCAGCTCCCCGGGTTCGAACATCTCCTGCAAATACTCGACGTTGCCGCGCACGAGCGCCAGGTTCGGCACGCGGTCGTGCCCCTTTTCCGCCCAGGCGGCACGCGCCTTCTCGCTGCCTCTGCGCAACAGCTCGTCGAAGATGTCCATGCCGATATAGTTGATCTGCGGCCGCAGCACGCTGTTCTGGCTGATGAACCGTCCCTTGCCCATCCCGAGCTCGATGTGAATCGGATGATCGTTGCCGAAGAACTCGCGCCACCGGCCCTTCCACTTCTGAGGCTCCAAGATGACCAGTTCCGGCTGGGCCTCCAAGCTTTCCCTTATATTTTTCCTGCCGCGCAAACGCATGAGGGTCCTCCCGATATCTATAAAATAGACCTGTGCCGCCATTTATTGTGCCCAATCTCCCAGGGAAAGTAAAGAGCAACGCCATAAAAAACACGCATGACCTTACCAGGTCACAGGCTATAATGAAAATTGCGACAGGCTATAAAAGGATCGCACAGCGGCGAATCCGGCCTTTACGAGCTGCAACGATTAAATCCACATGGCCTATTGGTGGTAAGCGGACATTCTGACATTCTAAGTTCCTATTGTTCCGTCATCATAGATTTGTCGGACCTCCAGACCGCCGGATCTCCAGATCTCCAGACCTCCAGACCTCCCGACCTCCGGACCTCCAGCCCTCCAGACCTCCAACGCCGA
>NZ_JACJVP010000040.1:0-44171 GCF_014212125.1 Cohnella nanjingensis
TACAGCGGCGAAAGACGCGCCTCAGCCTGCTCCAACGATAGAATGTATCGTTACAGCGGCGAAAGACGCGCCTCCTCGCTCATAACCGACTGCCGCCGAATTTGCCGAACGGCTCACAAAAAAGGAACCGCCCGCGGCGGTTCCTTTTTAACGTTTCCATTCTTGGTCTCCATTCTAGATTAGCTTCTCTCTCCCGCTAAAACCCTTTGGCGCCCCAGTCCGTACGTCCGTGCGCCCATGCGCCCATGCGCCTACTGACGCGCGAGCATTCATCACATCAGCAGGTTAATGCCCTCCAGGATCAGCCCGATCAAGAACCCGCACACGGCGCCATTGACCCGGATCCACTGCAGGTCCCCGCCTACTTTCTCCTCCATCATGCGGATGAGCGAAGCGTTGTCGAGCTTGTCGATATTCTCCTTGACCAGCTTGCCGATCTTCCAGTGGTTGTCCTCAACGATCTGCGTGATCTTCGTCTGAAGCCAGGTCTGAATGCCATCCACGATCGCGGGATCCTCCCGCAAGCGGGAGAGCAGACTCGTCAGCGCCGGCTGCACGAATCGTTCGGCGTAGGCGGGGTCTTGAACGAAAGCGGCGGCCTTGCCCTTCAACTCTTCGACCCAACCGTACAGGTAGCGTTCCAGCATGTCGCCGTCGGTCAAGCTCGCCTTCCAGCGCTCCAGCTCCGCCAGCACGGCAGGCTGCTCGGGCAGTCCGGCTATCGCGGCGCGCATCTCGTCCAGCACCAGCTGCCGCAGCGGGTGAGCCTCATCCTCCCGCATCTCTCTCAGCGTGGACAGGATCGCCCCTTGCAGCAGGGTCCCGAGCTTCTCTTCGCTCATGAAGCCGACGAACGCGTTGACGGCGAAGCCCATGAAGCCGCCGGCCTGCATGTTCCCGAGCGCGGAAGCGGCCATCGTCCCGAGCTGCTGCCGGATCTGCGGACGCGAGACGAAGCCGTCGGCCTTCGCCAGGAGAAAGCCCAGCGCCTGCTCCTCGTAGCCGCGGGCAAGCGCCTCTTCCGCGATCTTCCGCAGCGCCGCCGCCGTATCGATCGCTCGGATGCGGCCGCCTAGCTCTTGCGCGACGAACGGCACGACGCGTTCGACCGGCACATGGCGCACCAGATACTCGCTGACGCGGACGACGACGTTCGTCGCTTCCGGCAGATGCGACTCGACCATCGCCAGCAGCCGGTCTCCGATCCGGAGGTCGGACGTCTTGCGGATGATGCTCTCTTTGGTCAGCAGTTCGTTCTCCATCGCGGAGACGAGCGACCGGACGACCTTGTCGCGGTTGCGGGGCAACAGCGCGGTGTGCGGGATCGGGATGCCGAGCGGGTGGCGGAAGAGCGCCGTGACGGCGAACCAGTCGGCGAGCCCGCCGACGAGTCCGGCTTCGAATCCCCCGTGCAAGAGGGCGCCCGGCCAGCCCCCCAGCGGGAAGGTGGCGAGGAACCCCGCCCCCATGACGCCGAGCGAGATCGCGGCCGTATGTTTGGCTTGTCCTGGCATGATGTACTCCTTCTAACTAGGTATGATAGGGAAACGCATAGATCCTCATAGGCTTATATTACCCTCGATGCAGCCAGAACAAAAGCAAAGACGGTCCGCAGGGAATCCCGCCCCCGCAGACCGCCTTCCATTTCCTATCGCGAATGCGAGCTCGCCCGATGACCGTTCAGGCTCTCCGCTTACTCCTTCTTGCGATGCGAGCTCGCCCGATGACCGTTCAGGCTCTCCGCTTACTCCTTCTTGCGATGCGAGCTCGCCCGATGACCGTTCAGGCTCTCCGCTTACTTCTTCTTGCGATGCGAGCTCGCCCGATGACCGTTCAGGCTCTCTGCTTACTCCTTCTTGCGATGCGAGCTCGCCCGACGACCGTTCCGGCTCCTCGCTTACTTCTTGGCGTCTCCGTCCGTCCCCTGCAACGCCGGCAGCTGCGCGGCGAAGCTGTCGGACATATTCAGCAGCTTCAGCGCCCGGTCGTACTCCGATTCGGCCGAACCGTTCGCCAACACGCCGTTGTCCAGGACGCTGAAGTTCGTGCCGTCCTCGTAGGAGATGCCCGGCAAAAACACGCTCTTGTCGTTGATGAAAGATCCCGTCGGCAGGAAGTGCCGCATCGGCAGCAGATTCGTATCCTGATTGAACAAGTCTTCGCCGAAGTGGATCTGGTCCTTCAGCGATACGCCCAGCAGATTCGCTACGGTCGGGAGAATATCCACCTGGCCGCCCGTCTTGTCGAAGACGGCGGGCGCCGATACGCCCGGCGCATGCACGATGAACGGAATGTTGAACATGTCCGTATATCCGTATTCCCGGCCGAACATCCCCTGCATCAGCTCTTTCTCTTTGTTGCTCAAGGAGTAGAGCGGCAGACCTTGGTGGTCGCCGTAGAATACGATCACGCTGTCGTCCCAGAGGCCCTGCGCCTTCAGGCCGTCGATGAATTGTCCCATCGCATAGTCGGCATAGTTCTGGGCACGAATATAGTTGCCGACGAGCGTCCCGTCGAACCGCTCCGGAAGCCGAATCTTCGCCTTCTCGTCCGGAATCTTGTACGGATGGTGCGCGCTCATCGAGATGACCATCGCATAGAACGGCTGCCGGTCTTGGTCCATGCGGGCAAGCTCCGGCACCGTCTTCGCGAACAGCACCTCGTCGGACGCGCCGAACGCGATATGATCGTCGTCTCCGTAGAAGGCTTTGTCGTAGTACTTATCGAAGCCGATCGCCTTGTACAGCTCCGAACGGTTCCAGAAGTCCACGCTATTCGTATGGAAGGTCGCCGTCTTGTAGCCGTTCGCGGACATCGCCTTCGGCAGGCTCGGCAGGTCCTTATCCATATAGGCCGACGAAGTCGCCGCTTCGTGATGCGGCACGTACAAGGACGTATTCACGACGAACTCCGCGTCCGAGGTCGTGCCTTGGCCGACGCTCGTATAGAAGTTGTTGAAGTACAAGTTGTCTTTGGCCAATCTGTTGATATTGGGCGTAATCTCTTGACCGTCGATCGTCAACCCGATCAGGAAGTTCTGGAACGATTCCATCTGCACGACAATGAGATTCTTGCCGCGCGCGGCGCCGAAGTAGCGGGGCGACGCCGGCTCCCGAATCCCTTTGACCTCGTCGACCGCGCTCTGCGTGATCTCCGACTTGTCGATCATCGGCTGCTTCTCCGTCGTGTCGGCGAAGATGGTGTACACCTCGTAATTCAGGATGCCCATGCCCTCGGCTTTCTTGTTCTCGTTCATGCTGGCGTGGTTCGGCCAGACGTTGAACACGCACAGGGCGGCCGACACGATGAACGCGCCGAGCAGCGCGGTGCGGTTCGCCTTGCGCCGCGTGCCTAGGTCCTTGAGCTTGGCGATGTTCTTAGGCCGGATCATATAGATGCCGAGCACGATAATATCGATGAAGATCAGCAGATAGTACGGGTCCAGCAGCGAATAGGTGCTCTCGCCGACCTTGGCGACTTTGTCCGCCTGCTCCAGCGCATGATACGTGACGATGATGCCATAATATTTGTAATACATCAGCACGGAGAAATACAGGATGGTTATGAGCAGATTGACTAGCATGTAATACAGAAACTTCCGCTTCGACGCGAACCATTCGATCGCGATGAACAGCATGAGGATGAACGGAATCTCCGTTAGCGCCGTCATCCACGAGGGGCCGCCGTCAAAGATGACGAACCAGGCCAATGCGCCCTTCAGCAGAAGAATCAGCGTGAAGAAGACCATCGGCTTGCTCCGGATTTCGGACCACAGTCGCATGGCGAGTCGCCTTCCTTTCCTTCCATTCGCATAAAAAAAAGGGCTGCTGCTTAATAATCGAGCGGGCCCTCTGCGATAAATCGTGGTAGCAATCGCGAAAGATCGCGAATCGCGTTCGTGAAAGATAGTGATTATTATGCTATGCGGGCGGAGAGGTGTCAAAAGACATAGGGTTGACGATAGCGCCGATTGAAGCGGCTATCCGCCGCCCCGTTAACGCAGCGTTCCTGATTCGTCGAATTGCTTGAAAAGGCGGCGTTTTCGGCGCTCCCCGATTCCTTACCCGTAAGAGGATGGGTTGAAAATAGGCAAAAGCGGAAATCCGGCATCCTTTTCGGCTTGCTGGGTACATATTGAACAGGCCAAGAGCCAGGCTGACCAAACTTAGACAAGGAGGGACGTTATCGATGCTCCAGGAGCTGAAGTCTTTGTTGAACGCAAACGACCGGGACGCGTTAGAGGAATACATCGCCCGGATTCAGCCGTACGATCTTGCGGAGATGTTCATGCAATTGGACTTGAAAGACCAGGTCCGATTGTTCGCCGATCTTCCGATATCGCTGAGCGCGGAGATCATGGAATACATGGAACCGGATGCCCAGTACCGCATATTGAATCGAAGCAGCGCCGATGCGGCATCCTCCCTGCTGAACGAAATGTCCAGCGACAGCGTCGTGGATCTGCTATTAGCCATCCATCCCCATCAAGCGGAAAAAATGATGGGCTCCTTGCCCCCCGATTATAGGGAAAAGATAAGCACCTTGATGAACTTCGCTCCCGACTCGGCCGGAAGTCTGGCTACGGTGGACTATATCTCCGCGCGCAATGCCTGGACCGTCGACCAGACCCTGCAGCATGTCCGGAAAGTGGGGCGCGAGGCGGAGATTGTATCGTATATCTACGTGCTGGATACCTACGGCAAGCTAATCGGCATCATCTCGCTTAAAGATCTGATCCTGGCGCAGCCGGAGACGCTGCTGGAAGCGATCATGAAGGAAGACATCGTGACGGTCCCTGCGGAGATGGACCAACAAGAAGTCGCTTCTATTTTATCCAAGTACGATTTGTATGCGATTCCCGTCATCACGCAGGACCATCGCATGATCGGGATTGTCACCGTAGACGACCTGATCGACGTCATCCACGAGGAAGCCACCGAGGACATCCAGAAGTTAGGGGGCAGCCAACCCTTAGAGGAGCCGTATTTCAAAAACTCCATATGGAGCCTGTTCCGGAAGCGCATCGGATGGCTGCTTATTCTGTTTGTCGCGGAGGCTTATACGGGGAACGTGCTCCGGCATTATGAGGAGACCCTTAATGAAGTCGTGGCTTTATCCTTCTTTATTCCTTTGCTGATCGGGACCGGGGGAAACTCGGGCACGCAAATCGTCACGACGCTGGTCCGCGCGCTAGGCATGGGCGAAGTGAAATTCAAAGATATTTTTAAAGTCATTCGAAAAGAAATATTCACGGGATTCTTTCTTGGTCTGTGCATGGGGACCGTGGCGTTTTTCAGGGCGCAGTTTTTGGGCGTCGGCTTCGATATCGGGACCGTCGTGGCGATTACCGCGATCTTCATTGTCATCTGGTCTTCTCTCGTCGCAGCCGTTCTGCCGCTCGTTCTGAATCAATTCAAAGTGGACCCCGCCGTTGTATCGGGGCCCTTCATTACGACATTAGTAGACGGTACCGGATTGGTCATTTATTTCTCGATGGCCAGAATGATCTTGCATGTAGGCTGATGGCTCCGCACAAGCTTCATGAAGGCGGAAGCCGGCCCAGCACCGAGCGCTACAGCACCTTCGACAGAAACAGCTTGGTCCGCTCTTGCCGCGGCGACTCGAACATCTCGCGCGGGACGCCTTCCTCTACGATCGCGCCCTGCTCCATGAACAATAAGCGGTCGCCCACCTCGCGCGCGAAGCCCATCTCGTGGGTGACGACGACCATCGTCATCCCCTCCGCCGCCAGCGTCTTCATGACCGCCAGCACCTCGCCGACCATCTCCGGATCGAGCGCCGACGTCGGCTCGTCGAACAGCAGAATCTCCGGCTCCATCGCCAGCGCCCGGGCGATGGCGACGCGCTGCGCCTGGCCGCCGGACAGCGACTCCGGCTTCGCGTCCGCCTTCTCCGTCAGCCCTACCTTCGCCAGCAGCGCCAGCGCCTTGGCCTTCGCCTCCTCCGGCGGCCGCTTGCGCACCTGCACCGGCGCCAGCATGACATTGTCCAGCACGCTCATATGCGGGAACAGGTTGAACCGCTGGAACACCATCCCCACTTCCGCGCGGACGGCCGCGATATCGACGCCCTTCGCCGTCAGCGATTGCCCCTTGATCCGGACGTCTCCGCCATCCGGACGCTCCAGCAGGTTCATGCAGCGCAGCAGCGTGGACTTCCCCGAGCCGGAAGGCCCGATCACCACGACCACCTCTTGGCGCCGCACCGCCAGATCGATGTCGCGCAGAACCACGTTCGAACCGTACGACTTGGTAATGCCGTTCATCTGAATGAGCGGACTCGTCTCCATGCGGTCACACCCTCCTCTCGATGTAGCCGAGCAGCTTGCTCAGCGAGTAAGTGAGGATGAAGTAGATGAGCGCCGCCGTCAGATAGGGCTCCCATACGCGCAGATACTGGCCCTTCATCGCATTGCTCCAGTACATCAGCTCCGGCACCGCGATCCAGGCGACCAGCGAGGAGTCCTTGATCAGGACGATGAATTCGTTGCCGAAGGCCGGGATCATCCGCTTCACCGCCTGCGGCAGGATGACGAAGCGCATCGCCTGCCGGCGCGTCAGCCCAAGCGAATAGGCGGCTTCGCGCTGGCCGGCGTCGATCGACTGGATGCCCGCCCGGTAGATCTCGGCCGTGTAGGCCGCGCAGTTCAATCCGAGCGCCGCGATCGCCGCGACGACGCCGTTAGTCGTCCCGAGGATCGGCGGGATCAGGATGAAGTGCACGATCAGCACCTGCAGGATAAGAGGCGTCCCCCGGAAAAAGTTGATGTACGCGCTTACCGGCCACCGCAGCGCTCGCACCGACGACATCTTGCCGAAGCCGACGCCGAGACCCAGCGCCGAGCCCACGACGATCGCCGCCAGCGAGATGCCGATCGTCAGCAGCGTACCTTTCAGCAGTTGGGGCGCGTAATATTCAATGATGTCAAACCGAAAATCCATCTGCACCCCTCCTTACGGCAAGAGCATGCGCAGGCGATTGCCCTGCCGCATGCTCTTCGCGCGTTCCCCGGTTATTTGGTCTTCAGCAGGTCGGTCGTGTCCGGCTCGACGCCGAGCCACTTCTTGTACATCTCTTTGTAGGCGTCGCTGCTCCGAACCTTCTCGATCGCCGGATCGAGCTTGGCCTTCAGTTCGCTGCCCTTCGGCAGCATGATGCCGTAGTATTCCGATTGGAAGTTGGTCTTGTCGAACATCGCCTTGAACTTCTTGTCCGGATGGCTCTGGACGTAAGACTGCACGACGGCGAAGTCGGCGACCACCGCGTCTACCCCGCCTTTCTCCAGCTCCAGCAGCGCCACCGTATTGCTGTCGAACCGCTTCAAGCTCGCGTTGGTCTCCCCCATGATGCCCTTCATGAGCTCCTCCGCTGTCGTCGCGCCCTGGACGGCGACCTTCTTGTCCTTCAAATCCTGCGCATTCGCGATCGCGCTGTCCTCCTTGGTGAGGATCATATTGACCGATTCGAAGTACGGCATCGAGAAGTCGAACGTTCCCTTCCGGTCGTCCGTGATGGAGATGGCCGAGATGCCGGCGTCATACTTGTGCGTCTTGGACTCGAGGTCGGTGAAGAGCGGATCCCAACCGGCGTTCTCCAGCTTGTAGTCAAGGCCGGCTTCCTTCATGACCGCCTCCAGGAAGTCGACGTCGAAGCCGACGATCTTGTCCTTGTCCATGCTCTCCATCGGCGCGTAGCTCGCGTCCGTGCCGATCAGATACACCTTCGCGCCCGCTCCATCCGCGCTCGCGGTGCCGCCGGCCTCGCCGGCGCTCGGAGCGGCGCCTTCCTTGCCGTCGTCCTTCGCGCCGCAGCCTGCCGCGAACATCGTCAGCATCAGGGCCAACACGCCCCAAGACAGCTTCTTCATCGTTCGTCCCCCTACCGTCATCGGTATATTTATCCCGATTTTAGCAGGAGAAAGATTCACATGGCAATTAAAATTTCATATAATGTTATTTAAATTAACATAAATGAGAACTAAAATCGATTATTCGGTTCCTAAATTACATGATATTTACATAAATATCGGACGGAATCTACAGATGAGGGTATCTTCCGCATTCGAATGCGAGGAAACCTCCCATATTGATGAAACGATACCGAGACCGGCATATACGCCGCCATCTCGCCAAAACGCCAAAAAGGCCGCCCCGCCGGGCGGCCCTCTCGTTGATTCGCTACTCTTCCAGGAACAAGGAGGTCGATAGATACCGCTCGCCCGTATCCGGCAGCAGCACGACGATATTCTTGCCCTTGTGGGCCGGCTGCTTCGCGATCTGGACGGCGGCGTACACGGCTGCGCCGGAAGAGATGCCGACCAGCAGCCCTTCCGACTTGGCCAACGCGCGCGACGTCTCGAAGGCATCTTTGTTCTTCACCTTGAAGATCTCGTCGACGACGGACGGATCGTAGTTATCCGGCACGAATCCGGCGCCGATGCCTTGGATCGCATGCATCCCTTTGGCGCCGCCCGACAAGACCGGAGAGTCGAACGGCTCGACCGCGACGATCCGGACCGAGGGCTTCCGGGCCTTCAGCGCGGACCCGACGCCCGAGATCGTTCCGCCCGTGCCGACGCCCGCCACGAAGACGTCGACCTGCCCATCGGTATCCCGCCAGATCTCCTCCGCCGTCGTCGTCCGATGGATGCCGGGATTCGCCGGGTTGCTGAACTGCTGCGGGATGTACGAATTGGGGTTCTCCGCCGCGAGCTCCTCCGCCCGCCGGATCGCTCCCGTCATCCCCTCCGTCGCGGGCGTCAGCACCAGCTCGGCGCCGAGCGCGGTCATCAGCTTGCGCCGCTCGACGCTGAAGCTCTCCGGCAGCGCGATGATCAGCCGATAGCCCAATGCCGCGGCCGCGAACGCCAGCGCGATTCCCGTATTCCCGCTCGTCGGCTCGATGATGACGGTGTCCCGGTTCAGGAGCCCTCTCTCCTCCGCATCCTTGATCAGCGCGAAGCCGAGCCGGTCCTTCACGCTGCCCGCCGGATTGAAGTACTCCAGCTTGGCGATCAGATTCGCCTCCGTCTCCAGGCCCTCCGCGAACCTGGACAACGCCAACAGCGGCGTGTTCCCGATCAGGTCGGTCAGATTGCTGGCAATTCTCGTCATCCTCACGCATCCTCTCCGGCTTGTCATTAATTCCAATCAAATTAGTGGGTAATATTCTACATCTTAACCGGATTGGAAATGAAACACAACCTCGATCGCTGCGGACTGGCGCGATGAAGGGGATTCAACGAAAGCGGCTATTGACAGCTAAGGCAGGAGATGATCCGCCAGCGCGCTAATCTCGCTTAATTGCCGGATCGTCCAGTTCGCTTCGTCCGGCTTCGCGTAGTAGGCATCTTCTTTCCAGACCGCGCGCATTCCCGCCTGACGGGCCGCCCGTATGTCGTTTGCCGGGTGGTCCCCTACGTAGACCGCCTCGCCGGGCGTTACGTTCAGCCGCCGCAAGGCGCGGTGGAAAATCTCCGGATCCGGCTTGCGCACGCCTTCCCGCTCGGAGACGACGATCTCGTCGAAGTAGGGCGGCAGTTGGAGCGCCATGATGTTGTTCTCCTGGAATCTCGTGTATCCGTTCGTGATGATGGCGAGCTTCAAGCCCTTATCTCGGAGGTGCCCCAGCATCTCATGCAGGCCGGGGAACCCGACGCAATGGTGCCGGAACCCGTCGATATAGTCTTCAAGCAACGCCTCCCAGCTGTGATCCGCTTGGAATTCGGACAGCAGCGATTGGTAGACGCGGTCCTTCCAGACGTACCCCTTTGCGTCCAGCTCGATGAATCGGCGCACGAAGGCAGGCTTGTCCACATGACGGAAAGCCGAAATCCGGTCGTACTGGGCCCGAACGAAGTCCAATAGCGAGCGGTCGCGGTCGAGCAGCGTACCGTCAAGATCGAACAGAATGGCTTTGGGCATGGGATCTCCTATTGGATATAGAATGAGCTGATTGACGTATTTAGCGCGACTAACCTTCTCCCGCCGCCGGGAATTGCATCACGACCTGCGTCCCCTTGCCTTTCTCGCTCCGGTACGTAATCTTACCCCCCATCGACTCTACGATCCGAAATACGACCATCGTGCCCAGGCCGGTTCCCTTCTCTTTGGCGGAGAAATACGGCGATCCCAACCTGCCGAGCTGCTCCTGCGTCATGCCTTCTCCGTTGTCCAGCACCTTCACGATGACCTCGTCCTCCTGCCGGAACGACTGCACCTCGATGATCCCGCCGCCCGGCATCGCTTCGATGGCGTTCTTCACGACGTTAATGATCACCTGCTTGAACTTGACGGTATCCCCCTGCACATAGTGGTCCCGCTCGCACAGATGGCGAAGCTCGATGCTCTGCATCACGGCGAACGGCGTCATCGTCTGCACGGCCGTCTCGACGAGCTCGCACACGTCCAGCGGATGACGCTCCTCCGGTTGATTCTTGGCCATGTTCAGATAGTCGCTGATGATGAACTCCGCGCGGTCGAGCTCGGCGATCGAAGTCGTCATGTAGAGGCGAGTCTTCTCGTCATTGGAGCTGCTCAGCAGCTGCAGGAATCCCTTCACGACCGTCAGCGGATTGCGGACCTCGTGCGCGATGGAAGCGGCCATCTCTCCGATCATATTCAGGCGTTCGGCTTGTCGCAGCCGCTCCTGGAACATCGCCCACACGAACTGCTTCTCGACGAGGAACAAGACGATTGGCAGCGCGACGATGACGAGGAATTGAAACACGATGAACGTCAAACGATCCAAGCGCAGACTCGCGTCGAACGAATCGGACAGGTACAGGACCAGATTCAAGGTGACGAAATAAAACGCGATCGAGGCGCCGAGGCCTCCGATGAGCTTGACGGACAAGTTCGACCTGGCGTAGCGTCCGGACCCTATGTAGGGGTAGAGGAGCGCAGCGGCCAGAGACAGCATCTCCGCGGCGAACCGACCGTCCGCGGTCGCGAAGTTGGCGGCCGCGTAGATGAGCGCGGCCGCCGCTCCGGGCAGACGCCCGCCGTACAGGACGGCGACCCCGATCGGTATGGCGCCCAGATCCCACCTGAACCCGTCTGCGTTCACCACCGGAATCAACATGCAGAGCACGGAGGACAACCCGCAGACGAGCGCGATCGCGTAACGATATTTCGCGAGTCCGCGCTGATCATGATAACCAGAATATTGCAGCATTATCGCGAAAAATACGACCGGAATTATGATGATTATGACGTTTAATAGCAGATTTTGCAGCACCCGGTTCACACCTCACAACACGCGCCATAGTCCTTATGATCCAAGCTATTTTTACTATAAAAGATATGGTGAATATTTACAACGAAGTAAACTTGAAAGTTGGATTTTGCACAAGAAAAAGAAGCGATCCCGCTTCGCGCCAAGGCGCGGGGACCGCCTCAAGCTCGTGAATGCGGGAGCATCCCCGAAGGACTAGAGACTGAAAGCCTATTGGAGCGATGCGGAACGCAAACAAACCTTGCGGTTCACGAGAACCGCAGGGAAATCTATACGCCGCCGTTCAGACGAGGAACATCGCGACGACCGTCGTCACCGCGAGTCCGATCGGCGCCGGCTTCAGGTTGCATCAATTTGCTGTTGATTTCCTGTCAGAATTGACTATACTATTTAGAAAATACAGCAAATTCAATGACTGGGACAGTAGCCGTTGACGGAAGTTCAAGCGAGCCGGGAGGGTGGGAGCCGGTACGGAGTCAATGCGCGAAGCGCACCCATGAGAATGACTTCTGAATGCAGCAATAGGAAGTCACGGCGAAGACCGTTATCTTACCGAGTGGTTGAACGTCCGTTCAACAACAAGAGTGGTACCGCGAATGCATAAGCCTTCGTCTCTTTTTACAGAGACGAGGGCTTTTATGATTTTGAAGGGAGAGGTCTCCATGATCAGCCAGACGATCGTCAGGTGCATAGAGAAGTCAACGCAAAGTTTGTTGGAGGAAATAGGTCTCGAATATGGGGATGACCTGAAGATCGTTGTAGAACAGCCCGCTCATTTGGAGCATGGCGACTACGCCACGAATATCGCCATGCAGCTGGCCAAAAGACTGCGTAAAGCGCCCGTCCAAATCGCCGAAATGTTGAAAGCCAAGCTGGAGAGAGACGGCAGCATCGAGAACCTGGTCCGGAAAATCGAAGTCGCTCCCCCGGGTTTTATCAATCTGCACATGGATTGGGGCCAATGGGCTCAGAGGACGTTCATCCTGCCCGCGAACGCCGGCGACAAGGCCGTCATCGAACATACGTCCATTAATCCGAACAAGTCGGCCCATATCGGACATCTAAGAAACGCCTGTATCGGCGATGCGCTCGTGCGGCTCTTAAAGCGGGTCGGATACCGCGTGGAGGTGCACAATTATATCGACGATTTGGGAAATCAGCTGGCGGATACCTTGGTAGGTCTATTGAACATCCCCCACCAGAAGGAGCATGCGCGCTTTGGCGACTTCTGCTGGGATATCTATGCCCAGGTCAACAAGGAGTACGAACGGCACCCTTCGCTCTTGGAGCAGAGAACGAAAGTCCTACATGCGCTGGAGGAAGGGAACGAGAACGTCTCTTGGATGGGGCTGCTGGCAGCCGAACGAATCGTTCGCGAACATCTCGAAGAAATGAATGCGTTCGGCATCCGCTACGACTTGCTGGTATGGGAAAGCAATATCGTCAGAGAGGGATTTTGGGATTCGGCCTTTCGCTTGCTGCAGCAAACCCCGCAATTTTATCGGGAAACCTCCGGGAAGCTTGAAGGATGCTGGGTACTCAATCAAGCGGCGTCCGAAGGAGAGGACGGGGATTCCGAACATCAACCGGACAAGGTTTTGGTTCGTTCAAACGGCATTCTAACCTATACGGCCAAAGATATCGCCTACCATCTCTGGAAGTTCGGATTGCTTCAGAAGGACTTCTCGTATAAACGCTTTTCCGACGACTTATGGTCGACGCATCGCGCCGGGACCGGCGCCTCGTACGGGACAGCCGATCTCGTCATTAACGTCATCGACTATCGGCAGCAATATCCGCAAGCCATGGTCAAACAAGCGCTGGATATTCTAGGTTACGCCGCGCAAGCCGAGAAGCTTCGGCATGTCAGCTACGGCGTGGTCTCGCTGAGTCCGACGGCCGCCCAAGCGTTGGGCATAGACACTTCGGCCGGAAAAGCCTCCTACGCCATGTCCGGCAGACAAGGCATCGGGATCAAGATATCCGAATTGCTCGACCTCATGGAAGGCGTCATCGAAGACAAGCGGTCGGATCGGCAAGGGCTGTCCGGCAGAACGATCGCGGCCGCGGCGATCCGTTACTACCTGCTTCGCTTCAGTCTAATGACGGAGGTCGTATTCGATATCCAACAGGCGACGGAAATCACCGGAAATTCAGGGGTATATCTGATGTACGCTCATGCGCGGGCAGTTCGTATCTTAGGCAAAGCCGAGGAGGAATGGAATATGAGACCGCAGACTCCTCTCGAAATCCATGCGATCGAAAAAGCGGAGCACGCCTTGCTCAGACATTTGGCAACCTGGCAAGATGCTTTATACGTGGCCTATCGCGAATTATCGCCGAACGCGATATGCAATTACGCTTACGAGTTAGCCACCTTGTTCAACAATTTCTATGCGTCTTGCCCCATTCTCAAAGCCGACGACGATCAAAAAGCGCAGCGGCTCTGGCTAACCTTCAAATTCAAAGAAACGATTGGCGACGCCCTGGCGGTGCTTGGACTGCCTGCGCCTAGCCGCATGTAGGAGAAAAAAATGTAATGAAGCCCGGGGAAGCTTACCTCCCCGAATGTATCGTCCCGTCGCGATCTATAACAAGCCGCTTCCCCCCTTATCGCGGAGCAAGCGGCTCTTTATTTCTTTATGACCTCCGCCTGTATGTCGTAATTCGGGATTGACAGCCGATTGAAATGAGATTATTCTTTTGATGAGTGAGTTACTCACTCATGATTAAATCAATCGAATCCAATTCAAAGGAGCTATTCCAAATGGCTAAAACCAACATCTTGCCGGATCTGATCATGAGGAGGTTCAATCAACGCAAAAACGCGCGGAAACTTCGGTTCCAATCGCCGAACGGCATCGTCGAAAGCCGTTTTGTTACGATCGGCGGCATCGAGCAATGGATCACGGTGCGCGGCGAGGATCGCCGGAATCCCGTACTATTGTTCATTCATGGCGGGCCGGCTTCCGCGTATTCCATCTTCGCTCCGTTGTTGCGTTCGTGGGAGAAGCACTTCACCGTTGTCCAGTGGGATCAACGCGGCGCAGGCAAGACATTCCGCAAGAACGGCAAAGAGGGCAACGGTTCCATCTCCTTCGATCGTCTCGTTCAAGATGGAATCGAAGTCGCGCAATACCTGCTTCGCCATCTTCAGCTAGACAAGATAATCCTCATCGGCAGTTCCGTGGGCAGTGTTATCGGGACTCAGATGGCCCTGCGGAGACCCGAGCTTTTCCATGCCTATGTAGGTACGGATCAGAACGTAAGCGTCGAAGGGCATAAGCTATCCTATCAGTTGAATCTGGAAGGACTCCGTGCGGCCGGTTGTTCGAAAGGCGTCAAGCTGTACGAGAAAATCGGCTCGGACCCTTCCCGCTGGAGCCAGAAAGACTTCGACCAAAAGAACCGCTGGATGGTCAAAGTCCAATTGCCCGTTCCCAATATGATTATGGACCTCATTCTGCCGTCGATGCTTGCCTCTCCGGATCATAAAATGCGCGACCTCATCGATATTTTCAAAGGGATGAGCCACACGCTCGATATGCTGTATGATGAATTGATCTCCTTTGACGCCCGCAAGCTCGGAACGAGGTACGAATTGCCGTACTTCATCTTCCAAGGGGATACCGATCTGGTCACGCCAGCCGAGACCGCTCAAGCTTTTTTCAACGAGATTGAAGCGCCTCGCAAGGAATTCGTGCTCATCAAGAACGCCGGTCATCTGGCTTGTTTTGCTCAAACCGATCAATTCCTCGAAGAATTAATGAATCGGGTGCGCCCCTAACGTGCCCATAACGAGCCCGTTGTCGTGATCATGAGGGATATCTCACGTGTTATAATGAGAACAACCTTCTCAAAGATCGGAGCTTGAACGCCATTGTCACCCTTAAACAAACGGCAGTTGGATCAAATCCGCGACGAACGCACGACGCAGATCAAACAAGCGGCACTTCAAGTATTCGCCCGTCACGGATTCGCACGTACGAAGACGAGCATGATTGCCGCGGCCGCCGGCATTAGCGAAGGTCTCATCTATCGTTACTTCGAATCCAAAGACGAACTATTCACGGCGATCGTCCGAGAGCTCATGGAGGACGCGACGGAGGAGGTCGAAGACAGTCGCCATGTGCCGGGCACGCCTTACGAACGGATAAGAGCGCTGACCCAAAACATACTGGACGAAAAGAATAAATATGCCTTCATGCTGATTCTCAAGGCGCGCAAGACGGATGAGCTCCCGGCGGAGGTCGCGCGGATCTTTGAACGGCATTCCGAGAATGCTTTGATCGATCGGCTGATTCCGATCTTCGTCAAAGGACAGCAGGCAGGCGAATTCGCTCCCGGCGATCCCAGAGAGCGGCTGTTCTGGTACATCTCGATCCTTAACAGTCTGATCCTGTGCGAACAGGGGGAAGAAGAATACGGGTTTCCGGACGTAGATCTCTTAATGCGGATGCTGACAAAGTAACTTACGCCTTAGGCAGGTAAATACGGAACGTCGTCCATTGGCCGACTTGTCTCGTCACTTGAATATCGCCGCGATCTCCGCCAACTCCAGCTCGATATCCAAATTTATGGCCGACCACTGCGGTTCGGAGGTAATGATGACGTTTCGGATTTGCTCGTCCAATCGATATTGGCGAATATTTAACGCAAGATGTTCGTATTCCAGCTTGTTGTAATATTGCCAGGCTTCCTCCCCATTAGCTTTCTCTACGACCTCCATGCCTTCGTCTTCCAAATATAGCCGGACGAGCTCCCGGATAGGCGCCTCGTCGTCCACGACCATAACGGTGGTCATCGGGCTCGCCTCCTATTCTAATTATCCGCTGCGGGAGCGTCCTTGCGAAGGCTTGCATCCTTGTAATACTTGCAATACGGCAACCGCAAGCACAATGAGAACAAACGGCATCAATGCGACCTCGATGCCTTGTTTTTCCGGCACATGCAAACAAAGGACGCTAGACATGAGAACAATCAGTACGCCAGCCGTGACGGACGCCGTGCGCAGCAGCTTGGAACGAGGCTTCCTCTCCGTCGAATTCAGCCGCTTCTTCATCATGAATCCTCTCCCTTCGTTTTTCAAGAACAGAAGAGATTCGGTTGAAGCTCTTCTGTCCTCGCCGCAATCGCAACCTTAGAATGATTCGATTTCTTTCGCTTTACGCCGTTTCCATGCCATCGACCCGGTCCAGCAGGACGACCCGCATTCGTGACGACGATCCCTACGTTCGCCCTTGTCTTCATAGGAAGCTAGCAGCGCTTTGACTTCATCGGAGACGTCTGCCGTGTTCGCATCCTGATCATTAATGACTTCGACAACGAAACTCGGCTCTCCGTTGTAGCGGGTAAACTGTTCCTTCGTCGTCACGGTCTTGATCTCGGCAATGTCCGACAGCAGGATAGCGCCGTTCGCCGCACCTCCCGGCTGTTCGGAAGCAGGGGCTCCCATCCCTTGCGTACCGGCGGATTTCAGCTTCAACGCCTCGATCTGCTTTAAAGAACTGACTTTGCCGGTCAGACGGATCGGGATGGTCGTCTCCTCCTGCGTGACCGTGTCGAGCGGGAGGGCATAGT
Organism: Cohnella nanjingensis; assembly: GCF_014212125.1. Taxonomy (GTDB): domain Bacteria; phylum Bacillota; class Bacilli; order Paenibacillales; family Paenibacillaceae; genus Cohnella; species Cohnella nanjingensis. The sequence goes on from NZ_JACJVP010000040.1 coordinate 16,837, forward strand.
CCAGCGACTGCAAGGCGCTCTAGATGGCGCTTAGGCTGATTCCCTTTTGAGCGGCTTTTTCCCTGTCTACGACGATGTTCAATTGCTCAGACGTCGTCCCCTTCAAAGCGACGGAACTGACGCCGTCAAACTTTTCATGTCGGGAACGACTTCTCCCTCCAGCTTCTTAGCCAGCGCTTGCGGATCTCCGCTTCCGGAGAATATCGCGGCCTGATCAATGGGCTGAGCGTTAATCGACAACCGCTGGACATTCACTTTTGCGTTCGCAGGCAAATTCAGCTTATTCACGGCGGCTTCAATATCGCCGGAAAGCTTGTCCATATTCGAGCCGAACGGAAATTGGATCACGATGCTGGCGGCATTCTCCGATGAAGTGCTGGTAAGGGAACATAGCCCTTGATGCTCTTCATGCTGTCCGCCACCGGCTTCGTAACGCTCGTCTCCATCTCCTCCGTCGACGCGCCTGGCTGAACGACTTGGATAAAGACCGCCGGAAACTCCAAATCCGGGAACGTCTGCTGCTTGATTTGCGTAGCCGAATAGAATCCGTACCCGAGTACAAACACACATAAAATAACGACGGCAACGTCATTTTTCAAACTGATTCGGATCAACCAACTCAATTGCGTTCTCTCCTCTCCTCTCCTCTATCTGGAGTGAATTATACAATTCCAATTTGTACGGAGTGTGTACTGGAGAGGACAATACGAGGATTATGAAATACGCGTATGCTAAGGTTCAACAGATGCCCCGGGTCTCCGCAATGGCAGACGGTCAGTCCGTCAACCCGGTAGCGGAAATTGATATTTGGCCTTCTTTTCTTGCCGTTCACCTGGTCGTGAAGGGTCTTAAAGGCGACGCTGATGTCACATCGCCTCAGCTGTATTCCTTCGGCTCATTCACCAGCAGTTCTGGTATTTGCTCTCTCCCAGAAAAAACCGGCAGTCCAGGACGATAAAATCACGTCCCGGACTGCCGCTGCCGCCTCATGCTCAAAGCTCGCGATCAAGAAGTATGTTGTAGCAGCTCTCGTAATCTTGAAAGGTTGCCGACGTCATGTACTTTTCGATTTCCTTCAGCGGTATATGGGTTCGTTTGAGACGGGTGATGAAGATCAGACCGTCGAGATGCCGCTTGTCGATCTTCAGGAGCTAAGCGCCCGGTTGGTCTCCCGCGGCCTCGACGGGTTCCGGGAGGGGTCCGGCGCCGCCGTCCGTTAAACGCATCAAGTCCGTACCCGTTTCGACAGGGTCATTCTTGGCGCGGGCATCGCGCACTTCCCGCCATAATAGCCAGAACATCCACGCGAGTAGCGCTGCATTGACGACCGCGACCCAAGTGTACCCGCCACCCAACACGTTGCTGTTGGCGCTGCCGCCGCGGATGCCGCCGAACCCGCCGATCGCGTCCCAGCCTTGGCCTTCGGTCCCGTTAGCGGGAAAGCTCCCGTCGGGCCAACCGCCGCCGGTTCCTCCGCCGCCGCCGTTCGCGAACCCGTCGCCCCCTTGCCATCCGCCGCCCTCGCCGCGCGCGCCGCCGCTCATGCCTCGTCCTTGCCCCATGCCGCGGCCCTGACCGCCGAACCTGCCGCCGGGGCCGCCCCCGCTGCCGGCCTGCAGCACGACGGCCAGATTGATCAGCGTCGTCGCCGTTAGGCCTGCCGCCGCGACGGCCCACCGCCAATCCATCAGCACGGCGAAGATCGCGATGACGAGCGCGGGCAGGCCGTACCGCTCATGCATTTCGGTCGGCAGCATGAAGAAGGCGAAGCCGATCGCGGCGGAGGCGCGCAGCAGCACGGATTCCGCGCCCGCGCCTCTGCGAATCGCCAGCGCGACATAGGCGCAGACCGCCAGCGCGGCGGCGGCGAACAGCGCGAGCCCCGCGTCCCGCAGCGTCACCGCGCCGAACCAGACCTGAGTGTCCGGCTCCCCCGGTCCGACGCCGAGCAGGTTGTACCAGATGTTCATGGCGTTAACCGTCACCCCCGTGAACGATCCGACCGCCCCCGTATAGGCCTGCGCGAACATCCGCCCGAGCGCTCCTTCGGCTGCGAAGTAAGCCGCCGTGACCGCCCAGGGCGCGGCGAAGCCTCCCAGCCATAACGGCAGATGCCGCCAGCGGCGTTCGCGCAGCAGCACGACGAGCAGATACGTTCCGAGGACGGGGAGCACCGTCACCGCTTGGAACTTCGCGAGCAGGGCGAGCGCCATGCACAGCCCGCTTGCCCAAGGCCGGCGAACCGCCGTCATCACGGCGAGCAGCATCAGCATGCCGTGCAGCATCTCGACCTGTCCCCAGACGGCGCCGTCCGCCAACATCGCCGGATTGAACGCGAACAGCAGCAGGACGAAACAGCGCCATCTCACGTCCGCGATCCGCCTTGTCAGCCGGACCGCCAGCGTCATCGCCGCGAGATCGATGAGCAGGATCAGCATCTTGAACGACAGCGCGCCGGCCGCGGGCACGACGCCGAACCAGCCCGCCGCCCGGGCGTAGCCGTCCATGAGCAGCAGGAAAAGCGGCGGGTAATTGATGCTGCCGTTAGAGAGGTAAGCGCCGGCCAGGCCGTGCTGGCGGATGGCCTCCATCCATTGCACGAACAGCATCTGATCCGTTCGGAAGCCGGGCAGACGGTCGGCCAACACGAGGCGCAGGACGAAGGCGCAAGCGACAAGGATCGCCGCGTAGAGGGCAAACCGGTTGCGGGCCGCGCCCGCTTCGGCGTTGAGATTCATGGCATGTGCCTCCTTCATTCGGACTTGCGGGCCCTCAGTATGGCACAGCAAGCTGAAGCGGCGATGAACGCCTCCTGTGCGTTTGCTGAAAGCCGGACTCCCCGCCGCCGAGCGGGCCGAATGAACATTCCGCGCGTCCGGGAGTTGAAATGCGGCGCCCGAACGTTTATCGTAATCTCATGCGAATCGCGGAAAGGCGCCCTTGCGCGCTTTCTAGAACGGACAAAAGGAGCACGGACATGGCCATCAACCGCAGGTTAGTAACGGATCAAGACTTCCAGGAAGCGCTGGACAAGCAGCTGCGGATGCGCGTCTTCAAGGACGACCACATCGTCGATACGGGCGGCGTCATCCTGCGCTTCGACGAGCGTACCGTCGTCATTCAGTCCGGCGTCAGCGAGATCGCTTACCACGTGCGGACCGAATGCGAGTTCTTCGAGCTGAAGAAGCGCTAGACCGCTTGCGGCCCGAACCCCCTAATCTCGAAGAGCCGGTTCTTTTCCTTGCGGGAAAGGACCGGCTTTTGCTGTACCTCACGGACTTGCCGCCTCATTTTTTCGCCTAATTTTATCCATACGCGCGCCTCCATCCGCATATCTATGTGCTATACCAAGGAGGCGAGCAACATCAAGAAGGCATTTGCGCTGTACGCGATGATCGCGCTGCTGCTCCTCTTCGCGTTCCCCTCAGGCGCCCGGGCGGCCGCCGCAGCCGGTCAGAAGCTGGATGCCAAGTACGCGCAGGAAGCGCAGTTCATCGTGATCGACAAGTCCGACAACCGGCTCTCGTATTACGAGAAAGGCAAGCTCGTCAAATCGTTCCCCGTCGCGACCGGCAAGAAATCCACGCTGACGCCCGAAGGTCTGTTCACGATTCACGAGAAAATCAAGAACCGTCCTTACTACAAGGAGAAAATCAAGGGCGGAGACCCCCGCAATCCGCTGGGCGACCGCTGGTTGGGTCTAGAAGTGACGCTTAAAGGCGGCAAAGTCTCTTACGCTTATGGCATCCACGGCACCAACAACGAGAAGTCGATCGGCAAATACGTGTCTGCAGGCTGCATCCGCATGCACAACAAAGACGTCCGTTGGCTGTACGACACGGTGAAAACCGAGACCGCCGTCCTCATCCGAAAATAGCTTTCTTAATAGGCTTGTCTATGCCTAGTACAGCTCTAGTTAGACGCCGAAATTTTCGGTTTTTACCGGCTTGACGCCCGTCGAACGGGTGGTGTATAGTGAACGCACATCACCGATTTTTCATCTTTTTGAACAGTGGGAAGCACCCGCGAGCGAGGCCTTTGGGCCGGCTTGCCGGGTGCTTTTTTGCTGCAATCTTATTCATGAAGGAGCGGAACGGAATGAAGATGAGATGGACATGGGCCGGAATCGCGCTGCTGATCTGGATGGGCGTCCTGCCGGGGGCGGCCGGAGCGTCCTCGTACGAGCTGAGCGCGACGGCGAAGACGAGCTTCGCCAAGATGAAGGCGGCGGCCGATGCGCCGCTCGCCGCCAAGCTGGGCGCGCAGTACGACGAGCTCGGCGCGCTGCAGAAGCAGGCCGAGCAGTGGGACGCGCAGATCAAGGCGCTCCACGACCGCAACGACGCGGCGGCCGCGGATGTCCGCAAGCTCGTCTCGCGCATCGACGCGGACAAGATCGCCAAGCTGGACGCCCAGGTGAAGCAGGCGAAGGAACGGTACAAGCCGTTGTTCGCGAACTACGCCGCGCTGAACGACAAGATCTCGGCCGTGCGTCCGCTGAAGAACAAAGAGCTGAACGCCCTGCTCAAACTGCAGGCGAGCACCATGAAGGTGTCGGTGCAGCTGGCGCGCGACGAGATCCGGGTGAAGGAAGCCGCGCTCAAGGCGGCGAAGGCGTCGGCCTCTGCCGGCGCCAAGAAGGTCCGTACCGCGCTCGCGGAGACGGACCCGCTGAAGACGCGCATCCAGTCGGAGAAGAGCGCCGCGTCCGCCGCGAAGAAGTCGTTCGCCGCCGTATGGAAGACGTTCAACGCCGCCGTGAAGAAGCAGGACGCCAAAGGCGCGAGCGATTCGCTGGCCACCCTGCTAACGCTGGCCCGGCAGACGAACGACGCCAAGGCGAAGCAGCATGGGCTGGAGCAGAAGATCGCCGAGACGATCGCGAAGTCGAAGTCGCTGCTGGCTTAGGAGGAAAAAGGCCGCCCGGGCCTGAGATGCCGGATCGGGCGGCCTGCTTGGATCGTTGAAGGACATGTGAAGTAGCTTCGGCACGCTCGCGACGTCGATCCCGAATCCCCACAGCACGACGGCGTCTACGGTTGGCGTCGAAAGGCTATGTCGAGCGGAAGACCGCACCCAAGGAACGCCCGCGTCAATCTCCTGCAGATCACCCCGCCCGTGCCGCAGCTGCTGAAGGAGATCCGCGAGGCGCGCGCCGGCTTCTACGCCAATCTCCTGACCGAATGGCCCGAAGCGGACTGCCGCGCGTTCGCGGAATTGCTCCGGCAATTCAACCGGACGACGGAGCGCCGCATGCAGCGCAAGAGCGACGGCTAATCCACCTGCAGCCTACCGCCAATCGCCCCGGTCCCGCGCCTTCACCTGTTCGACGAACAGCTTCATGAGCGTGGGGTATTTCCGATGCGTGGCCCGTCCGAGGGTCAAGCCGTACAGCCAACCGAGGGGGCCGCGGAAGTCCAATTCGTGCGCAATCTCGAGCTCGCCGTTCTCCGCCTCGCGGAACGTGCGGTGGAATTCCAACCGCGCGCCCGGCATGGGCACGACGCAGGTATAGCCTCGCGCGGGTTCGATCGCGAGAATGCGGAATATCGACCAGACGCCGCCTTTCTTCGACTTCATTCGTCCCTCGGCGCCGACGGCGAAGCCGCCGTCCAAGATTGCCTCTTCGAGCTCCGTATCCCACTTCGGCCAGGCCGGCACGTCGGCCCATGCCTCCCACAGCGCTTGTTTCGATACCGCGACTTTCGCCTGCGTCTTGAATTTCATGATCGTCGATGCCTTCTTTCTGCTCTCTGTCTAAGTTAGCTTGCCCTTCGCCGCCAGTTGGCCCGCCTTGGGCCTGGGAACCGCGCAGGATGCGTGCCGGGTCGCGTCTCCGTCGACCAAGGCTTGTCCAACCTGCCCGCGAATCGTATGATGAAGGGAACGACAACTAAGAATTTGGAGAATGCCTTCTTATGAAAATCCGCAACTGGGATACCAATCTGAAGATTCGCTTAGGCGGAGAATTCATCAATAACGTCATCTTCTGGACCTTCTTTCCCTTCCTCGCGATCTACTTCTCCGAGGCGTTCGGCAAGGGATTGACCGGTCTGCTGCTCGTCCTGTCGCAAGTGCTCTCGGTGATCGCCAATCTGCTGGGCGGATACTGCGCCGACCGGTTCGGCCGCAAACGGATGATGGTCATCGCCTCGTTCGGCCAAGCGGCGGGCTACGGCTTGTTCGCCTTGGCTTCCACGCCGTGGATGGCCTCTCCGGCAGCAGCCTTCGCCGGATTCAGCGCGGCCAGCGTCTTCGGCTCCCTGTACTGGCCGGCGAGCCAGGCGATGGTCGCGGACGTCGTCGAAGAGCGGCACCAGTCCCAAGTGTTCGCCGTCTTCTACTCCTCCGTCAACATCGCCGTGGTCATCGGACCGCTGCTCGGCTCGCTATTCTATCTGAATCATCCGTCCCTCGTGCTGGCCGCAGCCAGCGCGTGCTGCGTCGGGGTGGGGCTGCTGCTCGGCAGCCGCTTGCGGGAGACGGCGCCCCGGATGGACCGGGCCGCTGCCGCCTCGCCGGCAGGCGGTCCCTGGTATCGCTTCCTGGTCGCCGAGCTGCGCCAGTACCGGATCATCGCCTCGGATCGCGTCTTTCTCCTGTTCATCGTTGCCGGCGTGCTGGTCGGACAGACGTTCCTGCAGCTTGACCTGCTTTTCCCCGTCTTCATCGAGGAGACCGTCGAGCGTACGGCCGTGTTCGCCTACGGGGACTGGCATTGGCAGCTTAGCGGCCAGCAGCTGTTCGGGGCGATCGTCTCGCTGAACGGCTTCCTCGTGGCGCTGTTCACCGTCTCGGTCACCCGAGGACTCAATGCCCTGCGGGATCGCTACGTCTTCGTGGCGGGCGCCTTGATCTATGCGGCGAGCATCGCCTTGTTCGGACAGATGACGTCCTTCTGGGGCTTCGTGTTCGTGATCGTGCTGTTCACGCTCGCCGAACTCATGTCCGCCGGACCGCAGCAGACGTTCATCTCGCGGCTCGCGCCGGACGATATGCGCGGCCAATACTTCGCGGCCTCCAGCCTGCGCTTCACGCTGGGCCGGACGATCGCGCCGCTGTCGATCCCGCTTAGCGACTGGATCGGCTTCCCTTGGACCTTCGCCCTGCTCGCGGCGCTTGCGGTCGCCGCCGCAGCGCTCTACAATCTGATGTTCCGTTGGCACGAACGGCCGGCCTCCCCGCGGCAGTCGCCGGGAGCCGCGCCGCACGGCTGATCCGCAGCGTCTCGCGCGGGCGTCTCGCGCGGGCGTCTCGCGCAGGCTTCTCGCGCCTGCCTCTTTCATGCGGGCAGCGCGGAGAGCGCCGGACCGTGCCGGATCCTCCAACCCGCCCCCGGATCGGCGCACGCAACGTTCACGGGAGCAGCGTGACGCCCGTCAGATCGACGCCTGCATCGCGCAGCGGCGCATACGTCGCCCAATCCATGAACGCGCCGTCGAAGCGCGCCTGGTCCGCCCGCGGATCGAACTGGGCGACGACCAAGCCCTTGCGGCGGCGGACGAACAGATGCCCGTGCCGCTGTCCGAATCTGAACGAGACGTGCCGGAAGGTCGTCCCTTCAAAGGAAGCGCCCGACAAGCCGGCATGCTCGAAGACGGCGCCCGAGATCGTCTGGCCGTCGAAGCGGACGCCGTACAGATCGGAGAAGACGAAGTGCGTCCGGTCCAGCGCGTTGTCCCGGAAGATCGCGTCCCGGAGGCTTGTCCTGGCGAAGTGTACCCCCGTCAGACCGGCGCCGGCGAAGTTCCCGTTCCGCAGGTTGCAACCGTAGAAGGAGCCGTCCGAGAGGTCCTTGCCCGCGAAGTCCGCTCCCTCCAGGTTGCATCGATGCCAGACCCTCTCCGCCACCCGGGGATCCCGGCCATCCGGACGAACGGGCCCTTCCGTCGTCTGCCGCATTTCTCGGCGCCCCAAGCCGTACGGATCGCGCTTCGGCAGTTCGTTCATCTTCGTTTCCACCTTTCTGTCGTACCCTCTTGCTGCGCTAGCCTCTAAATTATACTACTACATCGCGGAATGAAGACGCTTTCCATCGCTTTTTGGGACTATTTAGCTACTGCGCCGCCGGCGGCAATCGGATAGGATGAGGAAGACATAGGCCATTAGAAAGGAAATTGGAATGAATATGCTCCGCAAAAGCCTCACGCTGACCTCGCGGGCGATATTGGCGGCGGGCGGCATTCTGTTCGCGATCGCGCTGGCCGCCTCCCTCGCGAACGGGTCGGCGCTCTTCGGCTCGCCGCTGAAGATCGGCGCCGCCGCCCTATCCTCGGCGGGTCTTATCTTGTTCATGGGCGCCTTGGCGAATCGTTATCTGAGCCGCTCCGGGTTCCTGGCGGTCCTGCTCGCGCTGGGGCTGGGCCTGCGGCTCGCGTGGATCTTCTGGATCGATACGCCGCCCGCGTCGGACTTCGCCTTCATGCACGCGGCCGCGATGAACGCGGCGAGCGGCGACTATTCGTTCGGAGACGACGAGTACTTCCGCAGCTGGGTCTATCAGCTCGGCTTCACGATGTACGAAGCGCTCGTCATCAAGCTGTTCGGAAGCTCGCTGATCGTCCTCAAGCTGCTGAACGCGCTTTTTGGCGCGGGCACTTCCGTCCTCGTCTACGGCATCGGCAGACGTCTCTTCAACGAGTTCAGCGGCCGAACGGCGGCATTGCTGCATGCCTGCTATATTCCGCACATCCTCATGTGCTCGGTGCTGACCAATCAGCACCTCTCGATCTTCCTGTTCACGCTCGGCTGCTGGCTCGTCTTGAACCGGGGACTCGACGCGAAGTTCCGCTGGATCGGCATCGGCCTCGCGTTCGGGCTAGGCAACGTCATGCGGCCGCTCGGCAGCATCTTCCTGATCGGGTTCGCCGCGTATGTGATCCTCTTCGAGCTGCTGCCTACGCTTCGGACGGCCAAGCGGATCGTCATCGCCAAGGCGGCAGGGGTCCTGGGCGTCTTCTATCTCGTACAGATGCTCGTCAGCTACGCGCTCATCGCCGGCGGCGTCACGGAGTACAAGCTGTCCAACCGGGAGCCTTACTGGAAGTTCATGGTGGGGCTGAATGCCGCGACGGACGGCGGCTGGTCGATGGAGGATGCCAAGCTCGCCGCGCGGTATCCGCTCGGGGAAGCGAGGAACGAGGCGGAGCTCGCGGTCGTGAAGATGAGGCTGTCGGACAAAGCCGAGGTGGCGGCACTCATGGCGCGGAAGCTCGTCCTGCTCTGGGGCGGCGCCGATTCGGCTACGATGTGGAGCCTAGGCGAGATGGGCAAGCCCGAATTGACGCGCCTGCTCGATCAATGGGAACGAACGATGTATGTCGCGATGAGCGCCTTCGGCGCCTGCTCGCTGTTCGTGCTGCTACGGCGCGGCGAGACGCGCGGACCGCTCTTCCTCGTTCTGCTGTGGCTGGGCTATGCCGCGGTTCATCTGGCGATCGAAGTGCAGACCCGGTATCGCCTGGACTTCATGCCCGTCTTCATCCTACTGCAAAGCTATGGCGCGTATGCGCTGTATGAGAGAGTCCGGCCGTTCTTCTCGCTAGAGGAGCAGGCCCGGCCGGGACGCGGCGTTCCGATGTGAGACGCCGTCCCGCAAGTCCTCTATACATGCGAAAAACCCGACCGCGTACGGTCGGGTTTCGCTTATTTAAGGGCGAATGCCGCTTAAATTACAGTTTTACAACGTTCTCAGCTTGCGGACCGCGGTTGCCTTGAACCACGTTGAACTCAACGCGTTGGCCTTCGTCCAGCGTCTTGAAGCCTTCGCCGACGATTGCGGAGAAGTGAACGAATACGTCGTTGCCGCCTTCAACTTCGATGAAACCGAAGCCTTTTTCTGCGTTGAACCATTTAACTGTACCTTGTTGCATGTGTATTACCTCCAAAAAATGTTTTTCTACATGACCTTTTATTTCGCTTGGAAAATAAAATTCACATATTGTACAAGGTTATTGCGCCTCAAAATAATAACCCTCTACAATATGTGAACTCAGGTCAAGATTTAGATTAGTGTCATCTTATCATATCTTGTCCGAGAACGCAAACGGGATTTTATTTCTAATTGGGCAAGCAAAAGGGCGAGCGGATCTCCGCCGTCTGCACGCGCATGGTCCGTTCTCGCGGCGGCGCTCAACCCTAACTTAACCACAATAGGCATTTTTTAAACAGGAGATCTCGAAAAAAAATCGGCTGAGCTCCCTGCGCCCAGCCGAATCTCGTTAGGCCAAAGGAAAATGGCAGGCGACCTGCCGCCCGGGAGCGATCGTCGCAAGCGGCGGTTCGTCGGTCCGGCAACGCGCCTGGACGAATGGACAGCGCGGATGGAACCGGCATCCGGAGGGCGGATTGGCGGGCGACGGCACGTCCCCTTGCAGCACGATCCGCTCTCGCTTGCGCGTCAGAGACGGTTCGGGAATCGCGGACAGCAGCACCGCGGTATACGGATGGAGCGGGCGCGCGAACAACGCGTCCGTCCCGGCTACCTCTACCATCTTCCCCAAGTACATGACGCCGACGCGGCTCGCGATATGACGCACGACGTTCAGCCCATGCGCGATGAACAGATAGGTCAAGCCGAATTCCCGCTGCAGCTTCATCATCAAGTTGAGCACTTGGGACTGCACGGACACGTCTAGCGCCGATACCGCCTCGTCGGCCACGATGAACTTCGGTTCCAGCGCGATCGCTCTCGCGATGCCGATCCGCTGGCGCTGCCCGCCGGAGAATTCGTGCGGGTAGCGGTTGCGGCGGGTCGCGTCCAGCCCCACCATCTCCATGAGGGAGACGACCCGGTCGTCCCGGTCCGCGGCCGACATCCGCCGATGAAGCCGCAGCGGCTCCCCGATCAGATCGCGGACCAGGAACCGGGGATTGAGCGAGCCCATCGGATCTTGGAAAATAATCTGCATCTCTTCGCGCAGCCGCCGAAGCTCCCGGGCGCCGGCTTGCTGGATATCCCGTCCTTCGAACCGGACTTCGCCGGCCGTAGCCCGCTGCAGATGAAGCATGACCCGGCCCAGCGTAGACTTGCCGCACCCCGATTCCCCGACCAGGCCGAACGTCTCGCCGGCATGGATGCCGAAGGAGACGTCATCGACCGCCTTCACGTGCCCCGCTACCCGGCCGAACAGCCCGCGGCGGATCGGGAAGTGCTTCTGTACCTGCACGGCTTCGATCAGATAGGGCTGCTCCGTCACGTCATCACCTCCGGCATGTCCGTCAGCCAGCATGCGGATCGATGACCGTCCGCCGCCTCGAGCAGCGGAGGCTCTTCTCGCGCGCAGTTCTCCATCGCGTAGGGGCAGCGGGGATGAAACCGGCAACCGCCAGGCAGCTGTTCGATGCGCGGGATGCCCCCCTTAATGGTATAGAGCTCCGTGCCGCGCTCTCCCGTCGTCCCCGGAATCGATCGCAGCAGCCCGATCGTATAGGGATGGCGCGGGCGTTCGAAGATCGCGGCCGCCGTTCCCTCCTCCACGACGGCGCCTGCATACATGACCGCGATCCGATCCGCCATCTCCGCCGCGACGCCCATGTCGTGCGTAATGAGCAGGATGGACGTCCGCAGTTCCCGCTTCAGCCGCTGAAGCAGCTCCAGAATCTGCGCTTGCACGGTGACGTCGAGCGCGGTCGTCGGCTCGTCGGCGATGATCAGCTCCGGATCGCACGCGAGCGCCATGGCGATGACGACGCGCTGGCACATGCCGCCGGACATCTCGTGCGGGTATTGACCCGCCCGCATCTCGGGATCGGGGATGCCGACCAGCCTCAGCATATCGACTGCCTTCCGCCAAGCCGCTTTGGGGCTCATCCCCTTATGGACGCGGAGGCTCTCCGCGATCTGATCGCCGGCCGTGAATACGGGATTAAGCGCCGAGATCGGATCCTGGAAGACCATCGTCAGCCGGTTGCCCCGGATTCGCATCACTTCGCGCTGGGGCAACTCGGTCAGATCTACGCCGCGGAACCGGATCTCGCCTCCGGCGATCGTGCCGCCCGAATAATCGAGCAGCCGCATGATCGCGAGCGACGTCACGCTCTTGCCGCTGCCCGACTCCCCCACGACGCACAGCGTCTGTCCCGCTTCGAGCGACAGGGAGACGCGGTCGACCGCCCGCAGGAAGCCTCTCTCCGTGTGAAAGCCTGCCGTTAATTCCCGAACTTCGAGGAGTTTCTCCGCCAACGCCCCCACCCCCTTCGCGCGATCGCCGCTTGCTTGCGGGGATCCATCGCGTCCCGCAAGCCGTCGCCTACAAAATTGACCGCCAATACGACGAGCAGGATGCAGAGGCCAGGGTAGACCGCTTGCAGCGGATCGACCAGCATGAACTCCTGCGCGTTCGACAGCATGAGTCCCCAGCTCGTCTGGGGGACCTGTACGCCCAGCCCTAGGTAGGACAAGGCAGATTCGCCCAGAATGGCGTACCCGACCATCAAAGTCGCGTTGACGATGATCGGCGCGGACGCGTTCCGCAGCAGATGGCGGAAGATAATGCCCGCATCCGACACGCCGATCGCCCGGGCGGCCTCCACATACTGCATCTCCCGCAGCTGCAGGAAGGTGCCGCGAACCAGCCTGGCCACGCCCATCCACCCGGTGAATGTCATGACTAGTATCATGTAGGAGAATTCCGAACCGAAGATCGCCAAGATCAGAATGTTGAGGAAGAGCAGCGGTATGGCGTTCATGACGTCGACCAGCCGCATGAAGCAGGTGTCGAGCCATCCGCCGAAGTAGCCGGAGACGGCGCCGATCAGCGTCCCGATGGCGACGGAGGCGATGGCGACGCTGAATCCGACTAGCAAGGACACCTGGCTGCTATAGAGCAGCCGGGAGAAGATATCCCGCCCCAGCTCGTCGGTGCCGAGCAGATGATCTCCCGTGCCGGGCGGCAAGTTCGGAAACATCATGTCGATACGGGTGGGGTCGTACGGCGCAATCCATCGGGCCGTCAAGGACGCGATTACGAAAACGGCCATGATGGCGAGACCCGCCACGGCGAACCGGTTGCGGGAGAACTGCCGCCACCCGGCTTGCCACAAGCCTGGAGGGCGCCTATCCGCTCGCGCGCGTTCGCCGGCTGCGCGGACCGGCGCGGTTGAAGGACTCATGCCGCCGCGCCCCCCTTCCGGCTCAGCTTCACCCGCGGGTCGACCAGCGCGTACAGCAAGTCCGCCACGAAGTTGCCGACGATGACGAACACCGCCGTGAGGAGCGTAATCGCCATCAGGACGGAGTACTCGCGCGCGACGGCCATCTGCACGAACAGCCTGCCCATGCCCGGCCAGTTGAACACGTTCTCCGTCAGCGCCGCGCCCGCTACGAGCACCGGCAGATCAAGGCCGAGCACCGTGATGATCGGGATCAATGCGTTCCGCAGGGCGTGCCGGAAGACGACCCGGCCTTCCCCGAGCCCCTTCGCCCTCGCCGTTCGGATATAGTCCTGGTCCAGGACTTCGAGCATGCTCGAACGGGCGTACTTGACGTAACTGGCTAGAAATCCGATCGTCAGCACCGTTACCGGAAGCATCAGATGCAGCAGCAGGTCTCCGATCTGGCCCTCTTTGCCCATCGTCCACATGTCCGACAGCGGCAGCAGGTTCCACTTGAGCGCGAACAACTCTTGCAGGATGATGCCGAACCAGAACGTAGGCATCGCAAATCCGATATAAGCGATGAAGGAGGCCGTCTGGTCGGACAACCCGTATTCGGATGTGCTATTGTAGATGCCCCAAGGAAGCGCGATCAGGAGGGTAAGCAGCCAAGCCGCCCCCATCAAGACGAGCGTGTGACCTACGGTTGGCCAGATGATCTCCCCGACGGGAATATGGTTCTTAAAGGTGTATCCCAAGTCTCCGCGCAGCAGATCGCCGATCCAGTTGACGTATTGCACCGGCAGCGGCCGGTCCAATCCCAAGTTATGCTCCTGCACCTTGGCCGCCGCTTGCGACAGATTCGGAGACAGATAGATTTGCTTCGGCCCTCCGGGCGCCGCGTGGATGAGGATGAAAGTAACGACCGTAATCAGCAGCAGGATAAGGACGGATTGCAGCGTGCGTCGGATCAGGTACTCGGTCATTGCGGCATCCCCCTATACAAGTAAAAACGGCTTCGACATCCTCGGAAGAGGGCGAGACGTTTTTATCGGAGACCATTTAGAAATGGATAAGCGTGTGAAACTTACAAATTCGAAATGGTCAAGTAAAAACGGCTTCGCCGTCCCCGGAAGAGGGGAAGGACCGTTAGGACCTTCCCCCGGTACGCTCCCAAGATGGCGCGACAGTCGTCGTCCGATCTAGAAGATAGAGGTTTTTACTTAGGGGTGACCCACCAGTTGATCGCATGGAAGAGATAGCCATAGGCGAGCGACGGTTCCGGACGATCCGCTTCCGCATAATGAATGGTGGCGTCCAACGCTTGCGGCAGCCCGTATTGATACAGGAATACATAGGGCAGATCGGTGGAGATCTCTTGACCCGCCTCCGCGTAGATCTTCTTCCGCTCGTTCTGATCGATGACCGAGTAGCCCCTCACCCACAGATCGTCCAGCTTCTCGTTCTTGTACCAGCCTGCGTTCTGTCCGGCCGGCGGGAAGTACTTGGAGGAGAAGATGCTCTCCCCGTTGGGATCCGGATTCGTGAGCGACCAAGACAGGAGCAGCGCCTGGTACTTGCCGGGGGTCACATTCTGATCGATCCAGGCGGAGAATTCGATGCCCTTCGGCTTCACGTCGATTCCGACGTCCTTCAGGTTCTGCTGGATGACGGCGGCCACCTGCTCCCGGCGGCTATTGCCCGCATTGTATTGCAGCTCGAACGAGAATTTATGTCCGTCCTTTTCCAGAATGCCGTCTTTGTTCGCCTTCCAGCCGTCGTCCGCCAGCAGCTGTTTTGCCTTCTCTGCGTCGTAGTTATAGTTGACCGCCCGATCTCCGGGATCCGCCCAGGATCCCGGCAGGAACGGCGAGTTCATCAGCTTGCCCGTCCCTTTCAGGATGTTGTCGACCATGCCTTGGCGGTTCAACGCATAGGCGATCGCTTGGCGCGTCTTTTGCCCCTTGAACGGCGAATATTTGTCCGGGAAGTTATCGTCCTTGAAGTTAAACGACATGTACTCGTACTGAGGCCCCGGGGCGAGGATGACGTTCAATCCCTTCTGCTTCTTGACCGTATCCAGCATGGTGAGCGGGACGGCCTCCGTCATGTTGGTGTCGCCCTTGAGCAGCGCCTGAACCTCCGTGTTCTGGTCCGCATAGATCTTGTAAGTGATCTTCTGAATATGCGGCTTCTGCGCCCCCCAGTAATTCGGGTCGGCCTCGAACGTCAGATATTGGCCGTGCTCCCAAGCCGTCCACTTCCAAGGGCCGTTCGTGACGGTCTTCGCCGGATCCGAACCGTAGGCGTTCTTCTCCAACCCCTTGAGCGGAACGTCCTTGAGGACGTGCGCGGGCGCCAGCGGCGTGAACAGCGAGTACAGGAACGGGGAAAATACCTGCTTCAGCTTGATCTCGACCGTCTGGTCGTCGATCTTCGCAACGGTGTCGATCTTGTCGACGTTGCTGATACCAGGGGAGCCCGCTTCCGGATTCTTCATCGTGTTCAAGGTGAACGCGATATCGTCCGCCGTCACCGGTTGCCCGTCGCTCCATTTGGCGTTCGGCTTCAGCTTGACCGTATAGGTGAGTCCGTCCGCGCTAATCGTCGGCAGTTCGGCCGCGAGCGACCACGGCTCCGCGACGACGTTGCCCTGGCGGTCGAGATCGTATAAGTTGGCGAATACGATGCCCTGCGCGTCGCCGGACGCGGTGTCTTGGACGTAGATCGGGTTAATCGAGACGATATCGGAAAAGGAGCTGATGACGATGCTCCCGCCGTCCACCGGTTGATTGGCGTCGGGGGGCGCGCTTGCCGATGCGGAAGGGCTGGGGGAAGCGCTGGCGGAGGGTGAAGCGCTTGGGGATGAGTCGGAGGCCTTGGAGCCCGCTCCGTTGCACCCGGCGAGCAGCGCTCCGGCCAAGGCGAAGACGGATAGGCACATCGTCAACTTATTCTTGCTTTTCATGGGTCCCACTCCTCGATTCGATTTTCCATTCGATGAAGGAAGCCGAACGACAGATCTGCCTTGCAGTTTTGCCGATGGGTTAGAACCGCCATGATGTTGTTATGTATGTCTATCTAACACATCTTATTATCATCACACCTCCTGCCTCGATAATTCCATATTTTAACACCGATAATATCTTTATATCCATCCGTATTTTTAATTTTTAGACTATTTTTAATTTTTCGTCAATAATTTACGGAGTCAATATTCATCGCCCTTTATCGTATATGGGGTTAAGGGTTGGGCGATACCTTTGCGTCATCAGCCGTGCGCCGCCTAAAGCTTAAGCGAGTACACCAGAATCATATCGACCAGCGCCACCGCGGCGAAGGCCGCAGCGAGCCCCGTCCGTCCGGAAGCGTACAACGCAGCGGCGCTCAGCCCGAACACCATCAGTTGGAGAACGGCGCGCACCGGGATCGTGACGGGGAAGGTCGCTTTGGGCGCGATGAACAGTCCCCAAACGACGGCCGTGAGCAGCGGCGTTCCGATCCCGAGGAGAATCCGAATCGCAATTCCCTGCTTCACATGAAATCCCCAATAGCCAAGTCCGGCCAAAGCCGCCAGTTCCACCAAAAAAAGTACGCCTAAAATGACCGCTTGAATCGCCATCATCGCGAATCCCTCCATAAACTAATGTTATTAGTTTTAATATAACTAATGTCATTAGTTTTTGCAAGCGGGAATTCGGAAAAGAGCCGTCAAAGCTCTCTTCCTTTCCTTTTCTCCGCCTCATGCAGGAAGGGGATGACCCGCCGCAGCTCGCGCCGGTGCGTATAGGCCATCAAGAGGAAGTTCGCCAGCCAGAACAGCAGCACCGAGCCGGGATAGCCCCGCAGCGCCAGATACCCCGCCATCGGGAGCATTCCGCTCACCACCTGCAGCGCGTCGGACTGCGGCGATGCGGCGGTCCGGCGCCGGAGGGATCTGTCCAGCGCCATCGCGATGGCGAGCACGACAGCATACGCTATCGAAGCTTCGAACCCCGTCAACGCGCTCCAGACGCCGAACGTGACCGCGATCGCCTTGCCCCCTCTTCCCTTCAGGAAGGGAGAGAAGGCGTGCCCCAGGACGGGCGCTAGCGCGACGGGCACCATAGCGTAACTGGACGCGTAATCGTCGTTGGCCCGAAGGAACAGCAGAACCGGCACATACCCTTTCAGAAAGTCCAGCGCGATGCCCGCGATCCCGAGCGGCATGCCGGCGGCGCGCCACAAGTTCAATCCGCCCGGATTGCCGTCTCCGACTTCCTTCAGATCGCGGCGGGCGATCCGTCCCAGCGCGTAAGAGAACATGAGCGAGCCCGATACGAACGAGGCGATTGTCCATAGGATGATCATCGGCGCTGCCTGCCTCCCACTTCGATCTGCCTTCCTTTCCACGTGACGTGGCCCCGGAAGACAACCTTGTACGCGGAATAGATCATGACACAGAGGAAGAACAGCGTAGACAGGAGATGCACGATCGGCACCGCCTTGCCGAATCTTCCGACATACCGGATGAAGTAGAAGATCTGAAGGGTGTAGAGCATATAGCTTGCGCAGAGCGGGATCCACCCTTGGGCCGGCGCGAAAGGCGCGCAGATGAGCCCGATCTCCGCGCCGATGAGACCGACGATCCAGAGGGCGACGAGCAGGACGGTGAGGCCGCTCAACTTGGACGTGCTGAGGAGTGCTCCCTTGCCCAGCCCTTGGATGGCGCTGCGGATGCCGTGCGGATACATGCGGAAGCTGACCATGCCGGCCCCGAGGAAATTGGTGACCCGGATGCCGGCCTCTACGTATTGGGCGCCGAGGCTTAAGTCTTCGAGCACCTCGGACCGGACGCCGTCGTGGCCGCCCGCCCGCTCGTAGTCCGCGCGCGTCGTGAGGATGCAGGAGCCGTAGAGCCCGGTGCTCCGATTGCGCTCGAGGAAGGAAGTGAAGGCGAACACGCCGAGGATGTTGATGATAAGCGCCAGGCGCTCGTAGAATCGGCCGGCCGTATGGTAAGGGACGACCGAGACGACGCCGCCCGTCCGCTCTCTCGCCTGCACGAGCGAAGCCAGCGCCTCGGGGACGAGCCGAATATCCGCGTCAAGGAAGGCAATCAGGTCGCCGGTCGCATGCGCGTAGCCGTTGCGGACCGCCCAATTCTTGCCCGTCCAGCCGGGCGGGAGCGGCGTATTGGCGATGACGGTGGCGCCGTAGCGCCTCGCGATCTCGTACGTCTCGTCGCCGGACTCGTCGTCTACCACGATGACCTCGAACGGACGCAGCGTCTGGACTTGCAGACAAGCGAGCAGATCGGGCAAATTGAAGGCTTCGTTGCGCGCCGGGATGATGACGGACAGCCTCCTCGGCTGATCCGTCTCCGGGCCGGCTTCCGCGTTAGCGACGATCGTATGGCGCCTGAACAGGACGAACCCGGACAGTACGCCGACGGCCAGCAAGGCCGAGACCCACCAGATCCACATGACGCATCTCCCCCTATCCGCACCGGTTCGCATCGAGCCTCCGTCGATTGGCAGCAGGCTTCCGTCCCGCGAAGACGTGGCGGGTGTTTTTCATTATATTCGGACAACGCCCCGATGCATGCTACAAAAACGATTCATGACCTTTGCGGGCCGCAGCGATGATGCAACGCATGCAATAGGCGATGAAAAGATGGGCTCGCATAGCAGCCGAGCATGCGACTCTGTAGTTGTAAACGCGCAACTTTTTTCTTGCGGATGAGCCTCAAAGTGAGCAGTACTTGTAATCGTACAACTTTTTTTCTGAAGATGAGCCTCCCGTGAACAATCGTTGTAAACGTACAACTTTTTTCCCGGGAATGAGCCTCAAACGGAGAAATCGTTGTAAACATACCACTTATTCGGCCGTTTTCGGCCTGTTTTTCGATTTTCTTCGGAAAAAGTTGTACTTTTGCAAGAGATGGTCCCTTTAACGCCGATTACGGCTAGATAAGTGGTACGAATACAACTTTTGGGAGCGCGGTCCCCACTGTAGAGCAATCACTCATCGGGACTGCCGAATGAGGCGCAAAAGAGAATGCCCGTTTGTACGTTTGCGCTTTGAATGCGATCATGGCCGGACCATTTCGTAAAAACCATCCCCAAGACGGCGGCACCTTCACCAATGGCGGTGTCATCCTTCACCATATAGGCGGCATCCATCCCACTACGGCGGCATCCTTCCTCGCTACCGGCGGCATCCTTCCTCACTACGGCGGCATCCATCCCACTACGGCGGCACCCTTCCCCCGCTCTGCGGATTCGAGGAGGAATACGGACCCAATGGGGAGAAGCCATTAGAGCGAGCGCTGTATAAGCTAATTATTCGTCTTCCAATCCAATAACCCTCCCTTATGCGCGCGCATAAGGGAGGGTTATCGAAGGGGTGAGTCCGTTTATGAAGCTTGTCGTGAGACTGGCGGTTGCAGTCATTACGATCGTTAATCTCTCGCTGATCGTTTATATGGTCAAGTACTACGGCACGTTCGGCTCGGAAGAGAGAACGTACAAGACTTGGACGTGCGCATTCTTTCTCTGCACCAATCTCTACTATCTCATCCGTTACAGAACGATCCTGTTCGGGCAACGGAAAAAGAAGGCGGACAGCGGTCCCTAGGTCACGGCTCCTCGAACGGCCGCCAAGCCTCGCTGGCGTCATCGGTCGCGGAGACCTGCAAGACCGACAATCCGTCACGCCCCTCCCCATGTACCGTAACGGAAACGATGCCCGATAGGTCGATGCCCGCGGCTTTGGCCAACGAGACGTATACGGGATACCGGGCATACGTCAGGATGCGATGCGTGCTCATCGTCCAGACCTGACCGTCCGCATCCTCCAACGAGACGTCGAAGCCGATCTGCGACTGGTCGTCATGGACGTCGAGACGCAGCCAGGCGTAACCCGACAGATCCGCGGCCGAGCCCAGCGCGAGCTTGAATTCGCCCGCTCCGTCGGCAGCGACGTGATCAACGCCATCAGGACTCCCGCCATCGGGACTCCCGCCCTCACGACTGCTGCTCTTGGGACTCCCTCCCTCAGGACTCCCGCCATCGGGACTCCCGCCATCGCGACCGCCGCCATCAGGACTGCCGCTCTTGGGATTCCCGTCCCCGCGCGTCCAGAGCGTGGCGGACGGTCGCCCGTCTCCCGAAGCTTCGCCGCCCAGCGCCGTGAGCCGCGCGTAGTCCGCCGCGATCGCGGCGGCGACGGGCTTCGCTTGCTTGCGGTCCATGCGGTACGCGCCGAACGTGTCGATCCATTGGTTGTGGTTCACGTACCAGTCGTACATGATCCAGAAGTCGACGCCCGCGACGAACCCGTTCGGACTCGCCGTTCCGGCCGGACTGAGCGTCGCCTTCTCCATCATCGCCTGCATCGTCTCCTCGTACGTCTGAGACTGCGCCGGCGCTTCCGCGTCCCCGTCTCCCGTCCAATGCCCGAACTCGGTGTTCAGGATCGGCTTGTCCGGGTAGGCTTCATGGGCTTTCTCGAGGAATTGGCGCGTGCCTTCGTAATACGTGCTCCCGTGGAAAATGCCGAAGTACATCGTCCAGCCCGCGACGTCGAGCGGCGCCATCGAGGGGTCCTCCGGACCCGGCTGGTCCGCCGCCGCGCTCTGCGTGATCAGCCGGCCGTCGTCGTAGTTCGTCCGGAGATCGTTCACGAGCCGCTCGTTGTACGTCAAGCGAAGGGCGACCTCCTTGGATTCGTTCTGCGTGCTCCAGAGCAGCACCGACGGACGGTTGTACTGCGAAAATACCATCTCCCGCCACATCTGGTCCGCGAACCGCCGTTCCTCCTGAATCCGATAGTGCGCCGTCTCGAACTGCCAGAGCGGAATCTCGCTCATCGCCGCGAGTCCGAGGCGGTCCAGCGCGAGATAGGTATACACTTGGTTCGGATAATGACCCGTCCGCACCATATTGGCATGCTGCGCTTGGATCTGCCGCAGATCCGCCAGGATGCGGTCCCACGCCGCGGTCCGCCCCGTGTCCGGCCACTCCTCGTGCCGCGCGATGCCGGCGAGGAACGTCGGCTTCCCGTTAAGCAGGATGTTCGCCTGCTTCGTGCCCAGCGTCCGGATCCCGAACTGCGTGTCGAACCGGTCGCCGCCGCCCGCCCCGGCTCCTTCCGCATCCGACAGCTCGAACGACGCGACATACAGATTCGGCGTCCGCATCGACCACAGCTTCGGCTCCGCCACCTGCACTTGATAGGAGAGGACGCGAGCTTCGCCGGGCTTCAACGCAACCACGGATTCGATCGGCCGATCGGTCGCGGCGGCCGCGCCTCGAATCCCGGACGCTTCGGGCGACGTCCAATAGGCTGCAGACTTCGGATCGGCCTCGTAGATCGCGCCCTTGAGCGCGACGTTCCGCGGCTTGTCTCCCCGATTCGCCACCACCACCCGGATGTCGAGCTTGCCGTCGGTGCTCCGCGGCACGATGTCCGCCCGCGCGATCTGCGCGGCGTCCGTCTCCTCCACGTACAGATCCTGCAGGATGCCGGTGTAGTTGAAGAAGTCCGTGCCCGCGACGGCCGGAATGATGTCGTCCCGGCTCCCCCACGGCGGGTTGTCGACCCGCACCCGAATCTCGTTGTCCCCCTCGCGCAGGAAGGGCGAGACGTCGAAGGCGAACAACGTGAAGCCTCCCTCGTGGTAGCCGATCCAATGACCGTTGATCCAGAAGTCCGAGACGTAATTCACGCCGAGCGACTTCAACGTATACGCGCGATCTCGGCTATAGCCGTCCACGAGGAACGTCCGGCGATACCAGACGCCGTCTTCGAAAGTCTCCGCAGCGTTCGCCGCCGCCTCTCCGGTCAGCCGATTCTCCGGCGCGGGCAGCGTCTTCGGCTCCCACTCCGCCCTGCTTTCTCCGGCGAGATAGTCGGCCTCCCGTTTCTCCAGTTCGGCGAGCCAGGCTTCGGTACGCGGCTGCATCGAGAAGCCGTGATCCGCCTCGAATCGGCGCTTCTCCCACTCGCCGGACAGCGGCACGGTCTTGCGGCGCTGCGGTTCGAACGAGGGGACCGGCAGGCCGTTCTGGAACGGCACCTGCGTCCCGTCGATCGCTTGCAGCGAGAACGTCGTCTGCAAGAAGCCTTCCTGCGAAGTGTGCGGAATCGGATTCAGCGCGGCCCTCGCTTCCTGCCCGCCTCGGATTCCCTGTTGTTGAATAGCCAGTATGATTCCTCCTCCCGCCACGATGGCCGCGGCCATCCATCGCCATACCTTTTTCTTGCCCGGCGATTGCCCGTTCCCCATAGGTCGTTCACGGCTCCATTCCCGTCATTCCCAAAAGCCAGTCAATAGCAGGGGGATGAGAGGCCCGCGCGAGCAGGGCGCTTCACATCCCCCAACCTGAAATCTTATGGATGACGATTATTGGATTCCTTTTTCATCGTAATATTTGGAAGCTTCCGTCTTGATATAGTCGACGATCTTGTCGACGCCGGCTTTCTTCAACTGATCGCGGAACGTGGCCAGCGATTTGTCCGGGTCCTTCACGAGGCCCATCATGAGCGGCTTGCCGTACTGCTCGAACACCTGATTCACGGCCGCCTGCTGCGACTTGACCGGCGCATAGTCGAGCAGCACCGGCGAGAAGATATTCGGCTTGCTCTCGGCCTTGAACTCCGCGAGCAGCGCGTCGAATCCGGTCCAGCCGGCGGCCTGCTTCTCGCGGGACATGCTCTCGATCCGCCAGCCCCAGCTGGCGATGTCGTAGCCTTTGAAGTCCTTTTTCCCCTCCATGCCCTTCGGCGGCTTGACGATCGATTTGCCGTCGTCGGCGATCGAGTAGTGCGTGCCTTCGATGCCGTAGGTCAACAAGTCGTAATACTTCGGATCGTTCCGCAGCTTGTCGAGCACCATCAGCGTGCGCTCCGGGTTCGGCGCGCTCTTCGGGATCGCCATCGCGTTGTTCACGGACAGCGTCGGCATCGCGTAGTTGTGGAAGCGCGTGAACGGGAAGTAGCCCATCTTGATATCCGGCTTGTTCTTCTCCATGTCGGTAATGTAGCCGCCCGCGCCCGGCGCGTTCCGCCAGTAGACGGCGCCCGTGCCCACCTTGATCGCGTCGCCGGCCTCCTTCTGCGAAGCCAGAGAGTCGGACGTCCAGAAGCCTTTGTCCGCCCACGTCTTCATCCGCTTGACCCACGCTTCGAACTCGTCCGTGAACGGGTAGGCGACGATGTCTCTCGGCGCATCGTACGACTTGGCTACGACGACGCCGCTGTCGCCGCCGATCTGCTCGTAGCCGCTGTAGCTCTTGAACAGGGTATACGCTTCGTTCCAGGCTTTGCCGTTGATCGGAGTGACGTCCGGCTTCGCCTTTTTTACACCGTCCAGATAGGCTTCAAGCGTGTCCAGATCCTTGATCTCCGGCAGGTTCAGCTCCTGGCGCCAGTCCTCGCGGTAGACCAGCCCGTCGGGCGTATACTCCGGATACGTGGCGGGGACCGCATAGATCTTGCCTTTGACCGTCGCTTCGGTCCAGTCCTGCTGCGGCACCTTGTTCCAGGTCTCGGGCGCGTACTTCGGCAGCAGATCGTCGAGCGGCAGGAAGGCGCCTTGGTTCGCGAACTTGTAGTAGTCGGCCCAGGTAGAGGCGAACAGCATATCGATCTTCTCGCCGCTCGCGAGCAGGAGGTTGTACTTGGTCTGCCAATCGTTCCACGTCGTGAAGTTGAACTTGACCGTCGTGTTCAGATCCTTCTCCAGCAGCTTGTTAAACTCGGCGTTGACCTTGGCGGATTCCGAACTGGCGTCGCCCAGCAGATACCAGACGAGTTCGACTTTCTTGGACGTATCGGGCTTCGCCGCGTCGCCGCCGGCCGACGGCGAGGCCGAACCGGAGCTAGAAGGCGAACCCGAGGGGGATGCCTGGCTATTGCCGTTGTTGTCCGAATTGCCTCCGCAAGCCGCCAGTACGGTGCCGAGCAGCGTGAGCGAGAGCAGCAGAGAACCTGTTTTCTTCATCTGTGGGTTCAAAAATGACCCCTCCTCATAAAGGATGAACTGTCTATGTTAGCCGGCGTCCCGGTTCTAACCTTTGACTGCGCCGATCGTGAGACCTTTGACGAAGTACCGCTGCACGAACGGATACAGGAAGACGATCGGACCCGTGACGATGACGGAGGCCGCCATCTTGAGCGTCTCGGCGGGCGGCTTCATGTCCGCGGACAGGTTCGCGGCGACGTTCGTCTTCAGGACGGCCGCGCTGGCCAGAATCTTGTAGAGCAAGAACTGCAGCGGGTATTTGTCCTCCGAGGTGATGAAGAGATTGGCGTGGAACCAGTCGTTCCAGTAGGACAAGGCCATGAACAGGCCGATCGTCGCGAGGCCCGGCGTCGACAGCGGGAGGATGAGCCGCCAGTAGATCCGGAATTCGCCCGCCCCGTCGATCTTGGCGGATTCGGGAATGGATTCCGGAATAGACCGCATGAAGTTCTTCATCAGGATGATGTTGAACGCGCCGAGCAAGGAAGGCACCAGCAGACTGAGATAGCTGTCCTTCCAGCCGAGATACTTCACGATCATGATGTACCAGGGAATGAGGCCGCCGCTGAACAGCGTCGTGAAGTAGATGAAGAACGCGAGTCCGTTGCGCAGCTTGAAGTCCTTGCGCGACAGGACGAAGCCCGCCATGGAGGTGACGAACAGGCCGATGACCGTGCCCGCGACCGTCAGCGCGATCGTCACCTCGTAGGCCCTGAAGATCTGCGCCGGGTTGCTGAAGGCGGCCTGGTAAGCCTCTACGGAGAGCCGGTCCGGCCACAGCTTGAAGCCGTCCTCGATGATCTCGAGCTCCGAAGTGAACGAGCCCGAGACGATCACCCAGAAGGGCAGCAGGCAAGCGAGCGTGAGCAGGGTCATGACCGCGAAGCCGAGAACGTTGAAGGCAACCGTCGATTTTTCCGTTTTGATCTTCATGGTCCGCTCCTCCTAGAACAGCGCGTAATCGTCGCGGGTTCTCCGTATGATGTAGTTGACCGTCAAGACGAGCGCCAGACCGAAGAACGATTGGTACAGCCCGGCCGCGGTCCCCATGCCGATGTCGAAGTTCACGGCGAGCGCGCGGAACACGTACGTATCGATGACGTCCGTCGAATCGAAGAGCATGCCGTTGTTGCCGATGATCTGGTAGAACAGGTCGAACTGGCCTTTGAGGATGCCGCCCAGGCTGAGCAGGATGAGCAGGATGAAGGTCGGCACGAGCATCGGGATCGTGATGAAGCGGATACGTTGGAAGATGTTCGCCCCGTCGATCTTCGCGGCTTCGTGGTATTCGTCGCTGATGCTCATGATCGCCGCGAGGTAGATGACCGTACCGTAGCCGAGCCCCTTCCATACGCTGAAGAAGACGATGATGTACTTCCACGGCGCCGTGTGCATGTAAAAGTCGTAGGGCTGCATGCCGAGCTGCTCCAGCAGGGTGTTGACCAGCCCGTTGTTCGTGCTGAACAGGTTGAATACGAAGGCGCCTACCAGCACGAACGAGACGAAGAACGGCAGGAACATGATCGACTGCGACGTTTTCTTGAACCATCTGCCGGGCAGCTCGCTGAGGAATACCGCGCTCATCACCTGCAGGACGTTGCCGATGAGGATGAAGGCGATGTTGTAGAGGATCGTATTCTTCGTCAAGTTCCACAGCGTGCCGGATTCGAACAGAAACTTGAAGTTGTCCATGCCGACGAACGGGCTCTTGAACAGGCCGCCGTCGAAGCTGAAGTTGGTGAAGGCGAAGTATACCCCCACCATCGGAGCGTAGGAGAACAAGACGAAGAACAGCAGCGCGGGGAGAATCATGAGCACGAGCACTTTGTTCTTGCGGATCTCCCGGAACAGACCGGACATTCGGGCCACCTCCACGGTGCGGTAGGAATAGGTTCAAAAAATGTAATCGATTACTTTCTGTTGCGCGAAGAATCCCGGATCAGCAGTTTGGAATCCACCTTGAACGTGCGCTTGTCGGCGAACGCGTTGTCGTTGAGTTGATCGATCAGCTTCTCCGCCAGCAGCGCTCCCATCGTATACTTCGGCTGGTCGACCGTGCTCAGCCTCGGCGTCACGTACTTGGAGATCCGGTTGTTGTCGACGCCGACGACGGCCATCCGAGCGGGAATCTCGATGGACAGCGCCTTGCACGCCTCGTAGACGCCCAGCGCCATCTCGTCGTTGGCCGCGAAGACGGCCGTGAAGCCGATGTCCTTGGCCATGAGCCTCCGGAAGGCTTCGTTCCCGCCGATCTCGTTGAAGTTCCCGTTCTCGATCAGCTCGGGGATGAACGGCAGCCGGGCATCGCGGAGCGCCTTCAGATAGCCTTCGAGGCGTTCGTAGCTGTCGACCGCGTCCGCATAGCCGCTTAGGAACGCGATACGTTCATGTCCCTCCTCGATCAGATGGTGCACGACCTCGCGGGAGGCCTTAACGTTGTCCGTGTAGATGCACGGCACGTTCGGATGATCGATGTAGCGCCCGACGATGCCGATCGCGCAGCCCATGTCGGCGAAGTCCCGGATCTCCTCGTTGCCGAGCAGCGGGGTCACCAGGATCATCCCGTCCACCGTCCGGTTCAGGAGGAGCGACATATATTCGCGTTCCTTCTCCTTGCGGTTCTGCGCGTCGCAGATGAGGATGTTGTAGTTCAGGCCGTTGGCCGTGTTCTCGATCCCCTTGATGATCTCCGCGTAGTAGGAGACGAGAATGTCCGATACGACGACGCCCAGCGTCATCGTCTTGAGGGACCTCAGATTTTTGGCCGACGCGTTCGGCGCGTAGTTCATCTCCTTAATGGCGCTAAGGACGCGCTTCTTCGTCTTGTCGCTCACCGCGCTGCTGCCGTTGAGGACCCTGGAGACCGTGGCGACGGACACCTTGGCCTGCCGGGCCACGTCGATCATTTTGCTGTCGTTCATGCCTTTCACTTACTCTCATGTATGATTTAAGCGCTTCCATGAAGTGATTATAGGGGATATTGTAATCGATTACAATCATTTTTTGCACTCCATCATGAAAATATTTCTTAGTAAAATACCGAGCGTTTAGAAAACTCCAATAATTATAGGGATTATCAAGGGTATGAGCCACCTCGCCCCCTATAGACAAGGCGACCCGTTATGAAATCGAATACATTTCAAAGTGACAAAATAGGCCGCTCTTGCAACATCTGCAGGGCGACCTTTCTCGCCCGGTACGCTTAACGAAGGGTAAATAAACTACCTACATT
>NZ_JACJVP010000040.1:44204-105386 GCF_014212125.1 Cohnella nanjingensis
ACTACCTACATTCGCTCGTATAGACTGCTCAGTCGCTCCCCATTCACATGCGACTGCAGCTTGAATACTCGTCTATTCGACGTTCGACTGCGACGAAGCGCGAATCATCAGCTGCGAATCCAGCTTGAAGATGCGCTCTGCCGGCTCGTCGCTGGCGTTGACCCGATCGATCAGCTTCTCGGCCAGCAGCGCGCCCATCGCGTACTTGGGCTGCTCTACCGTGCTCATCTTCGGCGTGATGTATTTGCTGACCCGTTCATTGTCGACGCCGACGACGGCGAGCTGACCGGGGATGCGGATCTCCAGTTCCTCGCAAGCCCGATAGACGCCGATCGCCATCTCGTCGTTGGCCGCGAAGATGGCCGTGAATCGCGCGCCCTTCTCCAGCAGCCGCTTAAACGCCGCATAGCCGCCCGTCTCGTTGAAGTTGCCGTTCTCGATCAAGCCGGGATCGAACGGCAAGCGCGCGTCGCGGAGCGCCTTCATGTAACCCTCCAGCCGCTCGTAGCTGTCGATCGCGTCGGCGTACCCGCTCAGGAAGGCGATCTCGCCGTGGCCTTGCCCGATCAGATGGTTCACGACTTCGCGGGCCAGCTTGACGTTGTCGGTCAAGACGCACGGGATATCCGGATGGTCGACCGCTCGCCCGATCAAGCCGATCTGATAGCCGTTGTCCGCGTACGCCGCGATCTCCCGGTCCGACATGAGCGGCGTGACGAGGATCATGGCGTCCACCGTCCGGTCCATCAATAGCGACATGTACGCGATCTCTTTGTCCTTCTCGTTCTGCGCGTCGCAGATGATGAGCTTATAGTGGAGCCGGTTCGCCGCGTTCTCGATGCCCTTGATGATCTCCGTGTAGTAGGAGATGAGGATGTCGGACACAAGGACGCCCAGCGTCATCGTCTTCTTGGAGCGGAGATTCTTGGCGGAGGCGTTCGGCGTATACTTCATCTCTTCGATCGCTTGCATCACCTTCGTCTTGGTCTTCGGACTGACGAGAGGACTGTCGTTCAATACCCGCGATACCGTCGCGACGGACACGCTCGCTCTCCGGGCCACATCCACTATCCGATTGTCCGTCATCGCATCTCTTTCCCCTCGAACATTTCCTTCAGTATACTGGATCTCCCACGCAACGGCTACCCGACCCCCGGCAGCCTGCCGCCATGGCAAAAGCCGCTCCTCGTCGGACGCGACGACGGAGCGGCTCTAGATCTATTGCAGCGGCAGGCCGTCCCGCTTCGCGACTTGCTCGGCGGGCCGGAACATGAACGAACGATGAATGGGAGATTACATTCGAAGATTACATCCGAGGAAGCGTGACCGTGAATACGGTGCCTTCCGAAGGGGTGCTGCGGACGCGGACCTCGCCCCGGTGCAGCGCCACGATCCGGCTGACGATGGAAAGCCCCAGGCCGCTGCCGGAGGCGGTGCGGTCGCGCGACGGATCGGCCTTGTGGAACCGCTCGAAGATATAGGGCAGCTCGGATTCGGGAATGCCGGCGCCCGTATCGCGTATCTCGACCGCCACGCGGCCTTGGCCGCCATCCGCGATGCGAATGCCGATCGTCCCTTCCGCGCGCGAGAACTTGATGCTGTTGGCGAGCAGGTTCAGCCACACCTCGTAGAGCAGCGCGCGGTCCGCCGCGATATCGGTGTCCGGGAGATCCAGCTCCAGCGCGAGCGACTTCTCGGACCACTGCCACTCGAGCAGGATGATCGCCTGCCGGAGCTGCTCGTCGAGCCGGAACGTCGTCTTGTTCAGCTCCGCGCCCTCCTTGTCCAGGAACGCGAGCGTCAGCAGCTGCTTGCTCAGGGCGGAGAGCCGCTTGCTCTCCTCCTCGATGACGCCGAGGTACCCTTCCCGCTCCTCCGGCGTCCCCTCCCCTTCGCGAACCGCGCGGGCGAATCCCTGGATCGAGGTGAGCGGCGACTGAATCTCGTGGGAGACGTTCGCGACGAAGGCTTGTCTGCGCTCGTCCAACTGCTGGATGGCGCGGGCCATCCGGGAGAAATGCTGCGCCAGATCGCCGATCTCGTCCCGCCGCCCGACGGAGAGCCCGATCTCGTAGTCGCCCTCGACGATCCGTCTCGTCGCCCGGGTCAACTCCTTGACCGGGCGGACGATGTAGCGCGACAGCACCGCGATCAGCACCAGGCTGACCGCGAAGGTGCCGCAGAGCAGCACCGCCACGATGATGCGGACCTCGCCGATCTGCTGCGCGAGATCCGGCCGGACGAACAGCGCCGCCGGCCCCTGGGGCGTCCGGAGCGGCATTCCGACCGTATTGCGCACGCTGTTCTCGAAGAAGGCGAGAAGCTCCAGCTTGCGATTCTCCTCGGCCATGCCATGATAGACGCCGCCGTCCAGGACGGCCTGCACCTGCGCGGCGGACAGCGTGCCGCGCTTGAACGGCGAGCCGTACGTCCGGTTCCGTCCGTCCGGCCCGACCGCGTAGATCTGGAAGCCGAGCGCGGCGACCCGAGTCAGGTACGCGTCCAGATCGAGCGCCGGATTGTCCTCATAGAGCGTCTGGATATTCCGCCCGATGTCCAGCACTTTGCGTTCGTTGTCGGCGCGCAGCTTGAACTCGTAGTAGACGCTGGTAAGGAGCAGGCCGAAGATGCCGCTGACCATCGCGACCAGGACGAAGGTGACGACGATGCGGAAATATAAGGTCTTCATGCTTCCGGCACCTCCAGCTTGTACCCCAGGCCGCGGATCGTCGTGATGACGAAGTCGTCCTGCCGATGCGCGAACCGCTCCCGGAGGCGCTTGACGTGCACGTCTACGGTCCGGCTGTCGCCGGCGAAGTCCGCTCCCCAGACGAGCTGGATCAGCTGGTCCCGCGTATAGATCCGGCCGGGATTGCTCGCCAGCTGCGCCAGCAGCTCGAACTCTCTCAGCGGCAGGGTGATCGGCTCGCCGTCGACCCTCACTTCATAGCTCTTGCGGTCGATCTGCACGCCGCCGAGTCCGATGACCTCGGAGGAGACCAGGCGGTAACGGCGAAGCAGCGCCCGGATGCGGAAGAGCAGCTCCTTCGGCTCGAAGGGCTTGACCAGGTAGTCGTCCGTCCCGGCCGCGTAGCCGTCTTCCTTGTCCGTTAGCTCTCCCTTCGCCGTCAAGAGGATGACGGGAATATCGTAGTGCTCCCGAATCTCTCTGCACAGCTCGATCCCGTTCATGCCGGGCATCATGACGTCGACGATCGCGAGATGCGCTTGCTCGCGTTCGAGCAGCCGCGAAGCGGCTGCGCCGTCGCCGGCTTCCAGCACGACGTAGCCTTCCTGCCGCAGGACGAGCCGCAGCAGCTCGCGGATGTGGGGATCGTCGTCCGCGACGACAACGTGAATTCTCATAGACAGATCCGCTCCGATGAATGCGGCGCGCGAGGAGGGGCGAAGAGCCCATTCGCCGAAAAGACACTGACCGAGGAGGTCAGTGTCTTAAGGAAAGTCGCGCGTATACGCTTAGTCTTTGGATTGGGTGGGACTCGTATTGACGACCACGGGAAGCATCTTCTCGGTCTTCGCCATGTCGTGTCCGCACTGCGGGCATTGCGGCTGCGCCGAGAAGGAAAAGTTGTCTCGAATCCACCCGTTGCAATGCTCGTTCGTACAAGACCAAATGGTCGTCAGCTCCTGTTGGACTTCCTCCAACGGCTTCTTCCGTGAATTGTACATGACTGACCCCTCTTTCTCTTGGCGATAGGCAACCCTGTTACGATACCCGGAATGAATGCAGGCGATGTACGGCGCTCAAAATAAAAAATCACATGCCGCACAAGGTTACCCGAGCTCCCCGTATAACCCTGGACAATATGTGAAAATCCGATAAGCGTCAATATGTCCATCATATTACATTAGCGCCAGAATAGCAACCGGAGACGATCGCCTAAATGCGCGAGAATCCCTCGTCCTCCAGGTATTCCTGCGCTTCCGCGTAGGTCTCGAAAGCCGCGTCCAGATTGAGTCCGGCGAAGATGTACCACATGCCGTCCTCCTCTTCGTATTTCAACGAGAGTTTCTGTTTTTTGGCATTGCTCCAGACCTCTTCCCGCTCGGGTTCGCGCACGATCGGCGCCGCTTCGCCCGTCAGCGAACGGATCGAGGCGGCGACGATCGACCGGAAGTCCGCTTCGGTATAGTCGGTAATATTCACGAAGCCTTTGTCGTCGGTCGGATAGCCGTCCAGTTGGCCCGCGTAGACGAATCCTTTGCCTTTCGGATGCAGATGGTAGATGACCGTCTTCTTCTCGTACGCGCTCTGCTCGTAATGGTAATTCACGCGTCCGAGGGATACGTCCTTCCGCGTCAATTCCGGGAACGTATCCGCGATCGCGATCTTTTGTTCGAAACTCAGCATGCTTCAGCCTCCGTGTGGCGCGATTGTTCGTTCCCTTATTATAACACAACCTCGATGCGCCAAGCCGTCGCCCCCTAGGTCCAACCCCAGAAAAAGCCGTCGCGGTCCCAGGCCACCCGGCCTGCGTGCAGCTTGCGGAACGCCTTGACGACTTCTCTCTCGAGGGAGACGTTGCCGCGTTCGTTGACGAAGACGAATCGTTCGCCGAAGCGCTCCCGGATATAGGCGACGGCGTCGCTCTGGCTGAGCTTGGCTCGGAACTCGATCTCCTTCACCATCCAGGCGGCGACGTCCTGCGCGGTCGCTTCCATGCGTTCCACTCCCATTTCATTTTTCCTTTATCCTACCACAGCCCGCCCCTCTGCCGAAATCCGACTGGGATAAAGCGAAACTGGCGATCTACGAAGATCGACAAGCCCATAAAAAAAGCACCGCAGCAGCGGAAATAATCTTCCGCCGCACGGTGCTTCCGTCACGTCTATCAGGGACCGTTTAATACATCCAGTAAAGCATGCCGTCCGGCCCCCATCCATCAAGCGGATCGCTAAACCGATTTCGTTTGCCTCAATTTATATTCCTTCGCACTGCAACCGGTATATTCCCTGAACTTCTTGTAGAACCAATCGAGCTGGCGGTATCCGACCTCGGGCGCGATCTCGTAGATCCGTTTGTTCGTCGTCATGAGCAGCTCCTTGGCCTTCTCCATCCGGACCTGGACCAAGTAGTCGTTGAAGGACACGTTGCCGTACGTCTTGAACAACCGGCCAAGGTAGGCAGGATTGACATACAGCTGCCGGGCGATCTCCTTCAGGCAGACGCCGCCCCCGCAGTGCTCGCGAAGCAGCGACTTGGCTCCTTCCACGAATGGGTGGCTTCCTGCCTCGCCCTCCGCTTCCGCTTCGATCTTCTGCATGGCCGTCGTCAGGGAATGATTGAGATCAGGGAAGGTGTGCATCGAATCCCTCATTCTTATGTTGCTAGTTTGCCGCTCCGGGCAGCGGGAACGAGACCAGGTCGGGCAGATCGGCGCGCGTCACGGCAAACGGGTGGCGATACAGCTTCAGGATCATCTCGCGTTCCGTATACCGCTCGGACAAGATCGCCCGGCCAGCCTCATCCGGCCGATGGACGAACTCGCCATACCAGGTGCAGTTCCATGCCCAGCGCGCGCCGTCCTCGATCATCCTGTCGGGATCGGGCAGCGTTCCGTTCTCCGTGAGCGCGATGATCTTATCCGCATCGGTATATTCGAGCGCCTGGCGGAACCGGTCCGCGTTCGAACCGTACTGCCGCTCAGGCGGATAAATATCTTCGCCGATGATATCGACGTACGCGTCTCCGGGGTACCAGTCTTTGTGCTGGCCGTTCCATACCCAAATGAGGTTGTGCAGTCCGTGAACGTTCGTCATCCGGTCGTACATGAGTTTCCACAGCTTGATGTACGGCTCCGGCCCCTTGGCGCCCCACCAGAACCAGCCGCCCGAGGCTTCATGCAGCGGCCGCCACAGCACCGGCACCCCCGCTTCTCGCAAACTCGCGAGAAGGCCCGAGATGACGTCGATGTCCCGCAGCAGCAGCGCATATTCCTCCGAGGACGGATGGTCCATCGCCCTCGCGATGTCGAACGCGGTCGCCGTGGTATAAAATCCGCGGTGCCAGCCGTTGTCCGGCGGCTGATCCAGCAAGTCCTTCGGCGCGTTCCAATGCCAGCAGAAGGTGACGATGCCGCCGTCCCGCCACCATTGCAGCGCCAACCTCGTATCCGTCCCCTTCGTGCCGCGCTCCGTACGCGAAGGGGAGTCGTTCATGAAGTCAAAGCCGCCGACCGCCGGATACTTCCCGGTCTCCCGATAAATCACGTCCATCTCCGGCGTAGACAGGACGCCGATTTGCTGTCCCGTCAGCATGCGTTTCCCGTAAGTGCTGCACAAGTACGCCATCAGCCTACGCGCGATTTCGTCAGCTATGGGATTGATCAAATACGGCTTTACCTTGTACCTGCGATCCTTCATTTGTTCCTTCATCGTTGCCATTGCAGCTCCCTTCTTGGATGCACAGGTTTAGTGTTCTTTCGTTTTCCTTGATTCGCCTTGACCGCGCATCGATCAGCCGACGACGCCTGTCCGCTCTACGCTTTCGACGAAGTACCTTTGAACGAACAGGTACATGAGGATCAGAGGCGCGATCGCCAGCAAGATACCCGTATCGACAAGCATGGAAACGTGGTTCGGATCCGCCTTCACGTTCGTCCCGCCGCCGACGCCGAGCAAAGCGGGCAAATATTGGTTCGCATCTGCCGGCAGCGACGCGATCTTGATCGCCATCAGGTTGCCCTGGCTCATGAAGAGCGAAGAATAGAACGTGTCGTTGTATTGCCAAACGAAGGCGAACAGCAGTACCGTCACGATCGGGGGAACCGCGTTCGGCAGCATGATCCTGAAGAAAGTCCTTATGCCGCCCGCTCCGTCGATGAGCGCCGCTTCCTCGATCTCGCCCGGCATGCCGCGGAAAAACTGCCGGAAAATATAAATGTATAATCCGGACTTTAATCCGTTGGCCAATCCCGCGGTAATCAGAGAGGGCGCGTACGTATTGAGCATGTTGATGCCTTCTTTGCCGGTAAAGAGATGAACGATCCCGAGGACGTCGAAATTCCTGAAATGCAGGTACATCGGCACCATAAGCGTGCTGGAAGGAATCAAAATCGTCAGAATGACGAAAGTGAACAATATATTTTTTCCCGGAAAAGAAAACCTGGCAAAACCGTAGCCCGCAAGCGCGCAGGAGGCTGCTTGAAGGAGCGTCGTGGAGACGACGAACAGCAGGGTATCTCTCAGAAGCGGCCCGTAGTGCAAAATGTCCATCGCCAGTCGAATATTTTCCATCGTGAAATGGACGGGGATCATGTAGATGGTCGGATTGTAAATGTCGGACTTGTCTTTGATGGCGACCGAGATTTGCTTGAGGATCGGGTATACGATGACGAACGAGATCCCGATGATCAGAATATAGCGAACAATCGACCATAGCGCGCCGGTCGTGATGTTGCGCGCTTTGTACAGCTGCACGGTCACTTTCTCGTTCTTCATGGCTGCCGCTTTCATGGCGTTCTCCTCCTTGCGTCCGTTAGGTGTTGTAGAATACCCTTCGGGAAATCAGCGCGCCTACAACGACGAGAATGATGCTGATGACGAACGTATAGATCCACGACATGGCGGCGCTGAGACCGAAGTTCTGCGACTGAAAGGCGGTCGTGTAGATCATCCGGGTCAAACTGCTATCTGTGAACGAATCGATAATCGTATAGATGACGTTGGTCAGAATCAGCGGACTCACCATCGGAAACGTGATTTTCCAGAACGTCTCGTAGGGCGTCGCGCCTTCCATCTTGGCCACTTCGTACATCGTGTGGGGCACCGACTGCAACGCGGCGAGGAAAATGAGAATCTGCACGCCGGAGCTGCGTATGATTTCGTAGATTCGCTGTACGGCATCCACGATATAATCGATCAGCAGGTCCGGCATGCCCGCATGCGCGAGCAGATCGACGACGATGAGCGGATCGAATCCGGTCTGGGCCAATCCGAGCTCCTGCGCGACTTCCGAGCTGCCGGTCATCTGGATCAAGCCGGACGCCTGCGCGGAAGCGACGGCGCCGGAAGCCAGTATCACCGGCAGGAAGAAGACGGCCCGCGCAAGCGGACGCCCCGTGAATTTCGAGTTCAGCAGCACGGCGGCGAACAGGCTGAAGAACAGGATCATCGGAACGTTCCACGCCATTCCCGTGACGGATTCGGTCAGCAGCCGATTGAAATTCGGGTCGACATAGAGGGCATCCTTGAAGTTTTTCAATCCGATGAAGTCCAGCGTATATCCGCCGCCCGGCGACACTTTCAGCGCATTGAAGCTGAAATGCAGCGATTGAATCAGCGGCGTGGCGAACAGGAACACGAATCCAAGCAGCCACGGCAAAATAAACACGATGCCGAGCGCCGCCCGTTTCTGCTTTAAGGTGCGTTTTTTGACGTTCATTTGCCGTCACCGCCCGCCGC
Source organism: Cohnella nanjingensis (assembly GCF_014212125.1). Classification (GTDB taxonomy): domain Bacteria; phylum Bacillota; class Bacilli; order Paenibacillales; family Paenibacillaceae; genus Cohnella; species Cohnella nanjingensis. The sequence continues at coordinate 52,629 of NZ_JACJVP010000040.1, forward strand.
GAAATTTTTCGCCTCAATCGTAACGCCGTTTATGGCGACCGGCTTGTCGGTATAGTTGACATAGACCGAAGTCCCGTTATCGTAACGGACTTCCGCGACGCCCGGCTCATGCTGGATATGCTCGACGATCGTCCTGGATTGCAAACCCGCCAGCTCTTTGTTCGCTTTGGCGTACATGTCGGCTGCCGAATCCAGCCCATCTGCGTAATGCGTCGAGAACATGGCGTCATAGGGCGTAAACTTCAATCGGGATGAAGATTCATATGTCCACATGAAATGGGGAGCGGCGCCATATTCGATGGAACGAAGCAAATGATCGGCTGTGTCCTGCTCGTCATCCAGGTTGATCGGAGAGCCCGCGTATTCCTTGTAGCCGTGAAGGACCATCTCATAGAACGGAATGGTTTGATCGGCAATGTTGAACCCGCTGGAACCCATCGGCACGTTTACCAGCTGGTCGGCGTAACGCAGCGCATAGGCGTTGCCTCCCGTGAGCAGGAGGTTCGGATATTGGGCCTTCAGCTTGTCAAGCTGCTCCGTTACGACGTTTTTTGCGGTATCCCGGAAGACGACGCGGCTCACCCGGTAATCGGCATGCAGCAAATCGCCCAGATCGCGCAGCGATACTGCATCCAATCCGTAACGCTTGTAGCCGTCGATAAACCGGTCCACGAAATAGGGCAGCTTCGCCGGCGAAAGCAAGTAGAAATCGCCGCGCAGGTTGTTCATCGCGCTAAATCCGCGATCGATCGGCGACAGCATCGCTTGCTCGCGCGTGACGAACCGGGCGGCGTCCGAGGCCGGCTTGAAGTTCCTATCGTCGCGAAGCACATGCTGGAAGGCGACATCGGGATACAGCTTGCCCCCCATCGACTGCAGCCGGTCCGCCAGCTTCTTCAGGTCGGACTTGCTGCCCAGATCGGCGTCCGCTTTGACATGGGCGGGAACCTTATGGTTCATCCCTCCGTTGAACCAGCCTACATATCGCATCTGCAGGTTGGATATGCCTTTGCTCTTCAGTTGGTCGGCGATCTGACCGGCTTGCTCGAAGGTCGTCATCGGCACCATGCCTTTATAAGGAATGCCAAGGAACGATTTGCGCTTGTCTACGGCTCCGAGCACATCCAGATAGAACGGCAGATTAGGGCCAACTGCTAGAGGCTTCAAGACGCCGTCCTGCACCAGCTTCTCCCGATATCGCTTGGCCATGCCGGAATAATTGGCATCGCCGTCGGACAGGAAGCTGTAACGGACTTGCAGATCGCCCTCGTAGCGGGAATCCGTCAAAAGCTTGACCGAATCGACCGTGTTGCCTTTGTAAATATCCAACCAGTCTTCTCCGCGCAGTTGGAAGCTGGCGTAGACGTGATTGTAGGCGTTTTGTCTGCCGCTGACGTCCGCCTGGATGCTGGCGATTCCGTCACCCTTCTCGATGACGGCGAGCCAGGCGGCGTCGCCGGATTTCAGACCGAATACGGGGAGCCGGGCGGATTCGGCTACCTGGCCGCGGCGCCGGGAATTGAGGTTCTCGTCGTCGCCGTATACCCGCTGCACGTAGACCTCTTCCTTGAACTTCCCGTTGTTGAGATCGATCAGGCTTCCGGATCCGTCCGGCACGAGCATGTAGCCTTGTTCGTTCGTCCCCGCCGCGCCGAAGAAATTCAGCAGTTCGAGCGAGCGAATTTGATACCCTTTGCTTTCCTTGATTTGGCCCGCGGGCACCGTTACGACGAGCGAACCTCCGTCCAGCCGGTATTCGATCGGAATCGCGAAGTTCGGCTTTCCCAATCCGGCGCCGCTTGATATTCCGTTCTCCTCATTGTCCAACGCCAAATCTTCTGCCGTATAGCCCGCCTTGGCGAACGCTTCAAGCATTCGCTTGAGCACCAACGCCCTGTTCACGGCGGCATCCAGGCGTTCCAGCACTTTCGGATTGTCCTTCAGCGGAAAGTAGCGGTTGCCGACGTACTTCGCCGTCGCATCATCAAGCTTGCTCAGCACCTTGTCTTGCATGCGCTGCTTGCTGATCCGCTTCGGCAACGCATCCATGCCCAGCGACATGTCCCCTAGCGTGAATGTGACCCGGATGCCGTTCTCGATCGCTTCGGCCTGGAATTGCTTGCGCTGGATACTCTCCGCAAAGTTCGTCATGGCGGTCAAGGTGCCCATCGAATCGCGAAGGTTGATCGACGCTTGCGAAGAAAGACGCTGCTTTTCTTCCGGCGACGCGATGGCGTCCGCGTCCCGGTCGGCGGGATTGCTTCTCCATAATTTTCCGCCGCGCCGGTCGAGCACCCCGATTTCGGCCGTGTCCGGGTTGAAATAGAGCGCAGCGTCATTCGTCTGCGCCGCCAGCTTCATGCCGGGAACCGCCTGGCCGTTGTCCGGCAAAAATTGCAGCGCCTTCGCCGGCAACGGCTCTTTGTCTGCTGCCGCATAAGCGGCGATATCGACGGCCGGCGCTCCTTTCGCGGCTAGCCGGAAATAGAGAGCGAATAGGCCGATTAGGACGACGCAGGCCAGCACCGCGTACCCTTTCCATCGTTTGTTCAAGGATGCGGCCTCCTTTACGCCCGGAAGATGATTTCGCGATAAACATCATAAATGAACCAATAAATTTGCGCGCCTAAACTGAACGCCAGCGTGCCGATGAAGACCACGAAGGCCATGGCAATGACCGTCAAAAACAGGGTAAGAAAAGCTTTGGACGGCGAATATTGGTGCACGGTCATGATGCCGACGAACAGGAGGAACACAAACCAGATACTGGCCGCGCTGTTCATCAGCCAGTAGAATGCCGTCTCTTCCTGCGTCATGAACCGGCTGATGAAGGTCATCGGCAGGTTGATAAGCACAATCGGCAGCAGCGCATACCCTGTCGTCATGACGATTTCCTTGAATTTGCCTTCGCCTTCCATGAGCGTCGTGATCGACCAGTTGGCCATGCAGAACAGCAAGAAGGGCAGCAACGTGTACTGGAGGTCGTCCAGGCTGTTCAGCATCCGCGGATCGACGAAATTGACCAGGAAGCCGGCGAACTGCTTTTGCAGGATGGTCGTCAGAACGAGCAGCGCCAGGATCGTCAAGGAGACCGCGAGCTTCCCCTTGCGTTCAAACTTCATGTCCCAGAAGCCGGAGAACGGGTGGAAAATGAGATGGAGCGGAAACTTAAGAAAGTCTTGCTTCACGGTTCCCCGTCCTCCTTCGAATGACTTGCCGCGCAACCCGGAATGTTACGAACCCGGCAATCAGGACGACCAGGACCGTCATGAACGTGCCGAAATGCTCCTTCATCACTTCTCTGCGATGCCGCTTGAAGGCGACGGAATAATCTTTGCGCTGCATCCCCAGCTTGAAGTACGCCATCGCTTCCTTGTTTTTCTTCTCCATGAGCAGCGACTTGCCGATCCCCAGATAGGCGATGTCATAGTTCGTATTCAATTGCAGCACTTCTTTCCACAATTTGACCGCTTCCGTATCGTCCCCGTCATAGTGATATTTGGTAGCCTGATTCACCAAGCTGCCGAACCTCGTGGGATGAAACACGACGATATTGTTTTTGCCCCTGTCGAGCACCGCCAGCCGTTCCCCGATCCGCTCCACCGCCACCGGCGTGTTGAACACGCCGAGTTGGGTACCGCGGCCCCCGAACGCGTACAGCAATTCTCCCTCGTCGTTATAGCCGAACAGGCGCGCCCGGTTAGAATCGAGCGCCATGTAGAGCCCGCCGTCCAGCACCTTGATGTCGACCAGCTTGGAAGGTCCCGAGTTGTTGCCGAACCTCCGATATCGGATATCGCCTTTGTTCGGATAGTAGCCGAACCGCTTGATGACGTCTTGTCCGGACGGGTTCAGGCGCTTGATCGTATCATCCGAGTTGATGTCGATGGTCGTTGCGTACACGAACCCCTTCTTGTCCATATCGACACTCGAGAATTCGGTAGGGATGAACAGCTGCATCTGCTCCTTCTGCGCTTTCGTGGACAGCATCCGCCACAGCCGGTCCGCCAAATTCGGCGACACCTTGATCGTGCCGACAAACCCCATAAACGCGCCCTTCTCGTCAAATTGCATGATCCCTTCGAATTCTCCCCGGGAGATGACGAACATTCGGCCCGCTTGATCGACCGCGATTTTGAGCGGGGCGAATTTGAAGTCCTTCGGCAAAATGTCCGATTGCGGCTTTTCGAAAATACGCAGCAGCTTGCCTTCATTCGACAGCATAACGACACGGTTATGATCGGTATCCGCCACGTAAATCTCTTTTCGGTCGGAAACGAAAATGCCCGTAGGACCGGCAAACCCGTCTTCCTTACCATGATTGTCGAACTTCTGGATGACCCGCAGGACGTTCCAGTCCTTATCCAGCGAAACGATGCGGGCGTTGCCGCTGTCGAGAATGTAGACGGACTCGTCTTCCGTGACGAACATGTCGTTCGGCTGATTGAATTCGCCGACGCCCAGACTGCTGCCAGTCACGGCCCGATCCGGCAAGTAGGGGGCGGGCAGCGGCACAGAATCCGAATAATAATCGTACGTATACGCTTCATACGGCGCCTTTGCCGAAGCCGACGGCACAGAGGCCGACAGGAACAAGGCCGCGATCGCCGCAAGCAGGAACGCTCTCTTGATAGACACCATCCTCCCCCCTTAGTCCTTCATCCCGGACGTCGCCATCGTCTCGATAATGCGGCTTTGCGAGAACACGAACAGCGTGATCGGCACGCTCATCAAGATCAAGGCGACGGCCGAGCCGACGCCCGCACGGGCGATGCCGCCGAGTATGATTTGGTTTGAGGCGTAGTGGAGCGTCTTCAGTTGCTCGCTGTAGATGAAGCCGTTGCCGTCCGTCCCCCACAGCAGCTGGAACAGGAGGATGATCAGCGTCAGCCAGGCCGGCTTGACGTTGGGCATGACGATTTGCCAGAAGATCCGGTATTCGTTGGCGCCATCGATCTTGGCGGATTCCAGCAGCGCGTCCGGGATTTGTTCCATGAACTGCTTCATGAGATAGAGGCCGAGCGGGAAGGCGAAAGCCGGCACGATGACGGCCCAATACGTATCGATCAGCCCGATCCACGACATGACCATATAGTTCGGAATCGCCGTTACCTGAACGGCGAACATGAGGGAAAGAACCACGATCGTGAAGATAACCGTTTTCCCGGGAAAGCGGTGCTTCGCTAACGGATAAGCGGCGGCCGACGCCAGCAGGACGTGGCCGACGACGCCCACGCCGGTAATGAACACCGTGTTGAAAATATAGCGGGTGAACGGAACCCAGGACTGGCCAAGCAGCGTCTTCAAGTCGATGAAATTATCGAACGTAGGATGCCGGACGAACAACGTTGGCGGAAACAAGAAAATCTCGTCCAGCGGCTTGAAGGCGGCGTTGATCGCGTACACCAGCGGCAATGCCATAAATGCGCCTACGATGGCGAGGAAGACAAACAACCAGAACGTCCCCATCGCCGAGCGATTGACCCTTTTTTTGCGAAGCGGCAGCGCCAACCTCATCCGTCTATTCCCCCACTCTTCGCAGAAGTCGTTGAACCGCCAGGTTCGTGCCCACCATCAAGATGAACAGCACGGTCGCGATGGCAGAGGCGAAGCCCATCTCGAAGCGGATCGTTCCGAAATCGATCAGATGCGTGACGATCGTTTCGGCGGCATAGTTGACGCTCGGGAAGCCCGCCAGGAAGATGGAGACGTCGGCGACCGCCAGCGACGCGGTGAGCTGAATGACTGCTCCAAACATGAGCTGGGGCTTCATGGAAGGCAGCGTGATGAACCACAGCTCCTGCCAGCGATTTTTGATGCCGTCGACCGCGCCCGCTTCGTACAGCGTCTTGTCCACGGTCTGCAGGCCGGCGATAAAGGCCAGAAACCCGGTGCCGAGACTCAGCCACAACTGGACGAGGATGATGATAGGCAAAATGTACTGTTCCGTCTTCAGCCACAGAATCGGCTCCAGGATGATCCCCATCTTGATTAGAAACCCGTTGGCGATCCCGTACCGGTCGCCGGAGAAAATCAATTGCCACAGAAAGAAGACGTTGCCGGAGATGGAAGGGGCATAGAACACCAAAGTCATAAACGCCCGCAGCTTGGGCCGCATATCGTTGATGATCCACGCAAAGACGAAACAAGCCAAATAGCTGATCGGTCCCGTGATCGCCGCGAAGAGGATCGTGTTCTTGAGCGCGATCAAGAACACGTCGTCTTCCAGGAACAGGCGGGAATAATTTTGCCAGCCGATGAAGCGGGGAAACTCCAGCATGTTGAAATACGTAAAGCTGATAATCAACGACATCAAGACCGGTAAAACCGTAAACAAGGCGAACAGGAGCATATAAGGCATCATCAGAAAATAGGAATGCTTGTGCGCTCTGATCTCCCGCAGCTTCAAAGCCCGCCAGGACGAAGCGCGCGGTTCGGTTTTGCCGGCGGCTGTCCCCGGCCGATCTTTCGTGATGGTGACGTTCGGCATGTTGACCCCTCCCCTTAATCCGGCAGGCCGAATTCTTTGCGTTTCGCGCGAATTTCATCCTGGATATACTGCGCATACTCCGTGATCGCTTCGCGCGCTTCGGATTTCGCGTTGACCGCGACCTTATAGAACGCGTTCTGCAAATGCCTTCCGGTGAAGTAGCCGCCGGGAACTTCCGGAATGCCGCGCACCCAATCAAACTGCGATTTCAAGCTCTCATAATCGTCTACCGGCCACGGCAGGCTGTCCAGCGCTTTGATATTGGCGGTCGGATAGCGGGCAGCCGCGCCCATCAGCGCTTCCATTTCTCTGCCGAACGTCGTTTGCGTTTCATCGCCGGTCCACCATTTCATAAATTCCCATGCCGCTTCTTTGTCTCTGGCGCTCTGCAGCATCAGCGTGCCGCTGCCGGCGCTCGGCGTTTCCCGGCGAATCGTGCCGTCCGGCTGCACCTTGCCGGGAATCGGCACGAAGCCCCACATGCCGCGAATTTCCGGAGCAAAGACGGACAACTGGTTATACAGCGAGTAGTCCGAGATCCCGATCGGCATTTCGCCGGTTCGGAACCGGTTGGCAAAATCGAATTCTCGCTCCAGCTTGTAATCGGTATAAAACTCCGTCCACGATTTGAACGTATCGATGCCGACTTTCGAATCGAGATCCGACTGTTTGCCGCCGTTCCGGTAGAACTGACCGCCGTTCTGCATGAGCAGCGTGGCGTAGATCGGATTGGGCGGGATGTTCTGGCCGGGATACTGCGGCGTAAACATGGGCGGCAGGCCGAATTGCAAATGATTTTTGTTCAGCACGGCCAGCATGCGGTACACGTCGTCCCAAGTCTCGGGAACCTGGAGGCCCAGTTCTTTCAGAACGTCCTTCCGGTAGAAGAGCATATTGAACGTCTGCGTTTCAGGCAGAGCGTAGACGCCCTTCTCAAACGTATAGGGCACAAGCGCGCTCTCGCGGAACCTTGCGGCCACTTCCCGGAAATCCGGAAATGCCGTCAGGTCGGCCGCCGCGTGCCGCATCCCGTAATTCACCGGAAGATCGTTGCCGATCTGCATCGCCACATCCGGCCCTTGGCCGGCCAGCGTCGCCGGCAACAGCGTGTGCATCTGAACCAGCTTCAAGTTGACGTTGATGCCGGTCTGCGGGGTGAACGTCTCATCGATCATCGCTTTCAGCGTGTTCGCCTGGTCGCGGCCGCTGCCGATCCAGACGGTAATCGACCGCTGGTCGACTTCCGTCGCGACATTGCCGATCTGGTTATAGTCAATGATGAACGAATACGCGAACGTTGTAATTTCATGCTTCAATCCAGCGAACAGGCCGGAACCGGAACCCGGGAATTTGCGGTTCGGCGATGCCACGTAAACCGCATCGATCTGCAGCGGCATCTCCAGCGCCTTCTGCAGCCAGGTGCCCAATCCGCCGGTATTCACCTTAAATGACGTGAGCCGGCGCGGAATCGTGTCGGGGTCCTTCACCAATTCTTCCAGCTGCACCGACATCGTCTTCAGCAGCGCTTCCGAGTCGCCGCTTCCGCCCGACAGATTGCGCAATTGCTTGCTGACGGCTTTCAGTCTGTCGCTTTCCGCCTGGAACGTCTGAAGCAGATTCGGAATTTGCCGGTCTACCCGATAGTCGCGGTACGCATCCGGCGACGTACCGGTGATCATGACGATTTTGCGGTACATCGCATTCAGGTTATACAAACTGTCCCTGACTTCCCGGATCAACGGCGCGAAATCGCCAAGCGTATTTTCCAGCCGAATGACGTTTTTGCCCTTTTGCAGCTTGAATTGGAACGGCTCTTTTCCGCCCATCACCTCCAGACGGTAGCCGCTTTTGAATCGAAACGGCACCTGCTCCGCTTCCAGGAACGGCACTTCCCCGTTGATGAGGAGACGACGGGTCGAATAGATGCCGCGAACGAAATCCTGCCTGGCCTTGAATGCGATTTGATACATCCCGGCCTCCGGAACGTCGACTTCCCACTCGATCCACTGTCCCGGCATGCGCCAGTTATTGCCTCCGATCGTGTTGACGCGAATCAGCTTGGGGCTGTAAGGCGTCACGGCACTGCTGGAGCGGTCGGCTTGCGGATACAGCGTAGGGGAAGACTTCGCGGTCGCATCTTCGCCCTGGATCGTGATGAGCTGATTCTTGGACGCCTGCACCCCTTCTTGCTCATAACGCTTCAACGACTCTGCATACGGCGCGGGAGACTGAACGTTGAACAGTTTCAACTGGCGAATCACCATCGGTTCCCGCTGCGACACGAGCGACAGCGTATGCGAGCCTGCCGTGAAATAAAAACGGAAAGGCTCCGCGTAATAGCCGTCTGAATCTTCGAGGAGCGTCTCGCGCCACTCCGGCTTCTCGGATTGCTGCGGACGCAAATCGTTGCCGCGGTTGTCCCGCTTCACTTGTTGCAGCTCATTCGCCCAGATGCGGTCGAATTGCAAGTAATTCGCTTCCTCGAACGGAACGTCTCCGTCAATCAGAAGCATGCGTTCGATGCTGGAGCTTTTGCCTTGCACCGGATAATATTGAACCGCGATATTGTAATAGCCCGTCTCCGGCACTTCGACGTTCCAGTCGACGCGCCCCTTTTCCCCCGTTATCAGGGAGGAGCCGCTTGTCCCTTCGAACTGATCGAGCTTCTCGAACCCGTCCCCTTCGATCTTGGCATAGTCGGACGCTTCGACGATGAGTTCGCGTTTCGGAAAGACGCCGCTTGCATGTTGTGCCGTATAATCCGCATAATCTCCGCGCCCTTGCTGCAACGACATCCACGATCCTTTAGCCAATCCCTGATCTTCCGCGTTAACCGAACGTTGGGCAGATGGCCGGGTCCAGTACAAGATCAGCCCGACGGCCACGACGATGCCGATCGCCGTTAATGCCATTTTTTTCAGCGGTAATTTACCTCTCAATGTCAGCCCCCCATTGCGGCGGATCAATCTGCGGGTGTATGGCGAAAAAAAGGGATGCACCCGCAACTTCCGGCGCACCCCTTCCTCTCGAAATTCCGGCCGCTTTGATTATTTCAGCTTATCCAGCGCGGCCTGGGCGGCTTGCTTGTTTTTCTCGATCGTCGCGGCTACGGATTTGTTGTCCTTGATGATATCATCCATGATCGCATAGAACGGGAAGTCCGGAACGCCTTCCTCCAGCGAGAGACGGCCGGTTCCATTCACGTGTTCGATCGCCATCTTGATGTCGGCTTCGTTCTTGAAGCGTCCCTCGAGCCAATCTTGGCCCAGGTACTCTTCGGTTTGCGGCAGATCCTGCATCTCTTCGAAAATCTGGTACACGATTTTCGGATCTTTTACGCCTTTCGGAATAAAATAGCCGTTTTGCGCCGTGTTGGCGTAGGTGTATTTGCCGTCGCTCTGCGGACCGGCCGGAATCGGCACGATGCCGACTTCGAACGGGAGGTCGCCCACATTCCAGTCATAGTTGATGGACATCGCAACGTCCCCGTCCTTAAACGTGTTCGTCTCGTTCCAGTCCGTCTTGTTTCCGGTTTTCACCTTTACGACGTTTTCGACGTTCCAGACGCGATTGACGAATTCGAGCGCTTCCGTCAGCTTCGGATCGGAGAGGCCCGACGACAGGTCCTGCTCGTTTACGAACACCGCTCCGTTCGATACGCCAAGGTGACGGGCGGCATCCGCCGGCCAACCGGCATAACCCCAGGAGTCGACTTTGCCGTCGTTGTTCGTGTCGCGCGTCGCTTGCTTCGCCAATTCGAGGAACTTGTCCCAATTCCATTGACCGCCGTTATAAAGCTCCTGGGGATCCTGAAGTCCCAGCTTCTTGAACAGGTCGCGATTGTAGTACATCCCCACGGCGGAAACGAACGGCGTACCGAAGGAATATTCCGTTCCGGCGATCGCAGGCAGTTTCGTGACGCGCTTCTGCTCGTTGTTGATGTCGTTCGACTCCTGCGTGAATTCGCTGAGCGGAAGCAACAGCCCTTGCTTGACCGGCGCCAGCGCGCGCTTGAACTCGATCATCGTAATGTCCGCCATCGGCTCGCCTGCAAGTATGGACGTCGTTAATTTATCCAGGTACTCCGCGAACGGGATGTTCACCCATTCGATTTTGACGTTGTATTTTTTCTCCAATTCCGCTCTTTTCTCTAGAGCGGCTTTCTCCCCTGCCGTTTTCCCCTCGATATCTCCCCACCACGCGGAGATCTTGATCGTGCGGCCGCCGAGATCGACCGGAGCGGGCTCGGGCTCGTCTGATGGCGAAGGAGATGCGGAATCTGAAGGAGAAGCCGGGGTGGTAGCGCTTGCATCGGAGCTTGGAGAAGCGCTGCCTTCGCCGCCTTTACTACCGCTGCACGCTGTCAAAACAAGCATGAATGCAACTAGAAGAAGTGAAAGTGCTTTCATTTTTCTCAATTGCAAAACCTCCCATTGGATGTTTGCCGTGCACTTGACTCTCGGCTATTGAGACCGTGGACGTCAATGGACCCGGTCTTGCCGATATCCCCCCGAGAACCCGCTTGCATATCGATCCGAAAACCTCCTTCACCACCACCGCACGATACTATTTTTTGGATAACTTCATAACAATAATATCACCTATCCCCTATATCATCAATTTGTTTTTTGGTTTTATAATAACTTTATTATGGTATTATCATTATTTTGTTATGTTTCATTAGTATTATGTTATTTTTATTTGTTTTCTGTCGGTTCGTGACGCCCGAACAGCCAGCGGCCGCGAAGTCCCGTCGGGATTCGCGGCCGCTGGTGAAGGAGGGGGTGAAGACGGAGGGCAAACGAATGAGGGGGAAGCTCCCCCTCAGGAAACCGGCGAATTCGTTTGCGGAGAGCCATACATGTCTCGGACGATCACGTCTCCGTAGATCAATTTTCTTTCGACGGCCGGGCCGCGGTTCAGAATTCGCCACAGCAACTGGTCGACCGCCCGCATGCCGAGCAACTCCTTGTCCACGTTGACCGTGCCGAGGATCGGATGCGTGTCGCAGGTATTGTCAAAGCCTGTTACGACGCAATCGCGCGGAACATCGAAATGTTGTTTGCGGAGTTCTTCAATCAAATACCTGGCATTCGCGTCATGGGAACATACGAATACTTCCGGCAGCTCCTTCGGCTTCCATTTCGAAAACAAAGCATACATATCGCCGGCATCCGAACCGATCAGCTCCGGCTCCTGGTTCAACGCGATCTGGTAGCTCTCCAACACGGTTCGATAGGCCAGCCATCGATCAAAAAAACTAGGGGCATCCTTAATATTGCCGACGAACTGAAATCTACGGTAGCCTTTGCTGACGAGCTTCGTTACAAGCTCCCTCATGCTGCTGAAGTTATCCGTAAAAATGGTGTCGCAATGGAATGCCGGATCGCTATGGTCGACCATGACGACCGGGATATCCATTCGCGCGATGTCCAGCAAGATTTGCGTCGAGATCTCGCCGATCGTTACGATACCTTGTATCGCCTCCGGCTTGAGCAGGGTGAACAGATGGTCGCCGGAAGGCTCGGTTAGCGTCATGATGTCCAGGCCTCTCTGCCCGAGCCTTGCGGAAACGCCGTCGAAGACGGCCCCCCAGTATGCGGACTCCTTGTTCTGGTAGCGGATATTCGGGAACAGGACGACAATCATCCCTTGCCGCTTGCCGTCGTCGTATTCGCGCAGCTCCCCTGCCGGCCCCGGCGGCTCATTAAGTTTGAAGTAGCCGAGTTCTCCCGCGGTTTTCAATATCATTTCCCGTGTCTGAGCGCTCACGCCGCTCTTGCCGGACAGCGCGCGCGACACCGCGAACTTGGACACGCCCGACATGTCCGCGATGTCTTGGATCGTCACTTTTCCCCTTATTCTGGACATCTCAATCTTCATCCTTTATCGTCATTGAGTATATGTCGTTGTACGCCTGCGCGCCGTACTGCGCGATCACGATTGGGCCGTTCGATGCGGAATCGCGTCCGAACCGCTCTTCGGGAAGAAACAGGGCGATCTCTCCTGATGTAAATTTTGTCTGCTCCAATATACATCGTCCAGGTCTTTCTCCGCAATAACCGCGACCGGTTGATGCGGGTATACCGCTGCACCCTAGAATCCCGGACGAGATACTCCTGCCCGAAGAGCATGCCGAGCTGTGCCAGCGAACCGTCCGCCGCCATCGCCTCATACAAGCCGTTTGCGGCACCCTTCGATGGCGGAACGACATTAACAGCTTAATCATAACAAAACGATTCGCGTTAGCAAATTATTTTATTAAAATTGCACCTATTTGTTATGCGTTCGTTTGGAACCATTCAAAAATACGTTCTGCGGCTTTCACTGCCCATAACCCGCGCAAGAACACAACCGTGGATCAAAAAAACGGCACAGGGACGAGATCCCTGCACCGTTATTTTTTGATTTTTAGCCGCTCTTTTTAAATCCCGAGAATCCTGGTTTGATTATCGAATCGCCGCCGCCTGGATCGCCCCGTACGCCCAATGCGTCGCCGGCACATCCGCGTAGCGCGGCTCCTCGCCGGTCTCGGCCGCGCGGCCGATCAGCTTGTTCAGGACGACGGCCGCCTCGGCCCGGCTGAGCGCCCGTTCGGGATGGAACGTGCCGTCCAGGTAGCCGGTCATCAGGCCAGCCGCTCTCACTTTGCGAATGTCCATCTGCGCCCAATGGCCGACCGTATCGGAGAAATCTTCGGCGGACGCGTTAGGGCTAGCAGACGTTAGCAGCCGCGAAAGGATCGCCGCCGTCTCCGCGCGGGTGATCGGCCGGTCCGGCCGGAACGCACCGGCCGTGTCGCCGTTCAGGATGCCCAGCGCGACGGTACGGCGGATCGCCTCGCCGGCCCAGTGGCCGTCCGGAACGTCGGAGAAGCTCGCCTTGGCGCTGCCTGTCGTCCCGTCGACCAGCCGCGAGACGATCGCCGCCATCTCGGCGCGGGTCAGGCTCGCGTGCGGCTTGAACAGCCGGCCGGCGTAGCCGGACAAGTACGGAACGTTAAGCAGTTGCAAGGCCGACGGTTCCGGCTCCGCCGCTGCTTCGTTGCGCACGATCGCGATGGTGCCGCCCGCAGATGCGTCAAGGCCGAGGTAACGAACGCTCGCGCCCGCTTCCGGCTCCTGTACGCGGCCGTTGACGAGCTCCGCCTGACCGTCGCCGTGCTCGAAATAGAGGCTCGCGTCGGGCGTTCCCGCCGAATCCGGCATGGGCAGCGCCACCGTGAAAGAACGCTTCTGCGGAGCGGAGATCGTGACGGGAACGCCGACCAGCGCGCGTTTGCCTGCGGCCGCCCCCGTCCCGGCGAGCTGCGTGCCGTTCGCGCGCCGCTCGAGGTTAGACCGCTCGTTCGCGTCCCGGACGGACGCGACCGTGAACGTCAGCGCCTCCGCCGACTCCCCGAGCGAGGCGGCCGGTACGGACAGCCGCGCTTCGGCCGTGCGGAACTCGAGCGCGATACCGGCGCCCGAGAGCCGGTTCGCCGCCGCGGCAGGCAGGACGACCGACAACCGCTGGGCCGTCTTATGCTTCTCGGGCATGACGATCGCAAGCCGGCTCCATCCCGCCTGCTTCAGCAGCGCGGCGGCTTGCTCGGCGAACGATTCCGAGAGCGCGACGGTATCCTGTACCCGCCCGTCGGCGGCCGTCTTTCGCACGACTTGCAGCGTGCGCGCTTGCCCTTCGCCTACCGGCACGTCGATCGCGTAAGTCTCTTCCTGGGACTGGATGCCGCCAGCGCTGCCCGGGGTACCTCCGCCGCTGCCTGGCGTATCGTCTCCGCCTCCACCTCCGCCAGGCGTCTCTCCATCGCCGTTTTTCTTCGCCTCGAAGGCGAGTACGGCATCATGCAGAGCCGTGACGGCCGCGTCCACCTGCGGCTGCGTCGAAGCGGCGCCGTCGCGGACCCCGGCGGCCGCGGCGATCGCCATCCGTAGCGCCGCCTTGCTCCCGGCTTCGTATTGGCCGCTCGCGCCGCCCTCCACCGCGGCGTCGTGCTCCTTCTGCGCGGCGGCGATCGCCACCGTCAGCGCCGTCAAGTCGATGTCTACGCGCTTCGCCTCGAAGGTGGCGACCGCTTCTTCCAGCGCATCCAGCGCTGCATTCACTTGCGCCTGGCTCGCTTTCTCGTTGCCGCGCACCGCGGAGGCCGCGTCAATCGCCTCCTGGAGCGCCGCCTTGGCGCCCGGCGCATACTGCCCGTTCGCGCCGCCTTCCGTCGCGGCGTCATGCTTCGCCTGCGCGGTCGCGATCGCCTCCGTCAGCGCCGTCAGTTTGACGTCGACGCGCTTCGCCTCGAAGGCAGCAACCGCCTTCTCCAGCACGGCCTGCGCCGCATCGACTTCCTCCTGCTCCAGCCACGGCTTGTCCGTTACGGCTGCCGCGGCATTAATCGCCGCCTGCAGCGCCGCTTTGGCGCCCGGCGCGTATTGACCGTTCGCGGCGCCTTCCGTTGCTGCGTTATGCTTCTCCTGCGCGGAGTGGACCGCCTCGAGCAGCGCGTCGAAATCGGCCGGCGCCTTCTCGACCAAGCTCACTTCCGCGAACTCGTACTCGTCTAAAAGGTACGAATCGCCGTTCGGATCGCATAATTGCAAGTAGGCGTTGGCGTCCATCGTCGGGTTGTCGGGCATGGTGAATTCGTCGCCGCCCGCGCTGTCCGACAAAGCCAATTCATAGGTATGCCCTTTGGACAAACTCGTCCCGATCGGAAGCACCGCCTCGATCCGATAAATGTCCGGATCGACGCCGCTTGTCACGGCAACCGCCTCGGGGTGGATCACCGTTTCTCCGCCCACCTCCCGGACGACGAAGTCGCTTTTCTGGATGTTCGCCTTCTGAAACGTAGGCGGGTTCAGCGATTCGCTCGGCCAGTCAAATATCAAATACGTCCCGCCGTCGCTCGTAGGCGTAAAACGGACGATCCCTTCGCCGGCTCGAAGCGAATGCCCCGCCTCCAGCTTCATCCGCAGCGTCGGCGGCTCCTCGAACGTTCCCGGCGTCCTGTTGACGACGGAGAACGTTTCCTTACTTACCGCGTTTCCAGCTTCGTCGGTCAGAGCCGAATCCGCCGTGAACGCCACGGTCACTTCGTCGAATTTGGCAATCGGATCCTGCAGCAGCACGAGGGCATTCGGCTCGTTTTGAACCGGTACCGCGAACGAGAGCGGTACGGAATCGCCGTTGACGCGCACGTCGATATCCGAAGCCGTCAAATTTTCGGGGTGCTTCAACGGTTCGGTCCACGTTAGGAACATAGTTTCCCTCGTTACGGTCGCCTCCGAAATGCTCGGCCCGGTTCGGTCGATCGTAAACCGGACGGGCTTCGTGCTCCCTACCGTAGCCGTTCCGTCCGAATAGTTGACCTGGTAATAGATTTCGTACGTCCCGTCCTCCTGCAACGCCTCCGTCTGCCACGCGGCCAGATCTTCATGGTACGTGCCGCCCCCGCCGTCCGTCAGCGGCATGTCGACAGGAAATCCGTCCGTCCACGGGTTTGCCGGATCGTCCGTCAAATACCGGCCGTCACCGAGCCTTTGAATGCGGTAAGTCGCATCCTCGAGCAAGTCGCCGTCCGGATTCAGCACGGAGATCTCCAGTCTCTCGAGCGCCTGGAGCACGCTCCCGTTGGTCGGCGAAACGCCAACGATGCCGACGCTGCCGACCGCCGCCTTCGCCGCCGACGGGACGCCGACCGCGGCGAGCGACACCGCGAGCAGCCATGCCGCCGTGACCCGCAGCCATCGCATTCCTCGAATGCCCTTCCGATCTCCTTGCCCTTCCGTTTGGCCTTTCTTTTTCATTTTCCTAACGCTCCTTCGACAAAATCGCCAACCGTGTCGAAGCGTAACATGCGCCGCTCTCAAAACGCTCTCAAAACCGCGGCACTCTATTCCCTTCCTGGCGTCTTCGCGGAAGAGGACGATACGTCGAGACGGGGTGACCTGCCCCGGCCCGTCCGATTGTGCGGTAAATTTTACTGCTCTTCGCCCTCCCTGCGCCAGGCGTTAATCTATCTAATCCATAAAAAAAGAGGCCCTCTAACAGAGCCTCCCCCTTGCCTTTCAGATCATGCCGCCCCGGGCCGTCCGTCTCCGTTCCAGCTCCCGGTTGAGACTCTCCAAGCCTTTGCGCATCGCCCAATCGTGATTCGAGCGGAAGATCGGCTTCATGAACCACGACAGCCGCTTGAGCAGCGGCTTCTCGGCGTTCACGTACCAGTCGAAGCGGGCGTTGACATACTCCCCGTCCTGCTCGAATCTCCACGTCCCCCGACCGGCCAGGTCGCCCGACGCTTTAAGCGATAGCGTGCGAGGAGCGTCTTCGTGCGTCTTGCTGGAGAACCATCTCAGCTTGTAGGGAAGCTTCCCCCGTGAGAGGAGCGCATACCTCTCGTTGCCCGTCTCCTCGTCAACGCCTTCCGCCCGGATGTTCAGATACACTTCGGGCCACCACCGCTGATAGTCCAGGAAGTTCGAGCATACGTCGTAGACTTCCTGGATATTTCCTTTGACGCGCCATTCCGTCGGCATGAAATATTCGTTCGCTTTCATCCCCGCACCCCGTTCGAATGTGTATAAAGACGACTATGAACCCTATTCCCGTCCGGGGACCGCCCCCGCCCTCCGTCATCTCAACTGCTGCGCCCATCTCCGCAGTTCCGCCGGAGGCTCGATGCCGAGTTCGTCCGCCAGCAGGCGCTCGTAGCCTTCGAAATGGCGAAGATACGCTCCCGTCTCTCCGGCTTCCGCGAACAGCCGCAGCAGTTCCGCGTTCATCTCTTCATCCAGCGGCGCCTGGCCGAGATAGAGACGCAGCGTCTCCTTCGCGGACGCCGAATCTCCGCGTTCCCGGTACCAGTCCGTCAACATTCGGACGAGCGAAGCATACTGCGAGGCGGCTTCGGATGCCGCGCTCGCGCTCCACGGGTAATCCCTACCCCCGAACAAGGCGCCGCGGTAGGCGCGGAACCGCCGATCGGCCTCCGGCGCGTTCCTCCCGTCGACCCGCGACGCGGACGCCATCAATGCCCGAAGCTGCCCCCAATCCGATAGCGCAGGAGACGCCTCGAATACATACCCTTCGTTCGTATGGGTCAGCGATACCGAGATCCCCGCTTCTTTTAGCGCTTTTTTGAGCCGGTAGATCGTGTTGTGCAGATTGTGGAGCGAGCGATCCTCCTCCAAGTCCGGCCACAAGAGGTCCGCGAGCCGCCACTTGTCCGTCAGCCGGTTCGGATAGGCGAGGAAGTAGGCGAACAGCTCCTCCGTCTTCCGGGTAGGCCAATTCATGAGCCTCCCGTCCGCCCCTCGCGTCTCGAAAGTGCCCAGGCAGCGAACGGCAGGTTCCCCGGTTCCCGCGGACGGCCGCAGGGCGGCGCGCATCTCGCGGTTGTGGACGAGCCGGGGGACGACCCGCTCCAGATCCTCCGGCGCGACCGGCTTCAACAAATAGTCGACCGCGTGTACCCGGAA
Source organism: Cohnella nanjingensis (assembly GCF_014212125.1). Taxonomy (GTDB): domain Bacteria; phylum Bacillota; class Bacilli; order Paenibacillales; family Paenibacillaceae; genus Cohnella; species Cohnella nanjingensis. The sequence goes on from NZ_JACJVP010000040.1 coordinate 70,590, forward strand.
CGCATCGACAGCGTAACCCGGATAGGCCGTCGTAAATACGACCTGCAGCTCCTCGTCGACCTCCTTCAGCTTGTCCGCCAATTCGATGCCCCCCATCTTGGGCATCTCGACATCCAGGAACGCGACTTCCGGCTTCAGTTCCCCATATCGGGCCAGCGCTTCTAGCGGACTCGTAAACGTACCCGCCACCTCCAGCAACGGATGCCGGCCGATGAGCCTTTCCATGAGATCCAACGTCGGTTTCTCGTCTTCCACGATCATGACGCGCAGCATGCGGCACCTCCTTCGCTTAAACCGTTCGCCCTATTTGCCGATTCGCCGATTCACCGGTTTACCCCACTCCCGGCAGTGACGACCCTTCGATCTTCGGCAAATAGACGGTAATCTTCGTTCCCTGCTCCAGCGCCGAATCGATCGCGATGCTCGCGCCCGGCAGCGTCGCGAGCCGCTTGCGGACGTTCGTCATCCCGATGCCCGCCCGTTCCGGCCGATCCCCGGAGCGAACCCGGTACAGCACGTCGTCCGGCATGCCGACGCCGTCGTCGGCGATCTCGAACCGGAGGTACCCGTCCCCGTCCCACACGGACAACGTGACGGTGCCGACGCCGTCTTTCTCGAACAGACCGTGCCGAATGGCGTTCTCGACGAACGGCTGAATCGTCAGGAACGGAACATAGTACGTCTCGAGATCCGGATCGATCTGCAGCCGGTAGACCAGCCGGTCGCCGAACCGCGCTTTCTCGATCTCCACGTAGGCCCGGATCAGCTCGAGCTCCTGCTTCAGCGGCACCTGCTGCGCACGGCCGTCCCGGTCGAACACCATCCGCAAATAGCGGCTCAGCACGGACAGCAGATAAGCGGCCTTTTCCCCGTCGGTATAGCAGAACGAGACGATGCTGCTGATGGCGTTGTACAGGAAATGCGGCTTGATCTGCGCCTGCAGAAACGCCATCTCGCTCGCGATCGCTTGATCCATCGACGACTTCATCGCGAGCAGCGTCCGCACTCTCGCGGCGAGCGTCTTCGGATCGAACGGCTTGGCGATGAAGTCGTTCCCGCCCGCCCGGAAGCAAAGCTCGATATCGTGAAGCGAGTCCTTCACGGTCGCGAAGAGGACCGGCAAGTCCAGCACGGATCGGTTCTCCCGCACGGTACGGCACAGGTCGATGCCGGACATCTCCGGCATCATGACGTCGAGGATCAGCAGGTCGATCCGCGGGTTCTCTTCCAGCTTGCGCAGCGCCTCCGTCGCCGAGAAAGCCGACAGCACGTTGTACTCGTCGCCAAGCAAATTCAGCAGGATCCGGACGTTAGCGGCCTCGTCGTCGACGACGAGCACCGTGTGCGCGCGGTCTTCGCCTACGATCTCCAGCCGGGCCGGTTGGACTCGGTTCCCGCTCTCCGCGGCGGCTGCTACCCAAGCCTCGGCGGTCGGACCGTCAGCCGGCGCGGTCGCCGGCAGCGTGAACGCGATCCTCGTGCCCTGTCCCGGTTCGGACCGATCCACCCAAATCCGACCGTCCATCCGCTCCACCAGCTTGCGGCTGATATAGAGGCCGAGCCCCATGCCGGTATACCCGTCTTGCGCCGCTTCCCGTTCGACCTGCTCGAAATAGCCGAATACTTCCTCGTGGCTTTCCGGGGGAATTCCGATCCCGGTATCCTCCACCCAGACGGTCGTGAGCCCGCCCTCCGTCTCCGCGCCGACCGTGATCCAACCCCGCTTCGTATGCTTGATCGCGTTGTGAATGAGATTGTACAGCACCTGCCGCAGCCGGTTCTCGTCGGCCAGGACGCACGCGCCCGGCGCGATCCGGTTCTCCCACCGCACGTCCTTGCCGGCCAGCTCGAACTCCAGCACCTGGAACGCCGTCTGCGCGGCGACGCGCAGGTCGAGCGCGGCCGCCTGCAAACGCAGGTCCCCGTGCTTCAGTTGGACGACGTCCACCAGATCGTTCACGAGCGCCGACAGCTTCGTCGACGTATCCTGGATGAGCGACAGTTCGCTCCGCTGCCGGTCGGTAAGCTGGCCCGCCTTCTCGTCCAGCAGAAACGCGGCGATGTTCTGAATGCCGTGCAGCGGCGTCTTGAGCTCATGCGACGTATTCGCGAGGAACTCGTCCTTCAGCTTGTCCCGCAGGATCAGCTGATCCGTCAGCTGCTCGGTCCGATTCATCGCATTCGCCAGCCGCAGCGCGAGCAGCGCGTTCATGAACGCCAACACGGCGAGGAACGAGATCTGCCGTCCGATGTCCGTCTGCACGAGGCTAAGCGAATAGAGGACCCCGAACAGCAGGATCAGCGCGACGGAGACGAGCACCCCGATGAGCAGGACGGTCTCTTGCCTTCCGAGCCGCCCGTCTCGCTTCGCGAACAACCGGATCGCGCGGTACAAATAGAATGCGGCTACCAGCGAGGCGTAATCCCATGGCAGGTTGCCGAGGCGGTAGTCCGGGTACGGCACGACGACGACGGCCGCCAGATAGACGTAGATCGGCGCCAGCAGCACGAGCAGATGCTTGCGATTCAACAGCTTGGCGTCCAGTTGATGAAGGAAGATGCCCAGCAGCACGATGTTGGAGAATCCGCCGAGGTCGTACAGCTTGCTTGACGCCCAATAGGGCAGTCCCGGCAGCAACTGCAGCGTCAGCTTCTCGCCGCCCGTCACCATCAGCACCAGCATCGTTAGAAAATAGAGCGAGCTGTACAGGTATGCCCTGTCCTTCAACCGCAGCACGTAGATCGTCATGTGGTACCCCGCGAACAACAGCAGGATGAACAGGCCGCAAAATTCGGCCGAGAATTGAATTCTGTCGATCAGCAGCATGTCCGATTGGAGCCCGAGTTGGACGTCCTCGAAGCCCCCGCCGATCGGATTCGCGAAGTTCGCCGATTGCAGCACGATGTCCAGCCGGCCGCCTTCCGCCCGGGCGAACGTCATGTACGGCTTGTTTTCCTTCACATAGTCTCGTTCGTTGTCGGACACGCGGCCCTCTCCGCCGACGAGATGTCCGTTCACGTAGAGGCGGTGGGCTCCGTTCACGTTCGGCAGCCGGATGCCGTAGCCGAGCTCCTCGTCCTTCACCTTCACGGTTAACCGGTACGTGCCGTATGCGGTCCGGCTCGCTTCGTCGACGGGGCTGCCGCCGTACCACGCGTTCGGGATGGTCGCGTACGGAGCGGACGGAGGAGGCACCCGGCCGGTCCTGAAGTCCTCCGGGGAATACAGCTTCAGCGGATAGAAGCTCCACTCCCCGTTCAGCAAGACCGTCCGCTTCGTTCCGAACTTCCACTGGCTCAGATCAACGGCACCCTGCCGCGCCTCCGGCGCCGACTTGTCCGGCACCGTGTAGTCGTTGATCGCCGCGAGCAGGACGAACGATAGAATCGGGATCAACATCAATCCAAGCGCCCGATACGCCAAGGGCCACCTTTTCCATAGGCCCTTCATTCCGTCTCTTGCCGAACCGTCCGCCATCCTTCGCGCCTCGCCTCTCGTCCCCGTTTGTCCCGTTCCGACAGCATATCTTGCGCCGCTCTCAAAACACTCTCAAACGCTATTATGACAAAAAGGAGGCGGCTCGCCTATCGGAAATTGTCGAATTATCCAGCGGGGCAGATCTCTCGCATCTTGGACGTGCCGGAGGCGGGAATGGGCAGCCGGATTGCGGATGGGGAGAGCGGATTGGCGTCGGAGATAACCCGTTTCGGCGNNACCCGTTTCGGCGGTTATCGCACACGGATCCGGGCCTCCGGAGGCGGAGATAACCCGTTTCGGCGGTTATCGCCAGTGAATTCAGGCCTCCGGAGGCGGAGATAACCCGTTTCGACGGTTATCACCCGCGGTTTCGGGCCTCCGGAGGCGGAGATAACCCGTTTCAACGGTTATCGCACACGGATCCGGGTCTCCGGAGGCGGAGATAACCCGTTTCGACGGTTATCGCCCGCGGTTTCGGGCCTCCGGGGCGGAGATAACCCGTTTTGGCGGTTATCGCCTGCGGTTTCGGGCCTCCGGAGGCGGAGATAACCCGTTTCGGCGGTTATCGCCCGCGGTTTCGGGCCTCCGGAGGCGGAGATAACCCGTTTCGGCTATCGCTCGCTGCCCCCACGCAAAAGCCGCACCGGCCGGCAGATGCATTCTGCTGATCGATGCGGCTTTTTCATCACTTTCTATCTCGCCTTGGCATACCATTCCCGCAGCACGCGTTCCGCCTGTTTGCCGTGGATGTCGAAGCCGGTGTCGGCCGCGGCTTGCTCGGTCGGGTAGAGCTTGACGCTCCAATCCCACCAGAAGAAGCCGGAGAACCACGGCTCGTCCCAGAACGCCCGCAGCACCGAGCCGTAGAAGTTCGCCTGCTCCGCCTCGCTGGCCGGCAGCTCCGCGTGCGTGAAGTCCCACGGCATCGTCGCGCATCCCAGCGCGCTGCGGCACCCGATCTCCATGAAGACGATCGGCTTGCCGAACCGTTCGTGCATCCGGCGCAACTTGTCCCGCACCGGCAGCCAATTCGCGAACATGGCGTCCTCGCTCTCGCCCGGCGCCTTCGCTACCGGATAGTACGCGCTCGTCCCGATCAGGTCAACGAGATCGAACCACGCGACGCCTTCTTCCGAGCCGTGATTGGCGTTGTAGACGAGCGGTCCGCTGTAGACCGTTCGGATCCGGGCGATCAGCGCCTCCCAGTGCGCGGTCTTCGGCTCGGTCTTGACCATCTCGCAGCCGATACAGAACATCTCGCAGCCGAGCTCCTCTGCGATTTCTGCGTAATGCCACAGGAAGTTGCCGTACGATTCGAACCAGGCATCCCAGTACGGCTTCGCCCCGTCTTCCTCCGGGAAACCGATGTGCGCCCGCCAGATACCATCTTTGGAGTTGACGACGGGCTTCAGGCAAACTTTGAGCCCTAACGCCTTGGCCTGCTTAATCGCGTGTTCGATGTCCCGATCGGTCATCGTATGCCCATAATCGAACGGAATCTCCGTCGAATGGGTATTCGCTTGAAGCGTATAGAACGACAAGGCGATCCACTCGCTGCCGGTTTCCTTTAATTTGCGCAGGGAATCCAGCGCGTAGGGCTGGCGATAAGCGCCCCTGCTGCTGTTCCAGCCGTATGTCATCCCTTTGATAAACGCCGTCGCGCTCACAAGCAATCCCCCGTTCCTTCTGGTCTTCCCCTTCCGATTGGCAGGAATGTTCCGCGCCCGAACGTATGGAACGAGTTCCACCCCATCCGCACCCTAGTGATTTGCTTTAGTGAGCCCCTTTCGCCTCCAGGAGAAATGCCTACGATTACCTCCCGTACGTTTTCCAATCCGGCAGCTCGCCCAGCGTCACGACCCGCTTGTGGTTGTAGACCTCCACAAGGTGCTCCAGGCTGTTCTTCTTCCCGTCGGTCAGGAAGTCGCCTTCCCAGGTACAGAACCAACTCCATCCCGCGCCGTACGCGTCCAGGAGATCTGGATCGGGGATCGGTCCGTTCTCGGTCAGGGCGACCAGCTTCCTGCCGCCGCCCAACGCGTTCAGACGATCGTAAGATGCGATCACCGGACCGTAATCCCCGTCGGGCGGATACGAGTCGCAGCTCACGATGTCGACGGCGTCGTCTCCCGGATACCAATCGGGATCGATCGAGTTCCAGATCCAGATCAGATTGTTCAGATGATGCGCGTTCGTCAACCGGTCGTAGACGAGGCGGTACAGCTTCTTCGCCGGCTCGGGTCCCTTGGCGCCCCACCAGAACCAGCCGCCCTCCGCCTCGTGCAGCGGCCGGAACAAGACCGGCACCTTGGCTTCCTGCAGCTTCTGCAGCTGTGCGGCGATCGCGTCGATATCGCTCAGCAGCAGCTTGTAATCTTCGGAGTCCGGATGGTCCATCGCATAGGCGACATCGAAGGTCGTCGCATCCGCGTAGAAGCCTCTCCACCACTCCTTGCCGGATTCGTCGATCAGATCTTTGGGCGCGTTCCAGTGCCAGGCGAACGTCACGATGCCGCCCTGTTCATGCCAGGCGATCGCGTTCTCGATCTCGCTCGACTTCGCGCCATGCGCGACGCGCGTCGGCGAATAGTCGATCAGGTCGAAGCCGACGACGGCCGGTTTCTTGCCCGTCTTATCAAGGATCCAAGACACGTTGTCGTACCCCTGCTGCCCCGACAGGATGCGGTCCCCGTCCTGCTCGCGGAGATACCGGTACAGCGCCGTCGCTTCCGCGGATGCGTTCGGGTTGACGAGCGCCCGGTTCAGCTTGCGCGCCTTGGCCTTCGCCGCGGGTTGCACCTTCAGATAGTCGATGTCGTACCAGCCCCAGTTTTTTAAGATGGTTAATCGATTCTCGCCTTTCAGCAGCAAGACCTTGCCTGCGGGCGCTTCGCCGAATGCGTTGGATGCCTTCAGCGGGATATCCCCGGCTGGCTGTTCGTTCAACTGGAGCGAGAGCGTCTTGTCGCCATTGGGCGCCCGGTAGCCTAGCGCGATCTGATAGAGCCCCGCCTTCGGCGCAGAGACGCGGAAGGTCAGCGAATCCCCGTCCTGATCGAAGCCCGTCACGTACCCGGTACCGGAGTAACCCGATCCCGAGGATGCCGGCTCCGTGCCGCTCATCTCCGCGGCCTCCGCTTCGTAGAAGGTCGGACGTACCGTCTTGTCCCCTGCGTAGGTTCGGTACGCGAGCGCGCCGCCGATCGCGGCGAGGATCAATACCGAAGCGAGTATGAGGATTCCGTTGGGTCGTCTCATCCGGCTGTTTGCCTCCTTTGGACTGTCACCTCTCGAAAATAACACGGATCTCGCCGGGTAAACACATGACGGATTGCACCTTTTGCGGGATCGGCGCCCTATGCAGGAGCCATGAAACTTCAGGCGGACGTCGCATCCGAAGGGTTGCGCCACGAAATTTGTTTGTCATTCGCCATATCGTATGTTAGAATCGTCTTACTTTTAGGAACGGAGGGTTACGTGTGATAGACTACATCCGAGTTCGCACTTTGCGCGCCCAATGATTAGCGCCGAAGCTCTGCCTGCGTGCAGGGAACTCAGATTAGGTCTGTCCACACTCAAGCATAAGCGGCTTCGTCTCCCCGGCGGGAGAGGCGATGCGTCTTATCGTTGAAGGTAACCCTCGACGAGAACGGCAGAATGCGCGAGCGGATCGCGATCCGCCCGGCCCACGCCACCTTGAGTATGAACGCCATCGCGAACGGATCGCCGGCTGTGCGATTCGTCGTCCTTGATCTGAAGACCTTGAACGCAGGCGGAAGACGCCTGTGTTTTTTGTATGTCATGCAGAATTTATAAGTTTAACGCCTAACCGTTTCTGTATGACCGTCGATAAAGAGAGGATGATGGGATTTGGCAGAACAACAGAATCAGAATGAATCGGCAAGAGCGATCATCGTCGGGGTCCACCTGCAGCAGCAGCCCGGCTTCGAATACGCGCTGGAAGAATTGAGAAACCTGGCGGACGCCTGCGCGATCGAAGCGGTCGGCGAGCTGAGCCAGAAGGCGGAGCGCGTGAACCCCGCCCACTACATCGGCGCGGGCAAGCTGGAGGAGTTGAAGGCGCTGGCCGAAGGACTGGACGCCTCGACGATCATCTTCAACGACGAGCTCTCGCCGTCGCAGATCCGCAACCTCGAGAAGGCGCTTGAACGCCGGGTCATCGATCGGACGATCCTGATCCTCGACATCTTCGCCGAGCGCGCGCAGACGAAGGAAGCGCAGCTCCAGGTCGAGGTCGCGAAGCTGCAGTACATGCTGCCGCGGCTGGTCGGCCTGCGGGAGTCGCTCGGACGGCAAGGCGGCGGCGCCGGCCTGAAGAACCGCGGCGCGGGCGAGACCAAGCTGGAGCTCGACCGCCGGCGCATCGAGGAGCGGATCGCGCATCTGCAGCACGATCTGGAGAAGCTGGTCGCGCGGCGCCAAGTTCAGCGCAAGCAGCGGCAGAAGAACGAAGTTCCCGTCGTCTGCCTCGTCGGCTACACGAACGCGGGCAAGTCCAGCCTCATGAACGCCGTGATGGAGACCTACCACCCCGGCTCGAACAAGCAGGTGCTGGCCAAGGATATGCTGTTCGCGACGCTCGAGACGTCGGTCCGGAGCGTCGCGCTGCCCGATCGCAAGACCTTCCTGCTCGCGGACACGGTCGGCTTCGTCAGCCAGCTGCCCCACCATCTGGTCAAGGCGTTCCGCTCCACGCTGGAGGAAGTGTCGGAAGCCGATCTGCTCGTTCACGTCGTGGACTGCGCCAATCCGGAATACGAGCAGCACATCGCGGTCACCCAAGAGACGTTGAAGGATCTGGGCGCGAACGAGATTCCGGTCGTCTACGCGTACAACAAGTCGGACCTGACGGACCAACGCTATCCCCGGACCGAAGGGGACGTCGTCTACCTCTCCGCCGGCCGGCGCGAGGGCATCGAAGAGCTGGTGCAGTCGATCCGGGACCATGTCTTCGGCGACTACGTGGAGGGCGAAGTGATCATCCCGTACGATCAAGGCCGTCTGGTCGCCTACTTCAACGAGCACGCCCACGTGCAGGAGACTGAGTACGAGCCGGGGGGGACGCGTCTCAAGTTGACCTGCAAGCTCGCGGACTATGAGAAGCATCGGGAGCTGTTCGTCGAGCAAGGGGAAGCGTAACCGGCTGATCGGTTCCAATCATGAACGAAATGTCCCCTTCAAGTTAACGGCTGCAGCTGACTTGAAGGGTTTTTTTTCGCCCTATAGACAAACCTCGATAGCGGTTTTCTCATTCTCCCCTTTTCAGTTGGCCGAATTTCTGCCGGCCGCTTTCCTGGAAAAACGGTAACTGATAAAAGTCAGCAACGAGGCGCCGATGGCGACAATCCCTCCGATCCAGGAAACAAGCCATCATTCTCCGCGCTAATTTTGGTTTCTGATTATAGCTGAAAACATGGTTAGGTCCCTCAATTCGTACAAATTTGAATGATGACAATAGAAAACCATTCCATACTCGGCAAGCCGAAGAGAGAATGGTTTTGGTTTTCTATTGGAGTGCATTGACTAGCCATGCCGGCCAGTGCTCGGTTTGAGAAGTAATGACGCCATTTTCGCTCACGAGAAGAGAGCGTAGACTCCGATCGGTGTTATCCAATACAACAGCATAATCTGAAAGGGAAAGTGCCTTTTTGAGATTGGATAGCGAGGCATCATAGCGGCGAATGATATCTGAGGTTGCTATGAAATGCCCACCTTCAATGACACGCGTTCGCACCCTGTCGATGTGCATCTGTACGTCTTGAAGCCCAATGAAGCAGAAAACAATCCTATAGCCTTTCGCCCGAGCCTCTTCCATTCGTTTCAAATAGAAGTCACTGGACAGGGTAGTTTCAACGGCAAGACTCCCCCCGTCCTTCAAGCATTCGCGAATGGCTTTCAACGCAAGTTTGCCGGCCGTAAGATCCGCTTTACGTGGGTCTTCTGGGTTGATCTGTCTTGCGTACAAATCAGGGTTGATGAGATTATCGAATGTTTCTCCATAATGATCAATTAGTGTCGACTTACCGGCGCCATTGCAGCCAGCAAAGACAGTCATTTCAGGCATGCTGGCCACCTTCTCTACAGTTTATATTGGGCCGGGGTTCCATCTGAATCAATGACCAGAACGAACCGCTCACCGGTTGGCTCTTGCCGAATTCTCTTGCCATTTTCAATATAGAAAATAGGAGCGCCGGCTTTTTTGGCTTTGTCCTGGACGGATTGCTCAATTTCCTTGAAGATTTCGTTCAATTCCTCAACTGTCTTCATGCCGGATCACCACCACTCGGTTAGTATGCTCTGTTCCCATTATATCACACCATCGCTTTGCTTAATTACAAAGCAATCGCCTGATTATCCAGATCATTGTTCCATTCTCCCCTGCCTTACCGAATATAACTTTCTAGTCAAGGGGAGAGTCGATACGTCCCCTCTACCTCCAAGGGCGCCCAAAATAAAAAAGCCCGGGCCCGTTCCCTGGCTTGCTCGATCTACTCTAGTTACCTTTATATCTTCCCTTATTAAGGACAAGAACCTCCAATTCCCGGCTCATGGGAAATGGAGGTTCTCTTTGCTTCCGTAATTGGTTCATCGTCCGCCCCGTTGATCCATCTCGATCGCGATCTCGGCCGTGCCCGTGCGATCGGGCCCGCCGCCGCTCTCCGCCTCCGTCAAGGCGAACTGCCAATACGACGGCACCATCCGTCTGAACGCCGCCAAGTCATCCGCCGTTAATCGCAGCCCCTCGATCCGTCCTTCCGCGTAGCGGTAATCCCGCTCTTCCGCGAGGCCGAACTTAATGGACAGCAGATTCTTCATGCCGCCGATCGTGAGGAACGGGAACGCATAGCCATCCTGCAGGGCCGCCGCGATCCGGTCGTCGTTCGCCTGCGCGTAGACGACGAACCCTTCCCAGTTCAGCTCCGGATTCACGCGCTCCCCGAGCGCGGCGGCGTCTCCCCGGCGGATGAGCGCCAGCGCTTCCGCTGGCGACAGTCCACGGGCCAGCATCATTTCCAATCGCAGCCCGTAAGGCTGCGGAACCAACGTGTTCGTCATAGGCGAGTCTCCATGTCGTTCTTGTCTTCTTGCCGTTGTGTACTAGTCATTGTCGACGAGCGATGCTCTGCAAGTCGATGCCGCCATTGTCTCCCTGCCCATGGTTTCATGCCAACCTTCGGCCCCAATGCCCGAACCGTCTTCGCCCGCTCGTGCGGCGCCGCCCGGTCTATACCCGTTCCCACTCCCACTCCCACTCACACCAAGTGGCAAGCCACGAACCGGTCCCCGCCCACGTTCCGGAACGCGGGCACCTCTTCCTTGCATCTCGCCACCGCGAACGGGCATCGCGTATGGAACTTGCAGCCGGATGGCGGGTTGGCCGGGTTCGGGATGTCCCCGCTCAGCACGATCCGCTCCCGCTTCAGCTTCGGGATCGGGATCGGCACGGCCGAGAGCAGCGCCTTCGTATACGGGTGCAGCGGCTCGCGGAACAGCGCGTCGCGCGATCCCGTCTCCACCAGCGAGCCCAGGTACATGACGCCGATGTGCGAGCACAGATGCTCGACGACGCTCAGGTCGTGCGAGATGAACAGGTATGTCAATCCCCGCGTCTCCTGAAGCTTGCGGAACAGGTTGATGATCTGCGCCTGAATGGACACGTCCAGCGCGGAGACCGGTTCGTCTGCGATGATCAGCTCCGGATTCAGGACGAGCGCCCGGGCGATGCCGATCCGCTGCCGCTGTCCGCCCGAGAATTCGTGGGGGAAGCGGTCGATATGGTAGGCCGACAGGCCGCACGAGGCCAGTACGTCCAGCACGCGGTCCCGCACCTCGTCCTTCGGGGCCAAGCCATGATCCAGCAGCGCTTCGCCGATGGCGTCGCCGATGCGCACGCGCGGATTCAGGGAGCTGTACGGGTCCTGGAAGATCAGCTGCATCTTCGGCCGAAGCTTGCGCAGCTCCTCCGCTCCCAGCGTGTGGAGATCGACGCCCTTGAACTTCACTTCGCCGCCGGTCTTCTCCGTCAGCCGGATCGCCGTGCGCCCGGCCGTGCTCTTCCCGCTGCCGGACTCCCCGACGAGACCGAACGTCTCGCCGGGACGGATCGCGATGCTGACGTCGTCGACCGCTTTGACTTGGCCGACGGTACGGTTCAACAGCCCCGCCTTGATCGGGAAGTATTTCTTCAGTCGATTCACTTCAAGCAGCGCTTCAGCCATGGACGATCGCCTCCTCCTCGTACAGCCAGCAGGCGACGCTGCCTTGCTCTCCGACGCCCTTCAGCGTCGGTTCCGCGCGGCGGCACACATCCATCGCGTGCTCGCACCGTTCGTAGAAGTAGCAGGAGGGCTTCAGCTCGAGCGGATTCGGCACCTGACCGGGGATCGAATACAGCTCGTCCTGACGCTGGCCCATGATCGGCTTGGACTTCAGCAGCCCTTGGGTGTACGGATGCTTCGGGCGTTCGAACAGTTCCACGACCTCGCCCTCCTCGACCACCTTGCCGGCATACATGACCACGACGTAGTCGGCCATCTCCGCCACGACGCCCAGGTCGTGCGTAATGAGCAGGATCGACATGTCGGACTCGGCCTTGAACTGCCGCAGCATATCCAGGATCTGCGCCTGAATCGTGACGTCCAACGCCGTCGTCGGCTCGTCCGCGATGAGCAGCTTAGGACCGCACGAGATGGCGATCGCGATCATGATCCGCTGCAGCATCCCGCCGCTCAGCTCATGCGGATACGCCTTCGCGATCTGCTCCGGCCTCGCGATGCCTACCTGCGCGATCAGCTCGATCGCCCGCGCCCGCGCCGCCTTCTTGCTCAGCTTCAGGTGCTCGATCAGCGGCTCCATGATCTGCTCGCCGATCGGCAGCACCGGATTCAGCGAGGACATCGGCTCCTGGAAGATCATCGCGATCTCGTGGCCGCGGATCGTCCGCAGCTCGTGCTTGTTCAGCCGCAGCAGATCCCGGTCCTCATACCGGATGCGCCCGCCCGCGATGCGCCCCGCCGTGCCGTTCGTCCCGACCAGGCCCATGATCGACATCGCGGTGATGCTCTTGCCGCAGCCGGATTCGCCGACGATGCAGACGGTCTCCCCCGGCCGGACGCGCAGGCTCACCCCGTCCACGGCCCGGACCGTGCCTTCCTCCGTATCGAAATACGTGCTTAAGCCTTCGATCTCTAACAAGTCTGCTGTCGCCATGCTGCATCCCTCACTTCTTGGGCTTCGGGTCCAACACGTCGCGGAGCCCGTCCCCGAATATGTTAATGGCGATCACCGTCGCGAAGATCGAGAATCCCGGCGGAATCCACAGCCACGGCCGCTGCTGGAAGTCGATCAAGTTGTTCGCCGAATCGATCATATTGCCCCAAGTCGGCGTCGGCGGCATGACGCCCAGCCCGAAGAAGCTCAGGACCGACTCGCTCAGGATCGCGCCGCCTACGTTCAGGGAAGCGATGACGATCAGGAGCGGCACCAGGTTCGGCAGGAGATGCTTGAACAGCTTGCGCCGGTCCCGCAGCCCCAGCACGGTCGCCGCCTGCATGAACTCCCGCTCCCGGAGGCTCAGCACCTCTCCTCTCACCATCCGGGCCAGGCCCGGCCAGCTCACGAAGCTCAGCATCAGCATGACGATGTACATCCGGTAATCCGTGGGCACCTTCCATTCGGACAGGAGCGCGCCGAGGATGAACAGCAGCGGCAAGCTCGGGATCGTCATGAGCAGGTCTGCGATCCGCATGATCACCTGGTCCGCGATACCGCGATAGTAGCCCGCGATCGCGCCGAGCAGCGAGCCGAGGAAGACGGACAACACCATGGAGGCGAGTCCGACCGTCAGGGAGATCCGGCCGGCCTGCATGACCCGGGTGAGCACGTCGCGCCCGAGCGCGTCCGTCCCGAGCCAGTGCTTCAGGTTCGGCGCTTTGTTCATGAGCGCCATATGGATCTTGTTGTCCGTATAGGGCGAGAACAGCGGTCCGATGAAGCACAGCGCGAACATGAAGACCACGACGAACAGTCCTGCGAGCGCGAGCTTGTTCTTCAGCAGCTTCCTCGCCGCCAGCCGCCATAGCGACGAGCGGGCGAGCGGCCGCTTGGCCGGGGCGACCTCGCTCTCCGCTACGCCGCCGGTAATCGTTGACATCGTCCACTCCTCCTTATTGCAATCTGACGCGCGGATCCGCCACGCGGTACAGAATATCGGACAGCATCGTCCCGATGACCGTGAGGATCGCGATCAACACGGTGAACCCCATCAGCAGCGGGTAGTCGCGGAGTCCGAACGATTGCATGTACAGCTGTCCGATCCCCGGCCAGTTGAAGATCTTCTCGATAATGAGAGAGCCGCCGAACAGCGCGGGCAGCTCGAAGCCGACGAGCGTGATGGCCGGCAGCAGCGCGTTGCGGAGCGCGTGGGTGAAGAGCACCTGACGTTCCTTCAACCCTTTGGCGCGCGCGGTGCGAATGTAGTCCTGCTTCATGACGTCAATCATGTTGCCGCGGATATAGCGGGTCAGCGACCCGATCCCGAGCAGCGTCATGACGATGACGGGCAGCGCCATGTGGCGGACGACTTCTTCCGCGTAGGCCATGCCGGTCGCGTTGCTCCCGGTCGTCAGCATGCCGCCGGGCGGCAGCCACTTCCAGTCGACGGCCAGGATCTTGATCAGGAACAAGCCGATAAAGAACGACGGCAGGGACATCGCCGCGAAGATGACGACCATGACGAGCGTGTCGAACCAGGAATACTGCCGGTATGCGGCGACGACCCCGATGATGACGGCGATCAGCCAGGTGAAGAAGGTCGAGACGGCCGCGAGCAGGAAGGAGTTCCAGATATATTGGTTGAACAGCGTGAACACCGGCTTCTGCTGCGCCATCGAGTAGCCGAAGTCGCCGTGCAGCGCGTGCTTCATCCAGATCCCGTACCGTTCGAGCAGCGGTTTGTTGAGACCGTAGATCTCCCGGAGCTCGGCTTTGCGCTCCGGCGTCAGCTTGATGTTGCCCGTGATGAAGTCCCCCGGCGTCCATGCGTAGAGGCTGAAGATGAGCAAGGAAGCGGCGAGCAGGATGAGGATGGTGTAGAGCAATCGTTTGGTGATGAACGTACCCATGATCGGCTCCTTTAACATGCCGTCCCCTGGCCGCCGGATGACGGACAGGGGACGGTTGATGGCGTTACTTCAGCGACCAGTCCGGCAGGCTCGGCGCGATGCCGTTGAACGGGCTGACCGACAGATTCTGGATGCGGCCGTTGTAGGCGTAGACGGTCTTCTTGTAGTTCGTGAAGATGACCGGCAGCTCGTCGTTAAGCAGCTGGAACGTCTCCTTGTAGATCGCCTTCCGTTGCTCGATATCGCTCGTTGCGAGACCTTTGTCGTACAGCTCTTTGAACTTCGGGTTGTCGTAGCCCTTGATCTCGCCGTCGACGAATTGCAGCAGACCGTCCGCCGGATCCGTCAACATCGGCGTGGAGAACGAGACGAGATCGTAATCGCCGCCTTCCACCTTGGATACCAGCGAATTGAAGTCCGCGAACACTTCGGGCTCGAACTTGATGCCGAGCGCCTCGATGTTCTCTTTGGCCACCGCGATGAAGATATCGGTGTTTTTGCTCTTCGACCCCAGGTAGTGGATCGACAGCGGCTTGCCGTCCTTCTGCCGGATGCCGTCCGAGCCCTTGGTCCAGCCCGCTTCGTCGAGCAGCGCGTTCGCTTTGTCCGCGTCGAACTTGTACGGATTGATGCCGTCTTCCGTGTACGCCCAGGAGATCGGGGACGACGGGATGTTGGCGACGGCGCCCGCGCCTTGGTTGGCGTCGACGTAGATGCTCTGGCGGTCCAGACCGTAAGCGATCGCTTGGCGGACCTTCTTGTCCTTCAGCGCCTCATGCTCCAGATTCACCTGCAGGTAGCCATAGGTGCTCGGCGTATAAGGAAGAATGTTCACGAAGCCCAGGCTCTTGAGCTTGTCGATGTTCTCCTGCGTGGCGCTGAACGAAGCGAAGTCGATCTCGCCCGTCTCGATAAACTGCCAGGTGTCGCCTTCGGACGTCTTGTAGATGAAGTGCTCCGTTTTCGGTTTGCCTTTGTAATAATACTCGTTGGCGACGAAGCGGACTTCCTGGCCCGGGATGAACTTCTCCAGCTTGTACGGGCCGGTGCCCACCGGCTTGGCGTGGAGGTTCTTGATGTAGTCGAGTTGGCCCGGCTTATATTCCTTGCCGTAATAAGCCTTGGACAGCACGTCGGAGCCGAGCACGATGAGCGCCGATGCGTTCGGCTTCTCTAGCGTGACGGACACCGTCAGCGGATCGATGACCTTGATCCCCTCGATGCTGTCCGCCTTGCCTTCCTTGTAAGCCTCGCCGCCCTTAACGCCGAGCGTGTTCACCTGCGCGTCGCCGTCGTAGGCTTTGTCGTACAGAATCGTCCACGTGAACGCGACATCGTCGGCCGAGACCGGGCTGCCGTCGCTGTACTTCAAGTCCTTGCGCAGATGGAACGTATACGTCAGATTGTCCGGGGAGATGTCCCAGCTCTCCGCCAGCGCGGGGATCGGCAAGCCTTTGTCGTCCGTCGACACGAGCGGCGTGAAGAGCTGCGAGGAGACGTTGCCGTCGTAGCCGCTCTGATGGAAATACGGCGTGAAGGCGCCGCTCGGATCCGTTAGGCCGACGATGATCGTGTCCGTCCGCTGCTGCGCCGTGCCCGGGAGCTTCGAGAGATCGGAAGCGAGAATAAGTCCTTCCGCGCCGGCGGCGGGGCTGGCGGACGCCGAGGACGAGGCGGATGCGCTTGGCGATGCGCCTCCGCTCGCCTGAGACGGGCCGGCCGCATTGTCGTTTTTCGCGCAAGCGGCTAGGAGCATAGAACCGGCAATCAGAATTGCGGATACTGTCGAGATGCTTTTCTTCATGATTTCCTCCCTGTTTCTCTGTAGATTATTGTTCCGATATTTCCGATGCATTAAGTATGATTAATGGGCGTGCGTCGGTTGATTTCATTATAGGAAGGAAGGTTGGTTCTGTAAAGAGAGAACTATAAAAAAATTCGTTGTATAGAGAAATGCTATAACAGGCAGGCGCCGAAACTGCTAAAAACCCACGAAACGGCAAACAGCGAACCGCATGCGGTTCGCTGCAATCGATCGGAGGGAATGCCGATAGCCAGAGGTCGTCTTCGCGCTGCGAGGCGAACCGGGTAACGCCGTTCTGCCGCATTGCGCATCCATGATCTGTCCGATCAGCCGTTGTCCATATCACCTTTATTTTGGGGCATCGAGCGATCTTTCAGAGCGCGTTTCTGCCGCCTCCGCTCTTGGCGATCCAAGAGTCCCAAGATCACAAAACAGACCGCGCCTAGGAGAAAAAAAGTCAATCGAACTTCCATGGACATGTTCAGAATAAAATTAAGCATCATCAGCATTCTCCTCCCTGATGCCATACAAAGCGAGCGAATGCAAACGCGCAATAAAATATCCCGAAGACGGTCCGTGCGACATCTTACACCCCAACTTCGACAAGGGCCCGCTCCACCATCACGCCTCTTCCTCTCACGCGCTTGCCGGTAAATCTTTTAAGATCCAATTTTTACCCAAAAGTATCATAAAAGGTGTTTTTTTCTGATAATAATATACTTTACGATTCATAAATAATCAAAATTGCACCTTTCATTCATCTGCATAGTTCTCCCCAAGTTGACTACACTCAATTAGGGAAAGGGTGTGATCCGTTTGGGAAATGCAATACTTCAACGGGTCGGCAACGTGATCCGAGATTGCCGGCGAAGCCAAAATCTGACGCAAGAACAATTAGCGGAATTGGTCGGTACCAGCTATACCTATATCGGCTCATTGGAACGCGGCGAACGAAATGTGACGATCAAAACGCTGGAACGTATTGGCGCGGCTTGCAATATGGACGTTTTCACTATGTTTAAACTCGAATCGGAAGATGAAACCCTCAATGAAATAATGGCCCTCTTGGTTCAATGCGACGACTTTGACCGCAAAAAATCGCTCCAAGTCCTACGCGAAATTTTCAAACCCCGCCCCTAAAACCTCTCCTCTCTCTCTTTTCAGGGTTTTCCCTTCCCATCATGGCGAATGTCTATGTCGGGGTTTTTGTCTACTTGAAAATATATTTCTTTAGACCTACAAACATAGTAAACTGGACATAATATTTATCCATTTTTGGGAGTGTTGCCCCTTGTTACGCTATATGATTGCCAATTTCGCGCTATTAACAGCGTTCCTCTTTCTCTTCAATCAGTTATTTCGTCGTTATTTGAATGACGGCCCTCGTTCCCTTCGGTTGAGGCTGCTGATTGGAGCCCTGCATGGGGGCTGCGCCCTCCTGCTCCTGTTGTTCAGTTTCAGGGTTAACGAGAATACCGTTATCGACTTTCGGCATATTATCGTGATCTGCTCCGCTTACTTCGGAGGTTTGCCTGCCTCTTTGGTGACAGCTCTCTTTGTCGCGATCGGCCGGGTAGCTTTCTTCGGCGGATTTACCCCTTCGGCTACAACAGCGATCATCACGATTGCATTGGTAGGCATCGGGAGCGGATTGATTATGCAATATGTCGGCCTCTATTGGCGGCGCTGGCTTCTCTCCTTGCTTCTGAGCTTGAGTCTCATCACGCTAAGGTCATTCCTCGAGTGGGGAATCTCGGCGGACACGTCTCTCTATTTGACGCTCATCGGTTCGGGGGGACTGTTCTCGGCAGCGCTCATCGCGTTTTTCTCCACTTCCAACCGGCTGGCGCAAGAACTGGAAAACAGCGAGAACAGGTATCGCACTCTGCTTACGCTTCAGGAGGCGATTTTTCAATCGGCGGTAGGCACGGCGGTTACCGTCTGCGATTCTGAAGGACGGATCACGCATTTCAATAAGGCAGCGGAAAAAATGCTCGGATACCAGGCCGACGAGTTGATCGGCCGGGAAACGCCGCTGATCTTCACCGACCCCAAGGAAGTAACCGCCTGTGCCGAACAATTGTCCAGAATGAAGGGTAAACCGTTCAGCCAAGCGGATGTGTTCATTTACTACGCGATGGAAGAACCCTCGGAGGGGCGGGAATGGTCCTATATTCGGAAGGATGGCTCCCGCTTGACGGTATTGCTTACCGTGTCGCCTCTTCTATTGGACGGGGAGGCCATCGGTTTTATCGGCACGGCAACAGACATTACGGAGCGGAAAAAGTTGGAGGAGACGCTCCATCAGTTGTCACTACTAGACGGGCTTACGGAGATCGCCAACCGCCGCTACTTCGATGAATCGCTTCATGAGGAATGGAGAAGGGCGGAACGGAGCGAC
This sequence comes from Cohnella nanjingensis, assembly GCF_014212125.1. GTDB lineage: Bacteria > Bacillota > Bacilli > Paenibacillales > Paenibacillaceae > Cohnella > Cohnella nanjingensis. The sequence continues at coordinate 89,417 of NZ_JACJVP010000040.1, forward strand.
AAGCCGTGCGAATTGTCGCTCATCTTGTTCGATATCGATAGTTTCAAAGCTTACAACGATGTATACGGACACCTGGCCGGAGACGTTTGCTTGCGGAAGGTCGCGGCGCTTGCAAAAGGCATTGTCGGTCGTCCATCGGATACGGTCGCCCGTTACGGAGGCGAGGAGTTCGCCGTTATCCTGCCGGAGACGAATGTCGAAGGAGCGTTGAGGATTGCCCAAAAATTGCGGGCCGCCGTTGAAAGCGAAAGCATTCCCCATGCAGGATCGACGGTTGGCGCTGTTGTCACGATCAGCGTCGGGGTCGCTACGCTCCAGCCGAAGGAAAGCGGTCTGCCGGAACGCCTGATCGAGGAAGCGGATCAGGCGCTCTACGCTTCCAAAGCGAATGGCCGCAACAGGGTGACGGAATACCGGACGGTGGCGAAGAACCATGCCGACGAATACCAGTCGAGTTAAACCAAAGCTTCCTGTGCAGGGAAGCTTTTTTAATTCCTTGATCCTATTCAACAGAACGATATGAATTAGGCTAATTCAAAATAGACATATTCACATGCTTAGGCGGTTTACTGTAAGCAAATGCGCTAAGAACTAAACCGCTTAGCATGGATAACACGATTGATCCGCCCCAGAAAACGGGAATCCATACAATGCCGCTTGTTGCGATTTGCAGGTCGAGAAAGTATAAACTGAATAAACAGAAAGGCACCATTGTAAAAACGGCATGATTTTTATATCGAATAGCAGGCGTGACACGCCATATTTTATAAATAAAATCGGCGGCTAATCCGCTGACAATTCCGATTATCGACATTTTGAAATCCACATCCAAGACGCCCATCAAGATGATAGGCAAGCTCAATAAAATCGTAAAGCTTCCGAAAGGCAGCCTCCACCTTCTCGCTATCCATATTAAGGGGAGAAGCAGAATCGTATTCGTAATCAATATTCCCGAGATTCCGCTAATTTGCGATTGTTGAGCCAGGAAATGCTGCAAATCCGGATCCGAGATGCTTTGCAAACTTGAATTTGATATTTCTCCAAACTTCAATGTTGGATTAGATGAATTAAACGCCCAAAAGTTCATCGCAAAAAAACCGGTGAAGCTAGTCCCCATCGCTAGGGAAGCAAGCCAATGAACAGCTCCTTCAGCCGAGGGGAATCGCCTAGCTCTCTCCAAACCGTTCGGAAAGGAGAAGTAACGATTAAAGTGCCTCCTAGAAATAATAATAGGTGCGTTGGACTGTAGAGGGCCTCGATTCCTCTCTCAATGCCTAGTAGAATATGCCAGCAGGCATCCAGAACTCCGCCGATTGCGAATATGATGACACCAATAAAACCAAGTCCATATCCGTTAGGCAGCATATTCTTCAATCCGGTGACGCCGTTTTTATGATTACGGTAAATCAACCAAACGAGCCAGGATGCTGAGGCAATGTATCCCGAATATAGAATGGCGTGCCAAGGCGTGAAGAAGGTTTCCAACGTCGAGTCCAAATGACCATGCGCGAAACCATCAATAAAAACCCCGATGATTAGCCATAATCCCAATAAAATGGTGACCAGATGACTTCCCGTACTTAACTTTAGCTTCTCTCCACGGATCAACGTATACTCCTCCTTAAATTCCTCAATGATTTGGCAGGATGATTGTGAATTCCGTCCCTTTGCCGACATCGCTCTTCACCGTGATCGAACCGTTATGCAAATGGATGATTTTGCGAACGATCGCAAGTCCCAGGCCGCTGCCTTCGATCTTACGTTGCCTGGATGCATCCGCTTTATAAAAGCGTTCGAATATCCGTTCCTTGTTTTCTGCCGCAATGCCGATTCCGCTGTCGAGGATGGTGACGGTCACTTTATCCGTGTACACGGTCAAGCTTACGTGGATAACGCCTTGCGGTGGAGTAAATTTGATCGCATTGCTGAGCAAATTGATCCACACTTGATTCATTTGATCGGCATCGGCCGTCAATTTAACCTTGGGTAGATCCAGTCTGATCTCCAATCGCTTATTCGCCCATTGCGGCTCGCATGCCAAGACGGCTCTTCGCAGCTGCTCATCCAGCTCGAAGGTGGTGAAATGAAACGGATGATGATCCGATTCGAGCGACGCAAGTTGCAGCAAATTATCGACCAGCCTCGACAATCTCTCGCTTTCCCGCTCAATGGTCCCCAAGTATCGATCGCGCACCTCCTCCTTCAAATCAGGTTGCTGCTTCAATGCCTTGGAAAATCCGCGTATGGATGTCAGCGGCGACTGAATCTCATGGGAGACATTCGAAACAAAATCCTGCCTCATCTGCTCCAACTGCTTGAGCTCGCCGGCCATATGATTAAAGCTTTCAGTCAACAAGCCAAGTTCATCCTTACGTTTGACCCTCATATTGATGTTGAAATTGCCTCTGGCTACAAGGTGCGTGGCCCTGGTCAATTGTTTGATCGGACCCACAATATACCGCGATGCGATCAATATGAGAGCGCTGCCGATCAATAACACGACGGACAACACCAAGATGACGATCCGCCTATCATCATCAACGGGTTTCGGCTTTAGAAACAACGCATACGACTTGCCTTCCACGGCAAGAGGCACTCCAACAACTATACGTACCGGACTAAAAACGAACCAGTCGCTTGCTTGATAGCTCTTGTAAATTTCGCCTTGAAGAACTTTTTCCGCTGCCGCTCGTAGAATAGGCACGTTCTCTCCGCCATCAAGCAATCCGATTGATACGGACTTGCCGCTGTCGTCAAACAAGGTCAGAGCGAAATCGTCGCTGAGTCCAGTACTGTTTTCGAGGAATCGTTCGAGATTGCCGGTCTTCACTTCCCTGCTCATCGTAGCCAGCCTCTCTCCGGCTCTAAGCAGTCTTCCCTCTTTTTCGGCTCTCATATGATCCATATTTAAATAGGTCGCGATCGGATAAGCCAATAATACGCTGACGACAACCACGATAGAGAAGGTCAACACCACTCTCAAATATAACGACCTAATCACGGCTTCACCTCAAGGCGATAACCAAGCCCCCTTATGGTAGAAATTCGGAATTCGTCGGTAATAGACTCAAATCGCTCGCGCAGCCGTTTAACATGTACATCTACTGTACGGTCATCCCCTTCAAAGTCCATTCCCCATAGCTGCTCGATAAGCTGAGCTCTGGTGAATATTTGCGAGGGATGGCTAGCCAGCTTGTACAACAGTTCGAATTCTCTAGGCGGCAGCGCAATACGCCGATTCTGCACAGTAACTTCATAGGTGGCTTGATCGATCAAGATATTATGGAATTTTACGATTTGCGAGGATGCGATTCGGTAACGCTTGAGCAACGCTTTCACGCGCATGACAAGCTCAATCGGATCAAATGGTTTGACCACGTAGTCGTCCGTCCCCAGATGAAAGCCTCTCACTTTGTGGACGGATTCCCCTTTCGCGGTCACCATGAGCAACGGAATATCTTTATATCGCCTTCTTAACTCGCGGCTCAGCTCCCAGCCATCCATGAGTGGCATCATGATGTCCAGGATGACAAGGTCCGCTTGCCACGACTCCAATTCCGCCAACGCCTCTTCGCCGTTGCTTGCTTCCAATACGTCTATGCCTTCCATGGCTAAATAAAATCGGATCAACTCCCGAATATCGGGGTCATCGTCCACAATCATTATTTTGGCTGCCACTTACTCCATCTCCCCGGTGAAGTCCTCATGCGCCGATGGCGAAGTTTCCGGCTTCCCCATCGGTATAAAGGTGCCCAGAATTCCCACTACCTTTATTCTTTTGCCCAGGATCTCCGTATGAAATACCCTGACGACTCCGTAATCGGACACCGTAGTCCCTTTGTCGATCATGCCTTCTCCAAATATCGATAAGCCCAAACCCATGAGAGGATTTTTGGGGTCCGATCTTTTGGATACCAGGTCCAGAGCCCAACGGTTATACCTTTCTACTGAAGGCTTGGTTACGGACATTACGACGGCCAACACCAGGATCGCCATAACTGCGATTACTAGTTTTTTCAACGTCTTCTTTTTCAGCACCTTGCAGATCTCCTTCAGGGTTTCTGTACCTGTTGTATTTCATGTTGCGTTTTCCTTACGGTTCGAGGTGCGGGAGAATACGGTCGAGCCAGCGAGGCGTCCACCAGTTTGCGCGACTGAAAAGAAACATGGCACACGGCACGATAACTAATCGAACGATAGTGGCATCTATGATCACGCTGACGCCTAGTCCAAGAGACAGCATCTTAATGGTTGCACTGGGCAGAAGCAGGAATGAAAGAAAGACGCAAGCCATAATGACTGCAGCGCAGTTAATGATGCGACCAGTTATCGAAAGGCCGTTAATCACACTCTGGCTATTAGACTTCCCTTCCATCCATGATTCTCGGACGCGCGAGAGCAAGAAGACTTCATAGTCCATCGAGAGACCGAAGATGATCGCAAACATCAACATAGGGACGTATGGCACGATCGTTACGGCCTCCGGCATGCCAATGAAGCTTGATCCCCAGCCCCATTGAAATACTGCGACAAGTACGCCATACGATGCACCAATAGAAAGCAGATTAATGACTCCTGCTTTTATGGCAAGAAGCGGCGATCTAAACGTAAGGAGCATAAATAACACTGCAGTTGCAACAACAACCAGGATAATAATCGGCAAAGAAGACGCAACGGATTCTTGGAGCGCAAACGACGATGCAACCCCTCCTGTTACATATCCCGCATAGCCTTTGGCAGAGAGCTGATCTGGAAGTATTTTATTTTGCAGGGTATGAACAAGCGTTGCGGTTGCGGGATCAGTCGAGCTTGTCGTCGGTATCGCCTTACTCAATAAGAGTGCGCGATCTGAGGTGAGCTGCAAGGGTGTTACAGACTGAATACCTTGCGTAGAAAGAAGAGATTGTCTTAAAGATAAAGCAGTCGATTGGATTTGTGAATCGGTCTGACCATTTGGTACTTTTAAGGCTATGGCCAGTTGCGCTTGGTACCCAATGCCAAAGCCAGCGTCAATCGCATCTGACGCTCTTCTTTGCGTGTATTGACTTGAAGTTGCATGAACGCCGGGATTACCAATTTGTATTGTTATAACCGGGAGTGCGAGAATAATGAGAAAAACGACAGCAACGGCGAGATAGACAGCGGGATGTCGGCTAAGCTTCTCTCCATAACGTTGCCATGCAGTCGACTCCCTACTCGCCTCAGCAACGGGGTATTTACGAACTTTTAGTTTATCGATATGCCTCCCTGCTACGCCTAATAGTGCAGGGACAAGCGTAATTGACGACAATGCGGCAACGAAAACAGTAATGCATGCAGACAAACCGAGTTGACCGATGAAAACGATGCCTGACGCGTAAAGCCCAAGGAGCGAGATGATAACAGTGATTGCAGCAATGACGACCGCGCGGCCGCTTGTCGCTACCGTTTGACCGACCGCTTCTTTGGGTTCGACTCCATTTTTTACGAGCTGCCGGAACCTCGTTCCGAGAAAGAGCGCATAGTCAATGCCTACACCAAGGCCCATCATTACGGCAATGGTCGGAGACTCGCTAGGAAATTGAAACCAAGCACTTAAAATTCCTAGCGTACCGAGTCCGGCAAAGACACCGATCACCGCGCTGAGAATGGGTACGACTGTCGCTAAAACGCTGCCGAATGTGAACAGGAGAACCAGGATCGCAATTCCAATGCCGATAATCTCGGAATTAGCGTTCTTTGCAGATGGAGATGCAGCCGATCCTAAATCCCCGCCATAATCGACCGAGACTCCCTTCTCTCGGGCCTCGCTCACTGCGCTATCGACTGCTGCGGCATCGCTTCGCGTCAACGTGGTGACGTTTGATGCGTATTCTATAGAAGAAATTGCCACTTGATTATTGGGCGAAATCGTTTTGAAAGGATCGCTTGCCGTTTTAACGTTTTTTATAGAAGAGATCGACTGAACAGCCTTTTCTATTACGCTTCTCTGATTCATGAGCGTCGAGTCAGATACATGAAAGACGACCGATCCTGTTTGGATATTCGAATTTGATATAGGTTGATTCGTATGGCTGTTTATAAGGTTTGCGCCTATTTGAGTCGGAGAATTCGGAAGCGACAAATGTGCATTAAACGTACCGTTTAATGCGCTACTGCCCATATTTACACCCGCCAGGATAACGAGCCATGCCAAAATAACGAGCCATTTTCGATGTGCGCTCCACTTTCCCATTCGATAGAAAAAGCTATTTACGAAACGCTCATCACCCGTTGCTTGCTTTTCGTGATCTCTGTTCATATGCGTCATACCCCTCTACTTGGTCTTTATTTCTCGATTTTGGCCCCCATTTATGAACCGAATGTGAACAAAAAACGTAAAATCGTACCCGCCTATGCTTAAAAGGCTAAGCGATTGTTTCGCTTAGCCTTTTTAAGGTGAAACGTATCAGGTGTTCACCTAAAATGCACAGATGCCCTGTATCTGTATATATTATGATAAAACGATATGTGGCAGGAGGAATTTGAAATGGATACCGGATTAACCGGATATCATCATCAACATCTCCGTATTCATCCGATTATAGATCAAATTTTGGAGAGGTGGACCGGGGAACAAAAAGAGACTGTTCATTTGTTAATCAATAAATATGGTTTACCCAACGATGCGAGCTGGACAAAAATCATCTGGTATAACAATAGTCCTTGGAAGCGTACGATTGTTCATCTTGATACAGTACTTCATAACTTTCCGACTCCCCATCTTGATTATTTGGAACAAACCATCGATTATAAAGTGCCTGTTCCATTTTTTGATGAATTGGCACAGTTCGATGGCAGCTTATATCCAGACCGAACTGCTGGCGAAGCTACGGCTAAATGCGATCAAGAAGCGGCTAATTTTATGGCTTTAAACTTGATGAACGACATCGTTACTGGCAAGCGAAACGTAGCAGATGCACGTCGTTTTGCAACTGAAATCGAAAAAGGACTTCGATTAAAAGGTCAATCGTCGCCTTACTTCGAAAGATTCCTATTCCCAAAACAAAGTCATACTGCCGATCCCGATGTCCGCTATTTTTAAGTTAAACGTAAACGGCTTATGAAATTGTGCGGCAAAGTCGCCCGCATGTTCGGTCTGGCCGAAAGCAGCGAAGCCTATGACTCCGCCAAAGTGTTTCCGCAAGCGACTTAAGCAGTTTTTCTCAGCAACTCATGCATTCGCAGACGCTATTCCTCGACCTTCAGCGGCTTGGCGAAGGAAAAGTGCTCGTCCTCATAGCTCATATGCACCGTAATCGTATAGTCGTCCGCCGAGGGAAACGAATACGACGCGGTATATGCGTCTCCTTCCTTCACCGTATCGATCAGCTTCGGGAGCGCGCTCTTCGCGTTGATCTGCAACTGAACCTCCGCATCCCGCGCCGCATAGTCCGCGTTGTTGACGGTCACGGTCAGCTTCGTATCCTGCTTGGCATGAGGCGCCGCGGGCTCGCTGGACAGCACGACCTCGCCGAACGCCAGCTTGTCGCGTTTGCCCGACTCCGTACATCCCGCGAGCAGGCAGACGATCCCCAGGAACAGAGCGATCCGCACCCCGAACCCCATTCGTAGTCGTATCCGATTGCGCATAGCTTCCTCTTCCTCCTTATGCTTCGGCTTGGGCGGCGACCAGCGCATGGAACGCGCCGTACAATCCCCCGTCGTGCCGGTATTGCGCCTTCAACGCGCCGACGTCTCCCGCATATCGGACATGCCCGGACGCCATGAACAGTGCCCGATCGGCGTACGATTCCGCGATATTGAGCTGATGCGTGGAGAAGACGACCGTCTGCCCCTCCCCTGCCGCCTGGCGGATGAGCCGCCCGAATGCCTCCATCCAATAGGGATCGAGCCCGTTGGTCGGCTCGTCGAGCAGCAGCAGCGGCGGGCGGGCCAGCATGGCTTGCGCGAACAGCAGCCGCTGGCGCATCCCCTTGGAGTACGTGGATACTCGGCGGCCGCGGACTTCGCTCAGGCCGACCGTGTCCAGGAGCTCCAAGACGCGATCGTCCGGCACGCGGCGCAGCGCCGCGTAGAATCGCAGCGTCTCCAGCGCGGTCAGCGCCGAGCCGAACTGGAACTCGTCCGGCATGTAGCCGATGCTGTCGGCATAGGCGGCCCGATGCTGCGCCCAGCTCAGCCCGCCGATCTGCACGCGGCCTTGGGTGGGCTGAGAGATGCCGGCGATCATCCGGATGAGCGTGCTTTTGCCCGCGCCGTTGCCGCCGCAGAGCGCCACGATCTCGCCTCTAGCCGCCTCCAGCGAGCAAGGGTGCAGCAGCGTGCTTCGGCCGATCGACTTGGACAATTGGCTGACGCAGAGCAATGGTTCACTCACTTCTTCGCCCCCTCTCCCAGAGAATGATCGAGATGCCTACGGACGCGAGGATCCATAGGACGCATACAGCCGCGAATACGAGACTGCCTGTCGGCCGTTCAATCCAAGCCACCCAGCGGTAATACTCCGGCCCGAGAATGGAGCCTCCCCCCATCTTCACGATGAGGAAGAGCCGATTCAGCTCCGCCGGATTCGCGAAGATCAGCGCGATGAGCGCCGGCTTGATCCACAGATAGGGCAAGAAGCCGAGCACGGCGATCAGCAGCGTCGGCCAGCCCAATACGAGGAAGAACCAGATTGCGACCCCGTAAGTCAACGCCTGCCAACGGTTGCGGCAGATCGCGCCTAGGATGGCGGAGATGCCCAGGAACAGCAGGATTAGCAGCACGGAGAAGACGAGGAAGCGGCCGAACGACGACGGCGGGAACGCATGGCCGAAGATGGCGCCGATCATGCCCGAGAGGCCGAAGCCGAACGAGACGATCAAGATCAGAACGCCGGCCAAGCCGATATATTTGCCGCAGATGAAGGCGCGGGTGCTCAGGGCGAAGGAAGACAGCAGCCGCCATCCCCCTTCCTCCTTCTCCGCGGTCAACGAGAACGCGCCCAGCAGCAGCGTCATGAGCGGCAGCAGATAGAGGATCAGGTTGATCATCGTCCCCGTCGTACTCGTATACCCGGATAGGCCCGCCTTCGATTGGATCAGGACCAGGGCCAGACTGAATACGGCGAACAAAGCCATAAACGAGTAAGCCCAAGGATTGCGGAAGCCCAGCTTGAGCTCCCGAAGCGCGATCGTACGCGTATGACGCACCGCATTCAACTCCTTATTTCGAATCGGCGCCCGTCTTCTTGCCGCCGTCGTCCTTTGCGCCCGTGCCGTCCGCGTCCATACCGTTCATATCCTTGCCGTCCATACCGTTCATGTCCTTCATCTCGTTCGCATGCTCCGCCATCATCGACTTCATCATGTCCTCGTTCGGTTCCCACTTGCGGCTGTCGAGGTCCTTGGCGGTCAGGAGCTGGCCTTTGCCTTCCGTCGCGATGAAGTTCTCCGCATCCTTCTTCTCTTTGAACGAGATGATGTTGAACGCCATCGGCGTCCGGATCGTCTTGTCATATACATACGCCGCTTCGCTCAGCTTGACCCATTCCTTGGTATGGTAGTCACGGACGAACTGTTCTCCGATATCTTGGGTGCCATTGTCCCTCCTCCAGACGAACAGATCTCCCAGATCGTCGAACTTGAGCGCCTTTTTGCTCTTAAGGATGATCTCCACCGCGTATTGATCGTCCGCGACCGCCATGTTGCACACCGGGCACTTGTCCACCGCCTCGTCGATCGCGACGGGCTCGTATTTCGTTTGGCCGCATCCGGCCATGAGCAGGATCGCTGCCATCATCAGGCTGATCCAGGCAAATGCTTTTTTCATGATCTTCTATACCCCCAGCGATAAATGATAAATAGCGTGGAGAGGAGCAGCGCCGCTCCGGCAAAAAGCATAAGTATGCGGCCGTCCTCGTCTACATGCCCGTCCGGAACGAAGGAAGAGGCGAGCAGAGGCCGCCTGTCCTTCAGCCAATTCGTCGTATCGGCTCGGAACATCTGGGCGAGGAAAGGTAGGCCCGGCGCTTGGAAGAAAACCTGATAGGCGTCGGTATCCTTCGTCAACTGGAGGAAAAACGGATCGATCTCATACGTCATCTCGCTGAAGCCGTCTCCGTCCGTGTCCAAGCCCTGAAAATCGTCCCAATAATTCCCCTCCAGCACATTGTCCTGGCTATCGACGGATTGCGCTTGATTGACGTTCGCGACAAATGCGCTGTTTCGGAGCGTATTCGCATGGGAACGAATCATCTGCATCCCGATAAAGTTGCGTACGATCTCGTTATCCGTCAACGCGTTCTCCGTCGCGTTCTCCATGTAGATCCCGACGCGATTGCCTTCGACGCGGTTATGGCCGATCATCGAGCGGCGCACGTCGAAAAGCAGGATGCCCTGCGAGTTGACGTTCTCGTTCTGCTTGTCGAAGCGGTTGCCTTCGACAACCGCGCCTTCGACCCCCATGATCATGCCGCCGGTCACGTTCCCCGAGCCCGTGTTGTTCCGCAGCTCCGGCTTGCCCGAGAACATGAAGTGATAGCCGTACCGGGAATCGACGGCGTGGTTGCCTTGTACGCGCGTCTCGTTGCTGCTCTCGACATACACGCCGTCGTGAACGTGCACGAGCGTATTGCCCTCGATGCGATTGCGGTTCGCATTCATCAGGTCGATGCCGTTGCCGCGCCTGGAATAAGCCTCGCTCGCACCCCCGCGCGCCCCTTCGATACGGCTGTTCAAGATCGCGTTGTCGTGGGCCTCGCGCAGGTAGATGCCGCCGGCTTGGGTCTCGATCCGCAGCCGCTCCAGGCGGTTATGATCGGATTGGACGAGAATGGCCGGCTTCTTCGGGTCGATCTGGCCGTCCTTCACGAAGAGATCCTGGAGGCGGATGCCATCGGCTTGCAGCGACAGCGCGGGCTTATCGCTATGGTTGATGACCAGCGCCTCGCCGTCCGATCGGATCGCAAGCGTCTTGTCGATGACAGCGGGCCCCGCATACGCCCGATCGCTTACCAGCACGAGCGTCCCTCCTGCCGGCGTATCGTCGATAAGCGGCTGGAGCGGGGCAGCCTCTTCGGCCCCGCTCCCCCACGCGGCCGATGCGCATGCGCCCAACAGAAGGCCCGTGAAAAGCATGCTGCGGAACGCGCCCGCCCATCCCCATCCGCCGGGTCTTCGCTTGAACTTCGCCTTTCTTTTTTCCTCGCGCGCACGGTCCGCATGCCTCTGAACGGCAGACCGTCGGCAATGGACGCCTCGATCGGCAGGTTCCATCTTATTCCCCCTTCCGCCCGGCGGGACTCTCGCGCATGAAGCACTCCTCATGCAGCGGAGGCCGCTGGGCGGCAAGCTCCCGGATATACGCGCCCATGAAGGCATTCAGGAAGTGATCGACGAGCGCTTTGGACATGGAGGCGTCCTCCCAGACGATCGAGCGCAGATACTCGTGTCCCCACGCCGGATGCATGTCGCTCAGCATAAAGCCGTGCGCCCCCGTCTTCATCGCTTCGAACAGCCGCCCCAGGTCTGCCGTCTCGGATAGGACAATGGCCTTCAGAGCGGGATGCCTCTCCTTCATCTGCCGGAGCACCGCAAGGCCGCTCATGTCCGGCAGCGTCAGGTGAATCAAGGCGAGCTGCGGCGCGTGCGCTTGAACCAAGCGGATCGCCGCGGCGCCGTTGTCGGTTTCCCCGACGATCCGAATGTCGTCCTCCAGCTCCAGCAGCGACCGCCATCGTCCTCTCGCCTCTTCGTCGCGATCGACTAAGAGCGCCGTGCATGCCGGCCGTCTCAATATTCCTCCACTCCCATCCAGGCTCATCTCCTGCAGCCCTCCTCATCTTACCCCGAGGAACGATTGCTTCAGGATGCCTCAACCTAGCTATATCGCGGGGGAACTCATGACAATTCGGTGAAGGAGTAGCGCCATATGCAGGCCGGCATAGCTCCACCGGGTCATAGCGAGAGCCTCTCCTCTCCTTCTACAATGAAGAGGCGTGGACGATCCTGCGCAGAAGTCCAACACAAGGAGTGGTGCGAGATGGGGAAATGGATACTGGCAGGCATCGTGACGATCGCCTGCGTGTTTGGCTTGTACTTGCTGGTCAGCCAGCTGCCGCCGCGGCAGGAAGCGGCGGAGCCTTCGGCGTCTATCGCCGTTCCGGCCCAACCGGCCGATGCCGCCGGCGCCGCGCAGGTGTACAAGAGCAACTGCTTGTCCTGCCACGGCGATCAGCGGCAGGGCGGACTGGGACCGAGCCTCGCGGAGGTAGGTACGAGCATGACCCCGGAACAGATCTACAAGCAGATCAAGAACGGCGGAGGCGGGATGCCGGGGTTCGGCAAAAGGCTGACGGAGGAACAGTTGACCAACTTGACGAACTGGCTGGCGGACATGAAGGGATAAGCGCGGCGGCAGGCTGTGGGGAGGCAGAGACAAATACGGAAAGATGGGCGGCGAGGCGGAGATGATGCGGTAGGGCGGTAGCGAGGCAGGCCGGGCTGTTCGAGAGGTCGGAATACGCGATGTATTGACAGAGCGGCAAGGCCGTCAACGCGGCAAGAGCGTCGCGCACGCACGGCAACTGCCGCATGGTCGGGACCTCTCGTCCGCCCGGCGGCAGCCAAATTCAGGGATGGGTCATTCTGTTCTCGATCGCAAAGCGCGCCAACTGGACGCGATTTTGCAGATGAAGCTTGTGGAGAATGTTCTTCAAGTGATTTTTGACGGTATGCTCCGAGATGCACAGCCGATCCGCGATCTCTTTGTTGGAGGCACCCTGCGCCACCCATGCCAATATTTCTTTCTCCCTGACCGTGACAAGCGATTCGGCTTCCCCGCGGTGGTGCGGGACCGCGAACTCTTGCAGCATGCGCTGCGCCAGCTCCCGGGACAACGGCAGCTCGTCCAGCGCGACGGCTCTCAAGTAATCTAGCCAGGACGACGGGTTCAGGTTCTTCATCAGATAGCCGGAGGCGCCCTTCTTCAGCGCTTCGAATAAATGCAGGATATCGTCCGATATGGTGACCATGACGATCTTGATGCGCGGATATTGGGATTTGATCTCTCTGGTGGCCTCCAGGCCGTCCATCTCCTTCATGTTGATGTCCATGAGGATCAGGTCCGGCATCTGCTGTCCGGCCAGCCGGACGGCTTCTCTCCCGCTGCCGCCCTCGCCGACCAGCTCGAAGATCGGGTCCTGCGCCAGGATGCAGCGCATCGCCTCGCGGGCATGCCGGTGATCGTCTATGATGATGACGCGATAAGGTTGGACCATACGTTGCCCTCCCTGCTCGATAATCCCTCTAGCTCCATCTTAATGAATTTGGCAAGCGCGCAAATGACTCTTAAGGGCTAATCCTAGCAAGCAGATCCTCCTACGCTGAAGCCCGTTCTACCCTGCACGGCGAAAAAACGTTCTTTCGCGCGCCAAAAAGCCAGCCGCATAAGGCTGGCTTCCCGATATTTCTGTCAACCTTGATGGATATACGCCGTCAGGCTCCGCTGCATCTGCTCGAGCGCGCCTTCCCTTAGACTGTAGACCGTTAGCGACTCCCCTTCGAAATGCGCCCGGATCATGCCGGCCATGCGAAGCTTGGTGATGTGGTCGTGCGTAATCCCTTTGGACAGCTGCAGGTGGCGGAAGATCTCGATAAAGCTTCGGGGGCCTTGATGGAGATAGCGCAGAATCTTCAGCCGGCTCTTCTCGGCGAGGCTGCGGATCATGCGGTAAGCGTGCGTGGACAGGAAGTCTTCTTCGCCCAGATAGATTCGGGCCGCATAGTGGCAGATCGTCGTGTTCCCGAACGAATAGATGACGTTCACCGGCTGGAAGTGGTACTGGGGGATCAATACCAGCCGTTCCATCCCCGGTGCGGGCTCGAATACGAGTCCGTTGGTGGTCCGGTCGACGAACGCTTCCGGCTTCATCGTCGGCTGCTCCCTTCGGCGATCGCGGTCTTCCTCGCGCAGCGCTTCGAGGATGGCCGGGTCCATGTCCCTGAAGTACTGCTCCTGCCACTGCGAGAATATCGTAAGCGTCCTGGAGCGGAAGGCGCCGAGGCTCTCCGGAAACTGATGCGTATACGGAGCCAGCAGCTCGTACAGATCGCCGGCAGACATGCCTTCCAGCCAGCCCAGGAAGCCCGCTCCGTCTTCCTCGGGACAGAGATGGACGAGCAGGTAAGTCAGCTTCCAAGCATAGTCGATCTCGCTATGGTCCAGGAGGTCGGCGAGTTCGGGCTTCAGCCGCTGCTGCGTCTCCTTGGCCCAGACCAAGCCGAGGTCGATCTTCTTGTAGGATTTGCGGCAGATATACGTATGAAGGCTGCAGATTAACTCGTGCAGCGGCTTAAATTGCATCTCCAAGCGGTGTTCCACGTTCCTTCGCCCCTCTCTGCCCTTTATTATAACTTGTCAACCCGGCGGCGAAAACAACGGGTCCTGCGGCCAAGCGCGGGAAGATGGGGCTTAGCCTGCCCCGAAACGGCCCGATCACGCCCGGTGAATCGGCTCGCGCAGCCCGACGACCGTCAGCAGAATCGTCTCGACCGGGTCCTCCGCGCCATGCCCCGCGTCTGCGTTGAACTTGTTGCGTTCATGCCAGCCTAGGTAGAAATGATAGATGATGCTGGACTTGCGCCGCGCGGCCGCGGACGACTCCCCCCGCTCCTGCAGAAGCGATCGGAGAAAATCCATCTGCTTGGCCTCCAAGGCGCTCAGCAAGGTCGCATAGGGCGGTACCTGCAGGCCCAGCTTCCGCAGATGAAGGCGAAAATCGTCGTCCCCGGCATCCGCGAACAATCTGCGAAGCGCCTGCTTGATCTGATCGTCGATCGGTTCCCGCGTGAGCGATTGGGAGATGACGTCCTCCGTCGTACGGACCGCCCAGTCGTAGACGATGCTCTCGATGAACTCGTCCCGGTTGCCGAAATACCAGTAGAAGCTGCTTTTGCTGCAGCCCAGTTCCCTCGCCATCCGCTCGATCGACAGCGCCTCGACGCCGCCCTCGACGAAGTAAGCCACGCCCTTCCGTATCCAATCTTCCTTCGTCGCGACGATCTTCGGCATGCTGATTCCTCCTTGCGCGATTCTCTTCTATACGCCATCGTCTATCAAGTAGAATAATAGGAGGCGCAGCGGGATGCAAGCTTTTGAGCGTGGATGCGCAGAAAGAAAAGGGAGCCCGACCGGTCTGCGGGACCTGCGGGCCACCCTCGATGCGCTTCTGGGCGGCAGGCGCCGATTCTGCGCGGCAGTCGCCGATGTAGGTAGTTAAACTACCCTCTTTCGTCGATTCTGCGCACCAACCGCGGATGTAGGTAGTTTAACTACCCTCTTTCGTCGATTCTGCGCACCAACCGCGGATGTAGGTAGTTTAACTACCCTCTTTCGTCGATTCTGCACACCAACCGCCGATGTAGGTAGTTTAACTACCCTCTTTCGTCGATTCTGCGCACCAACCGCGGATGTAGGTAGTTTAACTACCCTCTTTCGTCGATTCTGCGAGTCAGCCGCCGATGTAGGTAGTTAAACTACCCTCTTTCGTCGACTCGGCGCGGCAGCGTTTGGATACGCAAGCACATCCACAACAAAGGCTGCCCCGCACTCTGAACTGCACCCCGTCAAGTAGACAGTACAAATAAGTAAAGTATTAGGCGGCCTTCGTCCTGTATTCCATGGGACTGAGGCCGTTTAATTTCGCCTGCAAACGCTCATTGTTGTAGAAGTGGATGTAGGCTTCAATGTCTTTCTTTAGTTCTTCAAACGTGCTGTATGTATTCAGGTAGTACCGTTCGCATTTCAGGGTCCCCCAGAAGGCTTCCATGGGGCCATTGTCAATGCACCGGCCAACGCGGGACATACTCTGGGTCATTTTCGCTCTTTTCAGCTTCCGCTTGAATTTCTTCGACGTGTACTGAAATCCCCGGTCGCTGTGAAGCAGGGGGGCAGCGCCCGGTTCAACACTGCGTGCCTTGGTCAGTGTAGTAAATAAGAGTTTGTTGTT
>NZ_JACJVP010000041.1 GCF_014212125.1 Cohnella nanjingensis
GAATATTCGTCTTCGGTTGGGCAAAGGTCGCCCTGAATTCATCGGCTGAGGCGTTGTCCGGTGGTGCTCGCTGGTGGCGCTTGCTCGTGGTACTTGATGGTGGTGCTCGATGGTGGTGCTTGATGGTGGTGCTCGCTGGTGGTGCTTGATGTTGGTGCTTAATGGTGGCGCTCCCTGGTGGTGCATGATGGCGGTGCTTGATGGTGGTGCTTGATGGTGGTGCTCGCTGGTGGTGCTTGCTCGTGATGCTTGATGTTGGTGCTTGATGTTGGTGCTTGATGGTGATTCTCGCTGGTGGTGCTTCATGTTGGTGCTTGATGGTGGTGCTTGATGTTGGTGCTTTCTTGTGGTGCTTTCTCGTGGTGGCTGCTCCCCAATAAATTGTATTCATACAACTTATTTGGCTCCAAACGGCGGAGAAGAGGCATTTACTTGCAAAAGTACAACTTATTCAACAGAAAATCGANNATCGATATGAAGGTCATTCTGTGGAAAAAGTTGTACATTTACAACTGTTCGGTCGGCGTTGGAGGTCCGGAAGTCTGGAGGTCCGGAAGTCTGGAGGTCCGGAAGTCTGGAGGTCCGGAGGTCCGGAGATCTGGGGATCTGGATGTCCGACAAATCTATGATGACGGAACAATAGGTGCTTAGAATGTCAGAATGTCCGCTTACCACCAATAAGAATTCGATAGGCCATGTGGATTTTATCGTTGCAGCTCGTAAAGGCCGGATTCGCCGCTGTGCGATCCTTTTATAGCCTGTCGCAATTTTCATTATTGCTGTAACCTAGTAAGGTCATGCGTGTTTTTATCGGTGACCATTTAGAAATGGATAATCATGAAACTTATCAAATTCTAAATGGCAAAAAAAAGTCCCGCTCGCGGCCATTGGCCGCTGGCGGGACTTCTTGCGTATAAGGGCAAAGATTAATACAGATGACAAGCCACGAAGTGGCCCTGCTCGACTTCCTTGTAAGCAGGCATCGACTGCGCGCACTTGTCCATCGCGCTAGGGCAGCGCGTACGGAACGGACAGCCGCTCGGCGGATTCAGCGGGCTTGGAATCTCGCCTTGCAGGATGATGCGCTCCCGCGTCTTCTGCACTTCCGGATCCGGGATCGGGATCGCCGACAGCAGCGACTGCGTGTAAGGATGCAGCGGCTTGGCGTTCAGCTTCTCGGAATCGGCCACCTCGACGAGCTTGCCCAGGTACATGACGCCGATCCGGTCGGAGATGTGCTTGACCATCGCGAGGTCATGCGCGATGAACAGGTACGTCAGATCGTGCTCGCGCTGCAGCTTCTTGAACAGGTTCACGACCTGCGCTTGGACGGATACGTCCAGTGCGGAGATCGGTTCGTCCGCGATGATGAACTTCGGCTCGATCGCGAGCGCCCGGGCGATGCCGATGCGCTGGCGCTGACCGCCGGAGAACTCGTGCGGGAAGCGGTTGGCGTGCTCTTCGTTCAAGCCGACCGCATCGAGCAGCTGGTGCACGCGCTCCGTGCGCTTGTTCCCTCTGTACAGGCCGTGGATGTCGATCCCTTCGGCGATGATCTTGCCGACGGTCATCCGCGGGTTCAGCGAGGCGTACGGGTCTTGGAACACCATCTGCATATCGCTTGTGAACTTCTGGCGCTCGGCGCCTCTGAGCTTGCGGACGTCGCGGCCGCCAAAGATGACTTCGCCGTCGGTCGGCTCGTAGAGTCGCATGATCGTGCGGCCGGCCGTGGACTTGCCGCAGCCGGACTCGCCGACGAGACCGAACGTCTCGCCGCGCTTGATCTCGAAGTTCAGGCCGTCGACCGCCTTCAGCACCCGGTTCCCGCTCAGTTGGAAGTGCTTCTTCAGGTTATTGATCTTTAGGATCGGCGCTTCAGACATGCGTGACACCTCCTCCAGCCGCTACCGGTCTCTCGACTTTGGGCGCGTCGGGATGCATGAGCCAGCATGCGGCGGTATGCGTTGGACCCGACACCGGCAAGTGCTCGGGGTCCTGCTCTTGACAGATCTTCATGGCGTACGGGCAGCGGGCAGCAAACGCGCAGCCCTTCGGCGGCGCGAACAAGTCGGGCGGGGTGCCCGGGATCGACGCCAGCGCCGCCTTCTTGTCGCTGTCCAGCCGCGGCACGGAGCTGAGCAAGCCCCACGTGTACGGATGCTGCGACTTGTAGAAGATGTCGTTCAGGTCGCCTTGCTCCACGACTTTGCCCGCGTACATGACGATGACGCGCTGCGCCATCTCGGCCACGACGCCGAGGTCATGGGTGATCAGGATGATCGCGGTCCCGGTCTTCTCTTGGATGTCGCGCATCACGTCCATGATCTGCGCTTGGATCGTCACGTCGAGCGCGGTCGTCGGTTCGTCGGCGATCAGGAGCTTCGGATGGCAGGCCAGCGCGATCGCGATCATGACGCGCTGACGCATGCCGCCCGACATCTCGTGCGGGTATTGGTTGATCCGCTCGCCGGGGTTCGAGATCCCGACCAGCGTGAGCAGCTCGACGGCCCGGCGCATCGCGGCGGACTTGCTGAGCTTCTCGTGCTTGCGGATCCCTTCGGCGATCTGCGCGCCGACCGTCATGGTCGGGTTCAGGGAGGTCATCGGATCTTGGAAGATCATTCCCATCTCCTGACCGCGGATCTTCATCATTTGTTTCTCGGAGAGCTTCGTTACGTCCGTCTTGCCGTCAAAGATGATAGAGCCGTCCTTGATGAAGCTGGGCGGCGTCGGCGTCAGACGCATAATGGTCTGCGCCGTGACCGACTTGCCGCAGCCGGACTCCCCTACGATCGCTAGCACTTCACCTTTATCCAATGTAAAGGAGACGCCGCGAACGGCTTGGACTTCGCCGGCGAACATTTTGAACGATACTTTAAGATTGTTCACTTCCAGTAAAGGTGCGCTCATTCGACTCTCCTCCTTATTTTCTCATTTTGGGATCGAGAGCATCCCGCAGACCGTCTCCCAACAGATTGAAGCTAAGCAGAATCAAGCTGAATACGACCGTAGGGAAGATCAAGCGATGCGGATGGAACTGCATAACCTTCGCGCCGTCGCTGAGCAGGTTGCCGAGCGATGCGAGCGGAGGGCGAATACCTAGACCGATAAAGCTGAGGAACGCTTCCGCGAAGATGGCGGCAGGCACGACGAACGTGATCTGCACGACGATAACGCCGAGGGCGTTGGGAATCAAGTGCTTCAAGATAATCCGGAACGGCTTGGCGCCGAGCGCACGGGCCGCCAATACGAACTCCTGCTCCTTCAAGACGAGCAGCTGTCCGCGGACGAGCCGCGCCATCGAGACCCAACCGGTGATGGCATAAGCAAATATGATCGACTTCATGCCCGGCCCAAGCACCATCAGCAGCAGAATCGCCAGCAACAGGTATGGGACGGAGTAGATGACTTCGATGAAACGCTGCATGATGCTGTCCACGCGGCCGCCGAAGTACGCGGAGATGCCGCCGTAAAGCACGCCTATGACGAGGTCCATCACGGCTGCAACGATACCGATCGTCAGCGAGATGCGGGCGCCCCACCAGATCCGGGTCCACAGATCGCGGCCGAAGTCGTCGGTCCCGAAGTAATGCGCGGCCGAAGGCCGAAGGTTAATCGATTTGGTATCCTGCGTCTTGTAGTCGTAACCGCTGACGAGCGGCACGATGATCGCGAGCGCCGCGATGATGATGAGCACGACAAGAGCGATCATGGCCAGCTTGTTCTTCTTCAGCCGCCGCCAAGCATCTTGCCAATAGCTGAGGGACGGGCGCAGTATCGCGTCTTTGTGCGCCTGCTGTATGGCAGGCTGGAATTGTTCCTTGGCTATAGATTCCATCCCTATCTCCCCTTCCCTAACCGAATGCGTGGATCAACCAAGCCGTAAGCGATGTCGGTAATGAACAAGACGATGATCAAGATCGCAGCGTAGAACAGCGTCAGTCCCGTAATCATCGTATAATCGTTCGACACGATGGAGCTTACGAACTGGGACCCGAGTCCCGGCACCGCGAAGATAATCTCCACGACAAGGGTGCCTGTAACGACGTTGACCGCAATCGGACCGAGAATGGTAATGACCGGGAGGATGGCATTACGCAGCATATGCGAATTGATAATGGCGCCGGACGTCAAGCCTTTGGACTTGGCTGTCTTGATGTAGTCTTGGTTCGCTACATCCAGCATCGAAGCCCGCATCATCCGCGCCAGGATGGCGATCGTTCCGAAAGATAACGCAAGCGCCGGCAAGACTCGATGCTCCGGCCCCGTCCATAGACCCGGAGGCAGAATGCCCCATTTGACGCCGACGAAGTAGGACAGCAGAGGCCCGATGACGAAGGACGGCACGGAGATCCCGACAATGGCGATCAGCATGGCGGTGTAGTCGCCGGCCTTGTTGTGCCGGAGCGCCGCGTAAGTGCCGAGAGCCAAACCGATGACGATCGCGAAGATCAGAGATTCGAGGCCGAGCTCCAGCGAGGCTTTGAAGGAGTGCTGAATGACGCTGACGACGGAACGCGTAGGGTATTGATAAGAGATCCCGAGATCTCCTTGGAGCACGTTGCCCATGTACTTCAGGTATTGCTGCCACACAGGTTTATCTAAGCCGTACTGCTCGCGCAAAATCTGGAGGTTTTCGGGCGTCAGCTTGGCTGCGCTCTCGCCGAACGGATTGCCGGGAAGCAGCTTCATCAGGAAAAAGGTCAACGTAATAATGACCCACAGCGTCACAAGCATATAGAAAAACCTGCGAAGCGTGTATTTGAGCATACGAACAGCCTCCTTTCTAAGAATGGAACAAACGGCAACAACATGAAGGAAGCCGTTCAAGTCGTTAACGAGAACGGCCTCCCCATGTATGGTGTCTATTCTGGTTGCAATGGAGCGCTAAGCCAGGTTGTTATTCTACGTGGGCCCACTTCAGTTCGAAGTCAGGACCGAAAGGAGGCAGGATCAGGTCTTTCACCTTCGGATTCACCAGGAACGTCGAAGAACGGAAGTACATTGGCGATACCGCAGCTTCGCCCAGCAGGATCTTCTCGGCTTGCCCCAGCATGTCGGCGCGCTTCGCCAGGTCGAGTTCCTTTTGCGCGTTCTTGATCAGCGTGTTGTACTCATCGTTGTTCCAGTCTTGCGTGTTGAAGGAAGAGCCTTTGATGAACATGTCGAGCCACGTCATCGGGTCGTTGTAGTCAGCGCCCCAGAGGGTGTTGACGATGTTGTAGTTCTTGCCGAGCTCGCGATCCAGACGGTTCGCGTGCGGCAGCGGTTCCGCGCTAACGGTTACGCCGAGGTTCGTGCTCCATTGGGAGACGAGGTATTCCAAGACTTTCTTGCCCGTCTCGGTGTCGTCGCCGATGATGGACAGGTTCTTCGGCAGCGTTTGGCCGGATTCCTTCAGACCTTCTTCCAGCAGCGTCTTCGCCTTAGCCGCGTCGAACGCCACTTCCGTGTCGCCGACGACGTCGCGGAATTGCTTGCCGTTGCCGTCGAGATTGCCCACCGGTACCAAGCCGGTCGAAGGGATGGAGCCGTTTTGCAGCACGAGGTCTACCAGGCCTTGACGGTCGACGGCCATGCTGAACGCTTGACGAACCTTCGCGTTGGCGAATGCAGGAACCTTCGTTTGTTGGAAGTTCAGGTAGCCGGTGACGAGTTCTTTCTTAACCGCCAGGTCAGGCTTGCCTTCGTATTCCTTCAGGAAGTCGCCCTTGACGTCCGCATAGTCGGTCGACTTGGTCTTATACAGGTTGACGCCTGTCGTCGGATCTTTCACGATGTTCAGGGTCACTTTGTTCAGCTTCACGTTAGCAGCGTCCCAGTACTTGTCGTTCTTCTCGAGAACGAGCTGTTGCTCGTGATCCCACTTCGTGAGCTTGAAGGGACCTGCGCCGAGGACTTTGTCCGCGTCTGCGCCGCTCTTCTCGCCTTGAGCGGATACGAACTTCTCGTTTTGCGGGTAGAAGTTCAGGAAGGCCAGCTGGGAGGTGAAGAACGGAACCGGGTTTTCCAGCGTGATGACGAGGGTCGTGTCGTCCTTCGCTTCTACGCCGAGTTCTTTTTTGTATTTTTCTACGTCTGCAGGCG
Source organism: Cohnella nanjingensis (assembly GCF_014212125.1). GTDB lineage: Bacteria > Bacillota > Bacilli > Paenibacillales > Paenibacillaceae > Cohnella > Cohnella nanjingensis. The sequence continues at coordinate 6,088 of NZ_JACJVP010000041.1, forward strand.
TCTTGGCGTTCATCAGCTTGTCGCCGCCCTTGATCCAGGCGACCATGAAGGCGTAGGAAGCTTTGGTAGCCGGGTCAAGCGTTCTTTGGTACGAGTATACGAAGTCTTTGGCGGTCAGCGGGCTGCCGTCCGTCCATGTCAGGCCGGATTTGAGCTTGATCGTGTAGGTCAAGCCGTCTGCGGAGATCTCAGGCATGCCGTCGGCAAGCGCCGGTTGCGGTTGCAGGTCTTTGTCCAGACGGTACAGGCCTTCGCTGATCGCGCCCAGAATCGTGAACGACGCGGCGCTCTCCGCGATCGATACGTCCAGCGCGGGCGGATCGGCCCGGTAGTTCATGACGATCTCTTGTTTGCTGTTCGAGCCGCTCGGGCTCGCGCTTGCGCTGGCGCTAGGGCTAGCGCCGTCACTCGCGCTCGGGCTGGCTGCGTTGTTGTTGCTGCCGCAAGCGGCCAACGAAGCGCCCAGCAAAACTAATGTTACTAATCCTGACACAGACTTCTTTAACTTCATCTGTTCTGCCTCCCCAGGGATATTGATAGGACTTGACCACGTGTCTTCTTTACCAGTTTCGGACGCATGTGAGCCCCTCGCTTCCCAGATTATAATGCAAAGTTGAATCGAAATCTATCAAAATTTATTTAAATCCTTACTTTCTCTGGTTTCACCTGTACATAATATGTTAAGTATGTACATGGAGGAAACGATTGCAAGTTCAGAACTTTCGAGGCATTGTCGAATAATGACCTCTTGAAAGCGCTGTCCGTCAACGTTTTTCGGTTTCGTTCGTTATTACTTCACGAATCATGTGAGGTGGCCATGTCAGCTTCCTTTTTTTGACGCCTACAGCAACTTCCAGCATTCTACCAAAATCGATATTCCCCCTAAATTCACCTCCTCCCCCGAGAGATTTACTTCTATTTCCATGTCGTCTCAGCCGCGGCGATCAGCGGTCGGGCGGGTCGCCGCCCTCGGTCGCGGCTCCGCCTTCGCCTCTCCGGACACCCGGGTGCCGGTGAACGAGCGACATCTTGAGCTCCCATGCCTTCTCGCTTAAGCTGACCCGATATTGCTCCGGATTCAGCTTGCGTAGATATTGCGGCCAGAAGAGGCGGAATTGCTCGGCATGATAATCGCGGATCGCATCCAACCGCGGCAGGCCGCCCACTTGGGCGCCTCCGTCGATCACCGGGACAAGCAGCGGAATCGCTTCGTAATCCTCGACATACTTGTGGATGTAGGGATGGACCGGATCGAACAGCTTGATGCGCTCTCCGCGAGCCACGGCTTCCTCGTCCCGCAGCGTGATATAGTCGCCCTCCGCCTTGCCCGTCCGCCGGCTGACGATGCGATACGCTTCCTTGAAGCCGGGATTCGTCACCTTGTCCGGGTTGGCCGAGATCTTGATGACGGGCTCGTACCGGCCTTCCTTCTCGCGCGCGACCAGCTTGTACACGCCGCCGAGCGAAGGCTGATCGTTCGCCGTGATGAGCTTGGTCCCCACGCCCCAGATGTCGATGCGCGCGCCCTGCGACTTCAGGTTGAAGATAATATTCTCGTCGAGATCGTTGGAAGCCGTGATCTTGACGTAGTTAAGCCCCTCCTCGTCCAGCATTTCCCTCGCGCGCTGCGACAGATACGCGAGGTCCCCGCTGTCGAGCCGGATCCCGTTCATACGCTTGCCTTGCCGTTCCAACATGCGGGCGATCTTGATCGCGTCCGGCAGGCCATCCCTCAGTGTATCATAGGTGTCCACCAAAAGCGTAACCTGGTCGGGCAGCGCCTCCGCGTATTTGCGAAAAGCTTCCTCTTCCGTATCGTGCGCCTGCACCCAGGCATGCGCGTGCGTCCCCTTGGTCGGGATGCCGAACATCATGCCGGCCCGCATGTTCGAGGTCGCGTGGAAGCCCGCGATATAGGCCGCTCTCGCTCCCCAGACGGCGGCATCCGCTTCTTGCGCGCGCCGCGTGCCGAATTCCAGGAGGATGTCGTCCGGCGCGGCGAGCTTGATTCGGGCGGCCTTGGTCGCGATGAGCGTCTGATAGTTCACGAAGTTCAGCAGCGCGGTCTCGATCAGGTGCGCTTCGAACAGGCGGGCTTCGACGCGCGCCAGCGGCACGTTCGGGAAGACGATCGTGCCTTCGGGCACGGCATGCAGCCGCCCCGTGAACCGGAATTCCCTCAGCAGCGCGAGGAACGCCTCGTCGTAGCCTTCTTCCTGCTCGCGCAAGTAAGCGAGCTCCTCGTCCCCGAACCGCAAGTCCGCCAAATACCGAACGACCCGTTCCAAGCCGGCGAAGACGGCGAACCCGTTGCCGAACGGCAGCTTGCGAAAGTAGATCTCGAATACGGCTTTGTCGTTCAGGGAACCCTGCACCCAATGGGCGTACATCATGTTGATCTGATACTTGTCCGTGTGAAGCGTCAAACGTTCGGCGTTCATGGCTCACTCTCCCGCTGCGCGTTCCGCGAGCCGCTGTGGCTGTCGGCCGCTGATCTAGGTTGTGTACAAATCGCCCGATCCATACTTTTCCTCAGGCGACGATGCCGCCCCGCTCCCAGAGCGGGAGCGTTAGCGTGACCGCGGCCCCGCTCGGCGGCCGATTGCGAATGGACAGCCTTCCTTCATGCGTTTCCACGATCTTGTAGCAGACCATCAAGCCCAGGCCCGCGCCTTTCTCCTTCGTCGTGAAGAACGGTTCGCCCAGCCGCTCCAGCAGCTCGGCGGGAATGCCCGGCCCGTCGTCTTCGATCCATACCGCCACTTCGCCTTTGATCCGGTCCCGCTCGTACCGGATATCGATCGTGCCGCCGGTCGGCATCGCTTCGATCGCATTCTTCATCAGATTGATCAGCACTTGCTTGATCTGGTTCATGTCGCACCGGACCAGGCACGCTTCGGACGGCGGCTCGATCCGGAGCACCACGTTGTGCAGGATCGCCTGGGATTCCAGAATCGGCACGATCCCGATCAGAATGTCGTGGAGGTTCTCCGCCTTCAGCTCCTGCCGGTGATGCGGCTTGGATAGCACCATAAATTCGCCTACGATATAGTTGATCCGCTCCAGCTCCCCCATCATGATCTCGTAATACCGGCTGTTCGAATCGGCGTTCCGATGCAGCAGTTGGGTGAAGCCCTTCAGCGCGGTGAGCGGATTGCGGATCTCGTGCGCCACGCCCGCGGCCAATTGTCCGATGACGGACAACTTCTCCGAACGGATGAGCCACTGTTCCGAGAGCTTGCGCTCGGTAATATCGAGCACGATACCGGAGATCGCCTCTCTGCCTTCATAGTAAGTCGTAGTCAATTGCATCTCCAGATACAGCGGCGTCCGATCCTTGCGGATGGCGGCCACATCGAAGCGGACGGTCGAGCCCTGGAGGAGACGCAGCTTCATTTGCTCCCGGAATTTGACTGCATCGCCGGGCGCGATGAGCCCCGCGACCGAACGCCCCCGCATCTCCCTTTCCTCGAAGCCGAAGATCCTTTCGATCTGCCGGTTCGTATAGACCAGCGCGCCGTTCTGCTCGATGAAGACGCCGACCAAGGAGTTCTCCGTCCAGCTTCGGTAATTGCGGTTCGACTTGCTCAGCGCTTTGTTCATCGACTCGTACTCGTAGATCGCGAGGAAGAGCCGGATCAGCAGCAGCGCGACGGCGATGATCGACAAGCACGCCATGAAGGTCGGCAGGACGCTGGCCAGCACGACCAACAGCATGACCGTTCCGACGCCTAACGGGATGTAGCGCCTGAGCAGCCAATTGCGATTGTTCGAGGCGTTCAACGTCCGGATGCCGGCGCGATAGCCGTCCAGCAGGCCCGAGAAGCCAAGCAAGAGCATGCCGGTCAACCAGGAAGCGCTGGGCACCCAACTCCAATGGATCCACTCTCCGCCTTGTTCCACGAGGATCGCGGCGGAGTTGCCGATCGACCGGATGAGGAATCCGACGATCAGCACCGCCATGACCCGCAGCGGCAGCGCGGTGCGTTCATACAAGCATAGAATGAGCAATCCGACGAAGATGACGGCGTTCAAGGAGCAGCAGTACAGTTCGTAGACGATCGACAGGATCGGGAGATCGCTCTTCTCGCCGAGCAGCGGCTGGATCGCGACCAGCCAATTCAGCGCGAAGGAGATGACGGTGAAGACCAGCACGTCCAGCAGAAACCGCAACGAAGGCGCCTGTTTGGCACGATTGTACTGATGCAGAATGGCCAGCAGATAGAAAATGTACTGAATCATCCAGAGCGCCTGGGGAGCCCCGAAAGTCTGGGACAAGCTGCCGTCGCGCAGCAATTCCGCGATCCGGAAGGACTGGGCCAGCAGATAGCAGGCCGCGCCGCATGCGTAAAAGAGCCAATGGCGCTCCCGGCCCGTCCGGCGATACGCCCCGATCGTCAGCAGGACGGTAAAGACCGCGGCCGCCTCGTGGATGAGACTTTCTCCGAGCCGTACCGTCATGGAGGAATTGTCCCGATAGACCATAACCCAAACGAAGTAAGCTCCCCCGATCAAGAGCCCGATCAGACCCGCGACGCGCCTTTTCCCGAGCATGCGATCCCTCTCCCCGTCAGCCTGCCGAGCAAGCCGCTTGAACCTATCGATTTCTAATTCCATCCTCCTCCGGAAAATCCTCTCTTTCGCGCAGAAATAAAGCGAATGTCAAATGCCGAATGCCGCGCGGAACATCCTTCGCTGCCGTCTACCCGACTTTACCCGTCCGACCCCGCAAACGAAAAGCCGCCCCGGTCTGCATCGCCGGGGCGGCCGCTGGCTGTCCGATCAGGCGTCGCGCCACTGATCGATCGCCATCCGCGCATGGTAGGATAGATTAAACTTGGCGCGTTCGGAGACCACGCCTTTCTCCCCGCCACGGTTAAAAAACAGAGATTCGCAACGCGTCGCGCCAAATTCGATAGACCCGAAAAAGACCCGAAAGCGCAAGAGATGCGCTCTCGGGTCCGGACCCGGCAGCCTGAAGGGTTAAGACTTCGGTTCGGCGACTTCGTCCTTCGGCTCGGCGACGAGCTCCTTGGCGGACGCCTTGAACTCATGCAGCGTACGCCCGATTGCTCGCCCTAGTTCGGGCAGCTTGGACGGGCCGAAGAGGATCAGCACGACGACGAGAATCATGATCAATCCAGGAAAACCGATGCTTTGCAGCATGCTATCATCTCCATTCAATAGATTAGCGGACGCCGGAAGAGCCGGCCGTGCGCGACGTCGCTAGCGGCGACCCGGCGCCTTCTAGCGCTTCGGATAAGCCGCGAACGCTTCGATCTCGATCAGCCAGTCGGAGCTGACCAGGCTGGACACCCCCACGGTCGATCGCGCCGGCTTCGTCGGATTCTCCTTCGTGTTGAAGAACTTGGCGTAAGCGTTAAACCAGCCTTGATAGTCGAACTTCCCGCCGAGCGCCGCGTCCGGCGCGACATAGACGCGCAGATAGGTGACGTCCTGAAGCGACAGGCCCTGCTCCTTCAGCTGCGCTTCGATCGCTTTAAGGATTCCCTCCCCTTGCTTCTCCGTATTGCCGTATTTCTCGTAGATCGTCTTGCCGTCCTTGTCCAGGACGGGCGGCACCGTCCCGCTCGTCCAGAAGGATGCGGTCCCCTTCGGAATGGCGACCGCGCTCGAGATCGATGACGTCTCGGCGCCGAAGTAGGTCACCTTGTGGATCGTCTTGTACGCGGCGGCGTAGACGCTCGCCCCAGCGAAGCAGGAGAGGAGCGCCGCCCCGACCATCGCCTTCGCTTTGTTCCTTGCCTTCATCTCGCGTCCCCCTCGCTCAGCATGGATATAGACCGATTGATCTTACGGACCGATGGATTCGATAGATTCGATTGATGATAGAATCTTCAGCTCTGCATGACCCGCTCATGGATCGCCGTGACGACCTCGCGCGCCGACTCGATGGCGCCGGCCTGCCACGCGGTGATATAGCTCATATGCTCGCCCGCCAGATAGACATTGCGGTCCGGCTTGCAGAGTGTCGGATAGATCGTCTTGCGTTGATCGCCCGTATAGGACACCCAACCGCCGAGGTTGTACTTGATCCGTTTCCAGTCGACCGAGAAAGAAGCCTCGAACTCTTTCTGGTATTGCGGGTGAATCTTGGCCCCCTGCGCGAGGGCGTGCGCTTCGCGCTCCTGGTAGGTCATCGCCCCCAGCTTGTCCGCATTGGCTCCGAAGGCGTAATAGCCGAGCAGCAGCCCCTTCTTATCGTTGTAGCGCGTAGGCGGATAATATATAGAAGAGATGTCCATGTTCGTCAGCGTATTGCCTCCGTAGATCTGCTCGTCCTCCTCCCAGAACCGGCGCTTGAACTGCAGGCCGATCTTGCCCGCGGAGGCGTAGCCCACGCTGTCGATGGCGCTCTTCATCTCCGGGGAGAAATCGGCCTTGATCGACTTCAGGACGGACAGCGGGATCGTGCAGATGCAGAAGTCTCCTTTCGCCTCGTTCAGCCGGCCCGTTACCAGATCCTTGTAGGCGACGGTCACGCCGTTCTCGCTCTGCTTGATCTCCGCCGCTTCGGCATTGAACTGGATCTTGCCCTTGAGCCGGCTCTCGAACGCCTTCGGGATCGCATCCATCCCGCCGACCGGATGGAACATCATCATCTGCTGGTCGTACTCGTACTCGTTGCTGAAGAAGTTGCCGAAGCCCGCGTTCAGGATCGCCTTCATGCTGAACGGATCGCGGATGACGCCGGCGTCGAGGCCGGATCCCGGCTCGTCCTTGTAACCGCCGCGCGAGGACCCTTTGTAGAACAAATCCTTGTCAAGCGCCCCCTCCGCGCGGAGGTAATTGACGAGCTTCTCCTTCTCCTCCGGCGTGAGCGGCAGATCCAGCCCCTGCTGGTTGACGGCCTTCGCCATCAGCTCGCTCACGTAGCCGCGGACGTCCGCCTTGGCCTCGCGTTTGCGAATCTTCCGGTCGGACAGCTCGCCGACGTTCTCGTTGTAATAGTAGGCATGGTCGTTCACGTTGTTGAACGGTTCGATCGGAATGCCGAACTTCTTGATGTACTCCATCGTCACGTGGAACTGCGGAATCCGCATCGGGCCGGCGTTCAGATACATGTCCTCTCCGAAACGAGCGATCTGCTTGGCCCCGCCGACCTCGGTATTGGCGGTGCCCTTGCGCACGGACCAGGCTCGTCCGCCCGACCGCGTCCGCGCTTCCAGCACCGTGCAATCGTATCCGGCCAGTCCGAGCTCGTAAGCGGCGGTCAGACCGGCGACGCCCGCGCCTAAGATGACGACCTTCTTGCCATTGCGCTTGGTGAGATTCAGATCGTTCTGGCCCGGCGGCGTATACGCCGCCGCCTTCATCGTCTCCGGCGAGAGCAGTCCCAGCGTCCCCATGACGCCGAAGACGGCAGCGCCCCCGCCGAGCTTGCCGACGGTCGTCAGGAATTGCCTCCGCGTGATTTCGTTCGGCGCTCCCGTCGTTTCTTTGGTCTCCATCTCGATCACTCCCGTTGGCTGATGGTTCTGCATCCAACGTGAATGTAGCATGGGCTTCGAGCAGCTCGCCATTTTTGAGTCAGTATTTCTCACATCACCTTTTCTTATCACCTCGAAGATATTCAATAAATTTCAGAAATATACGCCCTCGGTCCTGCGCCGAATCGCGGATCGGGCTTCAATTTTTGTAATTAATATCATTCGAAATAACCATTGTCAGCGAACGAAACGCTTGGTAGAATCTCGACCATAACCATTTGCGTTACTTTATGTGACGCAGATATCACAAAATGCAGGGCGCACACCCCATTCCACGAGGCAAGGGAGGACGCTTGATGCACGAAAAGGTCATGAACATCGGCACCGTACGCGAATTGACCGGTCTCTCGGAGCGGCAAATCCGGTACTACGAGGAGAAGCAGCTGATCTTTCCCCGACGCTCCAAGGGCGGAGCGCGAAAATTCTCGTTCGAGGATGTCGAGCGGTTGAAGGAGATTCATATGAAGATGAAAGACGGCTTTCGAACCTTCGATCTGCGCAAGTCGGCCGCCGGCACGCTTAAGCTCGACAGCGGAAGGAGCTGACCGCCATGAGCCGCCCCTTCTCGATGCCCGTCCTGAGCCACGTGAGCGAGCTGCGCAAACGGCTGATCATCGTGGCATCCGTCTTCGCCGTCAGCATGGTCGGCGGCATGTTCGCGGCGCCGTCTATCCTGAACTATATGAAAAGCGCCCCGCCCGCGTCGGGCATGACGTGGAACGCCTTCTCGCCTTGGGACGGGATTCAGCTGTATATGAGCGTCTCCGCCATCCTTGCGTTCGCGGTCACGCTCCCCGTCGCGCTGCACCAGCTATGGGCGTTCGTGAAGCACGGCCTCAGCGATCGCGAACGGACCGCGACGCTCCGCTATATTCCTTTCAGCTTGGGCTGTCTCGCCTGCGGCCTCGCCTTCGGGTATTACGTCGTCTTCCCGATGAGCTTCTCCTTCGTCTCCTCTGTCGCGCAGCGGATGAGCCTGGTCGAGACGTACGGCGCGAGCCAGTATTTCCGCTTTATGCTGAACGTCGTCATCCCCATCGCCGTCGCGTTCGAGCTTCCGATCGTGGTCATGTTCCTGACCGGCATCGGCGCGCTCACGCCGTACAAGCTCCGCAAGCTGCGGCGCGCCGCCTATGTCGTGCTCGTCGTCGTCTCCACCGCCATCACGCCTCCCGACTTCCTGTCGGCGTTCATCGTGCTCATCCCGCTCGTCATCCTGTACGAGGGCAGCGTATGGCTCTCCGGCAGCGTGTACCGCAAGCGGACCGAGCGAATCGCCCTGGCCGGCGCCGCGGCCGAAGGATCGGCAGGATGACCGTCCCTCCTCGAGGAGCTGCGCAACCTTCGCTTATGGACGAGAGGCGGGACAGGATCGCCAATTGTTGCGGATGCATGCATCAAAAAGAGCTTTGGCCGCGCCAAAGCTCTTTCGCGTTGTCGGCATGCGGATGGCGATACCCCCTCTCCTCGCGAGCCCAGAGACCGGTCATTCAACTCTGCATCTTCCCGGGCCGCTTCGTATAGCGGTTCGCATACGCGGAGGCGATGACCGCATCCGGCTTCAAGCGAGCCTTCATCCCTACGGCCTCCACGCGATGGCGCATGTCTTCGACGTACGCGGCCGTCTTCGAGACCGCCGGATCCGTCCCCGCGTCCACGTCGATGTAGGCGTCGAACGTGGCGCCTTGATAGACGTAAGGAAGCACGACGTTCTCCATCTGCGCGAGACGGTCGCCGATCAAGTGAAGGGCGATCTCCTCGCTGTAGGAGGTCTCGAGCGACAGCTTCTCCTTGATCGAGAGCAGCTCCCTCGGCAGGATCACCTGCCTGTAGCAGGCCCAGGCCCCCTTTCCCTTGCGCTGGATGACGATGCCGGTGATGAAGTTCGTATAGCCGGGAAAAACCTGGCAGTCGGTCCCGATCATCAGATTGTAGCTGCCGCGCGGATCCTGGTTCATAAACCTGAGAATCCGGTCGTGGACTTGATCGAGACTCAGCCGGCGTTCCGATACGTTATGGAAGGTCATGTCGTGCTTCCACTTCAGGTTCTGAATCTTCCTCATGATCGCCACCCCAATCCTCGAGATATTGTATGGCGGAGCAAGCCGGTCTTGAACCAAATGACGTATTGACTGTCTGGGCGGGAGCGCCTAGGATGGAAATATCAGGCGAATCGGAGAGGCGGCGGGAAGTTTGGCAGCGAAGCCCATGACGGCATGGCGGAGATCGCTTTGGATCGCAGTGATTTCCCTGCTTGTCATCTACGTAGGTTTCTTCCCGTCTCCGACGGCCGAGCTCGCCGTGCGCAAGCACCTCTTTTTCTCGTTCCATCCGATCAAGGCGTTTACGGAAGAGGTAAGGGCGGGCAGCATCCGGAACGACGCCCGATACGGCGATTTGTACTTCGTCGATTCGGTAGCGCTTCCCGCGATCTATGTGAGGCACAACTTCCTCGGGTACCGGGTAACTTCCGCAGGTACGGGGCCGTGAAGTCGGTAGATTCCAGCTCGGCGCCGGGCGCCAGGCCGCGTCGAGACGATGAAGGAGACGATGCTTGTGGGACCGTTCGCGGCGGATTTGCTGCAGGACAAGGTCGTTCTGATTACCGGCGGAGCCACTGGACTCGGGCGCGCGATGGGCGAGCAGTTTTTGCGGTTGGGCGCGAAGCTGGCGATCGCCGGCAGGCGCGAGGAAGTATTGAAGCAAGCGGCCGACGAGATGAGCCGGGACGGGGGCGAAGTATACGGCAAGAGCTGCGACGTGCGGGACCCTGCCCAAGTCAGCGCGCTCGTCGACGCGGTCGAGGAGCGGTTCGGACGAATCGACGCGCTAGTCAACAATGCGGCGGGCAACTTCATCAGTCCGATGGAGCGGCTCTCGCCCCGAGCCGTCGACGCGGTGCTAGGGATCGTCCTTCACGGGACGTTCTATATGACGCTGGAAGTGGGTAAAAGGTGGATCGCCCATGCGCAGCGGGGCACGATGCTGAATATCGCGACCACGTACGCTTCGAGCGGCTCGGGGTTCGTCGTCCCGTCCGCCGCGGCCAAGGCCGGCGTCCTCGCGCTGACCCGCTCGCTCGCCGTGGAATGGGCGCGGCACGGCATCCGCCAAGTCGCCATCGCGCCGGGTCCCTTTCCCACCGAAGGCGCCTGGTCCAGGCTCTCGCCTACGCCGGAGCTCGAAGAGAAGCTGATGAACCGCGTCCCGATGGGACGGGTCGGGAACCCCGAGGAGCTCGCGCATCTGGCCGCGTATCTGATCTCCGACTATGCCGGCTATATTAACGGCGAAGTCGTCACCATCGACGGCGGCGAATGGCTGCGGGGCGCCGGCCAGTTCAACGATCTGCTCGAAGTGACCGGCGAGCAATGGGACGTCCTGGCCGCATTGACGCGCAAAGGCAAGTGACGCGCGGGAGGGCGGCTGCCGGAGCGGTTGCCGTATCCGTGAACTTCGGCGGCTTATCGCGGTCGGGCATCGCACGCCCCCCCCGCACTACGGTGTCGATCAGCGCGCCAGTCCTTGGCCCTCGAGCCCGGCGAACTTCTCGCGGACGGCCTCGGGGATCGGCGTGCTGCTCCCCTGCGCTTTGTCGATATGAACCATCGCGCCGCGCCCCGTCGCCTTCAGCACGCCTGTGTCCGCTTGGACGATCGCGTACTCTAGATCGAACGAGGACCGGCCGATTTTGGCCACCCGGACATGCAGCTTCAGCGGATCTTGGATATAGATCTGCGACAGATACTGGCATTCCAGATCGGCGACGACGGTGATGGTTCGGTCGTTGAACAGCTCGTCCCTCAAGCCGAGCCGATCCAGATATTCGACGCGCCCTTGCTCGAAGTAGATGAAGTAGCTTACGTTGTTCACATGGCCGAGGATATCGGTCTCGCAGTAGCGGACTTTGATCGACGTGGAGAAGTTGAACTTCTGCAGCCAGACCTGCGGGTCTGTTCCTACGTACGGCGCGTTTCTCATGGGTTAACCATCCTTTCTCGTGTGCGAACCTGAACCTGATCCTGATCCTACCATCATATACGATCTTGCAATCAAGGAGAATCCATTTGAATCTACAAACGCGCATTTTGAACGCCTTGTCAGACGAGCAATACCAGGAGATTCAAGCGCTGCACCGGCTCTGCGAATCGGCCGAAGGTCTGCACCTGAAGATCAACTGGGATATGATCAAGAACCGGCTCGGCGACGAACGCAACGACTATTTGGCCTACGCGGACGGACGCCTGATCGGCTACTTGGCGTTGTACGTCTTCCATGACGGAGAGGCGGAGGTCAGCGCGATCGTGCACCCGGACCATCGACGTCAAGGCATATTCGCAACCTTGCTGGAGGAAGCCCGGAAGGAACTGGTCGACCGGCGCATCCCGCAATTCCTCTTCATCGTAGACGAGAAGTCGTCATCCGGGCAAGCGGTCGCCCGCCGTCTCGGCACCCGCTTCGACCACTCCGAATTCAAGATGAAGACCGCGGCTGGCGAAGCCGTTCTAGCCGACACCCACCCTCTCTCGCTCACGCGCGCGACGGAGCGCGATCTGGCGGATATGGCGGAGCTGGACGGCGCCTGCTTCGGTCCCGAATTCTCCGAAGTATCGGAGCGCTCGAGGCGGGACATGGATCATCCTCAGCGGCTGCACTATCTGTACCGCGAAGACGGCCGGCTCATCGGCAAGGTCAATCTGAACGTCATCGAGCCGGGGCTTGGGTTTGTGTACGGCTTCTGCATCCGGCCGAACCGCCAAGGCCAAGGCATCGGACGCGCTATGCTCTCCGCCCTGATGGCACGCTATCAGGATCAAGTGGACGCCTTCGCGCTCGAGGTCTTCGGGGAGAATCGACACGCCCTGCGCCTGTACGAACGATGCGGCTTCCGGTTGATCTCCCAGGACGATTACTACGCGCTGCCGACCTCCGCGCAGGAGCGCCAATGAAGAACTATTCATTGCTCCTCTCCGTCGGCTTGTTGGCCGTGTTCTTCTTGGCCGTCTTCCTCTCTTCCGGCCGAAGCTCGGACTTCGCGGACAGCTTAGAGTGGGCGACGAAGTTCATCTTGCCTTGGTTGTTCTTCTTCGCCTTTATCTTGATTTTCGGCAGACGAAAATAACGGCAAATAAAAAGGCCCGTCGCGTCGCGAGACGGGCCTTTTTTGATCGGCGCTCTAAGCGCATGCTGCTCATCCCGCAAAGGAATCCCCTTCGCCATGAACCTCTTGCCGAACGGTTTCCAAGCTCGGATCCATCTTGCGCTTCATATAGGGAACGAACACTTGGACAAGCACCGGATCGAACTGGGTCCCGGAGCAGCGCTCCAGCTCGTGCAGCGCTTCTTCGAACGACTTGGTCTCCTGATACGGCCGCTCGGTCGTCATCGCGTCGAACGAATCGATAATGCAGAGCATACGGGCCAGCCGGGGGATCTCCAGGCCTTTCAGCCCGTGAGGGTATCCTTTGCCGTCATATCGCTCGTGGTGCAGTTCGACCAACGGGACCAGCTCTTTGTACTTCCCGGTGGCGAGGACGAACTCCTTGCCCCACAGCACGTGCTTCTTGACGATCTCCCATTCTTCGTTCGTCAGCCGCGTCTTCTTGTTCAGGATATCCCGAGGGATCTCCAACTTCCCGATATCGTGAATAAGGGCACCCAGCGCCAGGACGCGGCGCTCTTCTTCGCTCAGGCGAAGCTCGTCGGCCATCTCGACTGCGTACGAGAAGACGCGCTTGGAGTGCTTGAACGTGTACACGTCCTTGGACAGGAAAATCCGGATCTGCTGTTCGATCTCGTTCATCTCGTCTTCGATGCTGATCGGCAGACTGCTCTGCTCGCCGTAGATGAGAACCGTATTTTTCCCTTTAGCCTTCGCTACGTAGAGCGCGCGGTCGGCGAGATCAACGAGCTGAGATTTGTCGTAGCTCATCTCGCTCACTTCTATGATGCCGGCCGAAAATGAGATGCAGCCGTGCGGGAGCACCTCTACGCCCTCGTATGGGGTATCGTTCACGTGTTTGCGGAGATTGTCGATGAATACTTTGGCACGGTCCTGCGCGTAACCCGGGAGGATGATCGCGAATTCCTCTCCGCCGTACCGGGCGACGAACAACCGATCCGGTTCGCACACCTCCTTCAGCATTTGGCCGAAGAAGCCTAGCAGCTTGTCTCCCTGGGGATGGCCGTACTTGTCGTTGAACTTCTTGAAGTCGTCCAGGTCAAGCAGGGCCAAGGAAAAGGTCGTTCCGCGTTCCCGGTATTCCTTGATGAAATCCTCTAGCTTTTCCTCGAAGTAGCTATGATTGAAGAGACCCGTTCGTTGATCCTTGTTCGCTTTTTCGTTCAATTGATCGTACATGTTGAATAATTGTCTAAAAGCGTGGGAGAGCAGCATGGCAACCGCCAAGAAAAGGAACAATCCGAACGTGCGGTTATGAACAAGCAAAATCACGAGGACTAACGAGAGCAAAAGTGTGCTAAGGTAAGCGAAAAGGGCATCCGACAAGAAAATGCGCATAATTCCGAACAGGTTGCCTTTATGAACCAAATAGAGATAGAATCCCAGCGCCAATGCGTTCAGTAGAAAATAAACGATCAACGCTAGAATATAAGAATGCAGGCGGCTTATCTCGATTGTACCTAGATGGCCTCCTGTCAGCTTAAAGGCTGCGCCAGCTCCGGTGATCATGATCGTATAGGCCGAGAAATTAACGATATGCTTCCACCATAAGGTTTTGCGGTTAAAAAAGAAAGCGATCAAGAAGCCGAAGAACAGTACCGACAAAGAAAAGTCGAATCCATATACGAAAATTACCGCGAGATAGACCGACGAATCCATCGATTGAAAATTCCCGTCAGGCGGAAGTCGAAACATATAACGATCCAAAATCTGAACCGCGGCGACCAGAGCGTACACCAGTACCCAATCGTTAATCGAATAGGATAGGAAGGAGAGTCGATTATTCGTGATAAAAAGAACAGCACCAATAAGGCAGACGAACGCAAGATAGCCGATGGTAGGTTGCTTCAATTGCCTAATCAATCTGCTGGCCACTCCCATTCAGGCTCCGACCTTTCACAAATTCGAATCAAATAAAACAAAGGAAACAGGATGGCCCTGTTCCCCGTCCTTACCTATGATATTCGATGTGATATCAAAAAATCCTACTAGGTTTGTTAACCAAGCTTCCAACCGGACGTCAGCGCTACGACAACGGAAGCTACGATTAGTGCGTTGATGACGATACGACCAATTTTGATACCTTCGAACGATTTTTTCATTTGACATTCTCCTTTTTATTGTTTAATAGTATGGACGAATCTATGTTATTTTGTTTGCACAAATGATGCTCTCACTTTGTTCTTCAACATGACGCTCTGCAAATACAGGAAGATGCCCACATTCATCACGACGTCGCCGATGCTGATGACTTGCGTTCGCGGATATGGCGGGGCTATCGGAATGATATCCCCCAGAAACGACAAGCGGGTAGAGTCGTCCAGCGCGTAATGCTTGGCGGCGCCAACGCCATCCTTCAGCATTTGCGTGTAGATCGGATCAAGGACTGCCGCGGCATCCAGAGATACCGGCATTCGGCCGCCGTTCACCAGCATAACGAGGAAGTTCATCGCCACCCCGATGAAGATAATCCAGATGCCGCTCTCCTTGCGGTTGAGCCACAGCACATAGAGCCCAACGACGTAAACCGCCATAAACAACCAGCCGCTGTACTGCCCCACAAACGAAACGCGATCTTGGATCGAAAAGACAATCAACTGTACGGCTAGCAAAGCGGGGAAAATCCATCCGCCTCGAATGCGGATCTGCGAGAGCGCGACAAGCCCGGGGCGCCAGCCGGCGCGCAAGAGCCCGATGATGAGCCCGATTACGATCCCATCGTAGACCATCTGCTTAATTCCCTTCTCTACTCCGGAGATGGATTAGATCGCCATCGAGCGGACCGTGCCCGGCTTCGGTTGATCCTTCGTCAGAATGTACGTCTTGCCGAACTTCCTGCAGCGTACCTTGCCCTCTCGACACCATCTCTTCACGTGATCTTGGTGAACGCCCCATAGCTTTGAAGCTTCTTCGGTAGTCATAATCTGAGTTAGTGGGTCCAAGTCTAGGTCGTCCTCCTCATGCGGGTCATGCTAGCATTCGGGATAGGGGATGATCTACCAACATTTTCTAACTTCCTGACATGATTATAGAATGTCCGACATCGGACGTCAACAGATTTCGAGAAATATTTTCCAACTTTTTTTCATAGAGCCATGGATAGGAAGATTGGAATGATTCGAAGTGGCTGCTTTGCCGCCAAATGTCGCCTCAAATAGCGGTCCGTCGCCGATTCCGGATGTTTGGCGAGTTCGGTCGGACCCCCTCGAAGATGACCCTCCGGCCTTCGGCCCCCGCTACCGTTCTCCTATCGAACCTTTGAGCGTTGATTTTTGTCCAAAAGAAAAACCGCCCAATGCGGCGGTTCATTCTTCTATTACTTGTGCATTTTTCCCCTCATGATAGTCTTCCCAAAGCGGGCTGATGTATTTCTCTAATGTTTTTACGACGTCATCTCTTCGGCTCTCTTCGATATTTACAGTGTCATTTGAAATATCATTTCTAATTCGTATGAGCACAAATAAAGGAGGTAATGCTACCTCACGGAGAGCCTTAATCATGTTTTCTTCTTGTGGCGTAATATCCATAACGTATCTTTTTTCCTTTCTAGCAGATTATACAAATATTATAAACCCTGACAACAGTGTTAGGGTCAAGCCTGGTTGGACGAAAGATGGGTTGAGCATCCGCCCAAGCTCGCCCACGATGACGCGAGGGGTGCTGGCTCGTGCACCGAACTTCAAGGCTGTCCCACCATGTCCCCGATCTCGAACGATCCAATACCGCGGATGCCAGGCGATTCACACCGATAGCATGACTTCGAGATTGTGTTTCACTTCAGCAGCAATCAAGTCCATGATCGGCTGGAGATCCCCATGATCAGCCTTCTCCAAAGCGGTGTAGTAGATGTCACGGTTTTCATTCCTAATAATCGCAGGCGGGTAACCTGTCTTCATCAGGATGACATTCATCGCAAGCCGACTTACTCTGCCGTTCCCGTCATTGAAGGGATGTATAGCTGTTAATTTATGGTGGAATACTGCCGCCAGTTCTATGGGGTGCATCGCATTCCTCATACCGTCATACCACTGAATTAATGCTTCCATTTCAGATGTGACATGAATAGCAGGGGTATAATGATGAATAACGCCTGACAAGGTTAGAACGTGGTTATCTTCTTTCTTGTACTCGCCCGGTGAAAAATCGATATCTCGGACGCCTTGAAAGAGAATCGCATGGAATTCCTTAATCATTCCTTCAGTCAATTCCCTTTGCTCGATACCTTCTCGCAAGAAGTCGATTGCTTCGGCATGGTTAACAATCTCAAGATGCTCTCGGAGCGATTTGCCCTTGACCGTGAGACCTTCCCGTAGGAAAAATGCGGTCTCTTGAATGGTAAAGGTGTTTCCCTCTATGGCGTTCGAATGATACGTCCATTCTTCGCGGAACTTTTGAGCGAGTGTATTCATGATGTCCGGATGAAGCGGGCGCCGCGCATCCACTAGTTTGCGCATTGCGTCAATTTTCTCGAACATATATTTCACTATTCCTTCCGCATACTGTTCTATTCTTCATTATATCAGAAGCACATCCGATAAATACGCTATTCCACACGAGGTGGATTGATATTCCCGGATATCTCGCGCTGTTGGCGGTTACTCGTAATCTGTCGATAGGTCCACCCTTCTTCTACATGTAAACGCACAGCCTCTTTCTATCACTTCCGAATAGAAATTTGAACTTTTGTCCCAAAGTCGCCATAAAAATGCACCCCTTAGAAATCATCGGAATAACCGGGGGTTGTTCCAATGTCTATTCTAAGAGGTGCACCTCACGGGCAGCCAGGCTTTCTGAGTCGACCGATGAGTTGGAGAAGCGTCGGCGCCGTTAAACCGCTGCGATGCGATCCGACGCCCGCCTGCGCAGCGCCGGCAGAATGTCGTTGACCGTCATTAGCGAGACGCCGCAGGACAGCGCGTAATCCACTTGCTCCTCGTCGTCGGGGCAGTAACACCAGGCCAGCAGCCCTAGGCTGCGCATCTGCGCGACGAGCTCGGACGTCAGCAGCTTCATCGGCAGGCCGACCGCCCACATTTTCGCGTAGGTGCCGGCCTCCCCATGCTCGAAATTCGACATGAGCGCCGCGGGAAATCCCTGCGTCTTCACGCCGTGCACTTCGTGCAGATAGGCGATGATGCCGGCATCGAAGCAGGTGAACACGCATCGCGCGAGGAGTCCGGAAGCCTCCAGCATCGGGACGACCTTGTCCGCGATTGCCCGCGCCTGCTCGCTCGGCTTGATCTCCACGTTCAGCAGCGTATCCGGATAAGCCGCCATCAGCTCGCACAGCTCCGCGAACGTCGGGATGCGCAAGCCTTCGAACGACCGCCCGAACCAGCCGCCGGCATCTAGCCTTTTCAGCTCCGCGAGGGTTAATTCATTCACGCTCCCCGTGCCGTCGGTCGTGCGGTCGACCGTATCGTCATGGATGACTACGGTGACGCCATCCTTGGACATCCGCAGGTCGAACTCCAGCATATCGACGCCCCGCTTCAACGCTTCCTCGAACGCCAGCAGCGTATTCTCGGGATAGGCCGCTTTGTAGCCCCGATGGCCTGCCACGACGATTCGCGATTCGTCGGTCAGACGTTCTATGGTCGCCATGCTTGTCGCCTCCGATCGGTCTCTTATTGGTTAAGGATGCGGTCCGCTTCCTTCTTGAATGTCGCCAGCGTGCTCTTGATATCCTTGCTGTCATACATAATCGCTTCGATCGCCGAGAAGAACTCGTGCATGACTTCGGGCCAAGCGACGTCCATGTTCGTGTCCACGGCATACTGCAGCTGATCGTAGGCGACCTTGCGGTTCGGCTCCTTCGCCCACAGATCCTTGATCTCCTGGGAATCGACCATCGCCTTCGTGAACGGCAGATACCCCGACTGCACGATGAACTGCTGGGCGCCCTGCGGATCGGTATCCATCCAGCGGATGAACTCCCATGCGGCATCCTTGTTCTTCGAACCGGACAGGATCGTGACGTTCGCGCCGCCCGTCGGGTTGGCGTATTCTTGATCCTTCGGCAGGAACGCCGTCACGTAGTCGAAGTTGACGGCTTCCATCAGGCCGCCGATGGAGCCTGTCGATTGATACATCATCGCGACCTTGCCTTCGGTGAACATCTTGTTGACGATGTTGCCGGAATCCTGCTGCGGCGGATAGTAGAAGGCGCCGGCATTCTGCAGGTCCTTCAGGTAGGCGAATACTTTCTCCCCGACGCCGTTGTCGATGAAGTCCACCGACGTCTTGTCGTCGTTGAAGAACTTGCCGCCGGCTTGGGTGATCATCGCGAGCTGGTACCAGGTATCATAAGGCATCGTCAGGCCGTATTGTCCTTTGCCCTTGTCCGCCAGCGCGTTCGCGGCCGTCTTCAGCTCGTCCCACGTCTTCGGGACGGAGAGCCCCTTTGCGTCGAGCAGCGTCTTGTTCACGTGCAGGATGGGCGTCGAACGGTTCAGCGGCAGCGATACCAGCTTGTTATCGAAGTACGAGTGGCCCATGAGGCCCGCGGTAAAGTCGTCCGGGCTCATGCCCGACTTGTCCAGATAGGGCTTCATGTCCTCCAGCACATCCGAGTCGGCGAACATCTGCACGTATGCCCGCTCCAGCATGCTGACGTCCGGCGCGGTGTTCGACGCGATCGCCTGCTGCAGCTTCGTCACCGTCTCGTCGTAGCCGCCTTGGAACGTGCCGACCACCTCGATATCCGGGTGCGAGTCGTTGAAGCGCTTGATGAGCGCGTCCATGTATTCGCCGTTCTTGCCGCCTAGGGAATGCCAGAACTGCACCGTCGTCTTGCCGCCTCCAGTTGCTTCCGCGGACGGCGAAGCCGATGCGGACGCGCTTGCGCTGGGCGAGCTCGATGCCCCCTGGTTCGCATCGTTCGGCGCCGCGTTGTTGCCATTGCCTCCGCCGCAGCCGGCGAGTACCCCCATTAACGCTGTTGCGGCCAATACCCCGCGAATCTTGTTTGCCACTTTTGAACCCCTCCATGAATGTTAATTCGGATCTCTATGCCAAGGGATCTCGCCGATTCACTTGATCCCCGAATAGACGAATGCTTTGACGATCTGCTGGGAGCAAAACAGATAGACGATGAGGATCGGGACGACGAGCACCACGTTGCCCGCCATGAGGATGTGCCAGTTGCTGATGCCTTCCGTCTCCCGCAGCATCGCGATGCCGAGCGTCAGCGGCCGCACCGCGTTCGAATCCGTCATGATGAGCGGCCAGAAGTAGTCGTTCCAATGGCTGACGAAGCTGAACAGCGCGATGGTCGCGAGCGCCGGCTTCGACATCGGGATCATGACGCGCCGGACGATCTTCGCTTCGCTGGCATTGTCCAGCCGCGCCGCCTCGATGATCTCTTCCGGAATCTGCATGAAGTATTGGCGGAGGAGGAAGATGCCGAACGCGCTCGACAGGAACGGCAGAATCTGCGGCAGCAGCGTCTTGATCAACCCCCAGTCCGCGAGCATCAGGTACACCGGGATAAAGGTGACCTGACCCGGGATCATGAACGCCAGCAGCACGAGTCCGAACAGGATGTTCCTGCCGGGAAAACGGTATTTGGCGAACGCGTACGCCGCCGGGATCATCACGAGCAATTGAAGCGCGATGATCGATGCCGTGACGACGATCGAATTGCGCGCGTACGTCAGGAACGGGCCCGCTTGCATCGCATGGGAGAAGTTCGTCCATTGCGGGGAAGCCGGGATCCACGTCGGCGGGAATGCCATCGTCTCGCGAAACGTCTGAAGCGACGTCGAGATCATCCAGAGGAACGGAAAGACGAAGACGAGCACGACGGCGCCCTTGAGCGCATAATCTGCGATCGAGCGGATGGGATGGCGTTCGTATTCCGGATTCAACGGTTATGCTCCTTCCTGGCCGGGATCGGCGCTCGCGGGCGTTCGCGGACCGGTCATTGATAGTGCACCTTGCGTGCCAGCAACCGGAAGTAAAGAAAGGTCAGCAGGCCGATGATCGCCATGAGCACTACGCCGGTCGCGGCCGAGTAGCCGATATTGGTCGTGCGGAATTGGTAGATATAGTACACGATCGTGCTCGTCGCGCCGTTCGGGCCGCCGCCCGTCATCACCTGCACCGTGTCGAACACTTTGAAGGAACCGATCGTCATGATGACCAGGATGAAGAAGAGCTGCGGAGAGAGGAGCGGAAGCGTGATCCGGAAAAACACTTTGGCTCTGCTCGCATTGTCGAGCGCCGCCGCTTCGTAGATCGTCGGCGGGATACTCTGAAGCGCGGCTACGATGATCAGCGTGTAGTAGCCGATGCTCTGCCACACCGAGACGAGGATGACGGACAGCAGCGCCGTCTTCGAACTCTGCAGCCAGGCCGACGGCGGGAGGCCGAACAGCTTCAGCAGGAAGTTCAATAAGCCTTGATTCGGCTCCATCAGCCACATCCACAGCAGCGCGATCGAGACGATGGACACGATGTGCGGGGTGAAGATGCCCGCTTGCACGATCCGGTTCCACCGCGTCTTCCGCTTCAGCCAGAGCGCGACGAGGAGCGAGAGCAGCATCGTGCCGGCGACGACGCCTACCGTATAGACGGCCGTATTGCCCAGCGCCTGGTAGAAGTCGTCCCGCGTGAAAATCTTCTGATAGTTGTCGAAGCCGATATATTTGCTCTTCGCCTTGTTCATCAGGTTGTATTTGTAGAAGCTGAGCTTGATCAGGTAGAAGATCGGATAGATCACGAACAATCCGATCCCCGCCATCGCCGGCGCGATCATGACGTACGGGCGCAGCAGCGCCCACCAGCCGCGGTTAGGCATC
The DNA here is from genome assembly GCF_014212125.1 of Cohnella nanjingensis. GTDB lineage: Bacteria > Bacillota > Bacilli > Paenibacillales > Paenibacillaceae > Cohnella > Cohnella nanjingensis. The sequence continues at coordinate 27,582 of NZ_JACJVP010000041.1, forward strand.
GGACGGCCCTCTGCGCAGCGCCTCGAGGTAGGCGCCGTGCTTCGGATGATCCCGGCGGATCCGGTCGCCTTGGGCATCGAAGAAGAACAGCTTGTCCGCCGGCACGCCGAGCTCGACCGCTTGATCCACCGCGAACGGATCGGAGAAGCACTTCACCATGAACGCCAGGGCGGGATTCTCGTAGCCGCGCACTTGGTAGATCGTCTCCGCGCCCAGCATCTCGCGGGTCGCGATGCGTCCGCGGATGACGTAGTGCGGCTGGCCGCCGCCGGACGCCGCGATCGGGTCCGCAGGGAGCGAAGCCGCAGCGCGATGTGGGTCGTCCGGCGTCGTCGCGGTCGGCGAGGAGCCGGAGGCCACGTGCGCAGCGTCGGCTGCTTCGAGCTGAACGATAGCGGCGTTGGCGGCTGCGGCTGGGTCGTGCTGCGTGATGGCGGCGTTGGTTGCTGCGGCTGGGTCGTGCTGCGCGATAGCGGCGTTGGCTGCTGCGGCTGGGTCGTGCTGCGCGATAGCGGCGTTGGCGGCTGCGGCTGTGTCGTGCTGCGTGATGGCGGCGTTGGCTGCTGCGGTTGGGTCGTGCTGCGCGATGGCGGCGTTGGCTGCTGCGGCTGGGTCGTGCTGCGTGATGGCGGCGTTGGCATGGAGACCCTGCTTTGGCTTGCCGTACGCAGCAGTACCGCTGGCCGCCGCTGCAAGTTCGCGATCCGCTTCGAACGGCGCCGCGCGGAGGCTCGCGCTCTCGGGCCGGAACCCGAAGCGCACGCCGTCCACGTGCAGCTCGCCCACATTCATCGGCGGCACGCCGATAAACTGAGCCGCGAACAGATTGGCCGGATCGCGGTAGATGACCTCAGGCGGCGCCTCCTGCTGGATGATGCCTTCGTTCATCAGCACGATCGTATCCGCCATCGACATGGCTTCGACCTGATCGTGCGTCACGTAGACGAAGGTGGCGCCCAGCTTCTTGTGCAGCTCGATCAGCTCGATGCGCATCTGCGCGCGCAGCTTCGCGTCCAGATTCGAGAGCGGCTCGTCCATCAAGAAGACGGACGGCTGCTTCACCATCGCGCGGGCGAGCGCGACGCGCTGCCGCTGCCCGCCGGACAGCGTGGACGGCATCCGGTCCAGATAGCCGCCCAGACCGACGGTAGCGCCGATCGTCTCGACGAGGCGGGTGCGCTCGACCTTGGGGACGCGATTGTTCTTCAAGCCGAATTCGATATTGTCCCGCACGGTCATCGTCGGATAGATCGCATAGTTCTGGAACACCATGGCGACGCCCCGCTTGCCCGGCGCGACGCGGGTCACGTCCTTGCCGCCGATGCGCACTTCCCCCGACGTCTGCGGCCCGATGCCCGCGATCATGCGCAGCAGCGTCGTCTTGCCGCACCCGGACGGCCCGACGAGCACCGTGAATTTGCCCTCTTCGATCGTAAGATTCAGATTCTCGATGATGTTGCTCTTCTCGAACGATTTCGTCACGTGTACGAACTCGATAGATGCCAATCTCGCCCCTCCCTACTCCTCGCTTCACTCGCGCATCTTCGCGCATATTTCGCGCATTATTTGATCGTTTATGTTCGTTTTTATACTTTTGATTGTAGGGGTCGACTGTCATGCGAGTATCAGCGCGAGATAAATCGGATGTTAAAATGAGCAAATTCGAGCGAAAGCTACAGCAAAATCGAACGAACTTTCGCAGGTGGAGGATGAGAAGCAAGATTGCGTGGCAGGGTGTAGAGGCGAGGTCTTGAGAGATGGGCTGAGAGATGGTTTTTGAGATGAGGTTGAGTGGCTTGGTTGAGTGGCTTGGTTGAGAGATGAGGTTGAGAGGTGAGATTGAGAGTCGGGGTTGATAGATAAGGTTGAGAGACGAGGTCTTGAGAGATAAAGTTGAGAGGCTTGGTTGAGAGACATGTTGAGAGAGTGGTTTGATAGATGTGATTGCGTGACGAGTTGACTGACGAGTTGCGTGACGAGTTACGTGACGTGGTTCCTTGATGTAGTTGCGTGACGTGGTTGCGTACGTAGTTCCTTGAAGTGGTGGCGTGGCGGAAATAAAAAAGCACCTCAGGGCGCTTTTTCGGAATGGCGGCATCTACCGCTCGCGGTTATCGCAAAACGGACTCTTCTATCCATAAGTTGCATTTGTACAAGTAATTTGGGCTTGAAGACGATCATGAGGGACATTCGTTGCATTTGTACAACTTATTTGGCACGAATTCGGATAATTGGGGCAAATCGGGCCAAAAAGATGTACGTTTGCAACTAAATCACTTATTTGCCCCCAATTCCTTCAAATTAGATGTACTTTTGCAACTTATTATCGAATTCCGGCCTTCGCCGCGCAGATTGCAGACTCGCTTCTGCTTCTCATAGGGCAGATCAGCGCAGTTGCAGCCTGGCCTTCGCATCACATAGCGTCAGAGCAGGACGTGTCCCTACGCCTCATTGTACGCATGCAGCAGCGTGTACCGATTCGGGCGGATATGGTGCGCTTCGCGCAGGCTGCGCGCGACGAGCTCTTCGCTGATCCCGAGATCCGCGGGCGAAGTCGGTCCTCCGACGGTACGCAGCACCCCGACGAGCGTCTCGGCATCCGGGATCTGTCCGATCAGCGCCGCGATCTCTTCCCATTGCCCGCCGATACGCTCGCGGCCGCTCCATCTGCCCGCGCCTTCTTCGGCGAGGCGATGATACAGCTTCGAGATCTCGATGCAGGCGACGCCGACCTTCGCGCCGTGAAGCAACTGCTTGCGGCCCTGGCGGATGCACTCCATCTCCCAGTAGTGGGAGAGATGATGCTCCGCGCCCGATGCCGGATGCGACTGGCCGAACAGCAGCATGGCGAATCCCGACTCGATCAGCGCGCCGGTCAGCACGGCGATGCCTTCCTCGTCACGCTTCGCGATGAGGCCCGCCTGATCCATGCATTGCCGGAGCGCCGAGCGCGTCATGACCGCCGCCTCCTCCAGGTAGGGCTCCCCCGCCGCGAGCGCGCCGAACCGCCAATCGAACAGCGACGTATGCTTGCCGAGCATATCGCCGAACCCAGCGGCGACCAGGGAAGGCGGCGCCTGCACCAGAATGTCCAGATCGGCAAAGATGGCATCCGGCCCGATCGCCCCGATCGTGATCTTGTCTCCCCGGATCAGGAGCGGCGCCCCCTTCGAGTTGAACCCGTCCACGGAAGGCGCCGTCGGTACCGAGACGAAGGGGATGCCGGCCGTGTAGGCGGCATACCGCGCGATGTCGTGCAGCGTACCGCTGCCCGCAGCGACTACCGCCTCCGCTTGATGCTGCTGAATATCCAGCAGCAGTTGAACGATGGAAGCCTCGTCCGCGACAACATCGCCGATGGCGTTAGGCTTGATGCGCGAGACCGGCGCAGCGATCCGCGCCGCGGTCAGGTCCTCCTCCAACGTCTTGCCCGCCGCCGCATAGGTATGGGCATCCGCGACGATCACGACGCGGCGGTAGCCTTTCTCCGCCAGATAGGGCGTCACGAGCCGGATCGCGCCCGCGCGAAGCTCCAACCGCTCCATCCCCATCCGTCTGTGCATCCCCTCTTGCTGCTCCGATCCCATCCGTCTTCGTCGCATCTCCTCCGGCAGTTCCTTGTCTTGCGCATGGATGTTCGATGTGGAATCAGACATGTTTGCTGTCCTTTCCGGCACGATAGACCGTGATGCCTTGTTCTTCGAATGACTTCGTGTCGGATTCGGCGATCTCCTCGCCCGTGATGATCGTGTGGATCGCGCTGTTCGGCACGACTTCGTGAAGCGCGACCTTGCCGATCTTCGTATGATCCGTCATGACGACGATCTCTCCCGCCGCCCGGATCATGGCTTGCTTGGCGGGGACCAGCAACGCTTCGGGATGCATGAGTCCGTGCTGCGGATGCAGCGCGGGCGTGCCGATGAACGCTTTCTCCACATGCAGCGACTTTAGCACTTGGTCCGTAATCATGCCGTTCAGCATATAGCTTGACGGATACAGCTCGCCGCCGGTGAGGATCACCTTCACGCCTGGCGCGTCGCGCAACTCGGCCGCCACGTTCATGTCGTTCGTGATGACCGTAATTCGCGAGCGGTACACGAGGTTACGCGCGAGGTGCAGCGTCGTCGTCCCCGAATCGATAATGATGTTCTCCCCGTCTTCCACCAGAGAGGCCGCCAGCTGCCCGATCCGCATCTTCTCGTCGAGATGCTGGCTCGTCCGCTCGTTGAACGAAGGTTCGTCGCGCGTCCACTGCTCCACGATAACGCCGCCGTGCGTACGCTTCAGCATGCCTTCCTGCTCGATCTCCGCCAGGTCCCTGCGAATCGTCGCCTCGTGCACGTTGAACGCCTTGGCCAAGACGGACACGGTCGCCGTCCGATATTGCCTAACATAGTCTACAATTCGTTTCTTTCTCTCCGCTGCCAGCACTCGATCGCTTGCTCCTCTCGCGCGCGCCTCGGCGCGCATTGCACGTTTATGCTTATATACGCTCAATTTTATTCGTTTTTAGAATAGCGCGCAATGGTTAAGGGAGTGTAAAACGGGAAAGAAAAAATCCATCTTCGAATGGAGATCGGACGCCCGCCAACGGGACAACCCCTCTCCACTTCCAAGCATGTCTCCTGACGGACATGCATAGTTAATTAGTATCATTCATTCCTGGGGAGGTAGGTCCACATGCTCCTGCGGCTCAAACGCATCTCGGTCGAGATCCGGCTGCTTGCCGTCCTGTCCGCGCTCTTCGTGTTCAGCGCATCGCTCGGGGAGAAGTCGGCTTTCTTCAGCACGATGTCGTTCCCGCTCCTGCTGTTCAGCGCAAGCCTCTGCATCTGGCTGTATGTCCGCAAGATGAATCTGAACCGCCGGATTATCGGCGGGCTCACGATCGTCATGCTGCTGTCCCTGCTGCTGCGCGACACGCCGTTCGCGCACTTCGTGAACGCAGCGCTCGCCGTCCCGCTCGTCCTGCTGGCCGCCGTGGAATACACCCGCTTCTCCAGGACGGACATTCGCGCCTGCCTGCTGTGGCTCGTGCTCGCCCCTTCGGCCGGCGCGCTGCTGATCAGCATGGTCGCGGGCGACAACATCTGGTTCCAGCTGACCGCGCTGCCCGTCGCCTGGATCGCGATGGCCCGCTACGCCGAGCATGACGTCTATGCGAAGAGCCTGAAGTTCGTCGTCGCCGCCATCACGCTGCTCGTGCTGGGACTTATCGTCTCTGCCGACGTGCTCGCGCTGCAGCCGGGGCTGGAGCTGATCAAGAACGAAGAGGCGAGAACATTCCTTTTGAAGGCCACGAGCGGCGACGGCCTGCCGGCGCTTCATCTGCTCCTGTTCGCGCTGTATCTCCCAATCCTTGCGATCAGCGTCATCTCTTACTACGTCAGCAAGCAGCAAGCGGCCTAAACGGCAAGCAACTTAGCCGGTAATGGCCAGCCGCAGCCCTCGCACCTCTCCGCTGCGGTCATCGTCGCCACGGCTCCGAACCGATACGGCGCCGACGAAGCCCCCGTCTCTTCCCCTTGCGGAAGGATGGGGGCTTCCTTGTGACGGGGCCTCTGTATGGATGGGGGTTTCCTATGGATGAGGGTTTCCTATGGATGAGGGTTTCCTATGGATGAGGGTTTCCTATGGATGAGGGTTTTCCTATATGGGGGGGGTTCCTGTGGATGGGGTTTTCCTGTGGATAGGGGCTTCCTTATGGATGGGGGGCATTTTCCAAAGGGACGGTTCGTTGTCATCCGCCACTGTGCGCCGCGGTTCATCTCCCTCCGCCGCCATCCGCTACCTATATCCACTCGAAGCAGATCGTGTTACAATGGCCCACATATATAGATCAGATTCATCCAAGGAGAGAGGCCGTACCGCATGGAAATCACGAATTCGAACAAGCCACGTTTTCCGTTCCCGCTCTTGTGTCTGACCCTCGGCGCCTTCGCGATCGGCATGACCGAGTTCGTCATCATGGGCCTGCTGCCGAATGTGGCGCATGACCTCCAGGTGACCATCCCCCAAGCTGGCATGCTGATTACGAGTTATGCCCTGGGCGTCGCGGCCGGCGCGCCCGTGCTGACCATCCTGACCCATCGACTGCCCCAGAAAAAGCTGCTCGTCCTGCTCGTGAGCATGTTCATCTTCGGCAACCTGGTGTCCGCGATCGCGCCGACCTATCCGCTGCTCATCGCCGCCCGCGTCCTGACGGCGCTCTCGCACGGCACGTTCCTCGGCGTCGGCACGATTATCGCCTCCCGCCTCGTCCCGCCCGAGAAGCGCGCGGGCGCCGTGTCCCTCGTTCTGGCCGGCTTGACGATCGCGAACATCGTCGGCGTCCCGTTCGGCACCTTCGTCGGCCAGCAGTTCGGCTGGCGCGCCTCGTTCGGCGCGATCACGCTGCTCGGGCTGGTCGCGCTCGTCGGGATCATCCGGTTCATTCCCGTCATCCGTCAAGACGGGCACGCCAGCTTGGCCAAAGAGATCCGCGGCGTGCTGAACCCCCAGGTGCTGCTGATCCTGCTCACCGGCGCGCTGGGCTGCGGCAGCTTGTTCGCGCTCTTCACGTATATCACGCCCATCCTGGAATCGATCAGCGGCTTCGCGGAGCATAGCGTCGCCTGGATCCTGGTCCTGTTCGGCATCGGCGTCACGATCGGCAATATGCTGGGCGGCAAGCTGGCGGATTGGAAGCTCATGCCTTCCTTGATCGCGAACTTCGCCGCACTGGCGGTGATCCTCGCGCTCTTGACCCTGGCATTCCGCGAACCGGTCCTCGCGGTCGTTACCGTCTTCGTCTGGGGCATCGCCGCCTTCGGCATCCTCCCCGGCATCCAGCTGCGCATCCTGAATCTGGCGCATGAGGCGCCGCTGCTGGCGTCGACCTCCAGCCATTCCGTCTTGAATCTCGGCAATGCCGGCGGCGCGTATCTCGGCGGCGTCGTCATCACCCATGCCGGTCTGTCCCAGGTGCCTCTACTGGCGTCCGGTCTGGCCGTCCTCGGATTGGTCGCCGCGCTGGGCAGCGTCGCGCTTGAACGCAAGGTAAGCGCGCGCGTAGCCGCCCGACGGGCGGCGGTCGGTTCATCATAAGCAAAAGTCCCCTCTCCTACCGAAACGAGGTGTCACGAACATGTCCATCCCGCTTCAGCGGTTGAAGACCGCGTCCAAAGACAATCTGATCGCCTATATGTCGGCGCTCGGCAGACACGTTCCCGGTTTCGAATGCACAAGGGACGGCCGGTTGATCCGCATCTCGGCCGACATGCCGTATCCGATGTTCAACCGAATCCTCGAGACGCCGACGGATTTGACTGCGGCGGCGCTGACGAGTCTCATCCAGAGAGTACAAGCAAGATATGCCCGGCGGGGATCGCCGATGATGTGGATCGACTGGGACGGGGAAGAGAACCCCGAGCTAGCCGAGAGACTCCTCGGCACCGGCTTCGCGCTGAGCGGCAGGATCCCCGGCATGGGGCTTGCGCTAGCGGAGTTCAAGGAAGAGATGCCCGCGATCCCCGGGCTGGCGATCTCCTCCTTGACGAAGGCGGAGGAATTCGAGGTATACAAGGCCGTATCCGCCCAAACGTTCGGCTTGCCGCTCCCTTTGAACGCGCTGCTCGTCGACGCCATCGCCGGCGAGGCGCTTCGGGGCGACGGCAGGACCGTCTCGTATCTCGCGGAGCTGGACGGCGTTCCCGTCGCGATCGCTACGTCGTTCAACCAAGGCGAAGTCGCCGGCATTTATAATGTAGGAACGCTCCCGTCCGTACGCGGCAAAGGCATCGGGCGCGCCGTTACGGTACACGCGGTTCGGGAAGCCCGGGACGCCGGCGCATCCTTGGCCGTGCTTCAGGCCTCCAAGATGGGAGAGCCCGTCTACCGCAGGATCGGCTTTCAGGACGGCCTCATGATCGGACTCTATCAATGGGAACCGCCTGCGGCCGCTTTCTGAGCGTTCGGAACGACAAAGCCCGTGCCAGCTTCGCGCTGGCACGGGCTTTTGTGCTCACATCGGACGCATCTTCGACTGCATGGACTTGACCGGCAATACCGCTCTGTAGCGGTCGGATAGGGACGTCAGGTACTTGCGCAAGCCTCTCCAGCTGATATATGCGATCCCGCCGACGATGGCGCCGACCGGGATCGCGACAGCCATGCTCCACAGCGTCGGCACCTCCATGCCCGGCGCGATGGACATATTGATCCAAGTGACGCCGAACGTACGTATAACGCCGGCCAGGAAGATCAAGACGGAACAGAATCCGAAGCCATAGGCGAGGACCGCCAGCACCGGCACGACCATCACGCTCAGCAGGCCCGCCGTGCAGTAGAATCCCACGAGCGTCATCACGTCTTTGAACGAACGCATGGACACGCTCCCGATCAGGCGCTCGCTGCGATAAGCCCGAGCGAGCTTGCGCGGGTCGCCAAGCCTGGCAAGAATGACCCCTTCCGGTTCGCCGTTCGCCGCGCCTTCTACGATGTGGCTCTCGATCTCGCGCACGGCGTCGAGCCGCTCCGTTTCGGGCAGCTTCTCCAGGTAATGATACAACTTATCCAAATAGGCTTTTCCTTGAGGGGTAATCATATCGGTTCTCCTCCATACGTTTCGATTTGCCGGACAGCTCCGCCGATCTTGTGCCACTCCGCCGACATCATATCCATAAGGCTTATCCCGATACCGGTCAGCCGGTAATACTTCCGCGGCGGGCCGGATTCGGATTCCTGCCAATACGATTCGATGATCTGATCCTTGAGCAGCCTACGCAGCAGCGGGTAGAGCGTTCCCTCCGTAACGGCAAGCGGCTCCCACCTCGAGAGCAGCGTCACCAGCTCGTAGCCATACCTCGGTTCCTTCCCGATCAGTTGCAGGATGCAATACTCCAGCAAGCCGCGGCGAACCTGTGAGGTCCATTCGGACATATCCATCCTTGCGACCGCTCCCTTCGGTACTATGTTATCACGTAGTACTGTGCCGCACAAGGTACCTTGCAACAAAAAAACGCAACCGCTGTATTTGAGCTTGCGACTGCGTTTATTCTCGACGGACGTTAGAGCGCCTTCGTCTGCAGCTTCCGATCCGTTCGCCGCTCTCTCCCCGAAGCCGGGCGCTTCACTAGAAAGATCCCAACGAGGATAAGGAACCCGCCTGCGTATACATACCATTGGACGACCTCCCGCAAGAGGAGCCAGCCGGACAGGACGCCGAAGAACGGCGCCAGGAATAGAAAAGCGCTGGTCTTGCCGGGATCCCCGGCGTTCAACAGGTAATACCAGGTCGTGAATTGAACGATAGAGCCCAAAATCGCCAGGTAGAGCACGATGCCGACCGAAGCCCCGGTCAGAATCAGCCTCGGCGTCTCCAGGGTTACGCCCATCATGAGCAACAGCAGACCGCCGAACAGCATCTGATAGGCCGTCAGCGCCCAGATGTTCAGCTTGGAGCCCCACTTGGCCACGAGGATCGTCGCGAATGCCCAAGCGATCGCCGAACCCAGACCTAGCAGCGTCCCGCTCTTCAACTGCAGCTGGAACCCCAAGGTAGCCGCTACGCCTACGAAGCCGATCACGACGCCGAGCCATTGCGAAGCCCGGTACCGCGTCCGAAGCAGCCACGCGCCGAACAAGACGACGAGCAGCGGATTCGCGAATGTGAGGATCGAAGACTCCCCCGCCGTGATCGTCCGCAAGCTGAGGAAGATGCAGCCCATAACCGCCGCCGTCTGACATGCGCCGACCGCCGCGATCTTGGTCCAGCCTGTTGCCGAGCCCGGTAGCCCTCTCCTTCCTACCCACAGAGCCATCAATACGCCGGCGAGCGTGAAGCGAATCCCGGCCAACAGCAGCGGAGAGCCATAGTCCAGTCCCAACTTGCCCACCGCAAAGGAAGAGCCCATCATCGCGGTCGCCATAAGGACCAGCATGCCGTGTCGTATAGGATGCATTTCTCGTTTCCCCCTCTTGCTTGTTGGAACGAGCGTAACATCTCAATCTTACAGCGTTCATCGAAATATGGATGTCATTCATGCGAGCGATTGGGGGACAGCGCGGAAAGGAAGCGGCAATGGCAATGCATGCGGAATTCGGCCGTGTCAGCAGGTTAAACGGTTTCGGCACCACTTGCAGCAATCGGGTAGAACAAGCAGAAAAAGGACGCTTTCGCGTCCTCTTCCGTTTGGGGAATATCCGATCTCGGCTTAGTCTTCCGCGAGGCCGAAGCGCTTGGCATTTCTCAAGCGAGCGCGTTCGGCTTCGATCTCGCGGTTGCGAGGCTCGGCTTGGGTGACCAGGGAATCCAGCAGGTTGCGCGCGACCGCCGCCACCTCGTCGACGGCGCGATGGAACGCCTCCGCGTTCGCCTTCGATGGCTCGTTGAATCCGGAAAGCTTCCGTACGAACTGCAGCGAAGCGGCGCGGACCTCGTCCTCGGTCGCCGGCGGTTCGAAGTTGAACAGCGTCTTAATATTTCGGCACATGGCGGTCTCCTTTGGCAGTATGTCGTTACGTTCATCATACTGCACGCCGCCGCGCCTCGCCAGTCATGCGCGGACACGCCCAAAAATCGAATAAGTATTGAAGGCGATCTCGCCCCGAATCGCCCAACGATTACCGGAAGCGGCTGGCTGCTTCGGATGGGAGCGGCGGCAAGGTTTCAAGCGGGGGCGAATTTCTGGTATGATAGAGCGTATCTACCGGAACGTCTGATCCCATCGCAAAAGGAGGCCTCTTGCATGAGCGCCCTGATCACCCGCCGGACCGTCAAGCTGCTCTGCGGACGGATCGCCTTCGAGAGCGGGGAAGCGTACGTCCGGGCGGGCAAGGTGATCTTCACCCGCTACGATGCGGCCGCGCGTCTGTACGAAGCCGAAGTGCAAGGCAGCGGCAAAGGCCGCTACGAAGTGACCGTTCGGCTCTCGTCCGCAGGGGACGTGGACGCGCGGTGCGCCTGCCCCTCCCTGGCCTCCTACGACAAATACTGCAATCATATCGCAGCCGTGCTGCTCCAAGTGTCGCGCGACCAACAAGCCGCCGGCGCGAAGGCGTCCGCGGCGCGGCTCGCTGCGCGATCTGCCGCCGCGCCGGAAGACTCGGCCGATCCCGACGGCCCCGGCGAGTCGAGGCTGGCCGACGGCGTGCTCAGCCTTTTCGAGGACAAGCCGGCGCTTCCGAGCGGCCCCCGCTTGCTGTTCGACGCGCGGACGCCGCTGATCGTCGAGATCGAATGCAGGGCCTTTCGCTATGCCGACGGCAAGGCGCTGTTCGCCATCGAGCTGAAGCTCGGACCGAAGCGGACGTTCGCCGTCCCGCGCATCCGCGACTTCTTGGCGCGCGTCGACCGGGGGACGTCCTATCCGTTCACGAAGCTGTTCGCCTACGATCCGGAGCAGCACAGATTCGGTCCCGAAGACGACGCGGTCATTCGCCGGCTGATCCGAATCAGCCGCGACGAGGCGCTGTACCGCGAGACCGCGAGCCTCTACCCGGCCGGCGGTCCGAGCGGCGACCGCTTGCTGCCCGTGCCGCCCGCCGCCTGGCCGGAGCTGCTCGCCCTGCTGGAGCGCGCGCCCGGCGCGCGGATCGTCCAGGGCGACCGCGTCTACGAGCGGGTCGCATCGTCGAACGAGCGGATGCCGCTGCGGTTTGCTTTCGGCCGGGACGACAGCCAGCGGGAGCCGCATATGCCCGGCCGCGAGGGGCACGAAGCCGGTGACGGCGGCTACCTGCTGCAGGCCGAAGGGCTGGACGAGGTCGTCGTCATGGAAGGCTACGAGACCGTGCTCGCCGGCGGCATGCTGTACAAGCCGGGCGCAGCCTCGTGCGGACGCCTCGCGGAGCTGAAGCGCATGCTGGACGACGCGCGCGGAGCGCCGGTCCGGATTCCCGCCTCGCGGATGGAAGCCTTCATGGCGCGCGTCGTCCCGGGCTTGATGAAGCTGGGCAGCGTTCATATCGCCGATACGGTGTCCGATCGTCTGGTGCAAGCGCCGTTGAAGGCGAGTCTGTATCTGGACCGGGTTCGGGACCGGCTGCTCGCCGGCCTCGAATTCCAATACGGAGACATCGTCCTGAATCCGCTCGAAGGGCCCGACCCGGACCGCGGCGATCGGCGCATCCTGGTGCGGGACGGCGAGCGCGAGCGGCGCATCCTCCAGCTCATGGAGGAGAGCGCCTTCGCGAAGACCGAAGCCGGCTACGTCATGGGCGGCGACGAGGACGGCGAGTTCGAGTTCCTCTATCAAGTCGTGCCGCAGCTGGAGAAGCTCCTGACCGTCTACGCGACGTCGGCCGTGAAGCCTCGGCTGTTCGTCGGGTCCGCGCCCGCGAAGGTGAAGGTGGACGTGGATGAGCGGACCGACTGGATGGAATTCAAGTTCAATCTGTCCGGCATCCCGGAAGCGGAGATCCGCTCGCTGCTGAAGTCGCTAGAGGAGAAGCGCCGTTATCACCGTCTCCAGAACGGCGCGTTCGTCCCGCTGGAGCGCGCGGACTTCGCCGAGATCGGTCGCCTGCTGGACGGCATGGGCGTCCGAAGCTCGGATCTGAAGGGGACGACGCTCCGTCTGCCCGCCGTCCGCGGCCTGATCTTGATGAACGCGGACGAATCCGGATCGTCCGTGAAGCTGGGCCGTTCGCTGCGCCTGCTGCTCGCGAACATGCGCCACCCGGATCAGCTCGACTTCCCCGTCCCCGAACGGTTGGCTTCGGTGCTGCGGGATTACCAGGCATACGGTTACCAATGGCTGAAGACGCTCGCGCATTACCGCTTCGGCGGCATCCTCGCCGACGACATGGGACTGGGCAAGACGGTGCAGAGCATCGCCTTCCTCCTCTCCGCGCTGCCCGAGCTTCGCGAGCGCGGGCAGCCCGCGCTCGTCGTCTGCCCGGCATCGCTCATGTACAACTGGCGGAGCGAGCTGGCCAAGTTCGCCCCGGAGCTGCGCGCCGTCATCGCGGACGGGAGCCGCGCGGAGCGCGAGGCGACGCTGCGGGACATCTCCCGCACGGACGTCGTGATCACCTCGTATCCGCTGCTCCGCCGCGACATCGTCCGCTATGCGGCGCAGCCGTTCCATACGCTCGTGCTCGACGAGGCGCAGGCGTTCAAGAACCAGGCGACCCAGACGGCGCAAGCCGTCAAACGGATTCAGGCGACGCACCGCTTCGCGCTTACCGGCACGCCGGTGGAGAATGCGCTGGAGGAGCTGCATTCGATCTTCGGCGCCGTGTTCCCGGAGCTGCTGCCAAGCCGTCGCGCGTTCGGCGAGATGTCCCGGGAGGCCGTGGCCGAGCGGATTCGCCCGTTCGTCCTCCGCCGGGTCAAGACGGACGTGCTCCGGGAGCTGCCGGACAAGATCGAGACGCTCCAGTCCTCCGACCTGCTGCCCGAGCAGAAGAAGCTCTACGCCGCCTATCTCGCCAAGCTGAAGGCGGAAGCGCTCAAGCATCTGGACAAGGAGACGTTCCACAAGAACCGGATCCGCATCCTCGCCGGCCTGACGCGCCTGCGCCAGCTGTGCTGCCATCCCGCCCTCTTCGTCGAAGACTATGCGGGCGGGTCGGCCAAGTTCGAGCAGCTGTTGGAGATTCTCGAGGAATGCCGGAGCGCGGGCAAGCGCGCGCTCGTCTTCTCGCAGTTCACCGAGATGCTCGGCCTCATCCGCCGGGAGCTCGGCGCGCGCGGGTTCACGCACTTCTACCTGGACGGGCAGACGCCCGCCGCCGAGCGGCTGGAACTGTGCGACCGGTTCAACGGCGGCGAGCGGGACTTGTTCCTCGCTTCGCTCAAGGCCGGCGGCACGGGTCTGAACCTGACCGGCGCGGACACGGTCATCCTCTACGACCTCTGGTGGAACCCCGCCGTCGAACAGCAGGCCGCGGACCGCGTGCACCGGATCGGACAGATGAACGTCGTTCAGATCATCAGGCTCGTCGCGCAGGGCACGGTCGAGGACAAGATGTACGAGCTCCAGCAGCGCAAAAAGCATCTGATCGACGAAGTGATCCAGCCCGGTCAGGAGGCGCTGTCCGCCTTGACCGAGCAGGAGATCCGCGAGTTGCTGTCGATCGGGTGAATGAAGCGCCGCTTTTGAAGCTGAATAAATCGGGCGATCGCAAGCTACCGCCTGGACGCCGACAAATCCTTAAAAGAGGGCATTTCCCATTCCTGATGGGCGTCTCGCCAGGCGTCAAGCTGCCTTTGCACTTCGGACCGCACCTCGTCGATGCCCGCCTGCCGAAGCTCCTGATTAAACTTCGGCAGCACCGAATCTACGTTCACGCTGCCCGTCATCAGGCTGGGGAAGTATTTCTCCCAGACCATCTGGATGTTCTGCATCTGGATGGGCATCCGGGACAAGTCCGGGGTAAAACCCAGCGTGCTCGATTCGACCGCTTCCTTGTTGCTGACGCGGAACTGATTCCATTTGTCCAAGGGATCCGGGAATTCTCCGCCCATGGTCTTCAAGATGAACCAATTGCCCTGGGTGTACTGCACGCCTCCGTAGTTTGGCTGCGCGTCCGGGATCGGATTGCCTTTATTGTCCTTGGGCGGATTGGGCACCACCTGGCCGTAACGATCCAAGGTGTAATGCACGCCCTCGATTCCGAAATTGAACAGATTGCGCACCTCGGGATCCGTGTTCAGCAGATTGAGAAACTTGACGGACTCGACGGGATGCTTCGTATCCGCGCTGATGGCCATAACCCCTCCTCGAGTGGATTCCGTCGTGATCAACGCGGGGGTTACAGGGTAAGCCGCAAGCTTGTAACCGCGATCCTTGCTCCAACTATTTTCCGCCAGCGGGCCGCCCCCCGCGGCTTTCCAGAATACCGGCGCGCCCCGCTTCAGTCCCTGACTTTCCCGCATGGCCGCGTCCTCATTGATATAGCCCTCCACATAGTAATGCCGAAGAAGGTCTAGCACTTTCCGGGCTTCTTCGGTTTCGAAAATATTCACGACCGGGGAATGGGGATCCGGGACTCGCACCATTAGCGGAAGCTTCTTCTCCAACACGTATTCGTAGCCGTCCAAGGCGAAGAAGTTCTGAGATTCCTTGTCGAGTTCCATCGGCTGATAAGCGGGTTCCTTCTGCTTGATCATCCGTAACAGCGGTTCAAGCGATGCCAACGTCGTGTACTTCGAGATGTCAATATGGTACTTCTTGACTAGCGTATCCGGGTACATCCACTGGTCGCGCACGGCTAATTCTTTATTGGTCGGCACGCCGTAGATGCCGCCGTCATCCATCCGCACGCCTTGCCAGAAAATAGGGTCGATTGCGTCATACATATCCTTCCCCACGTTCGATAGATAGTCGTTCAGCCTCAGCCACGCGCCTCGCTGCGCGTAGGTAGCGTACTCCGGCGCAAAAGCGATGTCAAAGGGAGTTCCCGCCGACACGAGGGTGTTCAGACGGTCTCCGTACTCCTGCCAGCCCACTTTGATATAAGTGACGGTAACGCCGATTTTCTTGGCCAGGATCTCGTTGATCTTGTCGTTGACCATCTGAAGGTCCTTGTCTCGATCCCCGATCGTGTAATAGATCAAATTCACCGTATCGCCGGCCAATGCGGCATTCTCGCCATTGCCGGATGTGGCAAAACAGCCGGATAAAGGCAGCGTCAGCATCATGACGAGCACGAAGGATGCAACGAGGCGACTCCAATTCCGTTGTTGTCGCATGGCGTCATTATTCCTTTCTCCGCAAATCCGAGGGCGATTTGCCGAAATAAGCGTGGAAATGAGAATAGAAATAGTTCAGGTTGGGATATCCGACGGAAAGCGCGATGCTGATAATTTTCTCTTCCGTGGACCGAATGCGTTCCTGGGCGCGAAGCATCCGGTAGGCCATTAAATATTCCGAAAACTTCTTTTTCGTCTCCTTGAGGAATAGCTGCCCGAGGTACGTTCCGTTCATACGAAAACGTTCCGCAACCGATTTCAAGCTCAAGTTCTGGGCATACTCCGCCTTGACGATCAACAGAATGCGATTGGTCAGCTTGGACAGGCTGTCGTAGCGCACGCCGAGCACCGGGTCCATGTCCAGGTCGTCGCGATTCGCGCCTGCCAGCGTACCGTGCAGATCTTCTTCGATAATCTTCTCGACCAGATTCTGCAGCTTCGAACGATCGACGGGTTTGAGCAGGTAGTCCTTGACCCCGCAGCGAATGGCCTCCAGCGCATACTGGAATTCGCCATAGCCGCTCATGATAATATACTTCGAGGGAAGACGCAGTTCGTTGAGCTTGTGGATGGCGTCATAACCGCGCTGCTTGCCGATACATACATCGAAGATAGCCAAATCCGGCAAAAACTCCACCGCCTTCGAAATAGCTCCCTCATACGTTTCGCTCGTCTCGATGCGGCCAAAGCCGTACTTCTCCCAGTCAATCGTTCGCTTCATTCCCTCCAAAATCTGCGGCTCGTCATCTACGATCAGCAGCTTGTACATCGTTAGCAGCCTCCTTGGATAGGATCACGGATATTTTAACGCCGGCTTCCTCGTTGTTGTCGATCTTCATGGAGAAACCCGCCCCATAGAAAAAGTGCAGCCGGGTATATACGTTACGTAGACCAATGTTGTCCACCGGGGCGTCGTCGCTTCTGGAAAGCTTATTCCTGATTTCGGCTAAGCGCTCATCGGAGATCCAGTTGCCGTTGTCCACGATCTCCAGCACGAAACGCTCCTCTTCCTCCCAGCCGTTAACGATGAGCAGGTTGAACTCGCTCTTTGGGTTAAAGCCGTGAACGAAAAAGTTCTCCGCCAGCGGCTGCAACCAGAATTTCACGGTGGGCAAGGAGATTAACGCCGGTTCCACATTGAACTGATAATAAAATCGGTCCGGATATTTGAATTCCATGATTTTCAAGTATTTTTGAAGCAAGTTCAGCTCGCTGCCGAGCGGAATGATATTCTCGTTTTTCACGATCTCACGGTACAGCGCGCCCAGGGTGGCGATGGCGTCGGATGTATAGTCGGCGTTGTTCACCAGCGCAGAGGAACGAATAACCTCGAGCGTATTATACAAAAAGTGTGGATTTATTTGATGCTGAAGCGCTTTCATTTCAGTTTCTTGCTGCTTGAGTTTTAGTAGATAATTGGTGCGGATATGCCGATCCAGCTGATGGATCATATCGTCCAATTCCCGGGCGATCATGCCGTATTCGTTTCTCCGGTAGCGGGCCGGGTTAACCGGCGTAAAATCCGCCGTTTTCACGCGTCCGATGGAAATGATGATCCGCCGCAGGAAGTTCGCATCCTCGCGCAGATTGTAAACGATGAGCAGCAGGACGCAGATCATCGCAGCCAGCACGATGAGAAACACGATGAGCAGCACATTCGCTTTTTGACGGATCAGCGAGGCCAAATCCACGATGCTGACGAACCGATAATTGAACGCGTTGGAGTTGAACGTTACAAAATACGCACGGTCCGCAAATCCCGTCGATAGAAAGCCGTGCGTGCGTCCATCCGCAACGACCCGGCGAACCAGTTCCTCCGTGTTACGGCTGCTGCCGGCGATCAGGTACACGTCTCCGGAAGCGCTGACTGCCGCAGCTTCATCCAAACGGTCATTTTGCACCGTCTTAAAAATCCGGTCGCTGCTGACCAGGAATCGGAATTCGCCCAGCTGGCGCGAGATCTGGTTAGGATCCGAAAGCTTTTTGTGGTAGACGAATCCTTTTTGGATCGTCTCGCGGAACGTTTCATCCGTGTTGGGCAGACGGAATAGAAAACTCGTATTGCCGTTACTGTCAAAGCTCACTACGTTGCCCTCTTGTTCGGTATGCAAGCTGATTTGCGTGATGTCTCCCTTGCCCCCGTTGCTCAGAAAGGATTTCATATCGTCGGGAAAGGAGACGAGCGGTCGGTTATAGTGGCTGCCCTGCAGCCTGCTCGTCAGATAGCCTTCCGCGTTATTTCCCAAGAAACTGCGAATGTCGGACACCAGTCCGCTGTTGGAGTACACCCGCTGCATGAATGCTTCGATACGGTCGGCATCGTACTGAAGGGTATTTTCCACCCGAGAGAACGCTCCGGCGGCCTCGTTCCGAGAATTTCCCACCCATTGATCCAGCAGTACCGCGCAGGTGAGCGCGCCGAGCGCCAGGCCGATGAGCACTACAAATACCGCATATGCAATGAATTTGCCGCGATAGATCTTGATTCGCATAAATGAACGCATGCGGCGTCTCCTTTGCAATAGGCTTTTGTCGCCCCCCACCGCTCAACCATATAACGTTGTTATCGATAAAGGCAATCATGAGTTGCCAGAAAACCCGAACGGCAATCTCCGCTCGGGTTTTCTGGATGTTGATGACCTACAAGATTATTTGAAATACGTATCGATTTGCTCTTGGGCGGCCTTCATAATCGTATCCATGCCGGCGGCCTTCAGTTCCGCCACGATCTTCGGTACCGTCTTCTCCGGATCGGAAGCGCCTGTAAGCAGTTCATAACGATATTTGTCCCATACCGCTTTCGTATTGGCCACTTCGGTGCTCAGCTTGCTGATGTCCAGAGCAAAGCCCAAGTTCGTGGAGGAAGTCGCTTGATCGTTTAGCTTGCGGACTTGATCCCACTGATCGACTGGAGCGCCTTTCGTTACAGCCAGGTCGAAGAACGTACCTTGCGTATAAGCGGCCAACGGCCATGTATCCGTTTTGCGCTCAACCACTTTCTCGCCATCCACGTTGTCATAGTCGACGCCCAGCTCGCCGAAGGCCAGCATATTGCGCAGCTTCGGATCCGTATTGACCAGTTGCAGATATTTCAAAGCTTCATTCTTATATTTCGAATTGGCCGAGATGGCGTTCAGGGAACCTTGGATCGTGCTCGTCGTGTAAATCGGACCAAAGATTTGGAACATGTCGTACTTCTGAACGCCTTCCGTGATCTGCCAGTTCGCTTCCGCGCCAGGGAATGCCTGCGCCGCGAAGAACGGGCGGCCCTTGTCCGCTTCGGTTTTAGTCGGTGCATCCGGATTGACGATGCCGTCCTTGTACCATTGGTGCAGCAGCTTCAGACCGTCCATGATGTCCGGCTGCTCCAGCACGGAGACGACTTTGCGGGAAGCGTCGTCGACTTTGACGCCGATTGGCGCCAGACCGAGCGTCATATCATCGTAGCCGTTGAAGAATCCGTTAAATCCGTCGCCTTGGGTGAGCGACAGCGGGTAGAAGCTTTTGCCTTCGCCGGCCTTCATATCGCGGAACGGTTTGTCGAGGTCTTTCAACGTCTTGATGCCAGCAGTATCGATGCCGTATTTCTGCACGTACTTGTCGTCGAACACCCAGTATTGGGTCAAAGACGAGTCCTTGTACGTCGGCACGGAGTAGATTTTCCCGCCGATCTTCGTGCCGTCCCAGACCTTCTGAGGGATGAGCTTGTAGAGCTCGGGCGATTCGCTTTGCACCGAGTCGGTCAAGTCGGCAAACGCGCCCATGGCAACTTGCTGACTGTACTTGCTGTTGTTCGTAAACATGATGTCGAAAGGCTCGCCGGTGTTCACGATTGTATTGATCTTCGTATCCCAGTCGCCCCAGCTTGCTACCTTGATGTCGACTTTCACGCCGATCTTCTCGGCCGTGTATTCGTTCATCGCTGCGACGGCTTTGTCGAAATTGGCAGGCATTTGGCCGCCAATCGTCCACCATACCAGCGTAGGCGCATTGCCCGAATCGGCAGGCTTGGTCGCTTCCGTCTGTGTGTTAGCAGGCGTGTTGGCGTTGGAAGGCGTGCTGCCGCTTGACTCGGAATTGGAATTCGAGGATCCGCAGCCCGCAAGAGCGGTTGTCAAGAGCGCCGCCGCACTGATTGCAAGCAGTTGCTTCTTTGTCTTTTTCATATCCATTTCCTCCCTTTGATCTCTTTCTTCTTTCCCACCGTCTACCTCGTGCGGTGGATATCATAAACCAGACGAATCCGGTTTATTTCGGGTTATCCTTTCACGGCGCCCACCGTCAGACCGGAAATAAAGTATTTCTGGAAGAACGGGTAGGCAACGGCCACGGGAACCACAATGACGATGGCCACGGCCATGCGCGCGGATTCCTTGGGCATGGTGGCGACAAGCTCCGCATAGCTGATGCCCATGCTGGAAGCGTTCTTCGCCAGGGCGTCCACGTTGGTCATCAAACTGTTCAACAACGCCTGCAGCGAGTACAGGCTCTGGTTGTTGATGTACAGCATGGATTGGAACCAATCATTCCAATAGGCGAAACAAAGGAACAATCCGACGGTGGCCAGTACCGGCAGCGAAATCGGCAGCACGATCGAGCAGAAGATGCGCAGCTGGCCCGCGCCGTCCATTTCGGCGGATTCGATCAGCGCGTCCGGAATGGTGCTTCTGAAAAAGGTTTTGCAAATGATGACGTTGAAGGAGGAGACGGCCAGCGGCAGAATCAGCGCCCATACCGTATCTTTCAGGCCCAGTAAATTCGAGTTGATATAGTAGCTGGACACCAAACCTCCGTTGAACACCATCGGGATGAATACGATCCAGGTCAGCAGCCCTTTAAGCTTGTAATTCGGCCGGGAAATGACATACCCCATCGAAGTCGTAAGCAACACGCCCAGCGCAGTGCCGACGACGGTAACAAGCACGGAGATGCCGAGCGCCCTAGTAATCATCTTCCCTTGGTGCGCAATATAGTGATAAGCCTCTCCGGAAAAAGCCGCCGGAAAGAGATGATAGCCGTTATTGCGGATAGAATCCTCGCTGGTTAGCGATATGGACAGTACCACGAGGACTGGCACGAGGCAAACCAACGCCAATAGAATAAAGATCAGATGGAAACCCACGTTCGCGGCGGTCCCGATCCGGTTGAATTTGTCGAGACCCGTCTCATACTTCGCTCTCGTATTCATTTCCCGCTTCCTCCTTTACATCATTGCACTGTCCGGATCAACACGGCGAACGACCCAGTTGGCAATCAGAATGGTCACACAACCCATCACGGATTGTACGAAAGCGGAAGCGGAAGCCATGCCTACCGTAGCGGTCTTGAGCTGCTTGTACACGAGAACGTCAATAGTAGTCGCTACGTTGAACAACGAGTTGGAATCCCGAGGCACTTGGAAGAACAAACCGAAATCCGTGTAGAAGATGCGGCCTACAGCCAAGATGAACATCATCACGATGACAAGCTTCATGAGAGGCAGCGTAATAAATCGCGCTTGCTGCCACTTGGAAGCGCCGTCGATTACGGCAGCCTCGTAATACGTGCTGTCGATGCCGGTGATGGTCGCCAAATAGACAACCATACCGTAGCCCAATCCCTTCCATACATTCATGAAGACAAGAAAGTACGGCCAATATTTAGGCTCCATATACCAGTTCACGGGATCCTTGCCCAGGTCGGCCAGGAATTGATTGGCGATTCCTTTATCGAAGCTTAGAAACGCCCAAACAATGGCGGAAACAACGACCCAGGACAGGAAGTACGGCAAGAACATCATCGTTTGATAGATTTTGCCGGCCTTCCTGCTGTGCAGTTGACCGATCATCAGCGCTAATGTGACGGGTACCGCGATGCTCAGAATGATGAATATCAAATTGTATCCCAGCGTATTGCGGATTACGACCCAAGCATCGTTCGACTTGAACAGAAATTCAAAGTTTTTGAACCCGGTCCATTCGCTGTGTATGACGTTGCTCAGAAAACCCCCGTGGATCTTGAAATCTTTAAAGGCAATAATGAGGCCGAACATCGGCAAGAAACAAAACAAGATGTACCAGATGGTCGTCGGCAAGGCCAGAAGCGTCAGTTCGGTATCCTGTGTGCGCCAGCGCGTTCGCAGGCGTTTTCGTCCGCCCTTCATGTCCATGTTAGCCACTCCTTGCGTTTGATCGCGTTCAGCGTGTACACGCTTTCAGTCCTCCGTAAGGGCATTCGCTGAACATCCTGCTCAATCTTATTGATGTCATTGTATAGAAAGTCGCCAGCTGCATTCTAGACAAAAAACATGAGACCGCAGTCAACAAACGTTAGATTTTTGGGGGGGAAGTGGGGCTTCATGGCAAGGAGCGTACCGGCCATTCGTTACAATTCGGGTAAAAAAAGAAGCTTTCAACCGCCTTCAATCTACGGTTTGAATGCTTCGCGACAATAATCGGGGATTTTTTGAAGTTTATCGAGGAGTTCGGCCTTAATCACCCGGCTGCGGGCGAACTCCGTTTAAGCGCTGCCGCGCGGATAAACGCAATCTCGTCGCCTTCGCCGAATGCCGCGAAGCCGAATGTCTGCGGATGCATGAATCGGACAACGACTTCAAACTGGATGGTTAGAATGAAGCGGCCTGAATTATCTATAGATGATCTCACCCACATCGTTTTGCAGCGCCGTATATCTGGTTGGAGAGTACCCTATGAATCGTTTGAATTCCTTTATGAAGTGCGCTTGATCGTAGTAGTGATCGTTGAAATGTCTGCTTTGCAGGAAGCCGCTCTTGTCTCGGAGCAACGCTTGGAAGCATGATTGGAAACGAACGATCGAGGAGAATGCTTTGGGGCCGATGCCCAGCCGCTCCGCAAACTTGGCGCGAAGCCACCGATCGCTTCGTCCCGTCTCGTGCGAGAGCGCAGCCATCGAGATCAGGCCGCGCGCGTTCATGATCGCAGCCGCGACATGTTCGAACGTCTCGTCCCTCTCCGTCCGGTTGAGCGCCCAGATCAGGTATTCTTGAAGCAGAACTGCCTTATCCTCCGGATTCGACGCCAGATACATCCGCTCTTCCAGGATGCGGGCGGCAGGTGTGCCGATAAGCTCGCCAAACGTCACGATTGTATTGCGCAATTCGTGCTGCGGAACGGCGAGCAGACGATAGGCGGCAGCGGGATTGAGTTCGATACTGATGCAGCCGAACGGCTTGCCTCGATCGAAATCAGCAATAGTAGGGCAGTCAGATACTCCTGCGACGAACAGCTGGTGTTTCGCCATCAGAGAAGCATGTTCGCCGATCCGGCCCACAAGATGCCCCTCATAGTGCAAGAGCAGCTTCACGGCGCCATTGGGCGCGATGGTCTGCATCTCAGCTTTGCCAAGCCTCCCACTGCTCTCGAACACCCAGATGTCTTTGATGTATTCTTTCAGAACAGGGCTCGGCGATAATCGCCTGATGGCAAGGTTGCTCATGGGGATCTCACCTCTGGAATTTCTGCTTGTGGTAATAATATACGACAAAACGTTGGATAAACCTCTCGGGCAAAGACAGAATTAATCATGAATATTCCGATTCGTACAATACAGATTGTCCCAGTTGATATACCATTTAAAAAATTACTTAGGGAATCATCCTCAATCAAAGGAGATCATAATCGATGAAATGGGCATCACGCATTCTGCAAGGATTATTAGTGCTGGATTTTCTGTTTGCTGGTGCTACTAAGATCTTCTCGAGTACCGACCAGATCAGGGAGCTGTTCACCGACAAGTTGGGTACGCCGGTTGCTTTGATCTACACAGTCGGCGTTTTCGAAGCGCTGGCGGCGCTGGTTCTTCTCGCAGGCTACCGCAGTCATAAAGCGGCAGTTGCATCGATCGCCGTCATGCTTGTCATCTTGATCGGTGCGACTGTGACGAACCTCGTAGCAGGTCTCGTTGGGGATGCCATGGTGCCGTTTGTGATCTTGATCTTTGTGGCCATCCTTATGTACCTGAAGCGTGATTCGCTCAAGAGCTTTGCCGGCGCGAACTCAGTGTCTAAGTAACGCAGGAGTTGGATTTACCGCTTGGAAAAACACTAAGCGGATTTTATAAAAAAGGATGCGATGACCAAAATGGCTTACAAATCGAGTCAAACGTACATCAACTTGCCTGTAAAAGACATCAATCGAACGAAGGATTTTTTTGGCAGTATCGGCTTTGAGTTCAACCCCCAATTCTCCGATGAGAATTCGGCCTGCCTGGTGATCAACGACAATACTTTCGTTCAGCTGCTTAAGGAATCATATTTCCAGACGTTTATCAACAAGCCGATTGCCAATGTTGCCAGCGGCGCAGCAGGAATTATCGCACTGTCCGCCGACAGCAGAGACCATGTGAACGAACTGGTAGACAAGGCTTTGGCCGCTGGAGGCAAGCAGTCCAAAGAACCGGCTGATCACGGGTTCATGTATGTGAGAAGCTTCGAGGACCTGGACGGTCATCTGTGGGAATTTGCTTACTTTGACGCAAGTGCCTATACCCAATCGTAAGTTCGGTACACAAGAATGATATTGGCTAATGCGATTGTTTCGCTTAGTCTCAGATTGAAGACAAACGCCCTCGTTTCAGGATGAAACGAAGGCGTTTTGTTTCTAACGGCAGGTTTTTAAGAAAAGACGCATCCCAAGTGTCCTTAGATGCGTCCTAATATGGATATTGAATTCTGTTATGCGGTCTTATTCTCGAATATGATGACCATTTTTTTGCTGCCTAAATATTCTACAGAAGTATTAAGCCTCTCCGACACAAAGCGTACGGGAACGAAAGTGCTGTTATTTTTCAGTAGCAAAGGAGCGTCGGACATCACGGTTTGCTGGTTTATCTTAACCTGCTTATTTCCCACACGCCAACGAATCGTTTTACCGTCTTTTTGAATCGTTACCTCTTTCGTATTCTGGTTCCAATTTACATTTGCCCCAAGTTTCTCGGAAATGTAACGAATAGGCACGTAGGTACGACCTGTTTGAATGAATGGCGCTGCCGTTAAATTGTAGATACTGTCGCCCAAATAGGCTGTCTTGTTGCCGATAATCAAGCGTTGAGTCTTACGCTGAGACCTAATATCGTAATTATCCGCATTCAATTTTTTAAATATTTTATATGTTGGGGTTCCTTGGCTTAAGTCCAAGTAGTTATCGCTCAACTGTAGTCCGTAGCGTGCCGCCCCCGTATCCCAATGAAAATCATAGCTATGATTTTGAATCGGCTCCAAATCCCACACCCGGTTGTTATTCAAATATAGGATTCTTAGGGATTTCAAATTTCTTAACGGTTCCAAATTCCACACTCGGTTGTTATCCAAGTAGAGGTTATCCAGCTTGTTCAATTGTTTTAACGGGTCTAAATCTTTAATCTCGTTGGAGGATAGATCCAATGTAGACAAGTTAGTTAATTTCGCTAAAGGGGCAAGACTCTCGATGTTATTGTTGTTGGCAGAGAGACCTTCGAGATTGTTAAATCCTTCTAGCAGCTTAAGATCAGTAACCCGGTCGCCGTCAATCCCCAAATACGTCAGACTTTTGGACAGCATCCGCAGCGGTGAAAAATCCTTAATTTTATTGTTAGATACATTAAGATAAGTCAGCTTTTTTATATTGCCGAGGGGAGCTATGTCTTCTATCGCATTCTCATTCATTTTCAAATACGCTAATTCTGCGGCTCCAGAGAGGGCATGAACATTCGAAATTTGATTGTGGTCGGCCTCCAACTCGATTAGACTAGGCAATTGCTTCACTACATCCAAGGATGAGACCTGATTCCAGCTTATTTCTAGATATTTCAAATCCTTCAGAGCTGACAATTCCTCAATCGATGAGATTTGATTTGCTTTGAGGCTAAGACTACGGATCTTTGAAAGGTTCTTTAGCGGTGTAAGATCAGTAATTTCATTACGGTCTAAATCGAGTTCCGTGATATTGACGGCATACTCCAATCCCTGCAGATCTTTAATTCCTTTACCTGCTAACGATACAACGGTGAGAGATTCTAAATCCGCTTTGGTAAGTGGTTCATCGCCTTTTTTAGCTAACCACGAATGAATCGCTTGTTCGAGATTTTCATCTTTAATAACCGGTTCTTGGCTAAGCGCTTCCATCGAAGCTTGTCCTGGAAGGACCAAACTTAGGACAAAAATAAAAATAAATAAGCGTACAGCAATACGTTTCTTCATGATGATCATTCCCTCTGATGACTGTATTATGGTTATATTACCTCGAGCTTTTTGATAAGAACAGACATTATGTATATCCGTTACGCTATCGACAAAGTATTATAACACCTGAAGTTTCCTTAGTAACTAGGCGAATGTTGGATAGCGTGAAGGGCGAAAATTGCTAAAGGAGCTGCCGCCGTCAGCTCCTTTGCTTCAATATAGATCTGGTGCGAGTATTATCACTTTCTGACCTGTTTACCCACTGGAATACTCTGAGCAAAACGAAACACATTATGAGGATCGTACTTTCGTTTCACCTGTTTCAATCTGCCGAAGTTCATACCATAATACGCCTTGGGCCAGTTCTTAATCTGCAAATCGGGAAAGTTCACATAATCCCCCTTAACAAAGGGACGTAACGCTCTGCGGAATCTTTTCACCCACTGAATATTCCGCTGCTGCTCCCCGTTGTTCCTCCAGCGGGCTGACAGTTCGTAGATTGTCTCAGCCTTCCGATGAGGATAGGCCGTTGCAGTAGGCGACACTCGACTCACCGCGCTTCCTGCACCACCCAAGCTTTGACTCCACACGGTAGAATGCTTGTTGGGTGCTTTGGATAAAAAGCGGCGTATCATTCGTACTCCTTCACGAGGCAAAGGTTGAAGCCCGTAAGCCCCGGCTATTTTAAACTTCGGTTCCAAATTCAGATCCGATTCGGCAAAAAATTTGGTTGCCTCAATAAAAGGCACTGTCTTCACCAGCACCTTCACCGGAGTGCCTGCTCGCAAAAGTGGTCTAATCAATCGACGCAGCTCCTCTGCACCGCCAAGTAATTGCCCGGTAGATACAATAGTTCCCACCTGCTTGGCAGCCACCTCAATTGTTGAGGTTAAGCGGTTCGTGACAGACGGGGCCCAGCGTTGCCAAACCGGCAACACCTTCTCCAGATCACCCCATTTCCACGTAATACTGTATATAGAAACCGATGAAATGGGTCTAACCCGAAAAGTAAAGGCTGTAGCAACGCCAAAGTTCCCTCCCCCGCCGCCTCGCGATGCCCACAACAGATCGGAATGTTTCCTCCTGTTTGCCACAATCGCCTTTGCCCCATACCGCCCCGAAGCTATGACCATCTTCACTTGTTTCAAGTTATCGCACGTAAGTCCATATTTGCGGGATAGAAGTCCAATGCCGCCTCCCAGGGTAAGGCCTGCTACGCCTACGTCGGGCGCAGTCCCAGCTGGAAGTGCCACACGCTTATTCCACAGCTTTTTGTACACACGGGCAAGTGGATTTCCCGTCTGTACAATGGCCACCCTATTTTTTCGATCAACCTTAACCTTATTCATCTCGCTCACATCGATAATAATACCGCCATTTACAGTCGAAAAGCCTTCATAGCTGTGCCGACCGCTGCGTACTCTCAACCGTACGCTCCGCTCACGAGCCCATTTGACTGCGTTGATCACATCCTGAGTTCGTCTGCAAAAAACAATGACCTTTGGAAATTTAGAGAAGCGCCTATTGTACTCCATTCTGGCCGCATTGTATGACGGATTGCCCGGAAATACAATCCTTCCGGTTAATCTTGTACCTGTCTTTTTCTGGTTTTGCGCCATCCGCTTTACACCATCCCTGTTCATGGTATAAGCCTTTCTCATCAGCTTATTTCTATGTAGGGACATCTGACCTAGTAACGGCAAACGCCTAAAAACCCCAAAGACCTAAAGTCTCTGTTCCCCTTTAGCGTAACGGTATCCACGATTTGATGCCTACTTCAATAAGAAAGGGAACAGGCCCCCATGGCAGTCTGCTCCCTGGTTATCTTTATTCTCCATTACTTTGACTCCTGCAAACCTTATGCTGCTTTCCGTTTGTACGCGCGCATCGCAAAGATATACGCTACGAGCGTAATTCCGACGCACCACGCAAGCGCGATCCATATATCATTGCCTACAGGCTGACCTGACAGCAGCGCACGGATGGTTTCCACGATTGAAGTCACCGGCTGGTTATTGGCAAAAGCGCGAACGACCTTCGGCATCGAATCGGTCGGCACAAAGGCCGAGCTGATAAACGGCAGGAAGATAAGCGGATAGGAAAACGCGCTTGCACCTTCCACCGTTTTTCCGGACAAACCGGCAATCGCCGCGACCCACGTTAATGCCAGCGTAAACAGTAGAAGTATACCGGCTACGGCCAGCCAAGGCAGTACCCCCGCCGACGATCGAAAGCCCATCACAAGCGCTACGAGAATAATGACGACAAGAGAAATGACGTTGGATACCACCGATGTCAGCACGTGCCCCCATAGGACGGCGGAACGCGCAATCGGCATGGAGTGGAACCGCTCGATGATACCCCGTTGCTTATCCATAAACAAGCGGTAAGCCGTATAGGATATGCCGCTTGCAATCGCAATGAGCAGGATGCCGGGCAACAGGTAGTTCACATAGTTATCCGTACCGGTTTGAATGGCGCCGCCGAACACATAGACGAACAGCAGCATCATCGCAATCGGAGTGATGCAGACCGTGATGATGGTGTCCATGCTGCGGAAAATATGGCGCATGGAGCGCCCGAGCATAACGCCCATATCGCTAAAAAAGTGATTCTTTACCGTCTCCATTTACATGGCCTCCTTCTTGCCGACGATGGCGAGGAATATCTCCTCTAACGACGGCTGTTTTTCCACATACTCCACCTTCGCTTGCGGAAACAGCTTTTTTAGCTCCGAGAGCGTGCCATTGGCGATAATCCTACCTTCGTGGAGAATGGCGATTCGGTCGGCAAGTTGCTCCGCCTCATCCAAATACTGAGTGGTTAGAAATATCGTCGTTCCGCCGTCGGCAAGTTCCTTGACGGTCTTCCAAACCTCGATGCGAGCCTCGGGGTCAAGCCCGGTAGTCGGCTCGTCGAGGAAAATGATCTGCGGATTCCCCACAAGGCTCAAGGCGATGTCGAGCCTGCGGCGCATGCCACCCGAATAAGTAGATGCCTTTCGGTCCGCGGCGTCTGTCAGGCCGAAGCGTTTAAGCATGTTATCCGCAACCTCACGCGGATTTTTAAGGTGCCGCAGCTTGGCGATCAAAATAAGATTCTCCCGCCCGGTCAAAATCTCGTCAACCGCAGCAAATTGCCCGGTTAAACTGATCGACTGCCGCACATGGTCCGGCTTTGACGCAACATCGAATCCGCCTACGGTGGCGACTCCGACGTCTTGCTTGAGCAGCGTGGTGAGGATTTTGACAATCGTTGTCTTACCCGCCCCGTTGGAGCCGAGCAGGGCGAAAATACTGCCTTTTTCCACCTCGAAATCCACGCCCTTTAGAACATGAAGCTGTTTATAGGACTTTTGCAGCCCTTTCACTTGAATGGCTTTTTCCATCCTGATCCCCCCCTTTTACTTTGATTTATCCGTCACCTTTTTTATGGCCTTGTAAACTTTTTGGTCAACGGATTCTTGATAGATGTCAGCGTAAGTTTTTGAATCTTTGATTAGATCGTCGCAGAAAGCCGCTACGTCACTACCCGTCACTTCGAGCACGCCTTTCCCCAAGGCCGCGCCCTCTTCAAAAAGATCGACAATCCCCGAGAGCAAACCCGTCCCGTCGGTTAGCTCAACAGGGCCGACCTTAAAGAGATACTTTTGAATCTCTTTATAAACAATCTGATAATCTTGCGGGAGCGCTTTGACACGCGCCACGTGCGCCCGCCACTCTTTTTTGCCTTGGATGATATCTTGAATTTTCATATTGATCCTCCTATTTGCCTAATTTTTTAGCGATATTATGGTTGAGTTGCTCGCGCCACTTGTCGCGGTAAGACTTTGCCCCTTCTTCGCCGGCCAGCGCTGAACAGAAGCCTTTGATATCGTCGCCCAAAACCTCTTGGACACTCTGACCGTCCGCCGCCGTTTCTTCGAGCAGACCAAGCACGCCGTCAAGAATGGGCATGAGGTTGCGACCGGAGAAATTGGAGTGAGGCCAAAGATTGGCATTAATTTTTTCCCATGCCGCTTGATAATCGGCCGGCAGCTTTTTGGCTCGCGATTCAAAAGCTTTCAATTCTTTCGTCATGTCACTGCCGGTGATTTTTTCCCAAAAGTTCATTGTTTTCTCTCCTTTAACTCGTTCATTTTTGATGAAACGAACTCCCACTTTTCCCAGAATCTCCGCAGCTCCTCGCGCCCCGCGTCGTTGATCGCGAAAAACTTTCGCGGCGGTCCCATGTCGGAGGGCTTCTTGGTGATATCCACCAACTTGTTTTTCTCGAGCCGGATCAGGATGGTGTACACCGTTCCCTCCACAACATCCGTGAAGCCGAGGGCGTTCAGCCGCCGCGTGATTTCGTAGCCGTAGGTTTCTTGGCGGCTTATAATATCAAGGACACAGCCCTCAAGAACCCCTTTGAGCATTTCCGTTAGGTTTTCCAGCACAATCGCCCCTCGCTATTCTGTATGACAGGTATGCAGTATTACTTACTACTGCTATAAAGTATCACGCAGTAGTTGGTTTGTCAATAGCATTTGCTCTGACCTAGCATCGCAGCATCAACCTTCAGCTCGATTCTTCGCTTTACCACTATTTGCGATACGTTTCGCCGAGTTGTCTGTAATGGCAAGTTTTTGGGCCATCCTTTGCGGGGATGGCCCTTACTTGATTGCAGTATGTTACGTCGGGTGCATAAAAATGGTCTCCATTACTCCCCAAGGCGCTTCTTTCTCATCTATCTTCACGAAACCATATTTTTCGTACAGATTAACATGGTCACTGACAAGGTATACTTTATCAAAACCCAGTTCCTTGGCGTATGCCAAGGCCGATAAAATCAACTTTTCGCTTATTCGATTGCCTCTATACTGCTCTCCCACAAACATGAACCCGATATAAGGCGTATAGGAAATATCAGGTATACAGTCGGTTTTTGCTAAAGTGCAATAACCAGTAATGTGATTACCATCAAGTGCTGCAAATACTCTTTCCCAGTCTGAAAAAAAGCGTTTTCTCATTTGTTTCGCTAAAGCGGCTCCTGCTTTCCATGAACAACTCTCTGCATACTCAGCAACGTCTTGCCACAACTTATCGCTATCAATAAGCGATTCTATTTGCATAGATACTCCCTATCTTAAAGGCAGCCATTTAGTTCAGGATTTATACTTTAAAAAATGAGGGTAATCCATCTGCTGAAGATAGTACCTTTTTCACTATACGATCATCTCATCAGTGGTAAAAGGTGCTGGTGTAACGTTTCTACATCCAGCCCTTCGCAGAAATTTTGTCAACAACACTGTCAGGGCCATTGAAAACTGAACCCCCATTGAGTACCGTTGTGCGAATGAGTGGAATAATCTCCTCTCGATGAGCTCGCACGGCTTCCAGCCATTTCAGAGGAGAGGTTGTATCCCCACTTTTAGAACCCCACTCAGCCATATCGAGGAGAATTGGGATGACATCAAGCCCATCTGTGGTCAACTCATACATATCTTTTCGTCTATCTGTAGGATGATCTCGCTTTTTCAGTAATCCCTTTTGCTGTAATTGCATTAATCGAGTGGCAAGAATATTCCGAGCAATCCCTTCGCCTGACTCTAGAAATTCACCATATGTCTTCTTACCAGAATAAATAATGTCTCGGATAATGAGCAGTGACCAAGCGTCCCCAATCATTTCCAACGAAAAATTAATAGGACATTGAGACCGTCTCTCTTGAACTTGCTTCATATTAAGCCTCCTTGACTTGCTACTCATCCAATATTATACTCTTTTCAGTTGCATTTTGAAACTAAAATCTCAAGTGAATCGAAAGGAATGGAATACCATGAAAATTTAC
Source organism: Cohnella nanjingensis (assembly GCF_014212125.1). GTDB lineage: Bacteria > Bacillota > Bacilli > Paenibacillales > Paenibacillaceae > Cohnella > Cohnella nanjingensis. Next base: position 59,270 of record NZ_JACJVP010000041.1, read on the forward strand.
ACCGTAATAGGAGCGACGAGCGATGTTGGGAAAATAGTGGCTCAGCAGCTTGAGGACATGGGACATACTGTAAGAAAAGTATCACGTTCTCTTGGTATTTCGATTGATGATGATGATGAGCTTCTCAAAGCCGTTTCCGGTACAGACGGTGTTTACGTCATGATCCCGATTGACATGCAAGCTCCTGACCTTCACAAGCGTGAAAACGAAATCGGAGAGAAGTTGGCCAAAGCCATTCAAACTGCAGATGTTAAACGAGTGGTATTACTGAGTTCCTTAATTGGTCTTGTCGATCCTGACAGTGTGAAAACCAGCGCTTGGGGTGCATACATGATGGAAGAGCATTTAAACAAACTTGACATTAAGGAGTTCATATCTTTTCGCTGCGCCTTTTTTATGGAAAATTTCCTTAAAGGGCTTGGCTTTCGCGAACAAGCGGAAAATGGCTCTTTTGTAACCGCATTTCGGGCTGATGTTGCTATGCCAATGATCTCCTGCAGGGATATCGCAGATAAGGTGGTAGAGGCACTTACCGCTGATACTTTTCCTGAGGTTCACGTTCGTGAATTGCAGGGTGCGCGTGATTATACGATGACCGAAGCTACCCAAATCCTTGCTGCAGCTCTTGGAAAACCAGAGGTTAGATATAAACAAGTTCCCATTGAGGAAGCGTACAAGGCCATGATTACTGCTGGCGTTTCCTCAAGTTTTGCGGATGCTGTCATGGAAACCGCGAGCAGCTTCAACAAAGGGAATTCCATGACCTTGGAAATAAGATCACCCGAGAATACGACTAAAACCACATTGGAACAATGGGCAAAGGAACAATTTGAAGAAAGGTAAGGAGGGAAAGCAATGAGAAAACTTCTTTTACAAATGCAGATGTCAATTGATGGATACGTTGTCGACATGGATGGTAGTATGGACTGGATGGTATGGAGTTATGGTAACGATTGGGCTTGGGATACCAAACTAAGACAATATCACACTAATCTCATGGCATCTATCGATTGCGTTCTGCTCAGTAGGAAAATGGCAGTCCAAGGATTTAACGATCATTGGGCTACGCTGGCTCAAAGATCAGACAATCCCCAATCTCACTTTGCAAAGAGTCTAACAAATGCTCATAAAGTTGTTTTTACAAAAACACTTACTAGGTCGATATGGAATAATAATACACTTGCAAAAGGCGAACTCGTCGACGAGATACTTGCGCTCAAGCAGGTACCTGGTAAAAATATCATTGCGTTCGGCGGTGCGGGTTTTGCATCATCGCTCATCAAATCTGGTCTCGTCGATGAGTTTCATCTTATCGTCAACCCAGTTGTCTTAGGTGAGGGCTTGTCACCATTCAAGGAAATAAACAGCTCTTTGAACCTTAATCTTGTCGAGGCAATTCCTTATTCCCGAGGTATCGTCGTGTTAAAGTACTCAAAGTGAAAAAAAAGCAAATATGTACTCAAGATTCCTCTCCTGATATCTTCAGAGGGGAATTTTTCTTATTCCACCTTTTCGAGGCATTGGGTAAAGGCAGTAGGTACATCAAAGTGTACTATAACAATAATAATTGCCTACTTCACGATGATTAGCCGGGATCTTATCCTAAGTTTAGACCGGCATCGCGCGCTGCTTGGCATCGTTTCTTATTTTCGGCAACATTGGGAGGGTAACATGAACAATAGATTGATTTATGCATTGGCCTTCGGCGGCTTTCTTCTGGGAACGGTGGAATCCATCGTCGCCGGCATTATCGAGATGATCTCCGACGATCTCCACGTATCGCTCTCTTCGGTGGGATGGCTGGTTACTTCCTTCGCACTCGGTTTCGGCATCGGCAGCCCTATTCTCATCGCTCTTATGGCAAAACTGGACCGTAAGAGAGCGATGCTTATCGCGCTGGCGCTATTTGCTGCAGGCAACATTCTAGTCTTCCCTGTCCACAACTTTCCGCTGCTGCTAGCGCTCCGTCTATTTACCGGCTGCGGCGCCGGCGCCTTCATCGCCATCGCCTTTGCCGTTGCGATGAAATTGGTTGATGCAGACAAAGGGGCGAGCGCCATTGGCATTATTGCGACGGGGATCACTTCTTCGCTTGTCATCGGCATTCCTATAGGCACGCTGTTAAGCAAAGCGGCGGGTTGGCGATTCCTGTTTCTGGCAGTCGGATTGCTCGCTCTCATTCTCGGGTTGATCCTTGCGAGGTACATGCCGAGAATCGTCGGGTCACAGAAAGTTCCGCTTACCCGGCAATTCGGGGTGCTGAAAAATAAGGCGGTCATAACAGCCGTGCTGGTGTCGTTCTTCCTGGTATTCGATTACGGAATGCTGCTGACCTATCTGACGCCGTTTATCCAATCAGCCAGCCGTATGTCGACAGAGACCATCAGCCTTATTCTGCTGGTGGCCGGACTGTTCTCGATGGCCAGTTCCAGGCTGAGCGGGTTTTTCTCGGACAAGTGGGGGAGCAAATTGACCATCTACACTGGTCTTCTGGTGCAGGTAGCTATCCTCGTCGTATCGCCAGTGCTGGGACACTCCCTGTTCGGGATGATTGCGGTCGTTCTAATCTGGATGGCCTCCCTTTGGAGTACCACTCCGGCATTGCAATTCTATCTGGTTTCCTTGTCCCCCCAAGCACCGGATATCGCCCAAAGTGTCAATCTGTCCTTCTTTCAATTCGGCCTGATGCTAGGCCCGTTGCTAGGGGGAGTGATTATCCGCTCGTCATCGGCGTCGAACCTGGGCTGGTCTTCCGGGATTGTGGCGCTCATTGCTCTGGTATTCGCCTTCCTATCCTTCAAGGCCAGTGATAAGGTCGGCAGCAAAACGTATACAACGACGTAGTTCTGGTGGGACTGACTTGTTCAGCTTAGCTTTCCCCACTCGGCCATCAATTCAATGATCGGAATGAGCGACCGCCCTCTGGAAGTTAACGAGTACTCGACGCGTGGAGGCACTTCGGGATAGACAAAACGGAGGATCAGGGCATGATCCTCCATTTCCCGAAGCTGCTTGGTTAGCGATCCTTGGGAAATGTCGTTCAAGAAAGACTTGATCTCACTGAACCTTCGCGTCTCCCGGTTCAGAAACCACAGGATCGCCAGCTTCCAGCGGCCGGTCAGCACGTTCTGCGTCACAATCAGAGGCCACACTTCCTCTTGCTTCTTCGGAAAGAGGCACTCACACATTTTGGCCATTACACTCACCCCTTTGGACGCTCATAACATGCATGACAGCACAAGCGTCTTGTTTGCAAATTATTGAATGGTTTTTTGTCAGTCATCAAAGTTAAGCCAGCTCGCGGCTCGCATTTCTAATCAATTTCGATGCGATTCGATCAGGGTAATCGCAGCTTGAACAATATCGGCCGGTGGTGCATCGGGACCGATCAGTCGCGCGGTCATGCAGAATCCTTCCATGAGCACGAAAAGCTGTCGTGACAGAGCTTCGGGTGATCGCAGATTCGCTTGCCTGCACATGTCCTCCAACCGCAGCACGACGGATTGCTTGTGACGGCTTGCAGCTTGGTTGACCATGTGGTCGGGAAAAGGATATTCCACCGCGACGGCTTGATAGAGACAGAAACTCGACTGCGGCGACTTCGAATGCTGGCTCGTGATTGCTTGGAGAAGCGCAAGCATCTGTTGCTCCGGTTTGGCCGCTCCTTGGATCGTCTTCTCGAACCATGTCCAATACATCTCACTGGAACGCTCCAGAATCGCAACGATCAAATGATCTTTGGACGAAAAGTGCTTGTACAACGTCATCTTCGTAACTCCGGATTCGGCGGCAATTCGGTCGACGCCGATTGCATGGAAACCATTCGCGAAGAACAACTGGCTCGCGGTCACCATCAATTGCTCCCGAGCGACAGACTTCCGGTCATTTGCAACGCTCATTTCACTTCACCTCTATAGTTGAAAGTATACAGATCGGTATGTATACTGTCAATGAAAACCAATAGTATATAGACTTGTATGTATACGATTTGCGCCTAAGTTGACGACCCTTCTGAACGTTACTTATGATATGGTTTTCCGTATCACTTAAACGGCGAAAATTTATGGGATCCGACTCGGAGCCCTTTATGATTGGTGTATATTAATCAATATTTGCAAGTCGGGAGTCGCCGGATGGTTCCACTTCGGGCTTTAGAAGAAAATTAAGAATTACTTCAGAATAACTTTCCTATCATCATAAGAAATTTTTTTATAGTATAAACTAGACGACATTGCTACCTAAACCCATATCGGCCCCCAGAGGTGAGCAAATGGAAAAGCCCGTCCACATTATGGTCGTGGAAGACGATGATGACATCAACCGCTTGTTATGCAGCGTCTTGCGCAAGAGCGGCTATGTCCCTCAGCCCGCTTATTCCGGGACGGAGGCCCTCCTCTATTTGGAAAAGCAGAAGTGGAACATGATTTTGCTCGATTTAATGCTCCCCGGGTTATCGGGTGAAGAGCTGCTTAACCGGATAGGCAAATATGGATCTATCCCGGTTCTGATCCTGTCGGCCAAAGAGGAACGGCAGACCAAAATCGACATGCTGCGGACAGGCGCGGACGATTATATCACGAAGCCTTTCGACATCGAGGAAGTGTCTGCACGCATCGATTCCCATTTGCGAAGATACAGGCGTGTCCCCACTCCCGCGGAGAATCAGCTGCTCAAGCATAAAAACGCAATCCTGGACCTCGATGCGAAGAAGGTAACGGTCGGCGGATCGCCGCTTTCTTTGACAGCAAGAGAATACGACATATTAGCGCTGCTGATGACGTCACCGAAAAAGCTTTTTACAAAAGCGAACGTGTTCGAGAGCGTATGGGACGAGGCGTTTATCGGCGGCGAAGAGAACACGATCAATGTTCATGTGAGTAATCTGCGAAGCAAGCTGTCCAAAGCCGATCCCGGCGAGGAGTACATCGAAACGATCTGGGGCATGGGATACCGTCTGAAAGCTTAAGTTTTTCTTACGAATTGCCTTCACCTTCTCTTAAGTTCCCGCCTTTACACTGAAGCCGTTCCAAGAGAGGAGGCTTTTGCAAAGATGATCGATTATGTTCTTCGAACCAGCCAGCTTACCAAGCAATACAAGGATCAATACGCATTGGATAAAGTCGACCTTGCCATTCCCAAAGGCTCCATTTACGGTTTTATCGGCCAAAATGGCGCAGGCAAATCGACGCTCATGCGCATTGTGTCCGGACTCTCCTTTCCGACCTCCGGCTCGATCGAGCTGTTCGGAAAAAACGCCGAAAAAGAAATCGTTCAATCCAGGAAGCGAATGGGAGCAATCATCGAAAGCCCGGCGCTATTCCCGCACATGACGGCCTATGAAAACATGGAAGTACACCGGCTCCAAAAAGGAGTTCCGGGAAAAGCGAACATAGGAAAAATCCTCGAATTGGTCGGGCTTCGGGAAACAGGCAGGAAGAAGGCGGGAAATTTCTCCATGGGCATGAAACAGCGTCTCGGCCTCGCCATCGCCCTGCTGGGAGATCCGGAATTTCTCATTCTTGACGAGCCTACGAACGGATTGGATCCGATGGGCGTTGTGGAAATGAGGGAATTGTTAAAGAGAATCAACCGTGAAACCGGGCTGACCATCCTCATCTCCAGCCACATTCTAAGCGAGCTTCATCAGTTGGCCACCCATTACGGGATCATTCATCGCGGAAAGCTTCTGGAGCAGTTGACAGTGAAAGAGTTAAACGAGAGGTGTCAGCATTATCTGCACATCAAGGTGAACGATCCCGACCGGGCCGCGGCGGTGATCGAACGAAAGCTGGACACAACCGAGTTCGAAGTGATGTCAGGCGGCGTCATCCGATTATTCAGGTATTTGGAGCATCCGGGCAAAGTCTCTTCCGAGCTGGCTGCCGCAGGTCTTGAAATCGAACAGTTCATGCCGATGGGCGAAGATTTGGAAAGCTATTTCGCGGGCCGAATCGGAGGTGCGGGGCATGAATAACTTGATTTTGTCGGAATGGTACAAGTTGCGTAAGAACAGATCGTTCCGCAGCTTATGTCTGCTTCTGATCGTTGCGGCGGTTGCCTACCCGCTGTTTCAGTATTACGTACCGCCAAGGAATGGACCCAAGATCACATTTACCGGGATCGAGTTGTTTGTTGATGCCGTCGGCATTAATGTGTATTTCCTCAAAATCACCCTTGGCGTTCTGGCCGGTTTCTTCATCTCAAGCGAATATTCCTCCGGCGCGATGAAGAGGACCGCATCAGCCGGAAGCAGCCGAATGCGGATTTATGGCGCGAAGCTGGCGGTGTACTCGTTCGGCGCCGTCATTATTGCCTTGTTGTTTCCCGTCATCAGTGTCATCGTCGGAAGTTCACTGACCGGATTCGGCCAGTTGACCGATGTCAACGCTACCGAATATTTGTTCCGGACGCTCGGTTTTACCGTCTTGTTCGCGGCCGCCTTTGCTTCGATCGCCGCTTTATTGGCAATCGCGATGAGGGACAGCGGCAAATCGATCGGGATTTCGCTCGTATTTTTCTTATTCGTCGATCTGATTACCAAACTGGCAACCCCCTACTTTCCCATAATAAAGACCATTTACGACTATTCGGTGTTCAACCTGTTCATGACGTCGATCCAATATAGGCTGGATAGCAACGACGATCTTCTTTTATCCCTCACCGTCCCGGTCCTGACATTCGCAGCTTTTGCGCTTCTGGGCATGTATGCGTTTCGCAGGAAAGAAATCAAATGACAAAAGGCGGGTGGGAAGCACGTGTTCATCGTGACGATCGTTTCGATCGGATTGGCGGCCGCTCTTTTCATCCGCCTTTTCTGCATGAAGCGGGAAATACGCAGAATCGCCTCTCAACTGCGGCAGTATAACAACTTCGAAACGGAAAAGAAAATCGATTTGTCGTTTATCGAGAAGGACATCGAAGCGCTGGCCGTTGAAATCAACCGGCAATCGGATTTGATCGTGCAGGCGAACGCCGAGAAAAGACGAACGGAAGACGAGCTGAGACAAGCGGTCGCCAACATCTCGCATGACTTGCGCACGCCGCTAACATCCGTTTTCGGTTATATACAGCTGCTGGAATCTGGCGGATTAACCCCGCAGGAACAGAGAGAATCTATCGCGGTCATCAAAAACCGGATCAAACGGCTGCAGGCGCTGCTGAACGACTTTTTCGAGTTGTCCGTCATCGAATCCGTCGATTACCGCATGAGGCTGGAACGCCTCGACATGAGCCGCTTGCTCCCGGAAATCCTGATCGGTTACTACGACCGGTTTAACGAACGGCAGCTGAGTCCGAACATTCAAATTGTGGAGGAGGAAACGATCATTATCGCGGACGAACGGGCCGTCAGAAGAGTCGTGGAGAATCTGATTCTCAATTCGATCCGGCATGCAAAAGGCGACACGGTCATCCGGCTCGAGAAGCGCGGCATCGCAACCATTTTGACCATCTGCAACGAAGCCCGGCACTTGGCAGGCATCAATCTCGATTTGCTGTTCAACCGGTTTTACATGGCGGATCAGACCAGAGCGGGGATTGGCAGCGGTCTCGGTTTGTCGATAGCCAGAAGCCTCATGCTGAGAATGAACGGAAAACTTACGGCCGAGCTGATCGACGATCACTTGCACATGAAGTGCGAGTGGAAGTCCGGATAATCCTACAGCAGCATGCGTTTCTTCAACCTGTAACAAACAAGAGAGGTGCGTAGTTCGTGCGGCATGAACAGAAACTCCTTATTTTGACGGCCGGCTACGGAGTCGGTCATACGAAAGTCGCTCAAGCTAGGTTTTCGCGCATATATTTGGGACTTCATTATCCGTCGGACTGTATCGCCGGAGGCTTGATCGGTACATGCAGCGCTCTGTTCATTGTTGTCTTGACGTGGTGTTTGACGGGGAAGCATGTACAAGCAGCGGGGGATCTGTTTCACCATAAAGGGCTCATGCTTTTGTGGCTTGGATTTGTATCGTTCGTTGTATTTATGATCATGCGATTTTCTAACACGAAATAAAACCGCCGTATGCAGGAGTACGATGCCTCCCTGACGCAGTGTTTTTAGATTTGGTTACAAAATGCCTTCCTTCAACGCGCGGTAAATGATCTGGTGGTCGAACAGGCTGTTCGACCAAGCGAACGAGCTGCGCTTAAATGGAAATCGAAAGTATCGTCGCTCGAACGGAAGCCCGACCAGATCATTCCCGTCATATCGACTGGCATACCCGCCTCGTCGCGCAAGAGCGTATCGGACGGCACTCAGGTCGATGGGTACTTTCGGAAGCTTGAAGCCGAATTGGCCGACGACGAGGAAGACTCTTTTTGCCTCGACCCACAGGTCGATCATCTTGCTGGAAGCGGACTGAAGCCCGTATGCCTCAATCCTTCAATACCCAACACCATAATGAATTTTTCGCCGTCACTTATGGTACGGTTCAGCTTAACGGGTCTATCGGCGAAATATACGAAAGGAGCTGTCGCGGCGCAAGATTGCCAATGTTTTATATCTGACTTCGGTTTCTGATCATTAATCGTTCGTAAACGATTCCGTTTGAACCAAACCGATATTGACTGCCTCCCAGAGGTATAGGGATACGATAGTAGAATAAGGCTTCCATTCGACATGTTTACGTTTCAATTGAGATTTGCTGTCGTTCTCTTCGGATGAATAAAGCCATTCCGCAGCACGGTTAAGTCCACTGTCCCCAAAAGACAAGACATCCTGTCTTCCTAAATAGAAAATGAGAAACATCTTTGCGGTCCACCGACCAATACCCTTTATTGAGACCAATAAACGAATGACTTCCTCGTCGTCCATGTTTTGAAACGCATGAAAATCGAGAGAGCCTTCTTTCACACATTCGGCGGTGTTCCGGATATAGGCGAGCTTGTTCTTAGATAATCCCGCAGAACGCAGACTCTCCTCCGTTGCGGCTAGGATGGTATCTGGCGTTATCGTCCCGCATATCTGTTCAACTCTGCGGAAGATTGTCTCTGCGGCTTTGACCGAAAGCTGTTGGCCGATTAACGATCTTGCCAGATAGTTGAATCCATCCTGCTGATTTGGTATGCAGATGTTTCCGATCCGATTTATCAGCTTGTCCAGCAAAGGATCGTTGCTGCATAATTCACGTACACAATGGCTGTATGGGTTAATATCGAAGAGATATCGCAATTTAATCATCCTTTCTTGTTACAGTCCAACTGAACAAGTGGGAATCAACGAGCGTATGAGCCGCTCTTGAGAATATATCGGGGTTAAAATCGGACTTTTTCATGTAAGAAAGCATAATAGCCCCATTACATAACATACGTAATAATTCTGCCATTTCAAATGGACGAGCAGCACCAGCCTCTTCTGCTAATCTTGCGATGCGGTTCCAGTTTTCTTCCGTACCTTTGACCGCCCTTATATGATTCTGATGGGAGGAGTCCGGAAATTCGACTGTTGTATTTACAAAGGGACAACCACGATATCCGGGTGTTTTCATCTTCTCTACAAATCGATCAATGAGAGCATGCAACTGCATTGCGCTTGAATTCGGATGTTGAAGCTGCACTTCCTCCAAATCTTTCGCATTCAGATCTTCGTGATATTCCAAATAAGCCGCAACCAAATCGTCTTTAGATGCAAAATTCCGATAGAAGCTCGATTTGACAACGCCCGATTCCAGTATAATACGGTCAATTCCGACGGCTCGGATACCCTCTCTGTAAAACAAATCCGATGCCACTTGAAGAATTCGATTTTTCGCTGTCGCTCTTGGCATGAAATCACCCGTCAATTAATTAATTGAATAATGAACAAATTTGATATTAAAAGGTACAGAACAGTACCTTTTAATAATAGCCACTACACTGAGAATTGTCAATTTTTACGAGGAATATACGGCGATTATGAATTTGACAAGATTTTCAAATAGCTGTATGATCATCGAAAAGGTACAGATCAGTACCGTTTATATTCCGGTGCATTACACAGTCTGTCTTTTTTAAATTTATAAATGGAGGGAATTCAAATGACGACAACAGAGAAACTAGTAAGTACATGGGATGCCTGCTTTGACAAGGAAAGCGGCTGGTTTCCCCCGCTTGAACGCGCACTGCAAGGGTTAACAGCTGTACAGGCATGCTGGAGAATGGATGGGAAAGAGATGAATACGATCAAGGAATTGGTCAACCACATCTTATTCTACAAGTCACAGTTGCTGTCTAGCCTGACAGGTTCGACAGACGCTCCATCAACAGACACAAGTTTTGATGCGGGCACCCGTGTGATTAGAGAGGAAGAGTGGCAGGAAACAGTTGAAAAATTGAAACATATTCACACAAGCATTCGTGAGAAGCTTTCAGCATTGAGCGATCAAGATTTGCTGAGCGAATTAGATGGGGTCACGATTGACCAATCGGTATCGAATCTTGTTCTCCACGACATCTACCATACCGGTCAAATCATCTTCATCCGCAGAATGCAAGGTTCATGGTCAGTTTGACCTTCATCGAATCATGAAACAAATTAGCAGCGTCCAACTTAAACTTTTCTTAAAGTTCGAATCGGCGCTGCTTTTTTTCGATTTACATCGAATTATCCCATAAGCAATCTGAACCTACTTCCTACGGGGGGCATGATCGATATGCAAGAGAATCTGCAAGAAAAGACCGGCTTTGTATTCATTAATGGAGCAGGCTTGGAATGCCGAATTTGAAGTAGTGTCGTAGAGGGACTTGAACATCCTTGTTTACTTGCTGAGTTTCCTCTGAGGCAAAGTTCGGTTGAATCGAGGAGTCGGCTTTCGTTGGAGGATTATGTAACTCACATCAAAAAACAAATAAGTGAATGGGGGTCTCGGAGGTTCGTTATCGTGGCGCATTCACTTGGAGGAGTTCTTGCTCTCAAGCTTGCATCCGAACTGAGCGAAAGCTTAGCAGGCTGTATCGCCGTAGGAGCTGCAATTCCAAAGAATGGCGGTTCATTTTTATCCATCATGCCGTTTCCCAAAAGGATCCTCTTGTCTGCTATTCTACGAACAATGAGTACGAAACCGCCGAAATCCGCCATCCGCGCGGGGTTATGCAACGATATCTCACCGGACCAAGCCACAGAGATCGTTCAAGGATTCATTCCTGAGGCCGTACGCGTCTATACGGATCGAGCCAACGTGCTAATACCGGATATACCCAAGCTATATGTGAAGCTGACCATGGATAAAGAGATCAGTCCGTCCTTACAAAATCAAATGATCTTAAACTTTACCCCGCAATCGGTACGAACGCTGGACACTGGACATTTACCGATGATTAGCGATCCGGACGGGTTGATGGTTATCTTAGAAGAGTTCATGGAGAATATGAGGTAATTATGGATATTTCCAAGCCTTTCGCGAGAGAGCAAAATGAAAAAAATCTTCAACTTCCCGCCTTAAAACTGCTTGTGATACGGTTCCCCGCGCTATCTGTGACGGCAAGTTTTTGAAATAAAACAAGGGTACTCATTAGAGTGCCCCCTGGCTAAAACCCACTGTTTTCAACTTTGTTGACCGATCGCTTCGAGACCGATAAACGTAGGAATTGCGACGCGAATTTTTATGATGAAATATCGTCGAAATTCTGCACCTTGCGATAGACCGAACAGTCGTGGAAGGGGGACCTCACCCTTGCCCCGGTCATATTGCACTTCCAACGTTCGTCCCTGTCCCGCCGCCTCTTCTAGCATTTGCAGATAGGTTTGGTGCACACCGTCCGGTCGCGGATAAATGACCGATAAGGCTACGCTATGTCGATTAAGCTGATCCAGTTGCTTCTCGTTCGCGTATCGCTTCATCTTGTCCATAGCCCGGGTTAAATCATCTGAATAGGGGTACCCGGCCTCCTTAGCAAATATCGAGGCACGGATCAACGCCCTCTGTTCCTCGATATCGAAGAAAAGCGGGGAATCAGTAAAACGGATTAGGATGCTATAGCCGCCGTTTGGGCCCGAATCCGCAATGATCGGTACCCTGCTGGCGCACAGAGAATCGATAACATGTTATCCGATTTCGTCATAGTCTAAGCCTTCTCTCCACGAAGCGTACGATTCTATTCTGAACTGATATTGAGTATAATCCTATTTCCTGACAAAAACAGTCAGTTATTCTAATCTGTCTTGAGTAGCGACTTGTCTGCGAAATAATCAGAAGCGATTTTCGCCGTCACTTATGATACGGTTCACCGTATCACAAATAGAGCGAAATCAAGGCACTCGGCGCCTTTTGAACAACTACTTATTCTAAACAAAAGCAATATGATTCTTAACTATTATTTATCCGAGTCTGAAAGAAATTCACATAGTTCCCGTTACTTGATCGATAAAATCTTGCTAATTACCGCTCCGCCATCCACTTATTAGTTCAACTTCTAATACACTCTTCTATTCTTCGAAAGGATAAAAAGAGGGCGATTGTAGTGATTTTTATTGATCACTACAATCGCCTTGTTTAGTGCTTTAAACAGTCTGCTCAATATAATCAAATATTCTCATTATCTGAGCCTCAAGTTTATGGTCCACATATCCCTTTTCGGCGCAGATTTTTGAATACTCTTTTGCAACCAAATACTTTACATCATGTGCCGATAAGAACTCTTCAATGTCGGTCTTCTTATCATAAAAGTCCATATGGTTAGGCTTAATAACTGAATGGTACGCTGAAAGGGTAGACACCGAACAATTTTCATTGAAAGTAAACTGATTAAATAACGTACGAATCTGTTCAGTACCCTTAGTATTAATTACCGCTGTTATAGCTTGGTAATAAGTTTCCGGATCTAAACAATCTTCCATTACGGTTCTACTATAGTATTCTTGCCGAGCTGGATCTATCAATTTAACTTCCTTATTGTCAGCGCTAACTTGAAGTCTTCTTAATTGGACAATGTTGTCCTTGTCCCCGCCAACAAAGTTCAATCTTAAATTATCGGTATCAATAAGACATAATACTCTTCCTGTGTTATTTAGTGGATTAAACTCTTTCTTATCAGAAGAGATCGGATTTGACAATAGGTTATATATCTTAACAACGTTTCCAATACCGCCAACAGGTAAAATCCTAAACTTATCTTTTTGAGTTAAAATACTCTCAAGATAAAGTTTATCATCACTACCCTCACAGATTATCCAATTCCCCTGATTGAACGACTTCATAGAACTTAAGATACTCGACGCTAGATCAAACATACTTTTTAATTCAACATCATTTGGGAATCTTTTTCTCTCTTCGAGATAATTGAAGAAATTAAACTGTGTAATCGAAATGTTCCCATCATCCTCTTGAATATGTTGCAGATATCCTTTATTTATTGTTGGAAGTGCACCATACCAATGAGTGGTGATTATTACTTGATTCCCATTTATTCCAGATAACTTCTCCAACCTTTGAAATTGCGAATAACAATTAGAAATACTCATCGAAACTTCCGGCTCGTCTATCGCTAAAATAATATTTCGGTCTCTACTTCCTTGATTTGATAAGAAGGCATAAGCAATATCAATAAGTGCCCTTCTCTGCTCACCGGAACTAAGTTGGGTTATCTCTTTATTGTTGTATTTTAATGATTTCTTTAAAAAGTACGCTTCTAGGATCTTTTCCCTAATGTCAGAGGTCTTAAGATTCTTTTTAATAAATAAATCTGCTCCATAATTGTAATCTTTATCAATCTGCTGAATGGAGATATTTATTCCTCTCATAAACTCGTTTAAGTGATCATTCAGAAATGTAATAAAGCTTCTTTCCTTGCTATTAATATTAAATTTATCAGTTAGAGCGGTATCAATTTCTTCTAAAACGTCCTTGTTCATAAGGGTTTGCATTTGCTTTGCTTCTATTTTTAGTATTTCATCTACACTCTGTTCCACTGGCAAGTATACATAAGAATAAAATTCAACAATTAACTTTCTTATCTTGTCGAATTTCTTAAACAATTCTCTCTCTTCGGTGGTCTCGCCATCTCTTAATTTCTTTTTGATATCATCATTGAACGCACTAAAGTAAGTGTCTTTGGAAGTAAACTGAACTCCAAACATAAGAAAGAAAAATTCGTCTCTTGAATATTTGGTCAATAGTTCATCTCGGAGATTAATAAATTGGGATATATGGGGCCATTTATGAACTAAAGTATTAAAATCAGAAGAAACATTCCAAAAATAGGAGCTTAATTTTTCAACGGTTTCTAATAGCTCCGTATTTTCTTTAAGTTCCTCAGTGTCATAGTAGTTACTATTTTGGATTCGATCTAAGAATTTATCTTTTCTAATTAAAAAAATAGGAGCGATATAAACCTCATCTTTAGTTGCACCTCTAGTGAGGTTCCAGGGCCTGCTGTTAAAAAATGTGTCAAGGGCTTCTAATATTGCACTCTTCCCTACTCCATTGTTCCCAATATAAACTGAATACTTTTCTTCAATTGTCTTACTAATTGGAATGAAAATAGATTTGTCATACGACTTGTAACCCTTTAGCAAAGCTCCCAACAACATGTTATCTCCTGCTCTCATGGATAGTGAACAATTCGACAAACACAAATAATTGGATTAGTACAATTTTCCTATTACTCTATCATTAATCATGTATAGTAGTAAACAAATCCCTCAAAATTTTCGCCCTACTTGTGATACGGTTCACCGCGAATAATCTTAAACTATCCTCCCGTTAGGTGTTTATCCTACCCGTTAGGAATGTCGTTGGCTATTTACAGCTTTTCCATCAAAGAAAAAATGGCGTGTCAAATTGAATGTCAATTTGAACGCCGTTTGTTATGCCATATACAGCTTTTTGCTTCAAAACGGAACCTGTTGGCCGCAGAGCCAAGGCTTTTCCGTTTTGCCATCGATCCCTTCGTAGTCGGCACTACGCTATTCGTCGTCCTTGAACGCCGTCGCAAGTCTGGTCGCTACGCGATGCCGACGAACCGCTTCACCTGCTCCAACCCGAACCGCTCCCGGTTGCTGAACAGGACGGCCTGCCCATCGAACCGGCGGGACAGCTCTGCGCCGACCTCCGACCGCTCCGCCTCGTCCAAGCTCTCGGCGAAGCCGCGCGCGACGAGCGTCCTGGAGGCGAGGGCTTGCTGCTTCAAGGCCTGCCAGAGCCGATCGTCGGCCTCGTGAATCTTGCCTCCCAACACGAGCACCAGCCGATCGAACGCCTCGAACGGGAATGCCTGCAAAAACGCGTCGACCGGATGCGCGAGCGTGTCGTACCCCGGCGCGTCGACGAAGGCGTATTCCCGGCAGCGCAGGATGAGGGGCGCATCCGGCCTCCGGCTCCAATCCGCCGCATCCGTCCGTGGGCCGATGACGGGCCTCGGCTCGCAGCCACGGTCCGTGAGGAGGTCGAGCAGCGTCGACTTCCCCGCGCCCGGTTGGCCGAGCAGGGCGACCTTCCGACAACCGCGGAAGGAGAAAGACATCAGTTCCGCCCGCAGCCGCGCGAAGTTCGCCGTCAGTATCGCATCCGCGCGTTTCTCCGCTCTTTTCGGGTCCTGCCCCACCTTACGGCTGCTCCGCAATGCCCAGCTCGGCGGCCAGGATCCGCTCCGCCAGCTCATGGCAATCGTTCAGATAGGACTTCCCCGCCGCCAGCGTCAAGCCGAAGCCCGCCGCCGCCGCGACCGCCTGGCCGATGAACGGTACGAAGCGCCCGATCTGAACCGAGGCGCCCTTGCCCGCGAACCGCTTGAGCAGCAGCGCGATCCCTTCCTTGGTCGAGTAATCGAGCACCCGCTTGCCCAGCGGCAGCAGCGAAGGAATCAGCTTGTTCACCTTCTCGTCGGTCAATCCGTAGGCGCTCCGGACGTCCGCGAACAGCTTGAACATGATCGAGATGTCGACGCCCACGTTCACGCCGGGGATCGGGTTCAGGCCGTTCGCCGCGGCGAGTCCCGCATACTTGTAGACGGCCTTCTCGCAAGCCGCCCGCTTCGCCTCGAGATGCGCCATGCTGAAGGCTTTGGCCGATCGCGCGTACTTCTCCCGCTTGGCCGGGTCGAGCGCCGCGTAGATGGCGTCCACCAACTCCGCCAGTCCCCCGCGCGTCCGGCAGCTCACGAAGTGGACGGGCTCCTCCGAGCCGACCTGCCGGTGCACGTCCGCCGCGATCTCGGCCTCCAGCTCTTCCTGCGTCTTGCCGTCCTCCCACAGATCGTCTCGTTTGTTCCGCACGAACAGGCAGATCCGGCCTTTCTCGCGCAGCTCCTTGAAGAACTTCGAATCCGCCTCGTGGAACTTGCCCGAGAACACGCAGAGGAACAGATCCAGCTCCTCCGGCTTGAACTGCTCCATCCATTGGTTCGGCGGGAACCGCGTCGTGCCGTATCCGGGCAGGTCGACCAGCAGCAGCTCGTCATGGGCGATGACTTGCGCCTCCGTCGTCATATCCGTGGACGCTCCCGTCTTGACGACGGGCTGTCCGACGATCTGATTGATGAGCGACGACTTGCCCGCGCCCGGCTGGCCGAACAGGGCGATCTTCAATTTGTCCCGCTGCTCGTTCTCGATATCTTGACGCAGCTGGGCCGCTTCCTCGCGCAGGCTCATAATCCGTACCCCTTTCCGCTCTACTAGCGGTATACGTATGGGAAGGCCGGGACGATGCAGCGGATGCGCCCGGCTTACCGAATATTTTTCCCGTAGAAGATCTCGTCCATCTCCACCTTCAGCCGATCCGTGATGTCTTCCTGCTCGCGGATGCTCAGCTTGTCCTTCGTATAGCCGAAGAGGTAGTTGTTCAGATCGAACTCCCGCAGCTTGCACTTGGTATGGAAAATGTGCTCCTGGTACACGTTAACGTCGATCATGTCGTAGGCGTCGATGACGGCGTCGGGAATGTAATTCTGGATCGAATTGATGTCGTGATCGATGAATAGCTTGTAGCCGTTGATGTCCCGCGTGAAGCCTCGAACCCGGTAGTCGATCGTCATGATATCGGTATCGAACGAGTGGATGAGATAATTGAGCGCCTTCAGCGGCGAGATCTCCCCGCAGGTCGAGACGTCGATGTCCGCCCGGAACGTGCTGATGCCTTCTTTGGGATGGTACTCCGGGTAAGTGTGCACGGTAATATGGCTCTTGTCGAGCTGGAGGACGACGTTGTCCGGAAAAGGACCCGGCGACTCGTCGTACGACTCCGTCGGCACTTCGACGATCGGCCCCTCCGAGACGAGCAAGGTGACGCTAGCCCCCTGCGGCACGTAATCCTGCTTCGCGGTATTCAAGACGTGCGCGCCGATGATGTCGGCTACCGCATTCAATATTTTGGTCAAGCGGTCCGAGTTGTACTGCTCGTCGATATAAGCGATGTAGGCCTCTCGTTCTTCCTTCGTCTTGGTGAAGCAGATATCGTACATATTAAAGCTCAGAGATTTGGTCAGGTTGTTGAACCCGTGTAGCGTCACGCGCTGTTCCGGCGTCAAGGCCATGAGAATCCCTCCATTCTTCCCTCATATTACCCTACCTCGCCGGGAACGATTCCGAATCGCGGTATGGCGAGTCGGCCCCCAGCGTCAAAAAAAGCCCAACCGCACGTCGGCGGTCAGGCTCGAAAGGAATATAGGGCGGTTAGGCGCCGGGACGTTATTGAATCCGCTCCAGATCGTGCGTGACCGACTCGATCATGTTCACGAACGAGGTCAGCTCCTGCGAGCTGGCCGCCTGCTCGCGCGCCAGTCGCGAGGTTAGCTCCGAATCCTGCATCACTTCGCCGAGCACGGACGAGATCTCGTTCAAGCGGGCTTTGATCACTTTGAGCGAGTCCTTCGAATGCGTCGCCAGCTTGCGAATCTCGTTGGCTACAACGCCGAAGCCGCTGCCGAACTCGCCCGCGTGCGCCGCTTCGATCGCGGCGTTCAGGCCGAGCAGGTGGGACTGGTCCGACACCTCTTGGAGCAGCGTCCCCACGCTCGCGATCTCGCCGATCTTGGCCCGCAGCAGATCGACCTTGTCGTGCGCCTGCTCCTGCAGCTCGGCCGTCTGATTCGCCGTCTCCGAGACCGACTGGCTGCTCCCGCTGAGCTGCACCATCATCGCCGCGAGCTCCTGCACGGCCTTGCTCACCTTGGCCAGCGTCTCTTGGCGCTCTTCGGACAGGCGCTCGATCTTCCGCTTCTCGTCGCGCTCGTAAGCTTCGAGCACCAACTGCGAGTCCAGGTTGAACATCTTGGACAGCGCGAGCACGATGCTCATCCATTCGTCCGGCGCGACGCGCTTGAAGTTCTGGACGGCGATGTCCAGATAACGCATGTATGTACCCAGGTACCAGTTCGTCGTCAGTCCGATGCGGGAGTGCATGCTCCCGACGTGCAGCCGCTTCTCGATAAAGTCCATATCGATCTTGCCTTCGACCATCGTCATGAAGTACCAGCGCTGCGTCTCCTTCAGTCGCTCGATCGTGCTATGCTCCCCGATGATGCGCGAAAGCTCCGGCTGCTCGGTGATATGCGCGTACAGCTGGTCGACGACGATGTCGGTGACCGCTTCGAAGTGCGCGGCCTGCCGCTTCAGGTAGGACAGATCTTCCTCGGTTAGGCCGATGTATTGCAGTTGTTTGAGTCTTGCTTCGTCTACTCGAATCATTTGCGGATCCCCCACGAAGTGATAGATGCTTTCTTCCACTTTACACCAAGAACCGCCTTAAATCGACATCAAAAATAACCGGGACTAAACGGCCTTGCCGTCTACCGGTCGCGGAGAAGCGCTTCGTCGCCATCCAGGGCGGCTTGCGATCGTCTAATTGCAGGGGAGATCGAGTAAGGGGCGGAGGGAGCCGATGATGCGAAATCACAAATAACCTCCCGGCGGCCGGGAGGCTCGAATTCTTTTCGAATAACCGGGAGAGGCGCTTAGTGGTTGGGATTGTCCTCGACCACTTGCAAGGCCCGCGTCAGCTCTTGGATCACATCCGATTGCAGCTGCGTATTCATGAACAACGCCTTGATATAGGCTTCTCCGGCTTGCGTGGACGTATAGTGGGGTTGGAGATGATTCAACGTCAGCACGACGATATCCAGCCTGCACTTCTCGCAATCGCACTTCAGCGTGCGGTTCGTCAGAATGTGCTCCTTGAACGTATTGATGACGATAGGCTCCATGACGTTCAGTACGGATGCCGCGCGGGACAGTTCCATAGAATTCTCCTTCGGGTCGTTGGCGAAATTTACCTCAAGGATAGCATAGACGCTCGCGGGAAGTCAGCAGGTCTAACGGTCTACTCCCTTGGTCCGATCCCGCTCGCGAGCGCCGGTTCGTCTTCGCGAAGAGACATCACCCGCTCGTCTCCCCAGATCTGGCCGGTCCTGCGGAAGCCGAATCGCGCGTACAGCCGTTCTGCCGCCGCGTTGTCGAGATGGACGGTGAGCCGGATCTCCCGGCACGCGGGAGCGCGCTCGCGGATGAACGCGATCATCCGGTCCATCGCGGCCGTCCCGTACCCTCGCCTCTGGTGCGCGGCATCGATAAGGAAGCCGTTGATCCAGTAGCTGTCCGAGGTGCCCGGCTCGAAGGCGTGCATCACGAAGCCGACCATCGTCTCGCCCGCATAGACGGCAAAAGGAAGATACTCCACGCGCTCGCCGTCCGGCTTGATATAGACCTTCGCGAGCGACACGGCCACGCTGGGCACGAACGCCTGCTGGTCCTCGGATCCCTTCAACGCGATCGCTTCCAGCCAGTTGTCCCGGGTAACCGGTCTCAACGCGATATCCGCCATGTGCCTATACCTCCCCGATATCTTCTTGCAGACGCTCAAGCGTCCGCAGCGCATGATCGACCAGGTCGGACAGATCCTCCATCTGGTCCTCGTTAATCTTCCGGTCGAATGGGAGCTCGGCCGCGACGCGGTAGCGGGGACGAGGCTGTCCATAGTCGAAGCTGAGCCTTAGCCTAGGCGACAGCGCCGCTCCCCAGACCTCCTGTACGATGCTCGCGATGCTCGAACATGCCGGCTCGATGTCGTCGGTCTCCAGATGGAAGCTGACGCGCAGCGCGCACGCGGGCGGCTCGCCCGGCATCTCCAGAATCTCCGCCGCGAGATCCCGGAGCGTCGCCTCTAGGCCGATCCGCGCCATGATCGCCGGGCGCTCGGCGAGATGGAACCGGATGGCGAAGGTTCGCGACAGGACGGACATCTCGAGCCGGTCGGTCCGGTCCGCGACGCGTACGCGGCCGTCCAGATTGTCCAAGTCGTAGATCAGATTCTCAAGGGCGACCTTGAGGTTGTCGTATACGGTGGGGTCGAACATGCTTGCAGCTCACCTTTCCTTAGATCGTGCTATCATCATACCGGGTTTGGGGTAAAGAACGCTATAGCGAAAGGAGTGGTTGACCGATGACCGAAAAATACAGCCAGCCCGACAACCTGCCGAT
This sequence comes from Cohnella nanjingensis, assembly GCF_014212125.1. GTDB lineage: Bacteria > Bacillota > Bacilli > Paenibacillales > Paenibacillaceae > Cohnella > Cohnella nanjingensis. Next base: position 79,653 of record NZ_JACJVP010000041.1, read on the forward strand.
GCACGCCCTGAAACCGCCGGACGTAACGCCGCCGAGCACGCCGGAGGTCACGCCGCCCACCTCCCCTGAGATTCAGCCCGTGCAGCCGCGTCCGGAGATCGCGCCGCCGCCTTCGCCCGGGATCCGGCCCGAGCAGCCGCGTCCGGAGATCGTGCCGGACCCGATCCCGGAGATCAAGCCCGAGGAGGTTCCGGAGATCCATCCCGAGATTCCGCCGGAAGCGCCGCCCGGACAGCCGCTTTGATCGGGAAGCCCCTCGCACGGCAGGCCATGCGGCGCCATGTGCCTGCTTTTTGCTGTTTCCGCCGGGGCAGACCGTCTCGAGGCGGCCGTTGTTGACCCTTTTTCCATTCCCTCAAAACATATTGTGATTTTTTTCACGAAATCTATTGCCTTTTCCTTCCCTTCCGCATATGATAAGAGCAACACAAGATTGTGAATTAAATCACAACTTAAACTGCGCGGCCATCTCCGCTCCCGCTTCCTTTGGCGCAGTATAATGTGAAATGATTCACAACATGGATAGGGAGGGTTCTCTCATGAAAGTCGTAGTCATCGGATGCACGCACGCCGGCACCGCCGCCATCACGCAGATGGCCAAGCTCTACCACGACGCGGAGATCACCGTTTATGAACGCAATGACAATATCTCGTTCCTGTCGTGCGGCATCGCGCTGCATGTCGGCGGCGTGGTGCAGGACGCCGGGCAGCTGTTCTACGCCAATCCGCAGACGCTCGCCGATCTGGGCGTCGTCACCCGGATGCGGCATGAAGTTCTCTCGGTCGATACGGTCTACAAGACGGTGACCGTGCGCGATTTGGCGACCGGCGAGACGCGCGAGGATACGTACGACAAGCTCGTGATCACGACGGGTTCGTGGCCGATCATCCCGCAGATGGCGGGCATGGATCTCGAGAACGTGCTGCTGTGCAAGAACTATGCCCATGCGCAGACGATCATTCAGAAGGCCGCGCACGCCAAGCGCATCGCCGTCGTCGGCGCCGGCTACATCGGCGTGGAGCTCGTCGAGGCATTCGAGCAGCTCGGCAAGCAGGTCACCCTGATCGACAGCACGCCCCGGGTACTGTTCAAGTACTTGGACGAGGCGTACACGGCGCTCGTCGAAGAAGCGCTGCGCGCTCGCGGCGTCGAGCTGGCGCTGGGCCAAGGGGTGACGGCCTTCGAGGGCGAAGCGGGCAAGGTGACGAAGGTCGTCACGACCGCCGGCGAGCACGAGGCCGATCTGGTCATCCTGTGCATCGGCTTCCGTCCGAACACGGATCTCTTGAAGGGCCAGGTGCTCATGCTCCCGAACGGCGCGATCGTCGTCGACGAATATATGCGCACGAGCTGCCCGGACGTCTATGCCGCCGGCGACAGCTGCGCCATCCGGTACAATCCGACCGGCAAGCCCGCCTACATCCCCCTCGCCACCAACGCCGTGCGGATGGGCACGCTGGTCGCGCGCAACCTGATCGAGCCGACGACGAAGTATTTGGGGACGCAGGGCACGTCGGGCCTCAAGCTGTTCGACCTGAACATCGCTTCGACCGGCATGACCGAGCAAGCCGCGCTGGATGCGGGCTTGAATGTGAAAAGTATCACAATAGAGGACAACTTCCGTCCCGAGTTCATGCCGACCTATGATAAGGCGCTGCTCAAAGTCGTCTATGAAGCGGACGGCGGCCGAATCCTCGGCGCGCAGGTGCTGTCGAAGGCCGACCTCACGCAGTCGATCAATACGCTGTCGGTCTGTATCCAGAACCGCATGACGATGGAGGAGCTGGGGTTCGTCGACTTCTTCTTCCAGCCGCACTACAACAAGCCTTGGAATCTGCTGAATCAAGCAGGCCTGCAAGCTTATCAAGCCTAAGCAAAAGCCAGCTCCCGATTCGCCAGGGGCTGGCTTGCAGCGCGCTTTATGTCGCATAAGCGTGGAAAATTGATTCGCCGCATCGCCCTGATTCGCCTGCATGTGGCCGATTTGCCCAAAGAGGGAGTTTTTGACTTCCCTCTTTCGCTCGTATGATGCTGATACGCCCTAAGAATGTGCATAAAGACTACCTAAATCGGCGGTTGGCGGGCGAGTTGCACGAAAGAGAGTAAATAANNGGGGAAATGTGCGAAAGAGAGCAATTAGTTTACCTACATTGGCGGTTGGCGTGATGTGGGCGAAAGAGGGCGTTTTAACTTCCCTCATTCGCCCGCACCACGCGCACGTCCGTACGCGATCCAACCGCCCTACCTTTACACGCCCGTGCGTCTCTTTTGGTTGTTCGGCTTTTTGTTGATCTGGTTTTGCATCTTTTTCGTATCGGTGCTGTAGTGGTCTTGATTCCCCTTGCCGCCAGCCTGCGCTTGTTTCTTTTGCGCGAGCTTCAGCTTCATCGCTTCGGCCAGGCTGATCTTCTTCGGCTCGCCGGCCGCCTCCGTCTCCGCGCGCTGCGGATGCAACTCTTCCGTCATCTTGATCACCTCATACAGAATTACCCCATCTTGGTGCCGCACGCCCCTACTTATACTTTCTGATCCGTTGAAAAAGACCGGCGCGGGGCCGTCCGTACGGAACCCTACACCAGTCATATCAGATGTGCGATTGAAATGTCAAATGACCCGATTCGATCCGATAGCCGACGAAGCGGCCGTGCTCGTCAATAAGGCCTTCTACGGGTGAACAACCAACCGCCAGCCAGGAATACGAGGCTCAGGATCAACGTGATACCGAAGCCTTGAAGCAAGGAGTCGTTGAAGAGCAGCTTGCCGAATCCCTCCGCCACATGCGGCCGGAATACGGGGAGCGCGGTGCCCAACGGAATCGCCGCGATCAGCACGACCCATAGGAGCCAGCCCACTGCATGCCGAAGCCCGGAGAACAGCAGGGTAAGTAGGCTGAACAGCAGCATGTAGACGCCGAATTGATAGAGGAACATCCCGGCGAACCCGAACCGATCCCAATGGAAAATCTCCAAAATGTTGAACGTGTCAACCCAACTTCAAAAATAGCGTTGACTTCTTGTGATTACAAATGTAATCTAGATTCAGGATTACAAATGTGATCAAGAGAGGTGCCGCCTCATGACATCCGAGATCCCTCGCATCTCCGATGCAGAATGGGAAGTGATGAAGGTGCTCTGGTCTTCGCCTGTTCCCCTTGCGGCCAGCGAGGTCGTCCAGACGTTGGAGCACAGCAAAGCTTGGAACCCGAAGACGGTGAGGACGCTCATCAACCGTCTGGTCGAGAAGCAGGCGCTGGGCTTCGATCCGGACGGCCGAACGTATCGCTACTATCCGCTGGCGAAGGAGGAGGATTGCGTCCGCTCCGAGACTTCGTCCTTGCTCAAGCGGATCTACGGCGGCGCGATGAAACCGATGCTCGTCAACTTCTTGAAAGACGAACGGCTGTCAAAGGAGGATATCGCGGAATTGCAAGCCATCCTGGAGCAAAGGAAGGAGTAGCCGATGCGCTTCCCATGGCCTTCGCTGTTTCACGCGGTCTGGACGACTTCCCTCATGGCATGCGTGCTGATCGGCTTGATTCTGGCGATCAGGCTGCTGCTCCGGGATCGCATGCAGCCTCGGTGGACATACCTGCTTTGGACGCTCGTGCTTCTTCGGCTAGTGCTGCCTTGGACCCCCGAGAGCGCCTTCAGCGTCTTCAATCTATGGACCCCCGCGCATCCCGAGGCGTCTCCCGAACCGCGGGACACGATGGATCGGGCGACTGGACAGTCGCCGGCCGTCGTCTTTCGGCTCTCGGAGGATTCTCCACTTGCCTTCGAATCTCCCAGCGTACAGCCGAACCGTCCCGCCCTGCAGGAGGCTCCATTTCGCAGCCCCCTTGTCGATGCGCTCTCTTGGGCGTGGTTGCTCGGCGCGCTTAGTGCAGCCGGTATTATGATCGGAGCTCATCTGCGATTTGTCAGACGTCTAAGGGACGAGCCCCTTATCTCCGATTCCCGCGTGAATTCGCTCTTCCGGCAGTGCCAAGCGAAGATGAACGTTCGGCGCAAAGTGACGCTGACCGAGACCGGCCTTGTCTCGAGTCCGGCGCTTACCGGCCTTTTCCGCCCCCGACTGCTGATGCCTCCAGATGTATTGAGGATATTGGACGATCGCGAGCTCCAGTTTGTTTTCCTCCATGAGCTCTCGCATCTGCGAAGGCGCGATCTCTTCATGAACGCGGCGATGCATGCCTTGCTGGCCTTGCACTGGTTCAATCCCCTGGTCTGGTACGCCTATCGCCGGATGCGGGAAGACCAAGAGCTCGCATGCGATGCGCTGACGCTGACATCTCTTCGGCCTGCGGATTCGCACGCTTACGGGATGACGATCTTGAAACTGCTGGCAGCCTTGTCAGGCCAGTCTCGGTTCATGCATGCTGCCGGAATCGCGGGAAGCCGGCAAGCCTATCGAAGGAGGATGATCCTGATTCGAACGCACCGGCCGAACACCTATAAACGCACTTTGTTAGGACTGTCCGTCCTGCTGCTGGTCGGCGGCTGCGGACTGACAAATGCCAAGGAGAACGCAGTTTGGGGTAGCGGAAAGGGGAACGTGCCGTCCGACGTCGCACAGGTAGCGGTCTCCGACGGGAGCACGCAAGAGGAGCTTGCTTCCGAGAAGGGCGTAAAGCTATATGCGAGCCGTTCGGAGGAAGGCGAGGTGACGGGGATTGCCCTACGGACCGGCGAGATCGCCAAAACGTTTGCCTGGCCCAATCTGATCGATCAAGGGTACAAGCCCAGCCTCTATGTCGCGGATGTAGACGGCGACGAACGCGAGGAGATTGTCGTCATCCTAAAGACGACAAACAGCCAGGGCATCTACCATCGGGAAGAGATTCACGTATTGAATCGGGAGGATTTGACCGAGGCAGCCATCGCGGACCCTGTTGGCGCGGTCGATCGGTTCGTCACGACTACCATTGCGCTCCAGGACGGGCAAGTTGAAGTTCGAGCCAATTGGGATGACAGTCGCATCAAGAAAACATACGCCGAGTCGTATTCGATGGCCTGGAACTCATTCAGCGTCGGATTCGGCAATATCGTGAACTACACCGTAACCGGCAATGTGATCCGCGCAGGCGTATCCGGTTCGCTGGGCAGCTTCGCCAATGGGACGACATCCTATGACTTCCACCCGCTGACGGCGATCGCAACCTATGGCCCGAATCTCCAAGTGAAGAACGTCGAACTATTAAACGACGGCGGCTGGACCGAGACGTAGCATCTTGTTGCTTGATTGCGAGTAAAAATGAGGCGATTCCCTTGGTCTAATCGACCTAGAGAATCGCCTCTTGCCGTTGGTTCGCTCAGCCATAGAACGCCGAATGCGGCTAATCGCCCTGCGGCCAGGCGCTCCCGCTCCGCGGCGTGTCGAGGCGGTAGTCGGTGTAGCGTCGCGCGAAGAACTCGCGGCCCAGCCGTTCGGCATCCGCCGCGGGGAAGCCGGGGTCCCGCGCGACCTCGCCCCGGCGATTGCCGACGCCGCGCACGAACCCGACGAACTCGGAATGCGTGTAGCGGGCGTACTCCTGCACCTGATGCACGATGCCGAGCGAAGCGCCCGGGTACGTCTCTTCGGAGGCGAGGGCGAGGCCGATCCGCTTGCCGGTCATCCCGCGGATGACTTGCTCCGAGTCCGGATAGGAAGCCGCATAATAGCAAAAGGTGCGATCGAACCAAGCCTTCGTCTGCGCGGATAGACCGTACCAATAGACGGGAGAGCAGAACACGACCCCTTGGGCGGGCAGAAAGTCTTCCAGGAACAACGTCCGAAAGCGGTCCTCGATGCCGCACTCGCCATTCGGCAGACGGCAGGTGCGGCAGTCGCGAAGAAATCCGGCAATATAGTCGTCCAGGAAGCGCAGCTTCACCTGCGCGCCCCCTTCCGCCGCTCCCCGCCTCACGGCATCCGCCAGCGACGCGGAGTTGCCGTCCCGGCGCGGGCTGCCCACAAGGACGAGAAGTTGCGGCTGTTGTTGGTGTTCGTGATGGTTCTGCTGCTGTGGGTGTTCGTGATGGTTCTGCTGCTGTTGGTGTTCGTGATGGTTCTGCTGCTGTTGGTGTTCGTGATGATTCTGCTGCTGTTGGTGTTCGTGATGGTTCTGCTGCTGTGGGTGTTGGTGATGATTCTGCTGCTGTTGGTGTTCGTGATGGTTCTGCTGCTGTTGCAGACGCTGCTGTTGCTGTTGTTCGGTCATGCGGTTCATCCCCCATCTTCTGCGATGGGACTAATTTTACGCGAACGCGGCCTCCCCATACATCGCATATGGAAGGAAAAAGGCGTGTCTGAAATGCATTTGCAAGTTATATTTAGCATATGACTTTGAAAATCAAGGAGCGATGCAGAATGGATCCGATCGATCAGAAAATATTGCTGCTGCTGCAAGAGCAAGGACGAATCTCGATGGCCGAACTCGGCCGTTCGGTCGCCCTCTCCCAACCCGCGGCTACGGAGAGAGTCCGCCGGCTCGAGGACAGCGGCGCCATCGCGAGATACCGCGCCGAGGTCTCCCCGGCCGCGGTCGGGAAGCCGATCGTCGCTTTCCTGCTGTTCCGCGCCCATGCTTGCGATGCGTTCGCCGCCTTCTGCCGCGCCTCTCCCCACGTCGCGGAATGCCACCGGATCAGCGGGGAGTACAACTACCTGCTCAAAGTCGCATCCGCCTCCATGGCGGCGCTCGAAGCCTTCGAGAACGAATGCGACAAATACGGGAGCTCGACCACGCTCATCGTCCTCTCGACGACGGTGGCGCACAAGCCGATCCTGCCCGAGGGCTGAATCGACGGTTCGTCCGCTTATCTGCCGCTATGAACGATGCTCGCGATCGCCGCTACGTCCCACGCATCGATCCTGCCGTTGTGATTCATATCCGCGTATTTCACGTGCTCCCACTTCGGACTGCTCGAACGGATACCCAGCGCCGCTACGGCGATCCAGAGATCGTTCGCCGTGATCTTCCCGTCTCCGTCCACGTCGCCGTCCCGCTGCGGCACGATCGCCGCCCGGAACGACGCGACGGCTTTGTCTAGCACGATGGCGGCCTGATCCACCTGCGACTGGGTGGCCGAAGCGTCATCCGCCGCAGCCTGCGCTAGACGGATCGCCGATTGCAAGGCGGCCTTGGCGCCGCGGGGCGCCTGTCCGACCTTGGTGCCCTCCCGCGTGGCATCATACAGCGCCTGGGCGACTGAAATCTTGCCGAACAGCGCCGAACGGTCGACGGCATGCAGCTTGGCGCTATACGACACGGGCGGCGCGATCCGCTGCCCCTGGCTGGTCGTCGCCCACGCGTCCAACGTGATCGCGGCAGCCGCTCCGTCGGGAACGTCGCTCTTCACGCGATAGCGCAGGCGCAGTACCGGACCGCTGACGTAAGCGGGATCGTAGCTGGACAACGACAGATTCAGCAGTCCCTCCGTACTCTGGTCTTGTTGGGTGACGTTCACCCCCGCCTGCAGCGTCCGCGCCGATTCGAAGACGAGCTTGGCGGCGTCGTACTGAACGCGGAGACCTTGCTCGTAGACCTCCAGCGTATTGCCCGTCAGCCCGTAATCGACCTCCAACGCGCCGTCGGCGTTGACATCGTCAGGACCGGTCAATGCAGCTTGCACCTGCTTCAGGTTGATATTGCGGATCGTCATCGTCGCCGTCTGCGTCTGTCCGTTCGCGTCAGTCGCTTCCAGCGTCACGAGCGTATCCTCGCCGGCCGGGAAGTCGGCGAGCAGGAAGTTCGTATCCCAGACGAGCCTGCAGTCGAAGCGATCGAAGCAGAATTGCTTGTCATGCGACAACTCGGCGGTCTTGCCATTATACGTCGCCGTTACCTTCCGAATCGGATCCACAGACGTAACCAGGAAGTACATGTTCACGTCCTGGTCCAGCTGGAAGACCTGATCCAGCGTCCTTGGATACCCATAGATGTAATAATCGAACGTGATCGGATCCCGGAGCACAATCGCGTCCCGGAACGCCTGAACCGCCGCGGCGAGCGCGACGGAAGCCAGATTCACTTGGGGCTGCGTCGCTTGGAGATCGTCCGCGATCGCCTGCGCTTGATCGATGGCCGTCTGCAGGATGGCCTTCTGGCCCGCCGGCACTTGTCCCGCATGATTGCCTTCGGCCGTCGCGTCATGCAACTGCTGCGCGGCAGCGATGAGGTTCAGCAGCGCCGACTTGCCCACGTTGCGGAACACGGCGTTGAACGATACCTGTGGCGAGAGCAAAGTCCCGCCGCTGGTCGTCGCCCAGGCGTCGAGCGCCATCGCGGCGGCGGTCCCGTCGGGGACCTCGTCCTTGGCGCGGAAGCGAAGGCGAAGCACCGGCCCTTGTACATAGTCGGGATTGTAGCTCGACAACGTCAGGTTCAGCAGACCTTCCGTACCGTTGTCTTGCTGGGTGATATCCGTCCCCGCCTGGAGCGTCTCCGCGGATTGGAATTCGAACTTCGAAGCGTCATACGCGAGCCTGAGGCTCTGCTCATAGATGTTCAGCGATTGATGGACGACGCCATAGTCGAGCGCGAAGGGTTCCCCGGCTTGAAGCGTCTCCGGGCCCGTGAGCGCCACCTGCAGCTGCTTGAGATTGATATTGCGGACGGTCATCGTCGCCGTCTGCGTCCGTCCGTTCGCATCGGTCGCTTCGAGCGTTACGAGCGTGTCCTCGCTGGCGGGAAAGTCGTCGATGCGGAGGTCCGTGTCCCAGACCGGACGGCAGTCGAAGCGATCGAAGCAGAATTGCTTGCCGTTGGAAAGTTGGGCAACCTTGCCGTTGTAAGAGGCCGTTACTTGCCGGATGGGATCCGTGGAAGTGACTAGGAAGTACAAGTTCACGTCCTGGTCCATCTGGAAGACCTGGTCCAGCGTTCTGGGATAGCCGTAGATGTAGTAATCGAAGCTGATCGGAGATGTAGAGGTCTCCGCCGCCGCCGAGGGAGACGAAGGGACTGAAGGCGTCGAGGGACCGGATTCCTCCGCGTATACCGCGAGAGGCGACAGCAGCAGCAAACTCGCGACGAGGCTTAGGAGCCTAACGACTGTTCCGCGCAAACCGTTTTACCTCCTTTATGTTGGATACGTTTTGTATCTACCCCCTTAATATAGCACAGGAAATGGAAAAGAAGCGGAATTTCTCCCGCTTCTTTTTGGACTTGCCGTTCGAATCTATTCCGCGCTGTACAGATCGAACATGTTGATCGCGTAGCCCAACTGCTTCATGTAATTGAACAGCTGCGCGCGGTGATGCTGGACGTGGGTGACGATCTCGATCAACCACTTGGCTTGCACGGCGTCATGCTCCAGATAGAAGGGCTTCGTCGACTTCCGCAGGAAGTCCTCGTCGGAGAGCCCGGTCATATACCGCTCCACTTCGCGCATGCCGGACATCATCCGGTCGCCCAGCTTGTCCGGGTCGGTATCGGCCGCAATCTCGGCCTCCAGTCGGCGGATCTCCGGCTCGCTCTTCTCCTGCAGGATCAACAGGTCCACGGACGGGATCGACGCCAGGTGATGCACCAGCTCTTGCAGCGAGCGCATGTTGTCCCGCGGTCTGTAGTCCGCATCCGCCGGGGAGATCCTTCCGATGAGGCGGACGGACGTCTTCACGAGCAGCGTCAGTTCTTCGAACAGCAATCCTCTCAATTCGTTCACGGCTTGCACACGCAACACTCCATTTCATCGCGAATAGAATAGGTTCTTCTGGGCTTCGAACTCATCGTAACCTATAATAGTGACAAAGCTTGTCATAATCGCGCCAAAAAGGAGGCCTTCGCCGATGTCCAAGTCGAAGCGGCTCTTGGAACTGATGATGACCGTCAACCGCAAACGCAAATTCACGGTAAAGGAGCTCGCCCGCGAATTCGGCGTGTCCTCGCGGACGATCCTGCGAGACCTGCAGGAGCTCGGCGAGATCGGCGTCCCCCTGTACTCGGAGGTAGGCCCGCACGGCGGTTATCAGGTGCTGAACGAACGCGTCCTGCCGCCGATCGCCTTCACGGAGGAGGAAGCCGTCGCTTTATTCTTCGCGAGCCATGCTCTGCGCCACTATGCCGACCTGCCTTTCGAGACGGAATCCTCGGCAGCCCTCAGCAAGTTCTACCACTACATGCCCGGAGACGTGCGGGATCGCATCGACCGGATGAAGAACCGCGTAGACTTCATCGCGCCGACGAGACTGCAGAAGTCTCCGCACCTGTCCGTCCTGCTGGACGGGGCCGTGCGGCAGCGCGTCGTCCGCATCGCCTACGAATCCGGCGGGAGCACCTCCGACCGGCTCATTCAGCCGGTCGGCATCTTCGCGAACAGCGGTCTCTGGTACTGTCCCGCCTACTGCTTCCTTCGAAGCGGCTATCGCTTGTTCCGATGCGACCGCATCCACGCGGCGGAGTTCGACCCCAGCGCCGTCCCGCTTAATCTCGGCGACGTGGATCTGGGCAACTGGGAAGACCACCGGGATGAGCCGCTGAAGTACGTCTACCTCCGCGCGGAGCTCACCCGGGAAGGCGTCCAGCGCTGCGAGGCGGAGCTGTGGCATTCGCCCAAGGCGCACGTCCGGGAGGACGGCAGCGGCTGGCTGGCCGGACACGTCCCCGAGCGGGACATCGGCTTCTTCGCCAAACTGTTCGTCGGGTGGGGACTGGACGTGACGGTACATGAACCGCCGGCTGTCGTGGAGCGCATGAAGCGGCAGCTGGATGAGATCAAGGCCCGCTATCCGGATACCTAGTCTTCGTTGCGGCCTCTGGCGCTGCTAAGGCTACGGTCGCCGTGTTGCCTTAACCGTGTTGCCTTAAATTTAACCGTCATTTTACTTTTCATGGTATATAATGACATGGTAAAGGCGGTGGTAGCATGAAAATTTTAGTTGTCGAGGATGAAATGTCCATGCAAAAAGCGCTATGTAATGGACTGAGAAAATATGGCTACGCTGTTGATCCCGCCAACGATGGAGAGCTGGCTTTGGAGCTCATCGAAATAAATCCATATGATGCGGTGGTGCTTGACTTAAATTTACCTAAGATTGACGGTATTGAAGTTCTCAAGGAAATTCGAAAAACAAAATGGGAGCTAAAGGTGCTGATTTTATCGGCAAGAGCTGAGGTCGAGGACAAAATTACCGGACTCGACATCGGAGCGAATGATTATATATCAAAGCCGTTTCATTTCAAAGAGCTTGAAGCACGCATTCGTGCACTGCTCCGTAGGCAGTTTATTCAAAAGGAAACGGTTCCTTCACATGGCGATGTAAAAATCGACACTGCCTTCAAGTGCGTCTTTGTGAATGAGCAGAAGGTTGAGTTAACTAGAAAGGAATATGCCATTCTGGAATACTTATTCATGAATAAAGACAGGATTGTGAGTTCAGAAGAGCTGATTGAGCATATTTGGAACAGCGAAGCGGACCTGTTTTCTAACTCGATCAAAGTACATATCAATTCTCTGAAAAAGAAGCTTGCAGAATATATCGGCAACAAGGAACTGATTAAAAACACGAGAGGGGTTGGGTATTCTCTCAGAAAAGAGTATGCTGATGAAATTATTAAATAAGATACCCTTACGGATAAGGCTTACGATTCTGACCGCGCTTGTTCTTTCGGTCGTCTGCATAATCCTGACGCTTTCTTCCGTTTTTACAGCACATCATATTTATTCCGTACACATGATGGATCAAGATCTCAATGTTAATTCGCAGTTGGAATCATCCGTAAATAAATCGCCAGATCTAAATTTAAGTATGCTACCCCGTGCGGATGGAACGAACGAACATTTCGCTAGGGTCAGCATTATCTACATGCTTATCATGATTATAGTTGGAACGGGTACCTCCTATTTCATAGCTGGTAAAGCATTGAAGCCGGTGGCCAAGCTGAGCAAAAGCATAGAAAATATCGACGAAAGTAAAATGTTTCAGCGGCTTGAAGATTTTGATACGAATGATGAAGTTGCCAGGCTAGCCGTCTCCTTTAACCATATGGTATCGAGATTGGAAAAAGCGTTTAATCATCAAAAACAGTTTGCCGCTAATGCCGCTCATGAGCTCAGAACGCCGCTTGCCGGTATCATCACGAATATTGAGGTCCTGCAGTTGGACGAAAATCCCACTATCCAGGAATATAAACAGGTACTGGAAGATACCTTTGCAAATGCCCAGAGGCTGAGTGCTTTAGTCTATGATCTGTTGAAGATGAACAGCGCGTCCAGTTCTGATCATTTTGAAATCTTTGATATAAAAGAAATGTTTGATGAAATTATATTGGCTTTAGCGGAAAGCAGTAACGTTAAAAACGTCCGCATAGAAAACAACATCACGGACATTATGTTTTTGGGAGAGAAGGCGCTTCTGCAAAGGGCCTTCTTTAATCTTGTTCAGAACGCAGTGAAATACAATGGAATGAACGGTGAAGTTCTGATTTCGGCAGCCCTGAAGGATGATTTTGCGATTGTTTATATCGAGGATACCGGAATGGGCATTCCGGAGGATGAACTGGAAAATATCTTTGAACCGTTTTATCGCGTGGATTCCTCCCGTTCAAGGGAATTGGGAGGCAGCGGGCTTGGGCTTTCTATCGTAAAAACCATCATTGAAAAACACAATGGGAAAATTCTTATTGAAAGCGAAATTGGCGTTTTTTCAAAAGTGATAGTCGAACTGCCGAAAAATTAACCGTCATTTAACCTTGAGTAAGATATCTTAATTTTACTATCAAACTCAAGGGAGGTTCTAACATGACTTCAACTAACACAAAAAATACAGAGACTGACGGTTTCGCGCGAATATTGCGTGCGGAGTGGATTAAATTCCGGGCAGCCCGCGGCTTGATGATCGGCATGGTGGTCGCGTTGATGCTAACCACGCTGTTCGGTCTGCTCATCGCAAATACAAGTTCGAGAGGGGGCGGCTCTCCCCGGAATCTGTTGGGGCCGGATGGAGAAGCGGTGACCGATAAATTCTACTTCGTGCACCAGCCGCTGACGGGAGACGGCAGCATTACCGTACGCGTGACCTCGCTGACCGGCATGATCACTTACCCCCCGCCCAACCACGACCAAATTGTCCCCGGCGTCGTGCCGTGGGCGAAGGCCGGGATTATCATCAAGGACAGTACCAGACAGGGATCGGCTTATGCGGCGATGATGGTCACCGGCAGCCACGGCGTTCGGATGCAGTACAACTTCATCCATGACACAGCCGGTCACCTGGACGGCGTGTCAACGGAATCCCCGCGCTGGCTGAGGCTGACCCGCTCCGATGACACGATCACCGGCTACGAGTCGACGGACGGCACGCAGTGGACCAAGGTTGGCATGGCTCGTCTGGCCGGACTGCCAGCTAAGGTGGAGATCGGGCTCTTCGTCAACTCTCCGGGCAATGTGACTTTGTCTGAAGGAAAAAGGCGCTTCACCAATTCCACCGCTGTATTTGATCGTCTCGAGCTGCAGGGTGTGGATCCCGGCGTTGCATGGAGCCATGACGATATTGGCATCGTGTCGACAACTGGGCCCGAGAGCGGCCGTCCAGGTTTACCGGCAAGCGGGGTCAAGGAGTCCGGCGGCACATTCACCGTGACCGGATCCGGCGACATCGCACCGCTCGGTGCTGAGGGGAGCTGGCCCATTGAGCGCTCTCTGATCGGAGTGTTAGCAGGGATGATAGCAGTGATCGTTGTGGCGACCCGTTTTGTCACCGCCGAATACGGGCGGGACATGATCCGCGACACTCAGCTCGCGACTCCCCGGCGGGACCGGGTGCTGGCTGCGAAGTCTATCGTGATCGGGACGGTTACATTTGTTGCCGGGCTGGCTGCGGCCATCGTCGTGATCCCGATTAGCAGGCAAATCCTGCTTTCAAACGGCATTCACATTCTCCCGGTAACTCTATTCACCGAGTTGCGCGTCATATTCGGAACCGCGGCGCTCCTTGCCGTCGCTGCCGTTTTCGCTCTCGCGCTTGCTGCTTTGTTCCAGCGTAGCGTCGTGGCGGTGACTGCCAGCATCGCGGCAATCGTCCTCACCTACATCCTTGCCAACTTCTTGCCCCTGGGCATGTCGCAGTGGTTGCTGCGTCTCACCCCAGCCGCTGGGTTCGCGATTCAGCAGAGCATCCCGGAGTACCCGCAGGTGATCGGACTCTACGTGCCGCAGGCCGGTTACTACCCGCTCGCACCGTGGGCTGGCTTCGCCGTGCTCTGCGGCTATGCTGCACTAGCTCTCGGTTTGGCTGTCTTCCGGCTGCAGCCATCGACGAAACTGGCAGAGACAGGATGCGAAATGAACGATACTGCGCCCCGAAGCAGACATCATTGACTAACGTTGAGAAAACGGCAGCCATTTGACCGGCTGCCGTTCTTCGCGTTTCATTGAGCTTTCGTGTCCTGTTAGTCTAATCCTCCACACCTCTTTTTAGTGATTTTGGAATGACAAATTGGGAAGAGGTCGGACGACAAAAACCTGTCCGATTTTGTCCGCAGAAAAGAATTATGTTGCCCATTTCAACACTTTTGCATTGATCGGCATTGTTATTATTACAGTTATTATTGTAGCCATTGAGAAGATGTAACTCGCCCACGTTATGAAGCCGCTCAAATAGTGGCGTTTCGCCGCAACAAAAACGGACCGCCGCAACCGGACGATCGCGGCGGTCCGTTTTGCCACACGGCCCCTGTTTAAGACGACTGCGCTTCTTCCCTTCGCAGCACCCGGATCGCGTAGTCGCGGCCGAACCGCGGCGAGAGCGCGGTCCAGAACGAAAAGAGCGCCTTCTCGATCTCGGCCATCGCTTCCGCACCACCCGTGTCCACCATATCGAATCCGGCTTCTGCGCCCAGCAGGAAGACGGTTTGCTTGGCTTCTTCGTCCTCGCCGTTTATGAAGAGCGTGGCGTTCGCCACGCCGAACCGCGGGTTCGCGAGCGCCTCCCACGTCGACGTATGGAACGCCCGCACGACGCGTGCGCCGTTCGCGAACCTCCGCACTTCCGCGTCCGCCGAACGCCCGTCGAACAAAATCGTCGCATTGACGACGATTTTCCGCCGCAGGTCTCCCGCCTCCTCCAGCACGCGCTCGATTTCCGTGCCGGGAACGGCCAATACGACGACTTCGCCGAAAGCGGTCGCTTTCTTGACGGACGCCGCCGCGGCGTTCGGGCCGATCGACTCGAGCAGCGCACGCATCCGTTCGCTTTGCGGATCCCGCGAACCGAATGTCACCAGGTGACCTTTCGCCGCCCATGCTTTCCCCAACGTTCCGCCGATGTGTCCCGACCCGATTATAGCAATGTTCATGCTCGCATCTCCTCTGCAAGGGTTCTTGGAGGCTCGAACGCCGGAACTATCGAAAAGTTTACGGCGTCCCGTCCAACAGTTCGTTGTACAGTCGAATGTTGTTTTTCGTCCGATCGATCAGCTCGTCGAGTTCGCGACGCTGCGTCTCCATCCGGACCAAGTTGTCCGTCAGCAGGACGATTCGATCCCGGAGAACGGCTTCGTCTCCGTCGTGCATCGACGAGCGTTCGGTCACACAGCGTTTCGTGCTCGTGAACGTCTTGATTTCTTCCAAAGACAATCCCAGCCGTTTCAAACATTTCAGTCCGGACAGCAATCGGAGATCGTCGTCGCTAAACACGCGCGCGCCGCCCGGCCGTTTGCGCTGCGGCTTGAGCAGCCCGATTTTCTCGTAATACCTGAGCGTATCGTGTCCGAACCCCGTCATCTCTACGACTTGACCGATCGTGTACAACGAGCGCACCTCCCTTCATTCCGCATTCTACATGCTGGAGGCGACTCCAGGTCAACCCCACGAAGCGATAAATTTTTTCGGTTCGTTGCCTCGCGTCACTTCGTAGTGAAACAGGCCGCCAATCGGCAGCCTGCTTTTGTGCTATCGTCTCTCGTTAGTTGAACGGAAAAAAGTATCTTTATATACTAAAAGTGAGACCCTTAAATCTTAAGTAATCTTCAGCTTGTTTAATTCTTGTTCCATTATATTCAACAAAAAGTTCATAACGTCTCTTTAACCATTCAAATGACCTATCCGCGATGTTTGTAATTGTACATGTATGAGTGATCCGGTAGGACGTCCAAATTTTTTTGAAAATATCCCAACCTTTATTTCGCCTGGCACACTATTTGATTGTCAGGAATTACAGATGCAACTGCGGAGGCGAAAGATGGATTCGATCGGGCGGAACGGAAAAGAAGCGGCCGAAGCGATTCGGAGCTATGTCAAACCGATTTTCGGTTTTGCGTTGAACCGGGTTAAGCAGCGGGCGGAGGCGGAGGATCTGGCTCAGGAGATTATGCTGCAGTTGTTGAAATCCTTCTCAGGGAAGCGGGACATTCGGAGCCTGGAGGCCTATGTTTGGACGGTTGCCCGATACACTTGGGTGAATTGGTTGAAAAAGCGTGCGCACGCTCCCCAAGCGATCGAAATCAACGGCATGTCCGAACTGTCAGTCGACCCTTCCCGGGAGCCGCTTGACCGGCTGCTGGTCACCGAAGCTTACCGCGAGCTGCGCCGGGAAGTCGCATTTCTGTCCGACATCCATCGCCGGATCGTGGTCATGCATTACTATGACGAGCTTAAACACGGCGATATCGCGATTGCTCTGAACATTCCTGTCAACACGGTGAAGTGGCATCTGAGCGAGGCCAAAAAGGAGTTAAGGAAAGGGATGAAACGTATGCGCGCAACAGGAACTTTGAGTGTCAATCCGGTCAGCATGGGGGAAATGGGCCATTCCGGTTCGGCCGGCAGACTGGGCGAAACCAACGATTTTCTTGGACGCGCCTTGGCGCAAAATATCGTTTACGCGGCTTATCACAAGGCGCTTACCGTCCATCAAATCGCGGAGGAGCTCGGAATGCCGCCGTCTTTGCTGGAAGGCGAAGTCCAGCACCTGGCCGATTACAATTTTCTCGTCCAAACCTCTCCCGGCAAATATCAAAGCAATACCATCGTCTGGGACCTCTTCGAGCTGGCCATAGCCGGTCATCGATTCTGGCAGGAGTGCGCCGCCGAAGTCGCCGATGTTCATTTCGACGCGTTAATGGAAGTTCGCCGGAAAGTCGAGGATAGCGGAGTGTACGTTCCGGACGGCGACTATAACTTTCTGCTCTGGACCTTGCTGCCCAAAAACGTTGGGGAGCAATCCTGGCGGGGCCTGCCGGCGGGCGACAACTTCGATGCGGTCGCGCCGATGCGAAAGGACGGAGGGCAGTATATCGCCTATGCGGCGTTGAACCGGAGCCGCAATGCCGATCCGGGTTTTGATCTGAGTAGTTACGTCACCTTCGGTCCGTCGCTCCGCTACGTCGAAGACACTCCCTTATACTTGTGGCAATTCAATACGTACTGGAGCGACCGCCAGGTGGATTGGCGTTTCCTGGAATACCGAAATGTCGAGATTTGCCATGCGTTCCAACAAGGGGAACTGCCCGACAACGAAGAGAACAGCGAGCAATATTCGTTCCTACTGGAGAAGGGGTACATCCGCAAGACGGAGGAGGGATACAAGTTCAATGCGGTTTGGATCGACTCTCCGCAAACGCTGGATCGGTTGAACAAGGCAATGCCGGATTTGTCCGCCCTGTATGCGCCCGCTGTCGGCAAGCTCTACGATAAAATGCTCAAGCTGTTCCTGCAAAATCAGCCGAAGCATTTAGAGCCGCAGATTGCCTACATGGTGAGAGGCAATACCGGCGGCGGCCGGTTGGTCGCTTATATTTTGAAGCATTTAACCGACAACGGAAAGCTGAAAGCGCCGTTGCCGCACCAGAGGAAGACGATTACAACCTGGATGGGGCCGGTCAAGTAAGTCGGGTTCGGAAATGGATACGAAGAATGGCCGTTCCCGGGTGGTGGTGGCCATTTTCACGCAATACTCTGTCCAACGAAGTGATTAAAAACATCGCTATTGCACCCAGGCCCCCTCCTGAACGTATGAAAATGATCAAAAACCACCCATGACCTCACGTGCGTCATGGGTGGTTTTTGATCACAATCGCATCTGCCGGATTTCTCCTCCCCTCACACGAAGGACCACCAGGGAAACTTACCTGACGATTTTTATCCTCTCTTTGACCGCAGCCCAACCGTGAGAGGTCAGATGCTCCACATACTCAGCAAGTGGAAGAGCTTAGTATACAGTAGGTATATGTATAATTCACTTTCCTTTTTTCCAGATCTATTCAGCAAAACTGCCCGTTAGTTGAGAAAAGCCAGTGCGGTAGACCTTTCGGTATTGAACTATCACGTCAATCTTTCGGAGATAGTTTTACTTATTTCTTCAGGGTTTTTAACATCAATGATTAACTTTGATATTTTAAATTTACCAACAAGAAAATTATTCAAGTCAAAATGAAGGGTATCAACCTCATTATTAAAAAAGTAGAGATGATAACCTCCATTGAATCTAAATAATCCATTTCTTGTTCCTCCAAAAGAAAAACCATAAAGCTTGAAAGCATTTGGTATGGGTCTACCTGTTGTTATCCCCTTAATCGAAGAGTATGGAATTTGCAACCCGTTATCTAATTTTAAAAAGGGCGGATTTCCAAGATCGATATTTAAATGGGTTTCCATTAATTGAATTGTACGTTCCATTCGTTTAGTCCACCATTTCATAACGCTTTAGTATTTTTAAAATATATTTTCATATTATACCATATATAATCTTATTTATAGAATTTATTGAGCTAATTTACCCAAGAACTGAACATGCAAGCGAATATTTCGCCGGTTGCATGATGGAATATTACATTATCCTGCCCGTTAGTTGAGAAAAACAAAAACAGTTGCCGCAGCAACTGTTTCTTCGCTATCGCCCTTTAGTTCAAGCCAATAATGGAATACACACTTCAGCTTCGTCAGGCCATGCAGGATTCTCAAAATGGTATATCTCTAATGCAAGTGCTCTTTTATTACTTTGTTTGTTGTTTGCTTTTAAATAGTCATGGATGTCTTGATAGGGGTCGCCTTTTGATTTTACTTTCGCATAACGATGGGGTGGTATCGTAAACCCTAACATTCCTTCTGGCACGTCGGAAAGGCTCGCCACTTCCATACAAATCAAGTAAGTAAACAGAACCTCCGAAGTAAAGCTCGGACTGACGTAACGTTCAGGATGTATAACATTTCGAATTTCATCTTTTCGTCTGTGAAACTCTTGTTTCATATCCTCCACTCTTTCAGGAAGATGACCTTTAAATGGCGAAGTGACGCACAAGCCAACAAGATTAATTTCAGGTAAAACAAGCATCTGGACTTGGTTATCTGCTACCATACAATATCCTCCCTCCTTATTTGTTCACAATAGTAACGAGCAAAATTTGAATTTCCATACGTATGTATCATTATTTATTCGAAGCAACTATGCAATAACCTACCGGTAAGCAGAGAACGCCGCCGCCGATGCTGCACAAGATGCCGGATACACCGTTCCCGGTGGCGCGCAAGACGCCGACGGGCTGACCGATGAGCGATAAGGCCTTCTGACGGCATGCCTTTCCTCGCCTCCCCCTGCAGCGTATGTGGGGCAGGCGGATGTTGACGACGACCCCGTACAAAAAAACAGCCCGGCTTGGGTTTTCCCAGGCCGGACTGTTCCTTTCACGCGATTGCCGCGTATTAAGCCATGATCTTGCAGATGTCGTTCGTGAACGCGACCGGATCCTGAATCGGCAGCCCCTCGATCAGCAGCGCTTGGTTGTACAGCAGGTTGGTGTAGAGGTTCAGCTTCTCCTCGTCCTTGCCGAAGGCGGCCTTCAGCGACTGGAACACCTCGTGGTTGACGTTGATCTCCAGCACCTTCTCCGCCTGCACGTCTTGGCCGCTCGGCATCGCCTTCAGGATCTTCTCCATCTCGATCGTGACCTCGCCCTCCGTGGACAGGCAGACGGGATGAGTCTTGAGCCGCTTGGACGCCTTGACCTTCTTCACCTTGCCGGCCAAAAGGCCGTTCATCCGGTCGAACAGCTCCTGGTTGTCCGCTTCTTCGGCCGGCGTCTCCTTGTCCTGCTCGTCGGCCTCGATGCCGAGGTCGCCGCTCGAGACGGAACGGAACTCCTTCTCCTTGTAGGTCATGATCATCTTGATCGCGAACTCGTCGATATCGTCGGTCAGGTAGAGGATCTCATAGCCCTTGTCGGCCACCAGCTCCGTCTGCGGGAGCTTCTCGATCCGGTCGATCGACTCGCCGGAGGCGTAGTAGATGTACTTCTGGTCTTCCGGCATTCTCGAGACGTACTCGTCCAGCGAGACCAGCTTCTTCTCCAGGGAGGAGGAGAACAGCAGCAGATCCTGCAGCGTGTCCTTGTTCATGCCGTAGTCGTTGTAGACGCCGAACTTCAGCTGTCGGCCGAACGACTTGTAGAACGCTTCGTATTTCTCCCGATCGTTCTTGAGGAGGCTCAGCAATTCGCTCTTGATCTTGCTCGCGATATGCTTGGCGATCAGGCTGAGCTGCTTGTCGTGCTGGAGCATCTCCCGCGAGATGTTCAGGGAGAGGTTCTCCGAATCGACCATCCCTTTGACGAAGCCGAAGTAGTCGGGCAGCAGATCCGCGCACTTGTTCATGATCAGCACACCGTTGCTGTACAGCTCGAGCCCCTTCTCGTACTCCTTCGTGTAGTAGTCGAACGGCGTGCTCTCCGGGATGAAGAGGATCGCGTTGTAGACGACGGAGCCGTCCGCGCTGATATGGATATGCTTCACCGGCTTGTCGAAGCCGTACCGCTTCTCGTTGTAGAAGTTCTCGTAGTCCTCCGGCTTCAGCTCGCTCTTGTTCTTGCGCCAGATCGGGACCATGCTGTTGACGGTCTGCTCTTCGGCGTATTCCTCGAACTCGCCTTCGCTGCCTTCCTTCGGCCGACGGCCCGTCACGTTCATCTTGATCGGGTAGCGGATGAAGTCGGAATACTTCTTGATGATCGCCTTGAGTCTATAGTCGTCCAAGTACTCGTCGTATTGGTCGTCCTCGGTGTTCTCTTTGATCTTCAGGATGATGTCGGTACCGACCGTCTCCTTGCTAGCCGGCTCGATGGTGTACCCGTCCGCGCCCGTGGACTCCCACTTGTAGGCCTGGTCGCTGCCCAGCGCGCGGCTCACGACGGTGACCGTATCCGCCACCATGAACGCCGAATAGAAGCCGACGCCGAACTGGCCGATGATGTTATGCCCGTCTTGGGCCTCGTTCTCCTTCTTGAACGCCAGCGATCCGCTCTTGGCGATGACGCCCAGATGCTCCTCCAGATCTTCGCGCGACATGCCGATCCCCGTATCGGAGAGCGTCAGCGTGCGATTCTCCTTGTCCGGCGCAACCTGAATATAATATTGCGACTTGTCGAATACCAGTTGATCGTCGGTCAGCGCCCGGTAGTAGATCTTGTCGATCGCGTCGCTGGCATTGGAGATGAGCTCTCTGAGGAAGATCTCCTTCTGCGTGTAGATGGAGTTGATCATCATCTCGAGCAATCTCTTCGATTCCGCTTTGAACTGCTGCTTAGCCATGAACGAACGGGTCTCCTTTCGATTTGCGGGGAAAATAACTGCGAAGTACGGATCCTAACGCGCTTCCGCACGCCTGTATCCATTTTAGCACTCTTCCTTGGCGAGTGCTAAGTCATTTCTTATATATCACAACCGAAATTTCGCTGTCAATACGAAAAGAGGAACAGCCTCGGCTGCTCCTCTGTCACGCAAGTAGATATCGCGTTCGCCCGTCCCGCATCATCAAGGTACGCGGACGACGAACGGTACCGTGAATACCGTGTCTTTGTGCTTGAACTGTCCCCAGATCTTATAGATGCCGCTCTTCGGGAAGGTCGTCATGAACTCGGCCTTGGGACCGGATGCCTTCTCCTCCATCGGATGCACATGCAGATACTGCTCCGCGTCCTCCGTGAGGATGACGACGTGACCGACGGCGCCGAGATACGGCTGAAGATCCGTGATCGGCTCCTGCGTCTTATCGTCGGTGATGGTGTAAGTCAGCATCAGCTCTTCCTTCGCCGCCAGCTTGTCGAAGGCAAGCGTGATCCGCTTGCCGTCCACGACTTGAGTCAGCTCCGCGTCCGGCTCGATCGGCACCGTCGCCGCCGGGTCTCCTTCGACATGCACCCATGTCATCTTGTTCATGGCGCTGCCGCCGGTCGGTACGAAGTCGGCGATGAGCTTGTAGTCTCCGCCGGCCGGGAAGACGTTCGTCACTTCGAACGCGCCTTTGCCCTTGTAGGCCGGATGAATGTGATGGAAATACGAGAGATCCTTGCTCACGATAATCATATGCTGCTTCTCTTCATGGTTCAGATCGAACTGCTCGATCGGCTGGCCGTCATGCGCAAGCTCGACCCGAATGAGCGTATCTTGCTTGGCCTGCGCCGGCTGACCGCCGGCGATCGTCCACTTCGCCGTCACGTCGGCGGCGGCGATCGCAGCTGCCCCGTCATGACCGCCATGCGCATGGCTGGCGCTAGGCTGGGCTTGGTCTCCGTGCCCCGAATGGTTCATATTCATATTGTCGTGGTCTCCCTTCGTACCGCAAGCGGTTAAGATCGCGGCGGTCAAGATGAGGACGGCTCCTGCACGTTTCATGGGGCAACCTCCAACTTTCTTTTCTTGGGACCTGCCGTTAAGCGATATCGTAGCCTTGGTCTTCAATCGCCGTTTGGATCGCTTCCAGCGTAAGCTTGCTCTCGTCGTAGGCGATAGCGACCGTACCGCCGGACAGATCGACTTTGCCGCTGGCGCCCAGCGTGCGCAGGGCGCCTTCGATGGAATTGACGCAGTGCCCGCAAGACATGCCTTCTACTTTTAACGTAACGTTGGTCATGGTTATCTCTCCTTGAATGGTGGGTTGGGTTGTTCGAACCTTGATTGAAGTATACCCCCGTACCCTATATTGTGTCAACCTTTATTTTACGATACCCCTCGACCCTATAATCCATTCCAAAAAAGAAGGATTCGCATGGAATCCTGGGTTGTCGCGTTATTTCATCAATTTGTTGATGGTCGTCAGCAGCTCGTCGATCACTTCGTTCTCGCCATCCTGAATCCGCTCGATGACGCAGCTCTTCATATGATGCTCCAAGAGCAGCTTGCCTACGCCGTTCAGGGCCGATTGAACGGATGAGATCTGGTTGAGCACGTCGTCGCAGTAGGTGTCCTTCTCGATCAGGCCTTTAATACCGCGGATCTGCCCTTCGATGCGGTTCAATCGGCTGATGAGATTGCTCTTCGTCTTGTCCGAATGGTGACTCTTGCGTTCGTCCGTTCCGCAGGATTCGTGCCCCGCGGCGTGGACTTGCACTTGCTCCTCCATAGGATTTCCCTCCTTAAGGCTCGATATCTGTTAAATGCATTGTACCATAGTCCCCCTACCTATTCCAAGCGGTAGCGACCCGATTAGTAAGCGATCCCGACACGCGCTCTCAGGTAGGTATCGCTCGCCGTTTGAAGGTACGCGAACTCCGCTGTATCCCCTACCGAGATCTCGGAGCCGCCTTCCGGCAGCATATCCCGTTCGACGCGATACGATCCGGTCCGCTCACCGTCGGGGAGATAGGTCGGACAGACGATCGTCCAATCGAGATCGGACTGCCGAAGCCCATCGTAGACGCGATGATGCTCTTCCGCCGCACGGGTCAGCTTGCGCTTGGACTCGGCGGACTGATACCGGAGAACGCCGGGTTCCGTTCTGCTCTGCAGGATGCCCGCCGTGCCGATGGTGACTAGGCGTCGGATACCGTGCTTGCCCATAGACGCCGCGATGAGCGGCATCGCTTCGGACAGCGTCGTCGTCCCGTCCGTATTCAAGGCGCTGATTACGACATCGGGCTTGTCTTGCAGGGCACTCGCGATATCTTCTTCGTTAAGCGCATCGCCCCGGATCACGGTCAGACGATCCTTGAGGATGCCCAGCTTGTCGGGCGATCGGACGAATGCGGTCACCCGATGTCCGTCTTGGCAGGCGCGGGATGCGATCTGAAAGCCCACGCGTCCCGTGGCGCCGAATAGGAAGATCTTCATGAGACTAGTCTCCTTTGCTTGCGCGTTCTGATGGCTTACGGCTGCCGGGAGGCCTCTTCGCCTTGCGCCTCCATCTCCTTTTACTCTCTTCCGCTCTTCCGAAGCTTGCATGCCCTATGCGCGTCTTGCGTGCAATGGGTTATAATCATAGCAAAGGAGTTGGGATACGGATGCGCGCCATCGATCAATACATTCGCAACGAAGCCGAAAAGGCACGGGCCGAGCAAGCCGACGCGCTTGCCGCCCGATTCGCGGAGAGGGCCGCCCGGCACGACCGGGAAGGCTCCTTCCCCTTCGAGAACTTCGACGACCTGCGGGAAGCCGGGTTCATGAAGCTGACCGTCCCCCGAACCTTCGGCGGGGACGAGATCTCGCTGTACGAGCTAGTCCTGCTGCAAGAACGGCTGGCCTACGGGGACGGATCGACCGCACTGGGCTTCGGCTGGCATATCGGTCAGCTGCTGCACCTGCGCACTGCCCGGAAATGGCCGGAGGCCCTCTTCGCCGGGCTGTGCCGCGCCATCGTGCAGGAAGGGGTCATGATCAATACGTTCGCCAGCGAGGCGAAGTCCGGCAGTCCCAGCCGCGGCGGCAAGCCCGAGACGACGGCGATAGCCGCGGACGGCGGCTGGCGGATCACCGGACGCAAGACGTTCAGCACGTTATCGCCGGTGCTGGACCGCTTCGTCGTATCGGCCTACCTCCCGGAGGAAGACGCGACGGCCGAATTCCTCGTGCGTCAGTCGGACCGGGTCTCCATCGAGGAGACGTGGGACACGATCGGCATGCGCGGAACCGGCAGCCACGACGTCGTATTGGACGGCGCCTGGACGGCGAGCGACATGCGCCTCTCCGGCAAGGGCGAGGATGATGGCGGCGGCTGGCTGCTGCACATCCCGGCTTGTTACCTCGGCGTTGCCCTAGCCGCGCGCGACTTCGCGCTGGATTATGCCCGCAGCTACCGCCCCAACCATCTCGGCGAGCCGATCGCGGCGCTGCCCGCGGTCCGGCAGACATTCGGCGAGATCGAAGTCGAGCTGCGCACCGCGCGCACGCTGCTCTATACGGCGGCGAGCCGCTGGGACCGCGAGACGGAATCCCGTCCTTCACTGAAGCCCGAGCTGGGGCTGGCCAAGTACGTCGCCACCAACGGCGCGATCCGGATCGTCGATCTGGCGATGCGCATCGTCGGCGGCGCCAGTCTGTCCCGCCGGCTCCCGCTCGAGCGGTATTACCGGGACGTGCGGGCCGGCCTGCACAATCCGCCGATGGACAACACCGTCCTACAGATGCTGGCTGCCGCCGCGCTGGAGGAGCAAGCCTAGCTAGAACGAATCCCGGAACTCCCGGGCCGGCAAGATCGGATCGGCTTGGAGGAAGTACTCATGCCGGCCGAACCGGCTCAGCGCCTCGCGGTCGGGCAGCCACACCCACTCGTCCATCTCGGTCTGGCAGCGATGCGCCCGGAATGCGGCGAGCTTCGCCTCCAAATACGCGGATACGTCGATCTTGACGACCGCATTGCGGGTATGCCCGTACCGTTCCGGCCGCGACATCGCGTCGCCGAACGTGATGAAGTACAGCGATCCTCTGCGTTCGGCGCGCCGATAGGCCGCCGTCGTCGCTTTGCCGATCGCGCAATGGTCGGGATGCCCGCCCATAACCTCGTGGAACGTCAGCACGACGTCCGGGTCGATCTCCTCGATAAGCGAGGCGATGCGGCCCGCAAGGCCGTCCTCGTCCATAAACTCGACCGTCTTGTCGCGAATGCCGAACAGGATCAACTGCCGGATGCCCAGCACCTCGCACGCTTCTCTCAGTTCCTGCTCGCGGGCGGCCGCCATCGTCTCGCGGTTCAGATAAGGCGGGTTGCCCATCCGGCGTCCCATCTCGCCCCGCGTGGCGCTGACCAGCGTGATGTCATACCCTTCGGCGGCGTGCTTCGCCAAGGTCCCCCCGCAGATGAACGATTCATCGTCGGGATGGGCAAATACCGCCAGCAGCTTGCGCTTCGCGCGATCTTGATGCGGCTCGCTCATTCCGGGAACGGCTCCTTCCCCAGATGAAGGGCGACGTTCATCCGCCCCCGATCGTCGTAGCCTGCCAACAGCAGCCGGCCCGCTTCATCGACCTCGTAATGCGTGAGCGCCTCCATCCGCAGCCATCCCTGGCCGTCGAACCGGAGAGCGACGCGGTACGAGCCTTCGCCCGCCACATGCGCCTCCCCGATCCGCAGCTTGAAGTTGCGGACGAACACGAACGACGTCGCCTCGCTATGCACATACACTTCCGACCCGACGAACTTTCGAAGCTCCGTCTCCGTCGGCAACCTGTCGATTGGAATCATGGCCTCGTATCCTTTGCCTTGAGAATGACCTGCAGTTCCCATTATTGTATCACAGGGGGGACGATCGCGGCCGTCCCGGCTCATTCCGTCCAGATCCGCCGGATGCTCGGCGTATCGTCCGCGAAGACCAGCCGGTACACGTCCGGATTGGACAACGCGGCCCATTCCTCGAACCCGATCCGGTCGTCGAAATGCTTGAGGAGGAGCGAGATCAGGTTGCCATGGGAGACGATGACCGCATCTCGGTACGCGCCCCTCAGCACTTCGTCGACGACGCCGACCGCGCGGCCGGTCGCCTCTCGGCTGGATTCCCCGCCTTCATAGCGCAGGTCGAGATCCGCAAACGTCTCGCGCAGCCGGTCACGCCATGCCGGGTGGTTCTCGGCAGACAAGACCCGCTCCGTCAATCGGGCGTCCAAGACGACTTCGATGCCAAGCCGTTCGGCCAAGGGTTGAACGGTACGATAGGCTCGTTCATAAGGACTGGAGATCAGACAGTCGATCTCCCGGTCTGCCAGGAACGAGGCCAGCCGAAGGGCTTGCCGATTCCCCTCGTCGGTGAGCGGGGCGTCGGGCGCCTGGCCTTCGGCCTGGCAATGCCGCACGAGATACACGTTTTTCACGAAGATCATCTCCCTGGTCCGAATTGCTCCGCTAGAACCCGTTATGCTGGACCAGATCCAGCCGGTTGCCGTACAGGTCCTCGAAGACGACTTCTACGCCCCAAGGGACGTCCCGGGGTTCGCCGAAGAAATGCACGCCCCGGGACTTCATCGCTTCGTAGTCGCGCCGGCAATCATCCGTGTGCACAACCAGGAAGACGTGATTCGCCGCTTGGCTCCCCACTCTCTCCAGCTTGTCGCTTGAGTCGGCCTGGACGAATACGATCGCGGTCTCGCTGCCCGCGGCAGGCGCGACGACGACCCATCTCATCCCGTTGCCGAACGCGTTGTCCGCCAGCAGCGCGAATCCCAATTGCTCCGTATAGAACCGAATCGCTTCCTCGTAGTCTTTGACCAAGAGGGTGACATGCGCGATCTTCTTGTTCAAGTCTAGCCCAACTCCTTCCTGTAATTTGGACTTCGGCGCGTTTCTCTATCGTTTCGATCCGGAATAAATAAATAGAACCTGGCGCGGCGCGCCCAGGTTCTATTTTACACGATCTTCTGCGGTTCAACCATTTTACCGGAACTGTCAAACGCTGCGGCCGTCAGGATCCGAACGGATAGGTCCAGAAACGCTCGGTGCCGAACCGCTCGCGTATTTCTTCGCTCGTGTACTCGTGGTCGCCCAGCAGCTCCGCGGCTTGGAATTGGGAGCGATGCGCCCGGATGGAGGCCATCTTCGGCTGCAGGAACTCGCGGACGTCCTGAATGACGTCGGGCTGCCCGATGTCCTCCTCCAGGTTCTTGGCGAAGGCCAAGCAGTGAACCGCCGGCCGCTCGTCGGCGGGCAGTCGCCCCACCGTGCGAATCACGGCGGCCCCGCAGGCATCGTGATCGGGGTGCACGCTGTAGCCGGGATAGAACGTGAAGATCAGCGACGGGCGGATCTCTTGGATGAGATCGTCAATCCGTCCGTCCAGCAGCCGATGATCCTCGAATTCGATCGTCTTGTCATGGAACCCCAGCAGCCGGAGATCGTCGATCCCGATCGCCTGGCAGGATTCCTCCAGCTCCTTCCGGCGAATCGCGGGCAGCGTAACCCGGTTGGCGAACGGGGGAATTCCCATATTCCGCCCCATCTCTCCCAAGGTGAGACACGCATAGGTCACCCGGTAGCCGTTCTGTATATACTTGGCCAGCGTGCCCGACAATCCGAAGGCCTCATCGTCCGGATGCGGCAGTACTACGAGAATGTGCCGTTCCATCGAATCCCTCATCTCCTCTATGCTTAGAAAGGCTCGCGGCCGAGCTGCAAGGATACGATCAGCTTGCCTTGACCGTCATGCCCTGCCAGAATCAACCGCTCCGTCTCCTGCTCTTCGTAATGCGTCAAGCCTTCCGAATAGACCCAGCCCTGCACCATCTTCAAGCCGACGCGATACGGCGCCTGGTCCGAGACCGATCCATGGGAATAGCGGATGACCGCGTTGGTGATGAAGGTCGCAGCCGGATGCTTCGTACTGTCAATAAAAGCGGCATAAGCCCCCGTGGTCATCTCCAGATGAATATACAAATCCTGATCCTTCAGCCTATCAAGCCGCTGCTGCACGTCCGCTTGATCGATCAGCCGCATGCTGGTTCCCCCCTTGTCCAACGTCCGTTCACGCATGAACGCTTCCTCATCATATCATATCTGCTACGCGTCCGCCGAGCAGGCTCCATCAGACCTTCGCGGGCTTCGGAGACCTCATCCTGCACGAATGACCACGACGACGGCCTTCATCGTCGTCGACGGGAAAGTCAGGCCGTGCAGAGCGATGATAAAAGGGCGGTCCCAAAAGGTTTGTTCACCTTTGGGACCGCCCTTTCCTGTGTCGTGCGCTTCGTTCGCTCGCGTTCGCTCGGAAGCTCCACCAGCCAAACGCGAATGTAGGTTTAACTCTCCGCCCCCAAAGCCTCAAGCATCTCCGATAGCCTCACCGCTTGCCCGCCGTTCAGCCGAGACTGCTCCGCCGCGAAGGCCATCAAGTGGCTCTGCAGGGACGCGCTCGCCGAGGTCAGGCCGGCGGCCGGGCTGCGATCGAATTGGCGCACATGCTGCACGAACGAGCGAACCATATGCTCGTCGCCTCCGCCGTGACCGTCGCCCGCCGCGCCGGAAATGAATTCGACCTGCTCCCCGGTCTTGAACCGGTACAGCGTGAACGCCCCCTCCTCCATATCGCCGCGGATCTCGCCGTGCGTGCCCATGATCTGCACCCTCCGCGAACCGCCCTCCGTGAAGCCCGACATCGTGAACGTGGCGTTCGCCCCGCTGGCGAAAGCCAGATTCACGATCTGATGGTCGACCACGTCGTTGTCGCACCGGTACACGCAGCGCCCGAACGGCCCCTCCCGCAGCGCCTGCGCGATCCCTCCCGGGGACAAGTCGCTCGTGATATACCGCGCCCACGGATGATCCGGCGGCTGATTGTACAGCTTGAGCGCCGAGAACGGGCAATCCCGCTCCGCCGCGCACCCGTCGATGCAGCGATCCGTCGCGCCTTCGGGCGCATGCTCCGCCTTGAAGTGGAGCAGCGAGCCGAAGGAGCTCACGCTGCCGCAGGGCTCCCCCATCAGCCAGGAGAGGATGTCGAGATCGTGGCACGACTTGGCCAGAATCATCGGGCTCGACTCCGCGCTCTTGCGCCAGTTGCCCCGTACGTAGCTATGGGTCATATGCCGATACCCAACGTTCTCCGTCAGTTGGATCGTCGCGATCGCGCCGAGCTCGCCCGCTTCAATGATCCGCTTGATCCCCGCCCAGAACGGCGAGTACCGCAGCACATGGCTGACGATGAGCAGCCGCCCATGCGCCTGCGAAGCTTGCTCGAGCCGGACGCACTCCGCCGGATCGGGCGACATCGGCTTCTCCAGCAGGACGTGATAGCCTAGCGCGAGCGCCTTCATCGCCGGCGCGAAGTGCATCCGGTCGAGCGTGCCGACGATCATGACGTCGGCGATGCGCCCCTGCTCGAGAGCCTGCTCCCAAGAAGCATAGGCGAAATCCGCCTCAATGCCGTGTCGTTCGGCAAACTGCCTTCTTCTTCCTTCATCGGGCTCCGCCACGGCGACGATGCGCAGATCGTTCGGATACTTCTCCGCGTAAGGTCCATAGATGTACCTTCCCCTGCTGCCGGCGCCGAGCAGCACCGCTGTGATTGGCTTCAATCCGGCTCTCTCCCCTCTCGCGTTTCGTTGTCACTCCTGATTGTACGGGCGCCGCCGAACCGTCGAAAGAGATCGTTGCTGACATTCCGTATACATCTGTTTACTTCGGCCCCGCGCGCAGGCTAAGATTGAACGCGCTGCATCCGGTATTCCTGCGGCGTCGCGTCGTTCCGTTTCTTGAAAAAGCGGATGAACGCCAGCGCGGAGCTATAGCCGAGCGCGGAGGCGACGTCGCCCACCTTCATCGCGCTGTCGACCAGCATCTCTTTGGCCTTCAAGTTGCGGTAGTCGTTGATATAGTCCGACAGCCCGGTTCCGGTTATCTGCTTGTAGAGCCTGGAGAAATAAGACGGATTGAGCCCGACGTGGTCCGCGATCGCATTCAGCGAGATGTCCGTCGCGATATGCGTCTCGATGAAGCGATGTGCCTGCTGTACGACCTCCGCGGGAAGTTCGGCGCCCTGCGCGGCGTTCCAGTCGAAGATGCAGTCCGCCGTCTGCAGGAAGTAATCCCGCAAAGAAACCCACAGATCCGGTTCGCTATACCGGATGAGCGGCGTTAGATCGTGAACCGCGTAGAGATGCTTGCGAAGCTCCGGACTCTTGTTGATGAACGCGAGGAATACGGCCGAGAGCGCGTGGAACAGCTCGATCTTGCGTTCGTAAGACGTCCCATCCCCGGCCCACAGGTCGGTCAGCGACAGGTACAGCTTGCAGAACTCCTGGCGGTGGCCGTTCTCGAGGCATTTGCCGAGCAGCTGGATGCGATTATGGTGGAAGTAGTCATTGCGAGCCTCAGCTTCCGCCGAGCCTCCGCCCGTCTCCAGCCGCACGTCGGCATCGGTCAGGATGACCTCGTTCGACAGCCCCATCCCGTATGCGAACCGCAGCTTGAGCGCATGGAACCGGCTGGAGACGCCGCTCCAGGCGACGGGCTCGCTCCCCATCGCGAAGGAAACCGGCAGATGGAGCAGATCCTTGCAGGTCCGCTGAATCATCTCCAGCATGCAGCTCGCGTACGTGTGCGTCTTTCGCCAGATGAAGTCGTCCGGCGTCTCGGCTTCCGCGCCGGGCTGCACGAACCAGAGGAGCTTGTTCTGCTCGTAGACATAGGAGTAGCAGCGGACAAAAGGAGTCAGATATTCCTCGGCGACATTCTGCATGGCGTAGAGGAGCAGCGCCTTGTCCGGGGCCGTCAGCATCTCCTTCCAAGCATCGATCCGTCCCAGCAGCAGGAGGACGGGCAGGTCCGCGCGAAGCGGCATGTCGATCTCCCGGAAATGCCGCTCCAGCTGGCCGTCCGAGATCGGATGGCCCTGCAGAACCCCGCCCAGGTATTCCTTCCGCAGCGAGGGCAGCGCCTTGCGCATCCGCTCGTTCGCCCGCCGAATCATCAGCTGCTGGTCGTACTCCTCCTCGAACTTCCGGATCGCCCGCTCGACGGAGCCGACGATCTTCTCGTCGCTCTCGACCTTCAGGATATATTCGAAGCTGCCGAACTTGACCGCGCTCTGTGCGTAATGAAAGTCGTTGTGTCCGGTCAGGAAGATGACTTTGCACGCGGGCCATTGCGCCTTGATCTCCTGCAGCAGCTCGATCCCCTGAAGCCCCGGCATCTGAATGTCCGAGATGACGATGTCGACGCGGCTCGTCTGCAGCACTGTCAGCGCTTCTTCCCCGGAGTAGGCCTTCAACAGTTCGAGAGGCAGATGGCCGTTCGCTTCGAACAGCTCCACTAGACCTTCCACGATGATCGGAAGATCGTCTACGATCAGCAGTTTGTACATGGGCGTCCCTCCTCAGGCTGTCTGTTCGTCCGCTGCCGTTTGACCGAATAAGATCCGTACCTTCAGACCGCCTAGCTCCGAGCGCGACATCGTAATCCCGTATCCGGGACCGTAACGGAGCTGAAGCCTGCGATGAACGTTGACGAGCCCCGTCGTCTCCTCGAACGGCTCTCCGGTCATCCGCAGCCGCTTGTTCATCCGTTCGATCGTTTCGTCCGTGACGCCGTTGCCGTTGTCCTCCACATAGTAGGCCAGGCCGTCTTCCCGCCATTCGCTATGCACCCATAGCTCGCCTCTGCCCAGCCTGTTGCCGAGCGCATGCTTGTAGGCGTTCTCGATGATCGGCTGCAGCACGAGCCGCGGCACGACCAGATCCGGCGCCTCCCCGTCGAAGCTTGCCTCGATCCGGTCTCCGTAGCAGATCGACTGCATCTCCATATAGGTGCGGGAGTGCTTCACCTCCAGTTCAAGCGGAATATCGTCCGCGTCGTTGCGCGTGATGAAGTGGAAGTACTCGCCGATGTACAAGCAGAACCGGTACGCGGTCTCCCGGTGCCGATCCGACTTGATGAGCCGGCAGAGGACGAAGAAGCAGTTGTAGAGAAAATGCGGGTTGATCTGCGCTTGCAGCCGCTTCAGCTCCGAGCGTTGATTGCGGATCTGCTGCTCGTAATTCTCCTCGATCAGCGTCTTGAGCGACTGGATCGTATCGTTGAACGCTTGGTAGAGATACCCGAACTCGTCATGTCCCCGATCGATCGGGATGAGATCGAGCCGGTTCTGCTGCACGCGCCGGAACGAATGAACGAGCCGCATCAGCGGTCGATAGATGAGACGGAACAGGGAATAGGAGAAGAAGAGCACGGCCGCGACCGCGAGCGCGCAGGCCCACCAGAACCAGACCCGGTACTTCTGAATCGGCCCGAGCATGCGGGCTTCGGGAATGCTGCTGACCGTATAGGAATTCCAGAGCGGCGAGTATTTGTAGACCGTCAGATAGCGCTGTCCTCGGTAGCGCAGCGTAGCGTAGCCTTCCTTCTGCCCTTCGGCCTGCTTCTCCCGGATGAAGGCGCCGACCGTCTCCAAGTACGCCGGGTCGTCGTCGCTCTGGATATGCCAATCGCGATCCAAGTTCACCATCGCGCTCTTGCCGCCGAGCGAGCTGCCGATCTGCGCCAGCGCTTCCCGGATCTTCGCGGTCGACAGCTCGGCCGAGACCGCGAACAGAGGCGCCCGCTGCGAATTCGCCGGATACTGCATGCTGATGAACAGCCGGTCGCGCCAGTAGATGAAGGGCTCCTCATACCGCTTGCGGTTAGGCTGGATCGCGATATATTCGTCCCAGTCGATCGAGGTCTCGTACTGTACGCTCAGCAGCGTCCGGTTCATCAGCGGGATGTACGCCTTGGCCTCCTTGATGAACGGACTCGAGTCCTTCATCAAGGCCAGCCGTTTCTGAATGTTCAGGATGCTCTGCGCCCGATCGTAATAGGACAAGTCGTTGCCCGCCGCGGAGAGCTCCAGCAGGTCGTCGTCCGTTACGTACTTCGGCAGGTACCGGACGATCCGGTTCGCTTCCTGGTCCAGCGCGTCCAGATAGTAACGCGTCGAGTTCAGGACCGACTGCGAGATCTCCGTCCGGATGCTGTCCGAGCCCTTCTCGTTGATCAGCCAGGTGATGGCCATCAATGGCAAGAGGACCGCCAGGAAGGCGGCCATGATCTTTTGGAATATCGAAGAGTCTCTCACCCGGAATATACGCGTCATCTTCCTTCACCCGCCCGTATGTTGGTAGACGGTTATTCTTTGACGCTCCCCATCACGATTCCTTTAATGAAAAACCGCTGCAGGAACGGGTAGACGATCAAGACGGGGAATGCGGCCACGAAGATCTGCGCCGCCTTGCTGGTCCGGTCGGACAGCTTGACGATCAGTTCGGCGTTCTCCGCCTTGATAAACCGGAAGTCGAGGTTGATGATAATCGTCTGCAGGAACGTCTGCAGCGGATAGTTGTCGGGGTGATTCATGAGCAGCATGCCGTCGAACCAGCTGTTCCAGTGGCCGACCATCGTGAACAGCCCGGTCGTCGCCAGGGCGGGCAGCGAGAGCGGCGCATAGATCCTCCATAGGGTGGAGAAATGGCCGGCCCCGTCGATCCGGGCGGACTCCTCCAGCTCCTTGGGCAGATTGCGGTAGAAGTTCAGCAGCAGGATCACGTTGAACACCTGCAGCGCGCCCGGCAGCACCAGCGCCCAGATCGTATCGATCATGCCCAGCGTCTTGAGCGTCAGATACCAAGGAATGAGGCCGCCGTTGAATAGGATCGTGAGGACGAAGATCCAGACGTAGATCGTCCGCAGCCGGAATTGCCGCTGATCCTTCGCCAGCGGATACGCCGTCACGATCGTCAGCAGCATGCTGACCGCGGTGCCGAGGACGACGCGCTGGATGGAGATCCAGAAGGCGCGCAGATATTCCGGCTTGCCGAAGACGTTCTGGTAGGCGGCGGTCGTGAAGTTCACCGGCCAGAGCACCACCTGGCCGGCCGAAGCGGCCGCGCCGGAGCTGAACGAGATGGCCAAGATATGAACGAGCGGCATCAGGCAGGCTAGCGATACCGCCGCCAGAAATAAGACGTTGCCGCCCGCAAACAGCCTGCGTCCGAATGACAGTCTGTAGCGCAAGTTGTCCCCTCCAAACGGGTTCGATAGCTTTCGGTCTTCAGAAGATACGGTAGTTCGCGAAACGGTAAGCCAGGAAGTAGGAGGCCGATATCAGGATGAACGACACGATCGACTTGAGCAGCCCGACGGCCGTCGCAAACCCGAACTGCGTCTGCTCGACGCCCATCCGGTAGACGAACGTATCGATAATATCCGCGCTTTGGTAGACCTGAGGGTTGTACAGATTGAAGATCTGATCGAAGCCGGCGTTCAGCACGTTCCCGATATTCAGCGTCAGCATGAGCACGATGATCGGCATCATGCCGGGGAGCGTGATGTATAGCGTCTGCTTCCAACGACCGGCGCCGTCGATCTCGGCCGCTTCGTAGAGCGACGGATTAATGCCGGTGAGCGCGGCCAAGTAGACGATCGTGCCGAAGCCGAATTCCTTCCACACGTCCGACACGACCATCACGTAGGGGAACCAGCGGTTGTCGCCCAGGAAGAAGATCGGCTTGACGCCGAACAGGCCGAGCATCTGATTCACGATCCCGGTGGAAGGCGACAGCACGTCGATCAGGATGCCGCTGAGCAGCACCCACGACAGGAAGTGCGGCAGGTAGACGAGCGTCTGGAACGTCCGCTTCATCCACTGCCGGCCGAGCTCGTTCAGCAGAATCGCGACCGTGATCGGCACGAGCAAGCCCGCGGCGATCTTCATGACGGCGATATAGATCGTATTGAAGAAGATGCGGCCGATATCCGGGTAATCGATCAGAAACTTGAAGTTCTTCATGCCGACGTAGGGCGAGCCGAACAGCCCCTTGGTCGGGATGAACTTCTCGAAAGCCATCACCACGCCGGCCATCGGAATATAGCTGAAGACGATAATCGCGGCCAAACCCGGGATCAGCATCGCATGCAGGGGCCATTCCCGTCTCCACCATCTGCCTAACGCGTTCATCATTGCATCACCTGCTCATTCGGTCTTAGGCGGACGGACCGGAGGATCGCGATCCCTCCGATCCGCCGGCCCGGCACAGCCTTTATTTGACTTTGGCGTACCAATCGTTCACTTCTTGGGTAATCTGATCGCCGCCCAACTTCTTCCAGTCCGCGACGAACTTGTCGAACTCGTCGATCGGCGCCTGGTTCATGATGATCTTAATGAACACTTCGTCTCGCTTCTTCAGCAGGATCGCGTTCTTCTCGACCATCGTCGGCGTCGGCGCCCCGTAGAACTTGTTCTGCTCGAACAGATTGTTCTTCTTGATGTTCGGGTACAGGGATACCGCGCCGTTCGGTCCGGAGATCATGTACTCCCACCACATGCTCACGTCCCCGTTCACGTACTTCATGGCGCGGCCGTACCGCGTCTTCTGGTCCTTCGTCTTGAGCAGGCTCTCGTCCTTGTTCGCGATCGCGTTCGGCAGCACGTCGCCGTTCGTATTCGTCTGGTTGTACGCGGTGAGCGGGTTCAGCAGCCAGTAATTGCTGGACTTCTC
Source organism: Cohnella nanjingensis (assembly GCF_014212125.1). Taxonomy (GTDB): domain Bacteria; phylum Bacillota; class Bacilli; order Paenibacillales; family Paenibacillaceae; genus Cohnella; species Cohnella nanjingensis. Next base: position 115,791 of record NZ_JACJVP010000041.1, read on the forward strand.
CACGCGGTCCTTGCCGAATTCATAGACCTTGTTCTCCTCCGTCTGGTTGTTGTCGGATTCGATATATTGGTTCAGCAGCCGGATGACGGCTTCGGGATGCTTGGCTTCCTTGGAGACGACGTAGTAGGTGCCTACGCCGATGCCGATCTGCGACTTGGCCGGTTCGCCGTCCACCGAAGGGAGCGGGTAGACGCCCCAGTCCTGCACGACCTTGCCGTCCTTGACGGCCCCGTTGACGAGCTGGGCGGGCGACCATTCGGCGCCGTAGACCAGTCCGACCTTGTCTCCGTACAGCAGCTCCGACGCCTTGCCCGTATCCTTGACGGCGAATTCCGGGTCGATCAAGCCTTTCTTGAACATGTCTTGCAGCGCCTGCAGCGCGTTCTTCATCTGCGGCTGGACGTCCCCGTACACCAGCTTGCCGGCGCCGTCGTCGATCCAGATGTCCGCGTAGGCGTGATAGCCGTTCATGAACCCGGTCAAGCCGGTCACGCCATCGTACAGATTTTTGTTGATCGCGATGCCGTACGATTTGCCGGTGCCGCCGGGATCCTTCGTCTTGAACGCCTCGGCGATCGTCATCACGTCCTGCATCGTCTTGGGCTCCGGCAGGTTCAGCTTCTTGAGCCAGTCTTTGCGCACCCACAGGAATTGGGAGCCGTACGGATTGCCGGTCTGCGGAATGGCCATCAGCTTGCCGTCGAACGTCGCCGTCTTCATCTGAAGGCCGCCGTCCTTCGTCATGAATTGTTTCGTGTAGTCGTTCGCGTTCTTGTCGTACACGTTCGTCAGATCCATGATCATGTCCGCTTCGATCAGTTGCTGCAGCTGGGAGGCGTCGACCGGGAAGAAGTCCGGAATATCGTTGGACGCGATCGCCATCTTGAGCTTCTCTTGGAACTGGCTGGCGTCGGCGATCCATTTGTTCGTGATCTTCACGCCTACGTCCTTCTCGTAGGCATCGTACACCGCGTTCTTGTCGAACGACTCGCCCGGATCGAACTTCAGATACGGATCGCTGGCGCGGACGGTGGATACCTCGAGCGCCTGATTCGTTTCCGAGGCCGGCGAAGCCGAAGCGGACGAAGACGCGGCGGGCGAGGATGGGGAAGCGGAAGGCTTCGCGTTGTTGTCCGTCTTGCTGCAAGCGGTTGCGGCGACCAGGCCGGCGATCAAGGCCACGGCCATGACGCCTTTGACTTTCCTTCTCATGGAATCCCTCCTATAGACGGTTTGATGCAGGATGCTGCGCGCGGGCTTCCTATCACTTCTTCAGTATATAAAGCGCATTCAACGCGAGCCATATACTAGTCTTTACATTCGGTATACACCTCTTGACTAAGCCGGATAGAGGCAAGTCCCTGATGCGGAGGGGAGCGCGCGCGCCCCGGGTTGACTTCGGATACGGAAGCGGATATAATTTTAGTAATTTAGTAAATAAGTAATTCAGTACGGAAAGAGGATGAAGATGAACATACCTACGACTTTAAAGCACAAGCCTGTCGTCGTCTCGGAGAACTATGAACAAGTAGACGGCCGGCTGGCCGGGAATACGGATGCGCAAGGTCTTTCCTTGGGCTTGGCGCAGTGGAACGACAGAGGCAAGGTCGACATTTCGGCCAAAGTTTGGAGACACACGGGAGAGAAATGGTCCCGGCAATCGGAGGAGCTCCCTCTCCATCGCGTCCTGGATCTGTCCATTCTCATTTGCCGGACCATGGCGCATTTCCGCGAAGCTTACCGGTACGAGCATCTGTACGATCCGAAGAATCCGGTCATCGACCGGATCGGGCTGCAGGGGGCTGCCATGACCGTCGCAGTCTGCACCGATAACGAGAGAATTAATGAAGATATCAAGCTGTTCGATCAGACATTGAGCCAGGACGATGAACTGATCGGCGAACGCCTTCGCACGCTGTCCAGCCTGCTGAAGGAGATGGGCTATTAATCGAAAGGTGTGAGCATGCATGGACAAACAGAAGCGAAAGGAACTTCTGGAGGCGTACAAAGAGCTGAAGACCTACATGGGCGTCATCCAGATCACGAATCGGAACAACGGCAGAATCTATATCGACAGCTACCCGAACCTGAAAAATAAATGGATGACGATCCGCGCGCAGCTGGACATGGGCAGGTTCGCGAATGCCCAACTGCAGCAGGATTGGAAAGCGCACGGACCCGACGCTTTTGCTTATGAGGTGCTGGAGCAGAAAGATTCCGGCGAAATAACGGACATGCGCTGGGAGCTGAAGCAAATCTTGAAGCCGTGGCTGGCGCAATTGCAGCCTTACGGGGACCGCGGGTACAACAGACCTCCCGCTAACTGATACCGACAGGACGCCCGTATTCTTCAAATCGGTGACAGTCCATGCTCTGCCCCATTGGAAAATCGCACGGACGCGCCCGTTATCGCGGTCAGAGCGAGCAAGACATCGATTTGTCTACGATCTTGCTAATTAGGGTGGTCACGCGAATCCCCGTCCTTTTCGGACGGGGATTTTTCTATTTGCGAGCAAGCGGAGACTGGGAGGAGGGAGAGACTGAAGGGGATGGATCAAAAGGCGGTGAGGGTCGGCCCGCCGTCTTCATGCCCGAAAGCGTATCGCTCGACCGAAAAGGTGTCTGCTCCATGCGTGCGGGCAAACGAATCCAGCGCGCTTTGCACATTTTGGCTAAGACGGTCCGTGAAGTCGATTTCCCGATCGAATTGCAACAATTGCACCGTCAAGTGTCTTTTCTTGCTGTCGAGTCGGGGGTCCATTCGGCCGACGAGACGGTCGCCGGCCAAGATCGGCATCGCGTAATACCCGTACTTGCGCTTGACCGCAGGCGTATAAATCTCCCAGCGATACTCAAAATCGAATAGATCCTTCAATCTTTTGCGGCTCCACAATAAATTGTCCAGCGGCGGGAGGAACCGAATCGGACCCTCCTCGTCCGGCTTATCTCCCAGCATCCGATCTTCGTCTTGATGGACGGAGAACCGCCCCAGATCCGAAGACAAGATGTAATAAAGGGATTTGAGCCCTGCGACTTGGACGGGCGCAACTTCACCGGATTCAACCCGGCGCTCGATCGCTTCGCGCCGTTCCCGAGCGGTTAGGCGCTGCCACCCGAGGCGGGGATCGCTCGGCTCGAATACCCGGTACGCGCGAAAGTATTGCTGCATCATCGCATCCAGCGCTTCGGACGTCCCGATCCGCTCGGCCGATTCCAGCAGCCCGGCCGAAACGCTGCGGCGGGTCACGTCGAAAAGACGTTGATTCCCTTGCCTGCCGACGATTCGGATTAGCGCGGCGTCCGTTAATAAGTTCAGCGCATGAGAAGTCGCCTTGGTCTTCGCACTGACGTTGTCCCAATACCCCTGTACCCTTTGATCGGTTTCGAACGATTTGGCGGATAGCGGCCCTTCGTTCTCCAATCTTTGCAGCACTTGCTCGGCGACGGGCCCCAATTGATCGATATGGGCTTGCGTTCGCTCACGCAGACGCTGGCGGACCGGTTCGAAAATCGGATATTGATCGATCGGAATCATACATGCCGCATTCGCCAAATATTCAAAAACCTGATGATCCCGCAACAGCTCGTTCAAAATCCCCGGCTCGTACCCGGGAATTCTGGCCGCCAGCGCCAAATGCTGATTCGGACGCACGGCGGACACCGGGTCGATCTGTACGCATTCCAACCGTCGGATGACATTCATCACGCGCTCGCGCATCGCCGCCGCGGAGCTTGCGCGTTCCTCGCGAGGGTGGAGCAACAGCTGGGTCTCTAACAAAAAGCGCCGGAGCGCTCGTTTCGTCGTCTGGATCGGTTTCACTGGACACCTCCGAATCACGTTCATCAACAAGCGGGAGCAGAAGCGACATCCGGTTTCTCTGATCCTAATATAGCATTTTTATAGGCGTCGTTCAGAACTTCCAAGTAAAAACGGCTTCGCCGTCTTCCCGGACGGCGGCACGTTTTTATCGGAGGTCATACAGAAATGGATAGGGGTAAAACTTATACATTCTGTTTGACCGGCGCAAACAAGCCGTCCCCGCCTCCCCCGCGAGAGATTCACGGGAAGAGGCGGGAGCGGCTTGTGCCGTTGCTTGTGCCGTTGCTTGTGCCGTTGCTTGCCCATTGCCTTTGACGAATAGCCTAGGGTCGGTTTAACCTCTCTTCTTGCGCGTCATGACGTCGAAGATCACGGCCGCGGCCAATACCCCGCCGCGTATCATGTACTGATAGGAGATCCCGACGCCCATCAAGTTCATCCCGCTCGTGAGCGAAGCCATGACGATGGCGCCGATGATGGAGCCCGTGACCTTGCCTACGCCGCCTGCCGACGATACGCCGCCGACATAGGCGGCCGCGATCGCGTCCAGCTCGAACAGCGTGCCCGCGGTCGTCGTCGCCGACTGCAGGCGGGCGGTGAACAGAATGCCGGACAGTGCGGCCAGCATGCCCATGGAGCCGAAGACGAAATACGTGATCTTCTTGACGTTGATCCCGCTCAGATGCGCGGCTTCCGGATTGCTGCCTACGGCGTAGATATGACGGCCAAGCACGGTCTTGGTCGTCAGGAAGTGATAGACGACGACGACGCCCAGCATGACGATGACCGTCCAGGAGAAGCCGTTGTAGCCGGCGATGATCCAAGTGATATAGGCGACGATGGCGGATACGAAGACGAGCTTCAGCGCGAAAATGCGGCTGGAGACGACCTCGAAATGATATTTGAGCTTGTTCCGGCGCTTGGAGGTCTCAAAGTAAACGTACAGCGCGATCACGACGACGCCCAGAATCAGCGACGATAGATTGAGGCCGCCCACCTCCGCGCCCGATGGGATGAAGCCGTTGCCGATCGCGTTGAAGTGCTCGTCCTTGATGTTGATCGTCCCCGTCTTCTCCGTCACCCGCAGCAGCGCCCCGCGGAAGATCAGCATGCCCGCGAGCGAGGCGACGAACGACGGAATGCCGATGGAGGCGACCAGCACGCCGTTGAACATGCCGATGACGACGCCCAGCGCCAGGATGATCGGGATGGTCAGGTAGACCGGCACGCCTCCCTGCGTCAGCAGGATGGCCGCGATCGCGCCCATGAAGCCGGCCGCGAAGCCGACGGACAAGTCGATGTGCCGGATGACGATGACGAGCGTCATGCCGACGGCCAGCACGGCCGTGTACCCCGTGGCGTCCAGCAGATTGCTGATATTGCGGGAGGACATGAACAAGCCGTCCGTCATGATCGAGAAGGCAAGCATGATGACGAATAGCGCGATGTACATGCCGTAGTCGCGGATATTCACTTTGACGAGCGTCTTGGCCTCTTGGATAAAGTTCATCGGCGTTCCTCCTATTGCGTCGCGAGCTGCATGATTTTTTCTTGGTCGGCCTCGCCGATCGGCAGCTCGCCCTTGATCCGGCCTTCGGCCATCACGTATATGCGATCGCTCATGCCGAGCACTTCGCCGAGCTCGGACGAGATCATGATGATGCTCATGCCCTCGCCGATCAGTTGGTTCATGATCGTGTAGATCTCGAACTTGGCGCCTACGTCGATGCCGCGCGTAGGCTCATCCAGGATCAGCAGCTTGGGGCCGACGAACAGCCATTTGCCGAGCGATACCTTCTGCTGGTTGCCGCCGCTCAGGTTGCCGACGATCTGCTCGACGGACGGCGCCTTTACGTACAGGGAGTCCTTGTACGCGTTGGCGACCTTGACCTCCTCGTTGTCGTTAATGATTCCGTTCGCGGAGATGCCTCGCAGATTGGCGGCGGTCACGTTGCTCTTGATATCCTGGATCAGGAACAGCCCGTCGCCCTTCCGGTCTTCGGTGACGTAGGCGATTCCCGCCCGGATCGCGTCGCTCGGATGCTTGAACGCGACCGACGCGCCGTATAGCCTCATCTCGCCTTGCAGTTTATAAGACTTCGGATTTCCGAAGATGCTCAGCGCAAGCTCCGTTCGTCCCGAGCCCATCAAGCCGGCTATTCCGACGATTTCTCCCTTTTTAACGTGCAGGTTCACATCTTTGGCGATATAGCGGCCCAGGCCGGCATCGTAGGCAGTCCAATCCTGTATCTCGAGAATCTTATCGCCGAACGTCTTGTTCGCCCGCTTCGGGTAGATGTCTTCGATGTCGCGCCCGACCATGTTCTTGATGATGACGCTCTCCGAGATCTCGCCCTTGGCCGCGTCGAGCGTGCAGATCGTCCGGCCGTCGCGCAGCACGGTCGCTTTGTCCGCGATGGAGATGACTTCCTTCAGCTTGTGCGAGATCATGATGCAGGTGATGCCTTGCTCCTTCAGCTCGCGCAGCAGCGCCAGCAGATTCTCGCTGTCGTTCTCGTTAAGCGCCGCCGTCGGTTCGTCCAGGATGAGCAGCTTCACGTCCTTGCTAAGCGCCTTGGCGATCTCCACCAGTTGCTGGTTGCCTACGCCCAGTTCCTTGATCAACGTGTCGGGGTTGACGTTCAGCTTCACCTTCTGCAGCATGCGCCCCGCTTCGACGATCGTCCGGTTCCAGTCCACGATCGCGCCGCGCCGCACTTCGTTGCCCGCGAAGATATTCTCGTACACGGTCAGATCCGGGAACAGCGCCAGCTCCTGATAGATGATCGCGATGCCGGCATGGACGCTGTCGCTGATCTTGCCGAACGCCTGCACGGCGCCCTCGAACACGATATCCCCCTTGTACGTCCCGTGCGGATAGACGCCGCTCAGCACCTTCATCAGGGTGGACTTCCCCGCGCCGTTCTCGCCGATCAGACAGTGAATCTCGCCTCTGGCCACCTTGAAGCTCACGTCCGTGAGCGCCCTGACGCCCGTGAATTCCTTGGTGATATGATTCATCTCTAAAATGTAGTCGCTCATGCGCTTCCACTCCTTCGCCGGACGTCTCTGACAATGGCGGAATAGTGATAGACGAATCTATCACTATTCCGTGCGCGATATGGGTGTTCGCGATTACAGTCCCGTGAAGTCGGTCGCTTTGTAATAGCCCGAATCGACCATTTCCTTCTTGACGTTGTCTTTGACGACGACGATGACGTCGGTTTGCTTCGCCTTGACGTCGATCTTGCCGTTGTTGTAAGAGCCGGTCGTCGCGGGCGACTTGCCGTCGAGGAGATCGACCGCCATGCCGATGGCGTCTTTGACGAGCGTACGGACATCCTTGAACACCGTCATCGACTGTTTGCCGTCGATAATGTACTGGATGGAGGCTTTGTCGGCGTCTTGGCCGGTAATGACGTAGCTGGTAATCGCTTTGTCGGAGGCGAATACGTCGGCGATCGATCGGGAGGTGCCGTCGTTCGGCGCGAGGATGGCCACGTCGCCCTTCATGTCGGCCGGGGCGGCGGTCAGGTGCGTCTGGGCTTTGTTCTTGGCTTCGTTCGCGTCCCAGTTCGTCGTCACCTGGCCGATGATCTTGCTGATCTGGTCGCGCGTGAGGCTCTTGGAATCCTTCAGCGCGGCAGCCTCGCTGGAGTTGGCGATCTTAAACGTGCCGTCCGCGATCTTCGGCTGCAGCACTTCCCACGCGCCCTCGAAGAAAATGAACGCGTTGTTGTCGGTAGCGGCGCCCGCGTAGAGGTAGAGGGGCTGGCCGGAGCCTTTGGCGTGATCGACCAGGTATTGCGCTTGTTTGGCGCCTACCGTTTTGCTGTCGAACGTGACGTAGTAGTCGACCGCATCCGTATTCGTGATCAGACGGTCATAGGAGATGACCTTGATGCCTTCCTTCTTGGCGGCTTCTACAGTAGGGCCAGCCGCAGCGCCGTCGAACGGACAGATGATGAGGACTTTAATGCCTTTGTTGATCAGCGTCTCGACGTTTTCCTTTTCCTTGGCGGAGGAGCCTTGGCTGAACAGGATCTCCGTCGAGTACTTGGTGCTGGAGAGCGCATCCTTGAAGCGCTGCTCGTCCTGCAGCCATCTCTCTTCGTCTTTGGTCGGCAGCACGATGCCTACGCTGACCTTGCCACCGCTGCCCGATTTGCTGCCGCAAGCGGCGACGAGCGCCGCGAACATCGCGATAACGAGCAAGAGCACGATCGATTTGAAGCCTCTTTTCATGGATATACGGCCCCTTTCAGTCCTGTCTGGATTTCTGACAAGACCAACTATAGCACCGCATCGCCCGCATGAAAGCGCTTATCGATAGCACTCTTTTATAACTGCCTATACTTTTTTAACGTGGCTTGGACCGTTACTTCGGCTTCACGTTCCGGTATACATCCTCCCTCGCATGGAAGCCGTCGGCGATGATCGTCTCGTCGATGTTGATCTTGTCGACGGCGATCGGCGAGAGCAGGACGGACGGCACCTCGATCTTGCCGTTGTTCACTTTGCGGTCGGCTCCCGTGCTCTCGCCCTTGGCGAGCTTGACCGCGAGCTCCGCCGCCTTGTCGGCCAAGCGTTTGATCGGCTTGTACACGGTCATCGTCTGCGTGCCTTCGACGATCCGCTGGGCGGCCGCGAGCTCCGCGTCCTGGCCGGCGACCGGGATGCGGCCCGCGAGGCCCCGCTCGCTCAACGCTTCGACGGCGCCCCCCGCCGTCGCGTCGTTCGCGGCGATGAGGGCGTCGATCCGGTCGCCATTCGCGCTCAGCGCGTCCCGCATGTTCGACAGCGCGCTCCGAGGCGTCCAATCCTTCGACCACTGGTCGTACGCGATCTTGATGTCGCCCCTGTCGATCAGCGGCTGCAGGACGTTGAACACGCCCTGTTTGAACAGGTGCGCGTTGTTGTCCGTATCGGCGCCTCCGATATAGACATACTTGCCTCTGGGCACGAGTCGCGTGATCGCCTCTGCCTGCAGCTCGCCGACCTTCTCGTTGTCGAAGGAGACGTACAGATCGACGTCCGAATTTTTGACCAGACGATCATAGGCCATCACCTTGATGCCGGACGAGTGGGCTTTCTTGACGATCGCGGCGGTCGCTTCGGCGTTGTGGGGCACGATGACGAGGATGTCGACGCCTTGGCTGATCATCGTCTCGGCCTGGGAGATCTGCTTGGCGTCGTCGCCGTTCGCCGCCATGATGACCACCTCGGCGCCGAGCGCTTCCACGGCGGCCTTGAATAGATCGCGGTCCTTCAGCCAGCGCTCCTCCAGCAGCGTATCCATGGAGAAGCCGACTTTGATCTTGCCGGTCTTCGCCAGCGCGCCTCCGCCATGCGCTGCGCCGGGCGAGGCCGACTGCGCCGGCGCGGCTGGGATCCCGTTTGCCGCGCCGCCCCCGTCGCAGGCCGACGCCAAGCCGATCAGGGCCAGCGCCAACGTCAGCGCTAGCGCTCTGCCCCTCCTGAGGCCCCGCTGCATCGAGATCGCTTTCTTTTTCCCCTTCATGATCGATTATCCCCTTTTGCCGAGGAGCGTCTTGCGGTATTCCGTCGGCGAGACGTCGCACAGCTTTTTGAACACCTTGCTGAAGTAGTTCGGATCGTGGTAGCCGACCTCGAACGTGATTTCTTTCATGCTCCGCTCGGGATCGCCCATGAGCTTCTTCGCCCTGTCGATCCGGCACTCGGTCAGGAAGTCGATATAGTTGACGCCGAGCTGTTCCTTGAACATCTTGCTGATATAGAAAGGACTGAGACCGACCCGCTTGCCGATCGCGTCGAGCGAGATATCCTCGTGGGAGTGCTCGATAATGTATTGCTTGATCTGCTGGATCGTATCGGGCTGAATCCGATCCTGATGCTCCGCGAACGATTGCCGCATGCGGTCCAGCAGCAGGCCCGACTCGGCGCGCAGTTGCCGGTAATCCTGCGCCTGGAAGGAGTATAGCGGCGAGTCGTGCAGGACGCCCATCTCGAGCAGCACCCGCGAAGCGATCCAGAGCAGCTCCAGCACGCGCTGCTGTCCCTGCAGCAGATCGACGCCCTCGTGCTCGTAGCGTCTTAAGAACGCCATGACGTCGCCGCGGATCATCTCCCACTGCCCGAGCCGAATCCGGTCGAAGAATTGCCGCTCCAGATGCTTCGCCGGATGGCCGTCGCGCGATACCCCCAGTACGGGCGTGTCGGCGTAGAACCGATACTTGACCGGAACGGCCGGATCCGTGGAAGCGATCAGCGCTTCCTGATAGGATTGGCGGATCTGCGCGAGAGACGCGCAGGCGTTCCCGATGCCGACGAACCAACCGGTGCGGCCGTCGGCCTTCGCGGCGGACAGCAGCTCGCGGGCGATGGCGACCCCCTGGGAGCGGTGCGAACGGGCCGGATCCCGGAACGCGATGATCGGAATCTGACGGCCGTAGAGCGCGCCGACCCAGCCGCTGCCCGTGCGCCTGATCTTCTCCTTGATCGCGGCGTAGGCGCTCTCCGAGCCCGGCGGCACGAGGACGGTCATCGCGAACTTCTCGTTCTCCGTGCTCACGCCCAGCAGTCCGACCAATTCGTCCAGATGCACCTCGTGCACGTGATCGAACAGCAGTTGGGTGACGATGTCCGTCTCGACGACCGGCAGCACTTTCCGCAGCGTCTCTCGCTGCTGCACGCTCGCCTCGAGGGCGCTGCGCTCCTCCTCGATCTGTCGCAGCACTCTCCCGACCGTCGCCACGATCTCGCTGGCTTTGCTCGGTTTCAGCAAGTAATCTTTGACCCCGAGCTTGATCGCCTGGCGCGCATACTCGAACGTATCGTAAGCCGTCACCATCACGAACTTGATGTCCGGATGATTCCTGCCGATTTGCTCGATCGCTTCGAGACCGCTCATGCCCGGCATCTTCACATCCATCAGGACCAGATCGGGAGCGAACTCCTCGGCCATCCGAACCGCGATCTTCCCGTTCTTCGCCTGCGCGATGACGAGGTCGGGGCAGCCTCTCAGCAAGATCGCCTCCAAGCCTTCCCGCTCGATCTGCTCGTCATCTACGATCAGCAGCTTCGTCTTCAAGCTCTAACCTCCTCGTCTTCGGTAGTCGCAGGATCACCTTCGTGCCCCGTTCGGCACCGCTCCCGATGTCGATCACGTCTTCGCGTCCGTAGAAGAGACGGAGCCGGCGGACGACGTTGCTGAAGCCGATGCCCGTCGAATGTCCTTCGGTATCGACCGCGTGCTCCTCGAGAATTTGCCGGATCTTGTGCTCCGGCATGCCCGGTCCGTCGTCGGCGATCTCGACCGCCACCCGCTCCCCCTCGTCCCGGATGCGGAAGACGATGGTGCCCCCGTCCTCCTCGGGCTCCACCGCGTGGATGACCGCGTTCTCGATGATCGGCTGCAGGGTCAGGCCGGGGATCTTCGCCCCGAGACATGTCTCGTCGATCTCCGTCTCGAACCGCAGCCGGTCGGTAAACCGCGTTCGCTGGATCTCCATGTACTGCCGCAGCACCTTGACCTCCTCGTAAAGCGTGACCGACCGGTCGAGCCGCTTCAGGTTATAGCGCAGCAGGCCCGCGACGTTCGCCAGCAGGTCGCTCGTCTCCTCAGCGCCTTCGAGGTACGCTTTTTTGGACAGCGTGTCGAGCGTATTGAACAGAAAGTGCGGGTTGATCTGGCTTTGCAGGCTGCGAAGCTGGCTCTCTTGGAGAAGCAGCTTGCTTTGTTGGAGCTCGTGCTCGAGCTGCGCCTTCTGTTGGATTTCGAGGATGAGATTGTTGATATTGACGCGCATGCGCTCGAACATTTTCGCGAGAAAAGCGATCTCGTCGTTCGAAGACACCTCGACCTGCAGGTCGAATCGGCCCCTCGACAGCTCCCTTGCCGCTTGCGTCAGCTTCAGCACCGGCCGCGTGATGCTGAGCGAGAACCAATACGTCGACAAAAGCAGCAGCAGCGTGATCGACAGCAGCATCCAGATCCCGAACTTCTTGAGATCGGTCGACTGCTCGATGATGTTGCGATAGAACCGGTCGTACGTCTTCAGCTCCGTGTCGAGCAGCGTGAGCGTCATTTCGGATATGTACTTGGAGATGCGCGTCGCCTCGGCGAACGCCTTGGTCGAATCCTCGCTCTCCTTCTCCGACTGGAACATCACCGAGCGATCCGTCGTCTCGATCAGGCTGTCGATGAGATTCATATAGCTGGTAACCGTCAGATCGTTCTCCCCGTTCCGCAAGTCGAGGACGCCGACGCGTGCGCTCCGGAGCTGTCTTTTGCTCCTATCCAGCTGCGTGAGGTTGATCTCGTTCGGGGAGAGCAGGTAGTTGTTGAGCGAAGCGATCGTCTGCTGGCTGGCGTTGGTCACTTCGTTCATCCGAAGGTACCGCTGGAGAATGCCGTTGTATTGATCCTGGGTTTTCTGGTTGTAATACGTGAGCGCGATCCAGATCGCGACCATGATGAACAAGACGACGGCGACGAGCGTCCATATTTTCTTCTGAATGGTGTTCATCGCACGTCCTCCGCCTTCAGCATGCGGATGTCGGTCAAGTATCCGTCCTTATTCAGCGGCACCGTCTCCCCATTCAGCCACCGGACCATCAAGTCCACGCTCAGTCGTCCCATCTCTTCGGGCGACTGTTCGATCATGCCGTCCAGCTTCCCCTGCTTCAGCAGCGAGAGCGTGTCCGGACTGTCGTCGAACGAATAAATGTGGAAGGGCTCGACCCGGGACCGGCGCCCGATCTCCTGAACCATCGCGTCGGCGATGTTCGCGTTGACGGCGACAAAGGCGTTCACGTCGGGCAGCCGGTTCATCGCATCCTGCGTGGCGGCGATGATCCGCTCCCTGGCGACGGGCGTCTTGACGTATTCCGTCTTGATCCGGGGAAACGCCGCAAGAATGTTGCGAATGCCGCCCAGCCGCTGCTGCTGGTAATACTCTTCGCTGTCGTCTCCCAGCAGAATGACGGTGCCCGACTGGCCCATGTCCGCCGCCAGCTCTCGCGCGATCATCTGCCCGGCCAGAAATTGATCCGAGCCGACGTACGTTCTGCGCAAGCTGTCGACCATCGGCACGTCGCTCCCGACCGTGATAATCGGAATGCCGTAAGAAGCGGCCTGAATCTTCGTCATATACTTGAAGCCCTCGGTGTCCAGCCCCTGGGCGATGATGCCGTCCACTTTGGCGGCGATGGCGATTTCGATTTTTTTGAGAAAGTCCTCCTGATCTTTGCCGTAGCTGCCCCATACTTCGATGGCGACCCCGTTCTGCGCCGCCGCTGTTCTGGCGCCGGCCGCCACCTTGACCCAGAAAGGCGTATCCTGCTCCTGGGTAATGAGCACGAGGCGATACTGCGGCGGCTTCCCGACCGGAGGGCTCGGCAGCTCCCAGCTCGTTCGGAACACTTTGTCCGCCGAGATGAGCGTAAAGGATAATAGAACGACGCAGACGACGCCGAGGACGAGACTGACCGTTTTGCGCAAGAGAATGTCTCCGTTTCCATTTGGAAGTGCTTCCATCCTATCATCTGACAGGGATCGCCATCAATCACTAGGTTTGGACTCCCGATGGAAGAGAGGAAATGGCAGGGGGCGATGAGAAGCGTCTATTGAAGTATACAACCCTTCCAGACTGTAAAATGACAAGTCGGGACGAAGAAACGGATGGAAGTGCGACTGTGGCTCCATCTTCTTCATCGCGACCGATGAGAATAAGCCCTTTCGCCGACGACACCGCCTCCGACGCTTCCACCTATGAGGCGGGAGGTAGCGGTCAGAAGAAAAATATAATGTACGAATTAAAAATATAATTTACAAAATGTCATATATATTGTACATTTGTTTTGCGGGGGTGATCAGTTGGATTTTGTCATTAAAAATAGGGTGAAAATCGCAAGGATCGAGCATGGGAATTTGTCTCAAGAGGAATTGGCGGATTTAATCGGAGTCAGCCGGCAAACGATCAGCTTGATCGAGTCGGGGAAATATAATCCGACCCTTAAGCTATGCCTTGCGCTTAGCAAGGTGCTTAACAAGAAGCTGGATGATTTATTTTGGATGGAGGAAGATGCCGGGGATGAGTAAACAACGAACAATAGAGGACGAACGGGTGATTTTTGCCAGAAATGAAGGGGCTATGATCACGATGCAGTGGATGATCGCGGTGTTGTTCATCGATCTCCTCCTGCAAGCGCTGATCCCCGGGCAATTAAAACTGCAAGTTTGGCCGAAGCTGTTCCGAGACGGATTTCCGGCCGATGTCAGCTTTATGCTCTGTTTTATCGCGATCATGAGCTTTTATCACAAATGGAGACGCGAACAAACGGTTAGCACGGCAAGATTTATTTTCGCTTTCGCGATCGCTTTGATTCTGTTCGTCGTTATTTTCGGAGCCGTCGCGCTATGGAGACAGAGTCACGGTTTGCCCGTTTGGCGATAACCGGAAAGCCGCAAAAATGATCGATCCGCTTCATCGAGAGAGGCGCCACATCCCGCTCGGCGCTTCGGATTCAATTGCGACGCAAATCGATTTTAGCCAGCCGAAAGGCCCGCACGGGGATTCCCGTTGCGGGCTTTCTTTTGATCATACAGAATGTATAAGTTTTACCACGGCGGAGCCGTTTTTACTTGTTATACCCAATCTTTCTCCATGGCCTTCAGGATCAAGGCCGCGAACAGGCTGTTGGACCAGGCGAACCAGGGACGGGAGAAGTCGGACGGGTCGTCCGGATGGAAGCCTTCGTGCATGTAGCCGGTGCCGGCGTCGGTTTGAACGAGCGTCTCGATGAGCGCCTTGACTTCTTCCTCGTCCGTCGACGTCAGTGCCTGCATGGACAGAGCGAGGTGCCACACGTAGCCGCCCGGCGTATGCGGGCTGCCGATGCCCTTGGCGAATTTGCCTTCGAAATAGAACGGGTTGTCGAAGCTGAGCGCGAACCGCCGCGTATTCCGGTAGATCGGATCGTCCGCCGGCACATAGCCGAGATACGGGATGGACATCAGACCGGGCGTTCCGGCGTCGTCCATCAGCGAATAGTTGCCGAAGCCGTCGGTTTCGTAGGCATAGATTCGGCCGTAAACCGGATGGCTGACGATTCCGTAGGTCCGGATGCCGAAGTCGATCTCCTTGCGCAGCTTCGCGGCCCGGTCGGCAAGCCTGGCGTCGTCGTAGATATCGGCGGCGATCTCGCGAATGTGCCCCAGAATGACCGCGGCGAACATGTTCGCCGGGATGTTGTAGCCGAATTCGCAGGCATCGTCGCTCGAACGGAAGCCGGACCAGCTCATGCCGGTATAGTTGACCGGCATCCCCCGGCCGTCGTTGTACAGCGTCTCCGTGTCCTTGTCCGTCTGCCGGATGAAGCGGTACGGAGACTTTTCCCCATGCCGCTGTTCGGTCTGAATCACCTGGACAATGCGCGTCAGCGCCTGATAGCAGGCCGTGTCGAACCGGTCGGTCCGTCCGGTCGTCTTCCAATATTCGTAGAGGAGCTGAACGGGGAAGCACAGCGAATCCAGCTCGTACTTGCGTTCCCACATCCAGGGGCTCAGGTCGCAGTCGTCGGTGTCGCGGTAATGCTTGTCGTTCGCCGTCTCATTGAAGGCGTTCGTGTACGGATCGAGATTGATATACATCATTTGCCGGGCGATCAGGCCACCGATGATGCGCTGAAGATCCTCGTCCTCTCTGGCAAACGGGAGATAGTGCCGCACCTGCTCTACGGAATCGCGCAGCCACATCGCGGGAATGTCGCCGGTAAAAACAAAGGTGGTGCCGTCCTCCAGCAGCTTGGTCGTCGTCTCCAGCGTATTGGGGAAGCAGTTGCGGAACAGCTGGCGGAGCTCGGGTCGGTGCGCGAGCCGCTTGTCGGCGTCCTCCAGCGCGCGAATGATGGAAACGGGCAGCTTCATCGTCAAATCCTCCTGTATGAATGATTCCCTACAAGTCTACACGGCGGCAAAATCACGACAATATGTAGGTTTTGCACGGCAACGCTGAGGTCAAAGACGACATATTCGGCGCTTTACCGTGCGGTTTCGGCCTGACAATGCAGATCCTACATATTTACGGTGTCCGGCTCTCTCCCTAGAATCACCTGTAAGGGTTTGCAAAATTGTTCGAAGGGAGAGGACCAAATAGAGATGATCGAAGAGTCGCGGATCGCTAGCAGACCGCTCGGCCGCAAGTCGTTCGGCCGCCAACTGCTGCGTAATTGGCAACTGTATGTTTTTCTCGCACCGGCGATTGTCTACTTTCTCGTGTTCTATTACTGGCCGATGTACGGGATTCAAATCGCATTCAAAAATTATGTTCCTTCCAAAGGATTTCTCGGAAGCCCCTGGGTGGGATTCGATCATTTCGAACGTTTCTTCCATTCCTATTACTTCTGGGATCTGTTGTGGAATACGCTCAGCATCAGCTTCTATGCGCTGGCCATCGGATTCCCGCTTCCCATCATTCTGGCGCTGGCCTTCAACGAGGTGCGCAACGGAGCCTTCAAGAAGACGGTCCAAACCGTCACCTAC
Source organism: Cohnella nanjingensis (assembly GCF_014212125.1). Classification (GTDB taxonomy): domain Bacteria; phylum Bacillota; class Bacilli; order Paenibacillales; family Paenibacillaceae; genus Cohnella; species Cohnella nanjingensis. Next base: position 132,137 of record NZ_JACJVP010000041.1, read on the forward strand.
GCGCCGCACTTTATTTCCATGGTCGTCATGTGCGGAATGATCATCACGTTCCTGTCCCCGTCAAGCGGGATGATCGTACGGATCATCGAGCTTCTCGGCATGGAACCGGCAGCGTTCCTGACCGACCCGCGCTGGTTCAAGACCGTTTACGTGCTGTCCGAGGTATGGCAGAGCACGGGCTGGGGCGCCATCATTTATCTCGCGGCGCTCTCGGGCGTGGACCCACAGCTGCACGAAGCGGCCATTGTGGACGGAGCGAGCCGGTTCAAGCGAATGTGGCACATCAACCTGCCGGCCATCGCGCCGACCATCGTCATTCTGCTGATCCTGAACATGGGGAATATTCTCGGCGTGGGGTACGAGAAGATCCTGCTGCTGCAAAATCCGCTTAACCAGGAGTCTTCCGACGTAATCTCCACCTTTGTCTACCGGTCGGCGTTGATCAACGGCCAGTACAGCTTCTCGACGGCCGTCGGCTTGTTTAACTCGGTGGTCAATGCATTCATGCTCGTCATGGTCAATCTCATCGCCAAACGCACCTCGAACAACAGTCTGTGGTAAACGAATTACGGAAAGGAGTTGCGCTTCATGGTACCCGCAGTTAAGGAGTCCCAAAGCGACCGGCTGTTTCTGTTCCTGAACTACCTGTTCGTCACCGTGGCGCTGATCGTCGTCGCGTATCCCCTCCTCTACATCATCAGCGCGTCGATCAGCGATCCCGTCGAAGTCAGCTCGGGCCGAATGTGGCTGTATCCCAGGGGCCTCACCTTCGACGGCTTTTCGCTGGTGTTCGAGAACCCGAAGATCTGGCGCGGCTACGGGAATACGATCCTGTATACCTTCGTCGGAACGCTGCTGAACCTGCTCGTGACGCTGCCGGCGGCGTATGCCCTGAGCCGAAGGGATCTGGCCGGCCGCAAGTTCGTGATGGGCATGTTTCTCGTCACCATGTTTTTCAGCGGCGGCCTGGTTCCCACCTATCTGGTGGTTAAAGAGCTGCACCTGATCAACACGATGGGCGCGCTGATCTTGCCCGTCGCGGCTTCGGTGTACAACATCATCGTGGCGAGAACCTTCTTCAGCTCCACGATTCCGGGCGAGCTGACGGAAGCGGCCTATATCGACGGCTGCAACAACTTCCGTTTGTTCCTTGGCATCGTTCTGCCCTTGTCGAAGCCGATCATTGCGGTCATGGCCCTATTCTACGGCATCGCCCACTGGAACAGCTACTTCCCCGCCTTGATCTATCTGAACGACGAGGTCAAGTATCCGCTGCAGATGGTGCTTCGGCAAATTCTCGTCCTTCAGGAGATGTCGGCCGAGACGACCGGCGCCGCCATCAGCGGAGACATCGCCAAAGCGATGAATTCGAAGGCGGAGATCGCCTCGCTCGTCAAGTATGCCGTCATTATCATCTCCACCCTGCCTGTCATCGCCGTCTACCCTTTCCTGCAGCGTTATTTCGTTCAAGGGGTCATGATCGGTTCGGTGAAAGGTTGAGCGGCGCTCCCTGCGGCTGCGAACGCGTTAATAACCGAAGATCAGAGAGCTTGTTCTCTCTTCTTCGATTATTATAGGAAGACACACAAGGAGGATCACTATGAACAAGACCAAAAAGGGCGGGGCGTTGCTTCTGTCCGCCGCCATGGCCGTGGCGTTGCTGAGCGGCTGCGGTTCATCGGGCAATGACGATGCGAAGGGAACGAACGGCTCCGGCTCCGGCACGGCGGACAAGGTGGCCAAGGAAGGATTCCCGATTGTCTCGGAGCCGATCACGCTGACCCTGACCGCTCCCGACGTCGGTATTCAGAACTGGGACAACATGCTGGTGCTGCAAGAGATGGAGAAGCTGACCGGCATTCACCTGAAGTTCCAGAACGCGCCGAAGGAAAGCTTCGAGACGAAGAAGAACCTGATCTTCGCTTCGGGCAACTACCCGGATATCTTCTATGCGGCCGGATTGACGACCGCCGAGCAAATGAACTACGGGGGACAGGGCATTCTGGTTCCGCTCGAAGGGCTGATCGACGACTACGCGCCGAACTTCAAGAAGATTCTGGAAGACAATCCCGATATTCGCAAGTCGATCACCGCGCCGGACGGCCACATCTACGCGCTGCCGGTCATCGAAAACAACCAACCCTGGTACCGCAACCCGATGTGGTATAACGGCGATTTTCTGAAGGCGCTTCACATCACGAAGCTGCCGGAGACGACGGAGGAGCTGTATACGTACCTCAAGCGGGTCAAGGAAGAAGATCCGAACGGGAACGGCAAGAAAGACGAGATTCCGCTCTCCTCCTCGCCTTCCAACGGCAACAGTCTGCGGGATATTCGCACCTGGCTGCTCGGCGCCTTCGGCATCTACGAAGAGGAAATCTATGTCGACGACAACGACAAGGTTCATTACACGCCGATGGAGGAAGGCTACAAGGATTATCTGACGTTCATGAACCGCCTCTGGAACGAAGACCTGCTGGATCACGAGAGCTTCTCGCAGACGGCCGAGCAGAAGAAGGCCAAAGCGCAGAATAAACAGGTGGCCCTCTTCTCGGACTGGAACGCCTATATGACCAAGGGCGGCGAGCCGAGCATGGACGACCCGATGTTCCTTCCCGTGAAAAGCGACAAAGCGGACAAGCCGGCCATCGCCAAGAACAAAGGCATCACGCCGGGCGCCTTCGCCATCTCGAAGACGAACCCCGCCCCGGAAGCCTCGATGCGCTGGGTGGACTATATCTACTCCTCCGAAGGCGCCGTGCTGTTCAACAAGGGACCGGAGGGCGTGCTCTGGAAATATACGGACAAAGCTACGCTGACCAAAGAGTATCTTCCGGTTCCGGGCGGCGGAGACCGCGAGGAGTACCGGGCGACGATCACGCCGAACTACGGCATCCCGGCGCCGACCATCTCTTTGCCGGAGACGCAGAAAGGGCTGCTCGGCGAATTCGACGAGTGGGTCGCCAACGAGACGCAGACCAAGCTGACCGACAACGGGGCGCGAATTCCGTTTCCGACCCTGTTCCTGACCCCCGAGGAGCAAACGGAGGTCACGACGATGAGCGCCGACCTGAACACGTACGTGCGTCAGATGGAAGCGAAGTTCATTACCGGCAACGAGCCGCTGGCGAACTGGGACAAGTACCTGGGCACGATCAAGAAAATGGGCGGCGACCGCATGGCGGAAATCTATCAAACGGCCTACGACCGCTGGAAAAAGAGCTAACGGCTGCAACCGTTATGATCGGCCAAAGGCCGATTGATCGGTTGGCAGCACGCTGCAAGCGCGCGAGCAGGAGGAGACAGACCCGATGAAAATCACCAGACACGCAAGCAATCCGATCGTCGTTCCGGGCGAGTACGAGTGGCGTAAAGTGACCGTCTTCAATCCGGCCGTCATTATCGACGGCGGCAAGTTCTATATGATCGAGCGAACGGCGGGCTCGCTGACGCCCTGCAAGAACTTCCTGGGCCTGCTGGAAAGCGACGACGGCGTCGTCTTCACCCATGTCAAGGACGAGCCGATCGTGACGCCGGACATGCTTGGCTTTCCCTACGGCAGCGTCCAGGACCCGCGGATCGTCAAGATCGACGGTACCTTTTATATGAACTACGCCCTGCGTCCGTGCGCCATGAACTACTATCCGACGGGAGCGGGCGTGCCAAGCCGTTCGCTGCCCGATTACCCGGACGGTTGGGGCAAGGAAGAGGGCCACTGGCTGACCCGTTCCTCGATTGCGAAGTCGACGAATCTGATCGACTGGGAGTTCGTGGCGGACACGACGCCGCTACACATCAACGACCGCGACAACATCCTGTTCCCGGAGAAGATCAACGGCAAGTTCGCGCTGCTTCGGAGACCCGAGGAATATATCGGAGAGGCGTACGGCACCGACAGCGCGGCGATGTGGATCACCTATTCCCAGGACCTGATTCATTGGGAAGAGCCGAAGCTGCTGGCCAAGGCGGAGAACCCCGCATGGGAATCGCGCAAGATCGGGGGCTCGACGCCGCCGGTACGGACGGACAAGGGTTGGCTCGTGCTGTATCACGGGGTGGACGATCAGGTCGTCTACCGCGTCGGCGCCATGCTGCTCGACCTGGACAACCCGGAGAAGGTCATTGCCCGGACGAGAAATTTCATCATGGAGCCGGAGACGTATTACGAGAAGTTCGGCTATCAGATTCCGAACGTCATCTTCCCGACGGGGAACGTGGTCAAGGACGGGCTTCTGTACATCTATTACGGCGTAACCGACACCGCCATCGCGCTGGCGACGGTTCCGCTCGACGAGCTCGTGGAGCATATTCTGAACGAGCCGCAATAACGGAGGGAGGGAACCGCCGCTTCTGACGGAGATGATCCGGTCAGAGAGGCGATCTCCCGCCCCCCATGCGAAACAACCGCCCCGGCAGGGGCGGTTGTTTTGTCATGACGAGGCTTCCGGCTACGCCCCTGTCTGGTTGGAGGCATGAAGCTTGCGGTATTGTCCGGGGGTGCAGCCGATTTCCTTCTTGAACTTGCGGATGAAATTCGGCGCGTCAAAGTAGCCGACCTGCTCGACAATCTCCTGCAAGGGCGAGCTGCTGCTCACGAGCAGGCGAATGGCTTTCTCCTTCCGGCAGCGCCAGACGTACTGCGAGAAGTTGGAGCCGGTTTTCTCTTTGAACGCGCGGCTCAGATACGAGGTAGAGATGGAATACTTTAAGGCCACGTGCTCCAGGCTCATCGTATAGTCCGTAAACTGCTCATCGACATAGGCCACGATGTCGTCGATCAGGGAGGCCTGTCCCGTCTCGATATTCCGTTCCACCTGCCGGCAGATGCCGGACGCGAGCGTGATCAGCTTCGCTTCCAGCTCCTCCGCGGTCTCGAACGAGGTCAGGCCGGGAAGACGCCGGAACGCTTCGTTCATGCCGAGCTCCGAAGCGGTGCGGAGCAGCGTGTTCAGCAGTTCAAACTGGAGACAGCGCAGCAGATAGGCCTGCGGCGATTCGTCCCGGATCGTCGCCATAATGTCCGCGATCATCTCCGCGGCAACCGATTCGTTGCCCTGTTTCAAGCTCTGCTCCAGCTTCAGCAGCGACTTCTTCGGAATCCAGAAGCTGCCGGATGCGGAAGATGCGAATTCGCCCAAGTGATCGAAGTAGGTGACGCTGCCGCTTGAGCCGACGTTCCGGTGCTCCAGGGCGGTGGCCGCCTCGATAAAGGACTGGTTCAACCTGCCAAGATCGTCGTAGACGGAACCGACGCCAATCGTCGGAACGAGCCGGGAATTCTCCAGCACCATCACCCGGATGAGGTCGATCAGCCGTACCGTCTGCTCTTGGATCGCGTCGCGGTCGCCGGCAGGAAGCGAGACCATGAGCGCAAACCGATCCTCGTGGGAAAATTCGACGCCGTACACGCGAGCATCCATGTCAGGGAGCTCGAAATAGCTGAGCATCTCCTGCAGCAGGTGCCGTTCCCGCCACGATTTCTCTTCTTTCCGGCTATCCCCCCATGCGATGATCACCGAGAAATAAAGTCCTTCCCCGTTCGGGAACTCCAAGCCCGTCTCCGCAATCATCCGTTCAATCTCGGGATCGTCGGGCTTCCCGTGTTTCAGCAGCAGAAGCATGCACTGGTTGCGGACGAAAGGCTCCTGCATATCGATTCGGGCGCTGTAATCGTGAATCGTCTGGCGGATCCATTCCCACTCGTTCCGCGTTTTCGCGGGCTCTGGGCCGTTGCTTATCTGCCTGGCGAACTCCATCAGGTCCTTGATCGGGTGGTACTGGCGTCTGGCCAGTACCATGGCGGCGATGATGCCGGCTGCGACGGCAATGCCGAAGACGAGCGCAATCAACGTCTGGATGTGGGCGACCCGGCTGAAAAACTGGTAGCTCGGCATGGTCGTCACATAGGTCCAACCGTTGAGCTGCGACTGGACCGACACGACCGATTGCTGTTCCCCATCCAGCGAGAGGCGATGCGTGCCCGCGGACAGGGAGGACAGCACGTCAAGGTCCTCTTGAGGCAGGGCCGCGCCATGGCTGCTGGAAGTCAGCACCCTGCCGTTCTGGTCGAAGATGTAGCTGCTTCCGGTAAAGTCGCTCAGGATGGTGTTCATGACGCCGGTCAGCTTCGACTCGTTCAGCAGATAAACCATCGTTCCGTAAGGATAGGGATCGTTCGGCTTGATCGGCACCAGCAGGGCGAGCATGGGCTCGGTACGGGAGTAGACGCTTACATTTTCGGCCGGGCGGATCATCGTCTGCTTCGCATCGTTGAGATCGCGGACCACGTCTTCCCGCTTCCAGTTCTCAAACCGGTACAGCTTGTCGAAGACGACGTTCAAGTCCGTGAGACCGTTGGAAGAATAAATGACGGAATCGCCGCGGTAGTAGAGGAACAGATCCTCCAGAATCTGACTGTTCGCTTTGTAGCTGGAGAGAGCGAGAATCGCATCCCGGCTGTAATAGGGATGACGGACCATATACGGCGTCAATCTCGCATCGTAGGCGATCTTGAAGGAAATGTCGTGCAATTCCGTCATCCGGTCGTCAATCGTCAGCCGGACCTGGTTCAATTGGTTGAGATTGGACTGCTCGATCTCGTAGCGAAGGTTCTTGACAGCGTTGTCGTAAACAAAAAACGTGACGCCGCTCAAAGGAATCAGGAACATGAGAATGTAGGACAGAGCATACTTGAGCAGCAGCCGGGATTGAAAAACGCTTCGGACGCTGCGCATCGTCGCTCCCAAGGCCGAAACGGGCGGAGCGGTCTCCACTGAACTCCCCCCAGTTTGTAATGTGATTGTAAACATTATAACATTATATTCAATATAGCGCTATCAAAGAACCCGTCAGGGTCGCCGCAAGCGTCGTCGCCGCGAGCGCTTTTTTGTTGATCATGCTCCTTTGACCCCCTCGAAGTATGAATGCCTTTTCATTGTAAAAGACGGAGAGTAGAAGACGGAGACGGCCCCTGGACATTAAGAAAAGTAAGGAAATCGTTAAGATCGTCAGATTCTCCCCTTGTCGGCCGCCCTTGCGTCCTTCCGCGGGCGAACAAAAACAGGCTATCCCGCGAGCCGGCGCTCGCGGAACAGCCTGTTGCACGTTGTTCGCTGTATGAGATTCTTCAATAGTCCGATGGAAGCAAATGATTGGAAGGAGGATTCCGCTAATCCCTATTTGAACTTAGAAATCGGCACCCGAATTCGACGAATCGGAGACGGCGGCGATACCGGGACCGACCATTGCCACCCCTCCGTCAATTCGACCAAGCTTAGATAATGGCCATGTCCCGCTCCGGTATCGATGCCGATCTTGCCGTCGCCGAACCAGAGGGCGTCGGGACGGACGCCGAAGCGGAAGGTGGAGGTATGTCCGAACACGACGATGTTGCCCGTCGGGGCAGGCGATTGGTGGAACGGCTCCCGGATCGTCGTTAGATCTTCGGCCGATTGAAGGGCCATCGGAATGGCCGGACGCAAGCCCGCGTGCACGAACAGAAACCGGCCGCAGCGGGCCCATAACGGCATCTTGGCGATGATGCTTCGACAACGCTGCTCCTCGACAGGATCTAACGCGATCTCCCGCGGCATCTGCAGCAGCCACTTCCGCTCGTTGTTCCCCTGCAGGGCGACGGCTCCCGCCGCGCACAGCCGATCGACGTATTCCAGCGTCCCCAAGGAATCGGGTCCTTTGTTCACGTAATCGCCGAGCAGAAACAGCCGGTCCTCCGCCGAACGATAACCCGCCTCCCGTAGCAGCCGCTCAAGCAAATAACCGTATCCGTGAATATCCGATATGACGAATAATCTACCCATGGACGGACTCCGTTGCCTCGTAGAGCATCGTACGCTCCGGAGGAAGAAAGAGCGTCATAGCGCGACCAGGATCTACCCTCCCGGCATGAAACAGATGCAGCGGCTGTCCATCCGCCGTCTCAACAATTAAACGCCACCGCGTGCCCTCATAGATCGACTGCGCCACCTTCACCGGCAGGCTGTTCGATCCGTTCGGGGCCCCTTCGGCTTGAACGGCAATGCTCTCCGGATGAAGCATCATCACGCCGCGGTTCCCCGAGCCTGCTGCTGAATCCGGCCGCCGGCCATTTATCGGCGTACCGGCAACTCGCCCTACTGAGCGATCCCGATCCTCGAACGCGACTTCGATCCGGTTGTGATAGCCCATGAGCTGCGCGACCCAAGGGCTGGCAGGCCGATCGAACAGCTCCTCGGGCGGTCCGAGCTGATCGATGCGTCCGTCGCGCAGCACCAGGATCCGGTCGGCGATCGTGAACGCCTCCATCCGGTCATGCGTGACGTACAGGGTGGCGATCGACAGCTCGCCCAGCATTCGGGCGAGCTCGCCCCGCATGTCGGTGCGCAGCTTAATATCCAGGTTGGACAGCGGCTCGTCCATCAGGAGCAGCTTCGGTTCGGTGGCCAGCGCTCGCGCGATGCCGACCCGCTGCTGCTGCCCTCCGGACAGTTGAGCCGGCAGGCGATCCAGCAGACCGTCCAGCTTCAGCAGCGACTGAAGCGACTTCAGCCGCCGCTCCATCTCGCCCCGCTCGGTCTTCCGACGCTTCATGCCGTATTCGATATTTTGCCGGACCGTCATATGGGGCCAGAGCGCATAATCCTGAAACACCATATTGACCGGTCTGTTCTCCGGCGGGATATAGCGCCGGCCGCCTTCGACCGTAACGCCCCTCATCTCGATCTCGCCCGCATCGGCCCGCGCCAGACCGGCCACCACTTGCAGCAGCGTCGATTTGCCGCAGCCGCTAGGTCCGAGTATGCAGATGCGTTCTCCCTCTCCGACCTCGAACGAGATCGGCCTCAGCACCTGCTGCGTTCCGAACGATTTGGATATGCCTTTTACGCGAAGTATCTGATTCAACGATCCTTCCTCCTAGTTCCGCTTCGGTCCCCTATGCCGAGCAACCTCCTGCCGGCTGCTTGCGCGATTACGATGATTAGGACGACCGCCCCGCAGCTTACCACCGTAGCCGCCGTAGCGTAGCCATAGCGCGAGAATTCGAATGCCCGATCGATGACGAGCGGCATGAGCGAGTAGTTGGCGGGCTTCAGCATCGAAGCGAGCGCCAGATCGAAGATGCTCGTGCCGAAAGAAGCAAGCGTCGCCAGGAGCAGCGATTGGCGAACGATCGGCAATACGATATGGCGCATCCGGTCGAACAGGCCGGCTCCCTGGATCGCCGCGGCCTTCAGCATCGTGCCGGACAAATTGCCGAAGGCGCCGAGCTGAACGCGCACCGCATAAGGGATCGCTCCCGCGATCCCCGCGATGACGAGCAGAGACGGCGTACCGTACAGATGCAGACCCACCGGCTCCAGCCATCTCTGATTCCATATAAAGATGTAGCCGATCCCGAGCACGACGCCGGGAACCGCCAGCGATACGATCGAGAACAGCTGCAGCGCCGACCGGAACCGGGACTCCGTGAAGCTCAGCACGTATGCGGCCGCAAACCCGATCAGCATGCTGAAGACCGCCGCGAACGCCGCAATGGTCAGCGAATGGGAGAGACCTGCCAGATAGCCGAGCAGCTCGTGGTCTCCCGCCGCTCCGGCGAACAACTCCCGATAAGAAGCAAACGTCAGGTTGTCCCATGTCAAGCCGCCGCCAGCGGTCTTCATCAGCGATACGACGGCGCTCGTCCCGATCGGAATGCCGAGACAGAGCAGCAGGAAGCAACCGACGACGATATTCAACAGCCAGGTAGATCTCGGCTTGATCTTGACCGTCTTCACGGCTCGCGCGTTCAGGAAGTCGAAGCGGGAGCGGCGGATCGAGAACATCAGCAGCCCCATGGCCAGGACGAGCAGCACGACCAGATAGAAGGCGAGGACGCCCGCCATATCGAAGCGCACGGGAGATTGATAGATGGCCGAGTAGATGGAATAAGTCAGCGTCGGAAACTTATACACGGTGGCCAGCGCCGCGGGCAGGCCGAAGTCTCCGATCGTATCCATGAAGACGAGCGTCCAGCCCGCCAGGTAGGACGGACGGGACAAGGGCAGCTCGATCGTGCGCCATACGGTCCATGGACGGGCGCCGTTCAGCCGCGCGGCTTGGCCGAATTGGTTGACGTTCCACTCCGTGGCCGCCAATATCGCTAGGTAGGCCAGCGGAAACTTGCTCAGCGCCATGACGAATACGAGCCCTGCGGGCTGGAAGATAAATGCGGGGACCCACGACCAACCCAGCCATTCGTTCACGAGCCCGTCCCTGCTGGCGAACAGCACCCAACCCTGAGCGATCATGAACGACGGAGCGATGAGCAGCACCCACGCCGTCAAATCCAGCAGCCGAGCCGAAGCAAATTGCCAACGCGCCCGGACGGTGGCTAGCGCGCCTCCCATGACGGTGCCTAGCGAAGCGGCACCCAGCGCCAGCACTGTCGAATTCAGCAGCGACTTGCGCCACAGCGGACGGTGAAAAATCTCGCCGAGCAACCCAAAGCCGCCGAAATGCGGCTTTCCAAAAAACACCCCCGGGAAGAGGACATTGACCAAGACGGCAAGCAGCGGCAGAAAGATCAAAACGAACAGGAGGAGGGTGACCCCGCCTCCCAATCGCGCCTCAGCATTCATCGATCCGGTCCCTACTTCGCGCTCTGGTCGGCGAACCAGGTCTTGATCTCGACTTCATGCTCCGCCGCCCACTCGGCCGACGGCAGCAGGAACGCGCCGTTCGGCTCGCGCTCGCTGCGCGTAGACACGCCTTCGGCCAGCGGCGTGAAGAAGCTGTCCGTCGTCTCCAGCGCGGTCAGCATCGCCTGGGTCTCCGGCTTCATCATGTATTCGACGAACGCCTTGGCGGCCGCCGGATTCTTGGTATGCTTGCTGATCGCGACGACGCGCAGGCTGCCCGGGGCGCCTTCCTTCGGCCAGACGATCTCGACCGGCTCGCCGGACAGCTTGAGCTCGTAGGCGTTGTGCTCCTGCAGCGCGGCGACTTGAATCTCGCCGCTCAGCAGCGCTTTGCCGACGGCGCCGTTCTTCGGATAGATCCGGAGCCCTTTCTTGAAGCGGTCGGCGTATAGCTTCTCCGCCTCAGGGATTCCCCATCTCTCGAAGAAGGCCGATACCAGCGGATAGCCCGGCGCCGCCACGGCGGGATCGGCATGTCCGACCGGACCGTCGTAGGCGAAGAATTCGTCCCAAGTCTTGGGCGCGCGGTCGGCGGACACGAGCTTCGTATTGTAGGCGATGACGGCGGATGCATGGATACCGATGGGGAAGTATGCCCGGTCGGCAGGCACCAGCGAAGCGCCCAGCTGCGTCAGCTTCGATAGATTGTCCGGCTCCCAGCCGGTCATCAGGAAGCCGCGGTCCGCGAGGCTGCGCACCGAGCCGTGCCCGTCCATCATCAAGACGTCCCATTGCGGGTTGCCCTGCTCGGCCTCGATCTTCGCCAGCGCTTCGCCGCCGCCGTAATGAACGGCTTCGATCTGATAGCCCGTCTCCTGGGCGAACTTGGGGGCAATCAAGTCGACAAAGTCGTTCCCGTACAAATAGATCTTCTTGCCGGTATCCTGATCGGCCATCTGCGTCTGCGTATCCCCCGTCGCGCTCGCCGTGCTTGCGGACGCTTCCGACGCCTTCACTGTCCCCGTCGGCTCCGGTTCTGCGCTGCCGGCGCCGCCGTTCGCGCCGCCGCAGCCCGCCAACAGCGTCATCGCCGCCACAGCCGTCGTCAGCCAGATGCTTCTCTTGCTCTTGAATACGTTCATGTCACCCTCCGTTTGGTTGCGAACTGGAATGCAACTCTAGCGTATAGGATCCGTTTCTTCTCCGAATCAACGCCAAGTTAACTAGTTTTAAAATAAAATCTATGAAATTTATGATAAGCTTAATATTATGAATGATACGTGCAGACGAAAGCGAGGCTTCGACCGGTGAACTTGCAACAATTGAAAGCATTCGTGCTTACCGTGGAACTGAAGAAGCTCTATCTGGTGGCGCAGCAATTGGAGGTCACCCAGCCCACCGTGACGTTCCATTTGAACAAGCTGCAGGAGGAGCTGGGCGTCGCGCTGTTCCATACCCGCTCCTATCACGTCATCCGTCTGACCGAGGCGGGCAAAGCCTTCTATCATTACGCGACGCAGATCAGCGCGCTCTCGACCGAAGCGCAGTCGATCATGGAGGAGCATCGAGGCATGGCGGCAGGCAAGCTGGCGATCGGCAGCACCCATACGCCGGCTACGTACTTGCTCCCTTCGCTGCTCGCGGAGCTGAAAGAGCCGATGCCTCGTCTCTCCCTGTTAATGGATGTACGCCCGGCCCCCGTCATCTTGGACAAGATCAAGCGGTACGAATTGGACATCGGCATCATCTCGCAGACGGAGATGCACGATCCCGACCTGGTCGCGCAATCGATCAAACGGGACGATCTCGTCCTCATCTTCCCTCCGCGGCACCCGTTGGCGTCGCTCGATGCCGGCGAGCTGACGCCCGAGCGGCTATGCGAGCATCCGTACATCTCCCACGAGGAAGGCTCGATCAGCCGCAGGCTCATCGACCGTTGGGCCGAAGCCCACCAAGTCGCCTTCGATATCGCGATGGAGGTATCCGGGACCGAAGCGCTGAAGTCGACCGTCCTGCACGGATTGGGGTACGGCATGATCGCGGAAGGCGCCATCCAGTCGGAGCTGGCGGAAGGCAAGCTCCGCTCCCATCCGATTCCCGGATGGACGGAGCAGAGATATATCTATGCCGTCCGGCACCGCAACAAGCTGGTCAGTCCGGCGATGCGGACCTTCTGGGGCATATTGGGGCAATCGGGCGGACGGGTCTGACCGGTCGTTCGCCGATCGCTCCAGATCAGATTTGTCCAGCGATTCACCTGCTTTCTCCATTGTGATAGACGCGCCTTTACGCAATAATGGGAATAAGACACGCGATTGCAGAGGAGAGGGACTAGGATGCGCAAAGTCAAAGTCGGCGTCATCGGAACCGGGCAAATCAGCGGGATTTACTTGAAAAACTTGACGGAAACGTTCGACGGCATTGTGGAAGTGAAAGCGGTTGCCGATCTGGTGCCGGAGCTGGCCCGCAGCCGCGCGGAGCAGTTCGGCGTGCCGAACGCCTGCACCGTGGAGGAGCTGCTGGCCGATCCCGAGATCGAGATCGTCCTAAACCTGACCGCGCCGGCCGTTCACGCGTCCGTGGACTTGCAAGCGCTTCAAGCCGGCAAGCACGTCTATTCGGAGAAGCCGTTCGCGCTTACGCGGGAGGACGCGGACGAAGTGCTGCAGCTGGCCGAGGCCAAGGGGCTGCTCGTCGGCTGCGCGCCGGACACGTTCCTCGGCGGAGGGCTGCAGACGTGCCGCAAGCTGATCGACGAAGGCTGGATCGGCACGCCCTACTCCGCGAACGGCACGATCATCATGGGCAACGCTGCGAACGGCATGCATCCGAACTTCCGGAACTTCCTGAAGCTCGGCGGAGATCCGATCATGGACATGGCCCCTTACTACCTGACGGCGCTCGTCTTCCTGCTCGGCCCGGTCCGCCGGGTGAGCGGCACCGCGCAGCAGTTAATTCGCGAGATGACGATCCAGAACCCGAAGTCGCCCAGCTACGGAGCCAAGGTGCCGGTAGAAGCGCCCACGAACGTCTCCGCGGTGCTCGACTTCCACTCGGGCGCGACCGGCAGTCTGCAGGCGGCCAAGGAGAGCTTCGGGTATATGCCGCGGCTGGAGATCTTCGGCACGGAGGGCAACATGACCCTGCCCGATCCGAACTTCTTCGGCGGATCGATCCTCATCCAGTTCCCGAACGGACAGACGAAGGAAGTTCCGATCGCCCACGGCTTCAACGAGGATACCCGCGGCATCGGCGTCGCGGACATGGCGTATGCGATCCGCACCGGCCGGCCGCATCGCGCGAGCGGCCGTCTGGCCCGTCACGTGCTGGATATCTCGCTCGCCATCTTCGAATCGTCGAACGAAGGCCGGCACATCCCGCTGGCGTCTGCCGCGGACCGCCCGGAGCCGCTGCCGCTCGGCCTCAAGTACAACCGTCTCGACTGAACGACGAACGACCATTATCCGAAAGGACGTGCTCCTATGAATCGATTCCCTATCGCCATTCAACCGTATACCGTCCGCGAAGCGCTGGGCCAAGATTACTTCGGGACGCTCGAGAAGCTGGCCGCGATCGGCTACGAGGGCATCGAGCTCGGCTTGCCGCCGGAAGGCGTCACCGTCGCGGAGCAGTTGAAGGCGCTGGACGCGCTCGGCCTGAAGGTCATCGGCTCGCATGCCTCCTTCAACAGCTTCGACGTCGACTTCGACCGCCTGATCGACTACCTGCACCAAGCCGGCGGCAAGTACGTCGCGATCTCGCTCCTGTTCGACTCCAAGGAAGACGCGCTTCGCAAGGCGGAGCGGCTGAACGAGATCGGAGAGCTGTGCCGCGCGGGCAACCTAACGTTCCTCTATCATAATCACGACTGGGAGTTCCGGAAGTTCGACGGCGAATACGTGCTCGATCTGATCATGCGGGAGACCGATCCCCGCCTCGTCCAGCTGGAGCTCGATACGTACTGGATCGCCAAGGGCGGGGAAGATCCCGCGGCCTATATCGCCAAGTGGGCGGGACGCTGCCCGCTGCTGCACGTCAAGGACATGGAGCCGGGCGAAGAGCGCTTCTTCGCCGAGATCGGCGAAGGCGTGCTCGACTTCCGCGCCATCGCGGAAGCGGCAGCCGGCGCCGGCACCGAATGGCTCGTCGTGGAGCAGGACGCCGGACGACGCGATCCGTTCGAGAGCCTGGCGATCAGCTACCGCAACCTGGCCGCGATGGATCTGATCCGCAAGCCGGCCCCGCGCCCCTAAGCGGAGACCGGCATGTACGTCATCATCAACCGGGACGACGGCCCCGGCCCCGTGCCTGCGGTGCGATCGGCGACGCGGCTGCCCGCCATCCACGTCCTCGGCGACTTCGTCATGAAGCCGGGATCGGGACTGGCCGAGCGGGATATCCCCGATTACGAGCTGCTCTACTTTCCCGAGGGCACGGGCACGGTCTATCGGGTCGGCGAACGGGAATATACGCTCCGGGAGCCCTGCTTTATCGTCACTCGCCCGGGAGAGGTTCACAGCTACCGCTATGATCGGCATGAGCCGACGCGGCATTTGTTCGTTCATTTCTGGCTGCGGGACTTCCCCGTCGCCGCGCTGCCGCTGCTGATGCCCTTCGGTCCTTCCGTCATCCCTTACGCGGGGGACTTCCTCGTCTCGCTCCTGAAGCAGATGCTGGCGATCGCCCATCTGCATCCGGAACGGCTGCAGGAGAGCGGCAGCCTGCTGCTGCTCTCCCTGCTGGCGGAGATCCACTACCTCCCCGGCGACGGTCCGACGTCCGGCGAAGCGGTCCGGCTCCCGCCGCAGATCGAGAAGGCGCTGCGGATCGTCGAACAGGCCATTCCCGCGCCGCTCTCCGTCGAGACGCTGGCCGGCCGAGTCGGGTGGACGCCGGAGCATCTGTCCCGCTCGTTCGTCCGCCACCTCGGCTATACGCCGAAGGAGGCGATCACCCGCCGGCGGATCGAGCTGGCCTGCCAGCTGCTGCTGCACGGACAGAAGAGCGTGAAGGAGATCGCGTTCGAGGTCGGATTCGCGGACCAGAACTACTTCAGCCGCGTATTCAAGGCGACCAAAGCCGTCACGGCGACCGAATACCGCAACAAGCATTACCACCCCAGGTACGCGGATCTGGCTGCCGTCACCGGCGGCGAATCGCTCTATCCGCCAAACCGGGTGTTCTTCGGAGAGCGATAGGCGGCGGGATCGGATAGTGGGATTCGGTAGCGGGATTCGGTAGTGAAGTTCGTTCGATAGTGAGGTTCGATAGTGGGATTCGATAGTGAGGTTCGATAGTGAGGTTCGATAGTGAGGTTCGATAGTGAGGTTCGATAGTGAGGTTCGATAGTGAGGTTCGATAGTGAGGTTCGATAGTGGGATTCGGTAGTGAGATTCGGTAGTGAGGTTCGTTCGATTGTGAGGGTCGATAGTGGGATTCGATAGTCCGTTAAGATTGCGAGATTAGATACGAGAGGGGATCGATCATGGGCGAATTTCCGTTTCGCGTTTCGCTGAACGCATCGACATTATTTCCTTATGAACTGGACATCCGGGCGCAGATCCGCACGGCCGCGGAGGCCGGTTACGAAGGCATCGAGATCTGGATGAAGGATCTGCAGGCCTATGCGCAAGGCGGAGGCTCCGTCGCGGCGCTTCGCCGCGAGGCGGCCGATCTCGGCATCGAGATCGCGGGCGCGATCTCGTTCATCCCTTGGGCGGATACCGACGAGGACGTTCGCGCCCGCGGCCGACGGCAGACCGACGAGGAGCTGACGCTGCTCGCGGAGCTCGGTTGTCCGTCCTTCGCCGCCCCGCCGTTCGGCGACGTGGCGGACGCGACGGCGGAGGAGCTGGCGGCCCGCTATGCGGCGCTCGCGGAGCAAGCGCGGGGCTATGGCATCGTGCCGATCCTGGAGTTCTGGGGCCGAGCCCGGCGGCTGTCCCGGCTAGGCGAAGCGATCGAAGTGGCGCGGCTCAGCGGCGTAGAGCAGGTTCCCCTGCTCCTCGATCCGTTCCACCTCTATACGGGAGGCAGCGACCTGAACGACCTGTCCCGCCTGCGCAAGGAGGACATCGGGATCGTCCACGCCAACGACTACCCTTCCTCGCCTCCGCGAGAGACGATCACGGACGCCGACCGGCTGTTCCCCGGCGACGGGATCGCGCCTTCCGCGCAGTTAGCCGCCGCCCTGGCGGCCTGCGGCTATCGCGGCTTCCTATCGCTCGAGCTGTTCGCGCCGGACTATGGCGGACGGACCGCGCTGGAGACGGCGCGCCACGGCCTTGCCAAGATCAAGCAGGCGTACGCCGTCTGATCGCGGGCTGCCTTTGCGTGCACAGCGTCGCTAACCCACGCGGCGAAGGCCGCCTTGGCCGTGCTCTAACCCGAATTTTTCGGGTTACACGCGGCAAAAACCGCTTTGGCCGTGCTCTAACCCGAATTTTTCGGGTTACACGCGGCGAAGGCCTCTTTGGCCGTGCTCTAACCCGAATTTTTCGGGTTACATGTGGCGAAGGCCGCTTTGACCGTGTTCTAACCCGAATTTTTCGGGTTACACGCGGCAAAAACCGCCATATTCGTGCGCTAAGCCGAATTTATCGGGTTACACGTGGCGAAGGCTGCTTTGGCCGTGCTCTAACCCGAATTTCTCGGCTTCGCCCAAATCAAGAATACTCGCCGCACGGTGAACAAAGGAGCCCGGACCCGATGACATCCACCAAGACGCGCGAGCTTACGCTGTTCGCCCTCACCTGGCCGATCTTCATCGAATCCGGGCTGCAAATGTTCATGCGCATCGCGGACACGTTCATGCTCAGCCAAGTGTCCGACGACGCGGTGGCCGCGGTCGGCGTCGCCAACCAGATCATCCAGATGGCGATGCTCGTCTTCGCCTTCGTGTCGATCGGCTCCGCCGTCGTCGTCTCGCAATATCTCGGCGCCCGCCGGGAGAGCGAGCTTGGACGGCTGGCGGGCTCGTCGGTCGGCGTCAACTTCTTGTTCGGCGCCGCCCTCAGCGCGTTGGTCGTCTCCCTGAGCGGGCCGCTACTCCACATATTCGGACTCGATCCGACGCTGTTCCATTTGGCGCAGCGCTATTTGTACGTGGCCGGAGGCGCCTTGTTCATCCAAGCGGTGCTGACCGCGCTCGTCGCGATCATCCAGTCCTACGGATATACGCGTCAGACGATGATGGTCGCGCTCGGCATGAACGTCCTGAACGTCATCGGCAACTGCTTTTTTATTTACGGGCTGCTGGGCGTGCCGAAGCTCGGCGTGACGGGCGTCGCGATCTCGACGGCTACCAGCCAATGCATCGGGCTCGTCGTCTACTTCATCCTGCTGCGCAAGGTGTCAGGGGCGCCGGTTCTGTGGCGCTACTTCGTCCGCTGGCGGAAAGAGCACGTGAAGAAGGTGCTGCGCATCGGCATCCCATCCTCGGCCGTCACGCTGTCGTATTCCGCGAGCCAATTCGTCATTCTGGCGTTCATCGCGACGCTCGGCGCCCAGATGATGACGACGAAGGTGTACACGCAGAACATCATGTTCATCGTCATGATCCTGGCCCAATCGCTCGGACGCGGCGGACAGATCCTCGTCGGCCGCAAGATCGGAGCCGGCCAGCGGGAGCTCGCTTACCGGGAAGTGTTCGCCAATCTCCGGCGAAGCCTGCTCATCACGCTGGCGGGCGTCTGCGTCCTGTGCCTCGTCCGGATTCCGCTGCTTCAACTGTTCACTCGCGACCATGAGATCGTCTCGCTCGGCGCGACGCTCTTGCTCCTGAGCTTCCTGCTGGAGCCCGGACGCAACTTCAACGTCATCCTGGAGAAGTCGCTCCAAGCCGCCGGAGACGCCAAATACCCGATGACCGTATCGATCGCCGTCACTTGGCTGTTCAGCCTTCCGCTCACCTATTTGCTAGGGATCAGGCTGGAGTATGGACTTCTCGGCATGTGGTCGGCGTTCATCGTGGACGAATGGCTAAGAGGCATTATCCTCTTCTTCCGCTGGAAGAGCCGCAAATGGGAAAACAAGTCGCTCGTCCGGAGACGCGACGAGGCCGAGACGCGTGCGGCATTGTAGAATGCCGTACGTTAGCGAGTTCGCAGCACGTTCGCTCCGTCGGGCGCGCCGCGCTAGCTAGGACTTCTTATTCCCGCTCCGCTTCGCTTCCGCCCGCTCCAGGTTCCGGGCGGCGCGATACTTCACGATCTTGGCGATTAAGCCGTAAGGCAGCGGCTTGTCGATCGGGAATTGAACCGATCCTTTCGCCCCTTTGTACCCCGACAGCTCCGCTTGAAAGGCGGCGATCCCGTCCGCCCCCGGGTAGAAGCCGATATGATGCTTGTACGCGGCGAAATGCACCAGACTCCCCTGCAGATCGAACGTCGGCATCTGGTAACTGATCTTCTCCTTGGCGTCCGGCGCCGACGCTTGAATCTCCTTCCTTAACGTTTGGAGGATCTGCTGAACGGCGGGCGGATAGTTCGAGATATAGTCGTCGACGGATACGTACGCGATTTTATTCCCATCCATGGTTTACTTCCTCCTTAGAATCCCCAGATAGGCCGTCCAAGGTCCCACGTCCGCTCTGTAGCGCTCGGCCATGACCCGTACGATCTGCGAGATATGCGTCATATCGTGAACCGCCCAGGTCGACAGCAGCTCCCTAAGCTTCACTACGCCGAATGCGGGATGCAAGCCGGTCCGCTCGAGATCGACAGCCGGATCGACGAGTTCCCGAAGCCGGACGAGGTTGGCCGCACGCAGCTCGGCGAACGCCTGAAGCCGCGCTTCGATCGACCGCGCCGTCTGTCCCTCCAGATGCGCGAACCGGTCGAACGGAGGAAACGGCCGTCCCTCCCCTTCCCGGAGCAGCCATTCCAGCCGGGGAATCCAGTTCGCGCGCTCTCCCTCGATGAGATGATCGACGACCTCCGCGACCGTCCAAGTCCCTTCCCCCTCGTCGGCGTGCAACCATCCGTCCGACAGTCCCGACAGGAGGTGCGCCAGTGTCTGCGGCGTACGCTCCAGTACCTCGATCGCTTCGTTCATCTTGAAATTCATCGCGTTCTCTCCCTTCCTATGGACGCGTCGTCCGATGCTAAGATGAGTCTACACCCGCGTCCCGGAATGTGGAAGTCCCGATGCATATGGATACCGGATAAAGGAGCCGTTCCCTCGCCAAAAAAATAGATGCCTGTACCGTTACGCGACTCGCGCCCCCTCGATATACTGCAGGAGTGTCGCTTCTACCCCTGACGAGGAGTGAACCAGATGAGATGGCAGGACGGTGCGGGGACTTACGGATCTTTTATCAGCCTGGGCTCCACTTGTCAGACCGCTTATCAGCTGAGGAGGCTGCAGTTGCGGAAGTTCGCGGGTCCGCTCGATTGGTTCATCTCCCGTTCCGTTCCCGACGTGGCTCGTCTGATCCGCAACCGGTTCGGCGGCTTTATGGACTTGGAGCGGCTCGAGCTGGCGGGGAGGGAGCCCGACAAGTACGTCGTGAGAGACAACGAATATGCGATTGTCTCCTATCACGACTTCCCGCTCTTTCCCCGGTGGACGGACGGCTATCCCGACTTTAAGATGAAGATCGATCGCCGCGTGCACGCCTTTTTGACCGCCGTCAAAAAAGGGCCCGTCTGCTTCGTCCGCAGCGACACGTCCAAGACGGAGGCGCAGCAGCTGTACCGCGCGCTTCGTGCGATCGTGCCCGGCCGGTTCCGCCTCCTCATCGTGAACAACGGACTGGAGCGCGAAGTGCGAGACGAGGAGTGGGGCTTGCCCCATGTCGCTTCCGTCTCGATCCCCCGAGGAGCCGATTGGCGCGGATTCGACCCGGCATGGGATCAGATCATGAAGGAGTTCAAGCTCAAATCCGGTTCCTAAATGCCGTGCGGCGGTTGGATCGATGAGGATGCGAGGAACGCGGCAAACAAGAAGCAACGGTAACGGCTTATCGGGCGACAGTCGAACCGGTCCCTCCCGCCGACTTCATCCCGTAGGCAACAAGCAAGCTATCGATTCGCGCCTGATTGCTCTGCAAATACAAGTTGACCCAGGTAAGCAGCCGGACGTCGTCGGGCGGAATCGCGATCGCGATCAGATCGACTTGATCCGGCATGAGGTGCAGCTGCAGGTCGATGGAGCGATCGGGATTATTCGCGAGCAGCTGCTTTAATTGCAATTCATCGTAGTAGATCGCCGCCACCTCGCCTTGGATAGCGGCATCCATCGCTGCCTGCGGCGTTGCGTATTGGACGACCTCGGCTTCCGGGAACAGGAGATTCGCGTAGCTGACATAGGAGGTCCCGGCGATGACGCCGATCTTGACCTTCGCCTGGCCGAGGATCTCCAGAGGGTCTTGGCTCGCGGAACCGAGCCGCGCGATGGCCAGCCGATTAAGCAATAAGCCTTGGTGCAGCATCAGATACGGGTTGGAGAACAGCACTTTCTGCGCTCTCGGCAAGGTTGCGCTTAGCTTCGATACGGCGACGTCCGCCTGTCCCGAGGCGATCTGATTCACCACTTCTTCGAAGGAGTCGGCCGTTCGCACATATTCGACGCCTACGCCCAGCTGCGCTGCCATATCCGCAGCCAATGCCACGTCGCTTCCGGACAGGACGCCTTCGTCATTGTTGTAAAAGAAGGGCTTGCGATCCATCGCGGGCATGGCGACCCGAAGGCTCCCTCGCGCATAGATCGCTTTCATTTGCGGCGAATAGTAGGCGAGATCCGCCTCCGAGACCGACCGCTTCACGGGCGTCACGACGAATCCGTTGGACCCGTTGGGAGAGGCCGCCAGTCTCGTTGCCTTCCCCTCCGCGCCGCAAGCCGCCAAGAGGAGCATGCCTATGAGCAGCGGGATGCCCGCTAGATGGACGCTTCTCATGCGCGAACCTCCCGCTCGATCACGACGATCGCGCCCGCGGTCGCCGCCGTATGCGTAATGCTGAGATGACAGGTGCAAGGCGAATCGAGCTGCCGCCGGACGGCTGCGGACAACGCGAGGACCGGACGGCCCAGCCGATCGGGCATCACCTCGATATCCCGCATGCCGATCCCCTCAGGCAAAGCCAAGCCAAGCGCCTTCATGAGCGCTTCCTTGGCCGCGAAGCGGCCGGCGAGCCACTCGGCGCGGCGGCGATCGCCCGTCAAGGCCCGAAAGGCCGGCATCTCGTTATCCGACAGCAGCCGTTCGATCAGCAGATCGTCTTTCTTCCTTAGCATCTTGTCGAATCTGCCGATATCCGCAAGGTCTATTCCAACGCCTATGATCAATCGAAGTCCTCCGCTCTTGAGGCGTTATAGCGCGGGATCCATCCCTGCGCCGATCTGGATATTCTGGCCGCTGATCAGATGCGCCGGCGCGCGAAGCAGCCATTCGACGGACGCCTCGGCCATCTCTTGGGGCAAGGGGAGATAAGGCTTCAGCGTATGAATCTCCAACCGCCGCTTAAGCGTCTGAAGACCCGCCGGATCCTCCGGAAGCGCGTAATAGCCGTACGTCAAGGCGTTCACGGCGACGCGGAACGGGGAGAGCTCCTTCGCCAGCGTCTTCATCATGGCGATCGTGCCGTGGTTCATCACCGGAGAGGAAGGGTATCCGGCGTAGTACAAGCTGTCCGAAAGCAGCAGGAACAGCATGTGCCCCGCCTTGTTGCGGGCCATATGCGCCGCCGCCGCGCGGCTGTACAGAAAGCGGGAGCGCAAGGCGGCCGTCGTTCCAAACCCGAATGCGCCGGGGTCCGAGGCATAAGCTTGCGCCTCGTCCGCAACTTCCACCCCGTGAATCAAATCATGCAAGCCGCCCATGCGCAGAGCGGCCTGATCGACCGCCTCCCGAATGCCGGCCTCGTCGTCCGGCACGCCGCAGATCGGGAAAAATCGCTCGCGGCTTCGTTCGGGCAATCGTCCCGCGTACTCGTCTGCTTCCGCCTGCCCGGGCACGACCATGGCTACCGAACAACCTCGCGCGAGCAAGCCGAGAAGCACGCTCTCGTTGAAGAGCGCTCCCGGCTTCGTCAGCAATACCGCTCTGTTCATCGCAGGAACCCCCCGTCCAGCTTCAACACTTGACCGGATAAGTAGCCCGATGCGCCGCTCGCCAGTCCCAGGATGCCTTCCGCGACTTCCTGCGCCGTGCCTTGCCGCTTCAGATGCGTGTGATGCAGGAAGTTCTCCATCTTGCCGGGCGGGACCGGCTCCGTCATCTCCGTCGCGATCATGCCCGGCGCCACGGCGTTGACGCGAATGCCCTCCTCGGCATAACGGCGGGCGAGCAGCTTCGTGAGGCCGATGACCGCGCCTTTGGCCGCGCTGTAATTCGCCTGGGCTTCCCTGCCATAGAGGCCGGATACGGACACGACGTTAATGACGGAACCCCCGCCTTGCCGCTTCATATAGGGAATCGCTTCGGCGGCGCATAACAGCGTTCCCTGCAGGTTCGTGCGCAGGACGGCATCCCACTCTTCGACGGACATCCGCATGGCCAGGTTATCCCTCGTCGCGCCGGCGTTGTTCACCAGGACGTCAATGCGGCCGTACTCCGCCATCACCCGCCGCATCAGCTCCCCGACGAAGTCGGGATCGTCAACCGAACCCTGATAGAAGCCGCCCGGCAGCGATTGGGCGGCCATCTCCGCTTGCAGCCGTGCCGCGATCTCTCCGCTCCTGGCATAGACGCCGACGACCGTCGCCCCCGCCGCCGCGAATCGCTCTCCCACCGCTCTCCCGATCCCCCGGGTAGCGCCCGTGATGACCGCTACCTGATTCCGGAGCGCCATCGCGGTCATGGATGCCCGGTCTCGGCGAGGCGATCCGCCTGTTCCCGCAGGCTGGCTTCAACAAAGCGGGCGATCGACGTCACATTGGTCAGATGTTCTCTTAACCGCTCCGCCGGAATCCCCTCGACCATCACCCCGAACACGGCTTCCAACCCCACCATGACTTCGAACGCCTCGACGGAGTCCAGTCCCAGCCCTTCGCCGAAGAGCGGCATCTCGTCGCCGATATCCGCGGCCGTCACGTCTTCGAGCTCCAACCGCTCGACGATCAGCTTTTCTTTTACCGTTTGCTTCATGTCCTCGAACGAGATGAGGTGCCCATTCATCATACGATCTCCTCCTTTAGGCTTGTCGGTGCTGCTTCGCTGACAACGGCGGCGGCCGTGTTGCCGTTCACGGATACGCTGACGGCCAGGACGCGCTTCATCGCGCCCGGCTTCACCCGCTCGGCTGCGATCCCCAAGAGGAGCATCGAGCTGAGCGATTCGCCGTAACCGTACTGCTCGTTCACGCTTATTAGCGGCATGTCCCTCCCCGCGAATCGCTCGCGGATGGCTTTGAACAGCGCCGCGCTTTCGCCGGGACGGCCCGGACTGTCGAGCAGCACGGCATCGATGCGTTCCGGCGCCGCGCCCGCTTGCGCGATCGCGTCTTCGACGGCTCTCGTCAGCGCGTCTATCGCGCGCGGCGAGCCCGGCTCTCCCCCGTAAGCCATGCCGAAGCCGCTCAGCTCCGCCAGCACCGGCCGTCCGGCGCGCAAGGCGTCGTCGATATCGGCCAGAGCCAGACCTACGCTCCCCTCCAACGGCGGATGCGCGCTATCGGTCAGCCGCTTGGCGCGATCGATCCGCTCCGTGAGTCCGGACCGCTCCTCCCCGGCCGCGATGACGAACCGGTCGTGCACGCCGCTGCGGATGCTGCCGCACGCATAGGCCGCGGCGATGATCCCTTCGGCGCCGCCGCTGCTCAGCGAGCTGCTGAAGCCGCCGAGGGCGAGCTTCTCGGCCGTCTTGCCCGCGACGGAGTTCACGACGGTATGCGGGAAATAGATGCTGCTGGCCAGCTCCGGTCCGTTCTCGAACACGCTGTGAAGGAATTTGCCGATGCTGTCCGTGCTCCCCCTCGCGGTTCCGTAGATGAAGCCGATGTCGCGGCCCTCCGCCATCCCGCTGCGTTCCTCCCATCCGGCATCCGCCAACGCCGACTTCACCGCGCCGATGCTGAATTGACTCAGCCGGTTCATCCGCCTCTCGTAGAGGCCGGGATCGAACGACTTGAGCGAGAAAGCACAGGCTCCCGGCTTCTCCTCCATCGGGAGGGGAACGGAGACGTCCTCGCCGGAGACGCTTCCTTGGCGGACCTCGCCGCCCAGCACGGCGCCGATCCCGACGATGCCGATTCTTCGTTCCCGGCCGGTCCCGATCGTCTCCGGATGGGGATCGCCATCCGGCTCCGTCGGCCCCGTTCTCGCCACGATCGACGCGTTGTGGCCGCCGAAGGCCGAATTGTTGTTCAGGAAGTAGGCCGGCCTGCCCTCCGTCATGCGATTGGCGATGATGCGTAGCCCTTCGCAGCCCGCCCTCGGCTCGTCGTAATGAAGGGTCGCCGGCAGCAGTCCATGGCGGATCGCGTACAGGGACGTCGTCCATTCGATCGCCGCGGCTGCCCCGAGCGTATGGCCGAAGTACGCTTTGCTGGAGCTGAGCGGAATGTTCTGCAGGCGGTCGCCGAACACGCTGCGAAGCCCTTTGATCTCGGCTTGGTCGTTGGCCTGCGTGCCCGTTCCGTGCGCGTTGACGTAGTCGATCTGCGATGCCCGCGTTCCGGATTGGCGAAGCGCCATGCGCACGGCCGTCTGAATGCCGCGGCCTTCCGGATCGGGTGCCGTCTCGTGGTAGGCGTCGTTGCTGAGGCCGTAGCCGCAGATCTCCGCGTAGATCGTCGCGCCCCGCCGCAGCGCCCGGTCCAACGGCTCCATCATGACGAAGGCCGCTCCTTCTCCCAAGCTGAGCCCGAGCCGGCTCGCGAACGGCGAAGCGGGCACGGGGCTCAACGCCCGGAGCACGTTAAAGCCGGCATAGACCGCGTGCGACAGCGGATCGGAGCCTCCCGCCAGCATCGCGTCGGCATAGCCCCAACGGATCATGTCGTAGGCGAAGCCGATCGCGTTGCCGCTCGCCGCGCAAGCCGTATGGATGGTGGTCACGGGGCCGTTCAGCCCCAAATGGTTCGCGACGTCGTCGCCTTGCTGATAGAACGGATAACGGGCCGTTCTTCGTTCGTCGAGCTCCGTCACCGTCCATTGTTCCTCGAGCGACAGGATGCCGCCGTTGCAGGTGCCGAGCGCCGCGCCCATGACCAGCCCTTTCGCGGAATGCTCCTTCAAGCCGCTGTCTCGGAGCGCTTGATCGGCGGCGACGATCGCGTACCGCGCGCAAAGATCGTACTTCTCCCGCTGCTCCCGCGTGAAATAAGCTTTGGCCGCCTCCATGCGAAGCTCCGCGCCGATTCCGCTGTGAAGCCGGGTCGTCGGGAAGCGCCGCACGGGGCCGATGCCCGTCCGGCCCTCCCGCATGCCGGCCAATACGTCCGGGAACGTCTCCCCCAACGCGCAGAGAATACCCATTCCCGTTACCGCGACGCGCCTGCTAGCCGTCCCCGTTGCCGCGACGCGCCTGCTAGTCATTCCCGCTGCCGCCAAGCCGTTCACCCCCTGTCGCGCCGAGATCCTTGTACGCCGTTTTTCGCTCCGAGACGCCGGTCGCGTAAGGCGCGAGCCAGCGATCCAGCATCCTGCCCATCTCCGCGGATTGACGGTTCACCGCGAAGATGGCGCGAGGGATCCGGCTCTCCAATTGCATGGAGATGGATTGCGCGACCAGCATAAACGCGCAGCCGGACAAGCGCAGCGCCGGCGTGATATACACGCTGTCGTATAACACCGTATCGTTGGCGATGCGATAGGTGATGCACCACCCCACCGTCACCCCGCCCATCCTTAAGCCTAAGCTGTTGCTCTCCAGCGGCAGATTCGGCTTGAACGGGGACAGGAAGGCCGGATACAGATGCCCTTCCAGCCGCCGCAGCCTAACCCGCTCCTCTGCGCGGAGCTCATGCCAATAGAAGGACTCCATACCGCCAGGCATGGCGGTCTTGCGGATCCAGGACGCCGCCGCGATGCTCGCGTCCGTCTGATAGACCTTCCCCTCTGTCGCGGGCTCCGACCAACCCTCGCGATGCAGCAGCGCTTCCAAGGCGGGCGTAATGGCTTTGCCCGAATAATAGACCAAGATCAGCTTCGGGCAGCGCTTCGCCTGCAGCAAGATCTCCGCTTGGCGGAGCAGCTCCGTCGCGATCCCTCGTCTGCGGAACTTGGCCGCGACGAAGAGGGAGACCACCTCCGCGTCTCTGCCGTCCTCCGGACAATGAAGGACAAGCAAGCCGGCCGCTTCCGGCTTGCCCGCTTCCTCGGTCCATTCCGCGCCGACGGCGAAGCCGGTCCCGGAATCGTCCAACCGCTTCAGCAGGGAACGCGCATAAGAAAAAGTCAGCGAAGCGTAGGGCGTACTTCCCGCCGCATCCAGCCGTTTGACGATGAACATGGTCATGCCCCCTCGGTTGCGCCCCTGCTCAGGTGCGGTTGCGCGCTGCCGCGCGGCTTCGACGCTTCCTCGTCCGCGAATACGGACGCGTCTTCTCCCGAATCGGCGATCAGGACGGTCGATGCGCAATTCAGCATGATATTCGCCGTCGTCACGCCGGGATCGATGATGGGGTTCACCGCCATCAAGAGAATGACCCCCGTCGCATAAGGAAGGTGCAGCGGATCGGCGATCAGCGAGATCATGCCGATGGACACGATGCCCGGCGATCCCGCGCCGGCGACCGCCGCCAAGATCGCGCCGGACAAGGCGATCAGCCAGCCTTGCATGTCCAACGAGACCCCGTACAGTTGCGCGATGAAGACGATGCCGGTCGTATAGGTCAGCACCATGCTGTAGCGGCATAGCACGATCCCTAGCGGCACGACCAGATTGACCGTATTCGCGTTCAACTTGAACCGGTCGCGCAAGGTCTCCAAGACGTAGGGCATCGTGGCGATGCTGTTCTGCGTTCCGAAGGCAATCCAGAGCGGCTCCTTCAATCCGCGCAAGGTTCGGAGGAAGGGCAGCTTCAGCTTGACGGAGACGACTCCGGCCCCCAGCAGCAGCAGCAGGAGACTCGCCGCGTAGATGCAGGCGATATACTTCACCATGGCCAGCAGCAGGGCCGCGCCCGCGCCGGCGATCTGACCGGCCATCAAGCAGAACATCCCGGCCGGCAGGACGTACATCGCCCAGGAGATCATCCGTTGGAACGCTTTGAACAGCAAATCCGTCATTAAGAGGAACTGGTCGCCCGCGTGGACCGAGAGCAGCCCGACGGCCATGCCGACCACGACGGAGAAGAATAAGATCTGCAGGCTGTCCCCTTGGCCGAGGGCGATGAAGATATTGGAAGGAATGAGATCGAATACGAATCGGAGCAGGCCGCTTCCCGCGGCGGAGGCGCCCGCTCCCGCATCCGCGGATTCGGCGGCGGGCTCCCGGTCCAGCACTTCTTGGCCCAGCACCATGCGCTGATCGGAGGAGAAGCCTTCGCCGGGGTGGCCGATCCGGGCCGATCCGAGTCCGAGCAGGCCGGCCAAGAGCAGCCCTCCCAGGAACACGAGCGTCATCCGCCTCAGCACCTTGAACGAGCCGGTCGACATGAACAGCCGTCCTACGCTTGCGATGATGGCCGTGACCATGATCGGGATGACGCACATTTTGAGAAACGACAAATATAAGTTCCCGTAGGGAACGAGCTTCTCGGCGAGACGGGGCTCGTACAACCCGACGAGCACGCCGGCGACGATGGCCCCGACCATCGCCCAGATCGAACGCAGCCAACGAAGCGGGAAGGGAAAGCGGTTCATGAACTGGCGTCACCTACTGTAGGATAATCAATCGTCTATGAATAACAAACGTTTCTTCATGAATCACATGAGGAAGCGTAAATGGGATATTCGTGGTCATGGTATGCGGCGGCGCTGCGGGAAGAACCCCGCCTAAGCGGGATTCCCTCCGCGAACCTGTCGCTTCAAATACAGTAGAATTCGAATTAAAGGCCTAACGTCACGACTCTGCCGACCACTTGACCCGCGACTGATTCCGCGCTTCCCCCGTTAATGCCGAGCCCGCTGCCCACGCCGTTGAAGAAGTCGGTCGCGCCGGACTTGCTGCCGCCCGCTACGCTCTCCAGCTCGCTCTCCAGCAATTCGCCTTCCGCCTTGACGACGGGAGGCAGAATGATGCTCAATTGATTCGCGGATTGATCGAGCACGCCGATCTTGAAGCTCGCCGGCACCTCGAGTCCGCTCTCTTGTTGAATCGCCGCGTGAATGTCGCTCACGCACAGTTCCCTGAATGCCAAATCCGTCGCCGCTCTTGCGCCTACTTTTCTTACCGCTTCTTCCACGGTTGCTTGGGTCCAACTCACAGCCGATTCCTCCTCATATTTCTTGATATTTATCATTAACCCGACGAATCGCCGGGAGAATGAACGCTAGTCAAAGCCCTGCGGATCTCTCGATCGCAAGCGATCCGTTAGTCCACGATCCGCTCGATTTCCCTACCAACTTGCTGCCCCCATCGCCGATCCGCTCTCCGGTGGAGATGCTCCGCCAGGAGAATGAACGCCATGCGCAATGGGTCACGGGGATCCGAGGCGCCTGCGATGATCGCCAGGTTCGTCCCGCCCTCGGATCCGGGATCGGCTGCCGGCCATCAGGCCAGCTGCCGCTTGGCGAGCTCCAGGAACAGCCCTTCCTGCTTCATCAGCTCCGCATAGGTTCCCGACTGGATCACGCGTCCGCCGTCCAGCACGAAGATGCGATCGGCATTCCGGATCGTGCTGAGCCGGTGCGCGATCACCACGCGCGTCGCGCGAAGCTTGTCCAGGCTCTCGCTGACGATGGCCTGCGTCCGATTATCCAGCGCGCTGGTGGCTTCGTCGAACAAGAGAATCTTGGGCCTTCTGGCGAGCGCCCTGGCGATGAGCATCCGCTGCCGCTGTCCGCCGGACAGCGTGCCGCCGCCTTCGGAGATGACCGTGTGCATGCCCATCGGCATCTGCTGGATGTCCTGATCGAAGCCTGCCATCCGGGCGGCTTCCCATGCCTCCTGATGCGTCAG
Organism: Cohnella nanjingensis; assembly: GCF_014212125.1. Classification (GTDB taxonomy): domain Bacteria; phylum Bacillota; class Bacilli; order Paenibacillales; family Paenibacillaceae; genus Cohnella; species Cohnella nanjingensis. The sequence continues at coordinate 161,759 of NZ_JACJVP010000041.1, forward strand.
ATTGGAGGAGCCGATGATGTTGGTATAGATATCGCCCGCCATGACTTTGCCGTGCTGCAGCACGACGCCGAGCTGACTGCGAACGGACCGGATATCCAGCGATTTCATGTCCTGGCCGTCATAGTAAATCGAGCCCGACTCCGCCTTCTCGAATCCGAGCAGCAGCCGAAGCAAGGACGACTTGCCGCAGCCCGATGCGCCGACGAGCGCGACGAACTCGCCCGGACGGATCGTCAGAGACAGATCGTTCAGCACGAGCCGCTGGTCCGCGGCATAACGGAAGCTCACATGCCGGACTTCGATCCCGCCGACGAGTTCTCCCGGATCGTCCATCGCCTCGTGCACCTCGGGCACCGACTGCAGGATCGGCTTGGTCCGCTCGAGCAGCGGCACGATGTTGAGCAAGGAGACCGCGGCGGTCGACATCGCGAGCATCGCGCCCAGGAAGGTCGTGAACGCCGAGAAGAAGGCGATGAACCGGCCCGCGCTAAGTCCGTTCGACTGGTTCGCGACGAGGTAGAACAGCGCGATCGAGGCCGCGATGGGGAAGATGGCGTTAAACACGGCGTGGACGTTGGTGATCGATCTCGCCTGGAACGAAGTCTCCTTCATCTCTCCGAACAGTTTGGCCCACAGGACGAAGGCCCGACGCTCCGCCGCGGCCATCCGGAACTTCGAGATGCCGTTAATGATCTGCAGGACGGTGCCCACGAGCTTGCCTTGCAGCCTTAGCAGCACGCGCTGCTTGCGCACCAGCGCGAAGCCGATGCCGACGGTCGCGAGCATGGAGACGAGCACGAGCGATGCCGCCGCCAATGCCAGCTTCACGTCGTAATGAAAGAGCAAGAAGAAGTTGAAGGAAGAGAAAATGCCCGAGAATATCGCGGTTACCGCCACGCCCGACAGCATCTTCCGGATGTCGTTGATGCTGTTCGCCCGATTCGCCAGATCCCCCGCCGTGAATTGGCGGAAGAAGGATGCGGGCAACTGAAGCAGCCGATCCCACACCGCCGCCTGAATCGAGCCGTCCATCTTCCCTTCGATCCGGAGCATCGCTATCGCTCGCGTGAGCTCGAACAGCGCCGTCGCGAGCGTGATGGAGAGCAGGATGAGCCCCATCTGCAGCAGCGGGCCTCGTTGGGCCGCCGGAATGATCGCGTCGAAGAGGATGCCGCTCGCGATCGGCACGCACATGCCGAGCAGTCCCGCGGCGATCCCGAGCAGCGTCACCCGCGCGAAGTCGCGCCTGATCGTCCGATGGCTGCCGAACTTCAGGATGTCGAGGACGGTCAGCGGAACGGACGGCAGCGCGCGGTAGAACATATGGGCCACGGTCGCAAGCTTCGCGGCCGTCTCCGCCGTGACCGCGGTCTCCGTGCCGTCGGCGGGATGAACGAGACGATAGCCGGACGGCCCTCGCGGCAGCAGCGCGACCGGGTGGTCCCCCTCTTCGAGAAAGGCCAGCAGCGGTCCGTTGTCCGTCTTCCACCAGCGATCCCTCAGCACGACCTGGCGCGACCGGAACCCGGAAGCTTTGGCGATCTCGCTGACGGGATCCCGCGATCTCCGCATCCGATGCGCGGGAACCGGCTTGACGGCGATCCCCATGGCTTCCCCTACGAGGCTTGCCGCCGCATGGAGGGCGTCGCCCGATATAGGCTCGGCCCCCGTCTTCACGCTCGAACCGCCGGTCACGGAAGCCAATCTTCGGATCGCCCGTTCCATCACGGCATGATCCTGCTCGGTCTTCAACTTGAGCCGCTCCCGTTCGAATTGCTCCTCGAACGGATGGACTTGACGCAAGCGTTCCGCTATAAGCCGATGGTACGCGGACAAGGCCGCAACCGACGGATCCCGCTCCAGCCACTCCAGCGTGCCGAGGACGGACAGCTTGGACGGTTCGGCTGCCGTCAGCCAGCTTGCCGGCGTCAGCGGGAACAGCGAGCCCGGCCGGCCGATCGCGAGACCGTCATCGCCCATCCAGTGCAGCGCGCCTTCGTTCAAGAGGATCCAAGTCGGGGCCGCCGTGCGCAGCGTCGTTCGCTCCGCCGCCTCGACGGCAACGCCAAGCGCCAAGTCGATGCTCGGTTCCGCCGGCTCGGCTAGGACCGATAACGCCGGCCAGGCCAGAACCCATGCCTCGATCGCTCGCGCGGCCGCTGTCCGAATCGCGGGCGAAGCGGACAGCGCGCGAATCCAGGCGGCTTTGTCCATTCGGAGCAGCCGGGTTCCGGAGCCGGCGACGAGGATGCCCGCCGAACCGTTCCGGCCGGCATCCGTCGGATCGTATCCGAATAGGAACTGCCCCGGCTCCAGGCCAAACAGGAAGCGCCTTGGGCGGATCACTTCTTCTTCGTGCAACGCCACGGCGAACACATCCGCATGTCCGGCTTGAACCATCCACACGGATGCTTCGTCGCGGATGATCAAGGGGCGGTTCCCTTCGGCTTCCGTCACGGCGCCCTCTTCGGCGAACAGTCGCTGCAGTTCGGATGTATCCGATCGATTCACCGTCTTCCCCTCCTTTCCTTGCTCGATCAATGCTCTTCGATCAGCCTTGCGTAGACGCCGTTCCGGGCGAGCAGCTCTTGATGGGTGCCTCGTTCCGCGACTTTACCCCGATGCATCACGATAATCTCGTCCGCGTCGCGGATCGTGCTGAGTCTGTGCGCTACGATGAGGCAGGTGCATCCTCTTCTCCGGATACTGGCATCCACCAGCTGTTCCGTCTTCGGGTCCAGCGCGCTTGTCGCTTCGTCCAGAACCAGGACGGACGGATTGCCCGCCAGCGCTCTGGCGATCTCCAGCCGTTGCCGTTGTCCGCCGCTGAAGTTGCCGCCGCTCTCCTCGATGAGGTGATCGTAGCCGCCGCTGCGCGCGCTGATGTCGTCGTGGATGCGGGCGTCCTTGGCCGCCCGCACGATATCCGTCTCCGGAACGGTCGCGTCCCACAGCGACAGATTGTCTCGAATCGTCCCTTCGAACAGATGGATCTCTTGATCCACGACCGCCACGGAGTGTCCGATCACCGAGCGGGAGAGCTGCCCCCGCGGCGCGTCGTCGAAGCGGATCTCGCCCGACCAAGGCTCGTAGATGCCCGCCACCAGCTTCGCGACCGTCGACTTGCCGCTTCCTGATCCGCCGACGAGCGCTACCCGCATGCCCGGCTTCAGCGCCAGGCTGAAATTCTCGATCAACGGACCTTCCAGCCGGCTGTAGCCGAAAGTAACCTCACGGAGTTCGACGAATCCCGCCAGCTTGGCTTCCGTCTCGGCCTCCGGGTCGCGCGCCGTCTCATCCGCCGTCACCTGCGCGTCCGCTTGATAGTTCAGGACGTCGTCCAGCCGTTTGAGACCGCCTTGCGCTTCCTGCAACGAGCTGCCAAGCTGCACGATCTGGTTAACCGGCTCGATGAAGCTGGCCATCAAGCTCTGAAAAGCCACGAGCATGCCGACCGTCAATACGCCGTCCATCACTTGCGCGCCGCCGACCGATAGGATCGCCGCCGTGCCGAGGCCGGACAGCAGGCCGGGCACGGCCGACAGCAGGCCGGACGAGACGCCGAGCTGCTGCTGGGATTGCAGCAGCTTGCTTTGGTACCCGGACCACTTGGCGAAGAAGTCGGACTCCGAACCGCTCGATTTCAGCGTTTCGATGAATTGCAGTCCGCCCATCGATACGCCCTGCATCTTGCCCGATTCCTGCAGCAGACGCATGTTCTGGTCGACTCTTTGCTTGGAGACGAAGCGCAGGAAGAGCACGTTCGCCAGGGCGGCCGCCACGGCGATTGCCGTCAACAGGAAGCTGTATTGCAGCATGAGCAGCAGATAGAAGACGATCATGATCGCATTCAGTGCCGCGACGGCCAGATCGCCCGACAGCAGCTGCGCCACGCGGTCGTTGATCATGACCCTGGAGCCGATCTCGCCGCCGTACCGTTGGGAGAAGAATTCGATCGGAAGCCTTAATACGTGCCAGAAGAACCGCCCGGACGTGCTGAGCGAGAACTTCATCTCGAGCCGGAGCAAGTAATATCGCTGAAGCCAGGTTAACGCCGCGCGCATCAAAGCGGTGGCCAGCATGCCGAGCAGCAGCGGGACCAGCCAACTGTGCATACCGCCAAGCAGGATGTTGTCGATGAGCACTTTGGTGAACACCGGGATAACCAAACCGGGAACGACCAGGAACAGCCCGGCCAAGATCGCGTAGACCAAGGCCGACTCCGACCCTTGCAGCCGGCGGCGAAGCGATCCCCATATCCCTGGCCGTCCGCCCAGGCGCTCGTACTGCCCGGAAGGCTCGAACGTCAGCGCCACGCCGGTGAAGGACAAGTCGAACTCCGCTTCGGACACGATTCTCGGACCGACGGCGGGATCGTTCAAGTACACGCGGCCGTTCTTGAATCCTTCCAGCACGATGAAGTGGTTGAAGTTCCAATGGATGATCATCGGCAGCGGCATCCGGCGAAGATCCTCCGGATTTTTCTTGAATCCCTTGGCGATCAGGCCATAATTCCGCGCCGCCTTGAGGATATTATTCGCTTTGCTCCCGTCCCTGGAGACGCCGCATGCCACCCGCAGCTCCTCCAGCGGGATATGACTCCCGAAGCTGCCTAGCACGATGGCCAGCGCCGCGGCGCCGCACTCCACGGCTTCCATTTGCAGAACGGTCGGCGTCTTCACCCGTCTAGGCGCGCCGTTCTTGGGGCTCATGCGAATCTTCGCTTCCATCGGGCTGTCAGCTCCATTTTCACTTGATCTGCGGAATCACGGACGTGATCGGCTTCTGTTGTTTGACGATGATGGAGGCCGACACCAAGGTGCCGCTGTCGATCTCGATCGGCGGTCCCTCTCCAGTCGACCATTTGTAGCCGCTGACCGTATGAGGGTCCAGGATCGGATCGACCCGCACTTCCAACAAGGCGGCTCCTCGTCCTCCTAACTCGCCTACGAGCGCCTCGTTGCCGAGCGTAAGGAGCATCGACTGGGCGGTCACCGGGAATTCGGAGATGGAGGTCACCCGGCCCCGGATGAACCCGAACTCCTCCCGGTTGACCGAGCTCGGGGAGATATCGACCTGCATGCCGGGAAGGATCTTCTTCCCTTCCTGCAGGCTGAGGTACATCACCGCATTCAACGCCTTCGCCTGCTTGTCTCCCGACTCGATGACGAAGAGCGGCGTCCCCGCCCCGACCGCCGCGCCTAATTTGGAACGAACCTCCAGCACGCGGCCGGTATAGGGGCTCACGATTCTGGACGCGTTCGCGTAATCGGACTGCAGGGCCGTTACGGCTGTCTTTAGCTTCTCGACTTGGCCGGAAGATTCCGCGGTCGCTTGCAGCCGATCAGTTGCTTCCGCCGCCTGCAGCGATTGCTGGAGCTGGCCCAACTGCTCCAGCAGCTGCGGCTGCTCGACCCGGGCGAGCACATCGCCTTTGTTCACGTAATCGTTCGCGACCGCCCGAATGTCGGTGATCGTCCCGCTCGATTCGGCATAAATATTTTGCAGGCCGCCCGGCCGTATGAACACGCCCTGCGATGGAATCTTCGTGCTCAGCGTGCCCCCGAACCCCCATGCGATCGCGGAGACGAGCAGCACGCCGAGCGCCAGGAGCGCGACCCAGCCTTTGGGGGAAGTGACCCGCATCAACGTATCCAATTGCTCGGGCGAGGACAGCCTCTCCACGGACACCTTGCGAAAGACTTCATTATTCATTCGCTCGTGCTCCTTCGGTCAAGTACTGGAACGCGCCGTCCTTGACTTGCTTCAGAATGATCGGCATATCGCGGACGTCGCCGCTGCCGTCGAAGGAATGGGGCCCGGATGCGCCCTGCCAGGACTTCGTCCGCTTCAGCGCTTCGGCCAGCTTCGAAGGCTCCCGCGAGCCCGCCTGCTCCAGCGCGTATGCCAGCAGCTTCAACGAGTCGTAGCCTTGCGCCGCCCACTTGCGAGGCGCCTCGTTATACTTGTCCTCATAGCTCCGGACAAAATGCCGCACGGCTTCGTTCGCGGCGAACGGATTGAAGATGGAGGCGACGACCGTATCTTCCGCAGCGCCGCCCGCCGTATCCGCCAGCGCGGCCGCGTCCAGTCCGTCTCCGCCGATCACGGGCACCTTCATCCCCGCTTTACGCAGATCCGAGACGAACTTGGCGCCATCGGGCATGACCTCCGCTACGAAGACGGCGTCGCAGCCCAGCAGCTTCCACTTGGCCACGATCCGCCGCAGGTCGTTCAGATCCTTGTAGTCGGTCAGGCGGTCGACGGTCTGCATCCCTACCGCCTTGGCTTCATCCTCGAAAGCATTGGCCAACCCTCGTCCGTACTCGTCGTTCGCGTAGAAGATTGCCACGTTATTGAAGCGCTTGGCATGCGCGTATGCCGCCATGGTCGAACCGATCTGCGTATCGTCGGGAATCAGCCGGAACACGCGATCCACTCCGGCCGCCGTAAGCCCCGGCGCGGTCGAAGACGGCGCCAATAACAGCAATCCCGCATGGTCGTATACTTTGGACGCGGGAACGGCGACCGCCGAGCTCCGGTGACCGATCACCGCCGTCAGCTCCGAATTGTTGGCGAAAGCCTGCGCGATCGTAAGCCCGTCCGTCACCGAAGACTTGTCGTCCTTCTCGATGAGCCGGATTCGGCTCCCCAGTACGCCCTGCCGATTGATCTCGTCCAAGGCCAGCTCCAGTCCCTCCCGGAACCCTTCATTGCGATCCGCGAATGGCCATGCCACCCCCACGAGAATATCGCCCGTCTGTCTGCTTAGCGTACGGTCGCGTTCCTGACGCACAGTACCTGCATGCGAGCAAGAGGTTAGCACTAGCATCGCGATGAAAACGGCGATTATCGTTCTGGATCTCATTAGCCGGTATCCCCTTTGCCCTTATCGCTGCTCTTGTTCCAATCGTTCTTGTCCATCTATTCCCGCGCGGGCCGCGCTATCGAGACGCCTCGCATTTTGTCGCATCCTCACGATTTTCTATGTCCTTGTTCCTATGTCAGTCTACTGAAGCCGAATAAAAGAATAATGAAAGACTAGACCGAGAAAAAGACAAAAACCGCGCAGCATCAAGGCTTCGCGGTTTTTCGACGTTCGAGATATTTATTTTTTATCGGCCAATCGGCTTATCAACGCGTCATAGAGATGGATCAGCTCTTCGGACGGACGAATGCCGAGCTCCCGGCTGAGCAGCCGCACGTAGTCGGTATACAGCGCCGTCAATCCCTTCTTGTCCCCGGTCTGCTCGCGCAGCGTCATCAGCAGCCGCATCACCGACTCGTCCAGCGGATTGCGTTCGTTCAGCTTCAGCAGCAGCCGCAATGCGGCTGTCATATCCCTCGACGCGATCAGCGCCTCCGCGAGCCGCTTGACGAACGAGGCGTACAATTCCGCGTAGCGCGCCGTCTCGTGGACGGCCCATACGTACGCCTTATCCCCGAACAGATCGCCCGCATACATTCGTTCGATCTGCAGCGCCTGCTCTACGCTGTCGGCTCCGCTGGACAGCCATTGCTCCGCTTGCCGCTCGAATGCCAAGCAGTCGACAAGGGGGTCCTGCAGCTCAAGCGCGTAGCCGTCGTTCTCCGAGCGTACGACGTCCCGCATGCCCAGCGGCTCCAGAGACTTGCGCAATTGATAGACGGTCGTATTCAAGTAGCTCTCCGCATTGGCCTGATACATGCCGCCGAAGATGTCCGCGATGAGCCTGGAACGGGGAATCCGCTTGCCTCGGTACATCAGCAGGTAGGCGAACAGCTCCGCGCACTTCCGGGAGATCCACTTGACGCGGCCCGTGCCATTGCTCACCGAGACGTCGCCGAGCGCCGTAACGACGATCCGCCCTGCGTCCGGAGAGAGCGAGGCTGGCGGCGGCTGGCTGAGGGAGCGACGGTTCGCCATGGCGCGATTGACCGCCCGCTGCAGACGGTCCTGGGCGACGGGCTTGACCAGATAGTCCAGCACGGACAGCTCGTAGGCATGCAAGGCGAATTCCTTGTGCGACGTGACGAAGACGACTTGCATCGCCGACGCTTCCACCTCCGCGGCGAACGCCATCCCGCTCTCGCCCGGCATGGAGATGTCTACCAGCGCCAGTCCGATATCGTCGTTCTCCCGGAGGAACATGGCGGCGGACTTCGTATCCGTGAACGCGCCCGCCACCTGGACGCCGGGCAGCTTGGCCAGCATTTTGCGCAGAATCAAATGCATCGTCGGCTCATCGTCCACCAAGATGACTTTCAACCGTCTTCGCCTCCCATTCGCCATCGTCGTACGCAGCCCGTCCGCCCGCAGAACCGGGCAACGTGAAGAAGAAGGTCGAACCGTTGCCCGGCACGCTGTCGAACCAGAGGCTGCCGCCATGGATCCGGACGAATTCGCGGGTCAGCATCAGTCCGAATCTCGTATTCCCCTGATCGTCCCCGGTGTCCGGCAGCTTGGAGAACGGCTCTTCCTGAAGCAGCATCCTGGACGTCGTCTCGTCGACGCCCGCTCCGTTGTCGCGTACCGACACGACGATCCGCTCGCCTTCCCGCTCAGCCCCGACTTCGATCGCGCCGCCCTTCCCGGTATACTTGATCGCGTTCGAGAGCAGATTCCGCAGAATGAGATCCAGCATCTCTTTGTCGGCGCTGACCGCGAAGTTCTCGTCGATGCGCTCCGTCATCCGAATCTGCTTCATGCCGGCCTTCGCGGCGGCAAGCGACAGCGCCTGCCGGACGACCTGCTGCAGATTCCAGCCCAGCGGATGGAACGCGACCTTCCCTTTCTGATTGCGGTACCAATCCAGCAGATTCTCCACGAGATGGAACGTATTCTGCACTTGGCCTTGGAGCTCTCTGAACACGTCGGCATGCGCCATCTCGGCGGCGGCCAGCTCCTCGCCCAGCAGCTCGGTCAGACTGACGAGGAGCGCGATCGGATCGCGGATGTCGTGCGCCACGACCGTGAACATCTTGTCCTTGAACGCGTTCAGCTCGGACAGCTGCCGGGCGTTCTCGCGCAGCCGGGCCTCGTTCTCCTTCAGCTCCGTAATATCGTTCAATACCAGAATCTTGCCGATCGGGACCGTGCCCGAATCATAGAGGAACGACAAGCTGCAGTTGTAATGCTTGTTCCGGCTCTCCTGATAGCGATGGAACGGGAAGCGTTCGTCCCCGGCGGCCGCGCCGCGAATGCGGGCTAGCAGCTCCGGGCTGCCCGACAGCACCTCCGCGGCAATGGCGGGATAGCGCTTCGTCAGGCCGAGTTCGGGAAGCGCCTCCGCCGCCGCTTCGTTGTAGCTGACGATCTGGTCCTCATAATCAAACAGAACGACGCCGTCTCGGATCGTATCGAACACTTTGGCTTGGGCAAGCGGCGTCAAGCGTAGCAGATTGAACCGGAATATGCCCCACATGAAGGCAACGCCCGATACGGCGAACCCGAAAGGCGTCAGATCGATGCGGATGCCGAACCAAAAGACCAGATTGAAGAGCATAGGCACGACTGCGCCCAGAATGAGGACGGCGATCTGCTTGCGCACGACCGGCAAAGCGCGCCAGTACATCGGGATGAAGATCGAATAACCGCACAGGATGACGGCATAATTGTAGATGGCGTGAACCTTGTACCAAGGTCCTTTGACCGTCGTATACAAAGGAATGGAGGCGTCCGGATTCAAGTCGTAGCGCGAATAGACGAGGTGATGCCAATCATTGGTCAAGTGGAGGAGGAAGACCGCGGCGGGAACGACGAACAGCGCGAGCGCGAGGCGCTTCCGGTAGCGGCCGGCCACCCCCGTGAATTGAAGGAGCATCAGGAGCCAGAGCGGCGTGACGAACGGAATGCCCAAATATTCGATCTGCAGCGACAGCTTCACTTCGCCCAAGTTCCGGCTGATCAACTCGAACGCGTAGCCTGCCGCATAGCACGCCGCAGCCAGCATGGTCAGAATCATCGTCTTGGCGACGGGCAGATGGCGCTTGCGGTAGGACAAAAACGAGATAAACGCCATCAGCGCCGCTGCGAGAAAGAGCAGCATCGCCATCCATTGTCTTGTATCCAAGTCAGCGGCTCCCCTGCATCGAATTCCTACGGAACCGACCTACGAGCCGGTTCGACAAAAACGTACTTCATTCATTCTATCATCTTAGCAAGAACAAGTGGATGCCCAGGAATGATGGAATCCTTCATTTCGGGAAATGTTCGGACGCAAGTAAAAACGGCTTTGCCGTCTTCCTAGACGGCGACACGTTTTTATCGTCGGTCATACAGAAATGAATAGGCGTAAAACTTATAAATTCTGTATGACAAACAAAAGAGGGGTTCGTCGCCCCTCTTTACTGCCGCAGCCGTCAGTTATTTTTCTTATTCGTCAAATCATCGACATTCCGATCTCCTTCCTCCTTGATGTCGTCATAGACCTTTTTCCCGCTTTTAGACACTTCGTCATACAATTGTTTCCCGGTATCGCGTGCATAGGTCCAAGCGAAATTCTTGCGCTCCGTAATCTTTTGGGAGAGCTCGCTGCGAGGAAAATCCTTTCCGTTTTTGGTTTCCAGATACTTAAGGGCTGCTAGCAAATTCGCATTTTCCGTGTTCGCTAGACGTTGCATCGTTTCTTGCGTTTGATTAATGGCCCCCTGTTTCTGTTCTTTTTGTATATTGGCGTCCCCTTCCCCCTTTTCTTTCCATAACGTCCACTCGCCTCGTAATTTATCATACGCTTTATTCAGATAATTTTTTAGCGCTTCGTCATTATCAACGGAGATAAATTCTCCGCCGCCGGACGTAGCAACCTGTCGCAGCAGTTTTTGCCCTTCATTGTCCACATTGAATCCGATAATATTCACTACGGTCTTCACTTTGGATTGGTTGAGTTCTTTGGCAACCTGTACTGGATTGCCTCCGCAGGTTTCAATCCCATCGCTTACCACATATACGATCGAATCGGTTGTCTCCGGATTTATATCTTGTTTTACGGACTTCAGCGCATTCGCAATGGGTGTCCATCCAGCCGGCTTTATACCTTGAAGCACCTCTTTGATCTGGTCGGTCTGATCCCCTTGACCATGGAAGATTTCTTCCGTGCTGCTACAGGATACTTGTTTATCTTTCTGATCTCCCGTTCCTTTATGACCGTATACCCGCAAAGATACCTCTGCATTTTTGGGCAATTTATCCGCGAAGCTCTGAATCGCTTCTTTGGCGGAGTCCATTTTTGATTTTTTATTGATCTGTGCTTTCATGCTTCCGCTTGCATCAAGCAAGAGGGAGATGTGCAACTTCTTGCTCGCGGGTAATGTAATCTTATCGTTAGGCCGTTCATTATTCACCTTCACTTCGGTCTCAAAGTTCATGAACGTGGTCACATAAGGGCGATAATCTTCTGCCAATAGGAGGAGCAGTTCTTCCGTATACTGATCCGCTGTCAAATCGCTTGATAATTGATCCAGAGCTTCTTGGACTTTCTGTTCGTCATAGTTAGAACCGGCAAAACGTCCCGGAGATTTCATTAGTATTTGTTCATCCGTTAAGGAAGTCTGAGCCTCGCTTGGATTGGCGTCCGATGGGTTCTGACTTTCTGAGTTGGAGTCGCTTGGATCTGAATGGGATGGGCTCTGACTTTCTGAAGGTGCTTTACTTGGAGTGGGATCGGATGGGTCCTGAATGGTTGAAGCTTTCTTATCTGGTCCACTACTGCAACCAGCAAGGACTACGACTAACGTTACCAATAATAAGACGGACTTTCGAAACATCAACTCACCTCCGGTTTGCAATCTTTTCAATCATACAAAATCTGGTTTGCCACATTCAAGTTTTTCCCTCCATTACCTCCGTTCAACCGGAGCCAATCCATTGGAATCCCGTTCAACTGCAGCAAGAAAATACAAAAAAACCGCGCAGCGTCAAGCTTTCGCGGTTCTCTTAGGTCACAACGAAGCCCAGGTGGCCTCAAGCCACTGATCCAGGTCATCGCCTTTGTCACCCTCGTATGTATCGTATATATCCGTTCTCATCTTCTGCAGCTTCTCTTTGAACGCTTCAAACGTATGGTCCCTTGGCAAACTCTTCTTGATCCTGATCAGGGCTTTCGTCGTTCCTTTAATCAAGTCGCCTTTTTTCTGCGACGGCAATTGTACATCTTCGCCAAATGCTTTGAGCTGGCGGTAAGCGGCTTCTTGAACCTTATACACCGTATCACCGATCATGATGCGCGTTAACACGTCGATGGTTTGCTTGTTTTTCCATTGCCCCAATTCTTCGACAGCACTCAAACGTTCTCTCCAATTCGACGTTCGATTGGCGGATTTCTTCAGCTCCTCATAGTTGGGAGGAAGTTCCTTTGTTGCTTCTATATCGCTCAAACCGATCATACTCCTTCTGTCTCATTCGAAATAGGCGCTCTAAAACTTCTTGGATTGGTTCCTAGCTAAAACTCTTCCCAAAGGGCAAATACGGGACGATTGTTCATTCCTCCAGCCATTCTATGGCGCGCTGCAGCGCCTGTACGCGATTGTTGGCGCCAAGCTTGCGGTAGATGTTTTTCAGATGGAATTTGACCGTCTCCGCCGTGACGTTCAGATGAATAGCGATCCCCTTGTTCGACAATCCGTCCGCAATCAATCGCAATACCTTCGTCTCTTGCTTGGTTAGCCGATCTTCGCCCGAAGTCGATTTGTTCGATGCGCGATTCCATATTTGAAGCAGATGTCTCGCGTAGGCCACGGGTGTCTGGGAGGAACGTCTTAAGCGATGGCCTGGCACCTTTAAGTAAACGGAGAGCAATCTGGCCATGATGTCGCCTTCGTCCAAATAGCTGCGAATGTAACCTTGCGGTTCCGAAATGCGCAAAGCCGACTCCAACTCGGTTAGGGCAACCTCCGTTCGACCTTGCCTCTGCAGCGTCAAGCTTCGCAGAATCAGCACTTTGATTCGATCCCTGAGCCGATCCTCCTTGCTTAACAAGTGATTCAACCGCTCTAATAGATCCAGCGCTTCATCCGTCCGGCCGCATGCCCCGAGCACTCTAGCCAAAGCTAGATAGTCCGTCACGCGATTCAGCGTAAGCTCGTCCGAAGGGGCCAAACCGCACCGCCCAAGCCAATCCAGCGCATCTTGGAGCGAACCTTGCCGCAGAGATAGACAAGCTTGTTCCGCTTCGATTTTCAACATAAATAACGCATAGTCGGGGGAGTCGATCTGCAGCTTCAATTGTGCGAGCAGTTCCGATGCGCGTTGCGGATTTCCCTTCGCTTGCTGAATTCGCGAAGCGCTGATGGCAATCCGGATCAAGATCCGCGCGAACGGCTCCATGTCCCTGCGTCCAAGAACCTGATGGATATAATGCTCCGCCTCGTCCAATCGATTCCACTCGTACAACAATTGGCAGTAGGACGCGGACAAGAGACCGAAAAAAGGATATTCTTTCTTGTCTCCCCAGATCGTCATCCATTTCAATAAGAAGGCATCCGCGGCATGAAGATCGTTGATGAGCGCGAGATGATCATCAAACGAATCATAGCCTTGATATCGGTTGCGCCCCATGGTTTGAAAGAGGCTGCCTTCCGGCACATATCGTTCGACCAGCTCGAAATAGGCCGATGTCCGCTCCAGATCCTTTTGCAGATAGGAGGCGACCGCGGAGAAAAAATATAAATTGCCCATGATTCGGCGCCATTCCGCATCGGTCATCTTCCCTTGCAGCGCTTGAAACCGGATTTGGGCCTGCTCGACTCTCCTAAAGGCAGCGCTCCATTCTCCGACGCCGAGCAATACGGATATATAAAACAGCTCGATCATGGGCTTCTCCGCCAAAGAATTCTCCGGCAATACGGATACCCATCGGATCAACGTCACGCTTTTCGATTGTACGAGCGTAGGCAGATTTTTCTCGATCAGCCGCACGACATCCTGGGCCTGATTCGCTTCTAAATAATGCTCCACCGCTTCTTCGTCAAATCCATGATGCTCCAGCCAGTTCGCCGCTCGGGTATGTACTTCCATCCATTTGTTCGGTTGGGTTCTGAACAATAGTTGTTGCAAGAAGTCGGAAAGCAAATGATGATACCTATACCACTCCCTGTGATCGTCTAAAGGGATGACAAACAAATTCAGCTGCTCCAGCTTCTCCAATTGCGCTTGACCGTTCGTTTGCCCCGTTACGGCCTGACACAGGGAATGATTCATTCGGCTCAGTATAGAAGTTTCCAGTAGAAAATCGCGGATCGGCTCGGATTGATGACGGAATACTTCTTCCAGCAAATAATCGGAGATCGGATGCCGTTGACCGCTGAATTGCTGTATCGTCCGTGCGACATTATCGCTTCGTCTCAGAGAGATGGCCGCCAATTGCAGCCCGCTGATCCAGCCTTCCGTCTGCCGGAACAGCTCCGCGACTTGCGCTTGGGTCAACGCAAGATCGGTCGTCTCTCGAAAAAAGGCAAGCCCCTCGTCCAGTTGGAAACGCAAATCGTTCATCTTGATATGATGGAATTCGCCTTTGGCCAGAAGCCTGGCGGTAGGTATCGTCAGTTCGGTGCGGCTTGCGATGTAGAGATGAACGCGGGAAGGCAGATGCTCTAGCAGATAAGTCATCGAGCGATGAATGGAGGAGACTTCAATGATATGGTAATCATCGAAAATCAGGACCAGCTCGCCGGTCATCCGATCGAGTTCATTCAGGAGCGCCGCGATCGCGGGCTCCAGATTCTCCGAAGGCCCGTTGTCGATCATAGACTCGACCGTTCGACCGAAGCCGGGGACATGCTCCCGGATGGAAGCGATCACATAACGCCAGAACTGAATCCAATCGTTGTCCTGCCGATCTAGCGAGACCCAAGCCGCATGGCTGCCGCATTGCTTCACCCATTCGCTTAAAGCTGTCGTTTTCCCGTAACCGGCCTGAGCGGACACAAGCGTCAGCTTGGCGCTCATTCCCTCATCCAGTTTACGCATCAGCCTTGGACGGGTCACCAAAGCGTTGCGCACATGTGGGATATGAAGTTTGGTTGATACGATCAATGAAGATCCCTCCGTCAACTAGTAAGGATAGTATACCAGATTCTTGCCCCCCCACCTCCACAAAAAAAGCCTCGGTGAAAGTCTCCGAGGGAAGGAAAACAGCCGATTGATGTTGGCTGTCAGCCCAATTTTGGACTTTTACCATGTTAAAAGAGATATCGATACGGCATTGCCGTCTTCTCAGAAGAGGGCGATACGTTTTTATCGGTGGTCATACAGAGATGGATAGGCGTAAAACTTATACATCTGTATGGCTAAAAAAAGAAAGGCTCCCTTGGGACGCATCGGAATGATGCGCAACGGGAGCTGTTTACGTTTATCTTACCGAATGTCGCCTTTTGTCGTCAAATTCTTAAATAAAGAAAAAGGGAAAGAAGCCAGGGAAGAAGCCGTCAAAACCCGGGAAAAATCCGTCAAAAAAGAAAGCCTTGATCTCGGCTTTCCCCCCTTTCGGGGCCAAAATAACATGATCGTCTCTAACGTCTTTTACGATACCTGAAATAACAGCACCATTTTTGTAATGAGCAACGATCATTTTATTCTTCAATTTTTTCTTCTGATCTGCGGTCAAAGTCGTCCTCATGTTGGAACACCTCCTTCGAGATATGTATTTTTATTTTATGGAATTATCATGATCATGACTTAGACAAGTATACATATTAAAAAAATGTACTCCATACTCGTTAGAGCCGCCTCACGGGAGACATATGAACAAACTAGGGTTACCCTCTGCGGTTGGGTCCAACCGCATTCAGGGTAACCCTTCGTTTATCCTCTGCTGCTATCATCGATTCGTTGCCGACGCCCTACCAAAACAGACGGCGTACCCTTCTGTCCCGCAGCCATAATCCCCCCCAGGCGAGAATCGCCAGCTACACCGAAAAGAGCGTATTCGTAAACAAAGGAGCATCCACGCGCATCTGCGTGGCGATCGCTCCGCCGAAAAAACCGGTCAGCAGCACCGCTCCAAGTATGGATGTCCTCGGAATCGCGTATAAGACGGTACAGATAAGCGCCAATATGCCGATCGGGGGTTACTTGTACTACAGCATGAACCATGCTCCCTCGTTTCTTACGGATTGCTTCTCCCAAGACTCTCCTCTTTTTCGCTAAGGCGACTGTCGTTTACGCTCGCCCTTCTTCTGATGCAGCCGGTTGATTAAATCGTCTACCTTCCGGCTCTGAGCCTGAACCGCCTCGTTCTGGAATAATGGAATGCCCCGCTCCAGAGATTTCTGGCCCAGCTCGTTTAACTTCCTCTTTTCTTCCTCAAACTTATGATGTAAATCGACCACCGGACTGCCCTCCATCTCATTCATTGAGCGGCGTCCCTGGTTCTTGGATGAATGGAAAGCGTACCCCTCAATTTTAATGCGTTATTCGGTTCATTTCATTTTAATGCGATATTCGCATTAAAACAATGACCTTGTCACTTACAATTTTGTTTAAATGTGAGGTGCCAGCAATGAAACATCGTAAAGAACCGCCCGGGGACAAAAATATCATTGGCACCAAGGTCGTTGCCATTCGCAAGGAGAAGGGAGTCAAACAAAAGGAGTTTCTGGCCAAGCTGCAGACGTTCGGTCTCGATATCAGTCCCACCAGTCTTTCGCGTTTGGAAGGCCAGTATCGACTCGTTCAAGATTACGAAGTCGTCGCGATCGCCAAGGCGCTGGATATCTCCGTCGGTGAGTTGTTGGGGGAGACGGAATGCGGGAATGAAAAAGAACGTCGCTAGACCGACGTTCCGCGGAAACACCGCACCCTACAAGCGCGGTTGTTTAGGATAAGTTTCATTTAAAAATCGGATGGATTGGGTGATGAGCGCCTTTAGAATCTCAACATCGATATCCGCTAGTTTATTGATGTAGACGCATCCTTTGCCTGCTTGATACTTTCCGAATTTCTGCAATAACGTATCTCGTTCCGAATCGCCAGTCGCGAAATAGAGGCTGATGCGCGCTTTTCGGGGTGAAAATCCAACCAAAGGCGCATCGCCCTCGTGACCGGATTCATATTTGTAGTGATAGGAACCGAATCCGATGATACTCGGCCCCCACATCTTCGCAGGGCAGCCCGTTGTCTCCGAAAATAGATCCAATAGTTGATAGGCATCTTCACGTTTTTTAAGGTTGTCGACATTTTCAATAAACTCGATTACGCTGTTGTCGGTTTCCTTCGTTTTCAGCTTGTACATCACCGAGATCTTCTCCTCTCTAAATATCTACGGCCTAGGAGCTTCAATCTATATAATCACTCACCTTACAAAGCCAAACCATGTGATCGGAATCGGGTCCCCAATAGTCCTTAACTACCTTATAAGGCTCTCCGAATTTTCGCAACCATCTTGTCTGCGCACGTTTGTAACCACTGTCCAGACAAAACTGATCAATTCCTTGTTTTTTTAGATATGTCAACATACCCTTAATCAAATTCGAACCCACACCTTGCCCCTGACAGCTTGGCAAAACATATATACTTCCCAACTCGCCCACATCATCCAGCTGATTTTCTGTGCAAGATTGAATAGCCTCGCCACAGGGTCCAAAGGAAATTGTACCGACAACCGCCTCATTTAGTTTAGCAATAAGGAAATAGGTGTCCGAATTAGTCGGATCCAGCGAGGTAAGCGCCAGTTGTTTTTTGTCTTCAATTTCTTTTTGTATATCATCATGTAAATGACCAAGTCCTTCTTTTTCAAAGGCATCTGAAATGGAATATTTAAAAATCTGGCATACGAACAGTATATCGTCTTGAGTGAGCGTGCTTAGGGCCAGATGATTAGTCTTCGTCACGGTTTTGCACCTCTAACAAAATGAATGTTCCGCAGAAGTCTTTAAAGGTCTACATCGAATATTGTGCTAACGGCCCGTAAATATCAATACCTCGCGCGTAATTTGCTTCCATTGACGTTCCCGATCTTTACCGATTTACAGCGATAATGGAAGCGCGACCGAACCGGAACGCGAAAAACTTAGATTGCCCCAGCCCAGAGGCCATCCTTCGTTGATTTTGACCCCCTATACCCTCATCTCCCGATTTGTTCCCGTTAGCTTTCAACGTACGCGTGTTATAATCTCCGTAGTTTGCTTATCGGGGGATTTCCTCTCGAAGCTTCGAGTACATAATCATACAAAAGCCGGTGATCAGATGTTTCAACTCAAGTGGTTATGGCACAATTTGATAGGAGATCGTGTACGGTATATTCTCGCGTTATGCCTCTCGGTAGTAGGCTCCTCGCTTACCATTATTAACCCCTACATCGGCCAACGCATCGTCGACACCTTCATCGCGGGCGATGACGCCATGCAGAACCTGACGCGCGAGCGGTCGCTGCTGATCGGCCTTTGTCTGGGCATGATCGGCTTTTCCTTGCTGCGCACGGGTTTGTCCTACTTTACGACCATGCTGTACGAACGCGCCTCGCAGAACATGCTGTACCGCGTCCGGATTTACTTGTACAACAAGATCCAAGGCCAGGACATGCATTATTACGATCGCAACCGTACCGGGGACCTCATGACCAAGATGACGGGCGACCTCGAGATGGTCCGGCACTCCATGGCTTGGATCATCAAAACGATCATCGAATCGCTGACGGTATTTGCGGCGGCCGTCGTGTACTTCTTCTTTATCGACGTCGAGCTGACTTGGTGGCTGCTGATCCTGTCGCCGCCGATTTTTATCGTGGCGTTTATCTTCGCGAGACGCGTACGCCCGATGTATATCGACCTCCGGGAACGCCTGTCGCAGCTCAACACCACCACGCAGGAAAATATCGCGGGCAATCGCGTCGTCAAGGCGTTCGCGCGCGAGGAGTTCGAAGTCCGGAAATTCACCGAGAAGAACGTCAATTACGCCAAGGCCAACAAAGCCGCGGCTTTGGTATGGCTCGATTACTTTCCGTATCTGGAGACCTTCGCCCAGGGATTCAACGTGATCCTGATGCTTGCGGGCGGTCTGTTCGTCATGAACGGACGCATCACCTTCGGGGAATTTTCCGCCTTCTCCGCGCTGATCTGGGGCCTCTCCAACCCTATGCGCAACATCGGCATCATCATTAACGACATTCAGCGTTTCTTTGCAAGCCTTACCAAGATCATGGAAGTCTACTATGCCCATCCGGGCATCGTCAACGCGCACAAGGCCGCGGTCAAGCGACGCTATCAGGGTCGCATCCGGTTCGACCAGGTGAGCTTCAAGTACGACAACGTGACGGTGCTGGAAGACATCAGCTTCACGGTCGAGCCCGGCGAGACCATCGCCATCATGGGCGCGACGGGATCGGGCAAGACGACGCTCATCAACCTGATCCCCCGCTTCTACGACGTGGCGAAGGGTCGCGTCCTCGTGGACGGCACCGACGTACGCAAGCTGGAGCTCGACGAGCTGCGCGGCAATATCGGCGTAGCGACGCAGGACGTCCTGCTGTTCTCCGACACGATCGACGGCAACATCGCTTACGGCAATCCGGATTTGCCGGAGGAGGACGTCACGAAGTTCGCCAAGCTCGCCGCAGCCGACGACTTCATCCGCAAGATGCCGGGCGGCTACGATACCATCGTCGGCGAACGCGGCGTCGGCCTGTCCGGCGGGCAGAAGCAGCGCATCGCGTTGGCCCGGGCCATGGCCGTGCAGCCTCCGATCCTGATCCTCGACGACACCACCTCCGCCGTCGATCTTGAGACGGAGGAGCATATCCAGAAGAGCTTGCGCGAGCTGGATTATGCCTGCACGAAGATCATCATCGCCCAGCGCGTGTCCACCACGGCGCAGGCTGACCGCATCCTCATCCTGGACAACGGCCGCGTGATCGAACAAGGCACCCACGCCGAACTTTTGGCGAAGCGCGGCTATTATTACGAAGTATTCATGCTGCAAAACGAGGGCATTGGAAGGCAGGTGACCGCTCATGGCCAGGAATAAATTCGACATCGACGAGAATTTGGAGTCGCCCTTCGACATCCGACACTTCCGGCGCGCACTCGTCTACATCAAACGGCAGAAGAAGCCGATGATCGTCGCCTTTGTGCTGAGCGCGCTATCGGCCGGCATCGCGCTCTCCGCGCCTCTCATCATGCAGCATGTCGTCGACGTGACGATTCCCGCCAAGGACAGGCTGCCGCTGGTCGGATGGTCGGCGCTCATGCTGGCTACCATCGTCGTCAGCGTCATCTTGGCCACGATCCGATCGCGCATCATGACCAGCGTCGGGCAGGATATCATCTTCGATATCCGCACCGATCTGTTCAAGCACTTGCAGGAGCTGCCGTTCCAGTATTATGACGACCGTCCCCAAGGCAAGATTCTCATCCGGGTCGTCAATTACGTCAACTCCGTGTCGGACGTCCTGTCCAACGGCATCATCAACTTCATCCTCGAGATCATGAACTTGCTCTTCATCGCCGCCTTCATGTTCGCCGTCAATGCCAAGCTATCGCTTGTCATTCTCGGAGGGCTGCCGATCTTCATCGTCGTCATGCTGCTCATCAAGACGAAGCAGCGCCGGGCGTGGCAGGCGGTGTCCAACAAGAGCTCCAACTTGAACGCTTACCTGCAGGAGAGCATCAGCGGCATTCGCGTCACCCAGATCTTCACCCGCGAAGAGCGGAACGAAGGCATCTTCACCCGCCTGTCCGTCAACTACCGCAAAGCGTGGATGCGGACCATGTACTTCAACTTCCTCGTCCCGTTCTCGGTCGACAACCTGACGACGGTCGTCACCACGTCCATCTATTTCGTGGGCTTGCTGGCGCTGGGGCCGCAGGAGATTACCTTCGGCGTCATTCTCGCCATGAGCAGCTATGCGGCGCGGTTCTGGCAGCCGATCCTCAGCTTGTCGAACCTGTACAACAGCTTCATCAACGCCGTCGCCTATCTGGAGCGCATCTTCGAAACGCTGGACGAACCGGTAACCGTAAGCGACGTCAAAGGCGCGCGGGAGCTGCCGCCGATCCGGGGCCGGGTCACCTTCGACGATATGACCTTCGCCTACGATCCGGGCCATAACATCCTGGAGCATCTGAACTTCGACGTCAAACCGGGCGAGAGCATCGCGCTCGTCGGGCCGACGGGCGCAGGCAAGACGACGGTCGTCAACCTGATCTCGCGCTTCTACAACGTCACAAGCGGCAAAATCCTCATCGACGGCGAAGATATTTCCGAAGTGAAGCTGAAGTCCTTGCGCAGCCAGATGGGCATCATGCTGCAGGACAGCTTCATCTTCTCCGGCACGATCCTGGACAATATCCGCTACGGCAAGCTCGACGCCACCGAGGAGGAGATTATCGCCGCCGCCAAAACCGTATGCGCCGACGAATTCATCCGCGAGTTCGAGCAAGGCTATAGGACGGAGGTCAACGAACGCGGCTCGAAGCTGTCCCAAGGACAGCGGCAGCTCATCTCGTTCGCCCGCACGCTCCTCGCCAACCCGCGCATCCTCATTCTGGACGAAGCGACTTCGTCCATAGACGCGCGAACCGAGCGCCTGCTCCAGAAGGGCTTGAACGAATTGCTCAAGGGACGAACTTCTTTCATCATCGCGCATCGCCTCTCCACGGTGAAGAACTGCGACCGCATCCTATACGTCGCAGACAAAGGCATCGCCGAATCCGGCTCGCACGACGAGCTGATGGCGCTGCGAGGCCGGTACTACAAGCTGTATTCCGCTCAGAAGATGGAGGCTTAAACTCCTGGAAGCATAAGTAAGCATAAACAAGCCCCCGATCTCAATAGAGATTGGGGGCTTGTGCGCTTTTCATATGGCACGCGTAGTCAGCCGCTTTTACATTGTACTCAACCTAGGCGGGTTATTAAGGGGGCCCTACAAGTTATCAGTCCGTCATTCCAAGCGTTTGCAGAATCCTAATGAGCACAACCGCCGCCTGTGCATGTGTCGTTTCACCCTTCGGACTGAACGAATTTGCGCCTGTTCCGGTCATGATTTGAAGCTTGACCATCAAGCGAACGTCCTCCAGATAGGCTGCATCCACGCTCACGATATCCTTGTAGCCGTCCAAGCTAACAAATTCCTTGGTGATCGGCAGCTTCTCCAGTGCAACGGCTTCCGCCAGCATGCTCGCCATTTCCTCGCGGGTCAGAGGCTGATCGGGTTTGAAGCTCTTGTCGTTTACAAAGTTTAATAGTCCAAGCTCCTTCGCTTTGGATATCTCTTCGAAGTACCACGCGCCGGGCTTTACATCGTCATAAGGCGAATTACTGCCGGTTGATGTGCCTCGTCCCAGCGCCCGGGCCAGCATGGCGGCAAACTCCGCTCTTGTCACCGCTTTGTTTGGGTCGTACTTGCCTCCGCCAACACCGTCAACAAGTCCTTTTGCTGCAGCCAGCTCGACAAACGTTTGCGCCCAATGCTTTTGCACATCGGTAAAGCTCGCCGCATTTTCCGCCACAACATACGTGCTATTGGAATACGAGCTGATCATCACGCACCATACGCCATCGATCTGTACTTTCTTGGCAGGGACAAACTCGAACTGCTTCGTCGTTTCGTCGTAGCGGAACGCACCCCATTGCTCCGGCATGACCGTCATGTTCTTAGGCATTGGGATAACCCGAGTAAGCGCCTGGTTGAACTTGTCCGCGGTTCTGATCGTTTGACCTATCTTCGTGTTGATGATGTCCATGTGGAACTCGACAATCGCGCCCATCACTTTGCCGTTAGGCAAGCCGGCTGCAAGCGCTGATTGAATCCCCTTGTCGCCGGAATTGTCGGTCAGCGTGATCTTGAAGCTCATATCCTCGGCTTTCAGGTTGTTCTTGGCTAGTAAGTCTTGCAGCCCTGGGATCAAGGAAGCCAGGTTTGCCGGCACTTGATAGTTGCCGTATGGCGTCTTGATCTCGATAAAGAAAGTAGCGTTTTTGTCTTCAAAGCTCGTTAAAATGCTAGCTGGTATGCTCACATAAGCTACGCCATCCTTTGGAGTCGCCTCAAGCGTGACGGACGGCTTCGTGATGTCGATTGTAGTCGGGTCTATCGAAACGCCGTTCATGTCGATGACCGGCGAGTCAGGCGTTGGCGTTGGCGTTGGCGTTGCCGGTGCTGGTGCTGGTGTTGGCGTTGGCGTTGGCGTTGGTGTTGGTGTTGGCGTTGCTGGCGTTGAATCGCTCACTGTTATCGCGAGCGTCTGCGACGATCCGGCGCTGAAAGTAAACGTCAAGTTTGTCGTCCCGTTCGGCTGTGCTGCCAAGTAGGATTTCTTGATCGTCACCGCGTTGTCCGCTACGGAATAGTCCGTTCCCTCCAAGGTCGTCGTGCCGTTGGCGATGCTGCTTAGCGTGTTGCCGTACAGTGTCAATGTCGTCGATACATCCGCATTCGCTGCCGCTCCGGCGTATTTGTCGAAGCTTGCGCTTGCTGGGCTTATGAATGGAGCGCGCCTATCAAGAAGCGTTACCGTTCCGGACGATTGCGAACCTTCTACGGCATTGCCCGCCAGGTCATAAATGGACGCGCCATCTGCCGGCACCACTTCAATGGTTTCATTACCATTCGGAATCCCTGTTACGTCAAGCAATACTCGAATGACGGTCTCTCCGCCCGTCAAATCTCCTCCATCTGTTTTCTTTACAGAATCAATAGAAACCGTGGAAGCACTTCCTCCATTTCTATTGAAGTTCAATCGTAAGGCGCCTGAAGTCAAAGCGCCCGTGCCATTACTCGTAGCAAATATACCTTCGCTAAACATCACATCGACATAGGCATTGCCATTGCCTAATGTGTGGCCTGTAATCGTTGGGGCTGTTGTATCGATCAACACGCCCGTCGTGTTGCCTACGTTGTTTAACGTTAGATCCGCTTCATTGCCTACCGCATCCTTCATCGAACCGCCATTCAGCGACAAGGCTGCAATGGCAATACCGTCGTTGTCATGATCTCCGGCTTGTACGGTGTACCTAAATTGTAATGTGTGCGTATTTGACAACGTCCCGTTAATCAAGGAGGCTATACGATCCGTTCCTCCTATTTGGATATCGAGCTGCGGTGTCTCTACTCCTGTAAACGTAATATTCTTACTCATAGTCACGGTAAAATCTAATGAATCGCCGGTTTTATAAGAACCAGCGTTTGGTACCGCTACACTGGATATCTTTGGAGCTATTGCATCTACGAATATCCTAGTTGTGTCGGGGACATTGGTTGGTGTTGAGATCGCTGCTACAGGGTTGCCCGCAGCATCATGAATCGCATTTTTGCTTAACAATTCGCCGACATCAATTCCATCCGTATCCAAATCTCCGGGTTGAACGGTATAAATGAAATGAAGGATTTTACCGGATTCGGTAGACACATACGAAGCTGCACGATTCGCTCTACCGATAATCAGTGTTAGCTGCGGTGTAGAAGTTCCCGTAACCGTAATATTTTTACTCATGGTCACTGTAAACGCTAATGAATCGCCGCCTTTATACGTAGCGGCGTTCGGTACCGCTACACTATTGATCGTTGGAACTGTTGTATCCACTAATACGTTCGCTGTGCTGCCTACACTATTTAACGTTAAGTTCGCATCGTTGCCTGCTTGATCCTTGATCGACCCGTCATTCAGCGATAAGGTTGCCCCAACAGAAATACCATCAACATCCATTTGTCCAGGTTGCACGGTATAGCTGAACAGCAACGCTGTCTTCGAACCGCTTTCAGCTGTCTCCAAAACGCTTTTATAGGTAGCTTGAACAACTGTTGCTCCTATATTCAATGAGATACTTGGAGTCCCCGTAACGAATACGGGCTCACTCATGTGTACTTTAAAATCCAAGGTTTTTCCTGCACCATACCAGCCACTGACAGGAACCGATACGCTCACCACAGTTGGTCTCACCGTGTCAATGGCGTAATTGTTAGACTGGGCGGTCCCGCTCCCCGCTTCGTTATCGGCATTTACGACTCCGGCTTTGTAAAGCGTGATGACATTCGTAGGGGCGTTGATATTAGCAGCCGGCGTAAGTTTTGCAGTCCAGACGATATTATTATTCGTTGCGAGGTCGCTTAGGGTGCCGTTCTCCACAAGCAGGTTTGCAATACTAAATCCGCTCACCGCTTCCGAGAAGGTGATCGTCACTAGCGAAGTTTCGCCGATAGACAATTCATTGTCGGCGACTACAATGGTGGCATCTGAAGGGGCGGCAAACGCTCTGTCGGTTAGGTACAGAGGAAGCGTCCCTAAGATCAACAATAATCCTAGAAATAACTTCAACATTCTTCTCGCTTGATACATATCCTTAGTCCCACTCTCTAAATTTTACTCTTTTGCTATTAGCTGTTTCCTTGAAAACGTGCAATAAGCGCCTTAACACGGATCAATTCTAACACATTAATTTCCAACTGTCGTGATTTCTGCTTACACCTCCCACGCAAGTCCAAAACAACTGCCTTTTTTAGCCAAGGGGGATCGAACCCCTGACCTCATCGCTGCCAGCGAATCGCTCTCCCGCCGTGGTCGGGTTCACAGCCTAAACGATGACAAACCGACCCGCCTGATAGCGTTGCTCTACTCAGGCGGGTCGGATTTTTTATTGCTTATTTACCAAGGTCCTACAATAACACCAGTCGTATTCGTTGCCAATGGATTCCCAGCTGCATCGGTTATTGTTCCGTTCCCGCCTGCCGTATACGTTACGGTTACACCGGTTGCAGAGGAGGCAGACATATTGCTTACAGTGAGCACCACTTGATCCGGGGTTCCTCCAGGGGCAATACCTGTAACCGCATATGTTACGCCCGGGCTGCCGGTTTGACTCACCACAAAACCGCCAGCGTTTGATTTCGTAACCGTTGCTGTTGCCGCATCTTCGCTCAATATGACCGTAATTTGCGTAACGCTATTTCGAATTGCGAGCGACAGTGTAGGCGGTGTGGTATCCGGCGCTGTCGCTACGGCATTCGTTACCGTTTGCGGTGCAAACGATGCAAGGACGCCGCCGTCCGCTGCCGTCCATTCACCCGGCGAATATTGTAGAAATGCTACGTGGACGGTTTGTCCGCTCGTTAAAGGAGTCGCAAGCCTCAGGTCGATTTTGGTTGTCGTGCTATTCAGTGTTGCCGCCGATAAAGGAACGGGCGAGAAAAAATTGTTATTTGCAAACACGCTAAAATAATTTTCCTTGCCCGCAGGATCAGCCATCGGTTTGTCAAACGTAACGGTGACAATCGTACCCGTCGCATTCGTCGTCGCGCTCACGAAGTTGGGCGCCGTCGATCCCACCGCGTTCGATACGGGCTTCGGCGCTGCAAATGTAGCGAGCACCCCTGTGTCTGCTGCAGTTACCGTGCCTGCTGTATACATGACGTCAACCGCTTGTCCGTTCGTCACAGGAGTCGTTAGCGTCAAATCAATTTTATTTGTGCCTCTCAGCGCTGCCGCTGTGACGGGATTGGGAGCGCCATTTACGTTCACCATAAATTGACCTTGTGTGCCTGTCGGATCGGCCATCGCTTTGTTGAACGTTACGGTGACAATCGTACCCGCCGCATTCGTCGTCGCGCTTACGAATGCAGGCGCCGCTAGCACCGCGTTCGTAACCGTTTGCGGTGCAAACGATGCAAGCGCCATCGTGTTTGCAGCGGTCACCGTGCCGGCTGTATACGCTACGGTAACTGTTTGTCCGCTCGTCACAGGAGTCGTTAGCGTCAAATCGATTTTGTTAGTGCCATTTAGTGCTGCCGCCGTGACGGGATTAAATCCGCCACCAACGTTCACCGCAAATTGACCATGCGTGCCTGTCGGATCTGCCATCGCTTTGTTGAACGATACGGTAACGATCGTACCCGTCGCATTGGTCGTTGCACTTACAAATGAAGGTGCGATCGGAGGCGACGGCGGTGCCGGTACGGTATTCGTTACGTTTTGCGGCGCAAACGTTGCAAGAACCCCTGTGTCTGACGCGGTTACGTTTCCCGCAGCGTACGCTATCGTGACGGATTGCCCGTAAGTCACTGGAGTCGCAAGCGTCAAGTCGATTCTCGTTGATGCGCTATTCAGCGATGCCGTTGTTACGGAATGGGGTACGCCATTTACATTCACCGTAAATTGACCCTGTTTACCTGCCGGATCTGCCATCGCTTTGTCGAACGTTACGGTTACGATCGATCCCGCCGCATTGGTCGTCGCGCTTACAAATGCAGGCGGCGTTGCCGTCACCTTATTCATTACGGGATGTTCTGCAAACGATGCGAGTAATCCCTTGTCTGCCGCGGCCACTTTACCGATTGTGTATACGTACGATACCGTGACAGATTGTCCGCCTCTCACAGGAGTCGCAAGCGTCAAGTCGATTTTATTAGTACCATTCAGCGCCGCCGCTTTTAGGAAGTTGGGCTGGCCATCTGCTTTCACCGAAAAATTACTATGCATGCCTGCCGGATTTGCCATCGGTTTGTCGAACGTTACGGTGATGATCGTACCCGTCTCATTGGTCTCCGCACTTACAAATTCGGGCGACTCTACCATCACTGCATTCGTTACCTTATATGCTGCAAACGATGCAAGCTGCCCCGTGTCTGCCGAGGTCACTGAGCCTGCCGTATAAGCTACGGTAACCGATTGACCTTTCTTGACTGGAGTTCCAAGCGTCAAGTCGATTTTGTACTGCGCGGCATTGAGCGCTGCCGCTGACACCAAGACTGGTTTGCCATTTACGTTTACCTTAAAGGAGACGTGCGAGCCTGTCGGATCGGCCATCGGTTTGTCGAACGTTACGGTTACGATCGATCCCGCCGCATCGGTCGTCGCGCTTACAAATTTAGGTTGCGGAATCGTCACCTTTACGGGCAACTCAAAAGGCTCAATATACCAATTGTCTGCTGTGAGCAGAAGACCCATCCCCATAGTCGAAACCGGTGCATACGCCACCTTGACCGTTTGTCCGGGCTTCACTGGATATTTAAGCGTCAAATCGATTGTGCTTGCGTCCTTCAGCGTGACCGCGCTTACGACATTGGGCAAGTAGTCTGCTGCCACCGCAAGTTGGCCAAGCACATTTTTCGGTTCTTTGATCGGTTTGTTGAATCTGACCGATACAATCGTACCGTCCTCATTAGTCGTCGCACTTACAGGTGACGATCCGCTCATTTTTACGACATTCGAACTGTTTGAAGCTGCAGAAGTCATGCCTGCAATATTTTTGGCTTTGACCGTGAACGTGTAATGTTCTCCAGCCTTTAGACCCTTAACTTTGATTTGATTACTTTGACCGTCAGCAGTGATGCCGCCCGGATAGGATGTCACCGTGTAGCCGGTTATAAAAAATTCGTCTTGCGGAGATGTGACGGATATGAGTGCCTCGCGAAATCCCGTTTCTTTCGCCATGGTGATGGTCGGCGTCGGCGGTGCTATGAACGTTGATCCCGGCTGTATCTCGAATAAGATGCCATCGGGCGACGTGAACAGGATCGCTTTGTCGATTGTACCGTTGCCAACCACATTGACGGGAGAACCTACATTCATTTCGGAAACATTCGCTCCGCCGCCCAAGCTGACCGTGCTTCCCCCGGCATTCGGACCGACGTTCACATATTGGATTTGGCCTCCCTGAATGAAGATTTTCGTCGGCGTATTAATATTCACCGTTTGAACATGGGTTGGCATTCCAGGGACATCGCCTTGTTGAATAATGACCGGCGTTTGAACATCAATTTGTGAAGCGGTCGATCCGATAAGCACGATACGGACGGGTTCGTCTTGCGTACGTTCAACAAATACTCCGGTAATTAAAGAAGATAGATCAATGACGATGGAGTGCTCGCCGCCGCCGTTGACGAGCGTTTTCCCGCGCACGGTCACATGCTTCAAATGTGCGTCTCCGTCTCCGACAGAAGCCGCAATTCTCAAGCTGCCTGTAATCTCCATGTTTCTCAAGGTTACGCCCGGCGCAGCAATCGTTACATTGCCCTCCATGATTTCGTTTCCGGATTCGGGACCGTATGTCCCCGCTGTATCGTATACAACGCCAATAACGCGCTGCAACGTTACGATAGCTTCCGCGCGGGTAATCGGGCGTTCCGCTCTGAAACGGTTGTCCTCATAACCTCTCATGATGCCGCTCTTCACAATGGCGCCGATCGCATCCTTGCTCCAAATCGGGAACGAAGCGCTGTCGGCCAAAGAATCCGCCGCTTCCGCATTGCCTTCCAGCTTCTGCAGACGGGACACGATCGAGGCCGCTTCTTGGCGGGTAACCTGATTACCCGAGCGAATCGTCTGGTCATCGTAGCCTTGGATATAAGCCGCTTGAACCGCTAGTTGTACGTCAGCATATTCCCAATCGGAAGCCTTCAAATCTTTGAAGCGAATGTCCGCTTTTTTCGTAAAAGAAAAGGCCCGATTGACAAGCGCCATCAATTCCGCCCGCGTAATCGGCTCGTCCGGCTTTACCGCCCCGTCATCGTACCCCTTTAAAAGACCTTTTTGCATCCAATCGTTCAATGGCGCCTCTGCCCAATGCCCCTTCGTATCAGATGCCGCTGCAGCGCCGATTGGGGACGCAAACGCCGAAAACAGCATACAAATCGAGAGGATAAGTGTCGCTAACCGGCTTGTCTTTTGATTTGAACTCACAGATCCATTCCTCCATTCGATCCCTCGTCACAATCCGACAGTATTCATGGTATCAAACCAAACGCCGAAATGATCTTAAAGCAATCTTAAAAACCCGACTCATTCTCCGATAAATAGGAGTAGAATACTTGAATCCTAGCGGGTGACCTATGGAAAACAACCTTATTCTAGTTGTGGACAATGAGCCGGAGCTATTGGAGCTTGTCGAGTTTCATCTAATGGAGAACAAATTGCGTGTCATCATAGCGGACTCCGGAGCTGCCGCACTGAAGCTTCTTGACGAAACGGCGTTCGACCTTGTCATCCTGGATATCATGATGGACGAAGTCGACGGGTTTGCGGTGCTGGAGCGGATCCGAGAGATCGGTTTGGAGATGCCCGTCATTCTGCTTAGCGCCAGGCACGATGTGGACAGCAAGATATACGGTCTCGGCATTGGCGCGGACGATTACGTCACGAAGCCGTTTAGTCCCTCCGAGCTGGTCGCCCGTGTGCTCGCGCATCTTCGCCGCGCCCATAAAGCGGTGCCGATCGAACAGGCGATATCGTATTCATACGGCAGCCTGACGCTTCATCCGGCAGCGCAAATCGTATATAAAGGGAAACAAGCCATTCTCCTTTCCGCCACGGAAACCCAACTTTTGCTCGCCCTCATGAAGCGCCCGAACCAACCCATCGCAAAAAAACAGTTGTTCGAAGCGGGTTGGGGACATGCCCATTATGATGAAAATTCAATTAACGTCTATATGAATCTATTGCGCAAAAAAATCGAGGACAACCCCCGCGAGCCTCGGTACATCCAGACGGTGTGGGGAGTCGGATACGTATTGGCAGGCGATCCAGGATGAAGTTGAAAACGAAGATGGCTTGGATGATCGCGCTGTCCATCTCGCTAGTGGTTATGTTGCTGGTCGCGATGCTCTATGCGTTTACCGCCTTGTTCGTGTCCGGATACAATCATGTCAAGCTGCAACAAATGAGCCGTCTGCTTGCCGAGCGGATCGAACTTGCGAACGTCGGGAACGAAAACCAGTTGGCCCGGGAGCTGCGCCAATTCGGGAGCCCATACGAAGGGATCGGAATGGAATTGTACGGCATGGACGGGAAGCTGCTGTATTCTTCCGTGAACCGCACCGAACCTTACACCTTGTCGGAGTTGCTGGAGCGTTTCGTTGATCAGCCGGAACGAATGTTCCATGGAAAGGACGTTTCGTTCGTTTACGACATCGCTGCCGGCGGCAATCGCTATTATGTCGTGTTCGATGTGAAAGGCAGCGCGCTTCAGCAAGTCCAAGTGTACCTTTATTTCAATCAATATTCCGCCTGGCCGTT
The DNA here is from genome assembly GCF_014212125.1 of Cohnella nanjingensis. GTDB lineage: Bacteria > Bacillota > Bacilli > Paenibacillales > Paenibacillaceae > Cohnella > Cohnella nanjingensis. The sequence goes on from NZ_JACJVP010000041.1 coordinate 192,674, forward strand.
TTTACTTATACCGTTATTCCTGATTATCTTCTTGCCCGCGTTGTTTGCATTTCTTTTTTTGCTGTTCGTCACTCGCAGACTGCGCGGATTGAATAACGCGATGCAGCGAGCCGATTTGCGGCAAGCTCCTGTCCGTTTGCAGGACAGGTCCGGCGATGAGATCGGAGCGCTGTCCCGTTTGTTCAATGAGATGTCCGATAAGCTGCACCGGCAGTATGCCCATACCCGGCAAGTCGAGCAAGCGCGCGCACAGCTGATCGGGAGCCTGTCCCACGATTTGCGAACGCCGCTGTCGATCATTCAAGGATACGCGGAAACGCTCCAGCGCGGTTCGGCCCAAGATCCCGACACCCGGGTCAGACACTCGACGATTCTTGTACAGAAATCGGAATATATGAACCGATTATTGGGCCAACTGTTCAGATTGGCCCAGCTCGACGATCCGTCGACGGCATTTCGGATGGACCGCGGCTCTATCCCTAACCTTTTGCAATCGATCATTGCAGAATATGTGCTTGTATGGAACGATCAAGGAATCGAATGGCAAGCGGACATACCTGAACCCCATGCTTATGCTCTTTTCGATGAAGCTTCTTTGACGCAAGCGTTTCGCAACTTGATCGACAACGCCATCCTTCATGGGAGCGACGGCAAATATGTGGGCATTCGGATAAGGACCTCGACCGAATCGGTGCAGATCGACATCGAGGATCGAGGGAAAGGAATTCCGGAGGAAGAGCTCGCGCATATTTTCGAGCGATTTTATCGAGGGGATAAAGGCAGACGAAGCAACGGCATGGGAATCGGTCTGTCATTTGCAAACGAAACGGTCATACAGCATGGCGGGAGCATCGCCGTCCGAAGCGCCCCGGCCTCAAGCACCGTATTTACGGTCAGCTTGCCGTTAGCGATCGAATAATGCCTCGTCCGTGCGGAACGCCCCACATTGGTTCGATCAACGTAAGTCCAACCAAACAAAAAAACCACACCGATTGGTGTGGTTCATCTTATGTGTTTGGTGGACCTTAGCGGGATCGAACCCATTTTTTTCTGGGGATTCCCTTGCCGCGGACGACTCTCATGGGCCTCATCATATCATAGTCCTCGTGCTCCAGAATATGACAATGCCAAGCGAAAAGGCCTGTAAAGGGAACGAACCTTGCTATGATTTTGGTCACTTGGCCCGGGTTCGCCCGGACAACGTCTTTCCATCCCCGTTCATTAGGCGCAGGAGGGATGGCCCGGCCCGTGTAGCGAATTTTATTGGTCTTGTTGTAGAAATTCACATCGAACGGCCTGCGGCTGAGCACTTGGAATTTTACCAGATGCAGATGCATAGGATGCGTGTTCGTACCGGGGTTTACGAAGTTCCATACCTCAATGGAACCGAGAACAGGCTTCTCCGACACCGGAGCTTCAAAGCCTCTGTTATTCAGCTGCTGAACCATTCTTCCGTATTTGTCCGTGGTTGAGCTTAGCTTCATCCATCGCACACGAAGCGCCTTGGAAGGCGACAATCGAGGGATAGCGCTCAATTTGGCGGGGATGCGGCTCTTATCCGGTGAGGTTAGATGACGGCCTACCCGGAATTGCATGATTGTCCCCGTCGTATTGGGATTCGGCAATGTTCCTCCCGGGAAGGGCGCCCGCGCATGATTGGTAAGCACGATGTTCTGGCCTTTGTGCTTCGAAAAATCAATGATCACATCCGCCCGTTCGGCTACGCCGAGAGTGATCTGTTTCACCCGTACCGGTTTGGACAACAAGCCTTGATCGGATCCGATTTGAATAAACGATTGTCCGGAACTAAGCTTAATCTGATAAAAGCGGGAATTCGAAGCGTTAATGATACGGAACCGGTACTTTCTTGGTTCCACATTCAAAAATGGCCATACGGTCCCGTTGACCATAATGGTGTTGCCGAAGAAAATCGGAACGATGGAAGGGTTGACTCCTTTTACCGGTGGCGTCGTATTGCTTGGGTAGAAGAACTGCCCGTTCTTCTTGAATGACCTGTCCTGGATGATGAGCGGGAAATCGAACTTCCCTTTCGGAAGCGGAAGAGAGGACTCGTGAGCATCCGTCAGCAGATAGGCTCCGGACAAGCCGGCATACAGATTCAAGCGGGTAATCCCCAAAGCGTGGTCATGATAGAACAAAGTGGTTGCGTTTTGGGAATTCGGATAAACGTAAACTTTTCGTTTGAACTGGGGGCCGACTACCTTGAAGTCGCGGCTGAACCAGGCGGTAGGGTATCCGTCGCTTCCTTGACGGGCTACGGTGCCGTGAAGGTGAACGACGGTGCGAACTTGGGGGTTGTTAGGGCCGGCTCCCATAATTGTTTTATCGACAGGTAACAGATGCTTCAGCGGTAACTTGTTCATCCATTTGGCGTGAACTCGCTCGTTTTTGCGGGCGCGGATGGTAGGCCCCGGAGATCTCCCGTTATATCCCCACACTGTAGTAAGCGGCAGATCGCGATGCAGCCTTTGCTTAAATTGAGTCATTTTTACTTGATAAAAGGTCCCTTGCGGGCCACGTCGAATCGGTTTTAAAGTAGGTGGTATGGCTAGCGGGGTAACAAATTTTTTAAGCGGCAAAGGGCGCTCCTCCAGTTCAGAATTAGTACCAGGGCCAATGTGTATGCCTTCCGACCTCTGTGTTACAGTCTAATGCCGAATAGGAGGATTTGCGCCGTACAGCAGCCTAATGCTCTATCTGGATTGATCTTTGAAGGCCCGTACCATCAAGGCACGAGCCTAGACACACCACATGAGTAGAGTAAGTAATAAAAATAAAAAAACGGCATCGCTGCCGTATCTGGGTAGGTTTGGTGAACGCGTCAATTCAAATAGTCGCACAAGCCGCCTTCTAAAGAATTTGTCCAACTATTATTGTGTTTTTTCGCTTCTTTCATCGTGGAGAAGTTAGTATGCGTAATAACAAGCTCCGTGCTATTGTCCTGATCGACAAAGTCAATCGTAACAAGTGTTTCTTCCGAATCGTCACCTTCAGTTACCCACTTCCAAGTGAACGATAGCTTATCATTAGGAACGATCTCTACATATCGACCTTCTACCGTATGAATCTTGCCATTGGGAGCTCGCATATGAAAAAGATATTTCCCTCCAATGGAGACGTCCATATGTCCAATGGTCGTCGTAAAACCTGTCAGCCCCCACCATTGCTTTAACTGTTCTTCCCTCGTCCAAGCCAGGAACACGCTTTCCTTGCTCGCGTTGTATACACGATGAAGCTCAAGGAAAAACTTCCCATCCTGCATTGATATCATGAATCGGGCCTCCGTTAGTCTTGTTTAGATTGATTATCCAAAAAATGTTCAAGGTTATCCATTTGAGCAGTCCAAAACTTCCTGAGGTCCATCAACCACTCGTGAGCGTTTTCCACTGCTTGTGGATTTAGACTATAATATCGATAAGTTCCTTCCTTTCGAACCGAAACTAAACCGGCCTTTTCCAACACCCTCAAGTGTTTAGAAACGGCCGGCAACGACATCTCAAAAGGCATAGCCAAATTCATAACCGTCATTTCTCCAACGGCTAGACGCCTTATGATTTCTCTTCTCGTGGGATCGGAAAGGACTTGGAAAACATCATTTAATAATTGTTCGTTATATTTAACCATATGTTTAATTTTAGGCGGGTTTTAATCTAATGTCAAGCAGATTTACCCTCTATATCCAGTCTGGCAGACCACTCGAAGGCATGTAAAAAGAGCCAAACGATCAGGGTTGGATACCTGAATCTCGTCGGCTCTTGTTTGCATTCTTTAGAAGCTACGAGCAACTTCTCGCGCTTTCTGAACTGCCTTTTCTTTGATCGCTGACGCTTGGCTGGGATCTGCGGCCATGCCTTCAACGAAGACGCCCTCAAAGCTAGGGACCTCAAAAAACGTCATAATGGCATTCAGGTGGCGATGCCCCATTTCAAAGTCCGCAAGAGCTGAGCCAGGTGATAATACGCTTCCGCTTGCCTGAATGTGAACCGCCTTTTTATCTCGCAGCAAGCCAACCCGGCCTTTACCCGGCACATACTTAAACGTTTTTCCTGCAACGCAAATAGAGTCGATGTATGCTTTCATAACGGGCGGAAAGGAATAATTCCATATCGGGTTTACAAATATATACTTATCTGCGGCGACGAATTGATCAACAAGTTCGCCTAGACGTCCTATTTTCGCTTTTTCTGCGCCAGTTAACGTGTCAAAAACAGCGCCTGCCCCAAGCTTGCCCCAACCGCTAAAAACATCGGCGTCAAGCTCTGGAATATCCATTTGGTATAGATCAAGATGTACAACTTCATCATTCGGATTTGCGGACAGATAGGCCTGTACGAATTCTTTTCCTATTGCCAGGCTATACGATGTCTCAAGATCATTAGGATTTGCTGAGATATATAAAACGGTTGCCATAATCAAATTACCCACCTTTATTTGATTTGAGAAACATAGTTAAGAAAAGCAAAAGCGTAAATCGAATCAAAACACCTCCCACTCCTTATCTAATTGAGACTAACTCAACAAAGAGCATTTCCGAATCATTATTTAACTTATTGGTTATTTAACCTTAATGTTAAATATATGGCGGTTTTTATCTATTGTCAAGTAGAAACACCCTGAAAGATGGAAGCATAAGACTCGGACAACACAAGCAAGCCCCCGATCTCGATTGAGATGGGGGGCTTTGTCTGGCGAATCAGTAACGTTCGCGCTTCTGCTCTAGGGGCGACGTAACAAATTAAGGAGGGCGATTCCTTCAAGATCCTTATCGCTGTTGGGAGGTGCGACAACGATTTCTTTCTATGAAAAGTTTCTAACCTACCTATTAACGCAACGATAACACTAGGATGTTACGATTTCGGAGTCGTTAATTCCATCAAAATAGGAGGGTGTTTGATGAAACGCAATAGGATCCAAAGAATGAGGAGAATCCGCAGGATGCTCGTCCCGGCGTTTGCCATGGCTCTCGTGTTTCCGGCCGTGCTGCCGGCACAGGCGGCTCCGATTCGGGCAACGGTCAAGTCCATTGAATTCGAGGGCATGGCCGCGCCTGCCAGCGTAAAGGAGATGGCCGACCAATATTCGACCGCTTCCCTCAAAGTGACTTATAGCGATGGTTCCGTAAAGACTTTCCCGCTGTCCTATAACAGACTGTTCAAAACGACGGACTCGATCGGAGGCACGGTCGCCGGCGTAGCGATCGACCATAAGGGCGCTCCGATTATCGACAACAGCGTTCCCGCGAATCCGACGCCTTACGTATCCGACTCGCCGGACTCCAACTCGCTGTTCCAGGTACCGGGCATGGCGCCGTCGGCTTTGGGCGGCAATGCCCTGTCGCTGGTCACCCATTATGAATACATCACTTTTGATAACGCGAATCAATCGGCCTATGGTCTGATTCCGGCCAGCATGAGTCTAACGACGCTGGACCAGAACAAACAGACCGGCGAACTAAAGCCGACCGAGTTGAATAAAATCGATTTCTCCGGCGTAAACGGTCTGTGGATTCCCTGCAACGGCTCTCTGTCCCCTTGGAACACCCATCTCGGCAGCGAGGAATACGATCCGGACGCCCGCGCTTACGAGGCCGATCCGAAAGCTACGTTCATCTCGCCGTTCGTACAGGCGTACTACCAGGATAAGACGAAGACGGGAAATCCGTACGATTACGGCTATATCGTCGAAGTAAAGGCAAATGCCGATAAGTCGACGCAGGTCGCGAAGCACTACAGCATGGGGCGCTTTTCCCATGAGCTGACGAAGATCGCGCCCGACGGCAAAACGGCCCTGTTCGGCGACGACGGCGGCAATACGATGCTGTTCCTGTATGTAGCGGATAAGGCGCAGGACCTGTCGTCCGGCACGCTCTATGCAGCGAAATGGGTGCAGAAGTCGGCCGCGAACGGCGGCAGCGCCGACCTTCAATGGATCAAGCTCGGGCACGGAACGGACGCCGAATTGAAGGTGCTCGTCGATAAGGGGCTCCGATTCAGCGATATTTTCGAAACCTCGGACAAGGCTGCCGAAGGCTTCACGGCCATCAAGACGTACCCGTCCGGCAAGATTGAATATCTGAAGGTGAAACCCGGCATGGAGAAGGCTGCAGCATTCCTTGAAAGCCGCCGCTACGGCGCGATGCTCGGCGCCACCTCGGAATTCAACAAAATGGAAGGCGTCACGATCAACGAGAAGGACCGCAAGGCATATGTCGCGATGTCCTATGTAGAAAAGGCGATGGAGAAAGACGCAAAGGGCGCCGATCCGGCCGACGATATTCAAGTGGACAAAATTTCCTCGGGCGTGACGTATGAGCTCGACCTTGCCGGCGGCGCCAAAGACCGCGATGGCAGTGCGATCGACAGCGCTTATGTCCCGACGTTCATGAGCGGCCTTGTCGTCGGCGAGGATCTGGCGAAAGCGGACGCGTTGGGCAATAAAGCCGCCGTCGACAAAGTCGCCAATCCCGACAATCTCTCCTACTCCGAATCGCTGCGTACGCTGTTTATCGGCGAGGATAGCGGCATGCACGTCAACAATTATCTGTGGGCGTACAACGTAGACACGCATAAGCTGTCTAGAATTATGTCCGTGCCGGCAGGAGCCGAAGCGACGGGGCTGCAATTCGTCGAAGATCTGAACGGCTTCAGCTACATCATGAGCAACTTCCAGCATCCGGGAGACGAGCTGCTGCTCCCGGATCCGCTGAAAATCGAAGTGCTGGCGGAAATCAACAAATCGTTCGAGAACCGCAAAGCCGGCGGCGTAGGATACATTTCCGGCCTGCCGAGCATGAAGCAGATTGTGGAAGCGGCTCCGGTGATTGGGGACGACAACCCAACCGACAAGTCGCTAGTCGATCTTCGCGCGAAGGCCGCTGCGGCCGGAGCTAAGCTCGAGTGGCACGGCAAAAACAAAGACATCGTGGTCACGTTGGGCAAACATTCGCTGACGACGCGGGTCGACTCGTCTACGGCGACGATCGACGGGAAGAAGGTCAACTTGCCGGCGGCGACACAGTTCAGCAAAGGAAAAACCTATTTCTCCGCTGCGATCTGGGACCAGTTTATCAAGCTTTAATACGCGATTCAGAAAACCGCTCCGTTACTTGAACTGGTCAAGTCTTTGTAGACAGACGGAATAAAACCGCTAAGCGCACTCCTCCCTAAATGGGATGGGTGCGCTATTTTTTAATTTCGACTGTGGCCTCTCGTAATTGTGAAAATGGGCGTGAGCAAACACAGCCTCATTGCGTTCGCGGGCCGGGTCGGCCAAAACGATTTTTGCGAAAAGGCTAGCCTTTCGCGGCTTGCGTTCACTATAATAAGAACGATTTCGTTTCCTTCCCGGAGGGATTGACGCATGGTCGATCAATTTCAAATACGCAGCTTCATCGGCATGAGAAGCGACGACTGGGCGGATGTCGGCTTTCACCGTCATGCGACGCTGGAAATCAGCCTGCTGATGGAAGGGCGCGGCATCTTCGAATGGCGCGAACGGAAAATCGCCCTCCAGGCGGGCAATGTCGTCATCGTTCCGGCCCGGATGGACCACCGGTTCGAAGGAGCGGGCCATAACCGCTACGGCGTGCTGCATCTGGAGCATATTCCGCCGGCGATCGGGAAGCTGCTGCAACGGCTGGCGAAGGCGGATCGTCCGGCCGTCTTCGCGCTCTCCCGCCTCGACAAGGACCGTTTCGAGCGGCTGTTCCGCGAATGGCTGCGCCTCCAGGCTTCGCCGCTCAAGGAGAAGCTGCGGGCGCATCTGTCTTGGGCGGAGGTGCTCATCCTGTTTTTGCTTGAGCATATGCAGACCGATCAGCAGGCGTTGACGATTACGAAGGCGGCCGACTATATCCGCGAAAATTTGCAGCACGGCGTTCAAATGTCGGATCTTGCCGTCCTGACCGGCTTCAGCGAAACCGGATTCCGCCGTCTGTTCGAGCATATGTACCATATGAGCCCGAAACGGTATCAGCAGCAATGCCGCATGTCGGAGGCGAAATGGCTGCTCAGCTCCTCGGAGAAGGAAATCGCCGAAATTGCCGGACAGCTCGGCTTCTCCCGGCTGCACTCGTTCTCCCAATGGTTCAAGCGGGCCGAAGGCGTATCCCCGACCGAATGGCGCAAGTTGCAGCAGGTCCATTTCGGCTGATGCTCGTCCCCTATTGCCGCCGATCGGGCGGTTTTGTGTAAATTGCTGCGCTGTTTCGGTAACGACTTTCCTGTCCGAATGCATTACCTTGGAATTATCCGAGCAGCGGCGCTGCCCTGCAATATACGGATGTACCGGGAGGAATGTCGAACATGACGGTCAATATCGGCTTTATCGGAGTCGGCGGAATGGCGGAGGCCCATATCGGGAAGCTGCTGCAAATTGATCATGCCCACATCGCCGCCGTACATGACATCAATCGGGAAAGATGCGCCGAAATGGCGGACAAGTACGGCGCGGCGGCTTACGACAGCGCGGAAAGGCTGATCGCGTCGGGGACCATAGACGCCCTGTTCGTCTGCACGCCGCCGTTCGCCCGCGGCGATATCGAGGAGCAGGCGGCGCGCAAAGGCGTCCACTTGCTGGTCGAGAAGCCGGTCGGCCTCGACATGAACGAAGTGCGGCGCAAGGAACGGGCCATCCGCGACGGCGGCATTATTAATACTTCCGGCTACTGTCTCCGCTACATGGATATCGTGTTCAAAGCGAAATCGTACCTGGCCGACAAGCAGATCGATCTGGTCATGTCGTACCGCTTCGGCGGCATGCCGGACGTTCGCTGGTGGCGCATGATGGAAATGTCGGGCGGGCAGCTGGTCGAGCAATCGACGCATCAGCTTGACCTGATCCGCTATTTGGCCGGCGAATTCAAGGACGTTCAAGCCATTCACGAGCAGCGTTCGCTGCGCAAGATCGACCCGGAGGCGACGGCCTACGACGTCGGCACCGTCTCGTTCACGCTCCGCTCGGGCGCGATCGGCAATATTACGAGCACTTGCCTTGCCAACTACGTCGGCCGCGGCGGAATCGAGTTTTTCGGCAGCGACTTCTACTTGTCGATCGACGGGGCGGATCTGCGCATCGTCGACGACGGCCAAGATATGACGATCAAGTCGTCCACCGACTTTTACCTGGAGCAGGACAAGGCGTTCGTGGAGGCCGTGCGGACCGGCCGGCAGGAGCTGCTGCTGGGCGATTACGCCGAAGCGGCCAGGACGCTGGCCGTTACGCTGGCCGCGAACGAATCGGCGGCTTCGCGGCAACCGGTCGCCCTGCCCGATGATGAGGAGGAGGGCGCAGCATGCTGAAGTCGATCAACCAGTGGTGCTTCCCCGCCGATACCCCGCTTGAGCGGGTAGTCTCCGCGTCCGCCGACGCCGGCTTCGAGGCGATCGAGCTGAATCTGTACGAGCCCGGCGGTATCGGGCTGACGATGGATATGTCGGCGGCCGAAGCCGAAGCGGTCGGCCGGCTCGTCAGCGGCGGCGGACTGCGGCTGCGCAGCCTGTCGACCGGACTGCTCTGGCAGCATTCGCTGTCGTCGCCGCATCCGGAAGTGCGCGAGCAAGGCCGCCGCGTCGTCGTTCGCCAGCTGGAGCTGGCCGAGCTGCTCGGGGCGGATACGGTGCTTGTCGTACCCGGGACGGTCAATGCGGAGACATCGTACGATCAATGCTACGAACGAAGCCAGGCGGAGCTGCGGCTGCTCGTGGCCGAAGCCGAGAAGCGGAAGGTGCGCATCGGCGTCGAGAACGTCTGGAACAAATTTCTGCTGTCGCCGCTCGAGGCGGCCCGCTACGTCGACGAGCTCGATTCCGCATACGCGGGCGTTTATTTCGACGTCGGCAACGTCCTGCTGTACGGGTACCCCGAGCAATGGATCCGGATTCTCGGCCGGCGCATCGCCAAAATTCACGTGAAAGATTTCAAAACCGCCGTCGGCAACGGCGGCGGCTTCGTCCCGCTGCTCGCCGGCGACGTCAACTGGGCAGCCGTCCGGCAGGCGCTGCGGGAAATCGGCTACGACGACACGCTGACCGCGGAAATAAGCCCGTACGCGGCCGATCCGCTGCAGGCGGCTTACGATACGGCGCATCAGCTCGGCATCATTATCGGCGGGACGAACGGATAGCCGCCGTCCTTGCCGAAGTTGCGGCCGGCGACGCGCGCGGCGGAGTTTAGCGGCCGGCAACGAGAAGGACCGATTGGCGGAATTCGCGCCGATCGGTCCTTTCGTTACACGTAGATGGGCTGATTCGCAGGATTTCAAAGGAAAGCACTTCTGTTTGATTCCGGGCTTCGAAACACGCTAATGAAGTAGTCCTCTTCGGGAAAATCGCCAACATACTCCAATCCGTTATGGCTATAAAATGATTTCAGCTTATCATTCCCCGCCCAGCAATCCAAGTAAAGAATGCTTCCTTTATTTTTCGCAAAAGAACAAGCAAATGCGATCATCTTTGCCCCGAATCCATTGCCCTGAAGCTCAGGAAGAATGGCCATTTTAGATAAGTACTTACTACCAGGCTCTATAGGCAATTGGCTTAAAGAATCAATATCACTTATAAAAAATGTTCCACCTACCACTTGATCTACTTCTAAAACGAAACAATGGTTAAAGGTAATCTCATTCTTAATCATTTCAGATTCCCAGGGGTAAGACCATTGATTGATCCCCTTGGAAATTAAGTCAGCCGTTGCCTCATTAAGCACCTTCATAACCTGGTCCACATCGTGAAACTTTGCCTGCCTTACCCCGATTTTCATCTTATTCGATTCCTCCCGCGATTCTAAATCGATAGCTGCCAGAGCCGATTCGAAGCAAATGATGATTCCCTTCCCGGCGCAAAAATTCAATCTCTTTCATTTGATCCAGTCGCTGCCCGCCCTCCAAAATGCGATCGATATCCGTAACGGGTACATGAACGACAGCCGTCGTATTGACCGGGATCGTCACATCGAGCCGCAAGATTCCATCCTCCTGCCGCTCCCAATACACTTCGACTCTCCCTTGAACAAGATCATGCCGAGCCTTAACCCACTGCAAGCCGTCTACCATTTGCGGGGCTATCGCAAGGTGTTGGAAGTTCGTTTCCTCATAGTTGATTCGGATGCCGGCCAAGCTCGAATAGAACCATTCTTCCGGGTGCCCGAACATAAAATGATTTTGCGAAAGCCCTGCCGTCGGGCCGTCCCAAAGCTCCGTCAACGTCGTCGCTCCATGCAAGATTTGATATCCATAGCTAGGATGATCCGTTTTATTTAGCAAAGTAGAAATGACTCCCGACTGCCCCTCTGCGGCTAATGCCTTGAACATGAACCGCAAACCGACTTCCCCTCCGGAAGGGCTGTTTCCTCTCTCCCGTATATCCGAAACGATGTTCTCAAGGACTTTCATCCGCAACGAATCAGGCACCAAGCCCAGCGCAAGCGGCATCGCGTTAGAGGTTTGGCTGCCCCTAGCATATTGACCCGATTCCTCATTCAGAAATTCGGCGTTAAAAGCTTCCTTCACGCTCAAAGCAAGCTCCGCAAACCAATGAGCGTCTTCAAGATTCCCCACAACCTCGGCTATTTTCTGCATAATGACGGCAACATAATAATAGGTTGCCGATGCCGTGACGGCAATCGGAGTGTGCAACGGAAAACCGTCCGATCCGACGTCGCACCAATCTCCCAATCCGTGACTCAGCAAATAACCGTCGGAAAGCCCTGTCAAGTAATCGATGTATTTTTTCATGCCGTCATAATGATTTTCGAGCACCTCCTTGTCCCCGTACCAATGATAAGCATACCAAGCGGCGATGATATACGCGCTCCCCCACTCGGGAGAATCGCGGAAACCTTCCTCGAACACCGTATACTCAGGTGCGATGTCGGGAATAAGCCCGTTATCCAGTTGCGCTTCCCCCATATCCCCCACAATTTTGCGATAGAGGTTAGACACATCGTAGTTATACATGATGGATGGCCCCATCAGATGCGTTTGCTCCAGCCAACCCAATTTCTCGCGGTGCGGACAGTCGGTGAATACGCTTTTCATGTTGCTCAGAATCGCCCAGTTAATATTGTCGTGAATACGATTAAATAGAGGATTAGAACAAGAGAATTCGCCGACTTTCCTCACGTCCGGATAAATCATTTGCCCTTCGATCTGCTTCAACACCGGCTCTTGCCAAGCCGAAACCGTATTTGCACCCTCAGGAACCGCGCCTTCCACTTGGATGTAACGAAAGCCGGAATAGGAAAATCGCGGACGCCAGACTTCATCGCCTTCCCCTTTTAACGTATAAGAGAAGTAGCTTGGACTTTTCGTCCATTTCTGATTCACCTTCCCCTCGTCATCCAGCAGTTCACCATAGGTAAACCTCACCTGCGATCCGGAAGCTCCTTTGACAACGATACGTATCCAACCCGAGAAATTCTGCCCAAAGTCATAAACATAGATTCTCGAAGAGATCCTATTCACCTGGACAGGCTGAAAAGTTCTCATCACCTTCATCGGCGGAATCAATTGCGCTTGAAGCTTGCCTCCAGGCCCGGCAACCAACTCCGCATTGTGCCACCTGCCGTCCTCCACGAACTCGGCTTTATCCCAGCCGGCTTGCTCGAGATTCGCATCGTAGTCTTCGCCGCCATAGATGCAAGAGAATGTAATCGGTCCGCGACGAATACGCCAATTGTCCCCGGTAACGACCCGCTCCGTCGTGCCATCGCCATATGCTACGTCCAGTTGCATCATCAGCTTCGGATCGCCAAAGCTTCCGATAAATTTGGCGTAACGCCCTCCGGTTACGTTAAAAAAACCGTTGCCCAGCATGACGCCAACCGCGTTGTCGCCCTTTCGCAGATGCTCCGTCACATCGATCACCGAATACAGGCACGTATGGTCATAATCCGTCCAGCCGGGCTCGAGCACCCGGTCGCCGACCTTTTGACCGTTCAGGCGAAGCTCATAATGCCCAAGTCCGCATATAGAAGCTTTAGCCTTAACCACCTCTTTGTCCAAGCGAAAAACAGACCTGAAAATCGGCAGCGGAGTTCCCATACCGTCTGCCGCGGCTCCGTCTTTCGTTTGTTCTGCCGCCCAACGGCGTTTGTCCTTTTCCGTAACGCCGATCCATCGTGCCGTCCAATCCTCCGATTGCAGATAGGCCATTTCCCATGTCCCATTTCCGCTGTAATCCGTGGGACGATCGTCGGCATCCCATGCTCTCGCTTTCCAGTAATAACGCTTCCCGGATCGAAGCGGCAATCCTGCATAAACGATGTTCCGATTGCAGGCGGAGACGACTTTCCCGCTATCCCATACATCGGCTTGGCCGCTGCCAAGCTTTTCCTCGCTGGAAGCGACTAAGATTTGATAGGCAGATTGATTCTGCATGCGCTGTCTAGACTCGAATCCCCAACTGAACCGGGGATCAGGTCGATCAATCCCAATGGGATGAGCAAAGTATTCGACTTGCAGATCGGTAACTTGAAATTCGGCTGCCATATCCCTTCCAACATCCCTTCAAAAGTTATTCCTTCACAGCAACTTTCCGAATGATCACGCAGTCATCCAAACCGTTCTTCGGCACAAATTCAATCGTTGCCAGCTTTTTCTCCGGGAATGGATGGGCGAGAACGATCCGAAAGTATGTTTTCGCTCCTTCGCGCACAGGCAAAGCCGTATAGCTGACCTCAATCAGCGATCGATCGAACTCGTATACGTCGAATTCATCGGACATCCGGGTCGTCCACGATCTGTCGTAATGGGAGATGTTTTCTCCGTATTTTACGGGATAGACCGTCTCTGAACCGTCCTCGAACGTTAGGCGATAATCGCCCAACTCGTCCCGCTCCGGCTCGATGAACGTGCCGTCGAAAAACCATGCGAAATCGCGGTTAAAAGTCGTGGCATGCGTAATTTCAATGTGCGGCCTGGATAAAACGTCAAGATTCTTGTACCGGAATAAATCGGCGAAAGCTTCCTCGGCAAGTTCGGCAAACTCCCCCTCCTCGTACCCTTCCCGCCAAAACATCCTGCAGCAGTACGCCATGTTGAAGAAAATCCCGTTTCTCTGCAAGTAATCTTCCCGGAGCGCGCTCCAATTCGAGATGCTCGCCCCCTGCACGCCCCGCGACAATCTTCTGCTCCACTCGGGTATTCCCGGCCCTTCGAAATTCCCGTACGCCAAATCCAAATCGCGGCTTAAATATTCCTCATCGTATGCCCGGGGCATCGACCAATACCAGTGCATGACGCGTATACTGCGAGGAATGAAATCGATCGCACGGTAAGTAGGCGGCACAAACTGAATAAAGTTACCGTCCTTGTCGCGAATCGCGTGCGCTGCGCCGCCATAAGCATTGCCGCGCTTGCTGATGCAATTAATCAGTTTATCGCTCCAGATCATCGACTGAATGCCTTTACCCGCCAAGTAATCATGAATCTTGCTCAAATCTTCCGCATAGATTTCGGCCGCATCCTTGCCCTTGCATCGATCGCAGACGCCTATAGAGTAATATTCGTCATGCCCGACATGAATCGTATCCGGTTGGAACACGTCTGCGACTTCGTCCAGCACATCGAACAGAAGCTCGTAGCTTGCCGGATTCGAAGGACAGTACGTATCCGGGTAAGCATCGTCCGTTCTCTCCGCCAGCTCCGGATGCCTAGTCAACAAATAGTCGCAATGGCTAAGCGAGGGAACTTCCGGAATAACGGACAGACCTCTTTCCTTGCAATAAGCGACCAGACTCCGGACGGTCTCCTGCGTAAGCCAGCCTCCCCCTCCATTCTCGCAGTGAATGGAATTTTTCGCCCATCTAGAGCCATTCTGAATTTCCGTCGCTTTGCCCGAATATTCGCGCATCTCCCGGCAGTAGGCTTCCCATCCCTCGTTCATTTCCGGATGCCGCTTATATTCCATCGCCCCTCCAACTTCAAGAACGATCGTGTTATAGCGATAATAACAGGCCATATCGATAAAGGACTTAAAAAACGTTAAATCTTCTTGGGCGGGGAGATAGACTTTCAGTCCGCGAAACGAGCATAAAGGAACGTTGTAAATCAACCCTTTCCGCAGAAAACCGTCTGCCCCAAGCTGCCTCAAAGTGTAGGCCCCATAGACAAGGCCTCTTATACCGGCTGCATACACCCGAACCTCATCGTCATCGGCCTCAATCGCATAACCGTCCTCATGCTCTTCGTACACATCGCCGAAAGTCGCATCAATTTTGCTGCGCAGCTCTTCATCCACCGCGTTCATGAATCGAACGCCGGTATAGAAGTTTTCGCGTTTTCCGTTGGACCGGGCTTCCCGGGCAATCCTGTGCAACAGCTCGTTGCCGCCCTCCAGGCGGGTTTCAGACGTAAGATAAGCGCCCGCCTGTTCAAGCTTCTCATACCGGTTCAATTTCTCCATCATCGCATTCATCTCCGCCATGTAACCTATTTTTACTCTTTCACGCTGCCCAGCACGACTCCCTTAATGAAATACCGCTGCAAAAACGGATAGACGCATAAGATCGGAAGCGCTCCGAGAAACAATTGCGCGGACTTCGACGTTCGATCGGATACGTCTTTCAGATCATCTAAGCTCTGAGAGGAAATTAGCGTTAAATCGCGCACCGTCGTAACCGTCTGCAAATAGCTTTGCAGCGGGTAATGGGCGGGGGAGTTCATCAGCAGCAAACCGTCAAACCAGGCGTTCCAATGATAGACGATCGTGAACAACGTAATCGTAGCCAGCGCCGGAGCGGACACCGGAATAAATACGCGTATAAGGGTCGTCAGATGCCCCGCGCCGTCGATGAAAGCAGCCTCCTCAAGCTCCTTGGGAAGTCCGCGGAAAAAGTTAAGCAGCAGAATAACATTGAACACCTGAACGCCGTTCGGAATGACAAGCGCCCAGATCGTATCGAGCAGCCCCGTCTGATGAATCGCCAAATACCACGGAATAAGCCCGCCGTTGAACAAAATGGTCAGCATGAAAATCCAGGCATATAGGGTCCGTCCCCGAAATGCGCGCTCTTCCTTGGACAGCGCGTACGCGGATAACAGCGTCAACGCCAGGCTAATGGCTGTCCCGATCGAAAACCGCTTTAGCGTAACGACCATCGCAGTCAAAAATTCCGATTTATGCATAATAAACTTGTACGAGCCGAACGTAAAATCAACCGGCCAGAACTTTACCTCATTGGCAGTTGCCGGGCCGCTGGAGCTGAACGAGAGAGCCAAAATATGGATGAGTGGCAGCAAACAGAGAATGGACACTCCGAAAAGAAAAATCGTATTGCCGACAACGAATATTTTTCCGCCAGGCGATAATCGGATCACGTTCTCTCCCCCTTTCTAGAAAATGCGGTAATTCGCTATACGATAAGCCAGGAGATAAGAAAGCGAAATCAGCAGCAGAGAAACGACGGACTTAAACAAACCTACAGCCGTAGCAACGCCGAACTGGGCATCGACAAAACCGAGCCGGTACACGAGCGTATCGATAATATCGCCGCTCTCGTACACTTGCGGACTGTACAAATTGAAAATTTGATCGAATCCGGCATTCAGCACGTTTCCGAGGCTAAGCGTCATCAGCAAAATCATGATCGGCAGCATTCCGGGAAGCGTAACATGCAGCGTTTGCTTCCATCGGCTCGCCCCGTCGACGACCGCCGCCTCATATAAGGAAGGATTTATGCTCGTAAGCGCGGCCAAATAGACGATCGTATTGAAGCCGAACTCCTTCCATACGTCGGAAGCAACAAGAACGAATGGAAACCAATGGTTGTTTCCGAGAAAATAAATCGGCTCTACGCCGAATAGGCTCAGCACTTGGTTCACAATCCCGGTCGATGGAGACAAAATATCGATCAAGACGCCGCTAAGAATGACCCACGATAAAAAATGCGGGAGATAGATCATCGTTTGAACGATTTTTTTGAAACGGTTGTTGATGATTTCGTTCAACAGGAGAGCCATTAATATAGGCAACACCAGATTGGCGATAATTTTCATAAGCGCGATAAAAACCGTATTCCACAAAACCCGAAGCGTCCCCGGCAAATTGGCGATATAGTCGAAATTGTCCAGACCCACCCATTCCGAATGCCATATGCCCTTGGCGGGCGTGAAATTTTGAAAAGCAATAACCGCTCCCGCCATCGGATAGTAATTGTAAACGGCTAGTATAACGAGCGCCGGCAGCAGCATCAGATGAAGCGGCAATTGCCGCATCGTTTTTTTACGTTGCATCGGTTCTGAGCTCCCTCCTTCCCGAATAAGAAGGGGGATACCCATCGGGCTTCGCCTCCAAGGTATCCCCCCACATACGGTTATTTATTTTTGTACCATTCGTTGACTTCTTTCGTAATCTCGTCTCCGCCGATTTTTTTCCAATCCGACACGAACTTATCGAAGTTGTCGATCGAATCGCCCATGATGATTTTCGTGAACACTTCGTATTCCATCTTGTCCAGCGTCGATTGCTTGGCCGCCATCGTCTTGGTCGGCGTGCCGTAGAATTCGTTGTAAATATCCAGTTTCTTCGTGGCGTATTCGTTCATGGCTCTGAAGGATCCGGTTTCGCCGTAAATCCGGTCCATCGACCATTCCGCAGTCGTCCCTGACCCGCTTAAATATTTCGTGATCTGATCGTAAGTGTCTTTCTGCGCCAAAGTGAGCTTCGACGTGTCTTTCGTTTTCAACGCATTTGTCACGCTTAAGTGCATATTCAGATTTCCATTGGGTAATCCGGCCCTGAGGACGGCGAACTTGAATACTTCAATGCCGTCAGGCGTTTTGCCATACTTCTGGCTCGTTTCGAGATTATTGTCGTTTGAAATGTTAACGAACAGATTCAGCATTTTAATTGCGGCTTCCGGATGTGCATACCCTTTTTTCACTGCGGTGAAATCGTTAATGGATTGCGTGATTCCGGGTCTCGCCGGTTGATCGTCAACCGAGACGATCGGATAAGCCGTCCATTCCGCTTTCGGGTCGTTGTCGCGGCTGGCGTTAAGCGGAAACAGCGGATTCCACATATGTCCGTAATGAAGTCCGTTTTTGCCGGCGCCTTGCGCCTCCGCCGCTTTATTCGTATCTTTGGAGCCGAACTCTTTATCGATCAATCCGGCTTTATACATTTCCTGAAGCTTCAAGAGCGCCGCCTTTACTTCCGGTTGAATGCTGCCGTTTACCAGGTTGCCCGAAGCGTCTTTGATCCAGAAACGCGGGTAAGCATGATAGCCGAACATCAATCCGTCGATTCCCGCATAACCGGTATTGCGTTCGTACAGTTCCTTCTGCAGCTCCAAGCCGATCGTATCTTTTTTGCCGTTCCCGTCGGGATCCTGATTCGTAAACGCATCGGCGATTTTCACGACATCGTCGATCGTCTTGGGCTCCGGCAAATTTAATTTCTTCAGCCAGTCGCTGCGCACCCATAACAGCGTGGAAGCGTCGAAAGAACCGCTAACGGCAGGTATTGCCATTAATTTGCCGTTAAATGTCGCCGAATCGAGCGTGATGTTGCCTTCATACGTGAAAATCTGTTTCGTGAGCGGCGATGCATACTTGTTCCAAACGTCCGTCAAATCTTCCACCATGTTCGCATCGACAAGTTGTTTCAACTGAACCGCTTTCACCGGAACCAGATCGGGGATGTTGCCGGAGGCGATCGATACGTTCATTTTTTGCTCGAACGTCGATTCATCCGCCGTCCAATCGTTTTTCACTTTAATGCCCAAATCGTCCAAGTACGCTCTTGACCACACGTTGTTATCGATCGTGTCTCCTGCCGGGAACTTCATCGAGCCGGTCATGCTGCGGGCAGTGGAAATTTCAATCGGCGCAGCATACTTGCCAAGCGGATCGATTTCTTCCGGAGCAGCCGACTGCGACGCTTCGGCCGTCTGCGTCGCCTCCGTGCCGGCTGTCGAAGCGGGGGCCGCGTTGCCGCTGCTATCGTTGTTTTTATTGCCATTGCAAGCCGCTACCAGCACGATGCTTAGGACAAGCGCAATGGCTAATAACCCCTTCTTGCGGTTTTTCATCTCTCTGGACCTCCTCGGTTAAAGATGCATTTTCATTGTAGAACGCCCCCGACTTGATCTCCATTTCGACCTATTGACGTTCCTTACGTTTCGTTTACCGATTTGCGTCGCGATATTCCTGAGGCGTCATTTGCGTCATTCTTTTGAAAAACGTCGTGAAATACGGAGCGGACGCATATCCGACTACCGCGCCGATCTCGTGGATTTTATATTTCGGATCGCGAAGCAGTTCCATCGATTTTTTTACTCTGGCTTCGGCGATGTAATCGGACAACCCGATTCCCATCGTCTGCTTGTAGAAGCGGGATAAATACGTCGGATTCAAATACACCTGTTCCGAAAGCTTCGTCAACGACAAATCCTGGTCCAAATTCGCCGCGATATAACGGTTGATTCGCTCGGTCACCCAGCTTGTCCGCTCGTCCAACTCGTCCCGCTTCCGATCGAACAACACCTCCGAAGCAACGCGCAAATAACGGAACGCTTCGGCCGCAGAGCCATGTTGATCGAAACGCGTCAGCTTATCGAGATCGATCGCAGATGCAAGATCCGCGCCCGGTTCGTTCAGATGGGAGAGAAGCAGCGTCATGACGGAATAGTAGGATTCCAGCAGAAGACCGTAACGGTATGGCTCCGTCAAAATCGCCGCTTGCAATTGATCCAGATGCTTGCCGAATTGCTCCTGCTGACTGTTTTCCAAACATTTTTCCAGCTCGGAAATCTGTTTTCTCCATTTTTCGCGATCCGGCTCGCCCGCACCCGAACGATGATCACCGTCGGATTGAAGGTCGTTGGCGGCATACCATCGGTCGGTCAGCAGCATCTCGTTCGCTTGGCCGAGTCCGAGGTTTAATATTTTTTTCAATTGAA
Organism: Cohnella nanjingensis; assembly: GCF_014212125.1. Lineage (GTDB taxonomy): Bacteria > Bacillota > Bacilli > Paenibacillales > Paenibacillaceae > Cohnella > Cohnella nanjingensis. The sequence goes on from NZ_JACJVP010000041.1 coordinate 212,594, forward strand.
CGTAAGCCGCGGGCAGCTTGCCGAATGGCACGAACGAACTGCCTGCGGCGAGCGAAATCGGCAGTTTCAATAACTCCCTGCATGTCGCCTGCACCGATTCCAGCGTGCCGTGAACGAAGCTGTCCGTCTTTTCTTCCCTTCCTTCCGTTGCGGTCTCCGTCTGAATAAACCAAATAAACGTTTTGCGATCCGCCAGCACCGGCTGAAACCGCCAATTTCCGAAATACTCCTTAGCAACGTTCTGAACCGCGTACATCAGCAGTCCCATATCCGAATAAGTCGCTCCGTCCTCCCAGCGGTCGACCCTGCCTACAACGAGCATACACGGCTCTTCCGGATTCAGCGCAATTTTGAGTTCCTTCAACCACCCGGAATCTAGCCGGTTTGCGGGCACCTCGTCTGCCAGGAATCCGAGCAAATATTCTTTCTGCAGCGCCGGGAGCGCGTGAATCATCTGCGCTCTCGCTTCGACGACGATCTGTTCGCTTCTCATCTCGCCGGCGAGCGTATGGATCGCCTGTTCCACGCTTTTCACAATGGCTTCGTCATATTCCGTTTTTAACACGTAATCCACGATGCCATTGCGCAGCGCTTCCTGAATATAGGCAAAATCGTCGTATCCCGTTAAAAAGATGACTTTACAGCGCGGCCATTGCCGGTTGATTTTTTTCTGCAGCTCTATTCCGTTCATGAGCGGCATTCGAATGTCCGTCAGCACAATATCGATCCTCGCACGCTCCAGCCATTCTAGCGCTTCGATCGGGGAATACGCGCGGCATACGTCAAGCTCAAGATGCGGCAGCCCCGCAAACAATTCGAATAATCCGTCGACGATATACGGCTCGTCATCGACGATCAGCAATCTATGCATGTCCATCGTCCTCCTTAGGTATCGGAATCGTCAGCTGGGCCTTTAGACCGCCATCCGTTCCACGGGAAAAGGCGAGGCCGTACTGCGCCCCGAACTTGATGCGGATACGGCGATGCACGTTAATCAGCCCCGTGCTCTCTGCTTCTTCAGCAGGGAGCTTCAGCAGCGTGATCAAACGGTCGAGCGTTTCATCCGTCAAGGTATCGCCGTTGTCTTCTACTGCAATAACAAGCAAATCCGCCCGTTCCTCGAAAGAAACGACGATTTTTCCGGTTGACAATTTATTTTCCATCCCATGGTTGTATGCGTTTTCGACGAGCGGCTGAAGGATCAGTCTTGGAACGGTCACCTTCAAGCAGCTGGCCGGCACCTCGCCGAACTCCGCTTGAATCCGATTGGAGAAACGGATCGTTTGAATATCCGCATAGGTTTTGACGAAAGCCACTTCCGTTTCGAGCGGAATGAATTCGGCTCCCGTGCGCGTAATGAATTGATAATATTCGCTAAGAAACTTCGTAAATTGCACGATGTTCTCGTAATCCTGAATTTTCGCCATGCGATAAAGAATAAAAAAGCTGTTATATAGAAAATGGGGATTAATTTGCGATTGTAATTGACGCAGCTCCGATGAACGGACACGGTATTTCTGCTCATACACTTCGTGAACGAGAACGTTCAGCTTGCCTACCATCTCGTTGAAGTGATCGTACAAATAGCGAAACTCGTCCTTGAACGGATTCACGACTACTGTCAAATTGCCTCTCTCCACCTCGCGAAAGGCTTGAATCAGCTTCTTGAGCGGTTTATGAATCAAGCGGAAAATGAAAAAGGAAAAACAAACGATAATCACGACGGATAGGCACGATAACAGCCACAACCCGATTCGATATTGCTTGAGCGGTCCTAGAACGTTTTTCTCAGGCAAATAGATGAATAGCGTAAAATCGAACTTGGTTGAAGCTTCGAAAGCGACCATTACTTTCTCTTCGCCGACTTTGATAGACTTCAGCCCGGAACCGTTATAAGCGTCAGCCTGTTCCAGATTTTCTTTGAAATAAACGGCTGCCTCCGAATCGCTTGCAACAAGCAATGCCGGCTTGCCGCTGTACAGCACAACCCCGCCTTCATCGTCGCTTCCGAATCCGTTCAGCGCCTTGGCGATCTTGTCTTTCGAGATTTCGACCGATAGCACGAACAATGGCGGTGTCCCGTGCATGACCGTGTTGTCAGGGTACGGAAAGCTGATAAAGAGCCTGTCCTTCCACATCAGGAAAGGGGATTCATACCGATTCGTCGGCGCTAACATCGCCTGAAATTCTTCATTGGACATGCGGCTAATATATTCATTAGAAGAAATCGTCCGATCCAATGCGGGTATAAAAGCGCTAACGTTGCGAATATAGGGGCTTGAGCTTTTTAACAGCTCGAGACGTTTTTTCAGCCGCATGGTGGCTTCCCAAATGTTAATCTCGGACATCACTTCCGATGCGATCGACAATCGCTGCAAATCATCGTCGACGATGTACTCTTGCCCTTGACTGATGATTCTTGCAAACTCCGTCTCTAACGAGTCCATATAGAAATGGACCCTTGAAGTCATCAGCTTGGATATTTCCGCGCGAACGCTATTCGACCCGGATTGATTCATGCTTAAGCTCAAGGCATTCAGAGGAATGAGGACGAGCAGAAACGCCAGTACCAGCTTCGAAAAAATCGAAAGCGACATCAACTTGCTTCGAAGATAGGATAACGGTCGAATTAACGTTCTCGTTGCTGCCTGCACTTGAATTCTCTCCTTTATCCATCGCTTCGAAAACTCAAATAAAGGACTGGAAAAACCGAGGTTTTCCAGTCCTTTATTTATCATCATAACGTTATTTTACATCGATTTCGGCAAACCGCGTATCGCTTTATGCGGAAACAATCTCATCAAGAATCTGCTTGTGCGCGATATCCACGTTAGCTCCAGAACGGGTGTAAACGGTAAAGTCGGTGATCAGGGATTCCGCGATGCTTTTGGCGACAAGCGGCTTCGTTTGTTTCAAAATGTTCAGAAGTTCATAATCTTGCACCCCGTAAAGCTGGTTCTCGCTGCGGACGCTGTCATATATATCGTACGCTGCCTTATTCGGACGAACGAGCCACCAGTTTCCCCAGCCCTGGCCGTCACCTCTTTCCGTATCCGCTGCAGTAAACGACGATGTCGCGCTGTCCCAATTGAGCCAATAGTTCCAGCCCCAGTGGAGATAACCTGTTGCGCCTACCTTCCACCCTAGCCAGGGGATCAGCCTAGTTTTGTCGAGATGATAGCTGATAAACCGGTTCATATAATCTCCTTGAGGACTACTCGATGTGTAAAGCCATAATTCTTTGCCGTTTTCGATTCTTTGTTTTTGATAGAATGCCGTATTCTGGTCGTAAAGCTCCGTCAGAGGCGTATAGCTTGTCAAACCGTTTTCCATCCCGGTCCATAAAAAAGAATGAGCCTCGTTTGTCTGAACTTGATTGCCGAACACCGCTTTCAATTTGGCGTAGTACCACATGGCGGCATCGATTTGCCCTTGATTTTGGGGTTCATCTTCGGCGCTTACGATCAATTTGTCGGTCCAGCCTTTCGCGTCGAGATGCGCTTTCAACGCCGGGAACAGCTGGTCCAGATACGCGTTGGCCGTCGGAGAATCGGGAACGTCGCCGTAATAGACGGCTTTGCCGTCCGCGCCTCTGACCAGCGTATCGACCTTCGAAAGGCCGCCGCCCACATGCTGAATTTGTTGCGGGACGCCAATATATTGCAAGGCGCCCGCGTCGATAAACGTCTGAACGAATCGATCGAACGTTGCCCAACCGAAATTGATGTGGCCGTTCGCATCGATTGTCGTATCCGGAATGAGCAAGCCGTGGAAATCCGTATGAATGACGTTGTTCCGATGCTTGGCGTGATTGGCTGCGATGTTCTCGATCACTTTCCACCAATTCGAATCGTACATCGTGACGTTATATTGCAAAGGAATAACTTGCTCCGTGCCCGAAAAATCCCACCCCGCCGATCCGAACCAATTGTTCAGCTTAAAGGTGGACTGATTTGTCGGCGGTATGGTTACGTTGTATACGACGACAGTCACGTTCACCGTTACGTTGCCGCCGCCGCTGTGGACGACGGCCTTGCCTGTGTATGTCCCCGGTGTCTGCGTCGGGGACGTGTAGACGCTATAGTAATAGGGTTGAGTCACATTGGCCGCAACCGTTTGCGGCGTGTTGTCCTCCAAAGAATCGGTATAATCGCCGCTGTCCGGGGAAGTGGAGCCCGGAGGATTCTCGTAATCCCCAGTGGCCTTCCATACGCCAGTATGGGTAATTTCCCTCGTCACTTTAATGTTGGAAGCGGGAATTGCAGCGCCTCGAGGCCCGGTAAGCGCAGATGTAGTCACGAATACGTGGGATTGCGAAGAGGATGACCTCACTAGAATTTGCGCGGCTTGATATTCATTTCTAGCCGCGTATAGGGTGATCGCCGTACTGGCTCCCGCCGGCATCGTGGACGTCTGGAACGCCCTATCCGACGCACCCTGAATCCATACGGACGGAGCCGCCGCGTATGCGCTCCCTAACGACAGAAAGGCGCTGGACAACAAGGCTAGCGATAGTAGAATCGATAGTCGAGGTTTCGAGAAAATCAACGTTCGGAAAAACAGTTTCATGATTTTCATCACAATCTCCTCCGATTTTTCATTTTTCCATGCGACTTCATGTTCGGCCAACCGATCGCACATCCCCCCTTCAGTCATACCATACAACAATTGAAGCGCTTGCAATATTTCGTATTATTGATATTTCTTTCGCTTTAGATACTGTTTCGAGTTACATATAACTGCCTGTCCGAGAGCTTCTAAGAAATAACAATAACGAAACAACGCAGTTTGGCCTTAAACCAAACTGCGTTGTTTTTAAGCGACTATGAATATCGTAATGATATAAATTGGAATGGAAAATATTTCACTTGAGCATTACGTGACGTAATGGATTAGAGTACATTTGAAGGGAATTTACTAAGATGATTGCCAAAAGGAGAAAACCATGAAGAAAATCATTTCAGCCGACGGGACGCCAATTGCGGTGGACGTGTCGGGCAGCGGACAGCCGGTAATATTGGTCGGAGGCGCGTTTCAGATACGAACGGACCCGATGATGACGGAGCTGGCTAATTTTCTAGCACCACATTTTACCGTCATGTCCTACGACCGGCGCGGACGAGGCGACAGCGGGGATACGGCGCCTTATGCCGTTGAACGGGAGATTGAAGATATCGGAGCATTGATGGAGGAAGCCGGGGGAAACGCCCGTCTGTTCGGCATGTCATCAGGAGCCGTTCTTGCGCTTGAGGCGGCTTGCAGGCTTCCGGTCGAGAAGTTGGCGCTTTACGAGCCGCCTTTTATCGTCGATGACAGCCGTCCTCCGCTCCCGCCGAACTATTTGCGGCATCTCGCGGATCTCCTCGCAACGGATCGCCGCGGGGACGCTGTCGAATTTTTCATGACGGCGGCAGTCGGCATTCCCGCCGACATGGTGGTCCAAATGCGCCATGCGCCGTTTTGGCCGGCCATGGAAGCGGTGGCGAACACGCTCGTTTACGACGGGACTGTCATGGGAGATACGATGTCGGGCCATCCGCTTCCTGCGGAACGGTGGGCCGACTGCACGTCGCCGACTCTCGTCGTTGCGGGAGAGGCAAGTCCGGCTTACCAGCGGAATGCCGTTCGGGAGCTCGGGGCCGCGCTCCGCAATGCCAAGACGCAGTCGCTGGAGGGGCAAGACCATAACGTGTCGGTTCGTTTGCTCGCTCCCGTGCTGCTGGACTTCTTCGCCCATTGACGCTCTTTTAGAAAGATCGGGAGAGAGCAGATAGGACTCTCGGCTAGTCGTCTTCGAAAAAAGTCTTTGCCCGCCCATCGGTGGCTGCAAAGACTTTTTTTTAGATAACTTCATGAATCAACCGTTACGTTCGCGGTGAACGAACCCCCACTGAGCCATCGCCTGCATGACAGGTAAGAACGTTCTGCCGTAGTCACTTAGTGTGTATTCGACTTTCGGCGGAACTTGTTGATAGACTGTTCTAATGATTAAGTTATCTCTTTCCAGCTCTCGAAGCTGTTCAGTTAACATCTTGCGGGTAATTTGCGAGATCGAACGTTGGAGTTCGTTAAAACGCTTGGTACCGCTAACTAATCGCCAAAGAATAATTGCTTTCCATTTCCCCCCAACCACCGACAGTGTTGTCTCCACCGGACAGACGAGCACGTTCTCATCCAATCCACTCATGCACATCACATCCCATCCATCCGAATCAAGTTTCCAATTGGGTACTACGTTACGAAAAAGTGCGTACTTACAAACTCGACACTTTAGTAAGTATACTACATTCAACACACGTTATTGCTTAAAAATCAAAAAGTGATGGAGGGTAATCCGATGTCCAAGTCCAAAATGAAAGCGATTCTTGTTCATGAGTATGGCGGTCCGGATGTAATGAAATTCGAAGAAGTCGACCGCCCTAACCCATTGGCAGGAGAAGTACTTGTCAAAATTCATTATGCAACTGTCATCCCGCTTGACTGGAAAATTCGCAACGGATGGGTGCAGAACGTATTTCCCAAGACGCTTCCCTACATTCCAGGGTTTTACGCAACCGGAGTGATCGAATCGACAGGCCCGGGAGTGGCTGAATTTACTGTCGGCGATCGCGTCTTCGGAATGATTGTTGGAGCTTATGCGGAGTATGGCATTGCAAAGGTGAATAATCTGGCGAAAATGCCGAACGCGGAGTATGCCGTTGCTCCGGTGGATGACCTGGTGAAGTTACCGGACGGTCTCTCTTTCGAGGATGCAGCAACGATCAGGGCCGGTGCAGATACGGCATGGAAAGCCTTGTTTACCGAAGGAGAGCTGGAAACCGGTCAAACTGTCCTCATTCATGCCGCTGCCGGCGGTGTGGGACAATTCGCCGTTCAGTTGGCCAAATGGAAGGGAGCCCATGTAATCGGTACCGCTTCAACCCCTAACCTAGACTTCGTCAAGTCTTTGGGTGCGGACCAAGTCATCGATTATACGACGACAGCTTTCGAAGAGGTTGTCAAAGAAGCGGATCTCGTCGTCGATACCATTGGGGGAGATATCGAGAATCGATCATGGGCCGTTCTGAAGCAGGGCGGAATTCTTGTCGCTTTGACGCAGCCTCCATCCCAAGAGAATGCTCAAAAGCATGGCATTACAGCTAAATTCAACACCAAGTTTCCAACCTACGCGAATCTGCAGACAGTAGCACAATTGATTGCCGACGGTACAATCAGAGCAGAGATCGATTCCATATTCCCGTTGAGCCAAACTAACAAAGCACTAGAGAAAAGCGAAGCAAGACATGGTCGCGGAAGAATATTGCTGCGCATCGACTCCTAATGCCATGCAAGCACGAAGACCCCTTTACCGAGGGGTCTTTCCTGTAACATGACTGTGAGAACAGCCTATCGGAGTACACACGCTACATTCTAATGTCGTATACATTGCAGAGCTATGAGGAATGTAAAAAAGCAGAGGTCCGCCCTCCTTCTCTCTATTGTGAGAATATATCCTCTGGAAGGTAGTGCTTTTCAATTCGTCCGTTCAACCGGTATCGTTTCATGATGGCCATTCCACTTCATTTCGAGGGAAAATTGCGTCTCATCTACAACCGGGGTGCTAACGGTAGATTTGCCGGCTATTTTCTTAATCTTCAGCACGACTTTGCTTTCACCGCTCTCTTGAAAGTTGCTGCTGTCCTTGAACGCGTAGCTGACCGATCCATCGAATGTCTCTTCGTCGCCGATGTACCGAATATCGTACGATTTGGTTTTAGCCGATGAATTATAGGTGCAATTGACGGTCCAATTTTCACTCTTTCCTTCGAATTTCACAGGGGTCGAACAGCCTGTCAACACCGATAAACCAATTATGAATGTCAGTGACAACAATAGGGGGGATTTCACGTATTCGCCTCCCTCAAATATTTCCTACCAAAATTATACAACATCGCCGTATGCCGGCTAACGGACTTCCGCCGTGTTGTTCGCCTGGCCTTTGGTCCGGGATCTCCTTCACCGTCAGCGTCGATGCCGCGTCTGCAAATAGCCAGTCATCTCCCGTCTCCGTATTCAGCTTGACCACTATAGCCGTATCGAGAAAAAATATTCAGGGCTACCTAAGAACGCTGCACAAATGTATTCAACATACTAATCCATATTTCCTATTCAGGAAATTTCCTTGACAGGAACATTCCTTATTGTGTATATTCCTTTTAGGGAAAATAATAACCCATTTCGCAAGTTCTCCAAGATCTACTTACGTAATGAACAAATGGTTTGGCCATTCATTCGAAAGGGGGTTTTTGAATTCTCTCCAGTGTAAACAGTTGAATATACAAGAAATGCTCGTATGAATCGGTACGATTTTACAAGCCCAAAAAAAAGGAATGGTGCGAATTTGAAAAAATCGGCAGCAATCATCCTGACTGTTCTCATTCTGCTATTTACAGCGTTAAGCGGTACCGCATTTGCCTTTAACGACCTGAACGAGGCCGAAGAAACAGCCATTCTCGATCTAAAGGATCGGGGCATTGTCTCCGGTATGGACAATGAACACTGTGCCCCGCGTGCTAAAATCACTGTTGCTCAGGGCGTTACTTTAATTGTCGGAGGAATGAAGCTAAGCATCGCCCCCCATGCAACGGAGCCGGATGCAAATACGTACTTTACTTCTATTTCGATGAACGCTTGGTATTATGAAGCATTCGTCGCAGCGAGAAAGAACGGATTAGACATCCCGAAGGATGTCAATCCCCATGCATTCATGACCCGGGGACAGTATAAATCGATGCTACAAACGGCATTGGACAACAAAGGTCCGTTTCCGGAGCAGGAATCTCCAATTGTATTTGAAGAAGAAGATCAACGAATCATGACGCGAGGAGAAGCGGCGGTATTGCTGCTTTCAACCATTAAATTCCTCGAGGCGAAATCCGTTCCATCGAAGCGCGGCTATGTCTCCGTCAATGGCCTCAATATGTATTATGAGATATACGGTACTGGACAACCGCTGGTGTTGCTTCACGGCGCTTATAGTTCGATCAATACGACATTCGGCAAGCTGATACCGATTCTGGCGAGGACCCGGCAAGTGATTGCAGTGGACCTGCAAGGGCACGGTCGTACGGCCGATATCGATCGGCCTCTCAGTTATGTGCAAATGGCGGACGACACAGCTGCGCTGCTGAGAGAGATCGGGATTGCGAATGCCGATATATTCGGCTATTCCATGGGAGGCACCACCGCCCTGCAAATAGCAATTCGCCATCCGGAACTGGTTCGCAAGCTCGTGCTCGCTTCGACCTACTTTCGGTCTGACGGATATTATCAAGAAGTTCTGGACTCGATTCCGTACATCACACCCGAAGTTTTCGCTGGATCACCAATTGTAGATGAATACAAAAGGGTGGCACCGAATCCGCAAGATTTTCCTAATCTGGTTAATAAGCTTAAGACGCTCGTCAGCGAGAAGTTTGCTTGGGAGCCGGCGGAAATTCTCTCTATCAACGCGCCTTCCCTCGTCATGGTTGGCGATTCGGATAGCATTCGACCCGAGCATGCGGTAGAATTGTTCCGACTGCTTGGCGGCGGTGTAGTCGGCGATATGGCAGGACTTCCCCGTTCCCAATTGGCAGTCATCCCAGGTACGACACACATCTCGATTATGAATCATACGGAATCTCTCGTCTCGCTCATCGTTCCTTTTCTTGATGCGTCCGTAGAAGAATCGCAAGGAGCATAAGACGCATGATTCACCATGTTGACGAAACAATTTCGCAGGTCAAATAAAAACTTGGAGTGATTGATGATGAAAACAAATCAGACAAACGGTAAAGCCGTAACTCGTGTGGATGACTTAAGTCTCACCGTCGAGCGTACTTTCGATGCACCCCGCGAACTCGTTTGGAAGGCGTGGACCGAGCCGGAGCACGTAGCGCTTTGGTGGGGGTTTCAAGGTGTGAAACTGCCGATCTGCGAGATCGATCTTCGGGAAGGAGGCAGCTATCGTTTTGTTCAACGTTTTGCCGACGGGAACGAGATGCCCTTCAAAGGCGTATACCGGGAAGTCATACGGCCCGAGTCGCTAGTGTACACGCAGATCTTTGATGTCGAGCCGTACTCAACCCACGAATCCGTCGTTTCGGACACATTTATTGAACTCCCGATCGGCATGACGAAACTCACAAGCCGAACGGAATTCGCGACGGCGGAGGCACTGAAAGGCGCGCTTGCAGCCGGGGCGGAGACTGGAGCGATTGCCTCGATGGAACGCTTCGCCGAACATCTGAAATCCTTAGCGACCGATGCAACAAAAGGAAAGTTCCCTGATGCGCCATTCCCGGAATCGATTGAATGAGGAGAATATTATTATCATGAATCTGGCAACATTGAACGCGCTTGCTGAACCCAATCGGTTAAACATTGTAGAACTTTTACGCGAAGGTCCGCTTGCAGCGGGAGAGATTGCTGAACGTCTTGAGCTTAATAATCCGCAAACTTCCAAGCATCTTCGCGTACTAAGCGACGCCGGAATTGCGGAGGTACTTCCGATTGCCAATCGTCGAATCTACAAATTGCGGTCCCAGCCGTTCGATGAACTGAGCTCGTGGCTAGATTCCTTCCGCCTCCTGAAGGAGGAGAAACTTAATCGGTTTGACCAATACCTTAAAGAGTTGCAGCGCAACGAGCAGAAGTCGCAGCATGAGGATCAAATGGATTGAATCACGATCCCAAAGATGAATGGAGGAGTCGGGAATGACTGATAACAACTTAAATCAAGGCGTCACTGACTATATCCAAAAGATTGAACAGGAATGGCAGAAAGAAATTGTACAACTGATTCGTAAAGCCATCCATAAAGCTATTCCGGACGTTAACGAGCAGATCAAAATGACAACGCCCAATTATACGAAGAACGGTAAAGTGGTGTGTACGTTATTTGCTGCGAAAACATGGGTTACGTTAACGATATTCAACACCGGGGAGCTGGAAATACCGCAAAGCTTACACAACGTTTCGGATTATCCCGACCGCGTACAGCTGAAAATAAAAAAAGGCCATGCCTTGGACGAACAAGCCCTGACCGAATTTATGCAGCAAGCGGCGGCGACTATTGCGGTTTAATCGTTTCGGCATGCGGTAACGAGAAAGCAGACTTCTCAGCCCTTTCGCCTCCCAGTAGGAGGTCGGAAGGGCGTTGTATGTTAACTAACACCTTACATGTTTCCGTTTGAAGCCAAGCTGCCCTTTACCTATTGCCTTTTGAATATTGTCGGAGGCGTTTAGGAACTTGCTTTTTGCTTTATCTTTTTGGACTTCGACCGGACCTACTGCCCTCGCGATTTCGACCGCCTTATCGTGGAGTGGCAAATAGGAAGTCCCCACGGTGTAAATAAAATTATTCATCGCGTATTTTGTTCGTTCGGGAGAATCGTGAATCGTATTTCTCACAGTTTCAAGCATGCTGGCCATTTTGCTTTCGGAAAATTCGCGATCCGGGCGATTACCCAAAAGCCAGCAGTAACAACTCCAACCCGCTGACATTCTCAGCTCTTCGCCGCTTGTGATCCATTGATCGGCAACTTCTTGGGCAATATCTGCTTCAGCTAAGGTTACCGCAACCACATAATCGGACAGCATGTAAAAATAAGCCGTATCCATCCACCGCTCAAAATCCGCCTTGGTCATTGCTTTTGGGTCTGCAATCGCACCGGCAAAGTACATAGCGTCGTAGTTCCCGGTAGCGTAAAGCTGCTCAGCCAGGGGTTGATTGATCTTGATTTTTCTCACCATTGGCTTCATATCGCCTGTAGCAACGCCATAAAGCGGTTCGTGAGCGCCATTCGATATATATATTTTCTTGGTTCGTTCCTTGCCGAGAGCTTCAAGCTCACGCATAACCATTTCTAAATCCATCGCATATCCCTTCTTTCATTGGCGGCTTTTCCTTAGATTATATCCATCAAATCCATGACAGTAAATGCCAACTGAACGCCCACGCTTTGAATCGTGGGATACCACTCCGTGCTTTATGGGTGGGTATAGGATCATAAGAATACTTCCTTGGTAGTTCTTGTGGCTCCTCCCATTTCCTCATTTCCCATTGTCGACAATCATATAATGGTTGAAAATGATCACGGAGGTAACCCGGGAAATGAGCCCTATTTTAATCAAAATAGATGAGGAAATTCAGCGACTGACAGAAACGCTTCTTCAGCTGCAGCAGCAAGACGGGTCTTGGCGTTTTTGTTTTGAGAACGGGACGACTATAGATGCATACGCGATCATTCTCTTTCGAACGTTGAACGTTCAGAATGAAGCCCTTATTCGGCAACTGCATGATCGCATCCTCAACGAACAGCAACACGAAGGCTGTTGGAAACTATTTCCCGATGAAGAAGAAGGAAACTTATCGGCTTCTGTTGAAGCCTATTATGCCTTGCTCTATTCCGGGTATAGCCAAACAACGGATGAGCCGATTAGACGAGCCAAGCGCTTTATTCAATCCAAGGGTGGTCTAGGAAAAGTCACCAGCATCTTGACCAAGGCCATCCTCGCTGCTACCGGACAAAGTAAGTGGCCATCATCCATCTCGTCCATTCCTCTTGAGATACTGCTTCTCCCCGCTTCTTTTCCAATCAACTTTTTTGAGTTTTCAGCGTATTCAAGAGTTCATCTGATTTCCATGCTGATCATGGCCGATCGGCATTATTCTATAAAGACTGATCATGCTCCCGATCTATCCGATCTTCATGTTGATCCTATGAACACCGATGAACAGCCCGCTCGTGCGTTTCAGGAAATGCAGATCAGCATACAAGCCGGACTAAGCAGGCTTATTGGCACGCCCCGTTCTATCCATGAAGCCGCCACAACAAAGGCCCAACAGTTCATTCTGCAACGGATTGAATCGGATGGAACCTTATACAGCTATGCCAGCAGTACCATTCTGATGATCTACGCCTTGCTCGCCCTCGGTTATGATCAGCAGCATCCTGTCATCACGCTTGCCGTTCAAGGCATAACAGCTATGCAATGCCGATCTAACGGTAAAACGACGATTCAAAACTCACCCTCTACCCTATGGGATTCCGCTTTGATTACCTACGCCATGCAGGAAGCCGGAATTGCCGATGACCATGCGACGATTCGGAGTGCAGCTGCTTATCTGCTTTCCAGACAGCATCACCAATCAGGAGATTGGAGTATTCATAATCCCAATACGCTGCCCGGGGGATGGGGTTTTTCAGAAACCAATACCATGAATCCGGATGTGGATGACACAACTGCAGCTTTACGAGCAATCAGAAGATTATCCCATACCGATCCTTCCTACAGGGAATCGTGGAATCGCGGACTCAATTGGGTTCTATCTATGCAAAATAATGACGGAGGCTGGCCAGCCTTCGAAAAAAACACAAACAATGAAATGCTCACTTGGCTCGCCATAGATGGCGCCAAATCAGCAGCCATTGATCCCTCGGAAGCTGATCTTTCGGGTCGCACCCTAGAGTATTTAGGAAACTTTGCCGGACTTGACACCCGGTACGACTTCATCAAACGCGGAACCAACTGGCTGATTAACCATCAGGAGAACGACGGCTCGTGGTATGGAAGATGGGGGATCTGTTACATCTACGGTACGTGGGCTGCAATAACGGGGTTAATGGCTACGAACATCCCCACCAACCATGAGGCTGTACAAAAGGGAGCCCAATGGCTCTTAAACATCCAAAACGCTGACGGGGGATGGGGAGAATCCTGCAGAAGTGACCGGCTTCAGCACTATGTGCCTTTGGGGGAAAGCACGCCTTCTCAAACCGCATGGGCATTAGACGCGCTCATCGCTGTTCATCCACGATCAACTGCCGCAATGGATAAAGGAATCTATAGACTTATCGCTTCCCTGCAAGAAGATAAATGGACGGCCTCTTATCCGACAGGTGCCGGCCTTCCGGGTAATTTCTATGTTCATTATCACAGCTACCGGTACATCTGGCCCATCCTTACGCTGAGTCACTATAGACGGAAATTTGGTCATCAAGCATAAACATCACAATTTCACCGCCATTCACGTGCAGAATTTGCCCTTTTTTAGAGGAGAACAAAGAAATGAAAAAATCCTCCTCAAATCATTCTGAGGAAGATTATCATTTCAGCATAACATGATTATTCGACATAATAGGCTCTGAAGGAACGAAACAAAGGATGTCCCGCCTCTTCAAGCACCCTAACCCGAAGCTGATTGGTTTCGATGGTGTCGAACCGATCGATTTTCTTATGTCCAATTGCGCTTCCTCGCGCCAGTTCTATCCATTGGCCGTCTTGGCGAGCTTCAAGAACATAGTTGCGGACCCGTTCGCCGTGAGCGATATCTTCCATTAAGATAACGTGGTTTATACGACTGACGAACGGTAGAATGAAGCCAAGCGACTTTCCGTCTCCTGATGCTTCTGCAAGAGGCGTTGAAAATCTCCTTTTGATCTCGTCTCCGAATTCGATAATGCGCGCTACATCGTTGGTTGGCAGCAAACCTTGATCATCGGGTGCAATATTGAGCAGAAGCGTTGCGCCATGTCCTACTGAACGGTAATAAATATCCAGCAATTCCTCCAAAGGCAAGAGGCTATGCTCGTCATCCGGGTGCCAGAACCAATGAGGCTTCCGGATGGGGACGTCGCATTCCGCGGGAACCCAGTCAGGGGTGTCCGGCAGCCAAGTCAACATATCCTTCGTAAACATGCTTGCTCTAGCCGTTTGAGCCGTATTCCAACACGGATACGGGGCGACGCCATCCTCATTGCCGACCCAGCGTATGGTAGGAGCCCCCATGTTAAAGACCATCGCATCCGGCTGGTACTTCCTAACCAATCCAATAATTCTCATCCAATCATATTCGCGGCCTTCCGAACCCGCGCCGTCAAACCATACTTCAACAAGGGGACCGTATCCGGTCAGCAGCTCTTCCAACTGCCTTGCATAGAAATCATCGTAGGCTTCTTTATCGGAATAACATTCTTCGTGCCGATCCCATGGCGATACATAGAGACCGAACAACATTCCTTCTTCCCTGCAAGCATCCGCGCATTCCCTGACTACATCCCCCTGGCCGTGTTTCCATGGACTCGATCGGACGGAATAATCCGTCGTTTTCGTTGGCCAAAGGCAGAAACCGTCATGATGTTTGGCCGTCAAGATAACATATTTGAAACCCGCTCGCTTCGCGGTTCGAATCCATTGCTTCGCATCCAACGAAGATGGATTGAAGGACTCCGGCGAATCCGTCCCCTCTCCCCACTCCCGATCCGTAAAGGTATTCAGGCCAAAGTGGAAAAATACCCCTAATTCCAGTTCCTGCCATGCAAGTTGTTGCTTTGTCGGTACCGCTAACTCAGGCTTGCTCATTGCAACACGCTCCGTACTCGATCTAAATCGGCATTATTTCGTAGAAATCATTCAACTTCATGCTTCTTGAATCGGGATGACCATATTCCACGTGTGGCTTGCAGTCGTGAATCCTTCCGAACCGTCAGAGGTTGCGGCGAATAAATGCGTGGGCCGCCCATCCTGAAACAATAGAAACGGCCGTTCCAGATTCCCCATCGTCTGTACGGTTCCGTCGTCCCAAACGATTCGCCGCGAATACGCATGCGGATAATCCGCAAGCTTCCAATCCGTCCCGTCTTTCGACAACGCGTGAATACCGCCATACTTCTCGCCGCACAAGGTGCCCTCCATATCTTTGGCGATAAGCTCATACCCGTTATCCGATTTCCATATAAACGGATCTTCGATATGGAATTGCGAAGGCGGGAGAACAGGCCGATCCGATATGGCCTTGTACGGACCGTGAAAGTGTTCCGCGGCCGCGATACCGATCGTCATTTGTCCGTGGGTGTTTCCTTCGTATTGACGCGCTTTGTAAATAAGCAGAACCGAACCGTCCTCGTGCAGGCACGGAGCCGGATTCGAAGTTAGAAAGCTGTCGAAGTGTCCCGGACGCGTAGGCAAGATGGGCTGATCTCTCCGCTCCCATGGCCCGAATACGCTATGCGAAACCGCCAGCCCGATCCGTTTGTTCGAACGGGCGACGATGCATCGCGGATCTTCAAGTCCAAAGGGTTCCTCTGGATGCGGCTCGGGAAACGGATGCGTCGAACCCATGTAATACAATAAATAACGGTCTCCCCACCTCACGATATGCGGGTTATGCGTGGAACGGCCGTCCCAATACTCGGCTCCCCTTGCGGGAAGCACAACTTCCTGAAATTCGTACGGCCCCTCCGGCGTATCCGACACGGCACGCACGATTTCCGACGCGACCAGCCATCCGGGGTGCATCGGGATCCATTTGGGCCAACGCGAAGCGAACATATGAAACCTTCCGTCTTCTCCCCGCACCACAGAGCCGCACCATACCCAATATCCTTCCATGCGGAAACCGCCGGTTCGCGGCGCCGGCAGCAACTGCTCCGATAGATGAATGATACCCATCAGCTTCCCTCCATTGCGTGCGTTCAAAGACCGGGGGCAATCATCGCCTAAACCAGGTCGACGCCGATGATGTCCGACAAGGCATCGGCCAGATTTTCCCCCATAAGGGTATGGCCGAAGTCGGACGGATGAATCAAGTCCGCCGTCAGACCGCTAAAGTCGGTCAAGATAGCCGTCCCTTCCAGCAAGCGGAGATTCGGAAGATCGAGCTCCTGTACCAACCTTCGCAAAATCCCGTTATACTTCGCCTCGCGAACGCCCGATATCGATTCGTTCTTCTCGTACGTACTGAAATTCGGAAAGATCGTAAGGACAACGACAGGTTTGGACGGATGAGCGGAGGTCACCCGCCGAATCAAATAGTCCGCCCTTCTCTCGAATTCCTCCGAAGAGACGGAACCGCGCATATTCACGCCGATCTCCAGCGTAATCAGATCCCAATCGTTCCGGTCCGCCAAGTAATCGGCAACCTCCGGTTCGCACATGCAAGCGCCGGGCAAGCCTTTGTTCAGCACGTCCGCCCGCAGACGGCGGGCCGCCTGATGGATATAACCGTGTGCCGTATGCGTAGCGCCGCTACCGGTCGTGATGGACGAGCCGTAAGCCAACCAACGCAAACGAGGAGCCTCGTCTTCCGCGGGCGGCCGATGGCCGAAGCCGTAACTCTCCAGATGATAAAAGGCCAAACGGAAATCGCACGAAAAAATCCGCCACAGCTTGCCGGAATATCGCGTTTCGATCCGATCCTCGGAACGCACCGTTCCGAAATAAGGATTATCCTCCAACGTAATCGTTTGGATCGCGCCTGCCTGCAGCCGGTGGATGGAATGAAAGTAATCCCCCCGATAAACGACAACCTCCCCTTCCCTTTCATTCGCGGAGAGGGTGACGCTCGCTTTGGGCGCTTCCGTGACGAAGCGAATCTCGCAGCCGCCGGCCATCTCCGCCCGGTAAGCGCCGGGTATCATGTGCTGTCTTACTTGCTTCGGATATCGATTCAATTGCCAACCGCCCAGAAAGGGCGCAAGTTCGTCCACGTTATAAAACTCGATATTTTGAAAAATCACGGCAAACCCGCCTTTCATCAAATAGGAAAGCGCCGGACCGGGAAGTCGTCACCAGAACCGCTCCGCTTGTCGCTCCAATCTCAATAAAGCCTCCATATAGAAATAATCGCCCCATATCGCGCCCGCTTGAAGCTCCCCGCACTGCGCCAGATGCAAGATATTCTCCGCCTCCGGCTCCTCCGCGAAATAGGGCGGTGAGGACAAGGTCTCGATCATCTTGGCCGCTTGGGCGCCATACCGGGCCCGGTCGCCGCAAGCTTCGGTATCGGACAGTTCGAGAAGCCCGCAGGCGGCAATGGCGCACGCGGACGTATCGATCCACCTCGGCGCGGTCTCCGGCAGGCGGAAATCCCAGATCGGGACGCCGTTCTCCGGCAATTGCCTGATGAAGAAATCGGCGATGCCCTCCGCTTCCTTCAAGTAAGCGGCCTTCCCCGTATACCGATAGGCGACGGCGAATCCGTACAAGGCCCATGCCGTCCCGCGCGCCCATGCCGAACCGACTCCGTAACCGCAATGATTCCGTTCCCCTTCGGACTCTCCGCTCATCCGGTCGAACTTGTAGGCATGGCATACCGAATGATCGTCGCGGATCATGCAGCGGATCGTCGTATCGGCATGCGCCTCCGCCACGTCCTTATAGAAGTGATGGCCGGTCTCTTCCCATGCCCAGAAGAGCAGCGGCAAATTCATCATGCTGTCGATGATCATCAGACCCGAGACGTCCTCGCCGGTCCCGTCCATCCGGCTCCAGGCGTCGATAAACCGGCCGTTCACGTTAAACCGCTTCGCCAGCTCCGTTGCCGCTAGCAGGGCGATCTCGCGCGCATTCCGGTCGCCCGTCGTTTTGTACAGCGCAACCTCGCTGAGCGAATACAGGAATCCGAGATCGTGCATCGTTTCTAGGGCATCGACGGTTACTTTTTTCCGGTAATCGTTCTGCAGCCGATTCATATACCGCAAATATTTCGGGTCTCCGGTATAGCGGAATGCGTGTACGATCATGCCGGTAAAGAACGAAAGCGTCCATTGAAACCGATGATCGAAACGCTCCCGCAGCTTCGAATATTGGCCATCCACCGTATAACACGGTGCGTTCTCCACGCCAAGAAGTTCCATATTCCGGTCGATCTTCCCGATGATGCTCTCCAGCTGTTGCGCGATGCCGCTTTGTCGATTTACCAATGGTAGGACTCCTTCCGGTAACCGGCGGGCTTCATGAAGTTTAGAAGCCCGCCGGGATGACATTATCCGTTTACTTGCACAATCATCTTGTCGCTGGATACGGTTCCCGCATCGTTGACCAGCTCGGCGCGATATTCATAGACGCCCGGCGGTCTGCCCGTTACGGTTGTCGCTGCCGTTTGGGCGGAAGGCGTATGATCCGCCAACGTTTGCGTATCGATGAGAATGCCGTTCTCGTACAGTTTGTACGTGGTGCCGTTCGTTCCCCACCACAAATTCGCAACGACTTTAAAGTTGCCGTCATGATCCCAGTTGTCGTTGGATAGGACGGGCTTGCCCGGCGCCGCATCCGTTACTTCAACCGTCATCGTATCGCTTCGCGCGGTCCCGAAACGGTTGGCAAGCTCCGCGACATAACGGTAGACGCCGTTTTTCCTGCCGCCGATTGCCGTTTCCGCCGTTTGCGCGCTTGGCGAGAGGTCGGCCAGTTTTTTCTTATCGATTAAGACGTCGTTCTCGTAAAGCTTATACAGGCTGCCGTTGTCTCCATGCCACATATTCATCGTTACCTTGTAATTTCCGTCCATCAGGCCGGTATCGTAGCCGTTGTCATTCGACAGAACGGGTTTGCCCGGCGCCGCCGTACTCGCGCCGTCGTCCGGAACGTCGCTGCCGTCGTCCGCATAGAGACGGAAGGTCAGCGGCGTTCCGTCGGCTGGAAGCGCGATCCGCAGCGGCTTCACCGTTCCGGCGAATGTCGAGATATCGGCTCCGAAGCCGGCAGCCGTCCCTTCGGGGAGAGCAATGGTCATCGAGGAATCCCCAAGCCTGAATACCGTCGTTCCGCCCGAAGGTCCCTCTACGACGGCCCCCGGCTCCTTCATGGCAATCGGCAGATTGAGGTACGTATCGTGCAGCTTGCCGATTGCGTTCAAGGTGACCGTAATCGTCGTCGCATCGTCGCCAAGCTCGTATTTCCACGTCAGATCGCCGCCGGGACTTGCCAATGCCGACTTGATTTCGAAGCTTTCCCCTTCCTCGATCCAGTTGAAGGAGGAGCGTTCTTTCCCGGAGCTGAACAAGTTGCCGTTATTGTCGTACCCGTAAATGCCCGTGAACGACAGATCGTCAACCGTGTTGACGGCGCCGGACCGACTGTTCTTGGTCGAGTTGACGACGGTTCCCGTTCCTTCGGACCAGAAGACGGTCGGCCCTCCGCCGACGCGGGATTGCGCGGGTATCGCATCGGCTCCCGTTATATCGTAGAACACCGCTCCGTACAGATTGCCCCGCTTCCAGGCCACATTGCCAGGCAAGGTCCATGTTCCCCGCTGTTGATCGACAGGAAGAACAGCCGGCTCCACCGTATCGGGTCTCTCGTAAGCTTTATGCAGATCGCTTGCCCATGTGCCGTTCGTGTTGTCGTAGAAGGTATCTTTCTTCGGAATGGCCCATTCCAGCAGCCGTTTGGCCCAGTCTTCATTATTGATCAGATGGGGGAAGATCTGCGCATCCCCGGCCCCGGCCGCCGGCTCCTTGATCTTGTTATAGCGGGCAAGCGCCAAAGGAAAATCGGGGTGCGCCAGAAAGAGTCCCGGATAAGACGGTACGCTTAAATAGGACAGGGTTCTCGCATTCATGGCCGAAGGCGAGAGAAAGGTTCCGTTGGCGACGCCGCTTGGCTGCGGAAGCCAATAATAGCTTTGGAACTCCAGGTCCTTCTGGATCGCGTTCCTCATCTTCTCCGCAAGCGCCGGCTTCGCTTCCGGAAGCTCCCGGTATTCGTAATACAGACTCGTCAGCTCGTACTCGTTCATGGAGCCGTAATTGCCGTCCGGGCCGTATTCCTCCAGGAAATAGCCCGCCGGATGCTGGCCGAACTTGGAGTTCGCTCCATGCGTACCCTCCACGTAGGAAGTCATCATTCGTTCGAAATAACCCAGGAAGCGGGCTTCGCCGGTAGCCAGGTACGTGTACAAATGCCCATCGATCGTATGGAGCCACTGATTGCTCTGATAGCCCTTGTAATCGCCCATCCGGTCGCCGGTGCTGATGAGCGCATCCCGGTAAGCGTCCCTTACCGCCGGAGACAGATCATCCTTAATCAATGCGAATGTCTTAGCCACATTGCGGTAGACGAAAAAAGCATGCGTCAGCGGAGCCGTGCCGTTCTGCAAATTATTTTCCCGGATATAGTCGTCTCCCTGGGTCGATACGAGATGGTACATGGCCGCAAGGGCGGCGCGATTGGCCAACGCCCGATTGCCGTAGGCGGGGTTGAGCGTTCCCGGCGTCGCAACGGCCGTCGCGAGGTTCTCCGCATCCCATGGCGACAAGATGGCCGGATGCAGGAAGGTCTCCCAGGAGAGCGGCTCCGGAATGGGATTCGGTTTGTTATTGGGATCGACATCCAGAATCGCGCCGTAATACGGACTGTCCGCGTTCATCGTCTGTCGGTCAAGCGCCGGCTTCATCCCCATGAGGAAGCCGTACTTGCCGTAGTTGAGCGCCTCCACGATCGGGTTCTCCAGGTCGGCCGGCACCTCGGTCGGAAACGTCAGGTTGACGGTCAAATCCTCCTGCTGCAGCGCCTTCATCGCGTTTCGCACCTTCGCTTGAACCGGCCCGGCAACCAGCAGGCCGTCCGCTTCCACGGTGCCTCCCTTGAGCGCAAGCGCCGCTTCCTTCGTCGGGGTCAGCAAGGCGGGGACGCCGTCGAACACAAGCGCTTCGCCGGAAGCTGCATCGATTTGCAATTGCCATACGGTATCCGCGGGCGCATGGTTGACGGAGAACGTAAATCGGCCGTTATGGTTGGCCGGCGTACCGAGCCATGCGCCTTGATCGTCATACACGCGGGCCGTCGGAATGCCCATCGATTCCATAAAAAACGTATTTACCGTTCGCGGCAAATAGAGGTAAGAGGTTCTGGGGGTCGTTGCCGTGACGCCGAGCGCCATCTCTCCTCGCACGCCCCAAACCTCCGTTTCCGGAAGCGCGATCTCCAGCAGATCGCCGTCTCGGCCTCCCGAGAAGGAGACCCGGTAAATCCCCGCCGGTCCGTCGGGAATGTCGAGCGTCTGCTCGGCCGTGCCCGTACTCTGGTCGGTGAATTCATGCCAGGCGACCAGTCGGCCTTCCGGATCGAACACGCGGGCGAGCGCGATCGGCTTGAACGGCTCCTTCGCCGGAACCTGCGTCGTCCGCCGCACCAGCACCTGCCCGGGACCCGGCGCCGCATAAGCGGCAAGCATTCCAAACCCGCCTACGCCGCCTGTCAGAAGTTTGTTCTTCGAGGCCTGATATACCGGGAAGCCCGGATATTGCGGCAAGGGATCGGTTGTCGGCGGCACGTCGGTGATCCGGTATACCTTGAAATCATCCAGCAGGATTTCGACGTCCTTGCCTCCGAGGATAAGCGAGATTTTGTCGGACGCGGTTACGGGGTTCAGAAACTGAAATTGAGAGGCAACCAGATTGCCGTTGATATAAAGATCGTGCTTCCCGGACTCGTAGTTCAGGACATGCTTGAACGTATACTCCTGTCCGGGATCGAAGACGAACGCCCGCTTAGGATCCGTTGGGTCATACACATTCTGCATAACGGATCCGTTGTGTATCTTGTATGCGAGTCCGGTGCTCCCCGGAACGATCTGGCCGTTGAACGGCTGCTTATTGCCGTTGGCGGCGTCCGTAAGGAGCGGAAATCCGATAGCCGCTCCGTCGCTCCTGACGACCTGTACCTTGTATTCGATTCCCAGCCTGTCATGGTTGACGCCGGGCGTAAACGGGGTTCCCAAGCTTTTATCCAGCGACAAATAGTTCGTATTGGCCGTGCTTTTCATCAGCTTCAGCTTCCCGTTTTCCAGTACGGCCGTGTTCCCGGCATCGTTGGCATTTTTGACGGCCCATCCTTGCGGCTGCGTCCCGCTATCGAACGAATCGTTGATAATCGGAACGATGTACGGCTCCGCATGAGCCTGAGGCGTCTTGAGGAATCCCGGCGGCAGAAGCGCAAGCACGAGGGCAACCACAAGGATTCTTGCCGATAGCGACTTCACGAACGGTTTCATAAAACTCCTCCGGTCTATTGGTTATCGTATAACCGTATAGCTCCGCTTCCGCTCCGTGGCGAATCCGTCTCCCGTCCGCAAACAACGCCGACGGGAGAGCGGATCGGTTTTTCTTTCTATTCTTTGAATACCTCTTCGTACTTCTGCTGCGCTTCGGCCATCACTTTGTCGCCGCCTATTTGCTTCCACTCTTCCACATATTTGTCGAATTCGTCGACCGAGCGTTTGCCGGTAATAAAGTCGACCAGGTTTTTCTTCGTAAACTGATCCAGTCTGTCCTTGTATTCGTTAAATACCGGCCGCTCGATCGGATTTAGCAAGTTGTATTTGCCCGTGCCTTTGGATTCCGCCTCCTTGCGAAGCTCCCTATATTTGCTCTTCGTCATATACGGCATCAGCAGATCGTAATCGTTAAACGATCCCGGGAGCTGGACGAACCCCGCTCCGTATTTGATCCGTTCCTCTTCTTTATCGTAAGGAGGGATCCACTCGATGTCGCCGTTATTCTTCTTGAACGTCTTCCCCTCTTCGCCGTAATTGATTTTCTCGTATAGGTCCAGATCGAAGCTCGTCGCTTCGAAGATTTGGATGTACTTGATCATCTTGTCCCGGTCCACCTGCTTGGAGAACAACAGCCCGGAATTCAGTACCGGATTGGACTGATCGGCGCCAAAATCTCCGCCCGGCCCTTTAGGACCGCCGATCGTAGCCCACTTCGCATTCGGGTTGTTCGCGATTAGCTTGTCATAGTACAAGCCGCCGAAGAAAGCTTCGGCAGGGGTGAATTTCCACCAGTAATTGGTGACCACGCCCACCTTCTCGGAAATGACTTTATCGTCGACATTATTGCCTTTATTGATGACGAATTCCGGATCGATCAAACCTTCCTTATACCATTTGTTCAGAAGCGCGAGCGCCTCCTTGGCCCCCGGTTCAATCTCGCCGAGCACCGCTTTCCCATCCTTCTCGGTGAAGATACCCGGATACACGCCATAGGCGCCGAATATGGGACTGAAGAAGTCCTCGATATAATCGGTCTTGCCCGTCATGCCGTACGTATCCTTCTTGCCGTTGCCGTCCGGATCGTCATTCCGGAATTTCACCATGGCGGCTTCAAGCTCCTCCAGCGTTTCCGGAACTTTATCGATTCCGACTTTGTTCAACCAGTCTTGGCGTATGCCGACGACCGTCGCCTTCGAGCCGAGCGTCCATACGGATGGCATCGCATAGTTTTTGCCGTTTCTCATCGTGTAGCGGAACGGGTCGTCGCCAAGCTCTTTCTTGATCCATTTCATATAGTTGGGCGCATACTCCTCCAGCAGTTCGGGCGGAATTTCCGCTAGCACCCCTTGATCGACCAGTTTGTCGTATTCCTTGAAGTCCAGATCGGAGAACCAATCCGGCGCATTGCCGGAGGTGATGCTGAGCTGCAGCTTCTGCACATACGTTTCATTGTTTCTAGGAAGAATTTCGATATCGACGTTGTACTGATCCTCTACCGCTTGAACCGCATGGCTGGCTGGGACTACCTTCTCCGGAGATTGCGACCAGAACTGCAGTTTCATTCGTTCCTTCGGCGCCTTCTCTGCCGGGCTGCCTGAAGCCGTCGGCTCCGCGGCCGCCGAGCCGTTCGGCGTAGGGCTTCCATTCTTGCTGCCCGAGCATCCTGCGATAACGGCAATGAGGAGCAAGGAGATCAGCGCCTGGGAAGCCTTTCGATTTCTTGATTTCAATGTTGACACCCTCTCTATCATGAATGTTCTATTAGAAGGGGGTTACCCTTTAACAGCGCCTAGCATAATTCCCTTCACGAAATGCTTTTGAACGAAGGGATAAGCGATGAGCATCGGAATGAGCGAGAACATGATGATGGTCGCCTGCAGCTGTCTGCCGGAAAACTTCGAACCCTGTCCCGCCCGGTAGAGGACGGCATTGAGATCATCCACGTTGTTCTCGACGATAATTTTGCGAAGCACGATTTGCAGCACTTGCTTGCTTGCATCCGAAGTGTAGATCATGCTGTCGAACCAGGCATTCCAATGGTAGACGGCAACCCAAAGAGAGACGGTCGCGAGCACGGGCTTCGATAGCGGGATGATGATTTTCCAGAAGATTCTCAGGTACCCTGCTCCATCCATCTTGGCAGATTCCTCAAGACTCTCCGGGATGGACCGGAAGAAGTTTCTCATGATGAACACGTTGAATCCGCCGATCATCCCCGGAATCACAAGCGCCCAGATCGTATCGTACAACCCTACATTCTTGATCAGGAAATAATTCGGGATCAGTCCGCCGTTAAACAGCATCGTCACGAGAATGAGCGTAGTGAACAGCTTGTTGCAAGGCAGCCCTCTCTTGGACAACGGATACGCTGTCAGCGATGTGAAAATCAGGCTTAACGCAACGCCTAGGACCGTACGCAAAATCGTGTTGCCGTAGCCGATCCAAAGCGGTTTGTATTGAAAGACCAGACCGTAGCTGTCAAACGAAAGGTCGGACGGAAAGATTCGCACGCCTGTCGCATAAGCGGACGAATCGCCGCTGATCGAGAGGACAACCTGACTCCAGAAAGGGTATACGGTAATGAACATAATAATAATGAACAGCGCGTATAGAAAGAGATCGAACGTTTTCTCGCCGGCCGTTTTTCGAATCGGATTCATTACAATTCCTCCTGCGCGAACGACTACCACAAGGTGTGATCTTTGCCGCCGACCCATTTGACGATATAGTTGGTGGAGACGACCAGCACAACCGCAACGGCGGATTTGAACAGTCCGATAGCCGTCGAATAGCTGTATTGCATCTCCGTTAACCCTTTCCGGTAAACGTAAGTATCGATAATGTCGGATACATGGAATACGTTCGGATTATACAAGTTGAAGATCTGATCGAAGCCGGCATCGAGAATATGGGACATCTTCAGAATCAGCATAATGACGATGACGGGAGAGAGCATCGGAATCGTGATATGCACGGCGCGTTTGAACCGGCTGGCCCCGTCGATAATGGACGCTTCGTACAATTGATGGTCGATGCTCGCGATGGCGGCAAAGAAAATGATCGAATTCCAACCGAACGACTGGAAGACATCCGTTACGACCAGCACGCTGCGGAAGTATCGGTCGTCGCCCAGCATCAAGACCGGATCGACGCCGAATAATCCCAGCAGCCCGTTCACCGGACCGTCGATGGCAAAAATGCTGATGACAATGCCGCCAAGCACGACCCAGGAGAAGAAATACGGCAAATACGAAATCGTTTGCACGATTTTCTTGAATCGAACCCGAGTCACTTCGTTCAGCAGCAGCGCGAACAGGATCGGCGCCGGAAATCCGAAAAGCAGCTTGTAAAAGCTGATTAGCAGCGTATTGCGGATGACGACATAAAATTGCGGATCGTCAAACGCTTTCAAGAAATATTTGAAGCCGACCCAATCGCTGCCCCAAATCCCTTCCGTAATTTTAAAATCCTTGAAGGCGATCACGACGCCATACATCGGCAGATAGTGAAAGAGAATAAAATAAATCAAACCTGGAATCAGCATCAACAGCAGCGTGCGATATTCGTTTCGTTTTCGGTACCGTTGCGCCGGCTCCGTCTTTCCGCGAATGTGCGGTATGCTCCCGTCCATTCTCCTCTCCTCCTTCTCCTGTAACTCCTGCGCCGTCGTTCTCCGGTCAATCGTCCATCGTCAGGCGCGTTTGAGCGAAATGCCATCTGAAGGATTCGTAGCCGGAGGCTTTCGGGTCGGGGTGCCCGGATACGCTTCCGGCGAACGTGCCGTCGTCCCGCTTCCGTACTTCGAGCGTTCTCCATGCGCAATCACCCTGCTCGTAATCGAATGTCTCGCCGTCATCCTCGTAAAGCAGGAATCGGCCGGGAGACTCGCCAAAGTGGTAAATATCGAGCGGAACCCGCTCGCCCGCTCTCGGCACGGCGGGAAGCGCAGGCATCAGAGGCAGAACGGCTCCATCCCGGACGAATACGGGAATGCGGTCAAGCGATGCCTGAATATGGATCGCTTGTCCTCCCGTCCACCGTTCGCCCGTCTCAAGCCCGTACCAGACCCCTTCCGGCAGATAGACTTTGCGTGACGTTTCGCCGGCGAACATAGGAGCCACCAGCAACGAGCCGCCGATCATATACTGATCGTCCCATAGATCTCCGCCCGAACGTCCGTATGCCCCTTCCGCCGTATCGGGCACCGTACCTCCTCTTCCTTCCGTATTCTTCCGCCGCGCCGGACCCCGATCCGGAATGAGCGGCATCGCCAGAAAGGGAGGCGTACCTTCGGCATCATATTGCGCAAAAACCGAATACAAGTAAGGAATAAGACGCATTCTCAGCTTGATGTAACGGCGGACGATCGGCTCCGCCTCCGGATAGGACCAGGGCTTCGTCCCGTCCCCCCAGGCGTTGAGCATCGCAAGCGGAGAGAAGCAGACTGTCTGCATCCGTCTGACCCAATCTTCGGCATTCGCGGCCGACCGCACTTCCGGTGTCCATAACAGCCCGGAGAAGGAAGAATTGCACAACGCGCGAACGAATTGCCGGTGGTCATACAGATCCGAGTACAGCACATAGGGGAGCGGAGCGGCACCCGCGTTCGATGCCCTGACCAATCCGTACGTCCGCCGATTCCTTCTGCGAAACAATCCGCTCGTCAACTGCTGCAGCAGCAGGCCGTAAAGCTGTCGCATCTGTTCCCCGTCATACCCTGACGGAAACCTTGCGTGCGCGGGAAACATCCATGAATGTCCCGTAAGCTCGCTGCCGTCGCACTCATCCAGCTTATAGCCGGCTATGCCGATATCGGCGTGTTTCCTTTCATGCAGCCCGCTATACCAATCCTGCACTTCGGGCAGCGAATAATCCGGCGCCGCTCCTCCCCAAACCGAGTAATTGCCCGACAATCCGGCCACATCCTCGTAGCCTTCGGCTTCGGGAGACACATAAGGATGTTCCCACAAGTTGACGCGGAACCCCATCTTCTCCATCGTCTTCATGAATTCAGCCGGATTGGGAAAGCGCTCCGGCGACCAATCGAAGGTGACCGGGTAGCTCTTGCTGTGCCAGCCCGGCTCCAGTCCGATGACATCGCACGGAATGCCGCGTTCGCGAAACTCGAGCGCTTCGCGAATGACATCGGAGCTGTCGTATCCGGTCGGAACACGGTGCCAGAACCCGAGCCCCCATCTTGGCGGAAGCGTGCCGCCTCCGGAGAACAGATTATAGCGGCGCACGACATCCAACATCGTCTCTCCCGCAAATAGCACGATCTCCGCGCCTTCCATAGGAAGCAGGATTTCGATCTTTCCGGAATCCGGCGTAGCCTTCCAATGGCTATCCGAGTTTCTGTCCCGAGCTTCGCCTTCGCTTCGTTCGCCCCGCCGCACGGTTGAGCCGCAATGAACGGTCACGATGCGGGCCGTGTTGATCAGCAGACCGTATCCCCGATCCGTCACATAGAAGGGCACCGGCGCATGCGATTCCCCCGTATCCTGCTTCGGATCGCTGTTCACGCGCAAATACCGGGTTCTTCCCCGATGGTTCATCTTCATGAATTGCAAGCCGAAGCCGTACACCTGCTCATGCTGCGTGAGGGGGATCCGCAGCATCCACCCGCCCGATGTCCGCTCCGTTTCGATTTCCTCCAAAGAAAAAGGCAGCTCCGCCGTATTCATCCGCTCCAATGCCGTCAACTTCGGCTTCATGCCGGTGACGGAAAGCGGATTCAACTCGGGGGGGCTGCCTAGCTTCGCGCTCCAAATACCGGACGCTTGTTTGCGCCACGTCAAGCCTTGTGCGTTGTCCATTCGCTTATGCTCCTAGCCGTCTGGTATGGTCCCTGCCCCTCCTTTACAATAACAGCCGGCATCCGATCCGTAATCGCAAAATTTCTTTCAAATATATCAGTTTTCTATCCAACTGCCCGCGCCGCGCTACATCGCGTCCGTCGTTCGTTGGCGATTATATGGGGGAAATAAAATGCTCATACGGGTCCCTATTCCCGGCTCCGATTGAATCGTAATGCCGTACCGTTCCCCAAAAAACAGGCGAATGCGCTCATGAACATTTTTCAGCCCGTAGCCGGTCGAATGATTGGACAGCAGACGTTCCTTCAATTCAGGCTCGATACCCGGACCGTTATCCTCGATGACGATAACGACTTGATCTCCGTCCAACGTTCCGCTGATCGTCAGAATGCCTCGTCCGTCGGTCTTCAGGTCAATGCCGTGATCGATCGCATTCTCTACGATCGGCTGCAGCATCAGATTGAGCATATCATATTCATAAAGCCGTTCGTCTATCGAATAAACGACATCGAAGTTATGGTCGTGCATGATCAGTTGAATATTGAGATAGGAGCGGATATTGTCGATTTCGTTGCGGATGGGAATCACGTTGGATCCTTTGTTTAACGCCGTCCGGTAAAACCGGGATAACGACGTCGCGATACGTCCGATGTCGTCCGCTCCGAGCTGAACCGCTTTCCAGTAGATGATCGACAGCGTATTGTACAGGAAATGGGGGTTGATTTGCGATTGGAGCGCCTTCAATTCCGCTTCCTTTTGAATGATCTTATTCTGGTACATCTCCCGGATCAGCTCATTGATTCGATTGAGCATTTGGCCGAACAGGTTCGTCAGCTGTCCGATCTCATCCTTCGCCGAACTGTGCACCACGACCGTCAAATCCCCCTCCCCCGCCTGCGTCATTTTTCGGTTCAGGTGGCGAATGGGCTTGATCATCGTATGCGAGAAAATCCATACCAGCGCCAGAACGATCGCCAGGCAGATCAGAATAACGACGAACGTCGCTCGCACGATGGAACCGGGATCTGCGGCTAGCCGATCGATAGGAACATAACAATACAAAGTCCAGCCCGGAAACGGAATCGGCTTCCGAACGACGATATAAGAGACGTCATGCACCTTGACGATCCCATCCGTCAGCTTGACGGCCTCTTCGGGGCGAAGCGGTCCCTCCTCGTCCGCGGCATTCCGATTGGCATACAAGACGCTCTTCCGGTCATCGGATATGACAATCCCGTATTGGTCCAGGTTGCTTTTCCCGATTTCATCGAGCACCTGTCTTTTATCCAGCTTGATATAGAGCACGGCGGTATTCTTGTTTACGTACATAGCCGGAAAGGCTCTCGCGGCTAGGATGGCTTGCGGGGTGAAAGACCACGCCGTATGATTCGAAGCGGTCGCGTCTCCGAACCACCCTTCCGACCGAACTTGCTCCATATTTCTCATGTAATTCCCGAATTCCGGCATTCCTTGCGAATAGACCGTCATCTGTTCGATCTCTTTGTTCAAATAAAGAACGGTATTGAAATTAGGCTCCAGAACGTTTCGTACGTCCTCGGACATGACGGTCAAGTCCGTGTACTGGTTGCTGAAGATCTTATGAAACCCCGTATTGGATACGACCGATTGGACGATTCCGTCATACCACTCCAGCTTGGCATTCAACCTTTCCGCCATCGTACCGACCGTTTCGCGGAGCCCTTGCTCCGCCTGTTTGCGCAGAAACAGCTTGGACTGGTTAAACGAATACAGTCCCAGCGTCAGCAGAGGCACCAGAATGACGATTAGATAGGAGAGGATCAGTTTTTGCCGAAACGGCAGATTTTTAAACGCGTTCAGCCATCTGTTCACCATCCGTCACCTTCACGGTAAGTAGCCGGCGTCATTCCGTAATAATTTCTGAAAATGGAGCAGAAATAGGAGAAATTCGAATATCCTACCTCGTTTGAGATGTCAACGATTTTCATATTCGTTTGACGGAGCAGCGCGCATGCTTTCTCTAGCCGGTATGCGGTCAAATATTTTACGATGCTTGTGCCGGTCTCTTTCTTGAACAATCGGCTCAAATAATTGGGAGAGAGATATACCTTTTCCGCCAAAATTTCAATCCCAAGATCCTGCCTATATTCTTGGTGAATGAACCGCAACGTTTCTTCGATCGCCTTTCTGGCCAAATCCTTATCGACCGGCGTCTCTTCCTCCGCCGCTCCCATTACGATCTCTCTCAACCGTTCCACGTGTTCGGCTTTGAAGATCCGCTCCGCCGCCTGCTGGAATCGGGTCTTATCCGCCTGATCCCTCTTAGCGTACAGCAGATTGACTATTTCGACGCAGATGTACCTGACATAAATGGAGGATAATCTCGGGTTGCGCTGCAAATCCAGAAACAGCTTCTCGATTCGGGAAGCGACCATGCTCTTGTCCCCTCCTCTCAACGCCCCCGATATATCCTGCAGCGACTGGTTCAGCCTCGGCGAGAAGTCCTCCCCCGTCTCTTCTTCGGCCTGCGCGCCCGTAAAAAATATGGCGGGTTCCTTTATGAAAAACCGGGTTTCCATCGCCTGTTCCATCTCTTCGTAGACTGTCGCGATTTGATCCAAACGGTCGATCCTGGCGCTAAAGACAATACTCAGCTTTGCGCCGGTTTGAGCTTCCAGCCTCATCTGTATCTGTTTGCCGAAATCCTCTAGTTGACGTTCGGAGTCGGATGCGGGATCCGGCTTGATAAATAGTACGCTTTGGTACTCGTTCATATTGATATAGTCGAAAGGCCATGGCGCGCTGTCACGCACCATTCGCTCCATTTGCTCGCCCGCCGCGTCGAAAACCTTCCCTTCGGTTTGGAACATCGCCATTCGGAAGGACGCCGCCTCTCCACGAGACCAGCCGACTTCTTCAAGCCTCGTAAAAGCGCTTTCAGAACCGCCCGAACCGTACATCAAATCGAGCAGCAGCTTCTCTTTCTCGTATTTGACGCCTTTTTGATGAAGCTCCCGAAGCTTTGCCCGCTCGACCTCGGAAGCTCGATCTTCTTCGCAAAGCCGGATAACCCGGTTAATCACGTCTAGAAACTCATCCGGTTCGACCGGTTTCAGGATATAGTGAGCAATCTGGAGCGGCAACGCCCGTTGGGCGTAATCGAATTCTCCATATGCGCTTAAGATGACAATCTTGATTGAGCGATCGCTTTCTCTGACTTTGGCAGCTAGCTGAAGCCCGTCCATGAACGGCATTTTAATGTCGGTGATCAGAATGTCTATCTTCTCGGTCTGCAAGACGGAGAGCGCTTTTTTCCCGTTTTCGGCTTCCGTCACATGGAAGGGCAGCCCGTATTTTCGAATATAATATCGGATACCTTCCCTTTCGATTTTCTCATCGTCCACAATCAGAATGTTATACATCCTGCCCGCCCTCCCTCGGCCATCGAGAAAAAACTCCGTCAATCTTCTGTCAAAAGTATCAGTGAAAAGTTCCGATTAGTCAATCTTATCGTTTCGACGATAAGGGGGTAATCGGTAGAGCATATCTTCGAACTGGGCATGTTCTAGTGAGAAGCAGAGAAGCCAGCGGAGTATCCGCTGGCTTCTGTTTCTTAGTTCAACCATGATAGACAACAGCCGTTTGTGCTGCGCCTCATGCACGAACGGAGCTGCGCACGCCGGTCTGTTCCGCTCTTATGCGTAGTCTCCCGGCTGTGTCTTGCTCTTCATAGCTACCCCGAAGTCGGTATAAATCCGCTGGGTCAAATCGATTCCTCTTGCTCCCGCAATATGATGAGCCAAAATCTGGAATGGAATAATCATCATGAACGGAGCCATGAACTCGTCCAGCTTCACCTCCAGACCAATCGTACGGTCATTCTCCGCTTTACCTAACGTGACGGTATAGGTGTAATTCGTAATTCGGCTCTCGTACGCAATCAGCAGCTCCATCCGCTCCTTGACCGGACTTTCTGTTTCAACGAAGAAAATACGGTGCTCCGGATTGACCTCCAGATACGGTCCATGCATGAAGGCCTCCAGATCGATCCCCTGCGACGGCATGCGAACCGTTTCTGAAAATTTCGTTTCAAATTCCTTCACCGTTCCGACGGTAGGGCCGTAACCAACAGCGGAAAATCTGGGCGCGCTCGCCAAATTTTCCTTGTGCTGCTCGAAGAACGCCTCCGTTTTGGCGATCGTTTGCGGTATAGCAGCTACCGCAGCGCGGAATTGATCGAGATGGGCCTGCTCCTCCTGTTCCGTCAGCGTTTTTTTCGCTACTGCCGTCTTAAGGCCGGCGAGCATCAGCGTCAATACTGTAGCGATAAACCCTTTGGTCACGTAGCCGACTCTTTCCTTGCCGCAGCCGATATCAAGCGTCAGATCAACCGCTTCGGAAATGGCCGTCGTCACATCGCTCGTGAAGGCGACCGTTTGGAGGCCTGTTTGCTCGCGAATCCGATTCAGGGCGCCGATCGTCGAAGTGCTCTGGCCGCTTTGCGAAATGCCGATGACCAGATCGCAGTGCGGACTGATTTTATCGTAATGCGTGAAATTGAACGGTTCTTTGACGTCAATACGCACATCCGCCACTTTCTCGATATAATATTTGGCGCTTAGCGCGGCATTGATACTTGAACCGGTCGCCAAAATAAGCCATTCCGTCTTATGGCCCGCCGCCAGCTCCGCGAAGGCATCCACATTGCCCGGGTAGCTGCCGAGAATGCCTTCCGTTACCGCCTGCTCTTCTTGAATATAGGTCATCATTGTCGGTTTCATCGATTCTTCCTCCTCTACATGGCTACCGACAAGACTGACCGGCAGATCGCGCTGCCGGTCAGCCTTGTCGCATGATGGTTTGCTCAAGCCTCGCTCCGCTTGTCGTACGCGTACAAGTCGGAGAGCAGAGACAGCCATTTGCCCGCAAGACCGACCCATACTTCCTTGTAGGTGGCGTTGTTCATTTGCGGCCAGTATGGAATATCCTCGTTCTCGAAGGTTTGTACGCCTACCGGAATTTCGCCTACGATTTCTCCGCTAAGCACACTGTACTGCTGGGCGAAGTTATAGCCTTCGCCATACATCAGCGATTGACCGAACGGATTCTTGCCTACTACCCACTGCAGCTGGCTCTCGGCAATCGAGATCAGCTCCCGATCCTCAAGCAGCAAACCTGCCAGGGACGCGGCCTTGCCTGTAGAAAGGACGATCGCCGTGTTGCCCTTGAACGAGAACCAGACCGGAAACCGCTTCAAGTAATGGTTGTCGTTCAGACGGACACCCTGCCTCAATTGCTCCGTATACAACGCTTTCGCTTCCTCCCCAACCAACAAATGCTGGAGCTCGAAGCTTTCACGGTCCTCATTCTCATCCACATGGTAGATGCCGCTTGATATCATCGGATACGGCGCTGTAAAGGCTGTCAGAAACTTGATATATTCCCCGTAGCTTCGGACGGATTCCATCCAGCCGTCACGCTTGGCATGCTCGGGCTGCGTCTTCAGAATTTCGCTGAAAGCCTGCAAATACACATGCTCCCTGGCCTGGTGGTTGAAATGCTGAATGACCTTCTTCTCCGGCGTCCGGTAAAAGAAGCCGGCTACGGTCTTGCCGTCATCGGTTCGAATGCCGGCAAGCTCTTGCGAATCGATAACATAGTCTAA
Source organism: Cohnella nanjingensis (assembly GCF_014212125.1). GTDB lineage: Bacteria > Bacillota > Bacilli > Paenibacillales > Paenibacillaceae > Cohnella > Cohnella nanjingensis. Next base: position 246,858 of record NZ_JACJVP010000041.1, read on the forward strand.
ATATTCGACAGCCTTGATTGCATAGGAAGCCTCGCCTGTCAGCTGGTATTGATGCGATGCCGACCATGAAGCCGTCGCCATGAACAAGCTTTCCGAGCTCATGTAGGTGTGCTCCCAGAAGATAGGCTTCGGCGCAAAGCTTCTGAGCTCGAATTGCTCGACCGCATATTTGAAATCCTGGATCGCACAAGCTGTTAATTTATCCTTCAGTAGATCCCCATCCTCCATGAACATGGCGATCTGCGCTTCGATGCCGGAGAGGATAAAGTTTTCATACGGGTTGTTGTGCACGCGGGCAGTCATATCGTCCATATTGCCCATGATGCCGTCCGACCAGATTCGGATCCCTGCGCTAGTAGCCCGGTAGCCATCGCCGAATCGGGTCTTCAGAATGAAGTCCACCCCCCATTCTCCCTCCTCGACAAGACGAAGGTACAGCGGATAGTTGCGCTCCTTCACCTGATGGGCAATCTCGTAGAGGGCGCATGCCACCTCTGCCGTCTGCACCAGTTGCTGGGATACATCGCCCGCATCATGCCATCCGCCATTGAAAATAATCGTTCCGCCGTTATGCCGGGCGAGAATATCCTCATGGCAGCTGCCGTGAATGCCGTGCACCGGGCAGCCGCAGCGCTCGCAATAGATAAAGTTTATCGATTTCCAGATCGAATCTTCCCATCGGTCCGCCGCGCCGCCAATCTCGAAGGGTTTTGTCAGCAGCTCGCCCACCCGGACGATATACTTCCCTTTCTCCTTAAACGCGGAAAAGTCCACAACGGAGAAGCTGCCGATGGAGGTGCTCGCATGATTAACGGGACCGGTGAACTTCTCCTCTCCCGTCTCAAGCTCGATAACGGTGAAAGACGATGTGTGCCGCTCCGCCAAAATCATCGTTTTAGGTTGCTCCACACTGTAGCCGTTATGGGAAAAAATAATATCCTTGCTTCTTGGCTGCCATCCTTTCGAAATGTTCGGATAGGCTACCTTTTCCAGGAAGACGTTTCGAATGCGAAATGTCATCGTATCGCCGGTCGCACGGTCTTTGCCGTACATATCATAGCAAAACTCAAGCTCGGTAATCCCGTCCCGCGGCAAGTCCGGAATTTCCATCGAGCATACATTCCACTGGCGGTCTTTCAAATTGATGACATTGGAGCCTTCACGGTGATAAATATCGGGAATTTGGATCGTGCCGTCATTTTTTAGGGCTACTTTAATATGCGGGTTCGACATCCCGCTGCAGTTCGGGTAAATTTCGAAGGAAATCCGGTTGAAATGCTCCCAGTTCTCATGATCGAACGTCCGATAGACGCCTACATGCCCGTAAGTGCTGTAATCTCCGTCGCGAGGCGAACCCTCCGGCCATGTATCCATCACAAACGGAGAAGTCAGCTGCAACAGACCGCCTTCAAGCACGCTTGACGCCCCGAGTCCGCGATGCATCCACCGATCGCTCCCCGCGGCCTGATCGAGAATAACTACCCTGTCCAATACTTCCTTCTTCAAGCTGTCCGCTTCCAATGACGCACTCTCGTCCACCTGCAGCGGTCTATGAATCAGATTTGAAAGTTCAAGTTCACGTTCTATTTTCGATGCCATGATTCCGTTATTCCCCCCTCTAGGCTTCCAGCTTGGACATCGTTCGGATTGCCAGCCATGCAGCGCCCTTCAATCCGATAATGGCCTCGTCGATCGCCGTCTTCTTCACGCCGTTCATAACGAAACGCATCGTCTTCTCCTGCAGCCTGGACTGCAGCTTGTCCATAAACCAGCTACCGCTAACAACGCCGCCGCCAAGTACAATCGTGTCCGGATCGGAGAAGCGGACCATATTCATAATCGTTTCCGCTACAGCCTGCAGCGCGGTATCCACAACCTCCGTACAGAGCGGATCACCGTGATCGTAGCCTGCAAAAATCTCTTCGACGCCTACGCGGCCTTCATTCGGGATGACAATGGCCGAATCGGGATAGGACGGCTTCAGCGCGACGATCCGATTGTGCATCCCGAGCCCGGAAGCCAACGGCTCCACGCAACCCTTCCTTCCGCATATGCATTGCACATCGCTGTCATAATCTACCACATGATGCCCAACCTCGCCCGCATTGAAATGCCGGCCGATAATCGGCTCGCCGTTCACTACGCAACGGGCGGCAATCCCCGTACCGATATTCATATAAATAAAATTGTCCGAATAGATGCCGCAGCCCCATTTCTGCTCCGCGAGCGTGGCACAGTAGACATCATTGCCGATTGCGCACGGCATCGCGAACAGCTCGCCGATCTTCCGGGCGAGCTCGATCGGTTGGCTTCTGGAAGGATCAATTTCGAGCCAGATGCCCTCGCTCGTATCGACCCGTCCTACTACGCCGATCCCGATCGCCGCCGCTTCGCGCCGCAGTCCCATATGTTTGATATAATCTCCGAGGGCTGCCGCTAACGTCTCGAATACTTGTTCTTGCGATACTACCGTCGATGCATAAACCTTGCTTCCGAGCACTTCGCCGTCCAGCGAAACCTCCCCGATCAAGATTTTGGTTCCTCCCAAATCAACAGCCAGTACGGACTTCTCCATCGTGGTTCCTCCTGATAGCACTTGCTTTTTTGGCGCAGGAACGGAAGACAAATCAGGGTGCGAAGGCCTGTTTTTAATGGTCATCCTGAATGAACTCGACGAGCTCGCCGCCCGGCGCGCGAACATAGCAGAAGCTCAAGCTGACGATTTCGCCCGAGCGGGCCGGAATATGACTATGGCGCGGAACGCCAAGAGGCGTTGCTCCCGCCGCTACGGCCCGGCGCACCGATTCCTCGATATCCATCGTTCGAACTGCCAGATGCTCCCATATCCCATCGACAAATTCCCTCTTCGTCTCGAAGATTTCCAGGAAATCGCCATCGCCCAGATCCACCAGCACCGCATGATCCTCAGCCCCATCCTTGCCCCATTCCACGACAAAGCGTGCGCCAAGACCTTCTATGTAAAACTTGACTGTACCTTCGATATCCCGTGTCTTTAGGCAAACATGATGGATACCCTGTTTTTTAGTTGTCGTATACATGGTCTCACTCTCTTCCCGGAATTGTGATGAGCTGCCGACGGCAAGCCCGTATTTAAACCGAGCTCCAATCAAAAATAACGCAGGGTTTCGTCAATGTGCCGTCAGCAATTCCCGCATACACTTCTCCGCATGCGCTTGGCGCATAGATATCATAAATGTTCTCTACCTGGATCAGCCCGTCGCGAATCCATTCCATAGCTTTCCTAATGCTCCCATGATTGCTGTTAGGATGGAACTCCGAAGAATGTCGCGGAAGGGACCATTCCCAGCCGGAATTAACCTGGATATATCCATAGAAAATGCTGCGCAGCAAATCATGCGCGAACTTGTCCGTCGAACGGTACCAAGGCACGCCGATCAGATACAGTTCCCCGCCCTTGCGCAGGTTGGCAAGCAAGGAATACACCGCCTCTTCCCTGCCGGAGCAATCCATCGCCAATCCAGCCGTTCCTTTCAGTACCGGCACTTCATCCGGCGAAGCATATACATGGCGCAATCCGCAAGAGCGGGCTGTTGCTCTACGGCCCTCGTTCGGATCAAAGGCATAGACCTCATAGCCGCAATGCTGCATCACTTGCGCGCACATGAGGCCCACAATGCCAAGCCCCGTTACCATAACCGATTCCGTCGGGCGGATTCGGGAATGAATCATGGAGGTCATCGAGACTGCCGGGAATCGGCCAATCACGGCATGCTCCGGTTTCATTCCCGCCGGGACAGGAATGTAATCATTGAATTTGACCCGGCTATATGCCTGATGCGGGGACAATGCAAGCACATGTTCGCCCACTCTCGCATTTGTAACCTCTTCACCCGCCTCAAGCACCTCGAGAATAGCGGCATAGCCAGTCTCTACCGGATACTTCATCCCCCCGGAATAGTCCATATATGCGCCCATCTCCGAGCCATTCGAAATGAGCGATACGATCGTTCGCCCTAAAATTTCATCGGCTGCAAGCGGCGACGGCTCCCAATCGCCCTGCACAAGCGATGCTTGCTGCTTGCCTGTGAATCTGATCGCCTGATTGGTCTGTATCACCGTAACATCTCCCACTGGTTTAGTAACACTAAACTTCTCTGTCTACAGCCGACTGAAGCTGGCCCAGCTGCTCCAGCAGCCCGGCATAACACCGTTCCGCGCCATCAAACTGGGGATACTCAGTCTCCGATTCATGCTCTACAATTAGCCATTCGGTTCCTGAGCGGCTGCATGCCTCAAGAATAGCCGGCCAATCATTGTCATCCATAGCGCTGCCGATGAATGTCTCGTGGCCAAGCTTTCGGGAGAACGGCTTGCAATGCACAAGCTGTACTCTCCCCGGGTGATCTGCAATAGCCTGGGCCGGATCAGCCTCCGCTTCCATGCAATTGCCTGTATCCAGCTCCAGTATGACGCCGGAATGGGTATGTTCGCTAAGAAGCGACCACGGCGTTGACTCGCCAAAATGCGTATGAAATTCATGCGCATGGGTATGGTAGCCAATGCGGAAATTCCGCTCTTCCGCCAGCCTCGCAAGTTCATTGATGCGGACTGCATATTGCACCCACACATCCGCGCAATCCTCGCTCATCTGATGTCCGATTTGCCAAGGCCCGCCCAAGGCCGGGATGATCATATTGGTCGTTCCGGCGCGGGCATGGTAGTCCAGCGTTGCGTCGATCGTATCTGCCTGCAGCAATTTCCATTCCGTATGCCAGCCGCAGTTGACGAGTCCGATTTCCTCCAGCAGATCTTTCATCTTCTCCGGCTCATGAATGAACGGGCCATAGAATTCCACCCCTTCATAGCCGATTGCCTTGACTCTGCGCAGCGTCGACTCCAGATCGCGCTGAAGCTCCTTGTATACCGAATACAATCCTAATGCCACTGACATCGAACCCACTGACATCGAACCCACTGACACATCGCTCCCTCGTTAAGTTCTAGCTCTGGCGAGCAGCCCAGTCCACGCCGTTCTTCATGAGCTGAATCATTTGAGGATGGCCCAACGCCTCCGGATTATGTCCAGGAGTCAGTGCCACTACTTTGCCTGCCCCAACCTGATGCGCCCATCCCCCTGCTGCCGTCACATGTTGGGAAGTGCTGAACAGAATCACATCGGTTCTCGTCGTATCCACTTGACAGTAGTAATGCTCGTCGATCGCAACGAATGGCTCGATGCCCTCGATAATCGGATGCTTGAAGCTAATCGCCGGGTTATTCGTCACCTCCACGTGATGGGGAGAATGCTCGACGAATCGGCCGGAATTCAGCTCCGAATAGAACGGGCTGTCCGGCTCGATGAGGACAAGTCCTGCATGTACGAACATAATGCCCATGCCGTTCCTCACCTTCTGGACAATCTGCCGCTGCTCTTCCGGGGTCATATTGGTCTCCCCTTCAGGACGCCCGTTGGTAAAGAACATGGCCAAATCTACCAATGCCTCGGTCTCTATCAAATCTCTCGCCCGGTCAGTGAGGATCACCTCCCACTGCACCGCATCGAACACCTTTTCCATAACCGGATCAATGACTTCCTTCGGGTGGTTAACATCATCGCGAATAATATAAACGACGTTCTTCATTGGCCTGCACTCCTCGCCATTGCGATGTTTTAAGCTTTCATCTCATCCTATCTTTTTAACCCCGCCCCTTCCCTTACGAGAAAGGACGGGTCTGTTCCTCTATTTTTCTTTACTTTTTGGATGCAAGCCATGCATGGACCTGTTTTTCCACTTCTGCTCTAACCTTATCAAGACCTGCAGCCTTGGCTTTATCCAGATATTTCTGGTATGCCTTATCCACATCGCTGAGAAGACCTGCCTCCAGCGGGTATCCATATTGGCTATTTACATCATTCAGTGCCGTATACTCCGTCTCGAAGCTGCTCTTATCCATGACAAAGCCTTCAAAAATGTCGGGTACGACCTTTTTATTGATCTTTTCCATCATGGTGTCATAATTTACCCAAGCGTCGCTTTTGCGCTTCTTGAAGTTTGCATTTGCAAACATGCCGCTAGGGAAATAGTTGAAGGATGCACCGTCTGCAATGTTTGACGTATCAATCGTTCCATCTGCAGTCAGGTTGTAATTAACGCCCTCTGTACCATAAGTAATGAAATTCCAAAGATCTTCATGCTGCTGTATATAATCCAGAACCATCAGTGCTCGTTCAGGATGCTCGGCATTCGTTGAGATTGCCGCCATATTTTTGGTTGTGGAGCCTTGAAGAACGGAGTCCGGATTTCCTTCAAAATACATAAAATAATTCAATTCCCAGCCCTCGGCGCCATGTTCCTTTTCCACCTGTGTCGCATGGTTGTTATAGCCGGGCAGCTGCTCATTGAAGGATGCCGCCGCTACTCCGTTGAGTACCTGCGTTACGCCCCAGTTCGTGCTGGTAAGCACGCTGGAAGACCAAAAGCCTCGGTCGGCCCAATCCTTCATTTTATACATATATTCTTTGAATTCAGGGGTCTCGATAACACTGAGCACTTGACCGTTTCTGGGGTCATAAACAAAGTTGTAAAGTCTGTCGTGAATTTCATCGATGCCGATATAAGGCGTGGTGTAAATCCAGGAAGTACCATATACCTGACTCTGATAATCATCGCTCGGGATGATTCCCGGCTCATTGTCCTTGATCCCCTGCAGATAGGTCTCGATATCATCCATGGACTTGATTTCAGGCAGATTGTATTTCTTTCTTAGATCCTCTCTGTATACGAAGGCGGGTGCTGTTACTCCTGTTTCCATACCGGGAACACCATAGATCTTCCCTTTGACGGATGCTGCATCCCATGTAGTCTTGGGAATATTCTTCCAAAGATAAGGCGCATACTTCGGCAGCAGATCATCAAGCGGCTTAAATGCGTTCTTTGATGCATAGCTTTGATAATCCAACCAGCCGGGAGCCGCCTGCATCAGGTCATATTTTTCTCCCGAAGCAATGGCCAAAGCATAGTTGTTTTTGTAATCATTGCCTGCTGCATAAGTGAAATCGATAGTCGTATTCAGTTCCTTTTTTAATCTGGCATTGAGCTGATCCCAGTACTGCTTTGCCAGGTCCGTATTATTGGGTGCATCGGAAATCGCATACATTTTCAGCTTCACATAATCCAAATCGCCCGTATACCCTGTGCTTTCCGAACTTTCCGTCGGTGCCTTACCACCGCATGCAGTACTGCCAAGAACCATCGCCGCTACCGACAACCCTACCGTCAGTTTCTTCATGCTTTTTCTCATCTTTCAGTTTCCTCCTCTTTTGATAGGAATCGTTCCCGCTTTTTGACCCTTGCCCCAATTTTCAAAAAGTAGGTTGATATAGTAATTTGCATGACTACCGCTTTGGAATTATCCTTTTACCGCTCCGATGGAGATGCCCTGAACAAAGTACTTCTGCAGGAAAGGATATAGGAAAATAATCGGTCCTGTTGCCACAATCGCGTTCGCCAGCTTCTGCGTCTCTGTCGGCAGAATTTTGCTGGTAAAGTTCTCGGCCCCGACCGACGCGATCTTGGAGGCGGCATTCAGGATGTTGTATAACCGGTATTGTAAAGGCCACAAATCGGCTTTTGTAATATAAAGGGAAGCCAGGTACCAGTCATTCCAGTATGCAAGTGCCAGAAACAAGGCAATGGTGGCCAGGATCGGCTTTGACATCGGCACGACGATTTGCAACAGGGTACGAAACTCCCCTGCTCCTTCCAGCCTTGCAGATTCAACAAGGGCATCCGGAATCGTCTTCATAAAATTACGAATGAGCAAGATATAGAAGGAGCTGCAGATGGACGGAATGATTAACGCCCAGATGCTGTTCTTTAATCCCAGCTTGGTAACTACGATATACCAGGGTACCAAACCGCCGGAAAATAGAGTCGTAAAATAAATAATGAAAGCAATGACATTGCGATATTTTAATTCGCTTCTGGAAATCGCATAACCGCAGAAGGTCATGACCATCAGACCAATGCCGGTTCCCGCACCGGTGACAAAGATACTGACGCCATAGGCTTTGGCAATCTGCATCGGAAACAGGAAAATACTGCGGTAGCCATCCAGCGAAAATCCCCTGGGCAGAATGGAGTAACCGTTTTGCAATATCTGCGCGCTGTCCGAAAAAGAACCGGAAATTACCAGAATAAAGGGGAGTACGCAGACAATAGACACCATTGAAAGAACGATATAGAAAAATAGTTTTAATCCTTTTTCACTGGCGGACATTTTATGGTTATTCATCTTTCTCGACTCTCCTTATTTAGAATAAGGCGTTTTCCGGACTCGTCTTACGTATGATCTTGTTTACGGTGACCACAAGGATAAAGCCGAATACGGACTGGTAAACACCTGCCGCCGTAGAGGTACCCAGATTGAAATTGACTGTCATCGCACGGTATATGTAGGTATCCAGAACATCCGTTGCGCTGAATAACTGTCCGTTTCTCTGAATCAGGTTATAGAACAATTCAAACTGTCCTCTCATGATGCCGCCAAGGTTGAACAGCACCAGCATAATAAATGTTGGCTTTAACATCGGCAGCGTGATGTACCTGATCTCCTTAAATAGGTTACAGCCGTCGATTTTTGCCGCTTCATAAACCTCCCGGTCAAAGCCCGTGATTGCAGCAAGATAAACCACCATGCCAAAGCCGGTACCTTTCCAAAGGAAGAAAAATGTGATGATAAACGGCCATATCCATTGAATCATATACACGCTGATCCCGCTCCCGCCCAAAGCCTTCAGCAGCGAATTGAGTACGCCGTAGTTGCTGTTGAAAATGTTATAGGCAATCGTGCCCACGATCACATAGGACACAAAGTGCGGCAGCAGCATAACAGATTGCGTTACTCTCTTAAAAAGCCGTCCGACAACCGTTGTTATCATGATGGCTAACATACACTGCATGATATTTCCCAGGAGAATGAACACCAGATTGTAAAGGATCGTATTCTTGGTCAAGTAAACGATCGGCGCATCCCATCCGCCGGAAACGAAATACTGAAAATTCTTCAGTCCCACAAACGAACTGTGAAGAATACCCTTGCCAAAGTCATAATCAACAAATGCATAATACACACCCATCATGGGGATATAGCTGAAAATCAGGAAAAAGATCAACGCCGGAAGCGTCATTGCATATAAAGTCCTGTGTCTGAACAGCTCATAGAATACACCACCCTTCTTTTGTTTCATCAGCGGGTTTTGCGCCGTCTTTTTCCTCTCCCTGTCCTTTCGCATCGCAACTTCTCCTTTTACCTCAACGAATTTGAAAGCGGTGCCATATTGAAATAAAAAATAAGAGCAACCTCCATTTCACATTTTTAGGCACTTTACTCTCTAACCTGAACCATTTTGGTACCGGTACCAAAATGAAATAAAAAAATAATAGCACTCTCCATTTATCATTTTTTGGAATTTCTCAATCCTAAATTTACCTTGAAGAGATTTTGGTACCGGTACCAAATTTCCTAAGCTGAACTATAAATTAAACTGTTCATTTTTGTCAACCTCATTTTACCGTAAGTTTTTCATTTTCTGTCTGTTCTCTTTCTTTTGGTATCGGTATCAAAACCATCTCGTCTACGTTGACTTTTAATTTTCCCCATACTACAATTAAGAAAAATACTGGGTTGCTTGTTTTTTCCTGTTTTTTAAGCATATAGTACACTTAATACGACATCTTGGTACCGATTCCAAAAGCATATGTTGGTGTTCCTGTATAGATGTTATAGCAGAGAGGAATTTTTTCATGTCAGATGATCAGAAAAACCTTACCATTTATAAAATCGCAGAGTTGAGCGGGGTGTCTGTCTCCACCATATCCCGCGTTATCAACAACAGTCCTAATGTTTCCGCAAAGACAAAGGCACATGTGACTGACATCATTAACAAATACCACTTTTCGCCAAGCTCCGTGGCACGTGCCATGATCAGCAACCATACCCAGACGCTGGGAGTTATCGTATCGGATATCACAAATCCATACTTTAGCGAGCTGTATCTGGAGATCCAGCGCTACGCAGTAGATTTCGGGTATTCCATCATTTTATGTAACACCTTTTACGGCGGATCCAACCATGGCGTTTCCGATGCCATACCGGAAAACACCTATTTCCAGATGATGCTGGATAAGAAGGTGGATGGCGTATTGATTTTGGGTGGCGAAATCGACCGAGATGAAATTTCCGATTCCTATAAAGAAGCCTTAAACCGTATGGGCAGACAGATTCCGGTCGTCATTCTGGGACAGTCCGTTCCGGACTGCAGCTGCACCTTCTTGAACCGAAATATAAGCGGCGGTATATCTGCCCTGATCCATCATCTGCTGGCGCTGGGTCGCCGCAGGATAGGCTTTGTTGGAGGCGAGGAAGGGATTCGTACTACCACAGCCAGACTGGCTGCCTATACGCAGACGCTGAAGAACCTGGCGATCTCCTTTGACTCTTCCCTGATCTCTTTAAGCAATTATTACGCGCCGGACGGCTATCGAGCCATGGCTAAACTGCTGGAACAACCGGATACGACCCCTACCGCAATTATCTGCATGAACGATGCGGTAGCGCAGGGGGCCATCCGGGCGATAGCAGATAAAGGACTACGCGTACCGGAAGATATCTCTGTTGTCAGCTGCGATCAGTTTCCCTCGGGCGAATATAACTGCCCCCGCCTGACAACGCTGGACCAGCAGAACAGTTACCTGGGACGCATGTCCATCATGACCTTGATAAGCGCTATCAACAATGATTCCGAAGGGATCAACATTTCCCATGAGCCCCATTTAATTATCCGGGAATCTTGCGGTGCCCGTCTGGGTTTTCAATTCGAGCAATAGTACGCTATGCCATCGACCCGAATCGAAAAGGGGATCTTCCCAATGGAACGAAAAATCCTTGTCACCATATTCAACGAGCACAATCAGGACCGCAGCGAGCCCGTAAAATCAATCTATCCCGATGGTATTCATGCTGCTATCGCCCAGGCATTTCATGGCTATGATGATTTTGAGGTGACGATTGCCACTCAGGATATGCCTTCCCATGGACTATCCGAAGAAGTCCTGGCGGCTACCGATGTTCTGATCTGGTGGAGCCACATCGACAATGCCGCCTTTGATGACACAGTCGCAAGCCGGATCTGCTATCATGTCGTCAACCGCGGAATGGGTTTTATCGCCTTGCATTCCTCCATCTTTTCAAAACCCTGGCAGCGAGTGCTTGGTATTTATTATGATGCCGGCCTTTGGGGGCGCTTTCGCACCATGCCCAAGGGTGAAAAGGAAAGAGTCTGGGTCATCAATCCCGGCCATCCCATTACCTATGGCATCAACGAATGCATCGAAATTCCTGCAGATGAAATGTACGGCGAACCTCAGCTGATTCCCGAACCGGATCAGACCGTCTTTCTTTCCTGGTGGGAGGGCGGCGATGTCTGCCGCAGCGGCAACGTTTATTACCGCGGAAGGGGAAAACTGTTCCAGTTCACCCCCGGACATGAGACGTTTCCGATCCTGTATCAGAAGGAAATCCATCAGGTACTGCGCAATGCCGCAAAATGGATGGCACCGAGTCCCGATATGATTATTCCGACAACAGGCGATGGACATCTCTGCGGTGACGCACGCGAAAATCTGAATCACAGACTATAAAAACAAACTAAAACCAAAGACATGGACAAGCCCGCCTGAGTTGATTTTACTCCACTCAAGCGGGCTTTGATGATGACCCTTAGCTATCAATTGATCCTAACGTTTGCAGTGTCCTGATGAATACGACCGCCGCTTGTGCCCGTGTCGTTTCACCCTTCGGACCGAACGTATTCGAGCCTGTGCCTGTCATGATTTGAAGCTTGACCATCAAGCGAATGTCCTCCAGATAGGTCGGGCTCGCGCTTCCGATATCTTTGTAGCCGTCCAAGCTTACAAATTCCTTGGCGACCGGCAGCTTTTGGGCGGCAATCACCGCCGCCAGCAGACTCGCCATTTCCTCGCGGGTCAGCGGCTGATCGGGCTTGAAGCTATTACCTTTTACAAAGCTCAAGAGTCCAAGCTCCTTCGCTTTCACTACCGCGTCGAAGTACCATGCGCCTTGCTTTACATCGTCATAAGGCGCTGCACCGCTGCCGGAAGATGTGCCTCGTCCGAGCGCCTGAACTAGCATAGAAGTAAATTCCGCTCTCGTTACGGGTCTGTCAGGTTCATATAAGCCGCCGCCAACTCCGGAAACAAGCCCTTTCGCCGCGGCAAGCTCGACAAACGGTTTGCCCCAATGCGTTTGCACATCGGCAAAGCTCGCTTCATTTTGCGCCACGACGTATGCGCTGTTGGAATAAGAGCTGATCATCACATACCATGCGCCGTCCATTTGCGCTTTTTTGGCTGGAACAAACTCGAACTTCTTGGCTGATGCGTTATAGCGGAACGCGCCCCATTGCGCCGGCATGCCGGTCATGTTCTTCGGCATCTGAATCGCTCTTGTCAGCGCCTTGCTGAACTTGTCGGCCGTTCCGATGATTTGCCCTGTCCTAGTGTTGATCATATCGATGCGAAAATCTACAATCGCACCCATCACTTTGCCATTTGGCAAGCCGTTTGCAAACGCTTCTTGGATATCTTTGTTACCGGACTTGTCAATTAAGGTCGTCTTGAAGCTGATGTCCTCGGTGTTGAGGTTACTGGCAGCAAGCAAGTCCTTCAGCCCCGGAATGAGCGACGCCAGATTAACCGGCACTGGATAGCTGCCGTAAGGCGCCTTAATTTCAATGAAGAAGGTGGCGTTCTTGCCTTCCAAACGGGTCAAAATACTTGCCGGTATGCTGACGTAGGCTATGCCGTCTTTGTTTGGCGTCACTTCAAGCGTAACGGACGGCTTCGTGGTGTCGAGGTTAGCCGGGTCAATCGGTTCGCCGTTTTTGTCGATGACCGGCTTGGCAACGGTTGGTGCTGGCGCTGGTTCTGACGTTAGCGGCGGTTGGACAACAACCGTCCGTACAACCTCTACCGCCGCATTCCCGGCGAGATCGCTTACGTTATACCGCAACGTATATGTTCCAGCTATGTTCGTATTGACCGTTCCGGTTATCGCTACGGCTCCTGCGAGCCCAACATTATCCGTTGCGTCAGCCCCCTGCTCCGCATATGTGTCGCCCACCGTCAGCGTCACTTTCGAAGGCCCTTTTAACGTAATGACCGGTCTTGTCTTGTCGATGTTGATCGATAGCGGAGCGTTTAACATATTGCCTGCCGTATCCGTCGCCTTGAATACAATCGCTTGTGCCCCTTCTTGACTGAATACAAGAGGCGATTGGTTCACATAAGCTTGTTCCGCTCCGCCATCCGTCGTGTAGGTAATGGAATCAACTCCGCTTGCACTTGACTCGGCGTAGACGCTTGCAGTCACGCTCTGATTCGTCCAAGCTCCGCTCGTATAGGGGGCCCCGTCCTCCAATGTCAGCGCCGGAGTCAATATTAATCCGCTTGTGCTGATTTTTACCGTCCGCTGTTCGATCGTTTCATTCCCGACTGAATCAATCGCTTTAACCACAAGCGAGTAGACATTGTCGCCGGTCAGTTGGATGGGAGAGGAATAGGGGCTCCAGTTCGCTCCTCCATCCAGCGAATACGTAACCGAAGTAACACTTACATCATCCGTCGCCCCTATGCTTACAGAGACAGCTTGATTCGTCCACGTGTTATCCGAATACGCGCTTCCGTCGGCCTTCGTCATTGCGACTGCAACATTCGGCGGTGCAACTTTAATAACCGTAATCGAATAAAGCTTGTCCGGTAATAGATAAGGAGATACCCGAACAGGGATGACGGTTGAAGTCCCTGTCAAGCTTACCGCCGAAGCCGACCCACTCGGTTGCATCTGACCGCCTATGAATAAACTGGCGTTGACAATGTCTGCTAGCTTGGCCGTCACGTTAACGCTGGATACCGAACCCCTAACATAAGTTGTGTAGCTATCGGTACTAGCGTTAAAATTCAAAGCACCGGGATCGATTGTAAGATCGGTCAGATCGGAGCTGCCAGGCACGTTCGTTTGACCATCGAAATTACGTCCCCAAACGACAACGGAGCCGTCTGTTTTGAGCGCCAGGGAATGATCCACTCCCGCTGCGATCGCCGCTACGCCGGACTGCGCTCTCGTTGGCACAGTCGCTTGACCGTTACCATTATTTCCCCATGCGACAACAGAACCGTCTGCTTTGAGCGCCAAGGAATGATACCCTCCCGCTGCGATCGCCACTACGCCGGACTGCGCTCCCGCAGGCACGTTCGTTTGTCCGTAAGCATTATATCCCCATGCGACAACGGAGCCGTCCGATTTGAGCGCCAGGGAATGACCCCCTCCCGCGGCTATCGCCACTACGCCGGACTGCGCTCCCGTTGGCACGGTCGTTTGTCCGTCAACATTATCTCCCCATGCGACAACGAAGCCGTCTGTTTTGAGCGCCAGGGAATGATCCCCTCCCGCGGCTATCGCCACTACGCCGGACTGCGCTCCCGTTGGCACGGTCGTTTGTCCGTAACCATTATATCCCCAAG
>NZ_JACJVP010000042.1 GCF_014212125.1 Cohnella nanjingensis
CGGACTTTTTCAGTGGCCCCCTCGGAGGCGGGCTGGCCTTGCATCTATGTCAAACATGAAAGGGGAGTGAGTTCATTATGCCGGCGCAACCTTAAGGGAAGCTTAGCGGTACGTGATAGGGAGATAAAGAAAATGTGACGAACCTCGGAACGGCCGGCGGCGGGCGGAACAAGATAGCAGGATTCCTGGACTAAAATAGCAGTCCGCTTACTTCATCCGCAAGGAGAATGCCCTTAAGATAAGAGCAAGAGCAACGAAATCCAACCACTGCCGGAAGGGGAACGGAACATGACAACCGCAAACCGGAAAATAACGGAAGAGCAAAAGCGGCATTTCGATACCGAGGGGTATCTGATCGTCAAAGGCTTGTTCAACGAGGAGGATCTGGCAGCCATCGACCGCGCTTTCGAGGAGATCGGCAACCGGATCGTGCCCGGCCACTTCGAACCGGATCTGAATGCGGGCCTGTCGGATCCGTTAAAGCGATACCCCCGCGTCATGCACCCGCATCGCTTCGACGAGACGGCCAAGCGGTACATGCTGCACCGGCCGGTTCTGGAGGTGCTGACGGATCTGTACGGCGAACCCCCGTTGGCGGCCCAGAGCATGTTCTATTTCAAGCCGCCGGGCTCGCGCGGACAGGCGCTGCACCAGGACAACTTCTATCTGAAGGTGGAGCCGGGCAACTGCATCGCCGCATGGACGGCGATCGACGCGGCGGACGAAGACAACGGCGGGTTGCTGGTCGTCCCCAAGACGAGCGGCTATGACATCGCCTGCCCGGAGCTCGCGGACGCGAACGAATCGTTTACGACGCATTACGTGAAGCCGCCGAAGGACAAGAACATCGTCCCCGCCGCGATGGACCGGGGCGACGTGCTGTTTTTCAACGGCAACCTCATCCACGGCTCCTACCGCAACAAGACCAAAGACCGCTTTCGCCGGGCGTTCATTTGCCATTATGCGAACGAGTCGGCGACGCATATCTCCCAGTACTACAAGCCGCTCTACCGGGAAGACGGCACGGAGGTGGATCTCGCGGACAATCCGGACGGCGGCCCTTGCGGCATGGAATTTCCGTTGAACTATCCGCATTGACGGCGTTCGAACCGCCTTTGTCGCTTCAACGTTTCCTTGATTCCTTGCGAAAACCGCCGGTGGCGGTTTTTTCTTTATTTTGGGCGATGATAGGGATAGCGGGGGCGGATGCGACTGCCTAACGAAGTGCTAACAATTCATATGTAAACTGAAATCGCATCAACAAAATCAAACGAAATCGATAAAATACCTAACACAAATGCGGCCGAATCGGTTACAATGGTGCTTGACGCAAGGCTAAAACAAATTCCGTCAAGGAATATAGAGTAGGTGCTTAGAGGATGCAAAGCCTGTTGTTGAATGGCGTATGGGACCTCGCCAACGGCCGCACGGGGGATCGATACGAAGCCAACGTGCCCGGATTCGTCCAGAAGGACCTGATGGCGCAAGGCGTCCTGCCGAACGAATACGACACGTTGTTCGAACCGAAGATCGAGTGGGTCGAATACGACGAGTGGACCTACAGCCGCACCTTCGCGCTGGATGCGTCCATGCTCGCGCGCGAGGCGATCGAGCTGGTCGTGTCGGGCGTGGACACTTACGCGGAGATCTCGGTGAACGGCGTCGTCGTCGGCCATACGGAGAACATGTTCATCGGCTATCGCTTCGATATCAAGGGCGCGGCCAAAGCGCAGAACGTGCTGGTCGTGCGCATCGCTTCCCCGACGGAGACGATGAAGAAGAAGGAAAAGGCGTTCGGCGCGCAGCTGAACCTGTGGAACGGCATCTCGCCGCGGCTGTTCGGCCGCAAGGCGCAATACGGCTACGGCTGGGACTGGGGCGCGCGCGTGGCGACGGTCGGCATCCACAAGCCGATCCGGGTTGAAGCCTTCGACGTCTGCCGGTGCGGACGACTGGGCTACAGCATCACGCATTTGTCCGACCGCAAGGCGATCGTCAACGCTGCGCTGAGCGTGGAGAACGCGACCGGCGCGGCTGTCGCGGCGGCCTTGACCTACCGACTCTACGACGGCGACCGCGTCGCGGCGGAGCGGAGCGAGCAGGCGGCGCTGATGCCGGGCGAAGGCAAGTACGAGGCGTCGCTCGAGATCGCGGAGCCGAAGCGTTGGTACCCGGCGGGGCACGGCGAGCAGCCGCTGTACCGGCTGGAAGTGACGGTCGATGCGGCAGGGGCGCAGCCGATCGCGGCTTCGTGCACCGTCGGCCTTCGCGAGATCAAGATCGTCATGCCTTATGACGAGCAGGGCCGCAAGTTCATCATCGAGGTGAACGGCGTGCCGGTGCTGTGCAAAGGCATCAATTGGATTCCGCTGAAGCTGTTCCCGAATCTCGATACGGCCGAAGCGTACGATACGGAGATCGAGAGCATCGTCGCCGCCAACATGAACATGATCCGGGTCTGGGGCGGCGGCACGTACGAGAACCACGACTTCTTCGAGGCCTGCGACCGCCTCGGCGTCATGGTGTGGCAGGACTTCATGTTCGCCTGCGGCGACTATCCGGACGACGACGCGTTCAGCGCGCTCGTGCGGCAGGAAGCCGACTACGTGATCGCGGAATTCGGCGCCCATCCGAGCATCGTGCTCTGGTGCGGCAACAACGAGAATCAGGTGTTCGTCGAGCGCAGCCGCGCGCACCGCAAGCACGGTTACGGCGAGAAACTGTATTTCGAGGTGCTCGCGGACGCCTGCGCCGTCGATACGCTGCGGCCGTACTGGCCTTCGAGCCCGTATTCGCTGACGTTCGATCACACCAAGCTGGAGGGCAACTACGGCGACCTGCATTCTTGGTACGTCTGGGGCCAAGTGCATCCTTACGAGGAGTACCG
This sequence comes from Cohnella nanjingensis, assembly GCF_014212125.1. GTDB lineage: Bacteria > Bacillota > Bacilli > Paenibacillales > Paenibacillaceae > Cohnella > Cohnella nanjingensis. The sequence goes on from NZ_JACJVP010000042.1 coordinate 2,888, forward strand.
CGAGGTGAACGGCCGGTTCCTGTCCGAGTTCGGGATGCAGTCCTACCCGTCGAACTACGTGCTGAACCAAGTCGATCCGGACGCGGATCTGCGCGATCCGAAGTTCGACGCCATGCAGAAGGCGCCGAACGGCATTCAGCGGTTGTTCTATTACACGGTAGGGGATTACCGGTTGCCGGCGGCGAAGGAGGACTTCGTCTACGCCAACTAGCTGATGCAGGCGAACGCGCTGCGCTTCGGCGTCGAGCACTGGGTATCCCGGATGCCGGACACGTCCGGCGCGCTCATCTGGCAGTGGAGCGACCTGTGGCCGTCGATCAGTTGGGCGCTCGTCGACTACGGCAAGGTGCACAAGCCTTCTTACTTCTATATGAAGCGAAGCTTCCAGTCGCCGAACGCCTACGCCAAGATCACGCCTGGCGTTACCGAGGCCGAGCTGTACCTCATCCATGACCGCGGCGACTTCGAAGGCAAGATCGAGGTGGCGTTCTACGACCTCGCGACGGACCGCGTCGTGAAGTCGGAGACGCGCGAAGTTCGCGGGCAAGGCTGCCGCTCGACGCCTGCCGGAACCTTCTCTTCGGAGGGATTCGACCCGGCGGCGACGATCGTGTACGTGAACCTGTTGATAGGGGACGAGCTCGTCGCCAGCAATACCTACTTGCTCGGCAAGCCGCACCAGCTCCGGTTGAAGCCGGCAACGGTCAGCGTGACGCAGGAGACGCTCGCGAACGGGGATACCCGGTTCACGCTGACGGCCGATACGTTCGCGAAGGACGCGGGTCTTGCGGATCTGCCTGGCGCGCTGTCGGACAATTACTTCGATCTTCGCGCGGGCGAGTCGAAGACGATCGTGCTGAAGGGCGCGCTGCCGGAAGGCGCCGCCGTGAAGCCGGTATGCTGGAATCAAGTGAAGACGATCGGCTACGTCTAAACGAATACGCGGCAAAAAAACCAGGAATTCCGCCTGCACGGCGGAGCTTCCTGGTTTTTTGCGTGACGGAGGCAGAATCGCGAATCAGCTGTCGATCTCGTAGATCAGCGTATCGAACAGCTTATCGTCGGCATAGAGATTGATCGCCCATTCGCCCGCAGTCGGGATTCGGACCGTCGAGGGGAGATGGGCATCCGCGCCGTTGTGGGGTCCGCCGAGCTTGATCGTCCAGTCATCCGTCGACACGAGAATGGGATGAACCGTTCTCGAGGCCTTGTGGAAACCTGCGACGGTCAGCTCCGTTCCTTGCCCTGCGCCCCACAGATGCCACATCCACTTTTGGCCGTCCAGACTGGGCCTATCCGCGCCGATGACGGCCGAACGGTTCTCGTTGCCGATGAGGTTGCTGTCGCCCAGCCGAACCGCTTTTTTCTCCCAATCGATCGTCTCGAAGTCCTGTTCGTGGACGAAGCTCGGGATGCCTTCGGGCAAGAGGATGGCTTTCTTGTCTTTGGCGAGGCAAGACGTCGTGAGCACGGAAATGCAAAATAAAAGTAGAAGGGCCGCCATTCGACTTCTCATTCGATCACCTCAACGAGCGGATTGGGGGGCGCTGCTTCGCGTGCGGCGTTCATTCGCCGGACAAGCCGGTGTCCTTGATCATGACGTCATGCGCGCCGCCTTCGACGAGGCTCGTGGCCGAGACGAGCGTGATGCGCGCTTTGCGCTGCAGCTCCTCGATGCTCGTGGCGCCGCAGTTGCACATCGTCGATTTGATCTTGCCGAGCGTCTTGTCCAGGTTCTCCTGCAGGCTGCCTGCGTAGGGAACGTAGGAGTCGACGCCCTCCTCGAACAGCAGGTTCTCCTTGCCGCCGCTGTCGTACCGCTGCCAGTTGCGCGCCCGGTTCGAGCCTTCGCCCCAGAACTCCTTGACGAAGTTGTTGCCGACCTTCAGCTTGCGCGTCGGGCTCTCGTCGAAGCGGGCGAAGTAGCGGCCCATCATGACGAAGTCGGCCCCCATCGCGAGCGCGAGGGTGATGTGGTAGTCGTGCACGATCCCGCCGTCCGAGCAGATCGGAACGTAGACGCCGGTCTCTTCGAAGTAAGCGTCCCGCGCTTCGGCCACCTCGATCAGCGCCGACGCCTGGCCGCGGCCGATCCCCTTCTGCTCGCGCGTGATGCAGATGGAGCCGCCGCCGATGCCGACCTTCACGAAGTCCGCGCCCGCTTCCACGAGGTAGAGGAAGCCCTCCCGGTCGACGACGTTGCCCGCGCCGATCGGAATGTCGAAGTTCGCTTTGACGAAGGCGATCGTATCGCGCTGCCACTCGCTGTAGCCGTCCGACGCGTCGATCACGAGGATGTCAGCCCCGGCTTCGACGAGCGCCGGCACCCGTTCCGCGTAGTCGCGGCTGTTGATGCCCGCGCCTGCGATGTAGCTCTTGTTCGCGTCCAGCAGCTGGAGCGGATACTCCTTGTGGCCGTCGTAGTCTTTGCGGAAGACCAGGTGCTCGAGATGCTGGTTGTCGTCGACGATGGGCAGACAGTTCAGCTTGCGCTCCCAGATCAGATCGTTGGCCTCGGGCAGCGTCATGCCGGAACGGCCGCAGACGAGCGAGGCGAACGGCGTCATGAAGCTGTGGATCGGTTTGTCCGGCGCGTCGCGGCTCTCGCGGTAGTCGCGGCTCGTGACGATGCCGAGCAGCTCGCCGTTCGGCGTGCCGTCGTCCGTGATGGCGACGGTGGAGTGGCCGGTCTGGCGCTTCAGCGCCTGGACGTCCGCGAGCGTGTGGTCCGGCGTCAGATTAGAGCGGCTGACGACGAAGCCGGCTTTGAACGATTTGACCTTGCGGACCATGTCGGCTTGGTCTTCGATCGATTGGGAACCGAAGATGAAGGAGACGCCGCCGCTGCGCGCGAGGGCGACGGCCATGTTGTGATCGGAGACGGCCTGCATGACCGCGGAGGAGAAGGGGATGTGGAGGGAGAGCTTCGGCGTCTCGCCGCGCTTGTACTTGGCGATCGGGGTCGCGAGGTTCACTCGGTCGGGCGTGTGTTCGCGTTCCGTCAAGTTCGGGATGAGCAGGAATTCGCTGAACGTCCGCGAGGGCTCCGTGTAATACTTGGCCAATGGTATCGTCCTCCCTGGAATAGGTATTCGTCGCAAGGTAAATTTTTTCAATAGTATCATTTGGGACCCGGGTTGGCAACGAATATTTTTGCAGAGAGGAGAGACGCCGCGAAGCGGTTGGGCCAAAGGAGGAAGCTCTCGTGGTAAATCTTTCTTGAACGTTGGTTAAAGAAATGCTAAACTTCCCATCTAAGGAGGGATTGTCTTGGCCGGGCACAAGGAGTGCGATACGGCTGCGGTTCTTGTCAAAGTGATGGATTTCTTCTGGCTGCATGGTTATGATGGCACTTTTTGATATTCGATAGAAAGACCGTCCTTTTTTTTTGCTGAATATTTTAATTATCATTCAAAAAAGGTGCTTGGGTTATCCGTATGAGCGTTCAAAGGATCAAAATGGCGTAGAGGAGAGATGGGTCATGACAAAGACATTCGTGATTACAGGCGGCACGGATGGAATTGGTGCAGCTGTCGCGCGCGCGCTATTTTCAAGGGGAGACCATGTCGTCGTGATCGGAACGGATCCGAAGAAGGGGGATCGGCTCATTCGAGAGTCCGCCAACGCGTCAGGAAGCGTGGCTTTCGTCCAGGCAGACCTCAGTCTGATGTCGAGTACCGAGCGTACTGTCCGTGACGTGATCAAGGCTTATCCCCGAATTGATGGCCTTGTCCTGTGCGCGCGTTACTTCCGCACGCATCGGTCGGTCACCTCCGAAGGATTCGAAGACAACTTTGCGCTCTTCTACCTGAGTCGTGTTCTGTTTAGCTACGGGCTGCTCGGCGCTCTCGAGAGATCGGATAGCCCCGTCATCGTCAACGTGGCCGGGCCAGGCCACGATACGCCGATCGATTGGGAAGATCTGCAGAGTGCCAAGCAATACGATGGCGTGAATGCGATGTTCGTAACCGGACGGTTCAACGATCTGCTCGGGGTCACCTTCGCTGAGCGACATGCCGAGAGCCCGGTTAGGTATGTGCTGTTCCATCCGGGAACGACATCGACGAGCTTCGCCGGTGAGTTCGATGCTCCGACGGCGGCGTATATTGAACTGCAGAAGGCGCGTGCGAAACCTGCCGCCGATGTCGCACCTCCGATTATCCGGCTTCTTGACGAACCGCCCAAGGAACCGCTCAGCGCGTTCAATATGTACACGGAATTGAGTGTTCGAAACCATCTGTTCTCACCCCAGTCGGCGGCTCGTCTCGCGGAAATGACGGCAGAGCTGCTGGAACTTGATGCGAAATAACAACCGATGCGCTTCCGCGTCACGAACCGAGCTGATTGCGATACGCGCATACTTTCAACAGATCAATATTTAAAAAGCTTGAGCGGCTAAAGGGAAACGGTGCTTCGATATAACAGCGGCAGTCCAGGACTACATTTTTTCGTCCACGACCGCCGCTGTACGCCGCCGATCTGCCGGAGTCTTCGGCATTGGGGCTTGCCATGCGCGGCATGCGAAGTTATTTTAGTAGAGAATGAGAATGTGCCTTTCCCCGTCCGCGCTCCTCCGCTCGGAGCCTGAGCATCCGCCAGGCGGAAGGCCGTCGAATGACCCTGCAAGGCTTGGAGGCATGGCCGATGATGAAAGCGCATTACCAACTGCCGGCCCCGACGTATGCCCGGTATGCTTGCTATCCCGAGTCGGTCGGCCGCTATAGCGGGGATCCCCGGCATGTCGCCGTGCGCGAAGAGGGCGTGTTCCCGTATTACAATCTCCATCTCGTATGCGGGGGCCAAGGGTATCTCGTTCGGGGCGGCGAGCGGATCGAACTGCAGGCGGGCGAAGGATTCCTGTACCCCAAGCATGTCCGACAGGAATACGGCTCGTCCGCGTCCGAGCCCTGGGACATCCGCTGGGCGCACTTCGATATGCCCGTGCCGCTCGCCATGCTGGACGGAGCCGATCCGGGCGAGGTTTGGCTGCTGTCCTACGACGATCGGGAGCGGGTCGAGCGGCTGACGGACCGGATGTACGACTTGGGGACCGCGTTCGAGACGCGCAGCGAACCGGAGATGTCCGCGCTGCTGTACGCCTTGCTTGCCGAAGTGCTGCCCCGGTCGAAGCGGGATGCCGGAGCCGCGCTGCCCAGAGAGCAGCAGGCGGCGATTCGCGCCGTGGCCGATTCGGTCCGCGGCCGCTGCCAGCTGCCGTGGTCGCTGGACAGGATGGCCGCGCTGTCGGGGTATAGCGCTTATCATTTTCACCGGTTGTTCACCGAGGTGCTCGGACAGACCCCGAACCGCTATCTGCAGGCGTGCCGGATCGTTCGGGCGAAAAGTCTGCTGGCCTCCACCCGGCTGCCGGTCAAGGCGGTCGCGGACGAATGCGGATTTGCGCAGGTCAGTTATTTCATCCGGTCGTTCCGCAAAGCGGAGGGCTTGACGCCCGCCGACTATCGGAGGGTGTTCGGACAAACGCAATCGCACGAGTACGATTAATCGAAAAGAGAGGAAGGGGATATCAAATGGAGAAAGAATGGTTGCTGTGGGAACAGGGGGCGCCCTACGCGACGGGAGAGACCGATGAGGATCGCCCGGCATTGACCCCTTATCTGCTGGACGGAACGAGCAACGCCGCGGTCATCGTCGCGCCAGGCGGGGGCTACGGCATGCGGGCCGGGCACGAGGGCGGGCCGATCGCCGAATGGCTGAACGGGATCGGCGTCTCCGCCTTCGTCCTGCGCTACCGGGTGGCTCCTTACCGTCACCCCAGCCCGCTGCTGGATCTTCAGCGGGCGATCCGCACCGTTCGGAGCCGGGCGGAGGAATTCGGCGTCGATCCGTCGCGGATCGGCATTCTCGGCTTCTCCGCGGGCGGCCATCTCGTCACGACGGCGGCCACCCGCTACGATGCGGGCCGGCAAGACGCCGAGGATCCGATCGAGCGGGTATCCAGCCGCCCCGATCTCTTGATCGCCTGCTATCCGGTCGTGACGCTGCAGGACCCGCACACCCACGAAGGGTCGCGCCTCAACCTGCTCGGCCCCGAGCCGGACGCCGCGCTTACGGAGCTGCTCAGCAACGAGCTGCAGGTAACGGCCGACACGCCGCCCACATTCCTCTGGCATACGGCTGATGATGCGGGCGTGCCCGTGGAGAACAGCTTGTTGTTCGCGGCGGCGCTCAGCAAGCATCAGGTGCCGTTCGACCTGCACGTCTACGCGCACGGCCGGCACGGTCTCGGCTTGGCCGAGGCGGACGCGCACGTGAACGGCTGGCCGGCGACTTGCGCTTCCTGGCTCCGGATGGTCGGATTCGCGCCTTGACCGATCGATCCATACGAGCAAAAGGCCGCGTCCGCGGCGAAAGTCTCCAGAGCGAGCTTTCGTCCGCGGCGCGGCTTTTTTTGCGTCAAGTTTCATCTATAAGTTTCACGCCTCGACGATCTTCCGATCCGTCGCATCCCCGTTTTATCGACGACTATCTTTGCGCTCCGTCCGCTTTCCCCGTCGAACCCACGACCCGGCCGATCACCCGGTCGGCGGCCAGCGGGCCAAAGACGAGGCTGTCGTTGCCGCGCATCGCCGTGTCTCCCAGGACGAAGTAGGCATCCTCCGGTATTTTTCGCTCAGCCGCGTTCATATGGAAGATCGATTTCGCCGTCCGTTGGCAGGCTTCGCCGCATTCGCCCGTGCCCGGCCGATTGATCGTGCGGAAGTACTCCCTTTCCGTTTGTCCCCCTATTCGAAGACGTCCGTAGAACGCATCCAGCTGCCGACCGTCGATATAGATCTGACCGTCCTTGATCCGCACGGTCTCGCCGGGCAGGGCGATGACGCGGGCGATCTCCGCATCGGGGAGGCCCGCCTGGGCTTCCGGCGAGGAGCGGACGGTCTCGGGCAGCGAGAAGTAGACGACGTCTCCGCGCTGCGGTACGCGATCCGGGTAGGTCATCGGATGGATGACGAGCGGACCGACCAAGTCCGATGAATAGGAGCTCTGCAGCCCCCACATGTTGTCATCGAAATGCGCCGCCGGCAGGAGCCCCGGTCTCGGCTCTACCTGAGCGAGCTTCAATGGCGTATGCGTATCCCTGATTGGAGGCGGGCTCCCGCTCGCGGGTCCCAGCCACATCCACCAGAGGACGCCGAGGAGCAAGACCGCGCAGACGGCCGTCAACCGAACGGACGGAAAAGGCTGCGCCGTTGGCTTCCGCATCGCCATGTTCGTTCACCACCGCCATCCTGATTTCCTATATGGACGCAGCTTCCGCCCAAAAGTTTCCATCCGCTCGCAGTCTCGCCGAGAATCCCTCTTCCGAGGGGCTCAAACCCGGGACCCTGCCGCCGGGAAGGACCCGGATCGCAAGGCGTTTCCGCCGAAAAGGAACTTTCTGCCCGGGCGCTTCGTCCCGCGAATCGACGGATTCAACCGACCCCGGACCCAATCCGATTGCAAACGGCAGGAAAAATTTACATTTAGAAAATATAGGCATCAATCCCGCTTTACAATTCCTCCTTATAATTACCTTTGTAAAGAGCCGATTTTACAATCTACCAACGAGAGATTCGGAGGGATCGAGACTCGCGGAACGGGTTGGGTCGCAAGATTGAACGGGAACGGATGCAGCAAGCAAAGCACGGATTCGAGAAAAACGCGAAGCAAGGCGACACGGTTTGAGCTAAGACGATGCAGAGAGGCGCAAGCGAGGCTTAGGCCGCTCGGTATCGTGACCAAAGAATGATAAAAGAAGGGTGACTAGATGCCAATGTCCATGAAAAAAGCAATCGGGGTAACGCTTCTGGCAGCAGCCGTCAGCACATCGCTCGTAAGCGCGGCGTCCGCCGCAACGACTACGAAGGCCGCAGCGGTTCAAGTGCAGCAATCCACCTTCGCGATCAACTACCAGGCTTCGACGATCCGCACCGTGAAGCAAAGCGGCGAGACGCTGGTAGCCGTACGGGATATCGCAGCGGCGCTGAACGCGAAGCTGTCCGTACATAACGGCATCACGACGGTTGCGCTGGACGGCCATACGGTCGATCTGAAGGCAGGCGACAAGAAGATCACGGTCGACGGCAATGCGGTCAACCTGAGCCAACCGGTCAAAAGCGTAAACGGAACGGCATTCATCGCGGTTCGTCCGCTCGTGCAAGGACTGGGCGGCACGCTGGCCACGTCGGGCGGCCAGATCGCGATCAACACGATCAAGCTGCTCGCGGGCGCCGAGAATCCGCGCTTCGTCCGCGCCGGACAGATCCTCGTCTCCGTCCCTGCAGGCGAATCCCGCACGGAATACCTGATCGACGCGAAGACCGGCAAGTCGAGCGAGCTGCTGAAGACGACGGACGCTTCCGATCTGATCGTCGCGCCGAACGGCGCCAAGGCAGCATACACGGATTCGACCGGCGCGGTATACGTCATCGACCTGGCTACCAAGCAAAGCGCGCAAGTCAGCGCGGATACGAGCATCAAGGCCGAGCTGGTATGGGCGGCGGACAGCAGCCTGCTGTACTTCCTTCAAGGAGACAAGGGCACGGTCATCGCGCAGCTTGACCCGGCCAACGGCACGATCAAGACGATCCTGGACGACAAGGTCGACTACAAGTCGAGCCTGAACGTCTCCCCGGACGGCAAGAAGTTCACCTACGTCGTCACCGCGCTCGGCAAAGTCACGAGCGACGCGACCAACGTTGACGAAGACAAAGTATCGATCGACTTCGCGGGCACGGGCGGCCAAGTCTACCTCGTTGACGTATCGGTCGAGAAGCCGGCTGCCGTGAAGCTGACGACGACGTCCGACGACAAGCTGTTCCTGCAATCCGCGGACGGCAGCGCCGCCTACTACGTCAGCGTTCCGGAAGGCGACGGCAACGCGAGCGTCGTCGCCGTCGACAAAGACGCCAAAGCCTCCGCGCTCTTCGGCGAAGGCGACGTCCTGGAGATCGCCCTGTCCGGCGGCAAGCTCTACGTCCTGACGCAAGTCAGCGACAGCGCGACGGCCGTCTACGAAGTCGATCCGGCGTCCGGCGCCAAGACGAAGCTGTACGATCTGTCCGGCGACGTCTCGGGCTTCATCGCGAACGGTTCCGAGATCGCGGTAGAGAACGGCGGCCAAGTGTACGCCCGCATCGGCGACCAATGGAAGCCGATCACCAAGTAAGGCGAAAAGTCTAACAACGCCCGCAAGACCAAGGAATCAACCTAACCATTCATCATGCAAGAACTGAGAGGAGCCCTTATCCCATGAAAAAATGGTTCAAGAGCCTTACGACGATCGCCCTGGCGGTCTCCCTGACCGCGGTCGGCGCATCCGCCGCCGGCGCGGCAAGCAGCCTCAAAGGCAGCGTCGTCATCAACGGATCTTCGGCCCTGCTGCCGCTGACCCTGCAAGCGAAGAACGAATTCCAGAAGCTGAACCCGAAGGTGAAGATCTCCGCGTCCGCCGCCGGCTCCATCACGGGCCCGCAATCGGTCCGCAAAGGCATCGCCGACATCGGCGCGGTCGACTGGGACGCTTCCCTCGACGTGCCCGGCTTCAAGAAGTTCGACGGCCAAGTGGCCAACCCGGTCGCCGTCACCGTATTCGCCGCGATCGTCCACAAGGACGTGAAGGTGGACAGCTTGACGACGAAGCAGCTGCAAGACATCTTCTCCGGCAAGATCACCAACTGGAAGGACGTAGGCGGCGACGACGCGAACATCGTGGTGGTCAACCGCAAGTTCGGTTCCGGCACGCGCGTCAACTTCCAGATGAAGGCGCTCGAAGGCAAAGAATTCATGAGCAAAGGCGACAACTACAAGGAAACGGGCTCCAGCGGCGAGATGAAGACGGCCGTCGAATCGACCCCGAACGCGATCGGCTATATCGACCTGCCGTACGTGACGAGCAAGATGAAGGCCGTCAAGATCAACAACGTCGCGCCGAACGAAGCGAACGTCCTGAACGGCACGTACAAGGTCTGGGGCATCGGCTACTTCATGACGAAGGGCCAACCGTCGGGCGCGACCAAGGCGTTCATCGAGTACATCCAAAGCGAGAAGTTCCAACAAGGCTCGCTGAAGAAGCTGAAGTTCATCCCGCTGTCCGCCGTCAAGAAGTAATCCGCGTCTCGAATCGCTCCCTATGAATATATCGAAGAGCCAGCCAGCTTCAGCGTCATGGCGCCGAGCTGGCTTCTCTTCGTAAAAGGAGACCCTGCACATGCTAGACCTTCATCCAACCGGCCAAGCTTCGGCCTCCGCCGAGCTCGGCACGAGCCTGCGGGCCGGCTCCGGTCCGTCGTTCGATCGCAAGGCGCGGCTGCGGCTGTTCAACTCCGCCTTCAAGATCGCCTGCATCGCGGCCGCCGGGTTCGTCTGCCTGATTCTGCTCTGTATCTTGTTCTTCATGTTCCGCACCGGCATCTTGACGTTCCGCGACGTCTCGTTCAGCGAATTCTTCTTCTCGACGAACTGGGATCCCGAGAACGAGAGCTACGGCGCGCTCCTCTTCATCTTCGGCACGTTCGCTTTGACCGCCTTGACGCTGCTGTTCTCCGTGCCGTTCTCCGTCATCATCGCCATCTTCCTCGCGGAGATGACGCCGGCCTGGCTGCGCAATCTGCTCCGTCCGGTGCTCGACCTGCTGGTCGGCATTCCGTCCGTCGTCTACGGCTTCCTGGGCATGACGCTGCTCGTGCCGATGCTGCGGGACCTTACCGGACATGAGCTGGCCGACGGCTTGCTCGCCGCCTCGATCGTGCTGACCATCATGGTGTTGCCTACGATCAGCCGGATCAGCGACGACGCGATCACCGCCGTTCCGAAGAAGTATCGCGACGCGTCCTATGCGCTGGGCTCCAACCGCTTCCAGACGATCGTCCGCGTCGTGATCCCGGCGGCCAGCCGCGGCATCCTGTACGCCGTCATCCTCGGGATGGCGCGCGCCATCGGCGAGACGATGGCCGTCGTCATGGTCATCGGCAATACCGCTCAGATCGCGGACAGCTTGTTCAAGCCGACCGCCGTCCTGACGAGCAACATCGTCATGCAGATCTCGAGCGTCGAGTTCGACTCCACCTGGAACCACGCGCTGTACATGATGGGCTTCCTGCTGCTCGTGATCTCGCTCCTGATGATCGTCGTCATGCGGTTCCTGCAGCAACGAGGAGGGAAGAACGCATGACCGACCGGTCGGCATCCGCGCCTAGCGCGTTCGGCAAGCGGAGCGGCGCCTCCGCGATCTACAACCGGCTGTTCACCGGATTCGTCTGGTTCGTCGGGATCTGCGTCATTCTCTTTATCCTGGGCCTCTTGTTCCTGCTCCTGCAGAAAGGACTGCCCAAACTGACCTGGGACTTCCTATACGGACTGCCCAGCGAGATCGAAGAGGGCGGGGGCATCGGACCCGCGCTGTTCAATTCGTTCTACGTGCTGTTCCTGTCGCTCGCGATCTCCATTCCGCTCGGCCTGGCGGCCGGCATCTACCTGGCGGAGTTCGCGCCGGACAACAAGTGGATCGGCCTCGTCCGCATCTGCGTCGAAGGGCTATCCTCGGTCCCTTCGATCATCTTCGGTCTGTTCGGCATCGCGATCTTCGTCGAGATGTTCCAGGTGGGCCTCACGATCCTGGGCGGCGCGGTGAGCCTCGCCTTCCTGAATCTGCCCGTGCTGACGCGCGTGACGGAGGAGTCGATCCGGGCCGTGCCGGTCGAGATGAAGAACGCTTCGTTCGCGCTCGGCTCCACGCATCTGCAGACGATTCGACGCGTGCTCATCCCCGTCGCGCTGAACGGGATCATCACCGGCATCTGCCTCGTGGCCGGCCGGGCGTTCGGCGAGAGCGCCGTCATCATCCTGACCGCAGGCGTGACGACGTCCGGATCGATGTGGGACTTCAACCTGTTCTCCCCGGGCGAGACGCTGGCCGTCCATCTCTGGTACGTCCAGTCCGAGGCGATCGTGCCGGACGCGCAGGAGATCGCCCAGAAGGCGACCGCCGTCCTGATCTTCTTCGTCCTGCTCATCAACGTCGTCTTCCGCGTGCCGCTCTGGCTGAACGGACGCAAGACCAAGCTGTAGCCGGCACGCGCCCAGCGCGGCCTATACGATACGGGAGGAAATCTCATGCAAGCGATCATCGAGATTGAGAAGCTAAATCTGTTCTACGGGGCGTTCCAAGCGCTTAAGAATGTGTCGATGGAGGTTCCCGAGCGGGCGATCACCGCCTTCATCGGACCGTCCGGGTGCGGCAAGTCGACGCTGCTGCGCACGCTGAACCGGATGAACGACATGATCCAAGGGACGAGAATCGAAGGGAAGATCGAGATCGGCGGCGCGGATATCTATTCGAACGACGTGCACGTGGAGACCCTCCGCAAGAAGGTCGGCATGGTCTTCCAGCAGCCGAACCCGTTCCCGAAGTCGATCTATGACAACGTCGCATACGGTCCCCGCCTGCACGGCATCCGCAAGAAGCAGGAGCTCGACGAGATCGTCGAATCGAGCTTGCGTTCGGCCGCGCTGTGGGACGAAGTGAAGGATTATCTCAAGCGTTCCGCCCTCAGCCTGTCCGGCGGCCAGCAGCAGCGGATGTGCATCGCCCGCGCGCTGGCGGTAGGCCCCGACATCCTGCTCATGGACGAAGCGACGTCGGCGCTCGATCCGATCTCGACGCTCAAGATCGAGGAGCTCGCGCAGGAGCTCAAGGACAAATACACGATCGTCATGGTGACGCACAACATGCACCAGGCCGCGCGCGTGTCGCACCAGACCGTCTTTTTCCTGAACGGAGAGGTCGTCGAATATTCGGATACGGAGAAGCTGTTCTCCGATCCGTCGGACCAGCGCACGGAAGATTACATCAGCGGACGCTTCGGTTGATCCGAACGTCCAGCGGACGATGAGAGCAGGGGGATGAAGCCATGACCGTGAGAAAAGAGTTCGACCGCGGACTGGGAGAGATGCAGACGCTCCTCGCGGAGATGGGCGATCGGGTGGAGCGGGCGCTGGCCGAGGCGATGGACGCGTTGGAGAGCCTCAACGCGATCAAAGCCCGCAAGATCGTGAAGGCCGATCTCGAGCTGAACCGGCTGGAAGAGCGCGTCACCGATCTGGGCGCGAAGCTGCTCGCGACGCAGCAGCCGGTCGCGAAGGACCTGCGCCGCATCCTCGCCGCGTTCAAGATCGCATCGGATCTCGAACGGATGGGAGACCTCGCCGTCGATATCGCCAAGGTGGTACTGCGGCTGGAGGGGCAGACGCTCATCAAGCCGTTGATCGACCTGCCGCGGATGGGCGAGATCGTGCGCGTCATGATCGGCGACGCGGTACAGTCGTTCGTCCAGGAGAACGTCGATCTCGCCTACAAGATGGCGAAGGACGACGACCTGGTCGACGCGCTCTACAGCCAGATCATCCGCGAGCTGCTGACCATTATGGTCGAGGATCCGAAGACGATCTCGCAGGCGACGCTGCTCAGCTTCGTCGGCCGCTATATCGAGCGGATCGCGGACCATGCGACGAACATCGGTGAGAGCACCGTTTATCTGGTGACCGGATCGCGCCCGGACTTGAACGCCTAAGCGACGCAACGCCAAGAGCAGCCCCGCAGGGGCTGCTCTTGGCGTTTATGTCGGGGGGAGCGGGTAATTAGTGGGGCAGCTGCCGGGCAGCCGACCGCTTGTCTGCCGCGCTGCGCGCGGCGAAGCGGTAGCCGCACAGGACGAGCGTCGCGAGACCCGTGGCGACATACATTCCCTGCACCCAGCCGTCGCGGGTATCCGTCCCGAGGGCGAAGCCGTGGAGGAGCGCGAGAAAGTAGCCGGGGAAAGCCAGATAGTGAATGGCCCGCCACGCTCTCTTGCCGATCCGCTTCGCCAGATCCGAGCTTAGGACGAGCAGCAGCGAGGAATAGCATGCGAGCGTCCCGATGCCGATGAGGAACCGATGGTCTCGGGCGGCGAACGGAACGGCCAATTCATAGAGGCTGTAGCCGACATAGCTGTCGTAGATCAGCACCAAGCCGTGCAAGAGTCCGAACAAGAGCCCGAACCAGCCGGCGGATTGGTGCAGCATCAGGAGAGCCGCGCGGCGTTCGGGACGGACGAGACGCATGCTCGTCAGGATCCCGCCGACGGTAGAGACGAACAAGAGCAGGTAGGCGGTCAGCCCGGCTGCCCGGGTCGTCGTCCATACCGTGAGCCAATCATTCAAGTGTCGCATAGCTAACCCTTCCTTCTATCACACAGGCGGATACCGCGGGATCGGCGAGGACGGAGAGATCCCGCCCCACCGCGATATAGGCGCAATCCGGGCGTTTGCGCTTCAGCCAGGGAATGCCCTTCCGCGAGCCCAGAATGAGGAGACATTTGGCGTATACCTCCGCGGCCGTCGCGTCCGGGGCGAAAACGGTCGCCTGTAAGAGATCGGACCGGGCCGGCGTCAGGGTCGAGGGGTCGAGGAGATGATGCAGCTCGCGGCCGCCGGCGTCGCGCCACCGCCGCTTCGCCGCGCTGCTCGTGGCGATGCCGGCGGCAAAGGGGAGGCGAAGCGCGACGAGATCGGCTTCGGCGTCGTAAGGATGCGCTATACCGATCTCCCAACCGTTCGGAGGCGCGCCCCACAGCGCCATATCCCCGCCCGCGTCCACGGCGCCGGTCGGCACGCCTTCGGCTTGCAGCCGAGCAGCCAGCCGCGCGGCGCTCCAGCCTTTGGCGATGCCGCCGAGATCGATGGCGACGCCGGGGCTGAGCGACACGCCACCGTCCGGGGCTTCCAGATCCGCGAGCGTCATGGAGACCGGGGGCGCCGTCCCGACGCCTGTCTCCGCGCGGCGCGGCCTGTAGGGCGCCGCCGGACGATCGGCCAGCCGCTCAAAGCTCTCGGCATAGCCGTATCCGGACAAGACGGCGCCCAGAAAGGGGTTGAATACGCCGTCCGTCTCCAGATGATAGCGATGCGCCTTCAGAAGGACTTGCCGCAGCGGCGGCGAGGGCCGAAAGGCGGCGCCCGCCGAACGGTTCAAGGCGGACAGCTCGCTGTCCGGGCGGAAACGGCTGAGGTTCCGTTCGGCGTCCGCGAACCAGGCTTCCGCAAGCTCGCGCCCGGACGCGCCAAGCCCTGCCGTGGCGATCGTCGTATTCATGGCTTCGAACGTATGTCTGCTGCGATCCGCGGCGGCCATCAGGACCCCCGCGTCCGCATGTGGCCGAAACCGCCGCCGCCGGAGCCGCTGCCGCCGTCGGCATACGTTCTGCCGAAGCCGGAATTCTCATCCAGGGCCTGTCCGTCTGACGAGGAGCCCGTGCCCTGCGAAGGCCCGCCGGGATTCGCGATCGCTTGCGAGGCGGAGCCGGCCTGCGCAGCCTGCGGGCCGTCCGCCGAGATATAACCGACGAAGCCTGCGAATACCGCTACGCTCGACAGGCCGACCGCCCATTTGACCCATTTTGGATTTGCCATTGAACTGCTCCTTCCGATCGTGCCGCCGGATGCGGTACGGGGGATGAATGTCATTGTAGGCGCGGCGGATGAAAAGGGGATGAACCGCAGCTTAGGCCAGGCTGAAACGGGGCTGAACGTTTTCTGAAAGGAGGCGTACAGTCCGCCCGACGGCGAGCCTTATCCCGAGATCCGCGATATCGGGATGCTCGTGATTCTGGGCGGTCCGCAGAGCGTGTATCTGGAAAGCAAGTACGACTGGCTGGCCGAGGAGAAGCGCTTCATTCGATCCGCGGTCCGCGAAGGCGTCCGGGTGCTGGGCATCTGCCTCGGCGCGCAGTTCTTGGCCGAGACGCTCGGCGGACGCGTCTTCCGCAACGCGGACAAGGAGATCGGCTGGCATCCGGTGCGCCGGACGGCGGAACGCCACCCGCCTCTTGGAAGGACTGCCGGAGAAGTTCCATTCGTTCCACTGGCACAAAGACGCCGTCTCGCTGCCGGAGGGGGCCGTGCGGCTCGCCGAGTCGGATGCGACCGACGTCCAGGCGTTCGCTTGCGGCAACCGGGTGCTGGGCCTGCAGTTCCATCTGGAGACGACGCCCGCCTGCATGGAGACGATGCTGGACCTCTGGCGCGGCGAGCTGACCGACGCGCCGCATATTCGGAGCGCCGCGCGGATCGCCGGCGAGGCCGGGCGGCCGAATCCGGACGGATGCTGCGGCTCGTCCTGGACCGTCTCGAATCCGCGTAGGACAGGCCGCATACGCCGCTTCGATCCTCTTTCGCTCCGAATATGCTATAGGGCAGCAGGTGACGAGCTGTGGGGGAGGGATGCGGCGTGCATTGGGCAGCTGGAACGTTCTGCGTCGCCGCCGGCGCCGTGCTCATGTTCGCTTACGGACATTGGCCGGAGACGCTGACGGTGCTGCTGATCGTCATGGCCCTCGATTATTTGACCGGCGTGACGGCGGCGGTACGCGAAGGCTCGGGACTCAGCAGCCAGGTCGGTTTCTGGGGACTTTGGAGAAAGGGCCTCATGCTTTTGGTCATTTTGCTAGCTCATCGGATCGATATCCTCTTCGGCACGGAGATGGCCATGGGGGGAGCGATTTACTTTTATCTGGCGAACGAGCTGCTGTCCGTTCTGGAGAACGCCGGCCGGATCGGATTGCCGATCCCGGACCGTCTGCGGCGGGCCGTCAAGATCTTGCGCGATCGCGCCGACGACGAAGACCGCCGGCCGCCCGGACGGAGCTGAGGGGGGGAGACCGCTTCCTTGCGGATCGACTCCTTTTTTTTTGCGCGAAAAAAAACCGCCCCGTTCATCATTTTGTCAAATGTGAAAAAAAGTTGACGTTTTCATCCCGCGAAATCTTGAGTTCGATTGCCCATTTTAGGTAATATAAGAATTAGACATTTGAGGAAGCAGGGGGAGCAACAATGTTGAAATGGATCATGCCGGTCTTGCTTGTCGTCGCTTGCTTATTTGGCGTGTACTTGCTGGCGACCGACCTTCCCGCGAAGCCGAAGGATGAAGCGTCTGGTTTGGCCGAAGGCCAAGAGCTGCTGAAGATCGTGGCGACCACGACGGACTACAAGTTCGACCAGGCCGAATACCACGTCAAGGCGGGCACCAACTACAAAATCAAATTCTCCAACAAATCGGGCAAGCACGGCGCGCACATCGAAGGCGCCAACATCGACTTGAACGAGAACAATCCGACGGTCGAATATACTTTCCCGGAGAGCGACAAAGGCAAGACCTTCGAGCTGAAGTGCTCGATCATGTGCGGACAAGGCCATGCTACGATGGCTTCCAAGATTATCGTCGACTAACGCGTTCCGCGGAACCGAGCGGGTATCGCCTCCCGGCCGGGAGGGTCGGATGCCGCCTCGAATCGGACGCGTTCGGCTATTCACGGCTTCGCTGCGCGCGGAGGAGAGCGAAGCGAAGCCGCGGATGGATGGAGGCGAAGCGGGGAGGGAGGCAGTTGCCGACCTCGCCCGACACGAAAAAAAAGGAGCCGGAACCGGCTCCTTTTTTTACAAGCGTTAAGCCCTTCTGCGCGCGCGCGACGCCGCCACGGTCCGATCGGCCAGATAGCCGATCAGCGCCCAGCTGGCGACGGTGAGGACGTACATCCAAGCGACGCTCACCTGATGGATGTCGCCGAACAGCTCGACGAACCAGATCGGGACGCTGAACATGAACAAGAACAAATTGTGCGGATCGTAACCGGTCGCGTTGAACAGGCATAGCGCAAGACCGATCAGCGCAAGCACCCAAGTAAAGGTATAGCGCATGGCGTTCTCCCTTCCGCTGATATAATCCGGATTAGACGTAGTATGCGCGGCCGGAGAGCGCCTCATGCGAACTTAACGGCAAGCCGGCCCGAGACCATTTTCCGAAAGGAGACCATTCACTCATGATTACGCATATTGTCCTGTTTAAGCTCAAAGACCGCAGCCCGGAGAGCGTCGCCGCGACGGCGCAAGTGCTGCGCGATATGGAAGGCAAGATCGACGAGCTCCTGTCCATCGAGGTGGGGACGGACGTGGTGCACTCGGAGCGTTCGTACGACGTATCGCTCGTGACCAAGTTCGCATCGCTCGAAGCGATGCAGGCTTACCAGGTCCACCCGGTCCACAAAAAAGTCATCGAGCACATGTCGGTCGCGCGCGAAGCGCAAGCCGTCGTCGACTACGAGAGCTGAGGGGAAGAGATCGGTGAATACGACGGATTCGGGTGCAGGCGATCTGTACGAGATGCTGACTTACCTGCTGGTGATCATCATCAGCGCGGTGGTTATGGTCGTCTGGCTCAAACGCAAAAACAAGCGCAAGAACGGCAAAGGGTGATCGCATGTATTACGTAAACCGGGAAGGAATCGAACGCCGCCTCCGCTGCATTCCCGACATCGCCGAAGCGGCGGGCGCGGTATCCGGCGAATGGACGGGCTCCTTGCTCGAAGGTCTCGCGCAGGAGCGTTGCCTGCACCTAGCCTTGGAGATCGTAACGGATGTCGGCAGCTTCCTGATCGACGGGTTCATGATGCGGGATGCGAGCAGCTATGAAGACATCGTGGAAGTCATCGCGGGCGAAGGCGTCGTTCCCGCGGATCGGGCGGAGACGCTGCGCCGGCTGGTCGCGCTGCGCAAGCCGCTCGTGCAGGACTACGACAACTGGCCGCGACGCGAGCCGCACCGCTTGACGGCCGAACTGCCGGACCTGCTCCTGGCTTTCGAAGCGGACGTGAACGCGTTTCTGAAGCGGGAGCTCGATCCCTGGGAGACGCCGCGCTGACTTTGTATACTTTTTGGTATCAAAAATAAATTTACGTTGCGTTGATCTTCCGTTACAATAGGAGCATAAGCGAGCGAATGGCTCAGACCATCGCCGAGCCGGGAGGGATGCTTATGCTGCCGCAGGAAGAGGGCTCGACGCGGGAACAGCTGCTTCAATTGCTGAAGACGCGCGGGAATAGCAGCATCGGCGAATTGTCGAAGGAGCTGGCCATCACGGAGATGGCGGTCCGCAGACACGTTCAGACGCTGGAGCGGGACGGGCTCGTGCGTTCCGCATTGGTTCGCCAGGCCATGGGACGACCGTCTTATTGGTACTCGCTGACCGAACGCGCGGACGACTTGTTCCCGAAGAATTACCCGCAATTGGCGCTCGATCTGCTCGAAGAGCTGGAAGAGCAGCATGGCGGCGCGCAAGTCATCGACCGCCTGTTCGAAGGCCGGCGCGAGAAGCTGGCTTCCCGGTACCGGGAACGGCTCGCGCATGCGTCGCTGGAGGATCGGGTAGCGGAGTTGACCGCCATCCAGCATGCGGGCGGATATATGTCCGATTGGGAGCGGGAGACCGACGATTCGTTCCTGCTCCATGAATATAATTGCCCCATCGCCCAAGTGGCGGGCCGGTACCGCCAAGCCTGCCATTGCGAACAGCGCTTGTTCGAGGAGCTGCTGGACGCGAAGGTCGAGCGCACCGAGTGCATCGCGGACGGCGGCCAGCGCTGCACGTACGCGATCCGTCGCGCGGAGCGAAGCGCGAACGGCGCGACGGAGCAAGGCAAGTCCTAATCGGGCGCAAGCGCGAGAAAAAGAGGTCCCCCACCGGCAGAGATGTCGGGCGCGGGGCCTCTTTTTATGGATGAAGACGGTTTTTGGCCCCTGCCCGTCTCGAAGCGCAGATGGGAAAAATGGCTTTTCCCTTCAGCGCCTCGCCGAACGCCTTGCCCACCTCCAGCGTCCGCGTCCGTCCGTCATCCAACCCGAACCGCCGCCTCAGCATGTTCTCTTCCCGTTTGGTCAACGTACCCATTCAGCAGCAGAGGTATGACACGGAACTTTATCCACCGGTGTGTCTCGCATTGATTTACCCATCAGCGCCGCCTCCATTCAGCAGCAGAGGTTCGACACGGAACTTTATCCACCGGAGTGTCTCGCAGTTGGGCTCGCGCTCGAAAAGTTGTATTCATACCACTTATTTGGCCACCGGTGGCGGAAAATGCACCATTTCTTGCAAATGTACAACTTATTCCGAAGGAATTCGGAAAAGAAGCGGAAAACAGGCGAATAAGTTGTACAAATACAACATCATGCTCCAATCGGCGCCATTCCCAGGAAAAAAGTTGCACTTTTGCAACTTATCGCTTCAGATGGAGGTCACTTTACTTAAAAAGTTTGTACGTTCGCAGCTTGAGGGTTTGGATGACTCGCTGCCGTCACAAAACGTATCGCTTCTGTCATCAGTTCGGTTTTCTATCCTCTCCTGTCTATCGCCTGCATTTTTTTGTCTGGCGTCCTACCCTCTTCTAACTGCTATCCTATCCAAACTGTCTATTGTTCTACCTCATCTGACTGTAGACTTATCCTCATCTGTCCCGCCGTCCGCCGTCATTTCATCATCTGCCGACTGGCGATCATCGGTCGTCTTTTCGTCATCTACCGTCTCCTTCATCGGCGCAAACGATCCTTGCGGTAGCGGACGTTCTGGTTGCGACCCGTGATTACCTTTCCTCGACCATCCGGGCCACGCACCTCTATTTCCCATGCTCTTCAAGTTTCAGCCCGTCCGCTGTGTCAAGTCAAGCCCATCGCTCCTATACTGTCATTAACCGCCTGGGCGTTTGTACCGGGTGCGGAAGGAGTCAAGGGAGGAGGGACTGGGAGATGGCTTGGGATATCGCAGCTTATGCCTTAGCTGTCCTGTGTCTGGCGATCGCCGTCGCGTCGTGGATCGCCGCGAACGCCGTGCGGCGCGCCATGGGCCGGGTGAGCCGGTCCGTAGAGCGGCTCGACCGGGAGGCGGCGGCAGCGCTGCTCGAATGGCGGCAGCTCGCGGAAGAGGCGAGGGAGGCGACTGGCGCATGCCGGCGCATCCTGGACGGCGCCGAGGGACTCGCGGAAGGGGGGCGGGCGCTCGGAGAAGCGGCTCGCAGAGCCGCCATGGCGGCGGCCGATGTCGCAGACGCTTGGCGCGAGCGCATCGTCGGACGCTTGGCGTCCGAAACCGGCCCGCAAGCGGACGGGGTGCCGGGAACCGATTGGCAGGCGATCGGCTGGAACCTGTGGCAATCGTGGCGCCGGCGGGCAGCGGCCGCTTCCGCTCCCGCCTCCGATGAACCAACCGCGTCAGTGGACCCGCTATCGGGCGAAACGCGTCATTAGCGGTGCGAAGGCGATATGCAGACGCACCAACGACGAGACCTCTTGGAAAGAGGAAGGGAGATTACGACAATGGCTGAGAAGAAAGTAGTCAAATCGTTCGTGTACGGCGCGCTGACGGGGGCCGTCGCCGGCGCGGTAACCGCGCTGCTGTTCGCTCCGAAGTCGGGCAAGGAACTGCGCAAGGACATCTCGGATACGGCGCAGCGCGTCGGCGAGAAGACGGCGGATCTGGGCCGCTCCGCGGGGTCGGCCGCACAATCCATCGCGAGGAAGACGTCGAACTGGGCTTCCGACGTGCGCGCCAAGCTGAACAAGCGCGGCCAGGCGGAAGAAGAAACGTCCGCCGAGATCGTTGAGTCGGATTCCGCCGCCCGCTAACCGACCCCTTCGAAGCGCCCTTAAGCTTCCGCCGAAGCCGCCGAATCGGATTCCGTCGTTAGCTGATCGAGCCCTTCGAAGCGCCCTTAAGCTATCGCCGAAGCCGCCGAATCGGATTCCGTCGTTAGCCGATCAAGCCCTTCGAAGCGCCCTTAAGCTTCCGCCGCAGCCGCCGAATCGGATTCCGTCGTTAGCTGATCGAGCCCTTCGAGGCGCCCTTAAGCTTCCGCCGCAGCCGCCGAATCGGATTCCGTCGTTAGCTGATCAAGCCCTCCGAAGCGCCCTTAAGCTTCCGCCGCTCGCTAATCAAGCCCTTCGAAGCGCTTTTAAACGTCCGCCGCAGCCTTAATATCGGATTCCGCTTCGCGTCAAACGTACGCCGCAAACCGCCCTTTCTGACGGAAAATATCGCATCGGAACGCCGCCCCGCTCCCGCCGGGCGGCGTTCCGCTTGCCTTGAACCTCGTCCGAATATGAGCTAAGATGTAGGTACCTTTTGAGCAGGACGCTCATAAGGTATCATGTTCTGTCATCTCCTAACCAGAAAGCGGTGTTCTCGTGCAGCAAGCGATCGCAGTCCTCGACTCCGGAGTGGGCGGACTGACCGTCGTCAAAGAAGTGATGCGTCAGTTGCCCCGCGAGAAGATCTTGTATTTCGGCGACACTGCGCGTACGCCATACGGCTCGCGGTCTGCGGAACAAGTCACGCAATTCACACGAGAGATCGTGGATTATCTCGCTCAATTTCAACCTAAAATGATCGTGATCGCCTGCAATACGGCTACGGCAGTCGCGCTGGACGATATCACCAGCCGGGTGGACATCCCTGTCGTCGGCGTCATCAATCCCGGGGCGCGCGCAGCGCTCGGCCGGACCAAGACGAACGTCGTCGGCGTCATCGGCACCGAAGGCACGATCCGCAGCGGCGCATACGTGCAAGCCTTGCGGCGGCTGTCGCCGCATATCGAAGTCGTCAGCCAGGCTTGTCCCCAATTCGTACCGTTGGTGGAAGACGGCAACTTCCGTTCCCGCCAGACCGAGCAGATCGTCTTCGAGTCGCTCAGCGCGCTGCGCGGCAGCTCGATCGACAGCCTGATCCTCGGCTGTACCCATTACCCGTTCCTGGCCGAGACGATCTCGGAGGCGATGGGGCCGAACGTGACGCTGATCAGCTCCGCCGACGAGACGGCCCGCGAGATCAGCACCATTCTTCAAGGCCACAACCAGCTGGCGGGGAACGACGAATTACCGATTCACCAGTTCTTCTGCAGCGGCGATCCGAAGAAGTTCCAGGAGATTGCCCAAGCTTGGCTGGGCGAGCAGATCCGGCTCACCCCCGTCGTCTGGCAAGCTCCGAATATCGGCGCCTAATCGGCCGCCTCGTCCTCTCCGGAGGGCGGGGCGGTCTTTGGCTTCCATCCAGCTGCGGACAACGCCCGATCCCGTTCGGCATTCATATCCGCCTGCCGGCATGCATAGATCAATAGGACCCGGCAACGAATACAACGACAGGCGAGAACGGGAGGAAAAAGGGTGAATACGATATCGCATATGGCGCAGCGCGGGGACACGCTCCGCCGCATCGCTTTGCAATACGGGGTGGCGCACGCCGCCCTCGTTGCAGTCAATCCGCAGCGCGGCGAATCCGAGCCGCTCGTGCAGGGCGAGCTTGTCCATATTCCGGTCCGGCTGCCGAGGCGCTATGTCGTACAGCAGGGCGATACGACGGAGAGCCTGGCGGCGAAGCTGGGCTGCGGAGAAGCGCGCCTCCGCGAATTGAACGCATGCCTGACGGAAGGTCAGCCGGAGGCCGGCCAGGTGCTCGAGGTCCCCGGTCCGCATGCCGACCGGATCGTACAAGTCGAGGCGGAATACGGGCCGGCCCAAACGGCGGCGGATTTGCAGCGGCTGAAGCGGGCATTCCCCTTCATCACGGTGACCACGATCGGACGCAGCGTCATGGGCAAGCCGATCTATGCCGCTCGGATCGGGGAGGGCGCCTTCCGCTGGCAAGTGAACGCCGCCTGCCATGCCAATGAATGGATCACGTCGGCGCTGCTCATGCGGTTCCTCGAGGATTATGGCCGGGCTTGCCGCCGCAGAGGCGCGATCGGGGGCAAGGATGCCGCCGCCCTGTTCCGCAAATGCACGCTTTGGGCCGTGCCCATGCTCAATCCGGACGGCGTGGAGCTCGTGCAGGAAGGCGCGCCGCCGTCCCATCCGTTCTATCGGGAGCTGAACGCTTGGAACCGCGGATCGGCCTCCTACCGCCGCTGGAAGGCGAACGTCCGCGGGGTCGATCTGAACGACCAATTCCCGGCCCATTGGGAAGAAGAGCGGCAGCGGCGGCGGATTCACGAGCCCGGTCCCCGCGACTACGGCGGCAGCGCTCCGCTCACGGAACCCGAGGCGCGGGCGATCGCGGACTTCACGGAGATGATGGACTTCCATGCGGTGCTTGCCCTGCATACCCAGGGGGAAGAGATCTACTGGAACTACCGCGGCTGCGAGCCGCCGGAGGCGCGGCACTGGGCGGACCGTCTCGGGCACGCATCCGGCTATCGTCCCGTCGAGCTCACCGGCAGCGACGCCGGCTTCAAGGATTGGTTCATCGAGCGATATCGGCGTCCGGGCTTTACGGTCGAAGCCGGCTTCGGTCACAATCCGTTGGCGCCCGAGTCGTTCGACGACGTGTATGACGAATGGCTCCGGCTGATGACGGAGGCGCTGGATTTACCCTCCTGAGTGCGATGCCCGGCTTCCGGGAACACTTTCGTCATTCGATGACGAAGGGGGAGTCAGGTATGGGCAAACGATCCTGGGGACGCTTGTGGACCCACCTTCCGTCCCGCGTATGGACCATCCTCCGATCGCCGAGAGTGCCGACGGCCGACAAGCTCTGGTTTCTCGTGCCTGTCGGTCTCTACTGGGTCTTGCCCGATTTCATGCCTTTCATGCCGATCGACGACATCGCGGTAACGCTATTCGCCGCGCAATGGTTCGCCGGCCGGATGGAAAGGAAGTACGCGCTCGAACGTCTGCCGAAGCGCTGAACCCGCGAAGAGGAGATCCGCCGTGTCGCGGCGATGTCCCCAAGGTCTGCCGGTCTTGCGCGGCAGGCCGCATGCCTTTACAATAGATGTAATGCTTCCGAATGCGTCTCTGCGACCGATCGGATCTCGAGAACTGGAGTGAGAAGACATGCAATGTAAAATTACCCGCAATGCCGCGAAGGTGCTACGGCTCGAGCTGGACAAGCCGGAGAATGCCGACCTGAAGCTGCGCGTGCTGATCACGCACAGCCACGGCGATCACGCGCACTACGGCTTGGATCTGACCAAACCGACGGAGAACGACGAGATCGTCTCGACGGATAAAGATATCGACGTGCTGCTGGCCAAAGGCGAAGAGCTGCTCGACGGCGTCAAGATCGATTACTTGTATTTCCCGCAAGAGGGCTTCGTCATCACGAATCCGAGCAAAGGCAATCATGGCGACCACTGAGGAACAAGGGGTACTGCCCGTCAGCGGCTTGAACGATATCCGCATCTGCGACAAGTGTAACCACGTTCGCATGAAGACGCTGCTGCCCAAGCTGCAGAAGCTCGATCCGGAAGCCACGATCCGGGTCGGCTGCAAGTCGTATTGCGGACCGTGCGCCAAGCGGGCGTTCGTCTTCATCAACGGAAGATACGTCACCGCGCCGTCCGAAGACGAAGCCGTGGAGAAGGCGCGCCAGCACGTCAAGAAGAAAAAATAAAAGAAAGATCGCGCAGCGCGGACAAGAACGTCCCTTCGCTGGCGATCTTTTTTGTTTATTCCGAGGCATTCTCCAACCGCATGTCCGGGAGCAGATTGTGCTCGACGACGCGGTCCGAGACGGCGAGCTCCAGGTTTGCGGCCTCTCGGCCCGCTTGGCATGCGGCGGGATCCGTCGCCTTGCCGTCGGGGAGCGAGTAGCAGGCGCCATGCTCCGGCACGCCGTCGCTGCCGGGGACGTAGTAGCTCGCCCCGTCGGTATAGCCGCCGTTGCGGAACACGACCGGCTTCGCGGCCGCCGACAGCATGCTCACGCCCATCATCTTGCGGTCCCCGATCGGAATGCCGAGCAGTTGCATAATCGTAGGCGTCGTATCCAGCTGGCCCACGGCCTTCTCGTTCACGCCCGCGTTCGCATCGTTCGGGAAGTGAATGAAGAACGGCACCTTGCGGACGTTGGCGTCCTGCTCGACCTCGCTCAAGCTGCGCCCGAGCAGCTTCTCGTACGGCTTCAGGTCGTATAGCGAGTTGTCGTGATCCCCGTAGAACAGGAGTACGGTATCCTCCCACAATCCTTCTTCCTTGAGGCGGTCCACCAGCTCGCCGACCGCTTCGTCCACGTAGTGCGCCGCCTGCAGGTAGCTCCCGAACGTCGTGCCCGAGAATTCGCCCGCATCGAACTGGGTTGCCGTAGACGGCAAGTTGAAAGGATGATGACTGGAAATCGTAATCGCGAAAGCGTAGAAGGGCGACTTGCCGCGATCCTTGATCTGATCGACCGTCTGCTGCAGGAACGATTTGTCCCCGAGCGACCATCCGATCGGTTCGTCGATGTCGAAGTCCTTGATGTTGTAGAACTTGGCGTAATCCATGTTGTGGTACATGTTGTTCCGGTTCCAGAAGCTGCCGTCGTACGCATGGTGCACGGTCGTATCGTAGCCCTGTTCGTTCAGGACGGAAGGCAGGCAGTCGAACGCGTGGTCCGCGAAACGGATGAACACCGACCCGGAAGGCATCGGATGCAGCGAGCAGCTGGTCAGGAAGTCGGCGTCCGACGTTCGCCCTTGGCTTGTCTGGTGGTAGAAGTTCGGGAAGTAGGCGCTCTTGCCGATCAATTCGTTCAAGTTCGGCGTGATCGGCACGCCGTTCACGGACTGGCCGATGACGAACGATTGGAAAGCCTCGGCCTGGATCATCAGGACGTTCTTGCCCTTGGCCGCGCCGAAGAGCGGCTCGGCCTCCGCTTGCGTCTGGAGCTGCTTGCGGCCGTCGAACCAAGCGCGCGCTTCCTGGATCTCCGCTTCGGTTACGCCTCCGCCAAGCCAGTGCTCCTTGGCGTACCGGTACGTGTCGTAGCCGTGGAAGCCGAACAAGCCGGTCACGTTGTAGATCGGGATATTCCACCAGTTGCCGTCGAACAGTCCTCGCGCCCAGCCGTTCTTCTGCGTGTTCACGGGAACAGCGATCATCATGATGCCGCTGGCGAGGAGCGCGGCGCCGAGCGCCAGCCGCAGGAGCAGTCCGACCCGCGATCTCCGGCCCCCGGATTCGTATCCGCCGCCGTATGCGCGGACGCGGACCCGGGAAGGCCGGAAGCGCCACAGGACGAATACGGCCAGGGCGATCGCCACCGGCAGGTCGGCGAACAAGATGAAGTCGCCCTTATGGATGAGGCTCCAGATACTGTCTTCCAGCGAGCTGACCTGACCGGCTTGAAGCAGGACGGGGACCGAGAGGAAGTCTTTGAAATAACGGAAGTAGACGAGATCGGCGAACACGGCGACGGATAGCACCAGGTCCAGTATCGTCAGTACGACGGCGCGAGTCCGACGGCCCAGCCACACGGTCCAGAACGTAATCAGCACCATCGCGCCCAGGTTCACCGTGCGCTTCCAATGGTTCATGCCGCCGACGTCCAATTGGGCGTCGAGCCAGTTCAGTTTGTATAGCATCGACGCGATGAGCAGCATCGCGCCCCAGTAAGGCCACAAACCCAGACCGGCCGCTGACAGGCGAACGCCGCGGCGCGCCGCGGTCTGCAATTGCGTGATCATGGCGAACGCATCCTTTCCACCGTTTCCTCGGGTGTTAAGGGAGTTGCAGGAAACGGTAAACGCAATGTAAAAACATAAAACAAATTTTAGTATATCGCGAATGGGCGGTTTTTTTCAAACCATTGAAGGAAATGGAAAAGGGGCGAGGGCGAATCCTCCAAAATAGGGATAAATTCCGTTGAAGTCCCATGTACGGCGGTGCATCCTCTATCTATCGTCCCGGAGCATCGCGTAAGATTAAGTAATAAATGAAGCTTGGGGGCGTAAACGTTGAAGATGGGCGTCGGAAACGGCGGCATCCATAGGGCGGATAGAGGAAAGGTTGATAGCGTAAAAAACGAGCGAAGGCGGGAGGATGGAGGTTGGGACTTGGCCGGAGATTCGGTAAAATGGAAGCATGGATCCGATCGGCCGTTAGCGATCGGAACGAAGGAGTTGTCGATGAACATGGATATGACGCCGGATGCTTATCTTGAAAGCTTATTCCCGCCCGACCCGGATCTAGCGAGGGTGAATGAGGCGATACGGGCCCGGGGGATGCCGGAGATCTCCGTCGCGCCCGGCTACGGGAGGCTGCTCACGATGCTGGCGGCCGCGACCGGCGCGAAGCGGGCGCTGGAGATCGGAGCGCTCGCCGGCTACAGCGGCATCTGCCTCGCCCGGGGACTGCCGGCGGACGGGCGGATCACTTCGCTGGAGCTGCGGCCGGACTACGCGGCGCTCGCGCTCGCGAACGTGACTGCGGCCGGTTACGGCGACCGCGCCGAGATGATCGTGGGCGCCGCGCTCGAGAGTCTGACGCGGCTGGAGGAAGAGGGGCGCCGCTTCGATCTGTTCTTCATCGACGCGGACAAGGAGAACTACTTGAACTACCTGGAGCGGTCGATCCGCCTCGCGAACCCCGGCGCGATCATCGCGGCCGACAACACGCTGCTGCGCGGCCGGACGCTGAACCCGGACAAGCAGGGGCCGGCGGTGCTCGCGGTCCGCGAATTCAATCGCGTCATCGCGACCGATCCGCGGCTCTTAAGCACCCATCTGCCCGCCTACGACGGTCTTGCGCTCGCCATGGTGCGCTAGGGGCCAGCTCCGGGCACGCATCGGGCGACGGCCAGCGTTCGCACAGGCAGCCGACGGGCCGGTCTCGCGTACGCAGGGCGGCTGCCCCGTTTCGAGCGCGGCGACTATCCGCCGGACGACATGCCGGCCGGACGGCGCTGCAGCGTCAGCGTCGTCCAGGCGGCGGTCGCGAGAAGCGCGGCGGCCGAAACGAGGAACAACCCCTGGATGCCGATGAAGCCCGACAGGGCGCCGCCGACGACCGGCCCGACCATGTTGCCGAGCGCGAGCGAGCTGCTGTTGAAGCCGAACGCCATGCTCACCTTGCTGTCCGGCGCGTACCGCCGGATGAGCGCGTTCACCGTCGGGATCAGCCCGCCGACGAAGCAGCCGAGGAAGAACCGGCTGACGAGCAGTTGGCCGACGCTGCCGACGAACGCTTGCGGGATGAACATGATCCCCGCTCCCAGCAGGGAGAAGATCAGAATCTTGGGCGCGCCGTACCGGTCGCTGAAGCGGCCGAGGATGGGCGCGCACACCATGTTGGAGAATCCCGTCACGGATCCGACGAAGCCGGACCAGAAAGCCAGATTCTCCGTCGTGCCGTGCAGATGATGGACGTAGATCGGGATCAGCGTCATCGGGCTCAGCATGGCGAACTGGATGAGGAACGTCACCGTGAAGAGCGCGGGAAGCTGCGGAATCTTCGTGAGGGCTCTCAGTCCGGCGGCCAAGCTGACGTTCGGCGCGGTCCGCGCGGCGGCGCGGTCGAAGTTCTCCTTGACCAGCATCCAGGAGACGGTGGACGCGAGGAACAACAGCGTGCCGGTAATGTAGAAGATCGGCCGGTAGCCGAACGTATCGGCCATCAAACCGCCGATCAGCGGTCCGAGGATGGCGCCCGCCGTACCGCCGGATTGGAGCGTGCCCATGGCGAAGCCCATCTTCTCCTTCGGCGTCGTCGCGGAGACGAGCGAGACGGCTGCGGGCGAGAAGCCGGAGATGACGCCGTTCAACATCCGGAGGAGCAAGAGGTGCAGCGGCGTCGAGGCGAAGCCCATCAGCACCATGACGATCGACATCCCGAAGCCCGAGCGGAGCAGCATCACTTTCCGGCCGTAGCGGTCCGACAGCTTGCCCCACAACGGTTGAAAGAAAAAGGAGGTCACGAAGTTCGCCGCGAAGATGAAGCCCGCCCAGACGCCGATCTCGTGTTCGCCCTTGACGCCGAGATCTTGCTGGAGATAGAGCGATAGGAACGGCGTAATCATCGTCATGCCGGCCATGACCAGGAAGTTGCCGAACCACAGCACGGCCAGGTTCACTTTCCAACGTTGCATGCGCGTGGTCCTCCTTGGTTCCAGAATTGCCCAAACGGTAACAGTATAGCATACGCAGCGCGAAGGCCCGAACGTCTTCGGTCCCATGGATGCGCCGTTTGTCATAGGATTGTCATACTCCGCGGGGCATGGAAGGTTGTGGGTGCCAACCAAAAAGGGCATAATGAGACAGAACGATCGTATCGGATCTCGTTAATCTACGACATAAAGGGGACGCTGCACGATGAACGACCGCTTCTTGCGCGCTTGCCGCCGCGAGCCCGTCGACCGGGTGCCCGTCTGGTATATGCGCCAGGCAGGACGGTACGACCCCGACTACCGGAAAATCAAAGAGAAATATTCGCTGCTCGAAATCTGCCGGCAGCCGGAGCTCGCCGCGGAAGTGACGATGATGCCCGTGCGGAAGCTGGGCGTCGACGCGGCGATTCTATATTCCGACATCATGAATCCGGTCGCCTCGATCGGCATCGACTTCGACATCGTCAAAGATATCGGTCCCGTCATCCACAATCCCGTCCGTTCGGCCGCCGACGTCGACCGGTTGAAGCCGATCGACGCGGAAGGCGACCTCGGGCACGTGCTGGAGACGATCCGCATCCTGGACCGGGAGCTCGACGTGCCGCTGATCACCTTCGCGGGCGCGCCGTTCACGCTCGCCAGCTACATCGTGGAAGGGCGCCCTTCCAAGTCGTATATGAACACGAAGGCGCTCATGTACGGCGAACCGGACACCTGGCACAAGCTGATGGGCAAACTCGCCGACATGGCCGCGACTTACTTGCGAGCGCATGCCGCGTCGGGCGCGAAGGCCGTCCAGCTGTTCGACAGCTGGGTCGGGGCGCTGGCGCCGCATGATTTCGCCGAGTTCGTGCAGCCTCACGTGGAGAGCATCTTCGCCCGGATCGCGGATCTGGACCTGCCGAAGATCTACTTCCCGGGCGTCAGCTCCGGCGAGCTGCTGCCGCTGCTATCCGACCTCCGGGCCGACGTCGTCGGCCTCGACTGGCGCGTGCCGCTCGCGGAAGGCCGCCGCCGCACAGGCGGACGGTTCGCCGTACAGGGCAACCTTGACCCGTACGTCTTGACCGCGCCGACGAATGTCATCCAGGAGCGTGCGCGCCGTCTGATCGACGAAGGCGTGCGGGAGCCCGGTTTCATTTTTAACCTGGGCCACGGATTGTATCCGGAAGCTTCCCTGGACAAGCTCCGGGAGCTGACCGCTTACGTGCACGAATACTCGCAGCAGAAGCTATCATCCCCGGAGGTGTCGTTGTGAGCGGAACGAATCGCGCTATTGGCGTGCTTGTCATGTCCTACGGAACGCCGGAGAGTCTGGACGGCGTAGAAGCTTACTATACGCATATTCGCCGGGGGCATCCGCCGACGGCCGAGCAGCTCGAAGATCTGACTTCGCGCTATCGCGCCATCGTGGGCGGCGTCTTCCCGCTCCGCGAGAATACGAACCGTCAAGCGGACGCCCTGCAGCGGACGCTGGACGAGACGGCGGGCGCAGGCAAGTACGTCTGCTACCAAGGGCTGAAGCATGCCGCACCGTTCATCGAGGACGGCATCGCGGCGATGGCGGAGGACGGCATCGCGCAAGCGATCGGCATCGTGCTGACGCCGCAATATTCCTCCATGAGCGTTGGCGGCTACATGAAGCGTGCGAAGGAAGAGGCGGACAAACGCGGCATCTCGTTCGCCGCGATCGAGAGCTACCACCTGCACCCTGCGCTCATCTCGGC
This sequence comes from Cohnella nanjingensis, assembly GCF_014212125.1. GTDB lineage: Bacteria > Bacillota > Bacilli > Paenibacillales > Paenibacillaceae > Cohnella > Cohnella nanjingensis. Next base: position 34,331 of record NZ_JACJVP010000042.1, read on the forward strand.
GCTGGAGCAGCGGGTAAAGGACGGTCTGGCGAAACTGGGCGGCGAGCGGGAGGAAGCGCTCGTGCTGTTCAGCGCGCACAGCCTGCCGGCGCGAATTCTGGAGATGAACGATCCTTACCAGGATCAATTGCTGGAGACGTCGCGCGCGGTGGCGGAGGCGGCCGGCGTGAAGCGCTGGCAGTTCACTTGGCAGAGCGCGGGCCAGACGGGACAGCCCTGGCTCGGACCGGATATTCTCGAGACGCTGGAGACGCTCGCCAAAGAAGGCGTGCGCGCGGTGCTCGTGACGCCCGTCGGCTTCGTGTCGGATCATCTCGAGGTGCTCTACGATATCGATCTGGAGGCGAAGCGCCGGGCGGAGGAGCTGGGCATCCGCCTCGAGCGGATCGACATGCTGAACGACGACGGACGGTACATGCAAGCGCTGGCGGAAACGGTCATGGCGGCGAACGACATGGCGGGTTCCGCAGCGGGCGAAAAGGAGGGCGGCGTATGAGCGGGAACGGGCTGCGTGTCGCGATTGTCGGCGGCGGGCTCACCGGCCTCAGCGCCGCTTTTTATTTGAACCGGCTGGGCGGGCAGCTCGGGCGTGACGTCCGGGTGACGGTGCTCGAAGCGTCGGATCGGCTCGGAGGCAAGGTGAATACGCTGCGCCGGGACGGCTTCGTCATCGAGCGCGGACCGGACTCTTTCCTCGGCAGGAAGCTGCCGATGCTGCATCTGGCGCGCGATCTCGGGCTGCTCGGCGAGCTGGTCGGCACGAACCCGGCCGCCGTGAAGACCTATCTCGGCCATGGCGGCAAGCTGGTGCCGATGCCGAAGGGCATGAACCTCGGCATCCCCAACGAGCTGGGGGCCTTCGCGCGCACGAGCGTCGTATCGCCGCGCGGCAAGCTGCGGGCGCTCGACGAGCTCCGCATTCCGCCCCGCGCGGATGGCGGGGACGAGTCGGTCGGCGCGTTCCTGGAACGCCGACTTGGCAAGGAGATGGTCGAGCGGATCGCAGAGCCGCTGCTGGCGGGCATCCATGCCGGCGATCTCTATACGCTGAGTTTGGCGGCGACCTTCCCGCAATTCGCGGACATGGAGCGCCGGTACGGCAGCGTCATCCGCGGCATGATGGAGGCGCGGCTGTCGGCTCCGGCAGCCGGCGCCAAGGCCGCGGCCGCCCGGTCCGAGGCGGTAGGCGGCGCGAGCGTGCCGCCGACGGCGTTCCTGACGTTCCGGAACGGCCTGTCCACGCTCATCGAGACGCTGGAGGCCAGCCTTCGCGACGATGGCACGGAGATCCGGCTGAGTGCGCGGGTCAAGGAGCTGGAGCGGCTTGCCGTCGCGTCGCCGGATGCGAGGAGGCCTGTAGAAACCGTATCCGGAACCGGTACGGCAGGGTTGGCTGACGGATCCCGAACGACTGGCACATCTAGCGAAGCCGGAACAGCCGGCTTGTCCGGCGGGGCGGGAGCGATCGGCCCGGCAGGGGTTCGGGGAGCGGAAGGCGCATATCGCCTGCGCTTGGCGGACGGCGCGACATTAGACGCCGACGCGGTGCTGTTCGCGCTGCCGGCCTTCGCGACGGCGCCGCTGCTGGCGCCGCATAGCGACGTTGGCGCGCTGGAGGCGATCCGCTACGTCTCCGTCGCGAACGTGGTATTCGCCTATGAGGACGAGCGCAAGTTCAACCACAAGCTGGACGGCTCAGGCTTCCTGGTGCCGCATTCGGAAGGCCGGACCATTACGGCCAGCACTTGGACCTCTTCCAAGTGGAAGCACACGGCGCCCGAAGGCAAGCGGCTCATCCGCTGCTACGTGGGCTGGGCCGGCGACGAGTCGGGCGTCGAGCTGACGGACGAGGAGATGTCAGCCGCGGTCAAGCGGGATCTCCGCGAGCTGATGGGGCTTGCCGCCGAGCCCGCGTTCGTCGAGATTACGCGCCTCCGTCACTCGATGCCGCAGTATCCGGTCGGGCACGTCGACCGGATCGCGGCGTTCCGCGCGGGTTTGGCCGAGCGTTTGCCCGGCGTGCTCGCCACCGGCCACGCCTTCGGCGGCGTCGGCCTGCCGGACTGCGTGGAGCAGGGCCGCGAGGCGGCCGAGCAGCTGCTGGCGCTGCGCGCATGAGCGGCAGCCGGTGACGTTGCTTCAAAAAAAAGGAGCAATGCCTTTGAGGCATTGCTCCTTTTTTTTGTGATTGCGGGTGTTGAGCCGCAAAAGCGGTCATCCGCGATCCAGTCGCGTTTCTGCGAATGAAGCCGGAGAAACCGTCTTATTCCCGCGAACCAGACGTCATGGCGCAGTTTAAGCCGGAGAAACCGACTTATTTCCGCGAACCACACGTCATGGCACTGTATAATCCGGAAAAACCGTCTTATTCCCGCGAACCACGCGTCATGGCGCCGAATAGGCCCTTTTAACCGTCTAAAATCCGGCCAACCGCCAACAACAACTATCTAGCTTTTTCACCTACGCGCGTCCACAAGCAAACCCGAAGTGACTTCTCCATCTAGAACGCGTTCCCCAACCGCTCAAGCCACGCCGTACGTAATCTTCTGCACCAGATAGGCCAGCTTCTCGTTCATCGGCTCGTCGTTCACCTGCGCGAAGGCTTCCGGACGGAACAGCTGCAGCTTCTTGATCTGATAATAGTCCGATAAAGCGGCGGACAGCGTTAGATGGTGCTTCATGAGATAGGACGGATCGATCAGATGGCGGAACATCATCTCGTCCTGCAGAATGATCAGATTCGCGTTCAACCGGTTGAACACCCCGTCGTCCATCCCGTTCTCGTAGAACGTCCGAAGCCGCTCGTTCCGGCTGCCGATCGACGCGTTCAACATCGCATAGAACGCTGGATACCCTTCCCGGAGGTCGTTCATGAACGGGTCGTTGCCGTAGTTGGCGATGTGCAGCGTGCGGGCGAACGATTGCTGGAACCGGTCGGCGTAGGACACCTTGTCGTCCGGGAGCTCCGCTTGGTCCTTCTCGATGACCAGATCGATGAACATCTGCACGAGCATCTCGATGATCTCGTCCTTGGAGCTGAAGTATTTATATAAAGTCGCTTTGGAGATGTCCATATGCTTGGCGAAGTCGTCCATCCGCAGTTGTTGGAACCCGACCGACTTCATCGGATGAAGCAGCTTGGCTGCGAGCTTGCGTTTGCAGGCCGGATCGGTATACCGCCAACTCGCGTTCGCTTGATCTTCGCTTTTCATGACGTCGCACACTCCTTCTTCCCTTCAGTATAAACAAATCGACCGGAAAGGTAAACGATTTGTACGAACTATACTGATATTGACTAAAGTAGTTTACATTGTTCAAATTCTGTTGTATGATCGTTTCACCAAATAGAGATCCGTAAGGATGAGGGAGAGAATCATGAGTACGACGAATGAGAACAGGCAAGTGCGCTTCTGGCCGATCATGGCAGCCATCTTCTTCGGTTCGTTCCTAAGCATACTTGGCATTAGCACGATCAACATCGCCCTGCCTTTGCTCATGGATGACTTCCATGCGAGCTTGAATACGATCCAGTGGGTGCTGACGGGATTCATGCTCTCTCTCGGCGTCGTCGCTCCGCTGACGGGCTGGCTGGGAGATCGTTTCGGTTATAAGAAAGTCTATTTGTTCGCGATGATCGGCTTCACGGCGACATCGCTGCTCTGCGCGCTCGCTTGGAGCGACGCGTCGCTCATCGCCTTCCGAATCGCGCAAGGCGCGTTCAGCGGCCTGGTGCTCCCCGCGACGATGACGATCATCTTCCAGATCATGCCGCGGGAGAAGCAAGCGTTTGCCGTCAGCATCTGGATGCTGTCGGCCATGCTGGCGCCCGCGTTCGGTCCGACGATCAGCGGCTGGCTGATCCAGAACTTCAGTTGGAAATGGCTGTTCTATATGAATCTGCCCATCGGCGTCATCGCCATCGTATTCATCCTGTGGATGATTCCCGACTATCGGGTCGGGGCCGGCGGCAAATCGCTGGACAAATCGGGACTCGCCGCAGTCGTGATCAGCAGCGCGTCCCTGCTCGTCGCGCTAAGCGAAGGCCGCCAATGGGGCTGGACGTCCTGGAAAACGCTTGGTTTGTTGGCGCTCGGTTTGCTGACGCTAATCTTGTTTGTCGTCCGGGAACTGCGCGCGAAGGAACCGCTGCTTAATCTTCGGGTGCTGCGCAGCCGGCGGTTCACTTTTACGCTCGTGTCGAGCACGATCATCACGATCAGCCTCTACTCGGGGACGCTGCTCGTTCCGTTGTTCCTGCAGAACGTGCAGCACATCACCCCGCTGGATACGGGGATCATCATGCTCCCGGCGTCGCTCGTCATGGCGCTTACCATGCCGCTCGCGGGCAAGCTGTACGCGCGTCTCGGACCGCTTTGGCCGACGGTCGGCGGCCTCGCGCTGATCCTGATCGGCAGCTACGCGCTGACCCAACTCAGCGTAGGCGCATCCCACGCGTACATTATTCTCTGGATGACCGTACGCAACATCGGCGTCTCGTTCGCGGCTTCGGCGACCAGCACGGCCGGCATGGAAGACATCAAGCCGGCGCTCTCGGGACACGCCTCGTCCGTCACGAACTGGGTGCGCAACGTCGGCGGCTCGTTTGCCATCGCGCTCTTCACCTCGCTGCTCGTGTCGCACGCGACGGACCATGCCGCGCATCTGGCCGCCGCGGGCCAGCAAGCGCAGCCGATCCAATTGCTCGCCTACACGATGGGCGTAAACGACGTCTTCATGGCGGCTACGCTCATCGCCTTGCTCGCGATCCCGTTCGGCTTCCTGGTCCGCAAGAAACGGGACGACCGCCCGCAGGGCCGCATGCAGGAGGTCGGACGGGAGCAGACCGCCTAAACGGTTCGCGAGAGGGCCCGGCTTCCTGCGCGACGCGACGCCGGCCGTCGGATGCTGCTCAACGTCTGTCTCATCAATCCTATAGCATCATGCCCGCTGCAGCATGGCACGCACGCGCCTTGTTCGCCGAATATCGGCGGGATTCCCTCGTCGTCCGCATCGCATGCTCTCGCTTTGACCGGTATCCCTCGTCGACTTTCGCTGCAGTCGCTTCTCCCCCAAGCCCCGGGTTCTCCCGGGGCTTGTTCGTTTGTCTAGGGCATGCTGACGTTAACGGCCCGTTACGCTCCGAGGTACTAGACGTTTTTATCCCTTGACTGTGCGAATGAGTTCTTATCCGCGCCCGGGGACTTCTTTATAATAAATATATGGCGGGGCAATCTTCCTGTTATAATCGTTGGTGCCAGTCAGTCACAAGGAGAGGAAGGAAGCAACGCCAATGAGCTTGGGCAAACGCATGTTCACCGCCTTTTTCGTCTTCATCATCCTGCCGCTGTTCGTGCTCGGCACCGTCTCCTATCTGGTCTTCCAACATATAACCGAACAGAAGTATACGGAGCAGATGGAGCTGTCCATGAACGCCATCGGCCGCAACCTGAACAACATGATCAAGGAGGCCAACTACTTCTCCGACTTCTGGGTGACGACGGAGGACAGCGTGGAGAGCGTCAAGCAGTCCATCGTGCCGGACAGGGGCAAGTCGACCGGCGGGGACAATATGTACTATGACGAACTGGTCGAGAAGCAGAAGCTGACCCGGCGGGTGCTGCTCACGTATCCGGGCATCAAGTCCGTGACCATGTACCGCAACAACGGCCGGGTCGTCAGCGTGGACTTCGTGCAGGATCAGCCGATTCCGATCCGCGATCTGCAGACCAACCCGATCTACCAAGAGGTGCTGAAGAAGAACGGGGCGCCGGTCTGGATCGGGCCGAACGAAGACCGGGAGCTGACGGGCATCAACAATCTGTTCACGCAGATCCGGGTGGTGCTCGATATTAACACCTTGCAATCGCAAGGTATTCTGGTTATCCGGTTCCAGATGAGCGAACTGGCCCGCACCTTCGAATTCTACAACACGGAAGGCCGGGAAGACCGGCGCTACCTGATCGTCGGCCGGGGAGGCACGGTCGTCTATGACAGCAAGAAGACGCTGGAGGGCCAGCTTTTCCGCACCGAATTGGACCACGAAGGCAAATTGGACTTGCAGCGCAACTTCCAGACGCGGACGATGTCGATCGACGGCCAGAAGAGCCTCGTTTCCGTGCACAATCTGGGAGATATCAAGCGGCTGGGCACCGGCGATTGGACGCTCGTCACCGTGACCAACTGGAAGTACCTGTCCGGCGATATGGCGATGATGCTCCGTTGGGTCGTCCTGATCACGGCGGCCTGTCTCGCTTGCGCGCTCGTATTCAACCTGATGTTCATCCGCCGGACCGTGAACTTCTTCGTCCGCGTAGCGAATGCGATGCGCCGGGTGGAGCGCGGCGACTTGACGACGCGCGTGCCGGTCGAGGGCAACGACGAGACGGTCATCCTCGCCAAAGGCTTCAACAGCCTCGTCGGGCGGGTGTCCGAACTCCTCGACGACGTGACGAAGGAGCAGCGGCGCAAGCGCAAGGCCGAGATGATGCTGCTGCAGGCGCAGATCAAACCGCACTTCCTGTTCAACGCGCTAGAGTCGATCAACATCCTGGCCGTGCAGAACGAGGGGCGCAAGGTGAGCAAGATGGTGCAGCGGCTCGGCAACATTTTCCGGATCAGCATCCAGCAGAAGGAAGAGATCCGCATCGAGCAGGAGCTGGAGCATCTGCGCAGCTACCTGGAGATTCAGAAATTCCGCTTCGAGGAGCTGTTCGACTACGCGATCGACGTGCCCGCCCATCTGCTGCACTATCCGATCTTGAAGCTCACGCTGCAGCCGCTCGTGGAGAACAGCATTCAGCACGGCTTCGAAGGGATCGACTACCTGGGCCGGATCACGGTAAGCGCGCGCGAAGAGGACGGGGATATCGCCTTCTACGTGGAGGACAACGGCATCGGCATTCCGGAGGAGCAGCTCGCGAAGTTCGCCTTGAGCGGCGTGACGTCTCTCGAGCAGATGTACGAGGAGTCCCCGGAGACGGGCGAGCGGCGCGGACTCGGCGTGGGCAACGTATCCGACCGGCTGCGCATTCACTATGGACCGGGTTACGGCTTGTTCCTATGCAGCTCGCCCGGACAAGGCACGGTGATCAAGTGCGTCATACCGATGACAGCGGGGAGTGAGACAGATGAAGCTAAAGGCGCTATTGGTGGATGACGAGATCAACATTCTGAAGAACCTGCAGGCGGTCGTGCCTTGGGAAGAGCTGGACGTCGAGATCGTCGGCGCCGCCCGCAACGGCGAGCAGGCCATCGAAGCCGTCCGTACGCACCGGCCGGAGCTGATCCTGTGCGACATCCGCATGCCGGTCATGGACGGCATCGAATTCCTGGGCGCGCTGCGCGACATGCACTCCGACGCCGAGGTCATCATGATGACGGGCTATCAGGACTTCAGCTACGTGCGCTCGGTCATCCGTTACGAAGTCCGGGACTACATCCTGAAGCCGATCGACTACGACGAACTGGCGCAGACGATCAGCCGGCTGGCCGAAGGCATCCGCGAGCGCAAGGCGGAGCAGCAGACGATCCAGCGCGAGTGGCGGCAGGTGTTCCACCTGGCTTACGAGAAGGTGCTCTACGACTTGCTCATCGACATCGGCGGGAGCTCGGCGAAGCCGTTCCTCAAGCTGCACGAGCTCTCCGGCGAGGACTTGACGTTCGCCATGATGCTGGTCGACGTGGCGGATTACTCGAAGAAAGAACGTAATTGGGACGAAAAGGAGCGCAAGCTGTGGAATTTCGCCGTCCATAACATCCTACAGGAGAATCTCGCGCTGCTCGAGATTCCCTACTCCGTGCTGCAGGTCCGCAGCGGGGAGTGGTGCGTGCTGATCGAACGGATTCCGCCCGAATCGTTCGACCGCGACGAATGCGAGGGCTGGGGAACCCGGCTCCGGGAAGCGGTGGCGCGATTCCTGAAGCTGAATATCCGCGTGGCGCTCCATCCGGCCCCGGTATCGCTCGAGCGGCTCGCCCGCATCTACAAGCACCTGCAGCGTTCGCTCAGCCTGAACGCAGGGCAGGAAGAGGCGATCATCGTCCCCGAGAAAGCGAAAGGACAGCAGGACGCCTCGCAGCGCCTATGGGACCGGATCGAGGAGATGGTGACGGGGCTGAAGCGGTGCGACCGCCGCAAGACCGAGGCCTCGCTGCGGGAGCTGAACGAGAGCTTCCGCCAGCTGCCGGACGCTTCTTATGAGCGAGTGCAGCCGATCTTGCACTATCTGTGCCTCCATCTGCTGCGCGAGATGCGGGCCATGGACGTGATCGGACCGGAGGACGAGGCTGCGTTCTGGAGCCAGCTCGACCGGAATCCGGGCATCCGGGAGACGCTCGCGGTCATCAACCGGCTCGTCGACCGCTCGATCGAGAGCGTCATGAAGAAAAAGACGAGCGACGTCCTGATGCTGTCCGCCAAAGACTACATCGAACGGAATCTGTCTTCCGATCTCTGCATCGATACGCTGGCCGACTATCTCGGCATCAGCGGTAGTTATTTCAGCCTGCTCTTCAAGCAGCATTTCAGCGAGACGTTCGTAGAGTACGTGACGAAGCAGCGGATGGAGATGGCCAAGTCGCTGCTCGCCATCAGCGACAAGAGCATCACGGCGATCGGCCAGATGGTCGGCTATGTCGAGCGGCGGTACTTCACCCGGGTGTTCAGCAAGTACACCGGGCTGCTCCCGTCCGAATATCGCGAACAAGCCCAAAGCCTGACGGATCAAACGATATTAACCGAATGGATGGAGAAGGAGATTCGCACATGACGAACAAAGCGGCGGACTGGACGCAATTAGATCTGAAGCGCAAGATCGGACAGCTCTTTCTCTGCGGATTCGACGGGTATGAGCCGACCGAGGGTATCGTGAAGCTGATCGAGGAATACGGCTTGGGAGGGATCGTCTACTTCCGCCGCAATCTGAAGGACGCGCGGCAGGTGGCGGCGCTGTCCGCTTCGCTGCAGTCCCGTGCCGAGGTGCCGCTTTTCACGTCCGTCGACCAGGAAGGGGGCATGGTCGTCCGGCTGGAAGAAGGCGTCACGGTCATGCCCGGCAACATGGCGGTCGGCGCCGCGGCGGACGCGGAGCTCGCCTACGAGGGGGCCAAGTGGGCGGGCGCGGAGCTGCGCGAGATCGGGGTGAACGTGAACTTCGCGCCCTGCCTCGACGTGAACAACAATCCGCGCAATCCGGTCATCGGCGTCCGTTCGTACGGCGAAGATCCGCAGGCCGTGGCGGTGCTCGGCGAAGCTCAGATTCGCGGCTACCAGGAGAGCGGCGTCGCGGCGGTCGCGAAGCACTTCCCGGGGCATGGCGACACGGCGTCGGACTCCCACTACGAGCTGCCGGTCGTGCCGCACGGGCGGGACCGGCTGGACGCGGTCGAGCTGCTGCCGTTCCGCGCCGCCATCGCCGTAGGGGTAGATGCGATCATGACCGCGCACGTCGTCTTCCCGGCCTACGAGCCGGACAAGGTGCCGGCGACGCTGTCGCGCCGCATCCTGACCGGCCTCCTGCGGGAGCAGCTGGGCTATGAAGGCGTCATCGTGACCGATTGCTTGGAGATGAACGCCGTCTCCGAGACGATCGGGGTCGCGCGGGGGGCGGTCGAAGCCGTCAAGGGAGGCGCGGACCTGATCCTCGTCAGCCACCGGCTGGAGCGCCAGATCGCCGCGCTCGAAGCGGTCTACGAGGCGGTGCTGACGGGCGAGATCCCGGCATCGCGGATCGACGACGCCGTGCGCCGGGTATGGGAGCTGAAGGAGAAGCGCGGCCTGTTCGCGGATGCGCTGCCGGTCGCGCCGAACCGCGAGCGCGCGGGCGAAGTGTCCCGGGGGCTGAGCGAGAAAGCCGTGACCGTCGTCAAGGGCGGCGAACGGCTGCCGCTGAAGCGGGACGGACAGACGCTCGTCGTCTGGGCGGAAGCGCGCCGCGGCACGGAGGTCATCGAGGTCATCCGGCAGGCTTGGACGCTCGGCGCGGCGCTCGCGGCCGAAGGGTACGCCGTGACCGAGAAGCGCGTCGGTCTGGACCCGACGCCGGAAGAGTCTGACGACGTGCTGGCCGCCGCGGCGAGCGCGGATACGATCGTATTCGCCGCCTACGACGCCGCATTCTGCGCGCGTCAGGTGCAGCTCATCCGCGCGCTGGGCGACCTCGAAGGCAAGACGGTCGCGCTGGTCGCGACCCGGACGCCGTACGATCTGCTGGAGACGACGGCCGTCCCCGTCTACCTATGCACGTACGAGAACAAGCCGACGATGATGACCGCGGCGGCGGGCGTCCTGTCCGGACGCTTGGCGGCGCAAGGCCGGCAGCCCGTCACGATCGGCGAGTTTCCCCGCAAAGGCTAATATCAAATTCGAGCACGCCTGCGAGTAGGCCCAGATCGGGCACGGGAACCCCCGCCCCACGACGCTGTCGCGGGGCGGGGGTTCTATAGGTTGGTTGGAGACAACCAACCCGAGCAAACGCGCCGATGTGCAGTAAAAACTACCTCACCTGCAGCTGATCTTCGGCAAACGCGCCGATGTGCAGTAAAAACTACCTCACCTGCAGTTGAACTTCGGCAAACGCGCCGATGTGCAGTAAAAACTACCTCACATGCAGCTGAACTTCGACAAACGAGCCGATGTGCAGAAAAATCTACCTCACTTACAGCTGAACTTCGGCAAACGCGCCGATGTGCAGTAAAAACTACCTCACATGCAGCTGATCTTCGGCAATTACGCCGATGTGCAGAAAAATCTACCTCACTGCCGCCTTGTTTGGGCTGGAGGAACCCAATTGTAGGAAAAAGTAACCTTTTAGATCCCCCCGGTTATGGTATAATTACCGGCATGAAGTGGATACGGAGGGACTCGAATTCATGCCTTATTCCCGCACTCGGTCGCGGCAGAAGACGCGCAAACGCGCCCGAAGATGGATGTACGTCAACTTGATTCTGTTCCTCGCGGTGCTGGTCGCGGGCGGGGCGTACGCGGTGCACGCGCTGAAGCCGGACGGCGTCGGACCGAAGCCCGCGGCCAGCCCGGGCGGCGGCGCGCAGCCGTCGGACCTCGGCTCGCCGTCCGAGCCGGCGCCGTCCGCCTCCGAGTCGTCTCCGCCCGATCCGTCTCCTTCGGAGGACGGGAACGGCGAAGCGACCCCGGCGCCGGAAGGCACGACCGTATCGCTGGCCTTCGTCGGCGATATTCTGCCCGCGTCGCGCGTCGGCGAACTCATCGAGCGGAGGGGCGTCGATTACCCCTTCGCGCTCGCGAAGGACGCGCTGCAGGGAGCGGACATCACGGCGGGCAATCTGGAGGCCCCCATCACGAAGCGCGGTATGCCCGCCGAGAACAAGCAATTCGTGTTCAAGGGCAAGCCCGAATATCTTGCCGGCTTGAAAAATGCAGGTTTCGACGTGCTAAGCCTCGCAAACAATCATACGCTAGACCAAGGCTGGATAGGACTCCGGGACACGATGGACGCGCTGGACGACGCCGGGCTGCAGCATATGGGCTCCGGCGCCGACGACAAGGAGGCATTCACGCCCGCGATTCTGGAGCGTGGCGGGATCCGCGTCGCCTACATCGGCGTATCGAACGTCGTGCCCGACATCTCCTGGAAGGCGGACCGCAACCATCCGGGCGTCGCCGAGACCTACGATACGACGCGTACGGTAGCCGCGATTCGGTCCGCGAAGGAAGTGGCGGATCTCGTCGTCGTGATGGTCCACTGGGGCAAAGAACGCATGGACCGCCCGATCGACGTTCAGACGAACGTCGGGCACACGCTCATCGACGCGGGGGCCGATCTCGTCATCGGGAGCCATCCCCACGTGCTGCAAGGCTTTGAGGCGTACAAAGGGAAATGGATCGCATACAGCCTGGGCAACTTCGTGTTCACGACGCCCGTCAAGCCGTCCCTGACGCAGGAGACCGGCGTGCTGACCGCGAAGTGCAACGCCAAAGGCGAGTGCGGGCTGAAGTTCGATCCGATGTACGCGACCGATTCGCAGCCGGGACCGATGGAACCGACGAGCGCGCAGCTGCTGCTGGCCCGGCTGTCCAAGTTGTCTTATGGCGCCAAGGTAGACGAGAACGGCGTCATCACCGCCTTGCGATAACGACAGAGAAACCCGCCAAGGGTAACGGAGGGATCGAGACATGACAACTTCCCCTGCGGAGCTGCATCCGTGCGTGGCGCACCGCGGCTGGTCCGGCGGAGCGCCGGAGAACACGCTCGCGGCCTTCAAGCTGGCGATGACTGAGCCGGCCGTGTATTGGATCGAGCTGGACGTCCATCTCTCGCGGGACGAGGTGCCCGTCGTCATTCATGACGGCACGCTGAACCGGACGACGAACGCGAAGGGCAGGGTGCGGGACTTGACCGCAGCCGAGCTGGCGAAGCTCGATGCCGGCAGTTGGTTCCACCAAGTCTACGCCGGCGAGCCCGTGCCTACGCTGGAGCAGGTGCTCTATCTGACCGCCGGCCGCTGCCGGCTCAACATCGAGATGAAGGAAGGCACGCCGGATGCGGACCGGTTTGCCCATCGGGTCGCTTCGCTCTTGCGGGCGTACCGCCGCGAGCACGACACGGTCATCACCTCGTTCGAGCCTCTATACTTAAAGGCGGTCAAGCGCCACGCGCCCGAGATCCGCACGGGACTCATCACCGACAAGCGGCCGACGAGCCTGATCGCGACGCTGAAGTCGCTCGAAGCGAGCGTGCTCTCGATTGCGTTCGGCCACGTTGGACCTTCGCTCCTGAAGGAGACGGAGGCCGCGCGCATCCAAGTGATGGCTTGGACGCCGAATCATCCCCGCGATCTGGCCCGATTGGCGGCCATGCCGCAGCCGTTCCAGATCTGTACCAACTACCCGGATCGCTGGTTAGCGGCCGTTCAGAAAGGATCCTTCACGCCATGACGACACCCCGGACGGACTATCGCAATCTCTTCTGCGTCGGACGCAACTACCGGCTGCACGCCGCGGAGCTCGGGAACGCGGTTCCCGAATCGCCGATGATTTTCTCCAAGCCTTCGCATGCCGCCGTGCCGCTGGACGGCTCGGCGATCGCGTTGCCTGCCGGACAGGGCGCGATCCACTACGAAGCGGAGTTGGTCTTCCTCGCGGACCGGCCTTACGAGCCGGGCATCGCCCTGCACGAGCTGTACGCGCACTTCGCCGTCGGGCTCGATCTGACGCTGCGCGACGTGCAAGACGGCTTGAAGGCCAAAGGCTATCCGTGGCTTGCCGCCAAGGGCTTCCGCCATGCCGCTCCGATCGGGCGCTGGCTCCCGTTCGAAGCCGGAACGGACTTGACGGAGGGCGACTTCAGCTTTCGGCTGAACGGAGCGGAAGTGCAGCGCGGCAACGTCCGTGACATGGTCTTCGGGCTTCGCGAGCTGACGGACCACGTCGGCGAACGTTACGGCATCGGGCCGGGCGACTTGCTGTTCACGGGCACGCCGGCCGGTGTCGGCGCGCTGCGGGATGGAGATCGGGCCGAGCTCTTCTGGCTGGAACAAGCCGTCGGCGCAGGCGCGTTCCGGATCTAGGCAAGCGGCCAGCGCGCCTGATGGCGCACGGCAGGACTGCACCGACAAAGAGGGTTGACGCGCGGCTCGCGGGAGCCGAACGTCAACCCTCTTTGTTTGAAGCCCGGACCCGCTAGCCGCGAGGCGGTCCGGCGCTAATGCGGCGCCTCGTCCGAAGCCGCTGCACCCGTCGCGTCCCGCAGCGCCGCGAAGGTCCGATAAGCCGCCGCGATGGCTTGCTCGTGGGTCGTGAAGCCCTGCGGATCGAACCGGTTGTCCCCGACGCCCTTCAGCACCCCCAGCCGGACGGCGAAGCGGAGGGCGTCCTTCGCCCAAGCTCCGATCTCGTCCTCGTCCGCAAAAGCCGGTACCGGCTCCCGGTTGCCGACTGCGGCGTCGGGACGAGCCGCCTTCACCGCGCGCAGCAGCATGACGGCCAGCTCCTCCCGGGTGATGGCGGCATTCGGGGCGAAGGCGTCCGTAGTAATGCCGCTTACAATGCCGAGCCGGTAGGCGCGCAGCACCTCCGGGCTGTTCGTGTCCGCGAACGGTCCGGCTTCGGGCGACGCGGGGGGATCCGAGGGCGCGCCTCCGAGCGCTTCGTAGAGACGGACGGCGAGGCCGGCGAAGCGCTCCCGGGAGATCGGCTGCGCGAACAGGTCGAGCGAAGCGTCGGTCGCGATCCCGGCGCGGATCGCTTGCAGCAGTTCCGGCTGCGCCCAAGCGCTGGCGGACGCCACCGCCTGCTCGGGATCGGCTGCCGCGCCGGCCGCGCCGGCGCCTGCTGCATCCGGCAGGGAAGCGGGCGGCGCCGGCGCGAGATAGGGCGCAGCGCCATCGCCGCCTTCCGCGCGCGCGGATAGCGGCGACGCCAGCAGCGAAGCCGCAGCGATGGCCGTCAGCAAGAGTCTTATCGATCTTTTTGTCCGAACCGGGTACATAGACTCACCTTCCGGTATATGACTTCGGATCTACCCCGACAATGGGGTAGGGGATAAAATCACAAGACGATTGTATCCCTCCTTTAGGGAATTAACGTCCTTACTTCGTCCGGTTTAGCCCTTACAATAAGGGTGTGAAGCAAACCAAACCTTGGGAGGGTCTTAAGAGTGAAAAAGAAACTGACTTCCGTATTGGCAGTATCGATGGCCATGTCCGCGTTCCTGGCGGCTTGTGGCGGCGGCAACGACGGCAAAAACGCGGCATCTCCATCCGCAAGCGAGAGCGCGAGCCCAAGCCCGAGCGCCAGCGAATCGGCTTCCCCGTCTCCGAGCGAATCGGCGGCCCCTAAGGTCGAGCCGTTCTCCATGACGGTGCGCCACATTCAGATCGGCGAGCCGCGCAAGTTCCGCCTCGCGATCCTGAACAGCGTCCTCGACAACGTCAAGAAAGACGTGCCGGAAGTATCGTTCGAGCTCGACGGCGTCGAAGACAGCGTCAACCGCTTCACCAAGCTGCCTGCCGAGATGGCGGCCGGCAACCCTCCGAAGATCTTCTCCCTCTTCGCCGGCGCTGGCGACGCGCAGAAGTACGCGAAGGCCGGACGTCTGCTCGACCTGACGCCGATCATCGACGAGTTGGGTCTAAAAGACAAGTTCCTGAACGTGCTCGATCCATGGTCCGTAGACGGCAAAGTATACGGCCTGCCGATCGGCGGCAACACGGAAGGCGTCTTCTATAACAAAGAGCTGTTCGCGAAGTACAACCTGGAAGCTCCGACGACTTGGGACGCGCTGATCAAAGCCGCCGACACCTTCAAGCAGAACGGCATCGCGCCGATCGCCGTCGGCTCGAAAGCGGGCTGGGTGCCGAACATGTTCGTCAATACGCTGATCGGCCGCATCGCGGGCGAGAACGCCAACGCCGGCTTCATCACGGGCGAGACCAAGTGGAACTCTCCCGACGTGGTCGCCGCTTACCAACAATACGCCGACTTCGAGAAGAAAGGATACTTCACGAAGGGCGAGCTCGGCAAGACATACGACGACATGCTGAACGACTTCATCGCCGGCAAAGCGGGCATGATGTTCGACGGCTCCTGGCGGAACTCGGCGTTTACGGATCAACTGGACGCCGCCGGCAAACCGGCAATCGGCGCGAAGCTGGCCGGCAAAGTCTCCTACATCGCGCTGGCGCCCGTACCGAACGGCAAGGGCGACCAAACCGCGATGAACGCGAACTACGCAGAAGGCTACGGCTTCTCCGCCGACCTGAACGACAACGAAAAAGCGGTCGTCAAATCGTTCGTCAAGAACCTGTTCTCCGACGAAATGCAGCTTCGCGGCTTGCTCGAAGACGGCGTGCTGCCTTCGATGAAGCTGTCCGACGAAGCGCTGGGCAAAGTAACGAGCCCGCTGCTGAAGGAAGTCCTGGACGCGCTAAAAAATTCCAGCAAGACGTTCCCGCACTTCGACCAAATCGTGCAATCGAAGGTCTACTCCGAAACCGAAACCCAGCTTCAAAAGCTGATCGCTGGCAAAGCTACGGCACAACAAGTCGGCGACGCCATCCAAAAAGTACAAGACGCCGAGAACGCCGCGGCGAAGTAAGATCGCCTCGCAGAAGCGCAGAGAAGTCTCCGCCCGCCCCGCGTGGGCGGAGACTTTTTCTGGATTCTGACGAAGCCGGGGGAGGAACTATGAAAAGCACGCTGAGAAATCCCTATGTCTATCTGCTCTTTGTTCTGCCCACGATTATTCTCTATTGTATGTTCTTCATCTATCCGACTATTACGTCCTTCGTCTACGGATTCACGAACTGGGATGGCCTGAATCACAAAGCGTTCATCGGATTGGACAACTTCGTCAACGCCTTCAAGGACGCGGAGTTCCGCAGCTCGATCTGGAACAACCTGATCATCTTGCTGTTCTCGTCCTGCATTCAAGTCCCGCTGATCGTGGTGTTCGCGCTCCTCATCAGCAGTGTCAAGCGGTTCCAAGGCTTCTACAAGACGACGGTCTTTATGCCTTCTATCCTCTCGACGTCGATCATCGGGATTCTGTGGGGGTATATCTACAATCCGGACGTGGGACTGCTTAACAGCATCTTGAAAAACTTCGGCGTGGAAACGATCTACTGGCTGGCCGAACCGAAGTTGGCGATGTTCTCCATTCTCGTGACGAACGCTTGGCAATGGATGGGCTTCTATATCGTCTTGATTCTCGCGGCGATCCTGGCTATTCCGAAGGATATCGACGAAGCGGCGATGATCGACGGGGCGACCGGCGTGCAACGGGCCTGGTACCTCACCGTTCCGCTCATCAAGCCGATCATCAACGTCGTCATCATGCTGTCGATCGCGGGCGCCTTGCGCGTAGTCGATATCGTCCTGGTCATGACGGGCGGCGGTCCCGCGGGCAGCACGGACGTCATGGCTTCCTACATGGTCAACAAAGCGATCAAGTTCGGGGATTACGGATACGGCTCGGCGCTGTCGATCATTATCTTCGCCATCGCGCTCATTCTGACCGCCTTGTATCAACTGCTGATCGCGAGAAGACAGGAAAGGATTGAGTACTGATGCCGGCAACCGCCAAAAAAGTTATCCCGCACCTTTTCATGATCGCCTACGTTGTCGTCATTCTCGTTCCGTTCCTGTTCGTTCTCTTCTCTTCGTTCAAACTGGACAACAACGAGATTACGCAGCATCCGTTCGCTTTCCCGAAGCATTTCTCTTTCGATAACTACAAGGAGACTTGGGTAAAAGCGAAGATCAGCGTCTACTTCTTCAACAGCTTGTACCTGGCATTCAGCGCGGCCGTCGTCGGCGTCTTGCTCGCCGCGGCTACCGCCTTCGCCATCACGCGGATGAAGCTGGAGAAATCGAGCCAATGGATCTACCAATTCGTCCTGATCGGCATGCTCATTCCGGGCAACGTGCTGTTCATCGCCCAATACTTCCTCGTGCGCGATCTGCACATCCTGGATACGCACTGGGCGCTTTTCCTGCCGTATACGGCGGGCGCGCTTCCGTTCAGCGTCCTGCTGTTGGCGGCGTTCATGCGGGCGATCCCGCATGAGCTGGAGGAAGCGGGAACCGTCGACGGCATGGGCGCCATCCGGATGTTCACGAAGATCATCCTGCCGCTGTCGATCCCTTCGCTCGTCACCGTCTTTATCATCAACTTCCTGGGCAACTGGAACGAGTACCTGCTGTCGAACTTCTTCATCAGCAAAGATTCGCTTCGTACGCTGCCTACCGGGATGGTCGGTTTCCGCGACGCGTTCCAGATGAACTACGCCCTGATCTGTACCGGCATCGTGTTCAGCGTGCTGCCGGTCTTGATCCTCTACACGTTCCTGCAGCGTCAGATCATCGAAGGCTTGACTGCGGGCAGCGTGAAGGGATGACGAGCGGCCGATAGGCACGCATAGGCTAACAGCCGCCGTTGTTTCCGCGCTTCGCGATCGTCCCTTTCCTCGTCGTCGATCCCATCCGAACCGGAAGGCCGAAAGGTTTGCCAAGGACTCCCGACGCCGGCCGTCGGCGACCGAACCGATTTGCCTTCCGCGCGTCCGAATGAGACAATAGGGCCAAAATCGCGGAAGGGGCTCACAGCCATGGATTCGGCCATTCGGGTGCATTCGTTCCCGCCCGTCGTCGACGAGCGGTCGCAATGCCTCATTCTGGGCAGCATGCCCGGCGTCGCCTCGCTTCAGCTACATCAATATTACGGCAACGCCCGCAATTATCTCTGGCCGATCCTCTACGCGCTCCACGGTCTCCCCGGACCGGACGAGCGGTACGAGGATCGGCTTTCGTTCGCGCGCGCGCAAGGCTTCGCCTTGTGGGATACGATCGCTTCCTGCGTGCGGGAAGGGAGTCTCGACAGCAACATCCGAGAGCTTCAACCGAACGATATTCCCGGATTGCTGCGCGCGTATCCGGCCATCCGGGTGATCGCCTGCAACGGCGCCAAGTCGCACGGGGAATTGCTGCGGCACTTCGGCGGGACGCCCGAGGTGAGGGCCAGAGCCGTGCTGCGTCTGCCGTCGACGAGTCCGATCCCGACGCCGAAGTTCCGCGGGCTGGAAGACCGGCTCTCCGTCTGGCGGGAGATGCTGGAGCCTTACTTGACGACGCGGCAGGATTCAAGAAACGATTAGAGAGATCCAACTAAGTTGATAGAAGAAGCGGGCGGGAAGGGAGCGACGGGAGAAACGGGAGAAATTGGAGAGACAGGTTGAACAATGGGGACGGGACCAGCAAAGGGGACGGGACCAGTAAAGGGAACGAAGGGGACAAAGCGAACGGGGGAAGTGCGGCGCGTCATCGTTCCGGGACGGCAAGCGAACGCATCTCTGCCGCCCCGGCCTGCAAGAGCTGCGGGAACGCTTAAGATTCGTCCGCCAAGCTGTCCCGAATCTCGATCAAGCGAGGCAGCTCGGCGAAGAACGCATCGACGACGGCCGGATCGAAGTGGCGCCCGCGCTCTTCCTCGAACAGCTTCTCGATGCGTTCGATCGGCCAAGCGGACTTGTATACGCGCTCCGCGCTGAGCGCGTCGAATACATCGGCGACGGCCGTGATCCGCCCGTAGATATGGATATCCGCGCCGCTCAGGCCGTGCGGATAGCCGCTTCCATCCCACTTCTCGTGATGCTGCCCGGCGACGATCGCGGCCGCGCTCAGCAGCTCCCGCCGGGAGCCCTTGAGCAGCTGGTGGCCGACCCGCGTATGGGATTTGATGAGCTCGTACTCTTCTTCCGTCAGCTTGCCGGGCTTGTTCAGGACGGCGTCGGGGATGGCGACTTTGCCGATGTCGTGCATCGGAGACGCGGTCCGGAGCAAATCCGCTTCGCGCGGGGAGAGGCCGAGGCGCAGGGCGAGCACGTACGAGTATTCGGCCACGCGGCGCACGTGGTTGGCCATCTCCTTCGAGCGGATCTCGCCGATCTCGCCCATCGCGGAGATGATCTCGCGCTGCGTGTCGACGATCTCCTGATGCAGCATGACGGACTCCAGCGACTTTCCCGCGTAGGAAGCGGCTAGCGAGAGGAGCTCGAGATCCTTCGAGGTGAATTTCCCGGCTTCCGTCATCTTGTTGACGGCCTGGTAGGCGCCGATGGTGCGGCCTTCGTGATTGCGGAAAGGGATCGTGACGACGGACTTGGTGACGTAGCCGGTCTTGCGGTCGTTCTCCGCATGGTGGCGAGGATCGTCGTACGCGTCCTCGATGACGATCGCTTCGCCGGTGGCGATCGCGTGTCCGACGAGTCCCGTCCCGTACGGGATTCTGATCATCTTCACGCCGTGCGCGACCGTCGTGTACAGCTCTTCGTTCGCCTCGTCGATCAGCCATACCGTACAGCGGTCGGCGACGATCATTTCCCTGCCCATATCCGCCATCAGCACGAGTACGTTCGACAGCTGCGACTCGCTCGAGATTTTGGCCATATAATCGAAGATCACGGAGAGCAATTGTTCGGACGTCAGTTCGGTTCGGTTCAACGGGACTTCACTCCTTCGGGACCTTAACGTGATCTAATTCGCGCTAGGGAAGGTCGAATCCTGCCGGAGGAGGACGAATATTCCAATCGCCCAGCCGATTCCCCCGTCTCTGCGGCCATGAGAAAAGGGCACCGCGAGAACGCGGTGCCCTTTGCAGCGATCGGGCTGCGAGAAGACGGCAAAGCCGGTTTTACTTGGACGTCAACTGCTCCATCTGCTCGATGAGACTCTCGAACACGCTCATCGCCTGTTCGATCGGCTCCGGCGTGGACATGTCGACGCCGGCTTTCTTCAGAATGTTGATCGAGTAGTCGCTGCCGCCGCTCTTCAGGAAGCCGAGATAGCGGTCGACGGCAGGCTTGCCTTCGTCGAGGATCTGTTTCGAGAAGCTCGTGGCGGCGGAGAAGCCGGTTGCGTATTTGTAGACATAGAAGCTGGTATAGAAATGGGGGATGCGCGCCCACTCCATCTCGATGTCCTTGTCGACCACCATGCCGTCCCCGTAATACTTGACGTTCAAGTCGTAATAGATCTCGGACAGCTCCTGCGGCGTCAGCGATTCGCCGGCCTCGGCCTTCGCGTGAACGACCTTCTCGAACTCGGCGAACATCGTCTGGCGGAACACGGTCGTCCGGAATTGATCGGCGTAATACGTCAGCAGGTACATTTTCTCCTTGGCTTCGGTCGACTTGGCGAGCAGATAGTCCATCAGCAGCGCCTCGTTCAGCGTGGAGGCGACTTCCGCGAGGAAGATCGTGTACTGCGCATCGCGGTACGGGTTGTTGTCGTCCGAATAGTACGAGTGGAGCGCATGGCCCATCTCGTGCGCCAGCGTGAACATGCTGTTCAGGTTGTCCTTGTGGTTCAGCAGCACGTAAGGATGGGTGCCGAACGCGCCCCAGCTATAGGCGCCGCTGCGCTTGCCTTCGTTCTCGTAGATGTCGATCCAGCCCTTGTCGAAGCCGTCCTGCAGCGCGTGGCGATAATCGTCGCCGAGCGGCGCCAGGCTGTCGAAAACGATCTTCTTGGCTTCGTCATAGGTGATGTTCATGTCGAATTCGTCCACGAGCGGCGCGAACAAGTCGTACATATGCAGCTCGTCGACCTTCAACAGCTTCTTGCGCAGCGCCATGTAGCGGTGCATCAGCGGCAGATGCTTGTGAATCGTGCCGATCAGGTTGTCGTAGACGCTCTGCGGGATGTTGTCCCCGAACAACGACATCTCCAGCGCGGACGGATAATGACGGGCGTTGGCGTAGAACAGGTTCTTGGTGACGTTGGCGTTCAGCGTCGCGGCCAGCGTGTTGCGCCATTTGCCGTAAGTATCGTAGACGGCCTTGAACGCTTCCCGGCGAACGTCGCGGTTGCGGCTCTCCAGGAACTGGATATACCGGCCGTGCGTCAGCTCGACTTCCTCGCCTTTTTCGTTCTTGACCTTCGGGAACTTCATGTCGGCGTTGTTCAGCATGCCGAAGATCGTGTTCGGCGCCTGGGATAGGTTGCCGACCTGCGCGAGCAGCGACTCTTCGTTCTTGGATAGCACGTGCGGCTTCTGGCGGAGCATCTCTTCCAGGGTGCGTCTGTATGTAGGCTTGAGAGAGGGCGCTTGGATGAGGCCCTTCAGTTCGTCCTCGGAGAGGCTCAGAATCTCCGGCGTGATGAACGACAGCGCCTCGTTCACTTCGACGCTCAGCTTCTTCGCTTTCTCGGAGAGCGACTGGTACTTCCCTTCCGCCATGTCTTCGTGATGGCGCATATTGGCGTAGACATACAGCCGTTCGGTCAGGAGCGACAGCGCGTCTTCAAGCTCGAAGCATTCGGCGATCGCGGCGGCATCCTTCAGCTTGCCCTCGAAGCGGGAGACTTCACCGACCTTCTTGCGGACTTCGGCATACTCCGCGTCCCAAGCGGCTTGGTCGGCGTACAGATCTTCGAGATTCCAGCAGTGTTCGGCAGACGTCTCGCTTCGTTTCGGCAGTTGGCTCATCGGTTCGGATAACCTCCTCGGCTTAATTGAATAACGGACGGCGTCCGTCGCCTGCGGCCGCTGCGGCGCGGTCATCGCCGCGGCGCGAAGCGGGCCGGGCGCGGGCGGCAGCCCGGACGTGCACAAGAGAGAAAAAGCCGTCACGAGCGCGGCGGACGGCAGGACATGCTTGATCATGAACGGACCTCCGGTCGGGAAATGGCAATCCGTTCCTAGTATGTCCTGCGAGCGCCAAACTTACTTGGCGCCGTGGGCTTACGTACCAGCCGAGAAGAAGCTGTATACGATCAGAAAGAATGCGAATGCGACCAGCAGCAGCGAGACGATCGCCATGCCGCGGCGCAGCTGCGCCGGGATGGATGCGCGCTGCCAGATCAGCACGGCGGCCAGGCCGAAGGAGGCGATGGCATAGATGAGCGTGGCCTCAGCGTCCAAGATCAGAGAACCTCCTTATCCAAATCTCGGCGCGTCTAGACGTTGCGGAGATTGCTCAGCACCTCGTCCATCTGCTGCCCGCCGCCCGGGAAGTCGCTCGGCAGGAAGTGATTCTCGGCCCAGTGCATCATCTCCGGGCGGCTGAGGAAGCGATGGCATTCCTCGCCCCATTGGTCGGAGATCTGGCGGACCACGAGCGTCTTGCCTTGCACTTCGACGGTCAGCATGTTGTAGTTGTCATGTTTGTAGATGACGTGTTTGGCGAACATCGGTTGGTCTCCCGTCAGGCAGTCGTCTGCCGGTTGATACGGCGAAGCCGTTAACATGATCATAGAAGAGATGCCCGCAGAAATCAACGTTCGGGATGGAAACGGATGCCATTCTTTTCGCGGAAAAACGAGGCTTGACGATCGCTGGGAACGTGTGGCATTTTAATAGGAACCCGGAGCGCGGCTCGCAGGCGCGCGGCGGGGGAGCGACGAGACGAGAAGAGAAGAGCGAAGACGAGAGGAGAAGAGGATAATGAACAAGGAAATACCGGCTTACCCGCAGAGCGGCGTCGCCTCGACGTGCCGTTCGTACGACGAGTACTTGCAGATGTTCAATCTGACGGAGGAACGTTTGCGCGAGGGACCGGTGCTGGACGCGGCCGGAGGCGCTTCGTCGTTCACCGCGGCGCTGTGCGCGCTCGGGCTGGACGCCCGGGCGGCGGATCCGTTCTACGGCGGCGACCGCGAAGCCGTCATCTCTGCGGCGGAGGCGGAGATCGGCGTTTCTTCCGCCAAGCTCGAAGCGAATCGGGCTTTCTACGATTGGAGCTATTACGGATCGCCCGAGCGCCATCGCGCGCTGCGCGAAGCTTCGTGCGCGCGCTTTGCCGGACACTTTCGATCCGACGAGGGCAACGGCCGCTATGCGGCTGCCGCGCTGCCGAATCTGCCCTACGCGGACGGGACGTTCTCGCTGGCGCTCTGCAGCCACTTCCTGTTCCTGTACGCGGATCAATTCGGACCGGAATTCCACGAAGCGGCGCTGCGCGAGCTGCTGCGCGTCGTGAAGCCGGGGGGAGAGGTGCGGATCTACCCGCTGATCTCCCTCCGGTGGGAGCCTTATGCCCATTTGCCTGGGCTGTTGGAGGCCCTCGGCGAGTTGGCCGAGGCGTCCGAGATGCCCGGCAGACTGCCGTTTGTCCCGGTTCAAAGTCCCGTGCTGCGGCTCGTTCGCAGGTAGCTTTTCCAAATTGAACGAAAACTTTCACATATTGCGTCTTGACAAAGGATCGAGTATAATGGTCTCATTCGCCGATCTACGGCGAGATTTTAGGAGGTTTTTCATTTGAGAGGAACAGTTAAGTGGTTTAATGCAGAGAAAGGCTATGGCTTCATCTCCGTAGAGAACGGCAACGACGTATTTGTTCACTTCTCTGCCATCCAAGGCGAAGGCTTCAAGACCTTGGAAGAGGGTCAAGCGGTCGAATTCGAAATTACGCAAGGCAACCGCGGACCGCAAGCATCCAACGTGGTGAAACTGTAAGTCTCGCTATCGCGAAGACTTATCGCATATCACGAAAGAGCGCACAATAACCGCAACCCTCGGCTCTTGCCGGGGGTTTTTTATGCGCGCCGCGGCGGCGAACCCGCGGTGGCGAGCCCGCGACGGCGTCCGTCCGAACGGCGCGCAAGCCCCCAAAAAAACCGCGATCCTGCGGGCTGGCGCCCGCCGCGATCGCGGCTGCCGGTTCGTCATACAGCATGTATAAGTTTCACGGGGTGAGGGAAGAAGCGGCCTTCAGGACGCGTTCGATCGTGCCGCCGCCCAGGCAAGTATCCCCGTCGTAGAAGACGACCGCTTGGCCGGGCGTGACGGCTTTTTGCGGGACGTCGAAGTCTACGCGCCAGCTGCCGTCCGCCTGAGCGGAGACCGTGACGCCTTGGTCGGGCTGGCGGTAGCGGAACTTAGCGGTGCAGCGGAACGACGTTTCCGCCTCGCGCGGGGAGATCCAGTTCACGCCGCCCGCCGTCAGGCCGACCGAGTACAGGCTCTCGTGCCGTTCGCCCTGGACGACGTAGAGGACGTTCTTCTCCAGGTCCTTGTCGGCGACGAACCAAGGTTCGCCGGTGCCGGAGCCGCCGATGCCGAGGCCTTGGCGCTGGCCGAGCGTATAGTACATGAGCCCGTCGTGGCGGCCTTTGGTCTCGCTGCTGACGATATCGACCATGTCGCCCGGCTTGGCCGGCAAGTACTGGCTTAGGAACTCCTTGAAGTTCCGCTCGCCGATGAAGCAGACGCCGGTGCTGTCCTTTTTCTTGGCCGTGGCGAGGCCGGCTTCTTCGGCGATGCGGCGCACCTCCGGCTTCGGCAGATGGCCGATCGGGAACATCGCCCGCGACAGCTGCGATTGATTGAGCGCGTGCAAGAAGTAGCTCTGGTCTTTGTTGCCGTCGACGCCGCGCAGCAGCCGGTATTCGCCGTCTTGAAGCTCCACGCGCGCGTAATGGCCGGTCGCGATGACGTCCGCGCCGAGATCGAGCGCTTTTTGCAGGAATTCGCCGAACTTGATCTCCCGGTTGCACATGACGTCCGGGTTCGGGGTGCGTCCCCGGCGATACTCGTCCAGGAAGTAGGCGAACACCTTGTCCTGGTACTCTTCTTCGAAGTTGACGGTATAGTAAGGGATTCCGATCTGATCGCAGACGCGGCGAACGTCCTCGGCATCGACTTCCGCCGTGCAGACGCCGTTCTCGTCGGTATCGTCCCAGTTCTTCATAAATACGCCGATGACGTCGAACCCTTGCCGCTTGAGGAGCAGCGCGGTCACGGAAGAGTCGACGCCGCCGGACATGCCCACGACGACCCGCGTGGAGGCCGGATCGGCAAACCGAATGTCGCTCATTGCTCATCACTCCATTTCCAAACGTGGCATTGCCCTTTCGTCCGCAACCGGACTTGGTCTATTGTAGCATAAAGCCGGCGCTTTCTCACTTGTTGCCGCCGCGGCCGAAATGTAAAATAACATGAATATGTCACGTAATTTTTGACCACAAATGTAGATGATGTGATAACATAGATGTGATATGGGGATACTCCCTTTTTTCGCCTATGTCATGAAGACAGGCGAATCCGCTTTAACCTTGCCTGATGAGACTCGGCATAAAATAGACTATCGTGCAATCCGCATGAATTGAGGTGCGAACCGTTGAAGATTTCGACGAAAGGCCGTTACGGCTTGACGATCATGATGGAGCTTGCGGCCAAATTCGGCGAAGGTCCGATTTCCCTGAAAAGTATCGCGGAGAAGAACGGGCTTTCCGAGCATTATCTGGAGCAGTTGATCGCGCCTTTGCGCAACGCCGGATTCGTGAAGAGCATCCGCGGCGCCTACGGCGGCTACATCCTGTCCAAGGATCCCGAAGGCATCACCGCGGGCGACGTCATTCGGATTCTCGAGGGACCGATCAGTCCCGTGGACTTCACCGAGGAAGACGATCCCGCGAAGCGCGACCTGTGGCTGCGCATCCGCGACGGCATCGCGAGCGTGCTGGACTCGACGACGCTTCACGACCTGGTCAACTTCAAGGACGAAGGCAAACCCGACAGCTACATGTTCTACATCTAAGCGGGTGAACCCATGAACGCGATCTATTTCGACCATGCCGCAACGTCGCCGATGCACCCCGAAGCGGTGCAGGCTTACGTAGCGGCTGCTGGCGCTGGACCGGGGAATCCGTCCAGCTTGCATGCGTTCGGGCGCGCGGCCCGTTCGCGGGTAACCGCCGCGCGGGACGCGATCGCCGGCCTGCTCCGCTGCCGGCCGGACGAACTCGTCTTCACCGGCGGCGGCACGGAGAGCGACAACGCGGCGCTGTTCGGCGCCGCGCGCGCCATGCGCGCGCGCGACGAGCGCCGGACCGGCATCGTGACGACGGCGATCGAGCATCACGCCGTCCTCCACGCGTGCGATCAGCTGGAAGCCGAAGGCTTCGCGCTGACCGTGCTGCCGGTGGACGAGACCGGCCGCGTCTCGGCGGAAGCCGCGGCCGCGGCGATCGGCCCGACGACGGCCGTCGTCAGCGTGATGGCGGGGAACAACGAGGTCGGCACGCTGCAGCCGTACGCCGAGATCGGCGCGCTGGCCCGCGCCCAAGGCGCGGTTATGCACGTGGACGCGGTGCAGGCGTTCGGCTACGAGCCGATCGATCTGACCGCGCTGCCGGTCGATCTGCTGAGCCTGTCTGCGCACAAGGCGGGCGGCCCCCAAGGCGTCGGCGCGCTGTACGTGCGCGCCGGCACGCCTTGGCAGCCGCTGCTGTTCGGCGGTTCGCAGGAGCGCAAGCGCCGCGCGGGCACGGAGAACGTGGCGGGCATCGCCGCGTTCGCCGCGGCCGCCAAGCTCGCCGCGGACGAGCGCGAAGCGCGCCGCGCCCATGCGGCGGACGTGCGCGGCGCGCTGCTCCGCGCGCTGGCCGCAGAGCTCGGCCCGGACGCCTTCGCCGTGAACGGCGATCCGCGTCCGGAAGGCAGCCTGCCCCATATCCTGAACGTGAGCTTCCATGGCGTCTCCAACGAGACGCTGCTGATGAATTTGGACTTGGCCGGGGTAGCCGCATCCGGCGGATCGGCCTGCACGTCCGGCTCGCTTCAGCCCTCCCATGTGCTTGCGGCGATGGGTCTTGCGCCTCATTTTTGCCGGAATGCGGTAAGATTTAGCTTCGGATTGGGCAATACTACGGCAGAAGCGGAAAAAACCGCAAAAATCATTGCAACCATTACGTCGCGTTTGCGTAATAGATAACAGGCGCTTCGCAATCGGAGGGGCCGGGAGATATGCGAACCTTGCAACAGATGATCGGCTTGCCCGTGCTGCTCGAGAGCGGCAAGCAAGTCGGACGCGTTCTGGACGTCGGCTTCGATGAGTTCTGGCAACGAACCTGCATCGTGCTCGATACGAAAGTTTGGTTCCGCAAATCCGTACGCATCGTAAAGTGGGAGAGCGTGACGACGGAAGGCGAAGACGCCCTCGTCATCGCGGGTCCCGAAGCGATCGCGACGGTCCATCGCAAAGACTTGCAGCGCACTTTTCATACGGGTCTCATTCAATTGAAGGAGCTTCCCGTATTCACGATCGATGGACAAGAACTCGGCAGGGTTTCCGATGTTTATTTTCGCAAGACTGAGGGTACACAGATAGCAGGATATGAATTGACGGACGGTTTTCTCGCGGACGTGTTCGAAGGGCGGCGACGGCTCTATCTGCCGAACGGTCCCGAAGGCGTTACGCTCGGCGAGGATGCCATCCTCGTGCCCGCATCGTACGATCGGATATTGGAGAGAGAACCTAATGCGGAAAGTGACAGGTGATAAACGATGATGAGATGCCCGAACTGCAACTCGAAGGATATCGGTAAGATCGGATCGCATCAATTTTATTGTTGGAGCTGCTTTATCGAGCTCACGGTGAACGGCGACAAGATGTCGGTCTATCAAGTGGAAGAAGACGGTACGCTCAGCTCGCTGGACGATCTGTTCTTCGAAGATCATCCCATTGCGCCCCAAGTGCACGTCAACTAACGCCAATTTGCGTTTCTACGGCCATACAAGCCCGCCTGACGCCTCGCGCCTCCGCTATCGGAGGATGCGGGGCGTTTGTTGTTGCGCGACGGGTTTAGAGAAGGAGACAAGTACATATACTGGAACATAGCGCCTAGGGACAAGAGCCGAACCGGGGGTGGAGACATGAATCGGTTTGCCCAAAGCCGTCTGTTTGCCGTATTGGTCTATGTCATCCTCGGACTGCTGGCGCTGTACCTGCTCACGCTCGTGCGGCCGATGCTGATGTCCATCTACAACTTCATCAAGGCGGTCTCCGCGCCCTTCCTGGTCGCCATGATCATCGCTTACGTGCTGAATCCGATCGTTGGCTTGCTGCACGAGCGGCGAATGCCGCGGACGGCGGCGGTGCTGCTCATCTACGCGGTGTTCATCTGCTGCTGCGTCGTCATCCTGGTGAACGTCACGCCGATGTTCGTCGGCCAGGTGCAGGAGCTGAACGAGCATATGCCGGAGCTGACGATGCGCGCCCAGAGCTTCATGGACCATTTCAACAACAACGAGACGCTGCCGGACAGCGTGCGCAGCGGGATCAACCGCGCCATTGCAGGCCTGGAGCGGCAGATCGCCGTTCGAATCTCGGACTTCGCGAATAATATCCGAGCCGTCGTCAACGTCTTTTTCCTGCTCATGATCGTGCCGTTCCTCGCGTTCTACATTCTGAAGGACATGGACGTGATCGAACGCGCCGTCTTCAAGTACGTGCCGCGCAGCCGCCGCCAAGGGACCGTCCGCCTGCTGAAGGAGATCGACGCGGCGCTCGGCAGCTACATCCGCGGACAGTTCATCGTCTCGATCTGCATCGGGATTACCGCCTACATCGGGTACTTGGTCATCGGGATGCCGTATCCGCTCTTGATGGCGGGATTCGTTGCGCTGTTCGACATCATTCCGTACCTCGGGCCGTTCCTCGGCGCGCTGCCCGCGCTGATCATGGCGTGTACGATCTCCTGGAAAATGGCGCTCTTCGTCGTCATCGTCAACACGCTCTGCCAAACGCTGGAGAGCAACGTCTTCAGTCCGCAGGTGGTCGGCCGAACGATGAAGATGCACCCGCTCACGATCATCTTCGTGCTGCTCGTCGGGGGGGAGCTCGCGGGAATCGTCGGGCTGCTGCTGGCGGTTCCGGTCTACGCCGCGCTCAAAGTGATCGTGCAGCACATGTTCGCCCATTACATTAGGCGAAAAACCGTTTGACAGCGCGGAAAGCGGTTGTCTATAATGATATCAATTGTTCCATAGCAACAAAACTTTGAGGAAGCAAGAGTACCCCGAAGCCCGCAGGATCAGAGAGAAGGTTCGGCGTTTTGTCCCTTTGTCCGTTCAGGAGGCGCAGCTGTCGCCGGGAAAAAACGCGGCTGAGAGAATCTTCGTTGCGAAGGGCGGGGGAAGCCGGCTGCCGAGTTCGACGTAATGCGCGACGGGAGGGCCCGTTAACGCCCGCACAAGGCGATCGTCTGAGACGCCGGCAAATCCGTTTGCCGTTGTCCGGCCGATAACCAGGGTGGTACCGCGATCTCATCGTCCCTGACTGTTCAGGGGCGATTTTTATTTGTCCCGGCGGGGGCTGCGGGCGGCCGTAGGGCAGGGCTCGGCGGCAGCAGGCGGAGCGCGGACAAGCGGCGCGGCTGCGGGGATGAAGACGCGTTTTGCGGCTTGCACCCGAGTGCGGCGCGGTTTAGGGAAATAAGCGGCATTTTGCGGCTTAAATCCCGGAAATGACGTTGCTGCGGGGTAATATGCCGCATATTGCGGCTTAAATCCGGGAAACGGCGCGCCCGCAAGGAAATAAGCCGCATATTGCGGCTTAAATCCGGGAAACGGCGCGCCCGCAAGGAAATAAGCCGTATTTTGCGGCTTAATTTCCAAGAAACGTCGCGGCTGCGGGCCAGTAGCCAACACAACAACCAAGGCGGCGATACGCCGTCTCCAATCGAGGAGGATCACCGACATGCAACCGATGAAAGCCGCGGAAATCCGCGCCAAATGGCTGGCCTTCTTCGCCAGCAAAGGACATCAAGTGGAGCCCAGCGCATCGCTGGTTCCGCACAACGACCCTTCGTTGCTCTGGATCAACGCCGGCATGGCGCCCCTGAAGGCCTACTTCGACGGCCGCGTGAAGCCGGAGAATCCGCGCATCGCCAATTCCCAGAAGTGCATCCGGACCAACGACATCGAGAACGTCGGCAAGACGCGCCGCCACCATACGTTCTTCGAGATGCTCGGCAACTTCTCGATCGGCGACTACTTCAAGGATGAAGCGATCACCTGGGCGTGGGAGTTCCTGACCGGTCCCGAATGGATCGGCTTCGATCCGGAGCGCCTGTCGGTGACGATCCATCCGGAGGACGAGGAAGCGTTCCGCTACTGGAACGAGAAGATCGGCATCCCGGCCGAGCGCATCGTCAAGCTGGAGGACAACTTCTGGGATATCGGCGAAGGCCCTTGCGGCCCTTGCACCGAGATCTTCTACGACCGCGGGGAAAAGTACGGGGATCTGTCCGACCCGGACTGCACGCCGGGCGGCGAGAACGAGCGTTTCCTCGAAGTGTGGAACCTCGTCTTCTCCCAATTCAACCACAACAAGGACGGCAGCTATACGCCGCTGCCGAACAAGAACATCGATACCGGCGCGGGCCTCGAGCGGTTCGCTTCGATCGTGCAGGACGCCGACTCCAACTTCGACACGGACCTGTTCCTGCCGATCATCGCGCATGTGGGACGCATCGCCGGCGTGACGTACAAGGCGAACCTCGAACACGACGTCGCGCTGAAGGTCATCGCCGACCACGTCCGTACCGTGGCCTTCGCCGTCGGCGACGGCGTCATGCCTTCCAATGAAGGACGCGGCTACATTATCCGCCGCCTGCTTCGCCGCGCGGTCCGCTACGGCAAAGTCATCGGCATCGACCGTCCGTTCCTGTGGGAGCTGCTCCCGACGGTCGGCGAGATCATGGGCGAATTCTACCCGGAAGTGGTCGAGAAGCGCGAATTTATCGAGCGCGTCATCCGCACGGAGGAAGAGCGGTTCCACGAGACGCTGAGCGACGGGCTGGCCATCCTGGCGGACCTGTGCGCCAAAGCGCGGGACGACGGGCAGACGCGCATCAGCGGTCCGGACGCCTTCAAGCTGTACGACACGTACGGCTTCCCGTTCGATCTGACCGAAGACTATGCGGCCGAGCAGGGCATGACGGTCGACCGCGAAGGCTTCGACGCCGCGATGGAAGAGCAGCGCCAACGCGCGCGGGCCGCACGCCAGGAGACCGAGAGCATGAAAGTCCAAGGCGGACCGCTCTCGGACTTCACCGAGCCGAGCGAATTCGTCGGCTACGACAGCCTCGTCGCCGAAGCCCGCGTGATCGCGATCGTGTCGGGCGACCGCTTCGTCGACGCGGCGGGCGCGGACGAGAACGTCCTGGTCCTCTTGGATCGGACGCCGTTCTACGCCGAGAGCGGCGGCCAGGTGAGCGACACCGGCACGCTGCAGACGGCCGGCGGCGCGACCGCGGCCGTCAACGGCCTCAGCAAAGCGCCGCATGGCCAATCCGTCCATCAGGTGACGGTGACGTCGGGCACGCTGCTAGCGGGCGATACGGTCACGGCATCCGTGAATGCCGCCGACCGCGCCGACATCGTGCGCAACCATACCGCGACTCACCTGTTGCACAAGGCGCTGAAGGAAGTGCTCGGCGAGCACGTCAATCAGGCCGGCTCCCTCGTCGAGCCGGAGCGTCTGCGGTTCGACTTCTCGCACTTCGGCGCGATCACGGCCGAAGAGCTCGCCGACGTCGAGCGCCGCGTCAACGCGCAGATCTGGCTCGGCACGGAGCTGGACATCAGCCTGAAGCCGATCGCGGAAGCCAAGGCGCTCGGCGCGATGGCGCTGTTCGGCGAGAAATACGGCGACGTCGTCCGCGTCGTGCGCGTCGGAGACTACAGCCTCGAGCTGTGCGGCGGATGCCACGTGCGCAACACGGCGCAGATCGGCCTGTTCCGCCTCGTGAGCGAGAGCGGCATCGGCTCCGGCGTCCGCCGGATCGAAGCCGTCACCGGTCGCCACGCGTATGCCTTCATGGACGACCAGCTCCAGTTGCTCCGCGGCGCGGCTTCGCTCCTGAAGACGGGCGTGAACGACGTGCCGAAGCGCGTCGAGTCGCTGCAGGCGGAGCTTCGTCAGTCGCAGCGCGACAACGAGTCGCTCCAAGGCAAGCTGAGCCGCCTCGAAGCGGCCGACTTGATCGGCCAAGCGAAGACGGTCGGCGGCGTGACGCTGCTCGCGGCCCAAGTGAACGCGGGCGGCATGGACGCGCTTCGCGGCGTAGCCGACGAGCTGAAGGCGAAGCTGGGCTCCGCCGTGCTGGTGCTGGGCGCCGTGGCGGACGACAAGGTCAGCCTGGTCGTCTCGGTCGCGCCCGATCTCGTCCAGAAGGGGCTCCACGCGGGCAAGCTGATCAAGGAGATCGCCGCGATCTGCGGCGGCGGCGGCGGCGGCAAGCCGGAGCTCGCCCAAGCGGGCGGCAAAGACCCGGCCAAGCTCGGCGAGGCGCTCCGCGCGGCCGAAGACCTGGTGCTCGCGCAGCATCGCGCATAAGGAAGAGGCGAACGGGCGGCTGCGGCCGCTCGTTCGACTGTCGAGATTAAAACGGGCTTCCATTTCCTGTCCGGGCGAGAATATGGTATGATGAGGGCATCAAGTGTTTGCTAAGCGAGGTGCCTAAGATGAGCTCGTCTGACAAAAACCATCTAGACAAGACGGTCAAGTTCGCGGTCGTGCCCGATCCCGAAGAAGTATCGTCCAGGGATATCCTGCTTGCGGTGCACGATGCTTTGGTGGAGAAAGAATACCACCCCATCAACCAGATCGTCGGGTACCTCTTGTCCGGGGATCCGGCTTACATTCCGCGCCACAACAACGCAAGAAGTCTGATCCGGAAGAAAGAACGCGACGAACTCATCGAAGAGATGGTCCGGTTTTATCTTCAACAACACCGTTAATGCCGCGCATCATGGCATTGGACTACGGGGACAAGCGCACCGGCGTGGCCGTGAGCGACTTGTTCGGTTGGACGGCGCAAGGCCTGGAAGTCATCGAACACAAGACCGAAGCGGCTTGCATCCGCCGCGTCGAAGAACTCGCGCGGGAGCAGGAAGCGGAAGCGATAGTGGTCGGCCTTCCGAAGAACATGAACGGCACTATCGGCCCGCGTGGGGAAATTTGCATGGCATTCGCGGAAGCGCTGCGGCAGAAACTATCCATGCCTGTACATCTCTGGGATGAGAGGCTGACGACGGTAGCCGCCGAACGTACGCTGCTGGAGGCCGACGTGAGCCGCCGCAAGCGCAAGCAAGTGATCGATAAGATGGCTGCGGCGATTCTGCTGCAGAGCTATTTAGATTCCCGAGGAAGATGAGGGATGGACCATGACCGAAGAGAACAATCGCCAAGAAGAAGAAGCGGAGATTATCTATATCCCCGACGAAGAAGGCAACGACGAAGCGTTTGAAGTGATCATGCGCTTCGAGCTGGACGACGGCAGCGACCGCAAGTACATGATGGTCGTGCCGGCGGACGACGTCGAAGAAGAGCAGGAAGTGTTCGCCTTCCGCTACGAGGAAGAGGACGACGAGATCAAGCTGTATCCGATCGAAGAGCAGGAAGAATGGGATATGGTCGAAGAGACTTTCAACACGCTCGTGGCCGAATTCGGCGACGGTGAAAGCGATGAAGGGGCGCGCTGACGGATCGGCCGGCGGCGGGGCGATGTCCGCGCTGCGCGAACGGTACGGCGACGAAGTGACGCTGACGGGCGAAGGCGGCGGCAGCGAAGCCTTCCGCATCGTGGCCGAACTGTCCGTAGAAGGCAATTCGTACGCCCTGCTCCAGAGTGAACGGATGCGGTCGGAAGGCGACATCGAGGTGTTCCGGGTCGCCATGGACGACGCGGGAGAGCCGCATCTCGAGACCGTGGAGGACGATGACGAATGGGAGGCCGTCGCGGAAGCATACGACGACCTTCAGTTCGGCTCGGACGATCAGCCGTAGTATCGGTTAACGACGGCATCAAGCAAGCGGCCGCGCCGGCCTTGAAGAGCGGGCGTGCGGACGTGCGCGCGCGATGAAGTAGATTCAGACAAGGATAGGTTTGCTTATGCTTTCTGAATCCTCGAAAAAGAGCGGGCAACCGCTCTTTTTCGCCAGATGTGGGCGCTTCAGGAGGGACATGGGTGGATAGAGAAGACGAAACCAAAGGCTGGAAGTCGGTCTACGCCGACGAAAAGCTGAACGACCCGGAACCGGACCGGGATTCGGAAGCCGACACGCGGCCGATGCGGGCCGCCCGCGAAGCCGCGGGCGGAGATCCGTACCCCGAGCGGACGCCTCGCGCGGCCGAGCCTCCGGCCGGCGGCCCGGAGGAATGGCCGGAATCTCCGCCTCCCCGCGCCAGCCGCGGGACCGCGCAAGCGGACAAACCGGACAAGCCGGACAAACCGGACAAGTCCGAGGAACGCGTTACCTACCGGAGGAAAAAAGGCCATCCGGCGCTTTGGTCTTTTTTCATCGCTTTAGGCTTAGTTATCATTATGGCCTCATCGGTCTTGTTCTACGTATGGAACGGCTTGCGTCCGCCGGGCGCTTCGGACAGCCCGGTCCGCGTCACGATCGCCAAGGGCATGCGCGCGAAGAGCGTCGGAGAGACGCTGGAGAAGAGCGGAGTGATCCGGAACGCGTTCCTGTTCAGCATGTGGCTGAAGCTCAAGAACGAAGGCTCCCGGTTCCAGGCGGGAGAGTACGCGCTCACGCCGGGCATGACGAACGGAGAGATCGTCGCCAAGCTGAACAACGGCCAGACGATCGCCGGAGACACCATCAAGTTCACGATCCCGGAAGGCTTCACCGTCGTTCAGATCGCGGATCGGCTCTCCAAGGCCGGCTTCGTCGACAAGGATAAGTTCCTGCAGGCGCTGCACGATCCTAGCCGATTCAACGGATCCGCCTGGGTGAAGCAGATCCCGGCGAAGGCGGAGCTGAGATACCCGCTCGAAGGCTATCTGTTCCCGGAGACGTACGAGATGAAGAAGGGCAGCACCGAGGAGGATCTCGTGAACCGGATGCTGAGCGAGCTGGACCGCAAGCTGAATCAGCTCCCCGAGGACTGGCAGTCGGCGATGCAGGAGCGGGGATGGACGCCGCACGAGCTGCTGACGGCCGCGTCGCTCGTCGAGCGCGAGGTCGTGAAGGACGAAGAGCGGCCGATCGTGGCGAGCGTCATCGTGAACCGTCTGAAGAAAAAGATGCCGCTGCAGATCGACGCGACGATCCAGTATCTCCTCGACAAGCAGAAGGAAAAGCTCACGACCGCCGATCTGGAGGTCAAGAGTCCGTACAATACGTACAAAAACGCGGGATTGCCGCCGGGACCGATCGCGAGCCCGAGCTTGAAGTCGATCGAGGCCGTGCTGTTCCCGACGGAGACCGATTATCTGTATTACGTGACGAAGAAGGACGGCAGCAATACCCACCTCTTCGCCGAGACTTACAAGCAGCATTTGAAGAATATCCAGACCAGCGAGAAAAACGAGAAAAACGCCAAAAAATAAAAGGTCGCGGACTGGCGCCGCGAACCGAACCGGCCCGGCGCCAGCGGGCTTCGGCGGCCGTCCTGCGGGGGGCCGAAGGAGCCGGCTTGACGCCGGGCCGCACGTTTCCGCGAGGTGAGGATCATGAAGACAGAGTTGATGATAGCGGCCGGCACGATCGAGCAGCTGGAGCGGTACATTGCGGCAGGCGCCGACGCCGTGCTGATCGGCGAACCGCGATTCGGCGCCAGGCTGCCCGGCGCCATCCCCGAAGACCGGCTGAAGGAAGCCGTATCCCGCGCCCATGCGCTGGGGGCCAAGGCGTACGTGGCCGCCAACAAGCTGCTGCGCAATGAGGAGCTCCCCGCGCTGCCGGGCTACTTGCGCGCGGCAGCGGAGGCTGGCGCCGACGCGATCGTATTCGGCGATCCCGCCGTTCTCCTGAATGCGAGAGAGGCGTCGCCAGGCTTGACGCTGCATTGGAACGCGGAGATGACGGGCACGAACTCCGCCGCGGCATCGTATTGGGCGCGCAAGGGGGCCGTCCGGGCCGTATTGGCGCGGGAGCTGAACGAAGAGGAGATCGCGGACTTCAAAGCGCAGGCGCAGATGGAAGTGCAGGTGCAGGCGCACGGCATGACCAACATCTACCACTCGCAGCGCAACCTGCTGCAGAGCTATATGGAGCACATCGGCCGCGAGGCGCGGCTGCTCGACCTGGGCGCGGACGAAGGGCTGTTCCTGGTCGAGGAGGAGCGTCCGGACGAACGGCTGCCGGTCTACGAAGACGTGAACGGCACGCACGTCATGAGCGCGGACGACATCTGCCTGCTCGAAGCGATCCCGGATCTGCTGGGCGCCGGGGTCGACAGCTTATACGTAGAGCCGCTCCTGAAGACGGAAGCCTACAACGAGACCGTGTTGCGCAGCTATCGTCAAGCGATCGACGCTTGGACCGCCGATCCCGATGGCTACGAGTTCGACGAAGCCTGGCTGGAGGCGATCCGGGCGCTGCAGGATCCGCGCCGGGAGCTCGGCTTCGGCTTCTTGTACAAAGAACAAGTGTATTGAACTGATAAAGGAGGTGCTGCGCATGAGCAGCGCATTGATCGAGACGGCCGAGAAGGCGGGGAAGCCTCTGCGGCGCCATCGCCTGGACCGGCCGGAGCTGCTGGCTCCGGCCGGCAGTCTGGAAAAATTGAAGTTCGCCGTCCATTACGGGGCGGACGCCGTCTATATCGGCGGACAAAAGTACGGCCTGCGTTCGAACGCGGACAACTTCAGCTTCGACGAGATGCGGGAAGGCGTGGCGTTCGCCGCGCGTTACGGAGCGAAGGTGTTCGTCGCGACGAACATCTACGCTCACCAGGAGGACCTGGCGGGGATCGCGGAGTATCTGAAGCAGCTGGAGTCCGTCGGCATCGCGGCGATCATCGCCGCCGACCCCGCCATCGTGGAGATCGCGATGCGGGAAGCGCCCGGACTGGAAGTGCATCTCAGCACGCAGCAGTCCACGATGAACTGGCAGGCGGTCCAATTCTGGAAGGAAGAAGGACTGCCTCGCGTCGTGCTCGCGCGCGAGACGTCGATGGAAGAGATTCGCGAGATGAAGTCGCGCGTCGATATCGAGCTGGAGGTGTTCATCCACGGCGCGATGTGCTCCTCGGTATCCGGACGCTGCGTCCTGTCGAACCACTTTACCGACCGGGACTCCAATCGCGGCGGCTGCTGCCAGTCGTGCCGCTGGAAGTACGATCTCCATGTAGACGCGGCTTCGGCCGCTGGCGCGGGGGACAATCCGTTCACCATGGGGAGCAAGGATCTCTGCATGATCCAGCATATCCCGGACCTGATCGACGCGGGCGTAGACAGCTTCAAGATCGAAGGCCGGATGAAGAGCATCCACTACGTCGCTTCGGTCGTCAATGCCTACCGGCAAGCGATCGACGCCTATATGGCCGATCCCGAGGGGTATACGCTGCGGCCGGAATGGGTCGGCGAGATCGGCAAGGCGGCGAACCGTCCGCTGAATACGGGCTTCTTCTACAGCACGCCGGGCGCGGGAGAACATATCTACGAGCCGGAGGAAAAACCGGCGCCGTACGACTTTGCGGCCGTCGTGACCGACTATGACGCCGCCGCCGGCATCGCGACGCTCCAGCAGCGCAGCCCGTTCCGCCCCGGCATGGAAGTCGAGTTCATCGGACCGGGCGGACGCAGCTTCAACCAGTCGGTCGGCGAGATGACGGACGAACACGGCGAGTCGCTCGAGGTGGCCCGCCACCCGCTGCAGACGATCCGGATCCGTACCGAACGGCCTGTGTTCCCCCTGGATATCATGCGCAAAAAGATGCTGTAAATTTTTCCTATACTCTAAGCATAAAGTACCAAAATCGAAAAAAGAAAGCGTTTCAAAAGGATTATTCATCGACTTGTCGAATTATCTCTGATAAAGTTAATTGTTGCCAAATGATGGCTCGCAATTGGCTATATCAGGGGTAGCCCGGCAAGTCTTTTTTGTTGCTGTCGAATATCGTCACTATGAGTCGGAGGGTGTGTCAACAGAATGAAACAAACGTGGCGCGACCGTGTGAAGGCGGTAGAGTGGAAAAAAGGGTCGGAGAAGTTTGGAAGCTACGCGAAGCGCGTCGGACAGCAGGTCAAAGAGACGAAGATGGAGAATCCCGTCCGTTCCGTCGG
Organism: Cohnella nanjingensis; assembly: GCF_014212125.1. GTDB lineage: Bacteria > Bacillota > Bacilli > Paenibacillales > Paenibacillaceae > Cohnella > Cohnella nanjingensis. Next base: position 72,616 of record NZ_JACJVP010000042.1, read on the forward strand.
GATGAAGCTGTTCCTGCTTATTTTTTGCGGGATTCTGGCTTGCGTCCTGACGCTGGGGTGGTTCTCGTACGATAAATCCCGTTCGGTCATTGAGAATAAGGTGTCGGAATCCAGCCTGCAGACGGCGAAGCAGATCTCGGGCCGGACCGATCTGATGCTCGGCAGCTACGAGCGCAAGACGATGGAGTTCCTGTCGGACTCGGACTTCATCTCCCTGTTGGGGACGGCCATCAACTCGAAGGACGACTTCGAGCGGTTCGACAGCCAGCGAACGATCAACACGAAGATGTCGACGAGCATCATCTCCGACAACGCGATCTCGGGGATGTATCTGTTCCCGACCGATTCGGAGCACGATCCGATCGGGACGGCTACCTCGGGCGGAATGCCGGACCTCTCCAAGGGACAGCCTGCGTTCTTCCAGCAGATGCTCGACGCGGCGGGCAAGGTGGTCTGGATCCCTACGATGCAGAAGGGCATCTCCGGCAAGGGCACCGAGCCGACCTTCGCGGTCGGACGGGCGATGATGAACGTCAACAGCGCGAAGCCGTATCTGCTCGTCATCGAGCTGAACTACAGAGCGTTGGAGACGATGCTGAGCACGGCCAGCTTCGGGGACAAGAGCGACACCTACATCGTCGCGCCGGACGGCACCGTCGTCTACTCGAAGAACCGGGAAGAACTAGGCCAGAAGTACGCCTATGACATGCCGGACGAGAGCGGATCTTCGACGATCAAGATCGACGGCCAGCGGGCGCTGTCCGTAGGCTCCGCGACCCAGTCGGGCGGCTGGCAGGTGATCGGGAACATACCGGTGTCCGAGCTCGTGAAGGACGCCGGCGCCATCCGCAATCTGACGGTCCTGATCTCGCTCCTGTCCGTCCTCATCGCAGCCGTCATCGGCGTGTTCATCATGATGAGCGTCGGCCGTCCGCTCGGCCAGCTACGGAACTTGATGAACGAAGGCGAGCAGGGCAACCTGACCGTGCGCTCGACGCTCCGGAAGAAAGACGAGATCGGCCAGGTGGCGAGCAGCTTCAACAGGATGATGGAGCGGATCACCGATCTCGTCCGGCAGACGAACGGCTCCGCGCAGGAGGTGCTCGCGACGGCGAGCACGCTGACGGACGCTTCGCGCAAGACGGCCGAAGCCGCCAAGGAGATCGCCGTTGCGACCGAAGAGATCGCGAGCGGCGCGACCAACCTGGCATCCGAGTCCGAACGCGGCAGCGAGATCACGGGACAGATCGGCGACAAAGTGCAATCGGTCATCGAATCGAACACCGAGATGGAGCAGTCTGCCATGGAAGTCGAAGAGGCCGGCCGCAAGGGGACCGAATATATGGCCGGGCTGATCGAGAAGACCGGTCAGACCGAAGAGATGACCCGCTCGATGGTCGAGAAGGTGGACAAGCTGAAGGACAGCACGCGCTCGATCCGCAAGATCCTCGACGTGCTCGGCAACATGACGAAGCAGACCAACATTCTCTCCTTGAACGCGACGATCGAAGCGGCGCGCGCCGGCGCGGCCGGCAAAGGCTTCATGGTCGTCGCCGACGAGATCCGCAAGCTGGCGGATCAATCGCGGCAATCGATCGGCGTCGTGGGCGAGATCGTCGAGAAGATCCAGCGGGAGATCGACGAGACGGTACAAGTGTTGTCGGACGCGTACCCGCTGTTCCAGGCGCAGATCGAATCGGTCCGCGACGCGAACCAGATCTTCCACAACGTTCAGCTTCACATGAACGGGTTCAATCACCGCCTGCAATCGGCGACCGAGTCGGTCGGACATCTGGAGGAAGCCCAATCGACGCTGTCGATGGCGATGACCAACGTCAGCGCGGTGGCGCAGCAATCTTCCGCCACCTCCGAAGAAGTCGCCTCGCTCAGCAACGAGCAGCTCAATATCAGCGAAGGGCTCGTTCAATTGTCCAACCGTCTCGAAGCGGTATCCGTGCAACTGCGCGAGTCGCTGTCCAAGTTCACGGTCGCTTAATCGCATCTTTCCAGCAAGCTTCGCGCCCCCGGCCTCTCGGCCGGGGCTTTTTTTGCATGTCCGTTCGACTCGGTCGAGAAGATCCGACGCAGAGGAGACGGAGATGGGGGACAGCCGGTCGAATCCTTATCGCTTCCTTATATTCATTCGGATGATTGCCCGGGGATCAGGGGGTGGTCCCGAAGTCGCGCCGCTTTTGAAGGGAAACAAACCTGGGAATAATAGTCATATCGCAAAGAGGGGGAAGGGATCGACGGGTGAATCGACTCATACCGTTAAGACTGTTCAAAGTGATGCTGCTGCTCGCGGCGGCATTCGGCATAATGGAAGCCCGACTGGCTTGGGTGCAGCTAGGGGGCATGGGGCGGGTCGAAAGGGCCGACGCCGGACTGGACCGCCAAGCGTTCCTGCAGCGCTCCGACGAGTTGACCCTCGATAGCGGGAGAGGGCAATTCTACGACCGGAACGGGCGTCCGATGACCGGGGAGACCGTGAGGGCGCTCGCCGCGTTCCCGACGGGCGGCATGCCGCGCGGGACGGCGGGGCAGGTCGCGCGCCTGGCCGAGCTGCTCGGCGCCGACGCGGATACGCTGACCGGCTGGCTGAACGGAATAAGGACGCCGGACGTCTGGCGGGAAAACGGCTCGAAGCGGGTGCTGGCGCTGACGACGTCGCAGGCGGAGGCGATCGCGGGAATGGACTTGACGGGCGTCACGGCGATCCCCTACCGCGACCGGTATCCGTCGGGAGCGGGATGGTCGCCGCTGCAGGCGATCGGGTACGTCTCGCAGTATCCCGACCGACTGAAGCGGCTCTATGGCGAACAGCTCGCCAAACGCCGGATGAAGGAGACCGATCTGACGGGCGGAGCCGGACTGGAGCTGTCTCTCGACCGTCTCATTCAAGGCGTGGGGGAGACGAAGGCGATCGAGATGACCGATGCGGCGAGACGGCCGCTGGCAGGCTTAGGCCTGCGCGTCTATACGCCGACCAACCCGCACTATCCGCTGCAGGTGAAGACGACGATCGATCTGTCGATCCAGCAGGCGGTCGAAGGCGTGCTGCGCAAGCACGGGATCAAGGAAGGGGCGGCCGTCGTTCTGGACGCCCGGAACGCGGACGTCCTCGCCATGGTCTCGCTGCCCGCCTTCGATCCGACGCGCATCGGGGCGCCCCGGACCGACGAGACCAACCATGCGCTCATCGCGGTGCCGCCCGGCTCCGTGTTCAAGACGGTTACGCTGGCGGCGGCGCTCGAAGCGGGCGTGACGACGCTTCAGGAGCGGTTTCGCTGCGACGGGGACTACGGGAGGTACGGCCTGCATTGCTGGCGGGAGGGAGGACACGGCATCTCGACGGTGGAGCAGGCGTTCGCGGAGTCGTGCAACGTCGTCTTCGCGGCGCTCGCCGAGCGGCTTGACCCGCGGCAGCTGCAGGAGACGGCGGACAAGATGGGCCTCGGCAGGCAGATCGGCTGGCATGCGTCCGCCTTCGTGGACGGCAAGCCGCTGCGCTTGCTCGAGGAGGAGCAGGCCGGCAGCATCTTCGCGAGCGTAGAGGCCGGCCGGGACGGCGGCGTGCGCACGGGGACCGGCATCGGGCAGCGCGACGTGCGGATCACGCCGCTGCAGGCGGCGAACCTGGCGGTCACGCTGCTGAACGGGGGGCGCGTGCTGTCGCCAAGGCTCGCGAGCGAGATCCGCTATGCGGACGGCGGCCTGTTCGCCGCCCTGCCCGCGCAGACGGCGCCGTCCGCCTACGGGAGCATCCGGCCGCAGACGGCCGCGGCGATCCTCCAAGGGATGCGCGCGGTCGTCACGGAGGGCACGGCTGAGCATGCGCTCAAGGACGCGAAGTGGGCGCTGGCCGGCAAGTCCGGCACCGCGGAGCTGGGCGACGGGAAACCGGCCCGCAACGATCATTGGTTCGTCGGCTATGGTCCAGCGGACGGCAAAGCCCGGTACGCGGTGTCCATCCTGCTGGAGAACCAGCCGGCGGGCGTCCGCAACCGGGCTTCGGCCGTGTTCGGCGAGGTGATGGAGGCGTTGCGGCAGCTGGACCCGAAGGCTGCTCCGCGGAGTGCGAAGCGCGAATCAGCGCCCGTCCGGTGATCGGTCGGGGGATTCGTCGCCGACAGGCACCGCGCCTTCCGCTTGCTGGGGCGCGAGCGGAGAGACGGTGAATTCGCTCGCCGGCCACCGGATCCAACGATGAAAGTAGCCTTGATCGTACAGCGCCTTGAGCAGAATCATGAGGATAGGCGCAAGGATCAGGCCGGCGACGCCGAAGAAGGACAACGAGATCATCATGAACGCCAGCATCGTAAAGGCGGATACGCCGACGGTCTGACCCGTAATCCGCGGTTCGAGAAACTGGCGGGTCAAGGTTACCGCTACGAGCAGCGCCGTCAGCCAGAGGGCGAGGCCCGTCTGCCCCACGATGAAGAGATAGAGGATCCAAGGGATGAACACGGTGCTGACCCCGAGCAGCGGCAGGACGTCGAAGAAACCGGCGAGGAGCGCGATGGCGAAGGCGTTGTTCACCTGGAGCGCGAGCAAGGCGATGAAGATGACGAGGAACGTGACGCTGACCAGCTTCGCTTGGGCTTTGAAGTAGGCGCCGATTCCCCGGAAGACGTTCTCGCGGAGAAAAGCAAACGCCGCCTTGAACGTCTTGGGCGAGCGGTCGCTCGCGAGGCGCCGCCACATGTCGATCTCCACGCTGAGAAAATAAGCCAGGATGATCGCGATGGAGAAGCTCACGATAAAGGACGACAGCGAGCTTAAAAATCCGATCAGCCAATTGAACAACGACGTCGCCCATCGGGTCCCGAGTCCCGCGACGAAGTCGACGGCGTTCCGCAGCTTCTCTTCGACGCCGTCCGGCAGCTTGTCCATCTGAGCGTACAGCCGCTCCATGAGCAGCGGAACCTGGTCCTTGATCTGCTCCTGATATTGCGGCAGACGCTTCACCAGTTCGGCCGTCTGGGAGTAGAAGATGAATCCCAGGCCGGCGAAAACGCCCAATACGATCAGCGTGAAGAGCAGTACGCTGATGCCGGAGGCAATCGCTTTGCGCATGCCCAGCTTGTGCAGACGCTTCGCGAGCGGCTCGATGCACAGGAACACCAGGAACGACAAAAACACGGGCGTGGCGATCTTGTAGAGATAGCTGAACACGAACATGACTAGCCACACGGTTAGGACGATGACCCCGATATCGAAAGCGGTGCGCCAGTATTTCTGGTAAAGCGAGAACATGAACCTTTTCCACCTTTATCTCCGATTGGACGAATCAGCCTTATTTTACACGATTCCAAAAAAGATGCCCACAAACATGCCTATTTTTCGGAGACGTATGATAAAATAGAATAAAGCTCAAACTGCGGCTCTACAAAATACAGTAAGCAAGTTGGTGGAGAAGGCATGGACAAAATCCTTTGGTGGGGATTTTATTTTTTGACGTTCTACGCCTTTTTGCCGGGCATTTTTAGTCGGATTTTCGGATTTCGCGTCTTTTCCAGAGGGATCACGGACCGGGAAGTCGCCTTGACGTTCGACGACGGCCCGGACCCGGTGTACACGCCGAAATTGTTGGATCTCCTCAAGCGGCACGGCGCGAAAGCGACCTTCTTCGTGGTCGGCTCCCACGCGGAAAAGCATCCGGAACTGATCAAGCGGATACACGACGAAGGGCACGTCATCGGCATTCATAATTATGTTCATCGCAGCAACTGGATCATGCGTCCGAAGACGGTCAAACGTCAAGTTCATCGCACGAGCGATATCGTGAAGAGCATCACGGGCGAGCGTCCGAAGTACTACCGTCCGCCCTGGGGCATCGTGAATATTTTCGATTTCGCGAACAAAGGCAGCCTTCAGATCGTGCTGTGGACGTCCATGTTCGGCGACTGGAAGCAGCGCGTCGGCGCGGAGCGGCTGTACCAGAAGATGCGGCGCAAGCTGCAGCCCGGCCAAGTGCTCCTGCTGCACGACTGCGGCGATACGTTCGGCGCGGATCACGATGCGCCCGCCAATACGATCGCCGCGCTGGAGCGTATCCTGAACGACGGGCGGGAGATGGGACTGCGGTTCGTCAGCGTCGATCAGATGATCGAAACGACGGCGCAGGCTCGCGCGAATCGGACGGCAGCCAGACGGGGAGACGCAGTCGCCGCAGGTCCGGCCGAATCGGCGTCCTCGCCGGCCGTGCACCGGCCGAGTTGGTTCAAACGGGTCGTCGTGGCGCTATGGATGAAGTGGGAACGCGTATTCCAATGGCTGTTCCGGCTGCGTTCGGTCGGAGACGGATCCGCGTTCCACTATCGCGTCGTCAAGTACGGCGGTCCGGAGCTGCTGCTGAAGGAAGGCGAAGTTCTGCGGCGCGGCGATTACGTCATGGAGATCCATTTCGTCAACAAGATGATGTACGAGCTCGGCATGACGTCCCGTTCGGAGGTGCATACGGCCATCCGGGTCATCCAGAAGGTCAAGCAATCGCTCCCCGAGATGGCGCAGGAGCTCGCGGACGCGCCGCACGGCAGCGAGATCAAAGCGCTGTACGGCGTGTCGATGATCAATCGCGGGTCCGAAGGCCTCGGCTTCGAGACGTTCGATCTGCCGAAGGGGCTGTTCTCGCTCATGACGAATTGGTATTTGCGTTTGCTGACCGCCATCATCCATCCGGAAGGCCGAACGAGGGTCAAGAAACACGGCGAACGCCTCATGCCCCGCGCGCTGATCATGCGCAGGGACGTGCTGGTGGAGTGGGGCGCCAAGGCGCAATCCGAGCCGCGTTCCGAACGCCGGCCGCAGCAGGCGAAGGTCGCGACCAAGACGTCCGCGTACGAAGAACGTATGGACTTTAGCGAAGAAGAACCCGTAGGCGATACGGTGTAACAAGGAAGCAAAAGGCTGTTCCGCTGGCTTGGGCCAAGCGGAACGGCCTTTTTTGGTTTGGCTGCGCCCGCGTGGGCGCATCACGTCTCGCGCGATCGTTCTTCGCCTCGAAGGCGCGCGGAAGCCGCGTGCGGAAGCGGAAGTTATGCTCAGAATCTTGCTTCTTGCAGGCCGGACAGGACTTGTCGCCGGCTCTTTACAGGCTTTTCCCGGGAAATGGGACCCATGCGACCATGCGTCTATTCGATCATTCCGAACGGCGTTCCGGCGAAAAAGGGCCTTGCTTCGTCGCGAGCCCAGAGACGTAGGGGGGGACGTCTCTGGGGACCCGCGGCGGCGAGCGAAGCAAAAAGGCTATCCCGAAGGTCGGTGTTGACCTATCGGGATAGCCTTTTGGTTGGCCGAGCCGTTTTACATCTTCATGACGCCGCCGCGGCTCGCGTTCGTGACGAGGGCGGAGTAACGCGCCAGGTAGCCGCGTTTGATCTTCGGCTCGAAGCCCTTCCAGTCGGCGCGACGGCGCTCCAGCTCTTCGTCGCTGACTTCGAGGGTGATCGTGCGGTTGTTCATGTCCAGCTCGATCATGTCGCCGTCTTCGACGAAGGCGATCGGACCGCCTTCAGCCGCTTCGGGGGAGATATGGCCGATGGCGATGCCGCGGGATGCGCCCGAGAATCGACCGTCGGTGATCAGGCCGACCTTGGTGCCGAGACCCATGCCGACGATCTGTGACGTAGGCGCGAGCATCTCCGGCATGCCGGGGCCGCCCTTCGGTCCTTCGTAGCGGATGACGACGACGTGGCCTTCTTTGACTTTGCCTTCGGCAAGGCCTTGCAGCACTTCATCCTGGGAGTCGAAGCAGATCGCCGGGCCGCGGTGGTAGCCGCCGACCGATTTGTCTACCGCGCCGACTTTGATGATGGAGCCGCCCGGCGCCAGATTGCCGAACAGGACGGACAGGCCGCCTTCCTTGGAATGCGGATCGTCGATCGGACGGATGACCGCATGATCGAGAATCTCGGCGCCTTCCACGTTCTCGCGGAGCGTCTTCGCGGACACCGTGAGGACGTCGCCGGTCAACGCGCCTTCTTTCTTGAACAGCTCGTTGATGATGGCGCTGACGCCGCCCGCGTTGTGCAGGTCTTCGATGTGGTGGTCGGAAGCCGGCGCGAGCTTGGACAGGTACGGAACGCGCTTGGCGACTTCGTTGATGCGCTCGATCGGATACTCGATGCCGGCTTCATGCGCCAAAGCGAGCGTGTGCAGGACGGTGTTCGTGGAGCCGCCCATCGCCATGTCGAGCGCGAAGGCGTTGTCGATCGAGTCCAGCGTCACGATGTCGCGCGGCTTGATGTCCTTCTCGATCAGCTCCATCAGCTGCTTCGCCGACTTGCGAACGAAGTCTCTCCGTTCCGGCGCGACGGCCAGGATCGTGCCGTTGCCCGGCAGCGCGAGGCCGAGCACTTCGGCGAGGCAGTTCATCGAGTTGGCGGTGAACATGCCGGAGCAGGAACCGCAGGTCGGACAGCCGTATTGCTCGAGCTCGGTGAGGCTCTTCTCGTCGATCTTGCCCGTCATATACGCGCCTACGCCTTCGAAGACGGAGGTCAGCGAGATCGCGCGGCCGTCGCTCGTGCGGCCGGCCTTCATCGGTCCGCCGCTCACGAAGACGGTCGGGATGTTGACCCGCAGGGCGGCCATCATCATGCCGGGGGTGATCTTGTCGCAGTTCGGGATGCAGACCATGCCGTCGAACCAGTGCGCATTCACCATCGTCTCGACCGAGTCCGCGATGATCTCGCGGCTGGCGAGCGAATAGCGCATGCCGATGTGTCCCATGGCGATGCCGTCGTCGACGCCGATCGTGTTGAATTCGAACGGCACGCCGCCCGCTTCGCGGATCGCTTCCTTCACGATCTTGCCGAATTCCTGGAGATGGACATGTCCGGGAACGATGTCGAGGTAGGAGTTGCAGACCGCGATGAACGGTTTGCCGAAGTCCTCTTCCTTCACGCCCGCGGCGCGCAGCAAGCTGCGGTGAGGCGCGCGGTCGAAGCCTTTTGTGATCATATCGGAACGCATTTTCTTAGCCATGATGAGAGGTCCCCCAATCGGTAGTGTAGCGAGTCCATATAATTTAAGAGTTTATCACAAAAAGGAGGATTTTCGCTATAAAAGATGCTGGGGGATCGGCTCCCCGGCGGCAAGCATCTACAGGCTCCCGGTCCGGGTCGGATGGCGGCAAGGATCAACGGTCTTCCTAGGCCGGGTCGGATGGCGGCAAGGATCAACGGTCTTCCTAGGCCGGGTCGGACGGCGGCGCGGATCGACGGTCTTCCTGGTCCAGGCCGGACGGAGGCACGGATCAATGGGCGTCCCGGGCCGGGTCGAGCGGCGGGGCGTCGCCGAACAGCGGCTCCAGCCGCGCGCGCTGCGTCCGCAGCGCCATGCCGTCGATATGGCGGCGGTCCATCATGAAGATGCCGTTCTTGAACGCTTTGTACGGCGCCGGTCCGACCGAGCAGAAGACGGCGAAGCCCTGCGAGCGGAGATAGGCGATCTTCGGATCGTCTGCTTTGACGCTGCTGCCGTACGGATAGACGAACACGTCGGTCGGGCCGACGAGCGGCTCGACTTCGTTTTTCCACTTCGCGGCATCCTGTTTGAGCCGGTCCAGCGACACCTTGTTCACGTCCACGTGTCCCCAGCTGTGCGAAGCGAACGTCCAGCCGCTCTCCTTCAGCCGGCGGATGACGTCTTCGGCGTCTTTCTTGTCCTCCGCGTAAGTCGGACTGTCCGGCTCGTTGGTCCGATAGCCGAGTACGCCTTCGTAACCGGTCAGCGCGAGCACGCCTTTGGCCCCCTGCCAGGAGAAGTCGGGGTGCTCCCGCACGAAGTCGTCCAGGATCGGTACCAGTTCCCAGGCGCGAGAAGTCTTCTCTTCGCCTTCGGGCGTCTTCGCCCAGGCCGTGATCCGTCCGTCCGTATCCGGCACGAGCTTCCAGGCGTTCCCGTTCTGCCGCATGTAGTCGTAGTAGTTGATGTCGTCGACCGACAGGACCAGCGGCTTCTTGCCCTTGGGGAAGGAGAAGGAGGCCGCGGAGGCGGTGGGCAAGCCGTCTTGGTCTTGGCCGGGGACGTACAGCTTGCGAATGTCGATGAGCGCATAATTCCGTTCGTAGAGCGCGGCCAGCATCGCTTGGAATTCAGGGACGGTGACGAACCAATCGTCGTAGCCTTTGGAGATGCGGTCGCCGTCGAACGCCAGCTCCGGGAAGGCTACGAGCGGATGGAAGAACAAGTGCTCGACCGGACCGCGGTAGATGGCCGTCTCCGCCTGGGGCGAAGGCGAGGGAGACGGCTCGGGGGTTGCCGGTTCGGCGGGCGGGGCGGAAGGGGAAGCGGCCGGATCGGGTGAAGCGCTCGGAGATGCTGCGGGGGACGAAGCTTCGCCGGCGGACGAAGCGCCGGTGGGAGCGGCCGCTCCTCCGGCTTCGCAGCCGATCGAACCGATCGCCATCCCGGCGAGCAGCAGTGCCAGAAGACCCATGCGGCGTGGTCTCATGCAGATGGATGCCTCCTAAATGATCTGATACCCATTAGACGAGGAGGATCGATGTGGAGTTCATAGGGCTGGACGAGCAAAGGGCGGCGGCTGTCGAAAATACGGAAGAGGCGACGGCGAGAAAAAGAAAACCATGTCACATTTCGACGAATAAGAATTGTAATGAGCGAAAATAACCAAATTTTAATTTATAATGTAATAAAACATAACATAAATGATTTACTTTCGGACTGGAGCTGCCTATAATGAAAGAAAGTCGGGGAAGGAGATGTGACATGTACCTGACAGAAAGAGAAAAAGAAAAGTTGCTCATTACGGTCGCGGCGGACCTGGCCCATCGCAGACTGGCCCGCGGCGTCAAGCTCAACTACCCGGAATGCATCGCCATCCTCACTTCCGCCATTCTGGAGGGGGCGCGCGACGGGATGACGGTCGCCGAATTGATGGCTTACGGCACGACCCTGCTGACGCGGGACCAAGTGATGGAAGGCGTGTCCGAGATGATTCACGAGGTGCAGGCCGAAGCGACGTTCCCGGACGGGACGAAGCTCGTGACCGTGCACCGCCCGATTTCCTGACGAAGGAGGACGCAGCGACTATGATTCCAGGAGAGATCAGGGCGGCGGCGGGAGAGATCGCGCTGAATCCCGGACGCCCGACCGTCCGCGTCGTCGTGTCGAACACCGGCGATCGGCCGGTTCAAGTCGGATCGCACTATCATTTTTTTGAAGTGAATCGCGCCTTGTCGTTCGACCGCACCGCCGCCTTCGGGATGCGTCTGAACATTCCGGCCGGAACGGCCGTCCGGTTCGAGCCGGGCGAGGAGAAGCCCGTCGTCTTGACGGCGCTGGGCGGCGCGAAGCGCGCGTACGGTTTAAACCGATTGACGGAGGGCGCAGCCGAAGGCGAGATACCAACGGCGGTCGCCGAACGGCTGAAGATCTGGCAAGCGCTTGGAGGAGGGAACGGCTGATGCGGATGGACCGGGCGAGCTATGCGGGCATGTTCGGACCGACGACGGGCGACGCCGTGCGCCTTGCGGATACGGGGCTGTGGGCGGTCATCGAGAAGGACTTCACCGTCTACGGAGACGAGAACAAATTCGGCGGCGGGAAGGTCGTCCGCGACGGCATGGGCCAGTCCAGCCGGGCGGTTCGCGGGGACGGCGTCCTCGATACGCTGATCACCAACGCCGTCGTCATCGATCATTCGGGGATCTACAAAGCCGATATCGGCTTGCGCGACGGGGCGATCGTCGGCATCGGCAAGGCGGGCAACCCGGATATCATGGACGGCGTCGAGCCTCATATGGTCGTCGGGGCGAGCACGGAAGTGATCGCGGGCGAGGGCAAGATCGTCACGGCGGGCGGCATCGATACGCATATCCACTATATCTGCCCGCAGCAGATCGAGACCGCGCTGTCTTCCGGCGTCACGACGATGATCGGCGGGGGCACGGGCCCCGCGACCGGCACGAACGCCACGACCTGCACCCCGGGCGCTTGGCATCTGCGGCGCATGCTGGAGGCGGCCGAGGCGTTCCCGATGAATCTCGGTTTCCTGGGCAAAGGCAACGCTTCTTCGCTGCCACCGCTGATCGAACAGATCGAAGCGGGCGCGATCGGGCTTAAGCTGCATGAGGATTGGGGCACGACGCCCGCCGCGATCGACGCCTGCCTGACGGCCGCAGACCGGTACGACGTGCAGGTGGCGATTCATACCGATACGCTGAACGAGGCGGGCTTCGTCGAGGATACGCTGCGGGCGATCGGCGGACGCACCATCCATACTTATCATACCGAGGGCGCCGGCGGCGGCCACGCGCCGGATATTATCCGGGCGGCGGCCGAGCCGAACGTCATCCCGTCGTCGACGAATCCGACCCGTCCGTTCACGGTCAATACGATCGAGGAGCATCTCGACATGCTCATGGTGTGCCATCACCTCGATAGCCGCATTCCCGAAGACGTCGCGTTCGCCGACTCGCGCATTCGCCCGGAGACGATCGCGGCGGAGGACATTCTGCACGACCTCGGGGCGTTCAGCATCATCAGCTCGGACTCTCAGGCGATGGGCCGGGTCGGGGAAGTCATCCTGCGGACTTGGCAGACCGCCGACAAGATGAAGCAGCAGCGCGGCCCGCTGGAAGGCGACGACGCGCACGGCGACAACAACCGGATCAAACGCTACGTGGCCAAGTTCACGATCAATCCGGCGATCGCGCACGGCATCTCCCATCTGGTCGGTTCGGTGGAGACGGGCAAGTGGGCGGATCTCGTCATCTGGACGCCCGCGTTCTTCGGCGTCAAGCCGGATCTCGTCCTGAAGGGCGGCAGCATCGCGTTCGCCCAGATGGGGGATCCGAACGCTTCGATCCCGACGCCGCAGCCGGTGTTCGGACGCCCCATGTTCGCCGCCTATGGCAAGTCGCTGACGCTGAGTTCGATCACCTTCGTCTCGCAAGCGGCGTTCGACGGCGGAATCGCCGAACGGCTTGGGCTGCAGAAGCGGGTGGAGCCGGTCCGCGGCTGCCGGCATATCGGCAAGAAGGACATGATCCATAACGACGCGACGCCCGCCATCGAAGTCGATCCGGAGACTTACCGGGTGACGGTAGACGGAGAGCTAGCGACGTGCGAGCCGGCGACCGTCGTGCCGATGGCGCAGCGTTACTTTCTGTTCTGACGGGAGAGCAAGGCGTGAGCGAAGCGGCGAACGCGAACGACAACGATGAACGCTATTCTTGGCTCTCTCTGCAGCTGCTGCTCGATTCCGCGCTGCCGATCGGCAGCTTCGCCCACTCCTACGGCCTCGAATCGCTCGTGCAGGACGGGGCCGTGCGGGATGCCGCCACGCTGAGGCGTTATCTGATGGGAATGCTGCGGCACGCCTGGGCGACGTCCGACTTGATGGTCGTCAAGGCGGTCTACGTCTCGGCCGAGCGCGACGATCCTTCGTACGCGTATGAGATCGAGCGGCTCGCGCACCTGCAGCGGCTCGGCCGGGAGACCCGGGAAGGGATGGAGAAGACGGGCAAACGGCTGTTGAAGCTCGCGCCGGCTTTGTTCCCGGACGTCCCGGTCGCCCCGCTCGCGGAAGCGGTGCAGGCCGGGCGATGCTACGGCACCCACCCGATCGCCTTCGGCGTGCTCTGCCGGGGACTCGGCGTACCGCTCGGCCGGGCTGCGGAAGGCTACTTGTACGCATGCGCGTCGACCGGCGTCAACGCCGCCCTGCGGCTCATGTCCATGGGCCAGACGGAAGCCCAGCGGGTGCTCGCCTCGCTGTTCCCGGAGATGGCCGCGTGCTGGCGGGCCGTGAAGGAGATGGACCCCGCCGACGCCTATGCGGCGATGCCGTTGGCCGAGCTGGCCATGATCCGCCACGAGCGGCTGTACTCCCGCCTGTTCATGTCTTGAACGCTTTTCGTTCGTCCGGCGGAAGACGATTCGACGATCTCGCCGTTTCTCCGCGAGGGATGCTTCGCGTCCCGAGATAATTTACACGAACTTGGAGGGATTCCGATGATAAACCGAGGCTATGAACACCTGCACCGCCGCGAGACCCGATTGGAGCGGGATCGCTTGCGTTTCCACCGTTTGGACCACGATCACGAGCATCCGGAATGGGAGACGCCCGCGCTGGTGGGCGGACGCCCGCTGCGGATCGGCATCGGCGGCCCGGTCGGATCGGGCAAGACGAAGCTGGTCGAGGTGCTGTCGCTCGCGCTGAAGGAGAAGCTGGATCTGGCCGTCATCACCAACGATATCTATACGAAGGAAGACGCGCGCATCCTGTCCGATTCCGGCTGCCTGCCGCCTGCGCGCATCATCGGCGTCGAGACGGGCGGGTGCCCGCATACGGCGATTCGAGAGGACGCGTCGATGAACTTCGAAGCCGTGGAGGAGCTCGAGAGCCGCTTCCCGAACCTGGAGCTGATCTTGATCGAGAGCGGCGGCGACAATCTGGCGGCGGCGTTCAGCCCGGAGCTGGTCGACCGGTTCATCTACATTATCGACGTGGCGCAAGGCGAGAAGATTCCGCGCAAGGGCGGGCCCGGCATCAGCCGTTCCGACATGCTGATCATCAACAAGATCGACCTCGCGCCGCACGTCGGCGCCAGCCTGGAAGTCATGGCGCACGATTCCCGCCATATGAGGGGGGAGAAGCCGTTCGTGTTCACGAACCTGTTCAGCGGGCAAGGCTTGGATGAAGTGGTGAGCTGGCTGGAGACGGAGGCGGGCCGGCATGCGGCCGCGGTCTGACCGCGACGGGACCGCATCGCCAATCTTCGCCCGACCCGATAACGGTCCGACCGCGGCAGCCGCCGCAACGAAGCCGCCGCCGTCCGGCTCTGCGGTCTTGGCCGAGCTGCGGGCCGCGGCAACGATGAGCGGCGGCCGTCCGGCGCTTGCGGAGCGGTACCATACGGCGCCGCTCAAGATCGCCAAGACGTTCGACTTGGACGATACGCCGGTGCCGGCGCTCGGGGTCGTGCAGATGGACGTGTCGCCGGGGCTGCTGGACGGCGACCGCTACCGGTTCGATTGGCGTCTCGACCCGGGCGCCCGGGTCTATGCGACCAACCAAGCGTATACGCGCGTACATCCGTGTCCCGATGCGGCGGCGACGGTCGAGCAGCGTTTTCGGCTCGGGGCGGATGCCGTCCTGGAGTGGATGCCCGAGCCGGTCATGCTGTACCGGGACGCGAATTACATTTGCGACACCGAGATCGAGCTGGCGCGGAACGCCGTCTGCATCGTCTCCGAAGTGTTCTGTCCCGGACGGATCTCGCGCGGCGAGTGCTTCGACTTCGCTTCGTACGATACCCGCATGCGCGTGACGTACGAAGGAGAGTTGGTCCATTACCAGCGGCAGCGGTGGCAGCCCGAATTCATGCCGCTGACGTCGCCGGGCTGCTTCGGAGATTATACGCATGTCGGAACGTTGGGGGCGTTCGGCGACCGGATCGGCCAGAAGACGGCCGATGCCGTGCACGACGCGCTCGAGGCGGCGATGCCGGGCGAGACGAACGTCGTCTGGAGCGTCGCTGCGACGGCCCGGTTCGGACTGGTCGTCATGGCGGCGGGCCGGCGGGGCTGGGAGCTTCAACGCCTCCTCTTGGCGGCTTGGGATGCCCTGCGTCTGATCTTGTGGGGAGCGGCGCCGCGCAGGCTGTTGAAGGAAGCATGGATGAACGAATAGCAGCGCCTAAGCAAGAGAAGGGGGATATTCCGCGCAGCCGGGTCAAGCCGGTCATGCGGAATATCCCCCTTCTCAGTTCAGGTCGGGTTGGGATCGTCGGGAATGAGCCGGGCCAGTCCGGCGAACGGCAAGTTCTCGAAGTAGTCCGTCTTGTAGACGACCTCCGACTCGAGCTTCGTCTCTTCCGTCAGCTTGTTGCGCCGGAATTGCAGGCGGTCGAACAGCTTGACGAGGATCTGCGCCGTATTGAGCGCGTCGTCCAGCGCCCGGTGGTGGGAGCCGGAGAAAGGGATCTCCAGCATCTCCAGCGCCGGCTTCAGCCCCATCTGCTGATGCTTCTCCAGCTTGAAGATCTTGGAGAGCATCTTCTGGAGATTGTTGTGATTGACGACCCAATCGGTCGGGATATGATGTTGTCTGCATTCCTGGACCAGCTGGCGCTGATCGTCCGGGCCCCAGGCGCAGAGATAGTAATCTTCGGATCCGATCCAGGCGGCGAAGTCGCGGACGACGTCCGCCAGCGTGCCCGCCGCGTTCACGTCATCCTGCGTAATGCCCGTGAACGAGGTGGTGTCCGCGGTCAGCTGCGGCGCAACGACCGGTTTGACGAACGATTGGAACGTGCCGGCGATGCCCAGGACGCCTTCGACCGCTTGCACCTTCGCGGCGCCGATCTCGATGATTTCCGCGATCTGTCCTTTTTTGCGCCGGACCGTCATCTCCAGATCGTAGACGATATAAGTCAATTGCAACACCTCAAGTGAATCAATGAATATAGAGCGGCAAACCATACCTTGTTATTATAGACTTCCTGCATTCGTTTGTCATGATCCGATCCGACGCTGCGGCCCCTCCGCGAAGAAGAACAGGATCACCCCGAGAAACGAGGCGAGATCCATCCAGCCGTCCGCGCGGACGAGACCTTTGACGGTGTCCGACTCGGAAAGGCCGGTCATCGGAATTGAAACCACTTCAGATGAAAATGACTGCCCGGTAAAAACACGAAGGTGACCGTCTGGGCGCCGGCGATCCGTTCCAGGTCGAATTCACGTTCGCGGTAACCGTCCGAATACGCGAACTCCACGATCTGCTTGCTCTCGCCTTCGGGTCCGCTGAACAGGAGATGGAGGGTATTGTTGGCCGAAGGGGAGTGTCCGCAGAGGACGAGCTTCGCGCTGCCTCTCTCTCCGAAGTCCATGTCCTCAAAGACGAGGGAGACGTTGTTCCCGATATTTTCGACGGCCTCGTCCGCGAGCGTGAAGGAATCTCCGTAAATGCGGTCGTTCTCTAGGGCGCTCAGACGCGCGTAAGCCTTCTCCGCCATGTTGAACTGAAATCCCTTCAGGTGGATTTTCCGGCGCAGCACGAAGCTAAGGGAAGTTATGCCCTGCAATCGTCGAGGCAGACGGTAAGTCGCTTCCTGATAGACATTCCATCTCGACGGCTTCTGATAGGTGACCGTGGACAGCCGTTCGGCGCCTTGTTCGCCGGGGATGCCTTCCCAGATCTCGATGGGAAACGCCTCGCCGTCCAGGGAGAAGACGGGGAGCGCGATCTCGTCGGCGCCGTAGCTTCCGAAGTCGACTTTCTCGAAGACGATCCGGCTCTCCTCGTCTCTCGCCGTCGCGACGCCCCGTTCGTTGCCGTTGGTCAGGTTCCGGCTGGCTTCGCTATGATAGCCCGCGGACACGAATTCGTACGGATTCAAGTGCGCCTGGCCCAGGCCTGCGATCTGCAGCTCCATTTGCGCGTACAGTTTGATCTTGTCGGAACCGTTGTTCGTGGCGCAGCGAATATAGACATTCCCGTCGCCCAAGGCCGTGACGACGGCTTCGTGGCCGTTCGTCTGCAGGGTGGCGATGTTGGCGTCGACGCCGGCCGCGTTGGTGATCCGCCATTGGACGTCCGGGTACGCGGCGTCGGCGGGATGGAGGCGAACCCGGATCGGGATGCTCCGTTGGTCTGGGTGGGGCCGGTTGCCCTCCGGACAGAGAATCTCCAGCTTGCGAACCGGAATATCGGCGGCTTGCACCTCCATCGTATTCGGTCCCGTTTCCAATGGGGCGGCGGAGCCGATCCCGTAGAGCGTAATTTCGTCGTCTCCGCCGTTTGCCGGCAACGGCGGAACGGACGTCAAGCCGAGCTCGCCCGACCGGAGTCCCGGCGACACCGCCCGCACGACGACGTCGCCGGCCTCCGCGGCGGAGGCGACGACGGCCAACGGTTTGCCGCTGAACAGCCTGCGGCTCTCGCCTTTGTACGAATCGTAATCGGTACTGTCTCCGTTATCCGGGCCGACCAGACGGCCCGGACCTTCGACAGTCACGCGAACGCGGTTGTTCGCGTTCGCGACACGGGAGGTACGAGTATGAAGAGATGGGGCAAAGCAGCGGGAATCGTATTGGCGGCAACGATGGCGGCTGGATTGGCAGCGTGCCAGAGCGGCGGCGGCAAGGAGAAGGAGACGACCGGCGCGCCGCCGTCGGGCAGCGCCGCCGCAGGGCCGAGCGGATTGGAAGCCGCCCAGGATTACGCGTTCGGTGAGGGGACGACCTTTCATGCCAACGAGCCGGTCACTTACTCCATGATGTACAGCGATCACCAGCGATCGCTATGCAAAGATGGCGAACGATATTTTCGCCCAAACGAAAAGCACCCTCGGTTACTGAGCCGGGCTGGAAAAGAGAGCCGAACGGCGGTCGGAGCATCCTGTCAATCAAGCGTCCCTTGTCGCATTTAGACAAGGGACGCTTTGCGTTTATTTGCCTTGAATGGCCTAGCGCGTGTCTTGAGGCCAGCGAAAAGAAGACTGCAAATGTATAATATCTTGGAGCGTGATCTCGTTGCCTTCTTTGTCCGTACCGATGGGGTCGTGGAGCGAGACGTCCTTGCGTTTTTTTTGAGCAAGCGCAGGCGCATCAGAATTTCGTATTCGATACAACGGGCCGCCGGAGCGTGGGATAGCAGGCTGTAACCCGAAAAAATCGGGTTACGTGCCGCCGGAGCGTAGGATAGCAGGCTGTAACCCGAAAATATCGGGTTACATGCCGCCGGAACGTAGGATAGCAGGCTGTAACCCGAAAATATCGGGTTACATGCAGCCGGAGCGTGTGTTAGCGTGCTGTAACCCGAAAAAATCGGGTTACAAATACCGCCCGGCGCTGGTTAAAGGGCTATAGCCCAAAAAAATAGACAATTTGCGAGAAAGCCGTGCTGAGGTGCGAAAGGCGGACAAACAGCCTTATAGTTTGCGACACCTCCAGAATGAAAATAGGCGGTTTTGCGCGGCGCAAAAAAGTCTTGGGTTCATGTGCGTTCTGATAATATGAAGAAATTCACTGATGTATGGGTCTGCATCTGTTCGTTCCTTCAGACGACAGAAATGCATCCCAAACAAGCGTCCCTTATCGATCTCGATAAGGGACGCTTTGCGTTTCCTTCATGGAACGGACGTGCATCGCGGGTGCCGGCGGACGACGTCGCCTACGCGCCGTCCTGCCTTGGGGATCGGGGACCGGCGCGATGTTACCGCTTCGCCTTGTAGAACTCGTGATACAGCTTCATCAGGGCGCGCTTCTCGATCCGCGATACGTACGAGCGGGAGATGCCGAGCTCCCGCGCGATCTCGCGCTGCGTCCGCTCATCCCCTCCGCCGTCCAGGCCGAAGCGCCCCCGAATGACCTCCTGCTCGCGGTCGTCGAGAATGTCCAGGTTCTGATAAATTTTGCTCTTCTCGATCTTGAGCTGAACCTTTTCGACGACTTCGTCAGGTTCGGTCCCTAGAATATCTTGCAGCGTGATCTCGTTGCCTTCCTTGTCCGTTCCGATGGGGTCGTGGAGCGAGACGTCCTTGCGCGTTTTTTTGAGCGAGCGCAGGTGCATCAGAATTTCGTTCTCGATGCAACGGGCCGCGAACGTCGCGAGCTTCGTGCCTTTGCCGACTTGGAAGCTCTCGATCGCTTTGATCAGGCCGATCGTCCCGATGGAGATGAGATCCTCCAGATCTTCGCCGGTATTGTCGAATTTCTTGACGATGTGCGCCACGAGCCGCAGATTGTGTTCGATCAGCAGGTTGCGCGAGTGCGGGCTGCCTTCCGCCAGCCGCGACAAATGCAGCGCTTCTTCTTCGTCGGTCAGAGGCTGGGGAAACGCGTTGTTTTTCACATACGAGACGAGCAGCGACAGCTGCTTCAGGAATAGCGCGAGCGTCGTGATAAATCCGGGCACGGATCGGTCACCTCCGGCAGAATGGTCGAACGGGCGAAACGAAGCATTACCATTCTATGTGGGTCATCGCCTACGCGTGCCTGTACGGACGAACGGTGTCAGAAAAAAGCGGGAGTCTTCAGAAATCCTTCATTTTTTCCCCGGACGGTTCCTCAGATTTGCCGTGTACGCTGAGTCCATCGGCTTCAAGAGGAGCCGCGATATCGGCAGAGAGAAGCGAACGGGACATGAAGGAGGCAGCGATCGATGACGGAGACGATTCACGCCATGCTCGATAGCTGGGGCTACGTTTTTTTGTTTCTGGCCTTCTGTTTGGGGCCCTTCGGCATTCCGGTGCCGAACGAGATTACGATCCTCACCGCCAGCGGGCTCGCGAACGCCGGGCTGCTCGACCCTTGGTCGGTCTACGGGGTCATCGCGTCGGGTCTGTTCGTCGCGGTCAACGCGGGATACGCGCTGGGACGGCTGTTCGGCGCCGGCCTGATCGCCCGCATCCGGCAGGCGAGGCTGCGCCGCTATGCGGAACGCGGCAGCCGGCTGTTGGACCGATTCGGCTCGATCGCGCTGCTGCTGGCCTTCTTCATCCCCGTCGTACGCTACGTCATGCCGCTGCTCGCTGGCGCGGGCGGGCTGCGCTACCGGACTTTCGCCTTATACGCCTACGCCGGCATGCTCGTTTGGACTTTGCTGTTCTTTGGGATCGGGATGATCGGATGAAGGGGAGAAGCGGAACATGATCAAAGAGCGTTGGCTGTTTATGAAGAAATTTTTGGAGAACCCGAAGCAGGTCGGCAGCTTAACCCCAAGCTCCGTCTATCTGGCGCGGAGCATGGCCGGGGCGGTCCAATGGAATGAAGTGCGCGCTTTTGCCGAGCTGGGCGCCGGGACGGGAGCGATCACCCGCTGTCTCGACAAGATGCGCTACGACGATACCGCCGGGTATCTATTCGAGAAAAATCCGGCGATGCGGCGCCGCCTGGCGGAGGCGTATCCGCACTTCCGGTGTCATGCGGACGCGCTGGAGATGTCCGAGCTCCTGCGGCGGGAGGGGGTGCCGGCCTTCGATTGCATCTTCAGCGGCCTGCCGTTTTTCAACTTCGAGCAGCGTCTTCGCGACCAACTGCTGTCGCAAGTCCGACAGTCGCTCGCCCCGGACGGACAGTTCGTCGCGTTCCAGTATTCCTTGCAGATGCGCAAGCAGTTCGCCCGTCATTTCGACGTGCAGGCGCTGCGTTTCGTGCCGATCAACTTCCCGCCCGCATTCGTCTACGTGTGCAGGAGAAATCCGAATCGAATGGAATATTGAGAGTATGCCGAAGTCACAATCCGCGGAGGGCACCGATGAGCAAAGAGACCGTCCTGGTCGTCGACGACGAGCCGGAGATTCGGGATGTCATCCATATGTATCTGCGCAACGAAGGCTATAACGCCCTCGAAGCGGCGGACGGGGAGCAGGCGCTGCGGCTGCTCCGGTCCGACCCTTCCGTCCGTCTGGTCATCCTCGATATTATGATGCCGAAGATGGACGGCTTCCTCACCTGCATGAAGATGCGGGAGATCTCCCAAGTCCCGATCATCATGCTGTCCGCCAGAGAGACGGACATGGACAAGATCACCGGCCTTACGACGGGCGCGGACGACTACGTGTCGAAGCCGTTCAATCCGCTGGAGCTGATGGCCAGAGTCAAGGCGCAGCTCCGCAGGCAGAACTATTCCGCCCAGGAGCAGGCGGCGGACGACATCATCGCGATCGGCGATCTGATCGTCGACAAAGCCAAGCACGCGGTGACGGCGAACGGCCGCCCCGTCGCGCTGACGCCGCTGGAGTTCGCGATCCTCGCGCTGCTGGCCAGCCGGCGGGGACAGGTGTTCGGCGCCGAGAAGATCTACGAAGCCGTTTGGCGGGAGCCTTTCGGCTATACGGACAATACGGTCATGGTCCATATCCGCAACATCCGGGAGAAGATCGAACCGAATCCGAAGGAACCGCAATACATCAAGACCGTATGGGGGGTCGGATACAAAATTGAATAAGCGCCGAAGGCTGGGCATTCGCGGCAAGTGGCTTGGCTCGATCACGCTAAGCTTGATCGCGGGCTTTACCGTATCCACGCTCACCCCGGTCTTCCCTGCCAGCAAGTACTGGTTTCTTTTTCAACTTACGCCATTGGCGACGTTTTTCATCGCGTTTTTCTTCACCTACTTCCTGCTTACCCGGCCCTTCGTACAATACCTGAGGACGCTGGCCGACGGCCTGAACGTGCTCGCCGAGGGCAAGCTGCAGCATCGCGTGCCCGTCCTGCGCCAGGACGAGCTGACCGACGTCGCCGCGAACCTGAACGCGATGGCCGAACGGCTCGAGTCGCAGATCGAAAAGGAACGCCTCGCCGAGAAGTCGAAGATGGATCTGATCACCGGGTTGTCCCACGATCTGCGGACGCCGCTCACGAGCATCGTCGGCTATCTGGGGCTGTTGAAAAACCAGACTTACCGGGACGAGGCGGAGCGCGACCGGATCGTCGAGAACGCGGAGAACAAGGCGCTTCAATTAAAAAAGCTCATTGAAGACCTATTCGAATACACGCGGCTGACGGACGGCGCGTCCGAGCTGCGCGTCCTGATCTTCGACGTTCGGGCTTTGGCGGCGCAGATGGCCGTGGAGTTCGAACCGATCGCCGCAGAGCACGGCGCGTCCTTGCGGTTCACGCATGCGGACCGGCTGCCGGCGAACGTCGCCGCGGATCCCGATCGCATCCGGCGGGCGCTCGACAACCTGCTCATGAATGCCCTGAAGTTCAGCGTCAAGCCGGGCGAGATCCGGATGACGGTCGCGGTGGCGGATGCCTGCGCCGAGATCGCCGTCCGCAACCTTGGCGATCCCGTCACGGCGGAGCAGGAACGGCAGCTGTTCGAACGGTTCTACAAAGCGGATGCGTCCCGGTCCGCCGACCGGATCCAGCCCGGCTTCGGGCTCGGGCTGACGATCGCCCGCCAGATCGCGGAGCTGCACGGCGGCAGTATCCGATTCGCGCACGAGAACGGCAGCTTCTTGTTTGCCTTGCGGCTCCCGCTGCACGGCTGATCCCCATTTTTTTCCCCTCATAACTCCCCCCTCTCCTGACAAATAATGAGTGAGACGACATGTTTAACTGGAAGGGGGGACCTGCGCTAGATGACCACCAAAGACGTGAACCAAGGCAATGCGCCCGCTTACAAGCCGGTCTCGATGACCCCCAAGGAGTATAAGCAGTTCGCGAAGAAGCGGGAGCCTTCCCGTTCCGTCGGGATGAATTGCGTGAGGGCGTTCCTGATCGGAGGGGCGATCTGCCTGATCGGCGAAGGGGTTCAGCAATTTTTCATGACCGCGTTCCACATGTCGGAGAGGGAGGCGAGCAATCCGACCGTCGCGACGATGATCCTCATCTCCGTCATCCTGACCTGCTTGGGCGTGTATGACAAGATCGCCCAATGGGCCGGAGCCGGTACCGCCGTGCCGGTCACGGGATTCGCCAACTCGATGGCGTCGGCCGCCATCGAGCACCGCAGCGAAGGGTTGGTGCTGGGCGTCGGCGCCAACATGTTCAAGCTGGCAGGTTCGGTCATCGTCTTCGGGACGGTAGCGGCGTTCTTCGTCAGCATTATCCACTGGCTGATCGAGGTGTGGCGGTAATGCTGCTGCACGGCAGACGAACCTGGATATTCGAGACGCCGCCGGTGATCCTCGCGACGGGAACGGTGGTCGGACCGGACGAAGGGGCGGGGCCGCTCGCCGCCGACTTCGATCTGGTGCATCCCGATATGGAGATCCAGCAGCCGAGCTGGGAGAAGGCGGAGCGGGCGCTCTTGGAGCAAGCCTCCGACATCGCCGTCTCGACCGCCAAGCTGTCGAAGGACAAGATCAACTTCTATGTAGGCGGCGATCTGATCAACCAGATCATCAGCAGCACGTTCGCGGCGCGGACGCTCGGCGCGCCGTACCTTGGCGTATTCGGCGCTTGCTCAACTTCGATGGAGTCGTTGGCGCTCGCGTCGCTTATCGTCTCCTCCGGCGCCGGCGAGTACGCGCTAGCGGGCACGAGCAGCCACAACTGCACGGCCGAGAAGCAGTTCCGCTATCCGACCGAGTACGGCTCCCAGAAGCCCCCGACGGCGCAGTATACGGTGACGGGCGCTGGCGCGGCGGTGATCGGCAAGACGGGACAGGGCCCCAAGATCACCTCGGCCACGCTCGGGAAGATCGTCGACCTGGGCATTAAGGATCCTTTCAACATGGGAGCGGCGATGGCGCCCGCGGCGGTGGACACGATTCAAGGCCATCTCGAGGAGACCGGCCGCCAGCCGGGCTATTACGATCTGATCGTAACGGGAGATCTGGCCGGCGTCGGCCACCCGATCGCCGACGAGATGCTTCGACGGAACGGCGTGCCGATCGAACAGACGCGGTTCCTCGACTGCGGGCTCATGATCTACGACGTCGCCAAACAGAAGGTGCAGGCGGGCGGGAGCGGATGCGCCTGCTCGGCGGCCGTAACCTACGGGCACCTGCTGAAGCGCATCGCGAAGGGCGAGCTGAAGCGCATCCTGGTCGTGGCGACCGGGGCGCTGCTGAGCCCTTTGTCTTACCAGCAAGGCGAGACGATCCCGTGCATCGCGCACGCCGTCTCGATCGAAGCCTAAACCATCGAATAGGAGGCAGGCAAACATGCAGTATTTGTGGGCATTCTTGATCGGCGGCGCCATTTGTCTAATCGGGCAGCTGCTCTTCGACTGGGTCAAGCTGACGCCGGCGCACACGATGGCCGTGCTCGTCGTGGCCGGGGCCGTCATCGACGGCCTCGGCTGGTACGACCCGCTGATCGACTTTGCCGGGGCCGGTGCGACCGTTCCGATCACCAGCTTCGGCAACGCGCTGGTCCATGGCTCGCTGACCGATATGCAGCGGGACGGGTGGATCGGCATCATCACCGGCATCTTCAAGATGACGAGCGCCGGCATCTCCGCCGCGATCGTGTTCTCGTTCCTGGCGGCGCTGGTCGTCAAGCCGAAGGGCTGACCCGACCGTTCGGCCGGGAAAAATCGACATCAACGGACGTTCCTCCACACGGAATAAAGGCCTTTCCATGAATCTGGTTCCGCTCCCTTAACCAACCCGCCGACGCGCGAGTTGGTTATTTTTCTATGTTTATTTGTAGGAATACTAAATTGTAGAAACTCTCCTATTTCAGGTATAATCAAAGGGAGTTTCGACATGACCCAGGCAGGATTCCGTAGGAGGGACCGCAATGGAACAACAAAAAGCGATGCAATTGCTGGATCATATCAGACATAACATGGAATCTTGTATATTTGGAAAAAAAGATGAAATCGCTTGGTTGTTGACGGCGCTTGTCGCGGGCGGCCACGTCCTGATCGAAGACGTGCCCGGCACCGGCAAGACGCAGCTCGTGAAGGCGCTCGCCCGCTCGATCGGCGGCACGTTCCACCGGATCCAATGCAATCCCGACCTGCTCCCCACGGACATCACCGGCGTATCCATATATCATCCCAAGCAAGAGGAATTCGTGTTCCGCCCCGGCCCCGTCATGGCGAACCTGCTGCTCGCCGACGAGATCAACCGCGCGACGACCAAGACGCAGTCGGCGCTGCTCGAAGCGATGGAAGAGCGGCACGTCTCGGTAGACGGCGTCACCTATCCGCTTCCGCAGCCGTTCGTGTTGTTCGCGACGCAGAATCCGATCGAGTTCGAAGGCACGTACAGCTTGCCCGAGGCGCAGCTGGACCGGTTCCTCATGAAGATCTCGCTGGGCTATCCGGACGAGGCCTCGGAGAAGCGGCTCGTCCTCGAGCCGGGCACGACGCGCGCGGCGGATCAGCTGACGCCCGCCGCGGAGGCGGCGGATATCGTCGCCATTCAGCAGCTGGCGGAGAACGTGCATCTCGAAGGCAGCGTCGTCGACTATCTCGTCGGCTTGATCCGCGGCACCCGCCGCCACCCGGCCGTCCTGCTCGGCGCCAGCCCGCGGGCTTCGGTGGCGCTGGCATCGTGCGCCAAAGCGTACGCGTTCGTGAACCATCGGGGGTACGTGCTTCCCGACGACATCAAGGCGACCGCGCCGCTCGTTTTGGGCCATAGGCTGCACCTGCGCTCGGAAGCGCGGATGCAGGGGGCGACGACGGCCAGCGTGCTGCAGGACGTGCTGCGGCAGCTGCCGGTGCCGGTCGCGATGGAGCGCTGACGATGATGCGGCTGCCGATTCCACGGTTCGGGTGGGTTTGCGCCGTCCTGTACGTGGTATCTCTGATGTTCGTCGTCTTTCAGGGCGGCAAGACGTCCCTGATGCTGTTCGTCATGATCAACGCGCTGGGCGCCTACCTGCTCCTCGGCCGCTGGAGCGGCATCGGCGGGGTTAGGGGCGCGCGATCGCTGGACGGGACGGCCGGCGCGTCCGGCATGCTCTCCGCCGGCTCCCGCATTCGCGTGCGCCTGCAGATGCAAATCCCCGGCTTCTGGCCGCTGCCGTACATCATCGTCCGCGAGAAGCTCGCGCGCGCGACCGGCAGCGAGACGCAGGAGTACGAACTCAGCTTCGTGCCGGATTACCGCAGGCGCGGCGCGATCGGCTACGAGACGGCGCCGCTGCGCCGCGGGCGCTACCAGTTTCTCGCCACGCATTGTTCGACGCGCGACATCTTCGGGCTGTTCGAGCACAAAGGCTCCTTCTCGGAGCCGTTGGCGCTGCGGGTCATGCCCCGTACGATCGATCTGCTCGAATGGCGGCATATGAAGCGGTCCCGGACGGGGGCGTTCCAGCAGAAGGTCACGTCGTTGTGGGCGAGAGAGACGACCCAGATCGACGGCGTGCGCGAGTATATCCACGGGGACCGGATGTCCCGCGTCCACTGGAACGCGACGGCGCGGACGGGCCAATGGAAGTCCAAGGAGTATGAACGCGAAGCGCTGCCACGGTTCGTGCTCGTGCTGGATTGCCGCCAGGCCGCCTACCGGACGGCGGACGGCTTCGAGCTCGCGGTATCCGTCGCGGCCTCGCTGCTCGAGCTCGCGCTGCGCCGCGGCATGCCGGTCGGATTCGTGTCGGCGGGGGCGAAGCGGGCCTGGTTCGGCGCCGGCCGCGCGCCCGTCACCCGGGAGCAGATCATGGATCACTTGATCGACATCGAAGCCGACGGCCAAGGGGAACTGGGCGAGGTGCTGCACGAGGCCGCCGAACGGTTCGAGACCGGCGCCAATCTCGTGCTGATCAGCCCGTCGACCGACGATTCGACCGCAGTCGCTCTGGACGCGCTGGACAGCCGCAGGATCGCGCCGAGCCACGTCCACATCGCCGAGCGGGCGCCCACTTCGGAAGACTCGAGACGCCTCGGACATTGGAGCCGACTGTTCCAGGCGAAGCATTGGGAGGTCTGTACCGTTGCTCGGCTTGAGGATCTGCCGCGGGCGATGGAGGCGGGATCGGCATGAATACGATGATGATGAAGCAAAGCCGTCCCCTCGAAACCCGATTCTGGCGGCGCCTCGTGCTCGAGCGTCTTCACCGGCTGTTCGCCATCGTGATTGTGCTTCAGCTCATCCAGTGCTTCCAGAGCTACTGGTGGGAAGAGACCTACGCGGTCATCTATGCGACGCTCGGCGTCGTTGTCGTCAGCGAATTGCTGATCAGCCGCGCTTACTTTGCCCGTCTCGGCATGCAGATGCTGACGGTGCTGCTCGCGACGGTCGCCTTCGCGCCGTTCAAGTGGTACGGATGGCCGGAGAACTGGCGGGCGTGGGACGAAGTCCGGCGCTTCCTGACCTACCACGTCGACCAATTCCATCCTTACGTCGAGCTCGCCGCCGGCGTCGTGCTGGCCGTTCATTATTTGTCCGTCTGGGGCACGACCCGCGCGCGGGCGATCCTGCTCATCCTGACGGCGATCTTCGTCTTGGCCGGGGTAGATTCGTTCCTCCCGTTCGAGCTGTGGAAGAACATCGCGTGGACGGTGCTGGCCGGCTTGGGCTGGCTTGTCGTCCTGCATCTGCGTCAGCTGCGGGAACGCCATTACGACAGCTGGGACGCCTTGGCCGAGAGGCCGTTCGAACTCGCCGTCCCGGCCGTGCTCGTCATCGGTTTGCTCATGCTGGCGGGCATCGCGGTGCCGCGGGCCCCGGTCCTGCTGGAGGACCCGTATACGATCTGGATGGAATCCCAGAACAAAGAAGTGCCTTCCTTTGCCGGAGAGGGCGGGTACCTGAGCAACGGCAGCAGCGTATCCGGCGGCTCCTCCGGCTCGTCGAAGTCCGGCTACGGACGGAACGACTCGAAGATCGGCGGCGGCTTCCAGTTCGATTACTCGCCGATCATGCAGGTCACTACCGACCAGAAGGCCTACTGGCGCGGAGAGACCAAAGCGATCTACACCGGAAAGGGCTGGTCGGACCGCAAGGGACTGCCGACGGTGCCCGTCACGCCGGGCGAAGAGACGCTGCCGCTGGATCCGGCCCGTCCGGAAGGCGCGGAGACCAAGAAGGTATCGCAGACGTTCACCATGCTGCGCAAAGACCGGATCCCGGTGCTGTTCGCGGCCGGTCCGGCGCGCACCGTTAACGAACTGCAAGGCGTGGGCGGCAGCGCGAAGCTGAGCTGGAGTCCGGAGGAGTGGGAGCTGAAGTTCCAGCGGCCGGTACAACCCGAATCCTACGCCGTCACCTCCGAGGTGCTGGTGCTGGACGCCAAGAAGCTCCGCGAGACGAAGGCCGGAGCCGACGACGGCTCGGTCGACCTGACCCCGTACCTGCAGCTGCCGGACGCCCTGCCGAAGCGGATCGCCGATCTCGCGAAGGAGGCGACCGGCGACGCCGCGAACGACTATGATCGCGCCAAGCGGCTCGAACGCTATCTGCAGCTGACGTATCCGTATACGAATACGCCGGACGTCAGCCGGCAGAAGAGCGAGGACGTCGTGGACGCCTTCCTCTTCGAGATCAAGGAAGGCTACTGCGACTATTATTCGACCGCCTTCGTCGTCATGGCCCGCACGCTCGGATTCCCGGCGCGCTGGGTCAAGGGGTACACGTCGGGCTCGAATCCGCAGGAGTCGGAGAATCTGCGGATGGGCGGCGGCTACATCCCCGATCCGAGCGGCGCCGGTACGTACACGGTGCGCAACTCGGACGCGCATTCGTGGGCCGAGATCTACTTCGAGGGCATCGGGTGGGTGCCGTTCGAGCCGACCGCGGGCTTCAGCGTGCCGCAGCCGATTCACGAGGACGAACTGCCGACCTACGATCCGGTCGTTCCTTCCGCGGACGACGGGACGGATGCCGCGTCGGCTTCGTCCGGCGGCGGCAGCCGGTGGATCTGGATCGCCTCGTCCGTCGTCGGAGCGCTTCTGGCGCTCTCCGTCGCGGCCTGGACGCTGCTCCGCCGCAAGTCCTGGAACGCCGTCTGGCAGCAGGTTCGCTACCGCGGCTCGACGCCGAACCAACGGATCGTGCGGGAGATGGAGCGGCTGTTGTCCTTCCTGAATCGCCGAGGACTGAAAAGGCAGGCGCACGACACGCTGCGCGAGTCGTTCTCGCGCTGGGGCGCCAAGTTCGCCTCGCTGCGGCCGGACCTCGAAGGGGTGCTGCAGCAGTTCGAAGCGGCCCGCTACGGCGGGGGGAGCGGACGCGAATCCGACTTCCAGCACTTCTCGCAGCTCGCGGCGAAGATCCGCAAATCGCTCTAACGAACGGGAAAGCATCGCGCCTGCGCGAGCTTTCCCGTTTTTGCAAGGTTGGGCGGGGTGTGGTATATTTTGATCAATCATGATAGAGACGGGAGCTTCTGAAGGATGTTCCAACGCCTGTTGCCCGATCAGATCGTCAAAACCGTATTCGATATCGACCTGCAGTCGCTTCGCGAACGCGGCGTACGCGGCATCATTACCGACCTGGATAATACGCTGGTCAGCGCGAGGACGCCCCGCGCGACGCCCGAGCTGGTCGCTTGGCTGGACAAGGTCAAACAGGACGGCTTCCAAGTCGTCGTCTTGTCGAACAACAACAGCGCCCGGGTCGCGAAGTTTGCGGAGCCGCTCGGCATTCCGTTCATCCCGGCCGCGCGCAAGCCTTTCGTCAAGTCGTTCCGGCTGGCGCTTCAGCGACTCGGCCTGAGGCCGGAGCAAGCCGTCGTCGTCGGCGACCAGATGATGACCGACGTGTTCGGCGGCCGGCGGATGGGTCTGCATACGATCCTCGTCACGCCGATCGAGATCGGGGAGGAAGGGTGGGGCACCCGCATCAACCGCCGCATCGAGAAAATCGCTTTAGCCCGTCTCCGCAGGCAGGGCCTGTGGCCGGACAAGGAGGAACGCTAGATTTGCCTGATACATTCATGAACGCCAAGAAATGCGCCGGTTGCGGCGTCGCGCTGCAGATCGAGGACGCAGGCCGTCCGGGTTTCGTACCGGAGGCCGCGCGGGACCGCGAGCCGGTCATCTGCCAACGCTGCTTCCGAATCAAACATTACAACGACGCCTCGTCGGTCGCCGTGGACCAGGACGATTTTTTGCGTTTGCTCGGCGGGATCGCTTCGACCGATAGCCTGGTCGTCCACATCGTCGATCTGTTCGATTTCGAGGGGAGCATGATCTCCGGCCTGCAGCGGTTCGTCGGGAACAATCCGGTGCTGCTCGTCGTGAACAAGATCGATCTGCTGCCCCGGGTGACGAACTGGAACCGGCTGCGCAATTGGGTGCAGCGGCAGGCGAAGGCGAACGGCCTCAAGGTCGCGGACATCGTGCTGTGCAGCGCGCGCCGCAACATCGGCTTCGACCGCGTCGTCGAAGCGGTCGCCGAGCTGCGCGGCGAACGGGACGTCTATGTCGTCGGCGCCACAAATGTCGGCAAGAGCACGCTCGTCAACCGGCTGATCTCCGACTACAGCGATCTAGAGCGCGAGCTGACCGTGTCCCGCTACCCGGGAACGACGCTCGACGCCGTTCATATTCCGCTCGATGACGGGCATGCGATCATCGATACGCCCGGCATCGTCTACAAATCCCGTCTCAGCGAAGTCATCCCGCGCGAAGCGCTTCAGGCGCTCCTGCCCGACAAGCCGCTGAAGCCGCTCACGTACCAATTCTACGAGCGGCAGACGCTGTTCTTCGGCGCGCTCGCGCGCTTCGACTTCGTCGAGGGCGAGCGGCAGTCCTTCACCGCCTACGTGTCCGCGGGCATCCCGGTTCACCGCACGAAGCAGGAGCGGGCCGACGAGCTGTACGCGAATCATCGCGGGGTCATGCTGTCGCCGCCTTCGAAGGAAGGCTTGGACGAGATGCCGCCCCTCTCGCGGCATACGCTGCGAATCCCGCCCGGCGAGCCTCAGGACATCTTCATCTCCGGGCTCGGCTGGATTACCGCCAACGGCAAGACCGGAGCGGTCGTGGACGTCTATGCGCCCAAGGGCGTCAAAGTCATGCTGCGGGAATCGATCCTGTGACGAAAGGAACGTGGGGGATGGACAGTCATACGGTGCTCTACGGCGTCATCGGAGATCCGATCCGCCATTCCAAGTCGCCCGTCATGCTGAACCGGGCGTTCCGCGAAGCCGGCATCAATGGCGCCTACGGCGCCTTTCACGTGACGCCGGAGCGCCTCGGCGACGCGATCCGGGGCATCCGGGCGCTCGGTTATAGGGGCTTGAACGTCACGATCCCGCACAAGATCGAGGTGATGGCGCACCTCGACGAGATCGACGAGGGCGCCCGCGCCGTCGGCGCGGTCAACACGATCGTGAACGAAGCCGGCAGGCTCGTAGGCTACAATACGGACGGCATCGGCTACGTTCGCTCCCTGAAGGAAGAATCCGAGCCGGATCTGCGCGGCAAGAAGATCGTCGTCGTCGGCACCGGCGGGGCCGCTCGCGGCATCGTCTGGGCGCTGGCCCGGGAGAAGCCGGCCGCGATCCGGCTGGCCAACCGCACCGCCGAGCGGGCGCAGGCGCTCGCCGAAGGCTTCGCGCCGGAGGATCAGGTCGTCGCGATCCCGTGGGCGTCGCTGCGCGAAGCGTGCGCGGATGCCGACGTGGTCATCAATACGACTTCGGTCGGCATGTCGCCGAACGTCGACGCCGTGCCGGTCGATCCGACGTGGCTGAGACCCGGCGCCGTCGCCAGCGATCTGATCTACAATCCGCTCACGACCGCATTCCTTCGCGGCGCCGCCGAGCGCGGCTGCCGCATTCACGGCGGTCTGGGCATGTTCATCTACCAAGGCGCGTACGCCTTCGAATACTGGACCGGCCGGCCGGCGCCGACAGACGCGATGCGCGAAGCGGTGCTGGCCTCCTTCGAAGCTGCGGCGACGTCTGCTTGACATCCCTAGTTTAGGGTCCGGCGAGGCCGGGGTATTTCCGTAGGGGGAGGGGAAGGGCGGAGGAAGGTACGCTCGCCTCAAGCGACGGCGGAAATAAGGCGGAAAAACCGGCTTAAATGTCCGCGCGGTACACGAACGGCGGAAAAAAGGCGGAAAACCCGCCTTAAATGCCTGCACGGCGCACGAATGACGGAAAAAAGGCGGAAAAACCGGCTTAAATGCTCGCGCGGCACACGAATGGCGGAAATAAGGCGGAAAAACCGGCTTAAATGCTCGCACGACGCACACGAACGGCGGAAATAAGGCGGAAAACCCGCCTTAAATGCCTGCACGGCGCACGAATGACGGAAATAAGGCGGAAAAACCGGCTTAAATGCTCGCGTGGAGCACAAATCGAGGTTTGTAAATACAAAATAGTTAACCAAGAAAGCGCAGGTTTTGACCATGCTGACCGGCAAACAAAAAAGATTTCTCCGTTCCGAAGCGCACCACCTGACCCCGATCTTCCAGGTGGGCAAAGGCGGCACCAACGATCACTTGATCCGCCATATCGAAGAGGCGCTGGAGGTTCGCGAACTGATCAAGGTCTCGATCCTCAACAACAACGACGACGACCGCCACGAGATCGCGAGCGAGCTGGCGGAGCGCTCCGGCGCGGAGCTCGTTCAAGTCATCGGCAAGACGATCGTGCTGTACAAAGAGTCCCGCAACAACAAGCAGATCAAGCTTCCCTAGGAGGGAGGACGATGACGATGCGTCGGACTGGACTCATGGGCGGAACGTTCGACCCCATTCATCTCGGCCATCTGCTGGCGGCGGACGCGGCCCGGGAAGCGGCGAACCTGGCGGAAGTCTGGTTCGTCCCGACCTCCGTGCCGGCGCACAAGCCGCAGCCCGGCGCGAGCGGCGCCGAACGGCGCGAGATGGTGGAGACGGCGATCCGAGGCATCCCGTACTTCCGCGTCGAGACGTCCGAGCTGAACCGCGAGGGCGTCTCGTACACGATCGATACCGTCACGGAGCTGCAGAACGCCCATCCGGACCGCGAATTCTATTGGATCGTCGGGGCGGACATGCGCAACAGCCTGCCGACGTGGCGGCGGATCGAGGAGCTTGCGCGGCGGGTGTCGTTCATCTGCCTCGAGCGGCCCGGCGAGCCGGACGACGCGGCCGTTCTGCCCGCGTTCCTGCAGCCCAAACTGCTGCGCGCCGCCATGCCGCCGATCGGCATCTCTTCGACCGACATCCGGGGGCGGCGGCGGGAGGGACGCTCCATCCGCTTCATGGTCCCGGAGGCGGTCCGCGAATATATCGAGAGGAAGGGCCTATATGAATCGTGAAGCGTTGATCGAAGCGACGAAGCGGCAAATGCCGGAGAAGCGGTTCAAGCACGTGATGGGCGTCGTCGAGACGGCCGTCGCGCTGGCGGAACGATTCGGCGGCGACGCGGAACGCGCCTGGCTCGCGGCGCTGCTGCACGATTACGCCAAGGCGTGGCCGACCGACCGGATGGAGCGAATCATCCGCGAAGAAGGGCTTCCCGGCGATCTGCTCGTCCACGACAAAGAGCTGTGGCACGCGCACGTGGGCGCCTGGGCGGTGCAGACGGAGCTGGGCATTGCGGACGAAGCGGTATTGGATGCGATCCGCTATCATACGTCCGGCCGCGAAGAGATGACCCAGCTCGACGTCATCGTCTGTCTGGCGGACTACATGGAGCCGGGCAGGGACTTCCCGGGCGTGAATAAGATCCGCAAACTCGCGGAGCATAAATTGGAAGAAGCGCTGGTCGCTGGATTCGATTCGACGATCTCGCACCTGGTCGATAAAGGTAGATGCATCTTTCCCTTGACGGTATTGGCCCGCAATGATCTGCTACGCAAGATCGAACGAAACGGTAAACGCTCGAACATTTAAGGAGGCTGAGGCATGGGAGTGTCGGATAAATTGCTGCATGCGGTCGTAGATGCGGCCGAAGAGAAGAAAGCGCACGAGATCGTGGCCTTGAACCTGCAGGGGATCTCCCTGGTGGCGGATTACTTCCTGATCTGTCACGGGAATTCGGACACGCAGGTGCTCGCGATCGCGACCGAGATCCGCAAGCGCGCGGAGCAGCTGGGCGCGCGCGTACGGCTGGAAGGCATGGATACGGCCCGCTGGGTACTGATCGACATGGGCGACGTGGTGGCGCATGTCTTCCACCGGGATGAGCGCGAGTACTATTCCCTGGAGCGGCTCTGGTCCGACGCGAAGGCCGTTGAATTCGCATGACGCTTCTCGCCGGAACGACCGCAACGCTCCTCGTGCGGCGTGAAGTACCGCCCTACGGATGGTTCCTGGGCGAGTCCGACGAGGCGGACAGCCCGGAAGTGCTGCTCCCGTACGGCGAGGCGGTCTCCGGACGCCCGCACGTCGGGGACGGCACGGACGTCTTCCTGTTCCACGACGACAAGGGAAGAATTACCGCTACCTTGCGCAAGCCGCTGCTGCAGCTGGGACAGATGGGGCGGCTCGTCATGGCCGATTTTCATCCGCGATTCGGCTGCTTCCTGGAGCTGGGCATCGGTAGGCAGCTGCTGCTGCCGATCAAGGAGCTTCCGGACGACAAGGAACGTTGGCCCCGCGAGGGGGACGAGCTCCATGTCGTCATGAAGCAGGACAAGGAAGGGCGCATGCTCGCGCGCCTGGCCAAGATCGAAGATTACGAGCGCGTGGTGTTCCGCGCGCCGGCATCCTGGCACCATGAGCAGCGCGACTGCTGGGTTACCGATACGTTCCGCGACGGCGTGTTCGTGCTGGCGGACGGCGGGGTGCTCGGCTACGGCGCGCTCGGCTACATCCCGACCGCTTCGATGACGCATCCGCTGCGTCTAGGCGAGAAGGTCACGGCCCGCGTGACCCAGGTGCGGGACGACGGGCGCGTCACCTTGTCGATGCGGCCTTCCAAGGAAGCGGGCCGTCTCGAGGATTCGGACCGGATTCTCGATTTCCTGAAAAGCCGGCCCGGCGGCGCGATGCCCTACTCGGACACCTCGCCCGCCGACGTCATCCAGAAGCGGTTCGGACTCAGTAAGTCTGCGTTCAAGCGCGCGCTGGGCAAGCTTATGAAGGACCGTCTCATCGTACAGGACGGCAACTGGACCAAACTGGTCGAAGCGGGCGGCGATCGCCCTTCATCGGACAACGAATCCACGACATCCACATAGGGAGATGAAGATGCGTTCTTACCGGGAATTCGCGGCTGTATACGATCGGTTGATGGAAGAAATGCCGTATGCGGAATGGATGAGCTTCGCCCGGCGCTGCTGGGAGCGGTACGGTACCCCTCGGACGGTGGTAGACCTGGGATGCGGAACCGGCAACATCGCGATCCCGATGGCCAAATCGGGCTTTCGCGTATTCGGCATCGACCTGTCCGCGGACATGCTGTCCGTCGCGCGGAGCAAGTGGGAAGCTACGCCCCAGCGCGGCGCGATCCGCGCCCGGGACGAGGACGGTTCGATTCGCTGGCTGCAGCAGGACATGCGCGATTGGGAGCTGCCCGAGCCGGCGGACTGCGTGATCAGCTTCTGCGACAGTCTGAACTATCTGACCGAGCCCGAGGATATCGTAGCGACGCTCAGGCAGACCTATGCGGGTCTGGCGAACGGCGGGTTGTTCCTGTTCGACGTCCACGCGCCGGAGCAGCTCGCGCGCTATGGAGAAGAGCAGCCGTTCGTGCTGGACGAGCGGGACGTCGCTTATCTGTGGACGTGCGAATACGATGCCGTCCGGCAGGAAGTCGAGCACGACCTGACGTTCTTCGTCCGGGAGGACAGCGCCGGCGCCGGGTCTCCGCTGTACCGCCGATTCGAAGAGTCGCACGTTCAGCGCGCCTACGATCCGGCTTGGCTGGCGGAACAGCTGCGGGCGGCCGGATTCGAACTGCTGCACCGCTGCGCCGACTTCGAGTGGGACGAACCCGACGCGTCGTCGGAGCGGTTGTTCTTCGTCGCCCGGAAGCCGGCTTAACATCGATGACAAAAGCCCCATTACCGCGCGTTCGGCGGCAATGGGGCTTTTGCTTTGCGGTTTGAAGCGTGAACGACGAATCTGGTGCGTGTGGACCCAATCGGATGGCTGCGCGCCTATGCGGATTCGGTTTCGGTCTGAGCCGCCGAAGCGCCGCGCCGGCTCGGCCAGAACGCCCAGCGGCCGAGCAGCAGCGTGATCGCGGGCACGAGGAACGGACGCACGACGAACGTATCCAGCAGCACGCCGATCGCGGTAATGACGCCGAATTGTACGAGCACCTGGATGGGCAGCGTGGCGAGCACCGCGAACGTTCCCGCGAGGATGAGCCCCGCGGACGTGATGACGGCGCCCGTCTCCCCGACGCCTTCGCGGATCGCTTGCTTCAGCGGCATGCGTTCGCTTTTGCGCCAGATGTTCGAGATCATGAAGATGTTGTAATCTTCGCCCAGCGCGACGAGGAAGACGAAGGCGTACAGCGGGATGGAGCCCGAGATCGCGTCCGCGCCGAACAGATGATGGACGACGAGCCAGCCGAGCCCGAGCGCCGAGAAATACGAGAGGATGACGGTCAGCACCAGGTAGATCGTCGCCGTCACGGAGCGCAGATACGCCAGCAGGAGAAGAGTGATGAGCCCGATGACGATCGGAATGATCATTCGCGTATCGCGTTCTCCCGTCGCTTTCGTATCATACTGCTCCGCGGTCTGCCCGCCGATCCATACGCGTTCGGACGGCTGCGAGACGCCTGCGGCTTGCAGCGTCTGCTCCACCGAATCGCGAAGCTCGGGGATGCGGTCCATCGCCTCCATGGCGTAAGGATTGAGATTCAGCTCGACGTCGAGACCGACGATCTGCGGATTGGACCGCCCGGTCTCCGGCTCGGACACCCGGCTCACATACGGCAGGGACGAGAGCGCTTCTTTCAGCTGCACCGCGCGGCCCTGGGTATCCGCCATGACCTTCGCCGGCGCGAGCTCCCCGGGGGAGAACTGCTCGCCGATGACCGCGTAGCCTTCGCGCGAAGCCATGTCCTTCGGGAACGAGGACATGATGTCGTAGGTGAATTTGATCTGCGAGGCAAAGGCGGCCAGGCCGCCCAGCGCGATAACGGAGACCGCGACGATCAGCCAAGGACGGCGCACGACGAGAGAGCCGGTCCGGTAGCGGGGCGCCGCTTCGGGCGCCGGTGCGGGCTTGCCTTGGCGCCGGGCGCGCGCCGCTTGCATCTCGGCTGTGCGCGGCACGAACGGCCAGAAGGAGGCGCGGCCGATGATGGCGAGCAGGGCGGGTACCAGCGTCAAGCTGGCCAATCCCATAATGAAGATGGCGATGCTGAACGGGATGGCGAACCGATGATACGAGCCGTACTGAGCCACGAGCAGGGCGAGCAGCGACAGCACGACGGTGAAGCCGCTCATCGCGATCGCGCCGGCCGAGCCGGACAGCGCGCGGCGCAGCGCCTTGCCTTTGTCCGCATCGGTCTTCAACAGCTGGCGGAAGCGGGAGATCAGGAACAGGCAGTAGTCGGTACCGGCGCCGAACAGCAGCACCGTCATGATCGAGATGCCTTGGGCGTCGACGGCGATCCATCCTTCGCGGGCCATCCAGCCGAGGATCGGACCGATGACGCCGTAGGCGAAGCCGACCGCGATCAGCGGGATGAACGCCAGGATCGGAGACCGGTAGATCAGGAGCAGCAGGACGAGCACGAGAAGCACCGTCGCCATGAGCAGGGCGAAGTCGGCGTTCTTGAACAGGCCCGTCGCGTCGATCTGGATGCCGACCGGCCCCGTTACGCGCGCGCTGAGTTCGCTCGTCGAGTCGACGGCGGCATCGAACGGCTTTCCGCCGAAGACGGCGTTCGCCTCTTCCTTTAGCTTTTCGACGCCTTCCTTCAGTTGATCGGCATCGGCCTGCTTCCCGAAGAAGACCGGCGTGACGAGCGTGCTGCCGTCTTCGGACAACTGGGCCTTCAGCGCCTGCAGCGGCATTTGATGCAGCGGGGGCACGGACGTCATGTTCGGCGCCGGCGCTTCCGTCAGCTGCCGCGCCAGCTTCTGCACGTTCGCGAGATCCGCGTCCTGGAGGCCGCCGGCGCGGTGCCAGACGAGCAGCGCCGGGATGTCGGAGCCGCTCGGGAACTCCCGTTCCGCGACGGCGTCGGCTTGGACGGACGGCTTCGCGTCCGACAAGTCGGGCGCGTTGTTCGCTTCCTCTTTGTTCACGGACGGCAGCAGCATGCTGAGCAGCGCCGCGGCCAGGATCCAGACGAGCAAGGTCGCCCACTTGCCCATGGGGCCAGCCACCCATCGGCCGAGCCCGGGTCGTTCGTTCATGGCTAATTCCTCCTCGCGTCTTGCGCTTCCCGGTGATTCCATCCGGCATTTGGGATATAATTGAGGTTATCAGCTCGAATATTATTATATATACCGGAAGGTTAATTATGCAACCGCTTGACGAAAGAAGGTGTCGCCTGTGACCCAACCGAAGCCAAAACGCTCGCCCGGCAGACCCAAAAACAACGAGCAATCGCCGTCGTTGCGCGAGACGGTGCTGAACGCGGCTTCCCAGATGTTCATGGAATACGGATACGAACCGGTATCGTTGAATCAGATCGCGGAGCGGGCCGGCGTCACGAAAGCGTCCATTTACTATTATTTCTCCAACAAAGCGCAGCTGTTCACGGACGCCGTGACGGCGATGATGGCCCGGATCTGCACCTATACGAAGTTGATCCTGGACCGGGAGGGCCCGCTGCGGGCGCGGCTCGAACAGATGGCGGTCGTGAAGATGGCGACGACGCACGTCGAGTTCGAGACGATGATGCGGGAGGCGATGCCCGCGCTCAGCGAGACGCAGCGAGCAGCGATCCGCCGGGCAGAACACGGGATCCACGAGGTGCTGGCCGACGGCTTCG
Source organism: Cohnella nanjingensis (assembly GCF_014212125.1). Classification (GTDB taxonomy): domain Bacteria; phylum Bacillota; class Bacilli; order Paenibacillales; family Paenibacillaceae; genus Cohnella; species Cohnella nanjingensis. The sequence goes on from NZ_JACJVP010000042.1 coordinate 111,793, forward strand.
TCCAAGCGGCCGAGGACGGAGAGATCGCGTCGACGGCGGATCCGATGCTGCTGGCGCACGCTTTCTCGGCGCTGCTCCTGCTCGGCAACCGGGAGTCGGATCTGCGGGAGACGCTGTCGGGCGAAGCGCTGCCGAAGATGATCGTCGACCTGTTCTGGCGGGGCATCGGGCCCGGCCGGCCGGACTGACGGCGGGAATCGGCATTTTCCGCGCAATGGGCCCATCCGCCTTGACATCGTTTGCCTCCGTTGGCTATAATCAGGGCAATACACGCAAGCTGTGATAAGGAGCAGTATTCGTCCCGCGTCACCCAGAGAACCGGCGGTAGGTGCAAGCCGGCTGTCGCAGACGAAGAACTCGCCTTGGAGCTCCGCGCGCAATCCGGCCGCCTCCGTCTACGGAGAATCCCCGGCAAGCGCGGCGTACCCTTCTCGTTACGAAGGAAGAGTGGACGGCATGCCCAAGCAGGGCGCCCGTCAACTAGGGTGGTACCACGGGAATAATCCTCTCGTCCCTAGCGTTTACGCTAGGGCGGGAGGTTTTTTTTATGACTTCGAACCGTTGAGAGGGGCTTCTACGACCATGACGCAGGACAACCAAGCCGGCTACAAGCCGCAGACAATCGAGCCCAAGTGGCAGCGCTACTGGGACGAAAACAAGACGTTCCGCACGACCGAGGACGCGGGCAAGCCGAAGTTTTACGCCCTTGACATGTTCCCTTACCCGTCCGGCGCAGGGCTCCATGTCGGCCACCCGGAAGGGTATACGGCGACCGATATCGTGAGCCGCTACAAGCGGATGAGAGGCTTCAACGTCCTGCATCCGATGGGCTGGGACGCCTTCGGCCTGCCGGCGGAGCAGTATGCGCTGCAGACGGGCAAGCATCCTCGCGACATCACGGTGGAGAATATCGACAACTTCCGCCGCCAGATCAAGTCGCTCGGCTTCTCCTACGACTGGGACCGCGAATTCAGCACGACGGACCCGGACTACTACAAGTGGACGCAGTGGATCTTCATCCAACTGTACAAGAAGGGACTCGCATATGTCGCGGAAGTGCCGGTGAACTGGTGCCCCGCGCTCGGAACGGTGCTGGCGAACGAGGAAGTCATCAACGGCCTGAGCGAGCGCGGCAACCATCCGGTCATCCGCAAGCCGATGCGCCAATGGATGCTGAAGATCACCGAGTATGCCGAGCGCCTGCTGGAAGACCTGGAGGAGCTGGACTGGTCGGAGAGCATCAAGGATATGCAGCGCAACTGGATCGGCAAGTCGACCGGCGCCGAAGTGACGTTCGCGATCGACGGACATGCGGAGGCCGCGTTGACGGTATTCACGACCCGTCCGGATACGCTGTTCGGCGCGACCTACTGCGTGCTGGCGCCCGAGCATGAGCTGGTCGGCGCGATCACGACGGCGGATCAGCGCCTTGCCGTCGAATCGTATATCGAGCAGGCGGCCCACAAGAGCGATCTCGAAAGGACCGACCTGGCCAAGGACAAGACGGGCGTATTCACGGGCGCTTACGCGATCAACCCGGTCAATGGGGAGAAGACGCCGATCTGGATCGCCGACTACGTGCTGGGCGGCTACGGTACGGGCGCGATCATGGCGGTACCGGCGCATGACGAGCGCGACTGGGAATTCGCGACGAAGTTCGAGCTGCCGATCGTCGAAGTCGTGAGCGGCGGCAACGTCGCCGAAGCGGCCTTCACGGGCGACGGCGCGCATGTGAACTCCGGCTTCCTGGACGGCCTGTCCACGCCGGACGCGATCGCCCGCATGATCGCCTGGCTCGAGGAGCAGGGCCGCGGTCAAGGCAAGGTCACCTACCGGCTGCGCGACTGGCTGTTCAGCCGCCAGCGGTACTGGGGCGAGCCGATCCCGGTCTTGCACTACGAAGACGGCTCGATGGACACGGTGCCCGAAGACGAGCTGCCGCTGCTGCTGCCGGACGTCGACGCCATCAAGCCTTCGGGTACGGGCGAGTCGCCGCTGGCGAACGTCGCGGACTGGGTGAACGTGGTCGACGCGCAGGGGCGCCGGGCGCGCCGCGAGACGAATACGATGCCGCAGTGGGCGGGCAGCTGCTGGTACTATCTGCGGTTCATCGATCCGCGCAACGACAAGGAGATCTGCTCGCCGGAGAAGCAGAAGGAATGGCTGCCGGTCGACTTGTACATCGGCGGAGCGGAGCATGCGGTGCTTCACCTGCTCTACGCGCGCTTCTGGCACAAGGTGCTCTACGACATCGGCGTCGTGCACACGAAGGAGCCGTTCCACAAGCTGGTCAACCAAGGCATGATTCTCGGCACGAACGGCGAGAAGATGTCCAAATCCCGCGGCAACGTCATTAATCCGGACGATATCGTCGGCGAGTTCGGGGCGGATACGCTGCGGATGTACGAGATGTTCATGGGGCCGCTGGAAGCGACCAAGCCGTGGAACACGAACGGGGTCGAAGGGATCTACCGGTTCCTCTCCCGCGTCTGGCGACTGTTCGAAGGCGAGAACGGCGGACTGAACGCCAAGATCCGGGATATCCCGGGCGACGAAGCTTTCCGCCGCGTCTGGCATCGGACGATCAAGAAGCTTACCGAGGACTACGAAGGCTTGCGCTTCAATACGGCCATCAGCCAACTGATGATCTTCGTGAACGAAGCGTACAAAGCCGAAGCGCTGCCGAAGGAAGCGATGGCCCAATTCGTGCAGATGCTGTCCCCGATCGCGCCGCATATCGCGGAAGAACTGTGGGAGAAGCTCGGTCACGAAGGCAGCGTCGCCTATGCGGCATGGCCGACGTACGACCCGTCGCTGACCGTCGACGCCGAAGTGGAGATCGCCGTCCAGGTGAACGGCAAGATCGTCGAACGCACGGCGGTCGCGGCCGATCTGGACGAAACCGGCCTGCAGGACGTGGCGCTCGGTCTGGAGAAGGTCAAGGCGCTGATCGAAGGCAAGACGGTCCGCAAGATCGTCGCCGTCAAAGGCAAGCTCGTGAACATCGTGGCGAATTAAGCAGCGCAAAGGGGCGGCCTCGGGATGGAGGGCGCCCCTTTGCGTTGGAAAGGTCGTTCGCGGGCCGAGACCGGCATCGAATGACGCCCGCTCGTTTCCCCCGTAGGTTCGGTTCCTTCGGCAGCGTCCGGCCCGATATCGGGTCTAACCGGCCTCATGAAGGGAACGGCTTAGGCGCGAGCGAAGCTTCGACTTTCTCCAGGTCTTCCGCATACTTCTGGTGCGTCGTGCGCAGGACCCGCTGGAACGCGCCGGCAGTCGCCGCGCGCAGCTCCTCCAGCGCGGCGGCGGTGATGCCGCCGGGCACCGATACGCGCGCTTGGAGCTCGGCCGGCGTGCTGCCGGGCTCCGATAGCAGCCGGGCGGTCCCGAGCAGCATCTCGGCAGCGAGACGGCTCGCTAGGCTGCGCTCCATGCCCGTCAGCTCGACGGCCGCCTCGACGAACTGCTCCAGCAGGCAGGCCATGAAGGCCGGGCCGCAGCTCGACAGGTCGGAGGCGACGCGCACTTCGTCCTCGGGGATCTCGATCGGGCGGCTGATCGCGGCGAACAGCCCGTTTAGGTATGCCCGGTCGTCGGAGGTCAGACGCGTTCCGTACATGAACATAGAAGCGCCGCCGCCGACCTCGTTGACGACGCTGGGGATGATCTTCGCGACTTTGCTCGGCACGATGTCTTCCAGTTGACGGATCGTAACGGGACTGGTGATCGAGACGACGATCTGCTCCGCCGTCAGAACGGGCTTGATCTCGTCCAATACCGGACGGTAATCCATCGGCTTGATGCAGAGGAACACCAAATCGGCGTCCCGGACCGCGTCCGCGTTCGCCGAGGCGACCCGCAAGCCGGCGTATTCCCGGGCCAGACGCTCCGCTTTGGAGGAGGTACGGGTGCTCACCGTCACATCCGACGGCCGAAAAGCATGCGCGCGCAGCAAAGCGCTGACGAGCAAGCTGCCCATGCTTCCCGCACCAATGAAGCCGGCCTTCATATTCGTTCCTCCTCCTTCGTCGTTTGCTTCATCCCATTGTATGTCGCGGGGTTTGGCCCACATGCTTCATTTGCAAAAATAGGACGGGAGTGAGTCGATATGAAGGAGCGGACGATCAAAGGATGGACGGGAAGACGGGGATGGGCGGCGCTTGCGGCCGCCGCAGGCGTAGCCGCGCTAGCCTGCGCGATGCTGCTGCCAGACAAGCGTGCGGACGTGCCGGGCTGGACGCCCGTTAACGCCCAGGTGGCGGCGACGCTGCAGGAGCTGGGTGCAGCCGCGCCGCTGCCGTCCGGCTCGGCGGCGGCGGACGCGAAGAGCGCGCCCGCGCCGGTCGCGTTGCCCGGCGACGGCGCACCGGCTGCGGCGGCATCGCCGATGGCCGGCGCAACGGCGGCCGGGTCCGGCCCCGGCGGAGCAGGCCCGGGGCAGGGCGGGACCTCGGCAGCCTCGCCTGCAGTCGGATTCGCCGGCGCCCTCGCAGCCGGATCTGCCGGTGCGCCCGCTGCGGGGGCTGCCGCGGCGGACATCCCGCCGACGAATCCCGGCCCTCCGGCCTCCGCGAACGCGAACGGCCTGCTGAATTTGAACGCGGCCACGGCCGAGCAGCTCGACGCGCTGCCCGGCATCGGGCCGGCCAAAGCCCGGGCGATCGTCGAATACCGCGACGCCAAGGGGCCTTTCCGGTCCGTCGACGATCTCCGGCAGGTGAAGGGGATCGGGCCCAAGCTGATGGAAGGGCTGCGCGACTTGGTGACGGTCGGTTGATCGGGGGTCGGCGCGGGCGACGGCCCTTCCCCCTTTGACAAGACGAACGATTCGGCGACAATAGAGATAGAATGGGAGGCCTGCAAGATGACGCAACCGCTGCGCAAAGATTGGGACACTTACTTTATGGACATCGCCTTCATGGCCTCGACCCGTTCCCGCTGCCCCCGCCGCCATGTCGGCGCCGTGCTCGTGCAGGGCAAGAAGCTGCTCGGTACCGCCTACAACGGCGCCCCGATGGGCGTGCCGGATTGCTCGGAGGCGGGCTGCATGATCGTGGAGGAGTTCGAGCCCGCGCCGGCGGGCAGCGCCGAGACGATGGTGAAGAAGCAGCGCTGCATCCGCACGATCCACGCGGAGCAGAACCTGCTCCTTTTCACGGATCGGATCGACCGCGAAGGCTCGACCGTCTACGTGACCGACCAGCCCTGCTGGACGTGCGCGAATATGCTCGCGAACAGCGGCATCCGGGAGATCGTATACCATCGCGTCTACCAGAAGGACTATGCCAAAGTCGCCGCGCTGATGGCGCAGAAGAACTTGGTATTCCGCACGATCGAAGGCTATGTCCCGCCGCCCGATACGGGCGTGCAGGACGCGCTCTCTTAAGACGCAACGCAGACTTGAACAAGCAAATCCAGAGGAAGAACCTCTTCGCGGGCGCGGCGAAGAGGTTCTTTGCCGTCCCCGGGCATGAAGAGGACGGGAGGTAGTGGAGATGCAGCGAAGGCCATTGGTCGCATTCGCCGTCTGTTGGGTCGCCGGCAGCGGCGTACAGTCGCTGTGGCAGGGACGTACGGCCCTGCTCGTGTATGCGGGATTGCTGCTGGGGTTGGCGGCGCTGTCGCTTGCCTCGCGCTTGACCTGGCGCTTGGCTGCGGCCTGCGCGCTGGCGCTGCTGCTGTCGGCCGGCCATCGGGTCTGGACCGACGCCGGCAACGTCTCGCATCTGCGGGAGGCGATCGGCGATCCCGAAGGCCGGCTCGTCGCCGTCTCCGGCGCGATCGCCTCCGCGGTGGAGATCGACGGCGACGTCGTCGTCTTTAAGCTGGCCGCGGCGCGGCTGACCGAGGATTCGGCTGCGGAGAATTCCGCGCCCGCGCAGCCGATCCGCGAGACGCTGCTCGTTCGCGTCCGCCTCGGCGCGGAGGAGGAGCTCGGGGCGGCGGCAGCCTGGAAGCGGGGCGACGAAGTCGCCGTCCGGGGGGAGCTGAGGCTTCCGGCTTCCGGCGGCAACTTCGGGGGCTTCGACTATCGCGCCTATCTGCAGCGGCAGCAGGTTCACTGGACGCTCGCGGCCAAGGGCGCCGCCGCGGTCTCGCCAGGCAGCCAGGGCGTCTCTTGGCGCTATCGCGTCCTTCGCGCCGCGGACGAGGCGCGGCTGCGGATCGGCGGCCTGATGGATCGTCTGTACGGAGATTCGGATGCCGGCTATATGAAGGGGCTCGTCGCGGGCATCCAGGACGACGTCGATCCGGGACAGTACGACGACTTCTCCCGGCTCGGCCTGACGCACGTGCTGGCGATCTCCGGATTGCACGTCGGGGTCGTCGTGTTCATCCTGCTGCGGCTCGGGGCGCTGCTGCGGCTCACGCGGGAGCGCTCGCTGGATCTCGCGATCGCCGCGATGCCGGTCTACATGCTGCTGACCGGCGCGTCGCCATCGGCCGTCCGCGCTTGCTTAATGGCCATGATCGCCCTCTATATGGCGAGACGCAACCGATTGAAGGACGGCCTGCATCTGCTCGCCGCCGCGGCTTGGATCATGACCGTCTGGCATCCGCTCGTCGTCGAGGACGTCAGCTTCCAGCTCTCCTTCCTCGTCACGGCGGGCCTGCTGCTCTACGTGCCGCTGGCGGCAAAGCTGCTCCGCTTCCTGCCCGCCGCGCTGCGGAACGCGCTGGCCGTCGCGGCGACCGCGCAGCTCGTGTCGTTTCCGGTGTCCGCCTACTACTTCCACCAGCTTCATCTCTTATCGTTGGCCGCCAACCTGGTGCTCGTTCCCTTCATCAGCTTCGCCGTGATGCCGCTGGGCATGGCCTCGGTCGCGCTCGGCGCCTGCTGGCTGCCGCTCGGCCTCGGCCCGGCCCGATTGGCCGAGCTGTGCAACCGCGCGACGTTCGCCGCGACCGAAGCGCTCAGCGGGGTTCGCGGCATGTCGACGATCTGGCCGCAGCCGTCCCTCGCTTGGGTCGCGGCCGCCTATGCGCTAATGATGATCACGGGCATCCTGCTGCGGCGGAGAATCGCCCGGCTGGACGAACAGGCGCTGCTCCTCGAAGGGACGCGCGCCGCCCGCAGACGCGCCGACCCGTTCGACCCGGAACGACGCTTCCGGGAGGTTCCCGCCTATGCGGCCGCCGCTGCGTCGGGGAATTTCACGCAGCCCCTCGCCGCTCGCCGTGCGGATCTCTCCGCCTCGTCGGGCTATGCCGCACCGTACCCCGTGACCTCGTCGGACTATGCTGCCGCACCGCTCCCTGGGACCCCATCGGACTATGCCGCACCGCTCCCCGCTTTCCCATCGGGTTCCGCGTCCCCGTCCCCGCCCGGCTTCTCCACGGCCGAGCCGCCGCCGGGCGACCGGGCGATGCGCCGCCGGCGTATGGCGCTCGGCGCGCTGATTGCCATCGGATGGCTGGCCTGGCTGGCCTGGGGCATCCAGCCGGCGGCGTTCGATCGCCAAGCGCGCGTCATGTTCCTCGACGTCGGCCAAGGCGACAGCATCTTGATCCGCACCGGCGAAGGCAAGCACGTGCTGATCGACGCAGGCGGGACGGTCTCGTTCGCCAAAAAGGAGGAAGCGTGGCGCAAGCGCAAAGATCCTTACGAAGTCGGGCGCAAGACGCTCGTCCCGCTGCTGAAGCAGCGTGGCGTCCGCCGGCTCGACATGCTCGTCCTGACGCATTTGGACGCCGATCATATCGGCGGCGCGGAGGCCATTCTGCGAAATATAGAAATTGGGCGCCTCGTGTTCAACGGTACGATGAAACCGACCCCGGACGTATTACGTCTATTTCAATTGGCGGTTCAAAAAGGCATTCCGCTCTATGCCGCGGCGGACGGCATGCGCTGGCAGCCCGATGCTTCGACCGAGCTGCGCGTGCTGCACCCGGACCCGGGCGCGGCCGACGCCGGCCGGCTGCCCCTCGCCGAATCGCAGAACGGCCGCAGCGTGGTACTGCTCGCGACCCTGTACGGGCGAACATTCGTCCTGCCCGGCGATCTGGAGGCCGCCGGCGAGGCGGCCGTCGTCGATCATCTCCGCCGGGAAGGCGGGGCCGCGATGCACGTAGACGTGCTGAAGGCCGGGCATCATGGGAGCAAGACGTCTTCGACAGCCGCCTGGCTCGCCTGGTGGAGGCCGACCGACGTCGTCGTCTCGGCCGGCGCGAACAATCTGTACGGACATCCGCATCGCGATGTCGTCGCGCGGATCGAGGCGCTGCCGTCCCGGTTGCTGCGCACCGATCTGAACGGAGAGATCCAGTACCGAATCGAGCCGGACGGGCGTTTGACGCGCCGCGAGCGGCATCCGTGGGACAAATGAACGGTTTTTTGTTAGACTGGGACTGTGCGTTTGTCCGCATTTTAGCCTACGTTCTCATAACCGGATGATTTTAACGATAAAGTTTCGTCAAGCTTTTGCAACCTTTTGGCGCACAGTTGCGTCAATGGGGATGCGTGATAAGGAGGATAACTCCCGTGGTGGAGCCGGAATTGATCAAAGCTGCGCAGGCCGGCGATCGAGACGCCTTGGTAACGCTGCTCCGCGAGATTGAGCATCAAGTGTACAGAACGGCTTATTATTTATTGAATCATGAGCAGGACGCCATGGACGCGGCTCAGGAAGCCCTCATTCGCGTGTATACGAAGATTAATTCCTATGAGGAGAAGGCGCAATTCCGCACCTGGGTCCAACGCATCGTAACGAACATCTGCATCGACAAGTTCCGCCGCAAACGGCCGTCGGTCTCGATCGAGGAGCACGATCTCGTGTTCCAGGCGGGCGCCGACGTCGAAGGGGAGGTCCTGTCCGCCTATGCGGCCGAAGATATCCGCGAAGCGATCGGCAAGCTTCCCGAGCACCACCGCACGGTGGTCGTGCTTCGTTACCTGCAGGACTTCTCGTACAACGAGATCGCGGACTCGCTGAATCTGCCGCTGAATACGGTCAAGTCCTATTTGTATCGCGCCCGGCAGCAACTGCAAGTGCTGCTTCATGACTATCAGAAAGGTGGTGTCCGGGGATGAATTGCCAAGAGGTGATGGAACTCATGCAGCGTTCGATTGACGGGGATTTGGACGAACAGGAAACGACGCGCATGATGGCCCATGTTCAGACATGCCCGGAGTGCGCTGCCATGCTGGAGCGCTTAATCCGGTTGTCGAACGAATTGGCGCAGCTGCCGCGCGTATTGCCGCGCTATAGCCTCGTCGATGCCATCCTGCCCCAGCTGGAGCAACTGACGCCCGAGCCGGCCGTCGTCCCCGCTCCCGCTTACGCGGAAGAGGCCGAAACGGCGGACGAGCCGGTCTACAAGCCGCGAGGCCGCTCGAACCGTCCCGGACGCGCGCCGCTGTATCGCCGGCTGGCAGGCGTCGTGGCGCTCGGCGTCATCGCGGGTCTGATCATCGCGAACCAGCCGTTCTCCTGGCTGTCCTCGACCGCGAAGCACAACGACGCGGCGCGGGCGCCGGAAATGGCGGACTACATGAGCCAGAGCGCGGCTACGGCTAGCGCCGGAGAAGGAGACGAAGCCTTGCGTCTCTCGCCTCAGACGAAGGCGATAACGAACGAGCCTTCGGAGGAGAACCAGGGCTTCGCCCAGAACGTCCAGCCGAGCGACGGCAGGACCCAGGACGGCGCAGGCGAGAAATCCCAGCCCGCCGCCAAGCCTGTGCCGACGAATCACGACAAGATCGGCTCGGGCTCCGGCGAAGGCTCGTCCGCGGGCGCCAAGGCGACCGATGTCCCGAAGGCCGACGCGGACGCTTCCGGGAGCGCGGCCAACCCCGGCATCGCGCCTTCCGAGAAGTCGCCGATCGCATCCGACAAGACGATCGCCGGCGGAGCCTACTCCCTGATGGCTACGGAGCTTAGTGAGTGGGCTTCCCCCGACGGCAAGCTGACCGCGTACACCGAAGCGAACGCGGGGGCGATCTCGATCGTGAAGACCGAGGACGCCACGCTCGTGTTCAAGTCGGATCCGCGCGACGGCGCCGTCAGCGACGTGCAATGGTCGGACGACGGTCAAGAACTGCATTATACTTGGACGGACGCCGAAGGCCGAGTCAAGCACCTGAAGTGGGTGCAGGCGACCGGCCTCGAATCCGAGCGCTAAATTCCCGCGCACCTTTTACGCGGTTCCCGCGTATAGTGATCTATGGAATGGAAGCCGCCCTGGAGGCAAAAGTCACGATCGTTCGCGCTCGGCACCATGGACCGGCACGGCGAACGTTGACATAGATGTCCAAGGACAAGGAGATCGCGCCCGCTAACGGTCGCGGTCTCTTTGCTGTATAATGAAGGTTGAGGTGGCGACATGGATGCAAGGCAAGCGTTCAAGGAACTGCGGGACGGCCAGGTTCGTCCCCTATACGTATGCTGCGGGACCGAGACGTACCGCATGAACGATTTTACGGAACGGCTCGTCGGCCGGCTCACGGAGCCCGAGCACCGCGACATGGCGGTCGTCCGGTTCGATACGGCCGAGCACCCGCTCGATGCGATCCTCGAGGAAGCGCAGACGCTCCCCTTCCTCGTGCCGAACAAGCTTATCCTCGTCCGCGACAACGTCGTGTTCGGCTCCGGACGGGAGTCGGCCAAGGTAGAGCACCGGACGGACAAGCTGCTCGAGTATTTCCGGCAGCCGATGGAGAGCACGGTGCTGGTCTTCCTGGTGGCGTCGGAGAAGCTCGACGAGCGCAAGAAGCTGACGAAGCGGGCGAAGGAAGACGGCTTCGTCGTTACGTTCGCTCCGCTCCAGCCGGACGAGCTCGTGCAGTGGGTATGCGGACGGGCATCCAAGCAAGGGAGAACGCTGGAGCCGCAGGCCGCCGAGGAGCTGCTTAGGCGAGTCGGGACCGAGATGGGCGCGCTCGCGGCCGAGACGGACAAGCTCTGCCTGCATGCGGGCGAGAAAGGGACGGTAACGGCCGCCGCGGTCGCCGAGCTCGTCACCGCCAGCACGGAGCAGAGCGTATTCAAGCTTACGGAGGAGATCGCTTCGCTGCGGACGGACCGGGCGGTCGCGCTCTATTACGACCTGCTGAAGCAGCGCGAGGAGCCGATCAAGCTGGCGTCCTTGCTCGTGCGCCAATTCCGCAACATGCTGTTCGTCAAGGAGCTGGGCAAGACGGGATATTCGCCGCAGCAGATGGCCGGACAACTGGGACTGCATCCGTACGCGGTCAAGATTACGGCGGATCAGGCGCGGGGCTTCAGCACGGAACGCCTGACGGCGCTGCTGGACCGGCTTGCGGAGCTGGATTACGCGATGAAGTCGGGCCGCGTCGACAAGACGCTGGGACTCGAGCTGTTCCTCCTGCGCACCGGCTCGGAGGGCGGCGCTTGACGCCGCAGGCCGGCGCGAACCGCAAAAAAAGGTTGACCGCGCAAGCGATACTCGCTTGAGGGGTCAACCTTTTTCACTTACGCGCGGGCGATCGGCTTGCGCCTTAAGCTTGCGCGGACAGGGCGTTCAACTTCTTGGCCAGGCGGGATTTTTTGCGGGCAGCCGCATTTTTGTGAATGAGGCCTTTGGTTACCGCTTTGTCCAGTTTCTTCTGAGCCAATTGAAGCGCGTCCTTCGCTACGTTCACGTCCGTTCCGATCACGGCGGCGTCGGCTTGCTTGACGGCCGTGCGGAGCGCGGACTTCTGGGAAGCGTTGCGCAGACGGCGTTTTTCGTTCGTCTTGGTCCGTTTGATGGCGGATTTAATATTCGGCATTGATTTCACCTCCTGCAAAAACTACAAGTATTTCTCCACACAACTTGTAACATTCTATCATGCAAGGGGGTAAAACGCAAGCGATTGCGGCGCTGCGGATCCGGCATTTTGCCGGCGCTTCCGCGGTTTGCGCGCCTGCGACCTTGCGGGTCGGCCTCCAGCGAAACGGCTTGCGAAAGGAGCGCGTGATATCCGTGTCCGAACTGGACCTGCGAAAGTACGACATCCGGACCGACTTGGCGCTCGAAGCCAAAGAAATGGCCGAAACGGCGGCGGGAGGCGGCTTGCCCGGCGTCTGGTCCGAGACCGACAAGAACGGCGGGATTACCGTCACCCGCATGCACATTCAGACCGAAGAAGGGGCCAAAGCGATCGGCAAGATGCCGGGCCATTACGTAACGCTCGAGGTGCCCGAGCTGCGGCGGGGCGATACGGATCTCCAGGACCGGGTAGCGACGACGTTCGCCCGGGAATTCGAGGCTTTCCTGAACCGCGTGGGCATCGGACAGCGGGACAGCGTGTTCGTGGTCGGACTGGGCAACTGGAACGTGACCCCGGACGCGCTCGGCCCGATCGTCGTCGAGAATCTCATGGTTACCCGGCAATTTTTCGAGCTGATGCCCGACCAAGTGAGCGACGGCTATCGGCCGGTAAGCGCGGTCGCGCCCGGGGTGCTCGGAACGACGGGCATCGAATCGAGCGACATCGTCCAGGGCATCGTCCAACAGGCGAAGCCGAACCTCGTCATCGCCGTGGACGCGCTGGCCGCGCGTTCGCTCGAACGGGTGAATACGACGATTCAGATCGCCGACACCGGCATTCATCCAGGCTCCGGCATCGGCAACAAACGCAAAGGATTGACCAAGGACATCCTGGGCGTTCCCTGCATCGCCATCGGCGTACCGACGGTGCTGTACGCGTCGACGATCGTGAACAATACGATGGAGATGGTGTTCGCGCACATGAAGCAGCACACGCCCGACACGAGTCCGCTCTTCGGCGTGTTCGGAACGATGTCCGATACGGAACGGCTGCAGCTCGTCAAAGAGGTACTTGAGCCGGTGGGGCACGATCTGCTCGTCACCCCGAAGGAGATCGACAAGTTCATCGAAGACATCGCCAACGTCATCGCCAGCGGGTTAAACGCGGCGCTGCACGAAGCGGTCGATACGGACAACGTGGCGGCCTATACGCATTGACCCGTCAACAGCAGCTCCCGGACGCTTCCGCCGGGAGCTTTTTTTGGGTCATTTCGACAATGGGCGAAATCGGTTTATGTCGATTTTCGATATTCGATAGGGGGACTGCCACCCCTACTACCTAAAATAATCGTTTGTTAGCATAATATCCGTTCTGTATAATAAAGAAACAAGTCGGACGGCTTGCCGAACGGTAAGGAACGCGGCGGCCGTCTTTTCCCTGTCCCGCGCCAAGTAGGATTCACCTTCCAGCCAGAGGGCGATGACGCAGGAGCGGATACGGTCCGGCGAAGCGGACGCAAGGCGGTTTGCCGGACAGACCAACAAAGGAGACGTTCGCATGCGCAAGCTAGGGTTCCGTCCGTTCAGCCGTTTCCCCTGGCTGGCCGAGCGGATGGAAGGCAAACTGTTTATCGTGTTCCTGTTTTTGATCATTCTGCCGATCGGGGCGCTCAGCTATCTGTCCGCCCAGCGCTATTCCGATTCGATCGAGAACAATACGATTACGTTCGTATCGCAGCTGTCCGATCAGATGACGGGCAAGCTCGACGACTATATCGAAGATATGAAGAAGATCTCGATCATCCCGTCGTACCTGGACGAGATCAAGAACGGTCTGAAGATGTCGAACCAGTTCTACGAAGGCATGATGGTCGAACCCCATGGGGAGAAGGGCGAGAAGGGCGTTCTGTCGCAGGAGGAGATGATGAGGCTCAATATCGAGCGGCAGGTGGGCAACAGCATTTATTTCATCAATAACATCAAGAAAGGCACCAACACCGTCTACTTGTTCGACCGTTTCGGCCATCCCTACTTCGCGGTCAAGAGCACCAGCATCCGGTTCGACCTCTCCGACGTTCTGCCGCGGTGGAGACAACTGGCCGAGGAAGGACACGGCACGCCGGTGCTCGTCAGCACGCAGGAGGTGGCGGGCCAGGCGATGAGCAAGCGGTACGTCTTCACCGTCGTTCGCCTGATTATCGACTCCACGACCTTCGAGACGATCGGCATGATCGGCGTCGACGCGAGCATCGGCGTCATCGACAACATCGTAAAGGATCTGGACCGTTCGACGCACGGGAAGACGCTCATCGTCGACGAAGGGGGGAGCGTCGTCTACGACAGCGAGAAGCAGCTCATCGGCCGCAACCTGACGGACAGCGAGCTGCTGCCGCGGGCGACGCGCGAACAGGGCAGCTTCCATACGAAGCTGGACGGCAAGGACGTCCTCGCCATCTACAAGGAATCTCCCGTGACCGGCTGGAAGGTGCTGATCACGATCCCGGAGAAGGAGCTGAAGGCCGACGCGATGCGCACGCGCAACTTCACGATCCTCATGGCGATCGCGATCATGTGCTTCGCGCTGCTCATCTCGCTCGTCCTCGTGTTCGCGCTTACCAAGCCGCTTCGTTCGCTCGTCCGGATGATGAAGGAAGTGCAGACCGGCAACCTCGACGTCACGTTCCCGGTCGTACGGCGGGACGAGGTCGGGCTCGTCGGCAGCGCCTTCAACCGGATGCTCGACCGCGTGAAGACGCTGATCCAAGACATCTACAAGGTGGAAGAGCGCAAGAAAGAGGCGGAGATGCAGTCGCTGCAGCATCAGATCAACCCGCACTTTATCTACAATACGCTCGAATCGATCCGCATGACGGCGGTGCTGAACGACGACAAGGAAGTCGGCGACATGACGCAGCTGCTGGGCAAGCTGCTGCGCTACAGCATTCACGCGGGGCGCGAGACGGTCCCGGTCGGCAAGGAATGGGAGTATCTGGAGATCTACGTACAGCTGCTTAATTACCGCTTCGGCAATCACCGGTTCGAGCTGGTCCTCCCCGATCCCCGGGAGACGGCGGGCATGAGCATCATGAAGCTGTTGTTCCAACCGATCGTCGAGAACGCAGCCTATCACGGCTTGCAAGAAGGCAGCGAGGGCATGCGGATCGTCATCTCGTCGCGACTGGACGGGACGGACCGCCTATTCGACGTGTCGGACGACGGGATCGGCATGGACGAGGCGACGCTGCGCGAGGTTCGGGAAGGCTTGCGGAGCGAGACGGCCGCGGATGACGGACACGGCATCGGGCTGCGCAACGTGCACGAGAGAATCAAACTGCGTTACGGGGAAATGTATGGCTTGACGGTGACGAGCGCGCCCGGCGTAGGGACGACGGTCACCGTCCGCCTGCCGGCTGCCGTACGCGGAGGAGGAGAACCGATATGAACGTGAACATAGCCGTCGTAGACGACGAGGAACGGATTCGGCAGGGGCTCGCCAAGCTGGTGGAGCAGACGGGGGAGGAATATCGCGTCGTCGGGACGTACGCCAACGGTCAAGAGCTGCTGGATGCGCTGGGCGGCCTTCAGCTCGACTTGGTGATCACGGATATCAAGATGCCGCAGATGAACGGCCTGCAGTTGATCGAGCGGGTGCAGCAGCGACGGCCGAAGATCAAGTTCGCCATTCTGAGCGGTTTCAACGACTTCGCGTTCGCCCGCCAGGCGATCCGTCAAGGCGTGGAGGATTATCTGCTCAAGCCCGTGGATCAGAGCGAGCTGTCCGAGCTGCTGTCCCGCGTCAAGCATAACCTGGAGCTCGACAGCTACCGCAAGGCCGTTGCGGCAGAGGAGCATATCCGGCTGCTGCTCAGCAACGACGTCAGCCACCTGCCGGAACACATGACCCAGGGCGCCAGCCGCGAGCTCGGACAGTCGGAGCTGTTCCGAGAGCACTATGCGGTCATCCTGCTCCGCACCGAGCCCGAATTGGCGCCCGAGCGCGTCGTCTCCTATATGGCCAGCTGGACGCGGGCGCACAAGGTGCTCGCCTGGGAACCCCGGCAGACCGTCGTCGTCACGGCCATCGGTCACGGCGACCATGCGGATACGGCCCGCGAGCTCGGCGTTACGCTGCTTCAGCGCGTCCCGCATCCCATTTACGCGCGTCTCGGCGCGAGCGCCATTCACCAGGGACCGCTGAAGCTGCGGGAAGCGTATCTGGAAGCGGAAGCTTCGCTGCAGAAGGTTTGGTACGAGGACGGCTACAAAGCGATGAACGACGTTCATCATCTGGCAAAGCGCGGAGACGAAGGGATGAATCTGCTGCGGCTGCTGGACAAAGACTTCCGCCCGGCGCTGCAGATGCTCGACGTCGCCCGGGCGGAGGCTGCGCTCGTCGCTTGGCTGGACGACGTCGGCCGGCAGAAGCCTTCCTGGCAAGCGCTTGCCGAAGGCTGCGCGGCGGTATCCGGCCTGATCCGCAGCGAACGGAGCGAGCGCGGACCGCAGCCCGACGAGCCGGAGGAAGAGCCGGTCGTCTGGTCGCCGAAGCGGTTTATTCATTGGGCAGCATTTACAGCGGCATTTCTGGATGCGGCCCGGGAGCAGCTTCACATATTAAAGGAAGCTAGGCAGGGCAACCGCGTGGTGGAGACGGTCAAGGCGTATATCCAGCGGCATTATACGGAGGAGCTGGAGCTGCAGCGATTGGCCGACACGGTCTATTTGACGCCGAGTTATCTGAGCAAGCTGTTCAAGACGGAGACCGGGGAGACGATCACCGACTACGTCATCTCGATTCGGATCGAGCGGGCCAAGGAAAAGCTGCTGAAGGAGCCCTCTTTGAAGACGTACGAGGTGGGGGAGTCGGTCGGTTATCCGGACCCAGCTTATTTCAACAAGGTGTTCAAAAAGGTGGCAGGCGTCACCCCGAAGGAATATCGCGAACGAGTTAGGCTATAGTTATCTAAATACAAGACAATGAAAACAAACATAACACCTTAAAAAGGATAACGCGATGGGGTATAATCGTTGTAAGCGATTTCCATTCGGCTTACATGACTAGATCCGATCGACGGAAGCAGGGGTGTGCATGTTTAAACTCAGCTATAAAGCGCAACGGTTACTTATTTTATTCGGTTTCCTGACCATTCCGGTCCTATTGTCGCTGACCTTCTCGTACTATCCGGCGCTGTCTCTCCTGTACTACAGCTTCACGGACTGGAGCGGCTTGGGCTGGGATATGAATTGGGTCGGGTTCGACAATTACAAAGAGATCTTCACGCGGCCGGAGATCTTCAGCGTATTCAAGAACAACGCATATTACTTCGTCGGCGGCTTGCTGCAGACGGCGATCGCGCTGTACTTCGCCGTCGTGCTGACGAGCAAGCTGAAGGGGCGCAACGGGTTTCGCGCCTTGCTGTTCCTCCCGTACGTGCTGCATAGCGTCGCCATCGTCATCATGTTCAAGAACGTCTACCACGCGGAATACGGTTCGCTGAATCTGTTCCTGGACGCGATCGGACTCGGCTCCTGGCAGCAGGAATGGCTCGGCAATCCGAACATCGTCAACTTCTCTCTGGCCTTCATCTCCCTGTGGAAATACTTCGGCCTCAGCATGGTCATCTTCATCGGGGCGCTTCAATCCATTCCGGCGGACTTGTACGAGGCCGCGAAGATCGACGGCGCTTCCGGCTGGCAGTCGTTCCGCTTCATCACCATTCCGAGCATCCGCAGCGTGATCGAGCTGATGATGATCCTGACGCTCACCGGCGCGCTCGAAGCGTTCGACATTCCTTACATCATGATGCTGGGCGCCAACGGAACGGCCACGTTCGTCTCGAAGACGGTGGATATGGCGTTCAAGTTCCAGCAGGCGGGCCTCGCCTCCGCGATGGCGGTCGTGCTGCTCCTGATCGTGCTCGTCTTCATCGTCATCCAACGGAAATTGCTGTTCAGGGAGGGGAAATAAGCGATGGAACGCCAAAACAAGCTTTGGACGTTTGTCCGCTATCTCTCGCTGCTCGTCGGGGTATTCGTCGTCTTCTTCCCGATCTACTCCGTCGTCATCGGCGCGTTCAAGACGCAGGTCGAGTATTACCAATCCGGGATGCGCCTCCCGGAGAACTGGTTCAACTTCGACAACTTCAGACGCGTCTTCAAAGTCGGCAAGCTCGGCCTCGGCTTCAAGAACATCTCCATCATCCTCGTCGTCTCGGTCGCCGGCAATATCGTCCTCGGGACGATGGTCGCTTACGCGCTCGGCCGCTTCGACTTCAAGCTGCGCAAGCCGATCATGGGGATGTATCTGGTCGCCCAAGTCATCCCGATGATCACGACGCAGGTCGCCACGTTCAGCGTCATCAAGTTTCTGGGCGCCTACAACGAGATCTACGCGCCGATGCTGCTGTACCTAGGCGCCGACGTGCTGCAGATCGTCATCTACCTGCAATTCGTCAACAGCATTCCGAAGGATCTGGACGAGAGCGCGATGATCGAAGGCGCTTCGCTCTTCAAGATCTACCGGTCGATCATCTTCCCGCTGCTGGCGCCGGCCACGGCGACGCTCATCATCATGAAGACAATCTCGATCTACAACGACTTCTATACGCCTTACCTCTATATGCCGAGCCAGAAGCTGCGCGTGGTCTCCACCGCGATCTATTCGTTCGTCGGACCGAACGCGGCGCAGATCAACGTCATCTCGGCGGGTATCCTGATTATCTTCATCCCGACCGTCGTCCTCTTCCTGTTCCTGCAGCGCTACATCTTCGCAGGGGTGACCAACGGCGCGGTCAAGTAGAGGTTAGGTTGACGTTTCGCTAACCGTCGGGATATGTTATGATAACAAATATGGTTTGTTATCGTGGCGATATCGGCGACCATTCGCGAAAGGATCGACCCCATGTCCAAAAAAGTGACGATGCAGCAAATCGCCGACCAAGTCGGCGTATCCAAGTTCGCCGTCTCCAAAGCGCTCGCCGGCAAGTCCGGCGTTAGCGCGGAGACGCGCGAGCGGATTATCGGAGCGGCCACGCAGCTCGGCTACTTCGTGCAGAAGCGCCCCAAGGGGGGCGGTCTTCGCGCGATGGCGGAGCAGCAGACCGGTCAGACCCAGCGCGATACGATCATCGTGCTCATCCCGAACGTGCGTTATCAGAACCGCCATTCCTTCTACTGGGGGCGGATCATCGACGGCATTACGACCGGACTCGAAGAACACCATATCGGCATCATGATCGTCACCGAGCATATTACCGACAACTTCTCCAAGCTCATCAATCCCGAAGGGGTACTGGGGCTGATCGGCGTCGGCTTGATCTCCAACCAGCTGCTGCTCGAGATCCGCAATCTCGGCATTCCGTTCGTCATGGTGGACCACGAGGATCCGCTCATCCCGTCGGACGCGCTGTTCATGAACAACTACGAATGCGTGCGCCGCGTGACCAACTATCTGCTCGGCAACGGTCACCGCAGCCTGCAATTCGTCGGGAATACCCGCTATTCGCGCAGCTTCTACGACCGTTGGCTCGGTTTCCGGTCGATGCTGGAGGAGCAGGAAGTTCCGCTCGCCCAATCGCCGCGGCTAATGTCGTTCGAAGGGGATAACCGTTCGGAGATCACCGAGACGCTGGAAGGGATTCTGCAGGAGATGGCGTCGGAAGACGGCCTGCCGACGGCCTTCGTCTGCGCGAACGACTCGATCGCGATCTGCGTCATGACGGTGCTGATGAAGATGGGCATCAACGTCCCGGACCAGATCTCGGTCACCGGCTTCGACAACATCGAGGACGCCGCCATGGCTTCGCCGACCTTGAGCACGGTGCACGTCAACAAGGAAGCGCTCGGTCAACGCGCGGTGGAGACGCTGCTCTGGCGGATTCGGCATCCGGACGGGCCGAAGGAGCGCATTCTGCTCTCCGGCGATTTCGTGCTGCGCCAATCGACGGCGTCGGCCATCGGGCCCGCGGACGGCGGCCGCTGACCCGACCGCGCCGAACCGCATAGGAGAAGAGACGATAAGGTTGCCTGCCGCAGGCGCCGGGATCGTCTCTTTTTTTGCTGCGATGTCCGGTCGCGCGGGTCGGTGCCGATGGGACATGGCATTCTATTACGGATCGGCGTCCGTTCGGTTATTGACTTCTCGGACGAGGGTGGTACAATTCAGGTGGACGAGTATTGTTATTGATAACAACTAATAATATGATAACAATACTATCAATTTGAGTGACAGAGTACCGCGCGAAGGAGTGGCGAAAATGAGCATGAACGCTTGGTCGGAGACGGTCAGCGGCATGACCTGGGGCTGGGTAGGCGTAAGAGGCACATGGACGGGCCCCGATGCGGACCATTCGATGGAAGAGATGGCGAAGCTTGGCGTCAACTGGGTCGCGATTGCGCTGTCGGCGCTGCAGGAGACGCCCCAATCGACGGAAATCCCGTACGGGGAATCGCCGACCGTCACGGACGACGAGGTGCGCGCGGCGATCCGCAAGGCGAAGTCGCTGGGACTCAAAGTCTGCCTCAAGCCGGTCGTGAACGTCGCGAACGGCACTTGGCGGGCGCATATCGGCTTCTTCGACGAAGAAGTGCCGGGCGAACCGAGCTGGCGCGAATGGTTCGCTTCGTACGGGAAGTTCGTGAAGCACTACGCGGCCATCGCGCAGGAAGAAGGCTGCGAGATGCTGTGCATCGGCTGCGAGATGGTGCAGACGGACAAGCGCGAGACGGAATGGCGGAACCTGATCGCCGAGATCCGTCCGATCTATGCCGGACTTCTGACTTATAACTGCGACAAATATCAAGAAGATCGCCTGACCTGGTGGGATGCGGTCGACATCGTCTCGTCGAGCGGCTACTACCCGATCGACGACTGGGAAGCGCAGCTCGACCGGATCGAAGGCGTGCTGGCCAAGTGGAACAAGCCGTTCTTCTTCATGGAAGCGGGCTGCCCGAGCCGCGAAGGTTCGCCGATGAAGCCGAACGACTGGTCGCTGCCGGGCGGACCGTCCGAAGCGGAGCAGAAGCGGTACTACGAAGCGATGTTCGGCGCTTGCGCGAAGCGCGATTGGATGCGCGGCTACATGCTGTGGGATTGGCCGGCCAAGCTGTATGCGCCGTCCGAAGCCGCGGACAACGACGATTATTGCATGTATGGCAAGGCGGCGGCATCGACCGTGCGGGACTTCTACGTCTCCGGCCAGAAGGCCGTCGTCGGCGAAGCCTAAATTCACGCGGACAGGAGCTCGAGACGGATGAGAGCATTCACGATCCCCGAATGGCGGGACGAATTGATGCAGGAGCTGAAGGAGAATATCCTCGGCTATTGGATGCGGAACACGGTGGACGAGGAGATCTTCGGCTTCGTCGGCGAGATTCGCGCGAACGGGGAGAAGGTTCCGAATGCGGACAAGGGCCTGGTGCTGCACGCGCGTATCCTGTGGACGTTCGCCTCGGCATATCGCTTCTACCGGGAGGAAGCCTACCTGAAGATGGCGCACAGAGCGTACGATGCGCTGAACACGCGCTTCCGCGACGCGGAGCACGGCGGCCTCTACTGGATGATCGACGTTCAAGGCCGGGCGGTCTCGGACAAAAAGCAGGTGTACGGCCAAGCGTTCGTCATCTACGCGCTGTCGGAGTACGTGCGGGCGACGGGCGACGAATCGGCGCTGGTCTGGGCGGGCGAGCTCTACCGCTTGCTGGAGAAGCACGCCTACGATCCGTTGCATCTCGGCTACATCGAAGCGCTGGCGCGCGATTGGACGGAGACCGGAGACCTCAGCCTGAGCGGGAAGGACTTGAACGAACGCAAGTCGATGAATACGCATCTCCACGTGCTGGAGGCGTATACGAACCTGTACCGGGTATGGAAGCCGGAAGGGCTCAAGGCCAAGCTTAAGGAGCTTATTGAAGTGCACGTAGACAAGATCGTCGACGGCGATACGGGCCACTTCTTGCTGTTCTTCGACGACGAATGGCATTCGAAATCTTCGCACGTGTCCTATGGGCATGACATCGAAGGCAGCTGGCTGCTCTGGGAAGCGGCGGAGGCGCTCGGCGACGAGGCGCTGCTGCAGCGGGTCAAGGCCGTCGCGCTGCAGATGGCGAAGGCCACGCTCGAGCAAGGCGTCGACGAGGACGGCGGGCTCTTCAACGAATTCGACGGCCGGCGTCTGGACGATTCGAAGGACTGGTGGCCCCAAGCCGAAGCGATGGTCGGCTTCCTGAACGCTTATCAGCTGTCCGGGCAGCCGGAATATCTCGAGGCGGCGAAGAACAGCTGGTCGTTCACGACCGCTTCGATCTGCGACCGCGAAGGCGGCGAATGGCATTGGCAGGTCACCCGGGAAGGCGTGCCGGTCAACTCCGCCGATCATGCCAAGGTTGGACCTTGGAAGTGCCCGTACCATAACAGCCGGGCTTGCTTCGAAGCGCTGGAGAGACTCGAACATCTCAAAACGGAGGCTTAAATCATGAGCGCATGGATGGAGAAACTGAAGTCGCTGAGCGACGCGCACGAACGATTGCTGAACCGGAGCAATCCCGCGGTGGAGCCGGGCAACGGCATCTACTTCCGTCACGAGCACCCGGTCGTGACGAACGAGCATACCCCGATCTACTGGCGCTACGACCTGAACCCGGAGACTAACCCGTTCCTGATGGAGCGGATCGGCGTGAACGCGGCGTTCAATCCGGGCGCGATCTACCTGAACGGCAAGTACTATCTGATGGTGCGCACGGAAGGCGTCGACCGCAAGTCGTTCTTCGCCGTCGCCGAGAGCGACAGCCCGACCGAAGGCTTCCGCTTCTGGGATTACCCCGTGCTGCTCCCGGAGACCGAAGACCCGGACATCAACGTCTACGACATGCGCCTCGTGCAGCATGAGGACGGCTACATCTACGGCCTGTTCTGCACGGAACGCAAAGACCCGGACGCGCCGAAGGGCGACACGTCCAGCGCGACCGCGCAAGGCGGCATCGCCCGCACGAAGGACCTGAAGACGTGGGAGCGTCTGCCCGACCTGAAGACGCCTTCGCCGCAGCAGCGGAACGTCGTCCTGCATCCGGAATTCGTAGACGGCAAATACGCGTTCTACACCCGCCCGCAGGACGGCTTCATCGATACCGGCGCCGGCGGCGGCATCGGCTGGGGATTGTCGGACAGCATGAATCCGGCCGTGATCGACAAGGAGATCATCGTCGACGAGAAGAAGTACCATACGATCAAGGAAGTGAAGAACGGCCAAGGTCCGGCGCCGATCAAGACGTCCAAGGGCTGGCTGCACATCGCGCACGGCGTGCGCAACACGGCGGCAGGCTTGCGCTACGTCGTCTATGCGTTCATGACGGAACTGAACGAGCCGAACCGCGTCACGCACGCGCCGGGCGGCCATCTGATCGCGCCCGAAGGCATCGAGCGCGTCGGCGACGTCTCGAACGTCATCTTCAGCAACGGCGTCATCGCGAAGGATTCCGGCGAAGTCTACATCTACTACGCCTCCTCCGACACGCGCGTGCACGTCGCCTCGACGACGGTCGACAAGCTGGTCGACTACGTGCTGAACACCCCTGCGGACCCGCTGCGTTCCCGCGCGTGCGTCGAACAGCGCTCCGAGCTGATCTCGCGCAACCTGGAACTGATGGCGCGACCGGCGTACGCTTTCCTGAAACGCGGCTAACAATCACCCTAACCGAATCGGCGTTTTCGAACTTCTATCCCCTAATCGATGCATGATACGCATACGATTAGGGGATTTTATAGGTGTGTAAACTAAAATATTTTATTTGTTATCATAAATGATGACAATAAAAACAAATAGATTGCCTATTCTCTGTTGCGCAAAGGCGTATAATGAGGAAATGTAAGCGATGTCAACATCACGTCAAGTCGGCGTGGAAGTCGCGATAACAAGAACTTGGGGGTAGAGCTTAAGATGAAAAAAAGCACTCTGGCCATTCTCTCTCTTCTGACGGCGGCAGCAGTCCTGTCGGCGTGCGGCGGCAAAAACGATAACAACACCGCATCTCCTTCCGCATCGCCGTCGGGTTCGGCTTCCGCTTCGGCAAGCGCGGGCGGCGCTTCCGATCTGGGCGGCAAGATCCTCGTCCTGACGCACCGCACCGACTTGGTGAACGACGGCACGATGGACAAATACGCAGCGAAGTTCAAAGAAAAGTATCCGAAAGCGCAAATCGAGTTCGAAGGTCTCACGAACTACGCGACCGACATCAAGACGCGCCTGACGACGGGCGAAGCGGGCGACGTCAACTTCCTGCCTTCCGCCATGGCGACGAGCGAGATGCCGAAGTACTACGAGCCGCTGCCGGATTCGATGTTCGACAACGTCTACTTCGCGGACTATGACGCCTTCGAAGGCAAGCGCTACGGCATCACGACCGGCGTCAACACGCAAGGTCTGGTGTACAACAAGAAGGCGTTCGAGAAGGCCGGCATCGACAAGGTGCCGACGACGCTTGACGAGCTGTACGCCGACGCGCAAAAGCTGAAAGACGCCGGCATCATCCCGCTGTACATGAACTTCGGCGCGCAATGGCCGATGGGCAGCTGGGGCGAGAACA
This sequence comes from Cohnella nanjingensis, assembly GCF_014212125.1. GTDB lineage: Bacteria > Bacillota > Bacilli > Paenibacillales > Paenibacillaceae > Cohnella > Cohnella nanjingensis. Next base: position 136,084 of record NZ_JACJVP010000042.1, read on the forward strand.
CCTACTCCTACGTAGCGGGAGACGCCAAGTGGACCGACACGCTGATCTCCAAAGACGCGCCGTTCACGGTTGACGGTCCTTGGGGCCAAATGATCCAAATCGGCCGCAAGTTCGTCGAGAGCGGCTGGGTCGAGAAGGATCTGTCCACGAACAACTGGGAAATGTCCAAGGGCGAAGTGGCATCCGGCAAAGTGGCGATGTACTTCCTCGGCAACTGGGTCATTCCGCAAGTCATCGGCGCAGGCGCGGCAGCGGACGACATCGGGTTCTTCCCGTTCCCTTACGACAACAGCGGCAAATACAACGCTCCGCTGGGCGGCGACTACTTCATCGGCGTAAGCAAAGACAGCAAGAACAAAGAGTTGGCTACCGCATGGGTGAACTTCTTCGTCAAAGAATCCGGCTATGACACCGATTCCGGCTTCCTGCCGATCGACAAGACGGCCGAGCCGAAAGTTCCGCAAATGGCCGAGTTCAAATCCTTCAACCCGACGTTCGTCGAGAGCGAAGCGGTCGATCCGAAGTACAACGAGATCGCGAACAAAGCGGAGATCGCGCTCGGCACGGGCAGCGTCGACCAAGATCTGATCGTCGCGAAGGACCTGCAAAAAGCGTTCGACGACCTGAACAAGAAGTGGGCCAAGGCCAAGAAAGACCTGGGCTACTAAGATCCGATCCGTACCCTTCGAAAGCCCGCAAGCGAAAAGCCTTCCCGGCCCGGGAAGGCTTTTTCGACGACGGTGGAATATGCTGCGTGTATGGTATATTATTGATATTCAAAAAACGGAGGGATTAGGATGACAGTCGGATCCCAAAACGATATCGAGGGTCTGAAGAAAATCGGCAAAATCGTGGCATGGACGATACGCGAAATGAAACGTCACGCCCGCGTCGGAATGACGACAAAGGAACTGGATGATATCGGAGGCAGGCTGCTCAAAAGGCATGGCGCCGTGCCGGCGCCTAAAGCCACTTACCAATTCCCGGGCAACACTTGTATTAGCATTAATCAAGAAGTTGCCCATGGCATTCCGGGAAACCGAATCATTCAACCCGGCGATTTGGTCAACATCGACGTATCGGCGAAATTGGGGGGTTATTATGCGGATGCGGGGCATTCTTTCCCCATACTTCCATCCCATCCATCCTTATCGCGTCTCTGTAATTACACGCACGCTACGATGATGAAAGTGATCTCCTCCCTTCATCATGGCGTTAAATTGAACGAAATCGGAAGAATGATGGAAAACGAGGCTGCAAAAGGCGGCTATCGCGTCATTCAAAATTTGTGCAGCCACGGAATTGGGAAATCGCTGCACGAGGCGCCCAAAAATATTCTCCCCGTTTACGACAAGCACGATAAACGCGTATTGAAAGAAGGCATGGTCATTACGATTGAGCCATTTTTATCGACCGGCGCGGATTATGTCGTGGAGCGGTCGGACGGGTGGACTTTATGCGTGCCGGACAACAGCTATGTGGCGCAACACGAGCATACCATCATCATTACAAAGAATCAGCCCATTATCGTGACCGCGGCATAGGTTTGGAAAAAATTTAGGGAAGGATCGACGGGTATTCCCCCTCTCTCGTAAACCGCGTGTAGGAAGCACGCTTTGGTTTGCTTGAAGGGGGTTTATCATGCGCCAAATGGAAACTAGATCGGCAGAAGCACGGTAAAGCTCGTTCCTTCCCCGATCTTGCTGCGAACGGTAATCGTGCCCTGATGGGCTTCCACGAATCCTTTTGCAATAGAGAGTCCCAGCCCCATTCCGCCCGAGTGGCGGGAACGCGCTTCTTCGACTCGGTAAAAGCGTTCAAATAAATAGGGCAGTTTGTCCTCGGGGATGCCGATCCCGGTATCCGAAATGGTGACAGCGGCATAAGATGCGCCTCTATGCTCGTTACGGTCAATCTCGCAAACCACTTGACCCGCGGAAGGGGTATACCGCAGTGCATTGCTTAAGAGATTATAGAACGCTTGCGTCATTCGATTCGGATCTATGTCTACGACAAGGCTTACCTCCGCATATTTTCTGACGATCCGGATCCCTCGTTCATCCGCGTCCAGTTTGAATTTGCCGATGATTCGGTCCATAAGCGGGGCAATATCCGTAGGCTGCCGATCTAAAGGCAATCTCCCCGAATCGGCGAGCGTCAACTGGTGCAGATCCTCGATCAGTTTGGTTAATCGGATTACCTCGTCCTGAATGGGGAGCAGCGTTTCGGGAGAAACGTCCCGTCCGCCGGACTGAATATTTTCCAGCTGACTCTGAATGATGGCGAGCGGCGTTCTTAGCTCGTGGGTCACGTCGGCCGTCAATTGTTTGCGGGTCTCCTCCGCGCGGTCCAGCTGACGCGCCATTTGGTTGATGGCTTTCGTCACTTGGCCATACTCGTCTGCGGACGTTACCGGTATATCGATCCGAAAGTTCCCTTTGGCGATCCTCTGAATGGACGGGATCAACCGCTTGAGCGGCAACGTCAAGAGCCATGTGAGCCACAGCCCAAGTAAAAGGGAAGCCGTTAAGGTTAACGCCCCGACTCGAAGTCCTTCCGTAAACATAGAGCTTTGAATATAGTCCTTCAGTTGCAAGGTTTCGTCGGTTGCCCATCGATACGTATATGCCATCCCGATATTTTTGCCGTTTTCAGTAATCGTCTTATGAAACCCGTGCAGGGTAACGGTTTCTGCGTCTACCTCGCCTTTATGGAACAAGACTTTCCCTTCCGGTGAAAGCAAAGCGATTCCGCCATTCTCAGCACGGCTCTCATCCTCCGGTACATCCGCTTGCTCCACTCCCTCCCAAGAGCCGCCATGTTCGACATAAAAGTTATGAAAGATCGCAGCCGCTTCGGTCGCCGAGAAATGTCCGAAGCGGCTTTCCAAGTAGCCTTGCGTCGTCCCGAAATAAACCCCGGAGACAATGAGGACGAGCGCCAACAGAATCCCAAACAATTTTGCGCGGACGTTCATAAACGATCTCCGAAGCGGTAGCCGAAACCATAGATGGTTTGAATATATTTGGGATCGGACGGGTCGTCTTCGATTTTTTTGCGCAGATTGCTGATGTGCGAGTCCGCCGTTCGCTCATAATTGACGAAATCGTCCTCCATGGCCGCTTTCATTAACTGCAGCCGGCTGTATACGATCCCCGGCTTTGCTGCGAGAGTCATCAGCATCTTAAACTCCGTAGGGGTTAGCACGACCTCCTTATCATCCTTTAATACCTGATATTTGGATTCATGGATCGTGAGCCGATCTCTTTGAATCATTCCTATCTCATCCGTCCTGCCATGGATGCGGCGGAGCACGGAACGGATTCTGGCGGTCAGCTCCCTGAGGCTGAACGGCTTGGTCATGTAATCGTCGGCTCCGACCTCAAGACCAATGATCATATCCACTTCTTCCGTCTTGGCCGTAAGCATAATAATCCCGCAGTTCACGCTCCTTCGCAGCTCGCGGCAGACGTCGATTCCGCTCATTTCCGGCAGCATCCAATCGAGCACGACGAGATCCGGTTTCTCCGCTTTGGCGACGTCTAACGCTTCCCTCCCGGTTCTTGCCGTGACGATTTTATAACCTTCGTTGCGCAAATACTCGGACATTGCCTCGACGATTCTTTTTTCATCATCCACCAGCAACAAGGTCGTCACCATGAACGGTCCTCTTCTTTCCGTCATTTTTATTTAAAGCCATCATAACGCTATTCCTTCAAATTAGGCACTTCTTAAACAAAAAAAGAGAACTCCTCCATAACTCCTGGACATTTGCTTGATAAAGTGTGCACAGCAGATGCCGGATAGCGATCTTTCTACGGCATGATGGCGGAAAAAACGGAGGGAAAATAACATGTTGTTGATCGCAATCGATTTGGCGCTTCAATTTTTGCTGTTCGTCGTTTGGGGGTGCGCCGCCATTCGATTCAGCCGGTCCGAAAAACGTCACTCGTTTCGCCCGCGGAGTCATCTGGTGCTGCTGGGCGCCGGTCTCCTGTTTACAGCGGGCAAATTCGTTACCCTTTTCATACTCGGGTCTAGAGACTGGTTTTTTGTCAGAGATACGATAACTGTTCATCTCATTCTGCTAGGCGTTCCGATTGCGGCGGCTTTGGTTCGTACAATTCCTCTACTATGGAAGCTAGCATCTGACCGGCAACGGGATCGGCTCGGGCCGTCAAAGGCAGTTGAATCGGCTAGGGCTGAGGTACCGGACAGTGGAAAATTACAGATGGCGGTTTTCTCCGTTCAAGCGGCAGGCATCGGAGCTTCGGTAGATTTCGTGCTTACTCTCCTGTTTCCGATGAAGTCGCTTGACATATGGAACGTTATCCTGATTGCAGTTATTTTTGCTGCACTGACAGGGGCGTTATGGCGATTGCGGAAGCGGCGGCAGCCGAAGTGGAGCCGTAAGGTACGGATAACCGCATGCGTGCTCCTTGCGCTCGCGAGCGCCTCAAGCTGGTTGGTATGGTCCTCACAGGCTAGTAAACTGCCGGGCCGGATGAGCATGATGGCCGGTAGCGCAGACTACGGCGGCGGCGTGACGATGAATAGCGCTCAAATGGGACATGGACGCAGCGGGATGGCCTCCATGTCCTCATCCGATGCTGAAGCCGTCAGTGTAAAGGAGTTGACCGGTCCCAGGAGCGGCGAACCGGACCAACGTTTTACGCTGATCGCCGAGAAGAAAACGGTAACGCTGAAATCCGGGGCCGCGATTGAGGCGTGGACGTATAACGGGCAATTGCCGGGCCCGGAGCTCCGCGTCAGACAAGGAGATCTAGTCGAAGTGAAGCTGATCAATAAAGATATCGAAGAAGGGGTGACGATTCATTGGCACGGACAGGACGTGCCGAACGCCGAGGACGGCGTAGCCGGCGTTACGCAAGATTCCGTCATGCCTGGGCAAACCTACACGTACCGGTTTATCGCGAGGCAAGTCGGCTCCTATTGGTATCACTCCCATCAGCAGTCATCCGAGCAGGTAAAACGCGGGCTGTTCGGAACGTTGATTGTCCTACCTAAAGAAGGATTGGAACCCGGTATCGAAGATATTACCGTTATGGATCCGACTTATAGAAAAGCGGACGGTTCGGAAGTGAATCTCCTAAGTCCGATTGATCATCGAATCGTCAAAGCGGGGACGCCGGTGCGGCTCCGGCTGTTTAATACGGGGAATTGGCCGAAGAATGTTTCGATCACCGGCGTGCCGTTCAAAGTGGCCGCAATCGACGGAACGGACATAAACGAACCGGCAGAGCTAACGAACCGTCGCTTGGTTTTGGCTGCGGGAGGACGATACGATGTCGCATTTACAATGCCGGATAAGCCGGTATACGTTTCCACCGATCCGTCATCCGGCATGTTGCTAAGCGCCGACGGCAAAGGCAGCGTACCCGAGGCGAAGACCGACTCGGTGTTCGATCCATTGACGTACGGCAGCCCCTTAAAAACGCTTTTCGATGCAACAAGTCAATTCGATCGGAATTTCACGATGGTGTTTGACAACAAGTTGGGATTTTATGACGGCGGATTCGAACGGCTTTTTACGATCAATGGCGAAGTTTTCCCGAACACGCCGATGTTGATGGTCAAAGAGGGAGATCTAGTGAAGACAACTTTCGTCAACCGCAGTTTGGTTCCGCACCCGATGCATTTGCACGGCCATCATATGCTTGTCCTTAGCAGGAACGGCAAGCCTTCCACAGGAAGTCCATGGTGGGTGGACACGCTGAACGTGGATCCCGGGGAGTCCTACGTGGTCGCTTTCAAAGCCGACAATCCCGGACTTTGGATGGACCACTGCCACAATCTAGAACATGCGGCCATCGGCATGACCCTTCATTTGTCTTACGAAGGGGTGATCTCGCCTTTTGAAGTCGGCCATGCGACTCAAAACAGGCCGGAGTGATGGCATAAAGGAAAGCTGACGGCTGGTCGACATACTTCCGTCGCCAAGCTGGAAGTCTACTAAGCCGAATCCGGATCGAAGGGCACGAATCGAGAGAAATAGGATGCGAGATTCGAGGGGGATCGGACGGACGGCGGCGGATCGAGAAAGACCGTCCGGGCCGGCTTTCCGGCCCTTTATTGCGAGAGAGCGTCTTCCCGCGCTGCGGGGAGGCACTCTCTCCTTTTTTTGCGATTCTACGGTTCTAGGGAAGAGGCCCGTCTCATAGACTCTCTTATCCGCATCAAAAGAGAGAATCCCTCGCAAGGGGAGGGGAACGGGAGGACGTTCACCATGAAAAGGATCGTCGTGTCGATGGATTGGCCGCGCATTCGCTTGCGTTCCAGGCGCTTCTTGGCGACTGGCCGCGCTTATTTGACCTTGAGTCTCTGTTCGATGGTCTTGTTCGTCCTGCTCGGCTTGGGCGGCATGCTGCAAAATAAGCTGGCGGCCTCGCCGATGCAGTCGATGAAAGGCTTTGCGGCGTCGGTGTCGGGCTCCTTTTTCTCCTCGCTGCTAGGTATGGAACTGCCGCATATGGACAAGCCTGAGGAGAAATCTCCGTTCGCCACGGAGCGGATGGCGTCCTTCCTGCTGCGCTTCCTCACGGACGTCAATCCCGACGATCCGAAGAGCCTGCTCGCGATGGAGATGCCGGGCGCGAACGGGAACGAAGCGGTCCTGTTCCGGCCGGGCTCCGGCGGCGACGCGAACGCGGCGCCGGAAGACCACGGACCGCCGGCGAGCGGCGACCCCGGGGAGGATCCCGCGCCGTCTCCGGACGGGGGCGGAGGAGAGACCGCGGATCCGTCGCCGCCCGCCTCGCAGACGCAGGAGCCGGATCCCGGCGATGCCGCGCCCCCGGCCGGCAAGACGACCGAAGGACGCAAGGTCGTCTTCATCTATCATTCGCACAATCGGGAATCGTGGTTCCCGGAGTTGAAGCCGGGCACCAAAGACCCGAACTCTGGCAAGATCAACGTCACGCTCGTCGGCAAGCGGCTGGCGGATCAGTTGGAGAAGCGGGGCGTCGGCGCGGCGCATTCGAATCAGGATTACGCGACTTCGATCAAGGACTACGACTGGAACAAATCGTACAAGTACTCCAAAGAGACGGTCGCCCAAGCGATGGCGAGCAACGGGGACCTGCAATTTTTCTTCGACATTCACCGGGATTCCAAGCGGCGCAAAGACTCCACGGCGACGATCGGCGGCACCGACTACGCCAAAGTCTTCTTCATCATCGGAGAGCGCAATCCGCGCTGGAAAGAGAACGAAGCGTTCGCGAATTCGATTCACGAGAAGCTCGAGGCCGCCTATCCGGGGCTATCCAGCGGCATCTGGGGCAAGACCGCCGCGAACGGGAACGGGGAGTACAACCAATCGGTATCGCCGGACAGCGTGCTGATCGAGATCGGCGGCGTCGACAATACGCTGGCCGAGTGCTACCGGACGGCGGACGTGCTGGCCAAAACGATCTCGGAGATCTACTGGGCGCAGCAGCAAGCGGTGGAAGCCGGCGGTTCGGCGCCGGCAGGGAAGACGGCGAGTTGAAAAAGGGAGGGGCCAAGATGGGGCGGGACTTGCTGAAGCTGGCGCTGATCGGGGGGCTGATCGTTTTCGCCGTGATGTACGGAATGGAACTGGCGAACAGCGGCATCAACACCGTCTACGGCCCGGTGGACAAGCGCGAAGCGACGACGGCCAGCCAGCCGCAGGCGACGGGCGCACCGCAGCGGCAGGCGGACGTCGCCGCGAAGGACAAGCTGAACGGCGCGGCGGCCGGGAACGGGCGCAGCGACGGGCGCTACGCGGACGAGCCGCCGGGGCTGGCGGTGGACGGCGCGGGCGGCACGGGCGGCACGGGCGACGGCTATGCGATTCCGCGGGACGATCATCAGCCGGCCGTGGACCGTCTGGCCGGCAAGACGGCGGAAGCGCTGCAGAGCATCTCCAAAGGCGGCATCCGGTTGATCGTCTCCCTGTTCGACAAAGTCGCCGGATAGCGACGGCCCGCCTTGGGCGGATTGGCGCAGGGGAGTTGCCGGATGCGGTCGAATGGGGTATACTGAGAGCAATTCCGTTAATCAAGGGGAAATTTTGATGTCTGCATTGGTTCTGAACTGATCAATTGGATACACCGTTTAGGAAGGCAATAGGACAGATGCGACCGATTCGTTCGGTTTATTCTCTTGCGCTTCCTGCCGGTGACTGATTGCCAGGGAAGAACCGACATCCATTCCCCCTGCCGTAGCGGCGAGGACCGGGAATCGAAGTCGTGCTCATTCGGGCACGGCTTTTTTGCGCTTTTCGGCCGGGATACGCATACGCATGTCCGGCTCCGAATCGCCTCGCTTCGAACGCATCCGCTCCTCCCTTGGAGACCGGCGAATCCGTTCGTTCCCTTCCGAGCCGTCCCTTGCGCGACCCCACTTGAAACGGAGGATTCCCCCTTGAGAAACCATTCGCTGACCAAACTCGAATACCCGCGCGTCGTGGACGCCGTCCTTTCCTATACGACTACCTATTTGGGCCGCCGTCTGGCGGAGAAGCTGAGCCCGGCGACGGAGCCGTCCGTCATCGCGGGCCGGCTGAGAGAGACCGAGGAGGCGAGGCAGCTCATTGCGAAAGGCATGAACGTTCCGCTCCCTTCCATGGACGGCATGGAAGATCTGCTCGCGCTGCTCGGCACCGGCTACGTACTGTCGGAAGCGCAATTCGGGCAGCTCGCCCAATTCATCCGCAGCTGCGGGCAGCTCCAGCGCTTCATGGCGGGCAAGATCGCGGCCGCTCCGGTCGCGGCAGCCTACGCCGCTTCGATGCACGATCTAGCCGGGCTGCAGCAGGAGATCGAGTCGCGCATCGACCGCGGCCGCATCCTGGACGGCGCGAGCCCCGAGCTGTCCCGCATCCGCAGACGGATGCGCGTCGCGGAGGAGAAGCTACACCGGCGGCTCGAAGGGCTGATGTCCCGCCACGCCGAGCTGCTGCAGGACCGCCTCGTCAGCCAGCGGAACGGCCGGTACGTGCTACCCGTCAAGAAGGAGTATCGCCGCCGCATCCCCGGCACGGTGCTGGACGAATCCTCGAGCGGGCAGACGGTGTTCGTCGAGCCGGCGGAGACGGCCGGCCTGCAGATGGACCTGTCGGCGCTTCAGTCGGAGGAGCAGCGCGAGGAGCTGCAGATCCTCGCGAATTTGACCGGCGAGGCGGAGCGTCACCAGTACGCCTTGTCGGTGAACGCCGAGACGGTCGGACACTACGACTTCCTGCTCGCCAAGGCGAAGTGGGCGCTTGCGCTGGACGCCAGACCGGCGGCGCTCAGCGAAGACGGCACGTTCGCGCTGAAGGCGGCCCGGCACCCGTTCCTCGCGGGCAAGCCGGTTCCGCTCGACGTCGCCGTGGACGGCTCCTACCGTTCGCTGCTCATCACGGGGCCGAATACGGGCGGCAAGACCGTCGCGCTGAAGACGGTCGGCCTGCTCACGCTGATGGCGCAGTCGGGCCTGCTCATCCCGGCGGCGGAAGGCAGCACGGTCGCCGTCTACCGGGCGGTCGAAGCCGACATCGGGGATGGACAGAGCCTGGACCGCTCCCTGAGCACCTTCTCGTCCCATATCCGGAACGTGATCGACATCCTGTCGGTAGCCGGCGGGGATACGCTCGTGCTGCTCGACGAGCTGGCGACCGGCACCGATCCGGGCGAAGGCGTCGGCCTGTCGATCGCCGTCCTCGAGGAGCTGCATCGCCGGGGCGCCGTCGTGCTCGCCACGACGCACTTCAACGAGATCAAGTCCTATGCCAGCGCGACGCCCGGCTTCCGCAACGCGCGGATGGCGTTCGACGAGGAGTCGCTGCAGCCGCTCTACCGGCTCGACATGGGAGAGGCGGGCAACAGCTACGCCTTCGTCATCGCGCGCAAGCTCGGGATCGACGAAGCCATCATCACGCGGGCCCGCGTCGTCACGGGCGGGCTGAAGTCGGGTGGGACCGGGGCGTCCGCGCCCGCGATTCAGTCTGCGCCGCTCGCGGATCCGGCGCGACATGCCGCCAAGCCGGCCCGTCCGCCCGCGCCGAAGTGGGGAGCCGGCGCCGCGCGCGCGGAGGAAGCGTTCCGCGTCGGGGACGTCGTCTGGATCCCCGCGATGAACCGGCCGGCCGTCGTCTACAAGCCGGCGGACGAGCGCGGCAATCTCGTCGTGCAGAGCCAGGGGGAGAAGCTGCCGATCAATCGGAAGCGGGTGCGCCGCTACATCGAGAGCAAGCATTTATATCCCGACGATTACGACATGGATATCGTCTTCGAGACGGTGGAGAACCGCAAGAAGCGCAAGCTCATGTCCAAACGCCATGTCGAAGGGCTGACGATCGAGAAGCCGGACAAGGATTGATTCGTTGATGCACCGGGCTCCGCCTGATATAATAGATGGGATAGCCACATGACGCAGGCTCTGGTGGAGGTAAGGAAACGACAGATGGCAGACAACGATCGCAAGCAAAGCCATATTCGCAATTTTTGCATTATCGCGCATATCGACCACGGGAAGTCCACGCTGGCCGACCGCATATTGGAATATACCGGCACGCTGACGTCCCGCGAGATGCAGGAGCAGGTGCTCGATTCGATGGATCTGGAGCGCGAGCGGGGCATCACGATCAAGCTGCAGGCCGTCCGGCTCAAGTACAAGGCCGACGACGGCGAGATCTACACGCTGCATCTGATCGACACACCGGGACACGTCGACTTCACGTACGAGGTCTCGCGGAGCTTGGCGGCGTGCGAAGGCGCGCTGCTGATCGTCGACGCGGCGCAAGGCATCGAGGCGCAGACGCTGGCGAACGTCTATCTCGCGCTCGACAACAATCTGGAGATTCTCCCGGTCATCAACAAGATCGACCTGCCGAGCGCGGAGCCCGAGCGCGTCAAGCAGGAGGTCGAGGACGTCATCGGCCTGGACGCCAGCGAAGCGGTGCTGGCGTCGGCGAAGAACGGCGTCGGGATCAAGGAGATTCTCGAGCAGGTCGTGCAGAAGGTGCCCGCCCCTCAGGGCGACCCGAACGCACCGCTCAAGGCGCTCATCTTCGACTCGCACTACGACGCGTACAAGGGCGTCGTCTGCTACATCCGCGTCATCGACGGCACGATCCGGGCCGGGACGCCGATGAAGTTCATGGCGACCGGCGCGACGTTCGACGTCGTCGAGGTCGGCACGTTCATGCCGCGGGCGACGGCGGTCGCCGAGCTGGGCCCCGGCGACGTCGGCTTCGTGACGGCGTCGATCAAGAACGTGAAGGACACGCGCGTCGGCGATACGATCACGAACGCGAAGCAGCCGACGGCGGAGCCGCTGCCGGGCTACCGGCGGATCAACCCGATGGTGTTCTGCGGCCTGTACCCGATCGATTCCTCGGACTACAACGACCTGCGCGACGCGCTCGAGAAGCTGGAGCTGAACGACGCCTCGCTCCGGTTCGAGCCGGAGACGTCGCAGGCGCTCGGCTTCGGCTTCCGGTGCGGCTTCCTCGGCATGCTGCATATGGAGATCATCCAGGAGCGGATCGAGCGCGAGTTCAACATTCCGCTCATCACGACCGCGCCGAGCGTCGTCTACAAGGTGACGCTGACGAACGGGCAGCAGGTCGACATCTCCAACCCGTCGGAATATCCCGAAGCGGGCAAGCTGGAGTTCGTCGAGGAGCCTTACGTCAAGGCTTCCATCATCGTGCCGAAGGACTTCGTCGGCGCGATCATGGAGCTGTGTCAAGGCAAACGCGGCGAGTTCATCGACATGCAGTACCTGGACGCGAACCGCGTCACGCTGAAGTACGACATTCCGCTGGCGGAGATCGTCTACGACTTCTTCGATCAGCTGAAGTCCAGCACGAAGGGATACGCTTCGTTCGATTACGAGGTGTCCGGCTATCGCCAGTCCAATCTGGTCAAGATGGACATCCTGCTCAACGGCGAGCAGGTGGACGCCTTGTCGTTCATCGTGCACCGCGATCGCGCCTACCAGCGCGGCCGGGTCATCTGCGAGAAGCTGAAGGACCTCATCCCGCGCCAGATGTTCGAGGTGCCGATCCAAGCGGCCGTGGGACAGAAGATCGTCTCCCGCGAGACGATCAAGGCGATGCGCAAGAACGTGCTCGCGAAGTGCTACGGCGGCGACATCTCGCGGAAGCGCAAGCTGCTGGAGAAGCAGAAGGAAGGCAAGAAGCGGATGAAGCAGGTCGGCAACGTCGAAGTGCCGCAGGAAGCGTTCATGGCGGTGCTGAAGCTGGACGAATAGCGTGAAGGGGGCGGCTCCGCCAAGGCGGATTCGGCCCCTTCCGCCCCTATCCGTCTTCCCGCCGATCGCTCCGCTGGTTCGGGCGAAGACGCCGAATTTTTGTCGAATAGCGTTCAGGCGCTCTCCGGGGATCGGGTCCCCGGAGAGTTTTGGCATTTGGCAATCCGCCGCTGCTGGTGTAAGGTGAAGAGACGAAGATGAACGGCCCTCGAAGGAGCTGGACGAACGAATGATCGATACGCTAACGGCGCGGCCGCCGCTGCACGATTGGACGCCGCGCGCGCTTTATATCCATATCCCGTTCTGCACGAACAAATGCTATTATTGCGACTTCAACTCTTACGTCGCGGCCGGACAGCCGATCGACGCGTATCTGGACGCGTTGGAGCGGGAGATGGAGCGGACCGTGTCGGCGCTGCCGCCGGAGACGATCCGCAAAGTATTCGTAGGCGGCGGTACGCCGACGGTGCTCGCTCCGCCGCAGATGACGCGGTTCCTCGCTTCCGTGTCGCGGCACTTCCCGATCGCGGCGGACGCCGAGTTCACGATGGAGGCCAATCCCGGCACGACGGATCCCGACAAGCTCGAAGCGATGCGCGCGGGGGGCGTGAACCGGATCAGCTTCGGCGCCCAGACGTTCGACAACGGGCTGCTCGCCGCCATCGGACGCATTCACGAAGCGGACGACGTCGTGAACAGCATCCGCAACGCCAAGGCCGCGGGCTTCGCGAACCTGTCCATCGATCTGATGTTCGGACTGCCCCGCCAGACGCTGGAGCAGCTCGCGGACAGCGTCTCGCGCGCGCTCGAGCTCGATCTGCCGCACTATTCGCTCTACAGCTTGAAGGTGGAGGAGAACACGCTGTTCCATCGCCTCTATGAGCGCGGCGAGCTGCCGCTGCCCGAAGAAGACGCCGAAGTCGCCATGTTCGAGCATCTGCGGGAACGGCTGGGCGGCGCGGGCTATGGACACTACGAGATCAGCAACTTCGCCCGCCCGGGCTACGAGAGCCGGCACAACTCCACCTATTGGCGCAACGAGCCCTATTACGGGCTGGGCGCGGGCGCCCATGGCTATGCGAACGGAGAACGCCATCTGAACGTCAAGGGCGTTCAGCCGTATATCGACGCGGCTCAGCGCGGACTGCCGCGGCTCGAGACGAACCCGGTCTCGCCGCGGGAAGCGATGGAAGACTTCATGATGGTCGGGCTGCGTCTGCGCGCAGGCGTGCGCCAAGCCGACTTCGCCCGCCAATTCGCCGGCGCGCGGCTGACGGACGTCTTCGGCGCGGAGCTGCGGCGGCTGCTGGAGCAAGGCTTGATCGAAGCGACGCCGGGCGAAGACGGCTACCGGCTCAGCGAGCGAGGCGTGCCGCTCGGCAACGAAGTGTTCGGCGCGTTCCTCCCATGACGGGAGGCGGGCGGATGGCATGCCGGGCCGGCTGCGGCGCCTGCTGCATCGTCGTCTCCATCTCTTCGCCGATCCCGGGCATGCCGGAAGGCAAGCCCGCCGGCGTCCGGTGCGCGCAGCTGACCGACGACAACCGGTGCCGGTTGTTCGGCAAGCCGGAGCGACCGGCCGTCTGCGGAGGACTAGCGGCATCGGCGGAGATGTGCGGGACGCGGGACGAGGAAGCGTTCGCCTATCTGGCGGAGCTGGAGCGTCTGACGGCGCCGAAGGGATAACGGAAGAGGCTGCCCGTGGTCGGGATGACTGATATGCTCCCCTTTAAGTAGACAGGTTAAATAAACAAACCTGCTGCTTGGAGGGGAGTATTTCTTTGGCCAAGAAGAATGAATATTCCGCTGGAGCGAAGTTGAGGATTCTTAGAGAACTGGAATCAGGTGAAGGCACTCGGATGGAGGTCGCCCGCAAACATAACATCAGTGTCCAAACGCTGGTGACATGGCGGCATCGCTATGAACGGTATGGAATGAACGGTCTAGAGATTCAAGCTCGTAACCGCAGGTATTCAGCGGACTTGAAAATGAAGGCAGTTGAAGATTATCTCTCCGGCCAGTATTCACAATATGAACTCATCGATAAAACCAAATTGCAAGCCGTACAC
>NZ_JACJVP010000043.1:0-4372 GCF_014212125.1 Cohnella nanjingensis
GGTCGATTTGCCGGCGCCGTTGACGCCGACGAGACCGATGCGGTCGCGTTCGTTGATCTGCATGGATACGCCTTCAAGGATAGGCGTGACCCCGTAATGTTTGACGATGCCAGATGCGTTTAAAAGCAAGAGGGCTCCCTCCGACTTCGATCATTTTCGTAGAATTCGGCGCGTATCCCGGAGAAGGCGCGCTCTCTCAAGTGTATCGCAAAACGCGAATCCCGTCCAAAAACCGTCGATCGCCGTGCGGGCGCCCGCGTTTCTTTTGGCGAAATCGCCGGAAAAATGTTACACTAAAGCTATCATTCAACGGTTCCCGGAGGGTAACGTCATGAGCGCGGAGCGCGGACAAGGGGACATCGCGAAGCAGCGGCTGCGAGCCGAGATGAGAGGGATAAGGGACGCCTTGACGAGCGAAGAGCGGAAGGCGCTCTCCGAACGGCTCTGCCGCGTCGCGATCGAGCAGGCTTTGATTCCGCTGGCGGCGGAGCGGGGAAGGCCGCTGACCGTGTGCGCGTATGCCGCCTTCCGGTCCGAAGCGGACCCGGCGAGGGTGCTCGAATGGAGCTGGGCGAACGGGCATCGCATCGTTGCTCCCCGCATCCGGGACGAGGGTGGCGGGATGGAGCTGCGGCTCGTCGGCGCTCCCGAGCATTGGTCCGCAGGACGCTGGGGCGTGCCGGCCCCCGATCCCGCGCGGACCTCGCGCTTGCCCGCGGGCGAACGGCCGGATGCGGTGCTGGTGCCGGGGTTGGCTTTCGATCGGCAGGGAGGCAGGCTCGGTTACGGCGGCGGCTATTACGACCGGCTTTATGCGGAGCTGAAGGCTGTCGACCGCAGCGTGGATACCGCCGATCCGCCGGTCTGGATCGGGTTCGCCTACGCGGCGCAGACGGTGGAGACGTCGCTCCCGAAGGAGCCGCACGATCTGCCGCTCGACGGACTCGCGACGGAGGACGGGTTGATCCGGTTCGACAAGGAGGAGTCATGATGGGTACGGGCGCGGATGGATTGACGCACTTCAACGAACAGGGCCGCGCCGTGATGGTGGACGTATCCGACAAGCCGGTTACGGCTCGGACCGCGGTAGCGGAGACGAGCATCCGGATGGCGACGGAGACGCTGAAGCGCATCCTGGAAGGCTCCGTCGCCAAGGGCGACGTGCTCGCCGTGGCGCAGGTCGCCGGCATTCAAGCCGCGAAGCGGACGTCCGACTGGATCCCGATGTGCCACCCGCTGCCGCTGACCGGCGTGAACGTCCGGTTCGCGGACAACGGCAGCGACACGCTGCACGTGACGGCCGAGGTGAAGACGACGGGCAAGACCGGCGTCGAGATGGAGGCGCTGACCGCGGTGTCCGCCGTCGCTTTGACGGTGTACGACATGTGCAAAGCGCTGCAGAAGGACATGGTCATCGGACCGACGCGCCTTCGCAGCAAGACCGGCGGCAAGAACGGGGATTACGAGCTGTCCGGGGAAGACCGCCCGTAAGGGGATCGCGTGAGGCAGGGATCGGAGGGGAGAAGCGCATGATTTGGAAAGTGGCGCTGTTGTCGGCAAGCGATAAAGGCGCTCGCGGCGAACGCGAGGATACGAGCGCGCAGGTCATTCGCGAGCTTATCGAAGAGGAATTGGGCGGCGAGATCGTCGACTATCGCGTCGTGCCGGACGAACAGGACGAGATTCGGGCGGCGCTCATCGAGATGGCGGATTATTACCAAGCGGATCTCGTGCTGACGACCGGCGGGACCGGCCTCGGCCTTCGCGACGTGACGCCGGAGGCGACCTTAATGGTCGCCGAGCGGACCGTGCCCGGCATGGCGGAAGCCATGCGCGCGGCGGGCATGCAGCGCAATCGCCGATCGATGCTGTTCCGAGGCGTGTGCGCCATTCGCGGGCGCTCGCTCGTCGTCAATCTGCCGGGCGACCCGAAGGGCGTGCACGAGATGCTGATGGCGATCATGGACCAGCTGCCCGCCGCGCTGCTGCTCGTCAGCGGCATCGGGAAGGACCGGGATCTATGAGCGGTACGATTCTGCGAGAGGTGAAGGTCGAAGACGCCGTCGGTCTGGCGCTCGCGCACGACCTGACGCAGATCTTGCCCGGCACGTTCAAAGGCCGGCTGTTCCGTAAAGGACATCGCGTCGCCGAAGAGGATATCCCGAAGCTGAAGGACATCGGCAAAGAGCATCTGTACGTCATGGAGCTGGGCGAGGGAGATCTGCACGAGGACGACGCCGCGCTGCGGATGGCAGCCGCGCTCGGCGGGACGAACTTGACTTGCGGCGAGCCGTACGAAGGCAAGGTGACGCTCAAGTCCGCGATCGTGGGACTTGCCGTCGTCGCCAAGGAAGTCGTCGACGAGATCAACGCGCTCGGCGAGATCGCGCTGGCTACGATCCTGGACGGCACGGTCGTCCGGGCCGGAGAGGGGATCGCGGCTACGCGCGCCATCCCGCTGGTCGTGCCCGAAGCCAAAGTCGCCGCCGTGGAAGCCATCGCCGCGCGCTATAGGGAGGTGCGCGGCGGCGCGGAGCCTCTGGCCGTCCGGCCGCTGCGCAAGATGCGGGCGGGCCTGCTCACGACGGGGACCGAAGTCTATTCGGGACGCATCGCGGACAAGTTCGGACCGGCCGTCGCGGCGAAGCTCGAAGCGCTCGGTTCGGAAGTGGCGGAGCAGCGGTTCGCGCCCGACGATCGACAAACAATTGTCAATCATATTCACTACTTCCTGGAACAACGTTATGATATGATACTGGTGACAGGCGGGATGTCCGTCGACCCGGACGACCGCACGCCGGGTGCGATTGCCGATGCGGGCGCCGATATCGTCAGTTACGGCACGCCGATGCTGCCGGGCTCGATGCTGCTGTTCGGTTACATACGCGGCGTACCGATCTTCGGATTGCCGGGCTGCGTCATGCATGATCCCTACACTTCCTTCGACGTGTTGCTGCCGAGGGTGCTGGCCGGGGAAGAGATCGTTCGCGAACAGATCGCCGCGATGGGCTACGGCGGTTTGCACCGCCGTTAACGGGTTGGCTTAACAGGATTATCATTCAGATAGGAGGCGATTCGATGGGTGGCATTGGCGCTTCGGGTATTATCTTGCTCGTGCTGATCGCGCTGCTGTTGTTCGGACCGAACAAGCTCCCGGAGCTTGGACGGGCGTTCGGCAAGACTTTGCGCGAATTCAAGAAAGGCGCGAACGACTTGATGTCGGACGACGAACGCGATCGTCAGGCGCGCCGGGTGGACGTATCCCCCGCCGCTCCGGAAGCGGAGCCGGTCAAGTCGGAACGGCGTTTGCCGGAATAAGAGCGTCTCATAGGGAAGAGGGCGGCTAGCTACCTGGGCCGCCCTGCTTGCTTGTTGTACGGGATATGGGAGGTCGCACATGACAGACCGTTCGGGCTCCGGGGCGAAGATCCGCGACGCGGATTGGATGCCGGTGATGGAGCATATCGGCGAATTGAGAAAACGAGTCATCTACGTCTTGATCGTATTCATCCTCGGCGTGGTCGGAGGCTTATTCGGCGCGCAGCCGCTCTTTGATTATCTGGTGGCCGCGGCGCCCACGGAGCGGATCGAGCTGAGCGCGTTCTCGCCATGGGATGCGATCGGGCTCTACATGAAGTTTGCGTTCCTCATCTCGTTCGTCGTGGCGATTCCGTTCGCGCTGTTTCAGCTATGGGCGTTCGTTCGCCCCGCGCTGGGGGTCAAGGAGCAGAAGGCTACGCTGCGCTACGTTCCCGGCGCGCTGGTGATGTTCCTCGCGGGACTGACGTTCGCCTACTACGTCGTGTTCCCGATGGCTTATTCGTTCACCGAGAAAATTACGCAGAACATGGGACTGAAGCAGACGTACGGGGTCGCGCAATATTTCTCGTTCCTGTTCAACATTCTGGTGCCGATGTCGGTGCTGTTCGAGTTGCCGATCGTTATTCTGTTCCTTACGCGGATCGGCATCCTGCATCCGAATATGCTCCGCAAGATGCGCAAGATCGCCTGGTTCACGATGGCCGTGATCGGAACGGTCGTAACGCCGCCGGACGTCATCTCGGACCTGTTAGTCGCGGTGCCGCTCGTCATTCTGTACGAAGTGAGCGTCCTCTTGTCGTCCATGGCCTTCCGCAAGCGGATGGAGCGCCAACGGGCATGGGAGGAAGAAGAAGACGAGGACGAAGAAGAGCCTGACCGCTCGGGCGGAAACTCGGCTTAAGTTAGCGGACAGTGAATGAAGCTAAGCGCGCAGCGGAATGCGAGAAGCGCATAACGAGACGTGAGAATCATATAGAAGCAAAAGGGCAATGCCGCGTTGATGCGGCTCTGCCCTTTTTTCGTGGAAAGAGGGCTCGGCCATTATCGCTTT
>NZ_JACJVP010000043.1:4441-111205 GCF_014212125.1 Cohnella nanjingensis
CGGCGTTGGGGGTCCGGAGGTTTGGGGATTCGGAGGTCTGGAGGTCAGGAGGTCTGGAGGTGCGGAGGTCTGTCGGTCTGGAGATCTGGAGGTCTGGAGGTCTGGAGGTCTGGAGGTCTGGAGGTTCGACAAATCTATGATGACGGAACAATAGGTGCTTAGAACGTCAGAATGTCCGCGTACCACCAAATAAGAATCAGATAGACCATGTGGATTTTATCGTTGCAGTCGTAAAGGCCGGATACGCCGCTGTGCGATCCTTTTATAACCTGTCGCAATTTTCATTATAGCCTGTGACCTGGTAAGGTCATGCGTGTTTTTTGTGGAAAGAGGGCTCGGCGGCGCTCATCGTGTGCTCGTCGCGGCATTTGGGCACACTGGGGCGAGATAGAGCGGAAAAA
The DNA here is from genome assembly GCF_014212125.1 of Cohnella nanjingensis. Classification (GTDB taxonomy): domain Bacteria; phylum Bacillota; class Bacilli; order Paenibacillales; family Paenibacillaceae; genus Cohnella; species Cohnella nanjingensis. The sequence goes on from NZ_JACJVP010000043.1 coordinate 4,843, forward strand.
CCGTCTTCTTGGCGGCGGGGGCGGGGGATCGAACGAAATAAAGCGGAAAACCCGCGTCCCCCACACATCGACGAAATTTTACTAAAACGCTTACACATTCGACACATTTCGACACTACTGAGATGAAAAATGTGGTAATCTGATAGTGCTTGTCACGGCAATTTGGACTAGGCTTGAAGTATTGGCTACATTCCGGGAGGAGAGCGAAAGGATGCGCAGTTCGGGTGTCGGATTGGGGCGTAAGTTTCTACTTGGTTATGTGGGGTTTGTCGTCTTATTGGTGCTGGCGTTGGTGCTGATTCTTACTTCTTCGGCATTGTCCGATCACGGGGCTCTATTGATAGAGATCGTCGTGATCTTCGCCGTCCTGATCGTCGGATGCGGCCTGGGACTGCTGAGCATCTCGCGCAGCCTATTGAATTCGATCGGCAGCGTGACGGGGGCGCTGAAGGACATCGCGACCTCCGGAGGCGATCTGACCCGCCGCATTCATGTATATTCCAAGGATGAAGTGGGCGATCTGGCGGCAGCGGCGAACAGCATGCTGGACGGCTTGCAGAAGATGATGAAGGAGCTCCGCGACAATACGGCGGAGCTGGCCGCCGCGGCGATCCAGCTCAAGCAAGGGGCGGACGAGAACGCGAGAGTGAGCAGCGAGGTCTCCCGCGCGGTCGAGAAGGTCGCGGCCGGCTCCGAGACGCAGGTGTCGCAGTCCCAGCAGATCTCGGCCGTCATGCACGAGACGATCGAAGGTCTCGGTCAGGTCGCCGCGACGACGACCGGCGTCTCCGACGCGGCGCAGTCGACCCGCACGCGGGCCGAAGACGGCTCCGCGCTGCTGCAGACGACGACGTCGGACATCGTTCAGGTAGAGTCGGCGTTCCGCTCGCTCCAAGAGACGGTGCGCGGCCTGAACCACAAGTCGGAGAAAGTGCTCGAAGTCATCGGGTACATCTCGGAAGTCTCGAACCAGACGAACCTGCTCGCGCTCAACGCCGCGATCGAAGCGGCGCGCGCCGGCGAGCACGGGCGCGGCTTCGCGGTCGTCGCGGGCGAGATCCGCAAGCTGGCGGACCAGACGCAGCAATCCGCGGTGCAGATCGCGGACACGCTCGAGGCGATGTCCGGCGATATCGGCAAGGCGGCCGCCATGTTCGAGCAGAGCGCGGAGCAGGTGTTCGGCGCCGTCTCGGGCATGCGGAATGCGGAGTCCTCGTTCCGCGAGATCGTCGGCGAAGTCGGCAAGCTGAGCGGCAATATCGTCGAGGTCGCCGCCGCGGTCGAGGAGATGTCGGCCGGCAGCCAGTCCGTGCAGCAGTCGATCAACGATATCTCGCGAATCACCGAGGAGACGGCGGCCTTCTCCGAGCAGGTGACGGCCATGACGCAGCAGCAGCTCTCCTCGACCGAAGAGATGGCGCGGACGGCGGACAAGCTGAGCACGATGGCCGCCCGGCTCAAAGCGCTCGTCGGCAACTTCCGCACTTGAATGAACGGATGCATTCTGGGCTACAATGGAATTCGTGCGAATCCGCGCGGACCCGCAGATCATGCGGGTCCGCTTTTTTTAACGGAAAAGGGCTTGAAAACCATCAAAAAAATCAGTATCATAAGTATTGGTTATTAGCACTTCGACATCGCGAGTGCTAAACCGCAAGAAAACATCTCCACTTCAGAAGGAAAAAGGAGGCTATTTTCATGATCAAACCTTTGGGTGATCGCGTGCTTGTCGAAGCAAGCGCCAAGGAAGAAACGACCTTAAGCGGCATCGTACTGCCGGATACGGCCAAAGAAAAGCCGCAAGAAGGAACTATCGTCGCGGTTGGCAGCGGCACGGTGAACAAGGATGGCGCGCGCGTGGCGCTGGAAGTCAGCGTTGGCGACCGGGTGCTGTTCTCGAAGTATGCAGGCACCGAGATCAAGTACGAAGGCAAAGAGTATTTGATTATGAAAGAAAGCGACATTCACGCGATCGTAGGCTAAGCGTCTTCGAAGCGACTGACATAAGCAAGCGCAAGCTTTACGTAAGCAAAGCAACTATTTTCGAGGAGGGTTATTGAAGAATGGCGAAGGAAATCAAGTTTAGCGAAGACGCGCGCCGCGCGATGCTCCGCGGGGTAGACGCCCTGGCCAATGCCGTTAAAGTAACGCTCGGACCGAAGGGACGCAACGTCGTCCTCGAGAAGAAATTCGGATCTCCGCTGATCACGAACGACGGCGTGACGATCGCGAAGGAAATCGAACTGGAAGACGCGTTCGAGAACATGGGCGCGCAACTGGTTAAAGAAGTCGCGACCAAGACGAACGACGTAGCCGGCGACGGCACGACGACCGCAACCGTCCTCGCGCAAGCGATGATCCGCGAAGGCCTGAAGAACGTGACCGCCGGCGCGAACCCGATGGTCGTCCGCAAAGGCATCGACAAAGCGGTACGCGCCGCCGTCGAAGAGCTCAAATCGATCTCCAAGCAAGTCGAAGGCAGCAACAGCATCGCGCAAGTCGCCGCGATCTCCGCCGCTGACGAAGAAGTGGGCCAACTGATCGCCGAGGCGATGGACAAGGTCGGCAAAGACGGCGTCATCACCGTCGAAGAATCCAAAGGCTTCCAAACCGATCTGGAAGTCGTGGAAGGCATGCAGTTCGACCGCGGCTACGTCTCCCCGTACATGATCACCGATACGGACAAGATGGAAGCGGTGCTCGACAACCCGTACATCCTGATCACGGACAAGAAGATCTCGAACATCCAAGAGATTCTGCCGATCCTCGAGAAGGTCGTACAATCCGGCAAGCAACTGCTGATCATCGCGGAAGACGTCGAAGGCGAAGCCCAAGCGACGCTGGTCGTCAACCGTCTGCGCGGCACGTTCACTTGCGTAGCAGTCAAAGCTCCGGGCTTCGGCGATCGCCGCAAAGCGATGCTGCAAGACATCGCGGCGCTGACGGGCGGCCAAGTGATCACGGAAGAACTGGGCCTCGAACTGAAGTCCGCTTCCGTTCAACAGCTCGGTACGGCTCGCCAAGTGCGCGTCAACAAAGAGAACACGATCATCGTCGACGGCGCCGGCGACACGAACGACATCAAAGCGCGCGTCAACCAAATCAAAGCGCAAATCGAAGAGACGACTTCCGACTTCGACCGCGAGAAGCTGCAAGAGCGTCTGGCTAAACTGGCCGGCGGCGTAGCGGTCATCAAGGTCGGCGCCGCGACCGAGACGGAACTCAAAGAGCGCAAGCTGCGCATCGAAGACGCGCTGAACGCTACGCGCGCCGCCGTCGAAGAAGGCATCGTATCCGGCGGCGGTACCGCCCTGGTTAACGTATACAACGCCGTTGCCGCCGTGAAGACGGAAGGCGACGAGAAGACGGGCGTGAACATCATCCTGCGCGCGCTGGAAGAGCCGATCCGCACGATCGCAGCCAACGCGGGCCAAGAAGGTTCCGTTATCGTCGAGCGCCTGAAGAAAGAACCGGTAGGCGTCGGCTACAACGCGGCTTCCGGCGAATGGGTCAACATGTTCGAAGCCGGCATCATCGATCCGGTGAAGGTGACGCGTTCCGCGCTGCAGAACGCCGCATCCGTAGCGGCCATGTTCCTGACGACCGAAGCGGTCATCGCCGACAAGCCGGAGAAAGACAAAGCCCCTGCGGGCATGCCTGGCGGCATGGGCGACATGGGCGGCATGGGCGGATTCTAATTCGCGAATGCCAAGAGGGGGCTGTCCCAAAAGGTCATAAACGGACCTAGGGACAGTCCCTTTTTTGTGGGCGCCGACCGTTGTGCGAGACGGCATCGCACCTCGCATTCATGGGGCGCCCCCCGAAACGACAAATAAACAGCCCGCCCTTTACCGATGAGGACGGGCTGTTTGGCGTTGTCGCCAGTAAGATTCGGCTATAGCTTGAAGCTCGCTCTGACGGCTCGGCTAAGCTTCCCGGCTTACAGCTTGAAGTAGCTGACGGAGGTTCTCAGGTTCCGTACGACTTCCTGCAGCTGCTCGGCCGCGTGCGAGATGCTCTCGCCCAGCGCGAGCTGCTCTTCCGTCGCGGCGGCGACGGTCTGCGCCTTGCCGGAGATCTCGAGCGCGGAGGTCGAGGCTTGCTCCATGCCGGCGGAGACTTCCTCGGAGCTCGCCGACATCTGCTGCGTAATCGCGGACGTCTCGTGCACCTGCGCCGCGACCTGTCTGACCGAGCGCAGGATCGCGTCGAAGTCCCGCTCGACGTCCTCCATCATGCGGCTGCCTACTTCGGATTGGTTCAGCGTCGTATCCATGAACGCCGAAGCGTTCGAGATCTCGTCGCGCGTCTCCGAGATGAGCCCGTTGATGACTTCCGCCGACTCGAGGGAGCTTGCCGCCAGCTTGCGAATCTCTTGGGCGACGACGGCGAAGCCCCGGCCATGCTCGCCCGCGCGCGCCGCTTCGATCGACGCGTTCAGCGAGAGGATGTTCGTCTGATTCGCGAAGCCGGTAATGTTCTCCGTGATCTGGCCGATCTTGTCCGACTTCACCGTGAGCGATTCGACGATGCGGGACAGGTGCTGGATCGCCTCCAGAATATCGTGCATCTGCTGCTTCAGCGTCTGCACCCGCTCGTTGCCTTGATCGACCTGCCGGGAGGTGCCCGACGTATGGTCCGCGATGGCGGTCGTATTCTCCGCGATGCGCTGCACTCCGATCGCCATCTCTTCCATCGCGCGGCTCGACTCCTCGGCGATCGTCGACTGGACCTCGACTTGCGTCGTCACGTCTTGGATGTTCTCGGCGACATGCTGGGTCGCGGCCGCGGACTCCTTGGCGCTGGCAGCCAGCTCTCGCGAGGAGTTCGCTACCGTCTCCGTATGTCCGGAGATGCCGCCGATCAGCTCCCGCATCTTCTGAATCATCCCGTCGACGGACCGATTGATCTGCCCGAGCTCGTCTTTGGCGTATTTGGACTGCGCTTCGAAGACGAGATTCCCCCCGGATATCTGCTTCGTCTTGTTCAAGACGTTGCTGATCGTCCGGCTCAAATGGCGGATCAGCAGGCTGCCGGCGATGATGAAGACGAGCCATTCGATGATGACGGCCGTATAGACGCCAGCCGAAGAAGCTTTGTTCTTCGCCTTCATGTCATCGGTCTGGGCGACCGTATACTGATCGATGATCTCGCTGAAGGTGTTGATCCCGGCACGGCCTTGCTCGAACTTGGCCAGCAGCATATCCTCCTGCGATTCGTTCACCTTGGCGGTCTGCATATTCACGATCGCCTGCTTCGCCCACACGTCGAATCCGTTCTTGATCCGGTCGATCACCTCGGAGACGTTCTCGTACGTCTCGGCATGTCTCAGATTGCTCAGGTGCTGCTTGTCCAGAATGGCCAGCACTTCCGTCACTCCATCATTGACTTCCTTTACGTTCCCGTTAAACTCTTCCATCGCTTTCTTGCGGTCCGCTTGCGAGAGGTTGCCCAGGCGAATGCGCTGATATTCGCTGAGCGCCTGATACATGTCGCGATCCGCGTTCTGGACCAACGAGGAAGATTGATAGGCGGTGTCGTACAGCGTGTTCGTCATCTTGCGTACATTCGCCGAGTTGGATTCCAGCAGATAGACCGCCGTAACGGCAAATAGCAGGAGGGGAACGCATAACATCAGAATCAACCTGACTTTAACCGAAATGTACATGTGACTTCCACTCCCTGATCAATGTGGCGCTTTGTAGTTGGGCAAGATGGAAACCCGTCTGCTCGCAGGCCTATCTGTATTTATCGGAAGGGAATCGGCTTTTTGTAGAGCCGTTCGGCCTGTGAAACCGCGAATTGCCAAAAAAAATGAAATAAAAAAAGGTTATTCCCAGCCGAATGCCTAAGCTGGGAATAACCTGGATAAATAAGGCGATAACGTCGCTACGTCCATTTTGCGGACCATAGCTTCATCTCGCGGATGATCTGGTGGAGATCCTCCCCTTTGGGCGTCAGCGTATATTCGACCGTTACCGGTACGGTCGGATAGACGGTCCGGATGAGCACGCCGCGTTCCTCCATGTGCCGGAGCGTGCTGGTAAGCGCACGCGGACTCACGGCGGGGATCAGCCGCTGCAGCTCTCCGAACCGCTTTTTCCGGCCGTCGAACAGCTCGCGGAGCACGAGGAAGGCCCACTTGCCGTTCAGCACCTCGAGCGTTCGCTCGATCGAACATTCGATGCAGATCGGATCGTTCGGGATGGAGGAGGAGGAAGGGCGTCGTACGGTAGTCATGCGGCAAACTTCCTTTCTTATTGTAAGTTAGTATAGTTGATATAATTAAGTGACGAAGATTTCACTTCTTTAAATTGTATACTGAAACGTTTACAATGTCACCTAGAGCCATAAACACGCTTATATAGAGGAGGATCATCATCCATGCAATATCGTCGTTTGGGACGTACTGGACTGAAGGTCAGCGAAATCAGCTTAGGCAGTTGGCTTACTTACGGCGGCTACGTAGAGCAGGAGCGCGCCGCGCAAGCGATCCGCAAAGCCTACGAGCTCGGCGTGAACTTCTTCGATACGGCGAACGTCTACGAGAAAGGCGCCGCCGAGATCGTCATGGGCGGCATCCTCAAAGAATATCCTAGAGACAGCTATGTCCTCGCCACCAAAGTGTTCTGGCCGATGGGCGAAGGCCCGAACGACCGCGGTCTCTCCCGCAAGCACGTGACCGAGCAGGCGCATGCCAGCTTGAAGCGGCTCGGCACGGACTACGTGGATATCTACTACTGCCACCGCTTCGATCCGGAGACGCCGGTCGACGAGACGCTCCGCGCGCTGGACGATCTGGTGCGCCAGGGCAAAGTGCTGTACGTCGGCGTCAGCGAGTGGACGGCCGCTCAGATGGCGGAAGCGCTCGGAACGGCGGACAAGTACTTGCTGGACCGGATCGTGGTCAACCAACCGATCTACAACCTGTTCAACCGATACATCGAGAAGGAGATCATTCCGCTCGGCGAGCAGCAAGGCATCGGCCAAGTCGTCTTCTCCCCGCTCGCGCAGGGGCTGCTGACCGGCAAGTACGACAGCGCGTCGGCGCTGCCTTCCGACAGCCGCGCTTCGAAGCTCGAGTGGGTGAAGAACGGCATCACCGAAGAGAAGATCGGCCAAGTCAAGCAGCTCGCGTCCATCGCGAAGGAGCTCGATCTGACGACCGGCCAGCTGGCGCTTGCCTGGATTTTGCGCCAAGCGAACGTAGCCAGCGCGCTGGTCGGCGCAAGCCGTCCGGAGCAGGTCGAAGAGAACGTGAAGGCATCCGGCGTGACGCTGTCCGCCGACACGCTCGCAGCCGTCGAAGCGGTCTTCGCGCCGGCATCCAACTAATCGCCGCACGATCTGTCCGAATAGGAACGATCGGAAGCCGTCCGTGGATATCCCGCAGGGAGTCCACTGGGCGGCTTCCGCGCGTTCCGGGCGCATCTGCCGGCGCCGGGTTATCGCCGGGCAAGAGAATGGATACGTCACCAAAACGTCCAAAAGGTTACCGCAGGCCATAGACAGCTTGCGTCCGTTCGTGAAATAATCGTTGTTAACCATCCGGTCGGAAAAGGATCGAGCGCCGTGAACTTCCAGAAATCGCTGCAGTTCAAGCTGATCGCGGGCATCGTCGCGGTGATCGCGCCGCTCGTCGTCTATCATTTGTACAACAATCATTACGCCATTCAAGTCGTACGGGAGAAAGTCGCTTCGAGCAACGGCGACCTCGTGAACCTGTTCGTCCAGAGCAAAGTCGACCAGACGCTCGAGGACACGGGCAAGTATCTGCTCAACCGCGCCGGCAACGATCCCGACGTCACTTCGCTGAACTTGTACGGCTATGACGACGGAGAATACCAGATGCGGAAGGTGCGCATCATCAACCGGTTCCGCGACGACCTCGCGCTCTACAACGCGATCGACACCTTCTACGTCTATTCGCGGACGAACGACGACCTGACGCTGAGCAACGGCAACTATCAGGATTTCGGGAGCCTCGCCGCCTGGGTCCGTGAAAGCGGATTCAACCCGAATGCCAGGTGGGAGATTCTGCGGAACGGCTCGGCTTACGGACTGACGATGGCCGTCCCGGTGACGGAGGACGTCTCGCTCGGCGCCTGGATCAACCTGAACCGCCTGCTCGATCCGTTCCGGCAGCTCAATCTGGGCGGCGGGGGCGAGGCGATCGCGGTCGATCCGCAAGGCAAGCCGCTGACGCCCGCCTCGATCACGGAGGAAGCGTTCTCCTCCCTCGGCGCCAGATTCGCGCAGTTGGACCGCTCCTACGCGATCCTCGGCGCCCAGGACGGCAACTATCTCGTCGTCGGCACCAAATCCCGCGCGTCGGATATCCGGGTGGTCGTCCTCGTACCCGAAGCCAATCTGCTGCAGAAGCTGCCGTTCTTCCAATGGACCGCCTGGATCATCCCGACCGTGGCGGCGCTAGTGCTCATCCTGTACGTGCTCTGGCTGAAGAGCGTGCTGTTCCGGCCGCTAGGCGATCTCATGCGGGGCATGCGCCGGATCATTCACGGCGACCTCGAATTCCGGCTGGCCTTGAACAAATCGAGCGAGCTGTCGTTCTTCGCCGCCACGTTCAACCATATGGCCGAACAGATCCATCAGCTCAAGATCGACGTCTACGAAGAGCAGTTGCGGGTGAAGCGGGCGGAGCTGAAGCATCTGCAGGTGCAGATCAACCCGCATTTCTACCTCAACAGCCTCCATATCATCTACAACCTCGCGACGCTGAAGCTGTTCAAGCAGGTGCAGAAGCTGTCGCTCTACCTGGCGGATTACTTCAAGTTCACGATCCGCACGAACCGCACCTCCGTGACCGTCGAGGAAGAGGTGAAGCATATTCAGAACTACCTCGAGATCCAGAAGCTGCGTTATCCCGATCTGTTGGCATATGAATTCGATCTGCGCGCGCCTTGGGGGGATGTCGAAATTCCGGCGCTGACGATCCAGCCCTTCGTGGAGAACGCGATCGTACACGGCCTGAATATGGAGGAAAGTTCGTTCCGTATTCTCATCCGTACCGAAGCGGCGGATGACGGCCGATTCGCGATCGTCGTGAGGGATAACGGAGCCGGCTTCCCGGCGGAGCAGCTGGAGAAGCTGGATTCGGGCCGCTACCTGCGGGAGGCGGACGGCACGCATATCGGCATCTGGAACGTCATTCACCGTTTGAACCTGAGCTTCGGAGGCGCAGCCGAGATCCGCTTCGCCAATGCGGCGCCGAAGGGGGCCGAAGTGCGGATTCTGCTGCCCGGACCGCCCGCGTACGAACAGACCCAAGGAGGACAGGACGATGTACAACGTGCTGGTAGTGGATGACGAGAAGTACGCGGTGGCAGGCATCACGCAAGGCATCGACTGGTCGGAGGTCCCGATCGCGGAGCTTCGCGAAGCCTACAGCGCCAAGCAGGCGAAGGACGTCATGGCGCGCGGCTCCGTCGATCTCCTCATCACGGACATCGAGATGCCCGGCGAGAGCGGCATGGAGCTGCTCGATTGGGTCCGCGAGCGGTTTCCCGACACGGTGACGATCTTCCTCACCGCCCATGCCGACTTTGGCTATGCGCAGCAGGCGCTTCATCTGGGGAGCTACGCCTACATCGTCAAGCCGGTAGACTATGACGAGCTCAAGGCGGTCGTCGTACGCGCGCTCGAGGAGATCGGCCGGAATCGGGAACAGAAGGCATTCAGCGAGGCTTACCGGCACTACTACGCGCAGTGGGAGCGGCAGAAACCGCTCCTGGTCGAGCGCTTCTGGCAGGATCTGCTCGGCCGGCGCATCGCGGCGTCCGCCGAGCGGATCGAAGCGGCGATCGCGCTGTACGCGCTCCCGCTCGACATTCGCCGGCCGGTCGTGCCGGTGCTGATCAGCGTGGAGCAATGGGACAAGGAGCTGAACACGCGCGACGAGGAGATCATGGAATACGCGATCCGCAACTCGGCGGCGGAGGTGCTGCTGGCGGGTTCGGAGGGGATCGTCATTCAGGACCGGAGCGGGGTGACGGCGGCGCTTCTGTACGGAGACCAGACGGCGGACGCGGATTGGAAGGAGGCGCTCAAGGAACGCTGCACGGCGTTGATCGGCGCGTGCAACCGGTACTTCTACTGCCATCTCTCCTGCTATATCGGGGAAATCGCGACGCTGCCCGGCTTGCCGGAAGCTTACGAGACGCTGCTCGCGCTCGAGCACGACAACGTTACGGCGTCCGACGCCGTCCTGGCGGTGGGCGAGGCGCGCGGCAGCCTATCGCCGGGCGCGCTTCCGTTCGTGCCCGCCGACGATTGGCTGGTGCTGTTCGAAGCGGGGCAGGCAGAGGCATTGAACCGCCGGCTGGAGGAGATGTTCGCCAGTCTCCGGGAGAGCGAGGCGACGCCGGAGACGCTCGACGTGGTCGTCTCGGCGGTCAAGCATATGCTGTACCGCGCGTTCCACAAGCGGGGCTTGTCCGTCTACGGGCGATTCGCTTCCTTGCAGACGCCGAGGACCGTCCCCCAGCTTCGGACATGGGCGCGCCAGGCGGTGGCCGACGCGATAGACGAATACCGCAGCCAAGGGCAGGACAATCGCGCCGTTATCGACAAGATTCACCAATACGTGCAGGCGCGCCTGACCGGGGAGCTGAGCCGCGAAGAGATCGCGCATCACGTGTTCCTGAACCCCGCCTACTTGTCTCGGCTGTACAAGAAGGAGACGGGCATCGCCCTGTCGGAATACATCATGCAAGCGCGGATGAACAAGACGAAGACGCTGCTGGTCGAGACGAACCGCAAGGTATCCGACATCGCGGAGACGGTCGGCTATCAGAACATCTCCCACTTCGCGAAGGTGTTCCGGAAAACGGTGGGAATCGGGCCGAAGGAGTTCCGCAAGCGGTACCAGCAATGAAAGGCGGCGGTTACCCGCCGCCTTTTTGACCATTTAGAATTTATAAGTTTCACGCTTATCCATTTCTAAATGGTCTCCGATAAAAACGTCTCGCCCTCTTCTGAGGATGGCGATGCCGTTTTTACTTGCATTTGCTGTTTACATCCAAGGGAAGCTGTGCTATCTTATTTCTACGCTTATCGAAATAAACCGGACAGGAGGAGAACGCGATGTCGGAAGATCGCGCAGACGCGCAGCAAGCCGTACGTATCTTCAAGGCGCTGGGGGAGCCGACCCGCCTCAAGATCGCGCTCATGCTCTCGGACGAGCAGAAGCTGTGCTGCACGTCCATGATGAGCAAGCTGGAGACCGTGGCGGGCTCGACGCTGTCCCATCACTTGAAGCAACTGACGGACTGCGGCCTGCTGGATCTTCGCAAGGACGGCACCTATATCTATTACAGCGTGAACCGCGAAGTCGCGCATAAGTTTGCGCCCTATTTGCTGGAATAATTTTTCGAGTTTATTTCTATATTTTTAGAAATATAAAAAGAGAAGCGCGGAGTGGAGAGAGGAGCAATAAATTCATGTCGAACGCAGTTAAAATCTACGTGCTGGCCATCATCAGCTTCCTGGTCGGCACATCGGAATACATCATCGCCGGCATCTTGGATAAGGTCGCGTCGGACAGCGGCGTGTCGGTATCGGCGGCCGGCCAGCTCATTACCGTGTTCTCGCTCGCCTACGCGTTCGGTACGCCCATCCTGATGGCCGCTACAGCCCGGATGGAACGGCGGAAGCTGCTGCTCGCCGCGCTGGGCGTATTCGTCATAGGCAACGCTGTCGTCCTCGCCCTTCCGGGATTCGGGGTGCTGCTCGGCTCGCGCATCATCCTGGCGCTCAGCACCGGCGTCTTCGTCGTGACGGCGCTCACCGTCGCCTCCAAGCTTGCGCCGCCCGAACGGCAAGGCAGCGCCATCGCGACGCTCGTCATGGGCTTCAGCACCTCGCTCATCATCGGCGTGCCGCTCGGCAGGGTTATCGCCTCCGCATACGACTGGAAGCTGATCTTCGGAGGCATCGGTCTCTTGGGCATCGCCGCCATGTTCGTCATCGCGTACGCCATTCCGAATACGCAAGGCGAGGAGCCCGTGCCGCTTCGCCGCCAGCTGGCGCTGTTGAAGCAGCCCCGGATCGCGGTGGCGCTGGCGGTGACGTTCTTCTGGATCGGCGGCTATGCGATCGCCTACACGTATATCTCTCCTTACCTGCTCGAAGTGAAGGGCATGGGGGAAGCTGGCGTGAGCGTCGGCTTGTTCGCCTTCGGCATCGCCAGCCTGATCGGCTCGAAGCTCGGCGGATACAGCACGGATCGCTGGGGGTTCGGCCGCACGCTGGTCAGCGGCATGACGATTCATGCGATTGCTTTGGTCCTGCTGGCGCTCGCCGCTCCGTCTCCGGCCGTCCTGTTCCCGCTCTTGATGCTGTGGGCCTTCTCCGCTTGGTCGTCCGGCCCTACCCAGCAGTATCATCTGTTGACGCTGGCGCCGGAAGCCTCCGGCATCATGCTCAGCTTGAACACGTCGGTCCTGCAGCTTGCGATGGCCGCGGGCGCGGGCGTCGGGGGTCTCGTCGTCGAAGGGATCTCCCTGACCTCCATCGCCTGGATCGGCGCGGCGAGCGTCGCGGTCGCGGGGGGGACGGTGGCGGCGACGCTCGCGCGTTCCCGCCGCCTGCGTACCCGCGAGGTGCGGAACGAGCCGGACGAGTGCCCGCTGCAGGGCGCGGGGGCTTAATTCACCGGGAAGGCGGGAACGTCCGGCGCGGCCGGAGATGCGCCGAAGCGCACGGGCTTCGCGGCGCGCCGCCCCGCCGAACCGTTCGCGATAGAGAAAGGCCGTTCCCTTGCCGTTCCGGCATGGGAACGGTCTTTTGTGCGCTTGGCGACCGACGCATGAAGTCACGGAAACGTTCAAATAGTAACCGCTTTCCATAGTGGAAGGCGGGCAGGCCCCTTTACAATGGAGGAAGCATCTTCCGACGGATGGATGACGCGGACGATAGCCGACCAAGGGGGAGAGGACATGAAGCAGGAGCGAAAGCGGGTTCGTTGGGCCGTCTGGCCGCTGGCCGTGCTGCTCGCAGTCCCGTATGCGGGGGCTGCGGGAGGAAAGCCGGCGGCCGCCGCGGAGACGGGCGGCGTGCTGGCGGCCAATTCGTTCGACCCGGATGCGTTCGCGGGTTGGGGACTGTGGGCCGGGGAGGGCAGCACGGTAACGAAGCAAGAGGCGGACGGCGTGGAGGGCAAGGCGGTCAAGATCGTCTACGATCGTTCGGAGGCGGGGTGGGGACTCGTGGCGCACGCGGACTTCCCGGCCGGATGGAACCTGACCGGGACGCGCACTCTCCAATTCTATGCCAAAGGAGACGGGACGGCGCAGCGGTTCTCAATCGGCGTGGAGGAGAAGGACGGCGGGGACAAGTTCCGGAAGCTCGTCGCGATCGAAGGCGATGCTTGGACGCTCGTGACGATTCCCGCGTCGGAGCTGGAATACCAGGACGGCGGAGGCGACCGCGTGCTCGACTGGGACAAGGTCGCTTCGCTGAACATCAGCCCCGAAGAGAATCGGGCGGGCTCGCTGCTGCTGGACGACGTGACTTTCGGCGCGTACGAGCCGAGCCTTGCGAACGGCTTCGATCCGGATGCGTTCCAGGGTTGGGGGCTGTGGGCCGGCGAGGGCAGCGCGGTGACGAAGACGGCGGCGGCCGGCGTCAGCGGACAGGGGCTTCAGGTGAACTATACGCGCTCCGGGCAAGGCTGGGGACTCGTGGCGCACGGCTTCCTGCCCGCGGACTGGAAGCCGGCCGGGACGGAAGCGATCCGGTTCATGATCCGCGGCGACGGGACGCCCCAGCGGCTGTCGGTCGGCGTGGAGGAGAAGGACGGCGGAGACAAGTTCGCGAAGGTGATCGACGTCGGGAGCGCGTCCTGGACGCCGGTAACGATTCGAGCGGACGAGCTCGCGCCGAACGGCGGGAGCGGGGACGGACGGCTCGACTGGGACCGGGTCGACGGCATCAACCTGAGCCCGGAGGACAACCGGACGGGCAGCTTCGTGCTGGACGACTTCACTTTCTATAAAGGCGGGCTGCTGCCGCCGGTCGCTGCGCCCGCGCGATTGGCGCTGGCCGAGCTTCGCGCGGCGGTGCCGGGATCGGTGTTCGCCAGCGATGCGGTGACGTTCCGGACGAAGCTGACGAACGGCGGGGACGAAGCCGCAGCCGTACCGGTCGCCTACGTCGTCAAGGACGACAAGGGCGCTGCGGTCGCTTCGGGGCGCGTCGATCCGGCGTCCGTCCCGGCTGGCGGCAGCGCGGAGGCGGAGATCGCCTTCGCCGTCGGCCCGTACGGTTACTTTACGGTCGAAGCATCGGTCGGCGGAGACGACGGCGGCACGGCCTCGGTCCGTCGGGCGGCGTTCGCCCGCGTCGCCGATCCGGCCCTGGAAGCGCGCAAGGGCGGAGGGAGCGGAGGGAGCAAGAGCGGGGAAGCCCTGATGGGGTTCTCCACGCATTACGACTATCTGACTTCGGATGCGCTGCGCGCCCAGGAAGCGGAGCTCATCCGGCTGTCCGGCGCCGCCGTCGTGCGCAACGACTTCCTCTGGGACACGATCGAGCCGCGGAAAGGCGTCTTCGACTGGACGCTCTACGACGGGATCGTCGAAGCGAACCGCTCGCGCGGCATTCGCATGATCGGGCTGCTGGCCTATTCGGCGAAATGGGCGAGCACGGGACCCGAAGGAGCGGAGATGCGCGAGCATTATCCGCCGAGGACGTTGACGGAATACGCGAACTACGTCTATGAAACGGTGTCGCGGTACAAGGGCCGGATCGACCGCTGGGAGATCTGGAACGAGCCCAATCTCGACGGCTTCTACCGGCCGGCGCACGATGCCGAAGGCTACGCCGAGCTGCTGAAGGCGGGCTATCTGGCGGCGAAGCGGGCCGATCCGAAGGCGACGGTCGTCATGAGCGGCTTGTCGGGGACGGGCGCCGCGTTTTTGAAGGAGCTCGCGGCGTATGGCGCCGGCGATTATACGGACGCGATCGTGATACACCCGTATCAGGCGGGCGATCCGGAAGCGGGGCATGCCTTCGTCAACGACATCGAGAGCGTGAAGGGAATCGTGCCGGGCAAGGACGTTTGGCTGACCGAATGGGGCTGGCGGTCCGACGAGCAGGGGCTGGCGAACCAAGCGCTGTACACGGTCAAAGGCTACTTGCTGGCGCTCGCGGCCGGCGTCAAGACGAACACGCTCTACTCGTTCAATATCGCGACGGACACGGAGTTCGGCCTCGCCGATGCTAACGTCGGCGGCGAGGTAAAGCCGATCTATCCCGCCGTGGCCGCGTTGAATCGAATCGTAGGCGGCCATGCGTACGCGGGCAGACTCGGGCTGGGAGAGGGCGTCGAGGCGCTCGGTTACGAAGGACGGGGCGGCGACGAGGACGTCATCGCCTTGTGGACCGCCGGTCCTGCCGCGGAAGTCGCGCTGCCGTCCCGCAAGACGCTGACGCGTTACGATCCGTACGGCAACGCGAGCACGCTGCCCTCCTCCGGCGGGCTGGTGCGCGTCTAGATCGGCGCGGAGCCCGTCTACGTCGCGGGGCAGCTGCGGGAAGCGCTCCGGGGTGCCGCGGCGAAGGCGGCAGACGCGCCGGGTTCCGATGCGAATCGGCAGAAACCCGGCGATCCCGCCGTCGCCTGGCTGACGAAGAGCCCCTATCACGCGCGCGGGAACGCCTCGTTGACGCGGGGATACGAAGGGACGTTCTCCGTGGACATCTTCAACTACGGCACGAAGGCGCTGGACGGAACGCTCCGGGTGGAGGGACTGCCGGCGGACTGGTTCGCCTCGTCCGCGGCGATGTCGAAGCCGTACCGGGTCGAAGCGTATTCGACCGCTACCGTGTCGTTCCAGATCAAGCCGAAGACGGATGCGGGCATCGGGGATTATACGGCGACCGTGACGGATACCGCCAAGCGACGGCCGCTGGCGCCGAAGACGTATACGCTCAGCGTCGTGCCCAAGCTGTCGGTTCAAGTGACGAAGAAGGCGGTGCGGCTGACGAATCATCTCGCGGAGCCGGCCGCGGGCACCGTCTCGCTCGTTCCGCCGGCCGGATGGACGGCGACGCTCGCTGCGCCTGCGAATGTCGAGGTGGCGCCGGGACAGACCGTGAGCGTGCCGTATACGCTCGCGCCGCTGCCGGGCACGAAGGCCGAGGGCGCGCTAAACGTGACCGGCGCGGTCGTCTCCGGCACCGAGACGATTCCGTTCGCCGCCAGGCTAGACGCCGTCACGGCTCAGGCGATCGGGGAAGCGGCGCCCGTCATCGACGGCATCGCCGAAGACGGCTGGGCGGCGGCGCCGCGCCTTGCCATGGCCGATGCTTCGCAGGTGAGCGCGGAGTATCGTCCGAGCTGGACGCCGGAGGGCTTGTCCGCCGACCTGCGGTTCCAGTGGGATGCGCAGCGGCTGTATGTGCTGGCCCGCGTGAAGGACGATACGCAGAGCCAGCCGCAGTCCGGCGGCGGCATGTGGCAGGGGGACTCGTTGCAGTTGGCATTCGATGCGAAGAATGCGGGCGGATCCGGATATGGACCGCAGGTTTACGAACTGCAGATCGGGAAGCCGGACGGCGGCGCGCCGCAGATCTACAAGGGCATGGGCTTCGCGCATTCGGGTCCGATGGCGTCCGGCGCGATCGCCGTGACGCGGGACGAGGCGACGAAGACGACCGTCTATGAGCTGAGCATTCCGTTCGCCGAGCTGGAAGGCGCCGGTACGCCGGCCGCCGGGCAAGCGATCGGGATGTCGGTCCTGCTGAACGACAACGACGGGGCCGGCCGCAAGGGATACATGGAATGGTCCTCCGGCATCGGGGGCGCCAAGAACGCGGCGCTGTTCGGCACCCTGTGGTTGAACTGACGGGTTAGGCAGCGGAAGGAGAAGAGGGCGGCGCTTTCGGGGTAAAGCCATGTGCGACGCCGCGCGGCATGATCGGCAAAGCTGCAAGGCCGCCGGATTTTGCGCAGTCCTCGTCTCTCCTTTGGATCATAGAGGCTGCGAATTCAATGGAGAAAGGCGGAGATAGGATGACGAGCAGGAAGACGGTTAGGCGAATGTTGTGGGGAGGCGCTTTGTCGGCCGCGGTCGCGATCGCAGGGCTGTTCCCCGGCCAGACGACCTATGCGGGGACCGCGACGACGATCGCGGTGGATACGGCGTCGAACGCGGGGGCGGTCAATCCGTTCGCCTGGGCGGTCGGGGCGCCGGACAAGCGAACTTGGTGGGCGGGCAACGCGACGCTCCAGACGCGGATCGGCGACGCCAAGATCAAGCTGGTACGCGTGAATCCGATCCAGATCCTGACGTACAACGGCCGGGATCCGTATCCTTCTTCGAACACGTGGAACTTCGCCGGCATGGACGCGATTCTGAACACGATCTTCGATGCGGGAGCGGAGCCGCTGTTCGTCCTGGCCGGCTTCCCGGCCGGCGTGGCGCATACCCGCGACGCGAACGGCGCCATCACCTCGGCGGATTGGACCGAATATGCCAAGTTCATGAAGGAGGTCGTGAAGCGCTACAATACCGACCTCGCGCTGGGCAGCGGCAAGAAGGTCCGCTACTGGGAGCTGTGGAACGAACCGTTCGTCGAGGAGGACGGTAAGTTCCGGAACAACGGCGCCTACAAGACGTTCGCCCAGACGGTAGGGAACGCGATGAAGCTGCAGGATGCTTCGATCAAGCTGATCGGCGCGGTCCATTCGAACTGGGACGACGGGGCGGCGGGCACGGACGCGCAGGCGGGGAACGGTCTCCTCTCCTACGCGGCCAAGAACCTCGAGAGCCAGATCGACCTGATCAGTTGGCACAACTACGGTCCTTCGCCGGTCTCCGTGACGGACGCCGACCGGATGACCTATACGAAAAAGAACTACCAGGACGACGTCGCTTCGGTCAAAGCGGGCGGTCCCGGGAACGTCTTCAAGAGCCCTTCCGGCAAGCTGTACGGCGCGGCCCTGACCGAATACAACATCAGCCACCAGCCGGGCGGCACCGCTTATGATCTCAAGTACCACAACGAGTTCGGAGCCGTCTACCTGGCCAGCGCCATCGTGAACGCGATGAAGGGCGGCGCGGACATCTTCGCCAACTACAATCTGGCGGAGACGGGCGGCAACTTGCTCGGCTTGTTGAACAATACGGACTACTCTCCCTACAAGCCTTACTACACCTATCAGCTGTTCGGCAACCGCATGGGCAGCCAGAAGCTGGCCGCGACGAAGACGGGCACGGACGACAACCTGGAGTTCGTCTCGTCCAAGGACCCGGCGACCGGCAAGACGTATCTGATCGTCGTGAACAAGAATACGTCGACGGGCGCGGGGGCGACGCACGACCTGACGGTTCAGCTGCAGAACGCCGCTTCCTCGTCGGGCACCGTCAACGTATGGAAGCTGGACGCGTCCACGAATCCGACCGCGAGCACGACGCTGACCTACTCGGGCGGCAACTTCGCCTATTCGGTCGGGCCGATGTCGGTCGTGGCGTTCGAGGTCGTCCCGGGCTCAGGCGGCGGGACGACGCCATTGTTCAGCAACGGCTTCGAGAGCGCGGATGCGCCGCCGACCTGGCTGGACACGCTGGACGGCAGCCAGAACGTGACGGGCTATACGGCCGGCACCAATCCGGAATGCTCGCCGCGGCAGGAGCAGCCGAGGACCGGCATCGCGACGCTCATGTTCTCCGGGACGGACAACAGCGCGACGGTCTCCTATGCGAAGTGCAAGATATTCGCCGTCAACATCCCGATTACGGCAAGCACGAAGCTCGGCTACTGGCTGTATCCGCAGACCGACAACGCCCGCTACGCGGCGATCGACTTCGTCACGACCGACGGGACGACGCTGCGCGACAGCGGCCTGCTCGACTATGACGGCCACGGCGTGCATCCGAACGGCGGCCACGGCGGCGCCATCCCGCTGAACGCTTGGACGCCCATCAAGATTAACATCGGCACGGCGCCGGGGCTGGTCGGCAAGACGATCGACCGCATCCTCGTGAACTACGACCGGCCGGCGAGCACCGGGCAGTATCGCGGCTACATCGACGATCTCGTCATTACGAACGGAACGCTGCCTTAACGGACGAAGGAACGGCAGAAGCGGCCGGACAGGGTCTAGGGACCTTGCCCGGCCGCTTTTTGCCATGGGCCGCATGACGGCGGCCGCGGAGAGGGCGCGGCTGAGAAGGGAGTCGCCCGGGGCGCCGCGAACGGGGAAGCGGGCAAGTCACCAGAACGTCGTTCATGTCACTTCCGTGCGTAGAGGGGGCGGGGCGCGGTTTCTATACTTAGAACATAGCCTTATCCACCATGCACAGAAAGAAGAGATCGGATGAACCCAGTCAACCCCGTCCCCGCGCCCGGCCGCCGGACGAAGGCGTCATCGGGCGGTGCGCTTCGCCGCATGCGGCGCTACCGCACGCTGTACCTGATGATGATCCCCACGATCGCGCTCGTGATCGTCAACAACTACTTGCCGATGTTCGGCATCCTGATCGCCTTCAAGAAGATCAACTACGAGGACGGCATTCTCGGCAGCCCGTGGGTCGGCTTCGAGAACTTCAAGTACTTGTTCGCCACCTCCGACGCCTGGGAGATTACGCGCAATACGATCGCCTACAACGCCGTGTTCATCGCGACGAACCTCATCGGCGCCATCGCCGTCGCGATTCTGCTCCACGAGCTGAGAGGCCGGCTGGCGGCCAAATTCTATCAGAGCGCGTTCTTCCTCCCGTACTTCCTGTCGGCCGTCGTCGTGAGCTATCTCGTCTTCGCGATGCTCGGCGAGGAGCACGGCTTCGTGAACAACGTCCTGCTGAAGACCTTCGGCCTGGACCCGGTCTCCTGGTATGCCAAGCCGAACGCCTGGCCGTTCCTGCTGCCGATCATCAACGCCTGGAAAAACATCGGCTACTTCACGGTCGTCTATCTGGCCGCGATCGTCGGCATCGACGAGGAGTATTACGAGGCAGCGCTGATCGACGGAGCGGGCAAGTGGAAGCAGATCACGCGCATCACGCTGCCGCTCCTCATGCCGGTCATCGTCATCATGACGCTGCTGCAGATCGGCCGGATTTTCTACGCGGACTTCGGCTTGTTCTTCCAGGTCACGCTCGATACCGGCACGCTGTACCCGACGACCAACGTTATCGATACTTACGTCTACCGTTCCTTCATGGTCATGGGCGACATCGGCATGTCCTCCGCGGCGGGGCTGTATCAGGCGCTCGTCGGACTCGCGCTCGTCTTCGGCTCCAACTACATCGTACGCCAAATCAACCGCGACAACGCGCTGTTCTAAGGAGGCGGCATCCCTAATGAGCTCAACCGACGCGGTCAAGTCCGCGCCCAAACGACCCTATTCGCCCAACGCCGTATCCCGAGGAACGAACGCGGTCATCCACGCGATCTTCATCCTGTGCACGATCGCCTGCGTCTTCCCGCTCGCGCTCGTCATCGTCGTCTCGTTCACCGACGAGATGTCGATTCTGAAGCACGGCTACCAGCTCATCCCCGACAAGCTCAGCGCGATGGCCTATCATCTGCTGTTGAACGACGCGACGCAGATCGTCCGCTCCTACGGCGTCTCGATCTTCGTCACGGTGGCCGGCACGGCGCTCAGCCTGCTGCTGACCGCGGCATTCGCCTACCCGATCTCGCGCAGCGGGTTGCCCTACCGGCATGCCTTCGCGTTCTTCATTTTCTTCACGATGCTGTTCAACGGCGGCCTCGTGCCCTGGTACCTCGTCTACGTGAAGTATCTGCATCTAGGCAACTCGATCTGGGCGCTAATCATCCCGATGCTCATCCAGCCGTTCAACGTGCTCATCATGCGAACGTTTTTCTCGACCACCATCCCGGCGCCGCTGCTCGAAGCGGCCACGATCGACGGGGCGGGGGAGTTCAAGATCTTCCGGCGCATCGTCCTGCCGCTCTCGCTGCCGGTGATCGCGACGATCGGCTTGTTCAATACGCTGATGTACTGGAACGACTGGTTCATGAGCCTCGTGTTCATCAACGACAACAAGACGGTCAGCGTCCAATACCTCATGTACAAGACGATGCTCAACATCCAATATCTCACCTCCAACGTCCAAGCTTCGCAGGCGCTCAGCCAAGGCGGGGGCGCGGTCCAACTGCCGAGCGAATCGATCCGGATGGCGATGGCCGTCGTCGGGATCGGGCCGATCATTCTGGCGTACCCGTTCTTTCAGAAGTATTTTGTCAAAGGACTGACGATTGGGGCTGTCAAAGGCTGACCCCGGACCCCTATACTACACATACGGGGCTTGTCCGGTTGGCATAGGAAACCAACTCTAGGAGGGTATTCAAGCATGACCATCGCAAAAAAGGGGCTTCTCTCGACCATCCTCGTACCGGTAGCGCTCGGAGCCGCATTGGCGGGCTGCGGCGGCAACGACAAAGACGCGTCTTCGTCCGCATCCGCTTCCGCGACTCCGGCTGCCAGTCCGTCCGCGTCTGCCTCGGCATCCGCCTCCGCGGAAAGTTCCGCGAAGCCGCTGGATGAAGTGACGCTGACGCTCTACTATCCGGGCTCTCCGCAAAAGGACGAAGCCGCGGTCGAAGCGGCCATCGCGGACTATCTCAAGGACAAGATCAACGCCAAGGTGGACCTCAATCCGGTCGACTGGGGCGCTTGGGACAACAAGATCAATCTCCTGATCTCGTCCTCGCAGCCGGCGGACCTCATCTTTACCGCCGCCTGGAACGGCTTCACCGTGAACGTCGGCAAGGGCGCTTTCCTGGACATGACCGATCTGATCGACCAGTACGCCCCGGAGGCGAAGGCGGCGCTGAACCCGGCGTTCCTCGCGGGCTCCAAGGTGAACGGCCGCAACTACGGCTTCCCGACGAACAAGGAGCTCGCGGCGACGCGCGGGCTGATGGTCCGCAAGGATATCGCGGACAAATACGGCATGGATCTGAGCCAGATCAAGAAGATCGAGGATCTGGAGCCGCTGCTGCAGACGATCAAGGAGAAGGAGCCGGGCATGACGCCGTTCTACGTGTCCAACGAGAACGGGCTGCTCACGAACCTGAACTGGGATAAGCTCGGCGACAATACAGTCCCCGGCGTGCTGCACAAGCTGGGCACGGACACGAAGATTCTGAACGAGGTGGAGACGCCGGAGTTCAAGGCGGCCGCGGAGATGAGCCGGAAATGGTACCAGGCGGGCTATATCAACAAGGACGCCGCCACGACGAAGGTCAAGGCCGAAGAGTTGGTCAAAGCCGGCAAAGTGTTCAGCTACACGACTTCGCTGAAGCCGGGCGCGGCCGACGAGGTCATGCGCAACGTGGGCGTGCCGCTCGCGCAAGTGGAGCTCACCGAACCGACGATCACGACCGGCGACACGACGGGGTCCATGCTGGCCATCTCCCGCACCTCGAAGAACCCCGAGCGCGCGATGATGCTCATCAACCTGCTTCATACCGACAAGACGCTGAACAATCTCGTGAACTACGGCATCGAAGACAAGCACTACGTCAAAGTATCCGACAACGTCATCAAATACCCGGACGGCGTGACCGCCGCCAACTCGACGTTCAATCCCGGCTCGAACTGGGAGCTGGGCAATCAGTTCCTGAACTATCTGTTCGAGACGGAGAACCCGCAGAAGTGGGAGCTGTTCAAGCAGTTCAACGATTCGGCGAAGCCGTCGATCGCGCTCGGCTTCACGTTCAACGGGGACAGCGTCAAGAGCGAAGTCGCCGCAAGCGCCAACGTGACGAAGGAGTTCTACGGCGCGCTGAACGCGGGCATCGTGGATCCGGCCAAGTATATCCCTCAGTACCTCGACAAACTGAAGGCGTCCGGCGTCGACAAGATCATCGCGGAGAAGCAGAAGCAATTCGACGAGTGGTTGAAGACGAAGGGCTAAGCTAAAAGGCAGCCGATAAGAGGAAGGCGAAAAAACCCCGCGTCTCCCGGTAAAGGGAGGCGCGGGGCGCCATGCGTTGGCGGGGCCGGCGAGGCGACGAAAATGGACGCTGTACGCCGCCTATTCGCGAATGGGCCGTCAGGATAGCGGCCGACGCTCCGGAAATTACTTCTGCGCCGCCGCGGCCTCGCGGAACTCCTCGCGGATCCGGCCGAGCAGATCGGCGTCGGTGAGAACGTCGAACGCCGTGAGGGCGAGTATCGTCGCGCCGAACACCATGCCGTCGTAGGCGCGGTCGGTCTGCGCGGCGTCGCGGAATTCGATCGAGTGCAGCGTATAGGGCTGATCGACCACCTGCACGTAGGCGTGTACCGCCGGGCAGCGCAAGGAGACGTTGCCGAGATCGAGCGAGCCGTTGTCATGGCCGGAAGCGATCCGCTCGGGCGGAATGCCGGAGGCGACGAGGTTGGCGTTGAAGGCGTCCGACAGCGCTTCGTTGGTGCGCAGCTCATCGTACGAATATTCGTAGTTGCTCGTCGTCAGCCGGCAGCCGGTCGCGAGCGCGGCCGCTTCCGCGCAGGCGGTCACCTTGCGCGCCAGCTCGTCGGTGTATGCGCGGGATGCCGAGCGTACATAGAATTGGGCGGCGGCGTAGTCCGGAATAATGTTCGGCGCCTGGCCGCCGTGGGAGACGATCCCGTGGAGGCGGGCGTCGGGCTTCGTCTGCTGCCGCAGCGCGTTCACGTTGTTGAACAGCTGGATGACGGCGTCGAGCGCGTTGATGCCGTCCTGCGGGTTCGCCGCGGCATGCGCGGCCTTGCCGCGGAACTCGAACTGCAGCGCGTCCATCGCCAGCGAAGAGCCGGATCGCTCGAACTGGTGGTAAGGGTGCGCCATGAGCGCGGCGTCGACGTCGTCGAACAGGCCGGCGGCGGCCATGTCGACCTTGGCGCCCATCGTCTCTTCGGCGGGGGTGCCGTACACGCGGAGGCAGCCGCCCAGCTCGTCCATCAGCGGCCGGAGTCCGGCCGCCGCGCCGAGCGCCATCGTGCAGATGAGATGATGCCCGCAGGCATGGCCGATCTCCGGCAGCGCGTCGTACTCGGCGAGCAAGGCGATCGTCGGCCCCGGCTTCCCGGAGCGGTACTCGGCGATGAACGCCGTCTCGAGCCCGAGCGTCCCGCGCGTCACCTCGCAGCCGAGCGCTTCGAGCGCTTCGGTCAGCCGCGCGGAGGCGAGCCGCTCTTGGTGGCCGAGCTCCGGGTTCGCGCCGATGTAGGCCGCGATGTCGCGCAGAGTCGGCGCATAAGCATCGATCGTCGCTCGGACCCGGGCCTTTCCTTCGTTAGTTGCAATTATCATCTATCGTCTTCCTCCTCGATCGATCAGTCGTTCTCCAGCCGGGCGGCGATGCGGATTTGACCTTCGGCGCCGTCCACGCCGTCTTCCACGCACCACCACGCCGAGAGGACGGTGTGGGCGAACAACCAGTCCGCGATGCGCGAAGAGCTGAGGCCCAGCGCCTCGGCGAAGCCCGCGACGCGGCGGCGGATCAGGCGAATCATGGCATCCTCGTCTTCCTCCGGCAGGTTGTTCAGGAGGAACGGCACGACTTCGTAGGCGGCTTCGCCGATGACGCCCTTCGGATCGACGGCGAGCCACGGCTCACGCTCGGCGGAAAGGATATTGCCGTGGTGCAAGTCGCCGTGCAGCAGCAGCGCCGGTCCGTCCGGCTCGGCGTGCAGCCTCGCGAATAGGGCTTCGGCGCGCGCGACGAGCGGCTCCGGCAGAGGGCCCGTCCCGCCGCCGAACCGCGCGCGCAGCCGCTCGAACCCCCGCGCCCACTGCGCGCTCGTCGGGAACGCCGCCGCCGCGTCTCCCGCGGGGGCCGGCGTCCGAAGACGGCGGACGAGATCGGCGGCGATGCGCACCGCTTCGTCGTCTTGGGCGACGCTGTGCAGCGTCCGGCCGGGCAGAAGCCGCTCGAGCAGCAGGACGCCGCGCTCGTCGTCGGCGGCTAGCGCCCTTACGGCGCCCCGGCCGCCGAACAGCCGGAGCGCCGCGGGCTCGCGTGCCCGCTCCGGATCCGAAGGGACGCCGAGCTTCAGGACGCAGGGCAAGCCGTCCGCGCGCACGGCGGGGGCCACATAATTGTAGCTTAATTCATACGGCGGCAGCAGACGGAGCTCGTAGCGCCGTTCGCACTCGCGCAGCAGATCGGGCAATTCCGAGAGCCAGCGGGTACCTTGGTCCCCGTGTACGCTGCCGACCGTGCGGACGAACGTTTCCGGTAATGCGTTCATGCGATCGCCTCCCCGAAGCTTCGCTTCTACCGCGAAGTGTAACATAATCATCCAAGAGATGAAACTGTGTGCAATGATGTCGTATAATTATAGTTAAATTGGCACGAAAACATATTTAAACGACCTGTTGGGGTGTGTTATCTTCACCATGTGTCGTATATTTGAAGTAAGGGGCGAAGCGAAATGATACGGATCGGCATGTTGAGCTATTGGCATGTGCATGCGGAAGACTATACGAAGCAAGTACTGGATCACCCGGATACGGAGATCGCCGCGATCTGGGACGAGATTCCGGCGCGCGGCGAGGAGAAGGCGACCAAGTACGGCGTGCCGTTCATCGCCTCCCTGGACGAGCTGCTCGCGCGGGACGATATCGACGCGGTCGTCGTCGACGCGCCGACGAATATCCACCGGGACGTCATGGTGAAGGCGGCGCAAGCCGGCAAGCATATCTTCACCGAGAAGGTCGTCGCGCCTACGCTGCATGAAGTCAACGAGATTCTGGACGCGGTGAAGCAAGCCGGCGTGAAGCTGACCGTCTCGCTGCCGCGCCTGTACGATTCCTATACGCAGACGATCCGCGAAGTGCTGGCGGAAGGCTCGCTCGGCAAGCTGACGCTGGCCCGCGTCCGGCTGTCGCACAACGGTTCAACCGCGGACTGGCTGCCGGCGCACTTCTACTCCAAGGAACAATGCGGCGGCGGCGCGCTGATCGATCTCGGCTGCCACCCGATGTATCTCGTGCGTCTGTTCCTCGGGCTGCCGGATACGGTAAGCGCTACCTACGGCTACGTATCGGGCCGCGAAGTCGAAGACAACGCCGTGGCCGTCCTCTCCTACTCGGAAGGCGCGATCGGCATCGTGGAAGCGGGCTTCGTCAACAGCCACTCGCCGTTCTCCATCGAGCTGCACGGCACGGACGGCACGCTGTTGTTCGGCTTCCCCGAAGAGAAGCTGAAGGTGCGCAGCAACGCGAAGGGCGAGGGCTGGCAGGAAGTGCCGATCGGCGACCGCAAGCCGTACGCGTTCGAAGAGTGGGTCGGCCATATCCAGAACGGTACCGAAGCGGCGGAGAACGTCGGCCTGGCCGTCGATCTGACGAAGCTGATGGAAGCTTCGAACCGTTCGGTCTCGGAAGGACGCCCGATCCGCATCGCGGAACTGCAAGCTTAATCACGAGAGGCAGCGGAAGGAGGCGCGAGGCATGCTGATGGACGGAAGACCCGATCCGCTGGAGCGCAAGGCGGGCGAGACGCCCTTCCCGTTCGCGCGGATGGCGCGCAAGCGCGACGCGCTGGATAGGCTCGACCTGCGGTTCCGCTGGGGACGCTACGGCATCCGCGTGCTGCACTGCCATCTGGCGGCCTTTGCGCCGGGGCACGTCATCTCCTTCCACAAGCACTCGGAGTTCGAATTCCACTTCATCCCGAAGGGCAAAGGCACGGTGACCTTCGCGGACGGCGCCGCTTACGAGCTGCATGAAGGCTTGTTCTATCTGACCGGCCCCGACGTCGTCCACGAGCAGCGCTCGGACGATGCGGAACCGATGTACGAGCTGTGCCTGCACTGCGAGATCGTCCCGCTCGAGACCGGCAGCGGAACCGAATGGGGCGATTCGCTCGAAGTAAGGGAGGCGGACGAGTGCATCCGCCTGCTGCAGACGATGCCGCCCGCGCCGACGCTCGACCGGTATCAGGCGATGAGCGCTTTCCTGGACGCGTACCGGGCGTGGGAGGAGCAGCCCGTCGGCTTCTACACGACCGTGAAGCAGACGATGATCCAGATCCTGCTGCGCGCGGCGCGGGTGCACGCGTCTCCCGAGGACGCGGGCAACATTCCGGAGCGGGACATGAAGGATCACCGGTTCCGCCTCGCCATCCAGTACATCGAGGACAACGCGGCGCGGCCGATCACGCTGGAGGAAGTGGCGGAGCGGGTGCAGGTGAGCCCGCGGCAGCTGCAGCGCATCTTCCAGAGCGAAGGACGGACGACGTTCCGAGATTGGGTGGAGCACGTCCGCCTGCAGCGGATCAGCTCGGACCTGCTGCAGACGGAGCGGCCGATCGAAGAGATCGCGCTCGAGCACGGCTTCGTCAACCCGAACTATCTCTACCCGGTATTCAAACACAAATTCGGCATGACGCCCTCGGCTTACCGTCGCTTGCATGGCGTGCGTTGAGCGGGGACGACACCCAAGGAGGCAATCATTCCTATGAGTCAAAAAGTGAAAATCGGCATCATCGGCACCGGCGGCATCGCCCGCGCCCACGTATCGGCCTACCGCAAGCTTCCGTTCGTCGAGATCGTCGCGGTCGCGGACGTCATCCCGGGCAAAGCCCGTCAGTTCACCGAGCTGGAGGGCTTGAAGGATACGGCCGCTTATGACAGCCACACCGAATTGCTGGCCCAAGATCTGGACGGCGTCAGCATCTGTACGCCGAACGTCTCGCACCACCGTACGGCCGTCGACTCGCTGCGCGCCGGCAAGCAAGTGCTGCTCGAGAAGCCGATGTCCGTCACGCTGGCCGAGGCGCTCGAGATGGCGCAGACGGCGCGCGAGACGGGCCGGATGCTGACGCTCGGCTTCCAGCCGCGCTACGACCCGAACATGAAGCTGCTGCAAGACATCGTGCAATCGGGCCGTCTCGGCAAAGTCTACTACGTGGAGACGGGCGGCGGCCGCCGCCGCGGCATGCCGGGCGGCACGTTCATCAGCAAGAAGCTCGCCGGCGCGGGCGCGATGGCCGACATCGGCTGCTACTCGCTCGACATGGCGCTGAATACGATGGGCTATCCGCGTCCGGTATCCGTCTCGGCGTTCACGTCCAACCACTTCGGCACGAATCCGGTCTACCATCCCGAAGCGGCCAAGTTCGAAGTCGAAGACTTCGGCGTCGCGATGGTGCGCTTCGAGAACGATCTGGTGCTGCAGTTCAAGATCTCCTGGGCGATGCACATGGATACGCTCGGCGCGACGATGTTCCTCGGCACGGACGCCGGCCTGAAGGTCACGCCGGCCGGCTCGGGCCCATGGTCCGGCGTCTGGGACGGCGCGGTCGGCGCGATGACGATGTTCCACGACGACTTCGGCGGTCACACGTCGACGAACGTTCCGCTCATCGGCCATTCGCTCAATCTGTTCGACGAGAAGGTGCGCGACTTCGCCGAGGCGGTGCGCGACGGCCGTCCGGCGCCGATCCCCGGCGAGCAGATCCTCATTCAGCAAGCGATCATCGACGGCGTCCTGCGTTCCGCGGAAGCGCGCCGCGAAGTGTCGGTCGAGCTGCCGAACTAATCGCTTGAAATACAGGCAAGCCCCGTTCCTCCTAGAGAGGAACGGGGCTTGTTTCGTTCCGCGCGGACCGGGCATCTACCGGTCTCAATAATGAAGATCCTTGCGCCGGACGATCCGAAGGGAAAGCAGATAAGACGCGAGCAGGAGCGCGGCCGCGGCGGCCAGCGACAGCAGGATCGCCGCGGGACCGGTTTGGGCCAGGGCGGCATCGTCCAAGAATCGGAACATGATCGCGCTCGCCGCGAAAATCGTGGCCAACGAGAGGAAGTTCACGAGGTACAGCCCCTTATGGCCCAGGCCGTAATACAGCGGGCAATAGACGGAGCCGAACAGCAGCCCGACGAGCGTGACGATCCAGGCGTCCGAGCCATAGCTTCCGGTCGATTCAAGCCGGAACATCTCGCCGTACATCCACCGGGCAGCGCAGGAGAGCAGAACGCCGATCGCGACGAAGATCAGGACCGTGGCGTACTTGGCGGCGACGATGTCGCGCCTCCGGACGGGCAGGCTGCCGACGAAAGCCATCGCCCGGTTGCGCGTCTCGATCGTCGCGACCATGGCGAGCAGCATGAGGGGCGCCAGCAGGCCGGTCGTGAAAACCGTCCGGACGTTCATGAAGCCCATGAACAGCGCGTATCCGACGACAAAGAGGTACAAGTATCTGAGAATTAGCAGATCTTTGCGCACGAGATTAAGCATGAACGGACGGTTCTCCTTTCGCGGTGAAGTACATGATGTCCTCCAGCGTAGGGCGCTCGACGCTCGCATAGCCCGCGAACAGGCGGACGGCGGCCTCCCGGTCGGCGCTCAGCGCCTCGAAGCCGACGGCGGTTTCCCGGATGCCGACGAACGATCGGCGCACCTCCCGGTCCAGCAGATCCGGTCCGGCCTTGACGAGCGCGTAGCGATCTAGGACGTCGTCCTTCGGCTCGCAAAACTGCAGGCGTCCGCGATGCAGAAACGCGATATAATCCGCGATCCGCTCCAGATCGGTCGTGATGTGCGTGGAAAAGACGACCGTCCGGCGCTCGTCCTGCACATAGTCCGCGAGCAGGTCGAGCAGTTCCCGGCGAAAGACGGGGTCGAGTCCGGCCGTCGGTTCGTCCATGATCAGCAGGTCCGGTTGATGGGAGAACGCGATCGCTATGGAGAGCTTCATCCGCATCCCTTTGGACAGGCTGCGGATCTTCGCGCCGGCCGTCAATTCGAAGCGGTCGAGATAGGTTCGGAAAACGCGTTCGTCCCAATCGGCGTAAAACGGGGCGACGATCCGGGCCATGCCGCGGATGCTCAGATGCTCGTAAAAAGGGCTCTCGTCCGCGACGAATCCGATTCGCCGGCGGATCTCGTCCTCGCGCTCCGGCATGGGCATGCCGAGGACGCGCACCGTCCCCGCATCCGGCAGCGACATGCCGAGGATCTGCCGGATCAGCGTGCTTTTTCCGGCTCCGTTCGGGCCGATCAGGCCGGTGATGTAGCCTTTGCGGATATCCAGGGTGACGTCTTCCATCCGAAAGGCGCCCTGGCGCTTGCTCACCTGCCGGAGCTCGATGGCTTGCTCACTCATGTTCGCTTCCCCCGTTTTCGTACAAAATCGCAAGCAGGCCGACGAGTTCGTCCAGTCCCATGCCCAGCGCCCGGCTATCGCCGACGGCTTCCTCGAGCAGCTCTTCGACGCGTCTGAGCCGCCGTTCGCGGAGCAAGGCGGGGCTCACGCCAGCGACGAAGGAGCCTTTGCCGACGACGGAGTCGATGAGGCCTTCCTTTTCCAGCTCCTCGTAAGCGCGCTTGGTGGTGATGACGCTGATTCGCAAATCCTTCGCGAGCTGCCGGATCGAGGGCAGCGGCGCGCCGGACGCGAGGCTGCCCGACCAGATCTGCTCGCGGATCTGCCGGGCGATCTGCGCGTAGATCGGCTCGTCGGTGGCGTTGGATAGGATGATGTTCATCGGGCACCGTCTCTTCAAGTGTTCATAGTGTATATGACTAATATATACACTATACACGGAGGGTGTCAAGGCGGGCGGAGCGCCGGGTCGCTCGGATGCGTCGCCAGTAAGTCGCAAGTTGCTTATGTTCGGCAGGAGAATGGATCAATCGTCCGGAAAATAAAGGAATGAGGCCGGATCCGGAGGGTTGCTGCCTGCGGCGCATTGCCGATCGGCTGGGCGCATTTGCGCAGATTCTACGGGGGTTGGTGGAAACGATGCCAATAAATAAGAGGGAGAATCGGGGCTATAATCCCATTCTGCATGCCAGGAGCAAGAATTATTTTTGGAAGGGTAAAGGCGCATTATCCATTAAAACATTTAAAAATGGACGAGCGTTCTATCATGCCGGTCGTGGGCACTTTGCCGTTGAGGAAGGGAACTATCTGTTGCTTAATCATGGTCAGGAGTATTCGATAACCATCGAATCGGATGTCCCTGTGGAGTCCTTCTGCATCTTTTTCCCCGAGAGGATGGTTGAAGAGGTCTATCGCAGTATCATGACATCCGATGAGCAACTATTGGATGACCCGGCCGTACCCAAGCAAATGTCGGTTGATTTTGTTGAGAAAACTTATCATGATCATTGGTTAACCGCAAGCTTGTTTCAAATCAAGTCCGAATATGCAGATCCGCAACGTGATGCAGCCTGGCTAGAAGAAAAGTTATGCGAATTAGCGCACGGGCTCCTAAAGGTCCATCGACAGGTTCATCAAGAAATGTTGAAACTTCAGTCCTTAAAAACCTCGACGCGCGAGGAACTGTATAAAAGAATTCATATGGGTCATGAGTTTCTAAGCGCGTACTTTGATCAATCCCTAACCTTGACGGATGCGGCTAGAGCTGCATGCTTGTCGCCAAACCACTTCCTTAGAAGTTACAAGCAATTGTTTGGCATGTCTCCTTATCAGTATTTAGTAAGAAGAAGGCTTCAAGAATCGAAAAGGCTTCTTCTCCAAACGGATTGGCCCATCACCGATATTTGTCTGAGCGTCGGATTCCAGAGTCCTAGTACGTTTAGCAGTCTATTCTCTAAGCGTTTTTCGATGACCCCTTCGCAATTTCGTCAAAAAAGGTGATTTTCAAGAAGCAAGTTTTCTAACCACGGTTATAATTTGGAAGTACAACCCGAATTTCAGCAGCATAAAACCATCGAAAAGGAGGCTAAAGGAATGGAGTTAACGCAAATCATTGATGATGCATTTCAAGCGGCTCAGTCGGGCGAAGCTGCACGGCTTAAAGACATTGTAGAATCTCACCCGCATCTTGCAAATGCGGAAAATCGGGACGGGCTTACCCTTTTAGGGTATGCGGCCCATATGGGCAACAAGGATGCAGTGCAGGTATTGCTACATTCTGGTGCGGATGTGGATGCGCTGTCTCATTCCAAGATTTCTTTCATTCCTTCGAATACGGCATTGCATGCCGCGTTAGCAGGGGAGCGTAACTTGGATGTGATCAAGCTGCTATTGTCTCATCGCGCGCAGACGACGATTTTTGACAGCAATGGACATACTTGTTTGCACACTGCCGCATTCCATGACGATAACCTGGAAATCATTCGCTTGTTAATCGAACATGGAGCCGATGTTAACGCCAGTACGGAAGGCGGAGAAACGCCTTTGTCCCTTGCAATCAAGCAGGGGAACCCTAACGTAGCGGAACTTCTTCGCCAAAACGGAGCCCTGCTCTAATTTTAAGAGTAGTCGCCGAAAGCGGATTTTGAATTCGGAACAAGTCGGCAATCGAGCTAGAACGCCAACAGGCAGCGCAGGGATATCTTCCCTCACGCTGCCTGTTTATAAATGGCGCCCCGCTGCAGTTTTATTCCCGCTGAAGGCCATCATGCGGTTGATGGGCAAGCTCTTCGCACAGCCCGTGGAGAAAAGCATCCAACCGATCATCCGGCTTATGGACAACCCATTGCCGCAACCGCTCATCGCTTGGGATCGGAACAAGCCGGTCGATCTGTCGATCGATTCCTTGCAGCCGGCCAAGGCGCAGCGGTTGTTTGAATTAACGAAGCATCTCATTGCCGAATGATCGGCGGGAAGTTCGATTATGGACGCCGAAAGATCGCCCGCCCCATCTTCATCGGGTTCCCGCGAGCTTGCGCACCTCGAACAAGCTGAGCCTGTCGCCGGTCTTTTCATGGAACAGGGAACCGCCTTTAACGTGGTCGATGAACAAGATGCCGTCCAGGTGGTCGGTCTCATGCTGGATGCAGCGGGCCAGGAAGCCCTCCGCTTCCAGCTCGAACGTCTCGCCTTGGCGGTTCAAACTTCTCACCTTCACGTAATTCGCACGGTTGACGAAGCCGTAGAAGCCGGGGAAGGAGAGACAAGCCTCCGTCCCCTCTTGCTCGCCGCTCCGCTCGACGATCTCCGGGTTGATCAGCTCGATCAAGCCGTCTCCGCAATCCATCACGAGGATGCGGCGCAGGTAGCCGACCTGCGGCGCGGCCAGGCCGGCCCGGCCCTCGGCCTCGTACAGCGTCTCCGCCATATCGTCGAGCAGCTTCCCGATACGAGGGGTGACAGCTTCTACGGGTTTGGCGACTTTCCGTAACATCGGGTCTCCGAAAGGGAGAATAGTCTTGACGGTCATGCGTTTAAGCTCCCTTCACTTGCGTCATGGGCTTGTGAACCCAGAGCTCGCCCGGCGTGCAATTCAACGCCGTGCACAGCGCGTCGAGCGTATCCCTCTTCATCTGCTTCGGCTGGCTCGTCAGCAAGGCGCTGACGGACGGCGGGGACAGCCGGTATCCGGCTTTGTCCTGCAGCAGACGCATCAGCTCGGCGCCGCTCCGAATGCCTCTCTCCGCCATCACTTGCTGTAGCATCCACTCCAACATCGCGTTCACCTCTCGGGTTCATTTGCGGGTGATTCCGATTATAACCGATAATAAAATATTAGGTAATACCTAACTTTTTTCGGCTTGGCCTGCCGAGGCTATTCTCCTTCACCAAATTGTCATGAGCCCCGCAAGAGATAGCTCGAATGGGGCATCATGAATCATCCGGATGCCGGGATAAGATGAGAAGGAGAAGGTATGAGTCTGGATGGGGGAAGCCGATAACGGCGCTGCGGGGGGAGTGGATATTGACAAGATTTAACGAATCTGAGGCCGTTATCGACCCGGAGCGTCATGAGCCTGTCCGGAGGAGAACGGCAACGCGCCTGGATTGCGATGGCGCTCGCGCAACAACCCCGTGTCCTCCTGCTAGACGAACCTACAACTTTTCTGGATATTCACCACCAGTTGGAAATTATCGAATGGGTCAAGCGACTGAATTCGGAACACGGGATGACGATCATTATGGTTCTTCATGATCCGAACCAAGCAGCGGAAGACCCTTTATTGGCCTTATGAAATTAATAAAGTAGGCGAGGAGAATGGTTATGCAAACTTGGAAAGTAGGAATTCTTTTATTCGACGATGTAGAGGTGCTCGACTTTGCCGGCCCTTTCGAAGTATTTGCGGTCACGACAATCAATCGCGGGCAAGCAGACGCTTACCAGCCATTTGAAGTGTCGACCATTTCAGAAACAGGAAAGCTCATTACGGCAACGAACGGTTTAAAAGTCACGCCGGACTACAGCCTGGTCACCGCTCCATACTTCGATCTGCTGGTGATACCCGGCGGTATGGGTACGAGGCGAGAGATTGACAATCAGGTATTGCTGGATTGGATTAACAAGCGTCATGGAGAGGTGAAGTGGATGACTTCCGTGTGTACGGGTTCTTTTCTTCTGGCTAAAAACGGCCTGCTGAACAATAAACGCGCGACGACGCATTGGGCGAGCATAGAGAGGATGAGAAATGATTTTCCGAAGATCAACGTTGTCGAAGGCATGAAGTTTGTAGACGAGGATCGGATTGTCACGTCTGCGGGCATATCCGCCGGTATTCATATGGCATTTCATATGATTCGTCGATTGCTCGGTACGAGGGTTGCGGAGGAGACGGCTCGTTTCATGGAATATGACATTCGATTCGACGAGCAAATCTCAGAAAGCAGGGATTCATTTTGAAATGCAAAGCGGATCCGGACTATCTGTTCATGATTGTTCACGGAACGGAAGAATACGGAAAGCAAAAGCTGAAAGAAGATTTGGAAAGCAATCCTGCATGGTCTTCCTTGCGTGCCGTGAAGGAGAAGAGAATGGTCTTTCTGCCATCGGATTTCGTGAACTCGCCGGGCTTGAAAATCGATCAAACATTCGAGTATCGATGCCCGATGCAGGCGAGGCATGAGCGAAAACTGGCTCGAACAGGGGGGCGCGCGTAATCGGATAGACCGCCTTCGACCGGAAAGAACCAATAAGCCCAGGGACCCGCCGCGCGCTATCGGGCGGGCGCTCCCCGGGCTTGCCGGCGTTTACCCTTTCTTTCTCGAGGCGATCTCTTCGGCGAGCTCGTTCAGCTCCGTCCAGCGCTCGAGCAGCTGGTCGAGCTTGGTCTCGAGCCGCTGCTGCTCCGCCATCAGCTCCTGCAGCCGCGCGGAGTCGCTGGAAGCGGCCTCCATATCCTCGGCGACGCGGGCGAGCGCGCCCTCCGTCTCCGCGATCCAGCCGTCGATCTGCTCGAAGTCCTTCTGGTCCTTGTACGACATCTTGGTCGGACGATCCTTGGCATCGGCTGCCGAAGCGGCCGGGGCGGCTGTCTTCGCGGCCTTCGGCGCTTCGGCCGCAGCTTCGAGCGCCCGTCGGCGATCGGCGTGCTCCTGGTACTCGGAGTAGTTGCCGGTATGCTGCAGGACGACGCCCTCGCCTTCGAAGGCGAAGATCCGGTCGACCGTCCGGTCCAGGAAGTAGCGGTCATGGGAGACGACGAAGACGACGCCCGGGAAGTCGTCCAGGTAATCCTCCAGGACGGACAGGGTCGCGATATCGAGATCGTTCGTCGGCTCGTCGAGCAGCAATACGTTAGGCGCGTCCACGAGCACGCGCAGCAGCTGAAGCCGCCGCTTCTCGCCGCCCGAGAGGCGGGAGATCGGCGTCCACTGCGCGGCTGGCGGGAAGAGGAACCGCTCCAGCATCTGTCCGGCGGAGATCGACTCGCCCTCGGCGGTACGGATCTGCTCGGCGCCCTCGCGGATGTACTCGATCACGCGCAGATTCTCGTCCATCTCCTCGTGCTCCTGGGAGAACCAGCCGAGCCGGACCGTCTCGCCGAGCGTGACGCTGCCGCTGTCCGGCGCCAACCGGCCGGCGATCAGCTTCAGAAGCGTCGACTTGCCGGTGCCGTTGCGGCCGACGATGCCGACGCGATCTTCCGGCACCGCAATATAGCTGAAGTCGCGGATCAGCGTGCGGTCCCCGTAGCCCTTGGAGACGTCGTCCAGCTCCACGATCTTGCGGCCGAGCCGGGACGATGCGACCGACACGTCGAGCTTCCCCGCGGCCGTCTTCGGAGCCTGCGCTTTGAGCGCTTCATACCGGTCGATCCGCGCCTTCTGCTTGGTGGAGCGGGCCTGCGCGCCGCGACGGATCCAAGCGAGCTCATTGCGCAGCAAGTTTTTGCGCTTGGCCTCGGAAGCGGCTTCCCGCTCCTCCCGCTCCAGCTTCAATTCGAGGAAGCGGCTATAGTTCGCTTCATAGAAGTAAGCCCGCCCCCGGTCCAGCTCCAGCACGCGGTTGCTGACCCGGTCCAGGAAGTAGCGGTCGTGCGTAATCATCAGGAGCGCGCCTCTGCGCTTCTGCAGCATGCTCTCGAGCCAGGCGACCGATTCGTTGTCGATATGGTTCGTCGGCTCGTCCAGGATAAGCACGTCAGACGGCTGCAGCAGGGCCGCGGCCATGGCGACGCGTTTGCGCTGGCCGCCGGAGAACGTCTCGACACGCGCGTCGTAGTCGTGAATGCCGAGCTTGGACAGCGCCGTCTTCGCTTCGCTCTCCAGCGTCCAGGCGTCGAGCTCGTCCATGCGCTGATTCGCGGCGATCAGCTTCGCTTGGAGCGCATCGTCTTCCGGTCGCAGCGCCAACGCTTCGAGCGCGGCGGCGTAGCCGCGCACGGCCCGCAGCTGAGGCGAGTCGCCGCCGAGCACGTGCTCCAGCGCCGTCTCGCCCGGCGCGAACGCCGGATCCTGCGCCAGCATCCGGACGACCGCGCGGCTGCCGATGCTGACGCTGCCGGCGTCCGGCGGCTCCAGGCCGGCGACGGCCTTGAGCAGCGTCGACTTGCCCGTGCCGTTCACGCCGATGATGCCGATCTTGTCTCCTTCCTCCACGCCGAAGGTGACGTCTTCGAACAGGATCTTGTCGCCGTAGCTCTTCGTTATATGTTCAATGGACATGATGTGCATGCGTATCGACCCACTTTGCCGGATAAGGATGAGATGCGGATAATCCTCCGTATCATACCACAATTCGCCTGGAGACGCCCTCGGGGACGCCCTTCGAACCGCGCGGCTAAGGGAAAGCGGCATGCTCAAAAAAATATGAAGAAGGGGGTTGTTCTCGGTCGAGGCATGTGCTATTATAATCAAGTGTTCGGAACACACCGCATCTTAGGTCCTTAGCTCAGCTGGCAGAGCAGTTGACTCTTAATCAACGGGTCGTGGGTTCGATCCCCACAGGGCCTACCATTTCTAAGATGAGAAGCAGCTTGGCGCATCGCGTCGGCTGCTTTTTTGCGTTTCCGGGAGGATAACGTCTCTTTGACGTCGCTTTGACTTTACGGCCTACATTGCATCCGCTCTTACCGCATCCTGAAGCTCCGCGAAGCGCGGGACGTAACCGAGCCCGCGAAGCTTGGCCGTATCCACGATCTGGTGCCAGGCGGCATCGTGGGCTCTTCCTTCTGCGCCCTCCTCGAACGACTCTCCATACAGCTGCATGATCTCGCTTGCCGCGGCGGGCTTGCCATCCGCTACATTATAGATCTGACCGTCGATTCCGTCCGCCGACAGCGCGAGCGCGGCCGCCTGCGCGACGTCGGCGTGATGGACGAGATGAATCCGCTGCTCGGGGCGCCAGCGGCGGAACCAGCCGAGCCCCTCGGAGAGATGCGGGTCTCCGTCGCCGTAGACGAACGCCAAGCGCAGCGTCCGCAAGCCCAACCCTTCGCGATGATGAAGCTCGGCCAGCGCCGCTTCGGCCGCGGTCTTCGTCGCCGGATAGGGCGCCGCGGGGTTCGGGGCGTCCGTCTCCCGGAAGACGCGGCCTTCCGCGCCGGGACCGTAGACGAGGTTGGTGCTGGCGAAGACGAAGCGGGGCGCGCCGGCTTGCAGCGCGGCCCGGGCCAACGCCAGCGTGCCCTCCAGGTTCACGGCCGTCGTCTCTTCCGGCGTCGCTCCCCGGAAGAAGGCCGCCAAGTGGACGACGGCGTCGATCCCGGCGACCGCGCCGGTTAACGAATCGGGTCGCAGCAGGTCGCCCGGGACGATATCCGCGCCTAACGCTTGAAGGCTGGCCGCAGCCTCCGGACGGCGGGCCAGCACCCGCACTTCGTGTCCTTGCCGGAGCAGACGGGGCACGAGCCGGCTGCCGACGCGTCCGGTCGCTCCCGTAACGAGAATGTTCATGAATGTTCGCTTCCCTTCCGGTTATGGATGTCGTGTACACCGCGCAATGTTACAATCCAAGTATCGTCGGAATGACATTCTACGACCAGCGTCGCTTGATCGTAGGATTCGGAGTGTCAGGATCCGCTAGGGGAGGAGAAGCGCAAATGGAAGATCGGGAGCGCAGGCAAGCTTTGGCCGATTTCCTCCGGTCCCGCAGGGAACGGCTGACGCCGGCCGAGGTCGGCCTGCCGCCGGGGATGCGCAGACGCACGCCGGGTCTGCGGCGCGAGGAAGTGGCGCTGCTCGCGAACATCGGAACGTCCTGGTACGTATCCTTGGAGCAGGGCAGGGACGTGCAGCCTTCGGAGCAGGTGCTGGAGAGTCTGGCGAAGGCGTTGCGGTTGAACGCGGCGGAGCGCCGTCATTTGTTCGTGCTCGCCCAGCCGCCTTCGTCGGCCTCCCACGGCGCCCCGCTGCCGGAGGAAGAGACCGTGGGCGAGGGGCTCGAGCGGGCCGTTCAAGCCCTGGATCCCCATCCCGCCTATGTCCTCGGGAGGCGGTGGGATCTGTTGACGTGGAACCGCGCGGCGGAGCTGGTCTTCGGCTTCTCCGAGATCGCGCCCCCGTTCTCGCGCAATATGATCTGGCGGAACTTCACGAGCCCGGTGCTTCGCTCCCATCGCCATTGGGAGAAGCTCGCGCGCGGCTCCGTGGCGCAATTCCGCGCCGACAGCGCGAGGTATCCGGGCGATCCGGGGTTCGCGGAGCTGATCGAAGCGCTCCAAGCGCGGAGCGAGGCGTTCCGTTCCTGGTGGTCGAAGCACGACGTGCGGGGCCTGCCGGACGGCACGAAGCGGATGGATCACCCCGCGCTTGGGAAGCTCGAGTTCGACTACGTCTCGCTGCGCTCGCCCGACCGGGAGGATCAGAAGTTCATCCTCTATACTTGCGCGCCGGGCACGGCCGATCGGTTGATTCGGGCGCTGGCGGCGGAGAAAGAGACCGTAAGGACATAAAAAGGGCCGGCCCGGCGACCGCAGAAGCTTCTCTCTTGCGCTTCTCGCGTTCGTTCGGCCGGCCTTTGCGCTTGTTCCGGTTCGAAGCCGGGTTGTCCTGTCATCGCCCTTCGGAGCCGGAGAATGCCGCCGCTCCGGATCAAGCGAAAGTCATCGCGATCTCGCCCTGGCCGTCCGCGCAGCGAACCACGGCGACGGCGCCGTTCACCAGGGTGAGCTGCGGCGGAACGTGGCCGACGTCGACGCCGTGGACGACGGGAAACGGCAGATCGCCGTAGACGTGCCGGAGCGCGTCGGCGAGCTCGAAGTCCTTGACGGCGGAGTAGCCGGCGGGCCTGCCGATCAGGACGCCGTTCGTCCGCTCGAACCAGCCGTTCGCCCGGAACTGCCAGAGGTGGCGGTACAGATCCGCCGCGTTCATCTCGCAGCTCTCCAAGTACCAGACGAGCCCTTCGTCCTGCGCGTACGTCCGGGCGAACGTCTCTACCGGCGCGTAAGGCGTTCCGATCAAGACGGAGATCGTGTCCATGCAGCCGCCGATGAGCCGGCCCCGGAACGCGGCCTCGCCGCCGCCCAGCGTCTCCCACCGGGTCGGCGCGTCGGCCGCCGGCGCGCTCCAGGAGGAGCGGTGCACGGCCGACGCGCGCTGGCGCACCGTGCCGAGAGCCGGCGTCGCCAGCACGTCCAGCCAGCGGTCCGCCGTGGCGTCCGGCTGATCGGAGCCGATGTCCGCGTAGTTCGGGCCGTGCGCGGTCGCATGCCCCGTGAGCAAGGTGCAGGCGAACATGAAGGTGCTCAGATCCGAGTAGCCTAACAGCCACTTCGGCGGCCGCGCGCGCAAGGACGCCCAATCGATCAAGGGCAGGATGTCCATCAGAAATTCGCCGCCCCAGGGCGGAATGACGGCCTGCGTCCCCGCATGGAGGAGGAATTGCTGAAGCTCCGCGGCCCGCCGGGCAGCCGAGGCGCTGACGCATTTCCCGTTCTGCCAGACGGTATCGCCGTAGACGACCTGGAATCCGAGTCGTTCGACCTTTGCCTTCGAACGCGCGAGCACGTCGTGCAGATGCGGTTCTACGCCGCTGGAGGGCGCGGTGACGCCGATGGTATCGCCCGCTCGCAGAGGAGCGGGATATTGGATGCGGGACATGGGCGATCCCCCTTTCGTCGTTTCCCTGATTATAGAAACGGAAGGTCCCGCATTCAAGTGCGAATGGACGGCAAGCTCCTGCCGATGCGTTTTGGCGCGAGGTAGCGCAACGGCCGCATGCGGCAAGTCGGTCTTCTTTTTCCCGGAACGAAGGGGGAAGCGGGTTGGTTCGTCCCGGTCGCGGGTGGAGCCGATGGCTGTCCGCTCGCGACACGGCTTGCTTGATCGGAAGTATCGGGTTACGGGCCGGGCGATGGCCGCATATGCACGACGATCAGCCTCGCTCCGTATAGGGGGCAGGGCTGAGTTCGTTCCGGAAAGCTCGTCATGCTCGTCATGCTAGTCTGCATAATTGGTCAAGTCCCCTCATAGAAATGAACCATGGAATAACCAATCGCAGAGGGGTTGATCGCAATGCGTCGCAGGCTCCCATGGATCTTAGCCGTCACCTTGCTCCTGACCGCCGTCCTGTCCGGATGCGGAGGCAGCAAGAACGCGGATTCGATCGTGAAGGATCTGAGCAAGGTGGCCGACAAAATGGAAAGCTATCAAGGCAGCGGCACGATGACGCTGCACACCGGGCAGCAGCCGCAGAAGTACAAGGTGGAAGTATGGTACCAGAAGCCGAAGTTCTACCGGATCGCGCTGACGAGCGAGAGCCGCGACATTACCCAGATCGTGCTGCGCAACGACGACGGCGTGTTCGTCCTCACGCCGAGCCTGAACAAGAGCTACCGCTTCCAGAGCGACTGGCCGGAGAATCAAGGCCAAGTCTACCTGTATCAGACGCTGCTGCACAGCATTACGACCGACAATTCCCGCCAGTTCGCCAAAGAGAAGGACGCCTACGTCTTCGACGTCATGGCCGGCAGCTACCAGAACGGCTCCTTCGCGCGGCAGAAGATCTGGCTGAACAAGCAGGACTATGCCCCGCAAAAAGTGGAAGTCACGGACACGAACGCCAACGTCATGGTCGACGTCGTGTTCGACAGCTTCCAATTCGGCAAGAAGTTCGAGAAATCGGCGTTCGACATGCAGCAGAACATGGCTTCCTCGAACGGCCAGACGACAGATCAACCCAGCCCGTCAGGCGCTGCGGACGGCGCGAACGGCGCGAATGGCGCGAACGCCAGCCCGGACGCCAACGCGTCGGATCCGACCGTCGCGACGCCGGACGGCACGGCAGACGGCGGCGCCGGCGGCAAACCGGATACCGCGGCATCGGGAACCGACCAGACCTTCTCGGCAATCGAACCGGTACACGAGCTGCTGCCGCAAGGCGTGGAGCTGCGCGACTCCCAAGACATCTCGCTCGCCGACGGCAGCCAGGGCGCCATGCTGCGCTACAGCGGCACCTACGACTTCTCGCTCCTGGAGACGAAGTCCAAGGACCGCGCGGTCTCCTCGAATCAAGGGATCATTCTGGATCTCGGGTTCACGCTGGGGCTGCTCTCCGGCGACGACACGCAATCGCTCGCTTGGACGTACGACGGCGT
Source organism: Cohnella nanjingensis (assembly GCF_014212125.1). GTDB lineage: Bacteria > Bacillota > Bacilli > Paenibacillales > Paenibacillaceae > Cohnella > Cohnella nanjingensis. The sequence continues at coordinate 46,515 of NZ_JACJVP010000043.1, forward strand.
CGACTATCGTCTGACGACGGTGGATCTGCCGCAAGAAGAGATGGTCAAGGTGGCCCAAGCCATCGTCGACCAATCCGGCAAGTAACATCATTCGTCACCCGTCCCGCATGCCCGAGAAGAGCCGGTCGTACCGACCGGCTCTTCCTGCGATTCCGCCCCGTTCCGGTTGCTAGCCCCCCGCAGAACGGTCCCGGTCTCCGGCGGATACCGTGCTGCCGAGGACGACCAGGCATCCGGCAGGGTCGTTCCGACCCTCAGGACCCGGAATAGGGAAAGGTTGCCTGCGCCGGTTTCGTTGACAGTACCGCACGCACCCGGTAACATTACCTTATTAGGTTTATCCTTGGGGTTTTAGTGCAGAAGTAGGTGACGGGTACGTGAATAGCTATTACCGGCCGACGGTGGCCGAGATCTCTCTGGATGCGATGACGCGCAATATCCGCGCGTTCCGCGACCGGCTGGACGCCGGGACGAAGCTGCTCGCGTCCGTGAAGGCGAACGCCTACGGGCACGGCGCGGTCTGGACGTCCCGATGCGCGGCCGAAGCGGGCGCCGACTACCTCGGCGTCGCGTTTCTGGACGAGGCGCTCCAGATTCGCCAGGCGGGCGAGACGACGCCGATCCTCGTGCTGGGCTACGTGCCCCCCGAGGGGCTGGCGGTCGCCAGGGCGCGCGGCGTCACGATCGCGCTGTATCGCGACGACCAGCTGGATGCGATCGAGAAGCTGCCCGAACGCGGACCGAAGCTGAAGGCGCACGTGAAGATCGACTCCGGCATGGGCCGGCTCGGACTGCTGCCCGGTCCGGCCGCCGAACGGTTCCTGGAGCGCGCTTGCAAGCTGCCGCAGCTCGAGGTGGAGGGCATGTTCACGCACTACGCGCGCGCGGACGAGGCCGACAAGGGCTACTCGATGATGCAGGCCGAGCGATTCGCGACCATGGTCGACTATGTCGCCCGGCACGGACTGCCGCCGACGATCGTCCATGCGGGCAACAGCGCCGCGGGCATCGATCTTCCGGCGCATATCGGCGGCATGCTCCGTCTCGGCATCAGCATGTACGGGTTGTACCCGAGCGGCGAGGTCCGGCGGGACGAAGTCGTCTTGGAGCCGGTCATGTCGCTGAAGACGCAGGTCGTCCACGCCAAGACGCTGGCGGCGGGCGAAGGCATCAGCTACGGGACCCGGTATTTCACGGAGCGGCAGGAGTCGATCGGCACGCTGCCGATCGGATACGGCGACGGCTACAGCCGGATGCTGTCCGGCAAAGCCGAGGTGCTGGTCCGCGGGCGCAGGGTGCCGGTGCTCGGCACGATCTGCATGGATCAATGCATGATCCGGCTGGACGACGCGGTGCGGGAGGGCGAATCCCCGGTCGCTCCAGGCGAAGAGGTCGTGCTGTTCGGACGCCAGGGCGATGCCGTCCTCCCGGTGGAGGAGCTGGCTGCGAAGCTGGGGACGATCAATTACGAAGTCACCTGCATGATGGCCGCCCGCATCCCGCGCTTGTACGTGAAGGACGGAGTAGTCATTTCTGCGGTCAATCCGCTCATAGGCTGATAGGGTGGGTTCGGCACGCGTTTTTTTGTTCCCGGCTTGCAGGAATGAAGCCCGGTAGCGCGAATGGTATGGAGAGTCGTATATTTCTCTCCAGGGTCCGGCATACTGGGAATTAGGTTGCGGGCTGGAAAATCTTTGGGGGTGCTTGTTCGGTGGCCAATGTGCACAATACGAAGCGGATTATGATCAGTCTGCCGGATCATCTGCTCAGGGAAGTCGACTTCGTCGTGGCGAAGGAGAATACGAACCGCAGCGAAGTCGTTCGCCAGGCGATGAAGCAATATCTCGTGGACCGGAAGAAACGTCTGATTCGCGATTCGATGCAGCGCGGTTACTTGGAGATGGCCAAGATTAACCTGAACATGGCCTCGGAGGCGTTCCATGCGGAGGAAGACGCGGAGAGTACGCTTGGACGTTTGGTTAGCGGGGTGTAGCGCTTGATCGTCAAACGCGGGGACGTGTTCTATGCAGATTTGTCGCCAGTCGTCGGCTCGGAGCAGGGCGGCGTACGCCCCGTGCTGGTGATTCAGAACGATATCGGGAACCGCTTCAGTCCTACGGTCATCGTAGCGGCCATTACCGCGCAGATTCAAAAAGCCAAGCTGCCGACGCACGTGGAGATCGAAGCGAAAGTGCACGGCATGGAACGCGATTCGGTCGTGCTGCTCGAACAGATCCGCACGATCGACAAGCAGCGTTTAACGGACAAGATCACGCATCTCGAAGAAGAAATGATGCGTAAGGTGGACGACGCGCTGCTGATCAGCGTAGGCTTAATCGACTTCTAAATAGGACGGCTAGCCGATGAAGACGACGGCGGGCTGTCTTATTTTTTTGTGCCCGGCTCTTGGCCATTATCGCTCAGGACTTACACGCCTAATCATCGTAGGGAATATTCGTCTTCGGTTGGGCAAATGTCGCCCGGAATTCATCGGGTGGGACCTGTCCGGCGGTGCTTGTCGTTGGTGCTTGGTGCTCGCCGTGGTGCGTCGTGGTGCTTGATGGTGGGGGCTGCTCCCCAATAAATTGTNNCTGTTCGGTCGGCGTTGGAGGGTCCGGAGGTCTGGAGGTCCGGAGGTCTGGAGGTCCGGAGGTCTGGGGATTCGGAGGTCTGGGGGTCCGGAGGTCTGGAGGTCCGGAGGTCTGGGGGTCGGAGGACTGGAGGACTGGTGGTCTGGAGGTCTGGCGGTCTGGAGGACTGGAGGTCTGGAGGTCTGGGGATCCGGAGGCCTGACGAATCTATGGTGACGGAACAATAGGTGCTTAGAATGTCAGAATGCCCGCTTACCATCAAATAAGAATCCAATAGGCCATGTAGATTTTATCGTTGCAGCTCGTAAAGGCATCTGGGTCGGATTCGCCGCTGTACGATCCTTTCATAGGTTGTAGCAATTTTCATTATAGCCTGCCTGATAAGGTCATGCGTGTTTTGTGTGCCCGGCTCTTGGCCGAACGTTCCGAGGCCGGCGGAACAGAAGAGTCTGGAAGCGAAAAAGATTTGACAGGACGATGCGTTTCCGCTTAATTTAAACATGTGATTTAAACGCATGTTTAAACGGAGTGGAGGAAACAGAGAGATGTTACAAGCAATAAGGCTATTTATGAAAAGGCCGACGACATGGATCGGGATCGCGACCGCGCTGATGTTCCAGCTGATCTTCTCCGTCGTCTGGATGACCGGCTACGACGGGGTGAACGACCGGATCCACAATCTAAAGGTGGGCATCGTGAACGAGGATCAAGGCTTCGGCGCGAAGATCGCCCAGCAGCTTCAGGAGACGCTGCCGGTACAGACGGAAGCGATCGGCAGCGAAGCGGAAGCCCAGCGCAAGCTGAACGGCCGCGAGCTGCAGATGGTCATTCATATTCCTTCAACCTTCACGGCGGACGCGGGCTCCATCGATCGCAAGGCCACCATCGCCTACACGTTGAACGAGTCCAATCCTGCCCTGATCAAGAGCATGATGACCTCGGTGTCGACCCAGGTGACGGCTACCGTGAATAAGGTAGCGGCGGGTCAAGGCATCCGGCAAGCGCTCGTTCAGGCGAATCTGCCGGCCGATCAAGCGGCCGCCGCGGCCGAAGCCTTGTCGGAGCGGGTATCCGGCTCCGTCGCTTCGGTGAACCCGATCGACGGCATGAACAATCAGATGGTCCCGATGATGCTCGTGCTGGCTTCGTTCGTCGGCGCGATGATCTACGGCATGAACTTGGAGCAGTCCTCGATGGCAGCCGCGGCGGCTGGAGCCGGCCGGTGGCGCCGCTTCGGAGCGCGGGCGTGGATCAACGTCGCGGCCGCGGCAGTCGTCTCCCTCGTCGGCAGCGCGATGGTGCTGGCGCTCGGCGGCCAGGCGGTGCACGGATTCGCCGCTCTGTGGGGCATGGTGTTCCTCATCCTGCTGACCTTCATGTTCGTGACCCAGATGTTCCTGCTGCTGTTCGGCATGGGCGGCATGCTCTTCAATATTCTATTGCTCTCCGCCCAATTGGTGTCTTCGGGCGCGATGGTGCCGCGCGAATTGCTCTCCGGCTTCTATCTGAATCTGGGCAAGGGGCTGCCCGCGACCTATGCGGTCGAAGGCGGAATGAACGTGCTCTTCGGCGGTCCGGGCGTCGGTCATGCGGTCGGATCGTTGATTCTCATCGCGGCAGTCGCCGGCGCCGTCGGCACGCTCGCGGTCGCGCTCAAGCCGCAGCGCCAGCCGCGCGCCGCGGTCGCACCGTCGCCGGCTGCGGGCTGAGGCAATCGCTTGCTTCCATGAACGGGGGTGGTCCATAATAGGACATATCCCCCGCATGAGGCTGGAGGCAGAGATGGAATCAACCGAACAGGACGTGAAGAGGCGGCTGTTGCTTGCCGCGAAGAAGCTGTTCGCCCGCCAAGGGTTCGACGGGACGACGATCCGGCAGATCTGCGAGGAGGCCGGCGCGAACGTCGCGCTCGTCTCGTATTACTTTGGGGGAAAGGACAAGATCTTCGAAGCGGTGATCGAGACCTTCTTCCCACACGACAGCATCCGGGAGCGGTTCGCCGAGTCGATGGAGCCGGTGAACGGCGTCCGGGCCGTCATCCGGGAAGTGATCCTCTATCGCTCGCGGGATCCCGAGCTGGTTCAGCTGATCCAGAACGAATCTTCCCACGATTCGCCCCGGACGGAGATTATCCGCAAGCATCTCATACCGATCTGGACGCGAATGCGGGATCTGCTGGAGCAGGGCAAGCGCGAAGGCGTCTTCCGTTTTCGTTCGCTCGACAATACGTTTCTGTATATCTGGGGAGGACTGCTGTTCCATCGGGAATTCAACTTGTTCGATCCGATCTTGGCCGACGCGCCTCCGACGGCGGAGCAGCTGACGCAGGATCTGACGGACTTCGTCCTCGGCGCCTTGCATTGCGGAGCGGCGGCCGGCAACGAAACGAAGGTATAATCCGCATGGCGCTTCCCGGAGGGGAGCGTCTATTGGTTTTGCGCCGGACGAGCGGATATACCCGAGTCTGCGGGGAACTGACAGAATGGGAAGGCTTTGGGCGGCGATGCCGCCACGATGAGGAGGAGCATATAGATGAGCGAAGCGGTGAAGACGGAAGTGAGAGAGAGCGAAGAACGGATGATCGCGCAGATCGCCGCCGAACTCGGGCTGAAGACCGGTCAAGTGCGGACCGTGTCGGGGTTGTTGGACGAAGGCAATACGATCCCCTTCATCGCCCGGTACCGGAAGGAGATGACCGGCGAGCTGGACGAGAACCAGCTGCGCGCGATCGAAGAACGCAGAGGATATCTGAAGCAGCTGGAGCTTCGCAAGGACGAAGTCGTCCGGCTGATCGACGAGCAGGGCAAGCTGACGCCGGAGCTCGAAGGCGCCATTCGCAAAGCCGTCAAGCTGCAGGAGATCGAGGACCTCTATCGGCCGTACCGGCAGAAGCGCAAGACGCGGGCGAGCGTCGCCAAGGAACGGGGGCTGGAGCCGCTCGCGCAGTGGCTGCTGTCGCAGCCGCGGCAGGGCGATCTGCTCGCCGAGGCGGCGAAGTACGTCGACGAGGGGAAGGGCGTCCCGACGGCGCAGGATGCCGCGCAGGGCGCCATGGACATCGTCGCGGAGGGCATCGCCGACGACGCGGACATCCGCAAGTGGGTGCGCCGGTTCACATGGGATCATGGCGTCTTGACGAGCAAGGCGAAGAATGCGGAAGCGGAGAGCGTCTACGAGATGTACTATCAGTACAGCGAGCCGGTGAAGCGTCTGCCGCCGCACCGGGTGCTGGCCATCAACCGCGGCGAGCGGGAGGACGTGCTGGGCGTCGGGCTCGACGTCCCGACCGACCGCGTCGTCGCAGAGCTGCATCGGCGCGTGATCCGCGGGCCGTCTTTGGCTAGGGACGCGCTGGCGGCCGCGGCCGAAGACGCCTACAAGCGGCTCATCGCCCCTTCCATTGAGCGGGAGCTGCGCGGCGAACTGACGGACAAGGCGGAAGAACATGCCATCGGCATCTTCTCGGAGAACCTGCGCAACCTGCTGCTCCAAGCGCCGGTCAAAGGCCGCGTCGTCCTCGGCGTCGATCCGGCCTTCCGGACGGGCTGCAAGCTCGCCGTCGTGGACGACACGGGCAAGCTGCTGGAGGTGGCGGTCTCTTATCCGACGCCGCCGCACAACAAGAAAGCCGAGGCCGAAGCGCTGTTCCGCCGGCTAATCGCGCAGTACGGCGTCACGCTGATCGTCGTCGGCAACGGGACGGCGTCGCGCGAGACGGAGCAATTCGTGGTCGGCGTCATCAAGGGCATGCCCGAGCGCGGCCTGCAGTATCTCATCGTCAACGAGGCCGGCGCGAGCGTCTACTCCGCCTCCAAGCTGGCGCAGGAGGAGTTCCCGGACCTGGACGTCGCGGAGCGCAGCGCGGTATCGATCGCCCGCCGGCTCCAGGATCCGCTGGCGGAGCTGGTGAAGATCGAGCCGAAGGCGATCGGCGTCGGGCAGTACCAGCACGACGTGACGCAGAAGCGGCTCGAGGAGAGTCTCGGCGGCGTCGTCGAGTCGGCGGTCAACCATGTCGGCGTCGACGTGAACACGGCGTCTCCTTCGCTGCTGTCCTACGTCTCCGGCATCAACGCGACGCTGGCGAAGAACATCGTGAAGACGCGCGAGGAGAACGGGAAGTTCACGGACCGCAAGCAGCTGCAGAAGGTGCCGCGGCTCGGGGCCAAGGCGTTCGAGCAGTGCGCGGGCTTCCTGCGCATCACCGACGGGCGCAATCCGCTCGACCGGACGCCCATCCACCCCGAATCCTACGAGGTGGTCGACCGGCTGTTCCGCGAGCTGCGGCTGGAGCTGGCGGCGATCGGCTCCGAGGAGCTGAAGGAGCGGCTGCGGGAGATCAAGCCCGAAGAAGTCGCGGTTCAATTGGGCGTCGGCGTGCCGACGCTGCGGGATATTCTCGGCAGCCTGCAGCGGCCGGGACGCGATCCCCGAGACGAGCTGCCGCCGCCGATCTTCCACACGGACGTCCTCGACATCGAAGACCTGCAGCCGGGCATGGAGCTGGCGGGAACGGTCCGGAACGTGGTGGACTTCGGCGCCTTCGTCGACATCGGCATCAAGAACGACGGGCTCGTACACATTTCGCAGCTCAGCAACCGGTTCGTCAAGCATCCGACCGAGGTCGTTGCCGTCGGCGACACGGTTAAGGTGTGGGTGATCGGCGTCGATCAGAAGAAAGGACGCGTCAGCCTCACGATGAAGGGGCCTTCCGAAGCGTAAGGAGCGAAGAAGGACCGTCGGATTCGGATCCCAATAAAAGATGAAGAAGCCGCCACGCGGACAAGCTCAAGGCTTGCCGCTGGCGGCTTCTTGCATGCAGGCGCTGTGGGGCATCCTGCGGATGTATATCGAAGGAAATGAGGGCATTCGGAGGGTTCATGCGATGCGTGGCGCCGGGGCGTCAAGCGGGCATGGCCCTTAAGGCTGCGAACGGGGAACGATGGTCCCGCCTGCAGACGATTGACGCTGGTAGAAAAACCAGCAGTCGTTCAGCATCTTGATCTGCCGGCGGTCTTTCTTGAGGTAAGCCCTCATCAGCTGGTTGCACAGCCATTGCGGCATTGCTGTCGTCCTCCTCCCATCACATGCTGTAGTATTAACATATGGGAGTGGGCGAATGACCGTGCAGGTCCGACAAAAGTTGCGCAATGGCCTATAGCCGGATGGGGCAGACCGCGGTTGGCGCCGGCGTTGGATTACGTTAGATCGAGCCTTCTTCTTCGTACCATTGCTCCAGCTGCGCTTGCAGCGCCCGGATCTCCGTGAGCAGCGAGACGAGCGGGTAGGCGCTCTCGCGGATCGCGGCGAAGGTGCTTTCCAATTCGTTGATGTAGTCCATGCCGCTCGTTGGAATTATCGCTTCATCAAGCAAATCCAGTTCGCCGATCTCCGCGATCGCCTTCGGCAGCTCCGGCACGTTGTCGGCCGTCAGCTTGGACAGTTCCTTGTGCAGTCTCAAGTTCAGCGCGCTCAGCTGATAGGCGTGGGAAGCGGGCATCTCCACGAACAACAGGCTTCCGTCGCGGCGGTGCAGCAGAATATGGGTCATCTTAGGCATATCGAATAAGGGCTCCCCTCGGGCAAATTCTACTTGACAGTGTAGCCCAACCGGAGGCTACAATTCAAGTAGGACAAGCGATCCGTGGCGCGGTTCGGGACAGCTCAGGGAGGCGTGTGACATGGAGGACCGCGAGCTTCAGGCTTGGGTGGAGCAGGTATCGCAGCAGTGGTTCGGGATGCCGTTCCGGCACAAGGCCGTTTTCAATGCGAGGCTGCGTACGACGGGCGGACGGTATTTTACGAAAAGCCATCATATCGAGATCAGTCCTCATCAGTTGGCCTTCAACGGCCCGGAGGAGACGGAGCGGATCATCAAGCACGAGCTGTGCCATTATCATCTGCACCTGCTCGGGCGGGGTTATCGTCATCGCGACCCCGAGTTCAAGGCGCTGCTCGCGAAGGTGGGCGCTACGCTCTACTGTCAGTCGCTGCCGGGCGCCAAGCGCAGCCTGCCGGTGAAGTACCTGCTGATCTGCCGCGCGTGCGGGATGACGTATCCGCGCAAGCGCAAGACCGATCCCCGCAAGTATGCCTGCGGCCGCTGCCGGGGCAAGCTGAAGCTGGAAGCCGCCGTGCCGGAGACGGGACCCGAGGCCGCGCAGAAGCCCGCTACGACGCCTGTTTGAGGGGCGGGAGACCGCTTGCGAGATGGGAATAAAAAACAGTGTTCAAAAGGCTTGACTTCAGGATTGAAGCATGATAAATTAATCAATGTCACTTTTGAAGAACGAACGTCATTCCCTGATAGCTCAGTTGGTAGAGCACTCGACTGTTAATCGAGTTGTCACAGGTTCGAGTCCTGTTCGGGGAGCCATGGAGAGATACCCAAGTGGCTCAAGGGGACCCTCTGCTAAGGGGTTAGACTGCGCAAGTGGTGCGAGGGTTCGAATCCCTCTCTCTCCGCCACCACGGTGACATGACGAGGACTGCCGACAGGCAGTCCTTTTTGACATCTTAAGGGTCATCCAGCACGCAGAGGAAGACGAAGGACTACCGGTCGGCGGTCCTTTGGGTTAGCTGGCCAGGGGATGCTGGTGGACCGAGGAGTTAGTCGATTTTTTCGACTATCTCGGCGCCGGGGGGCACGTGAACCGAGGAGTTAATCGATTTTTTCGATTTACTCGAACGACCGTGCGCCACTGGGATCGTCGATCGTTTCAACGAACGCCTCGTACAGAAGCTGCGTATTGGCAGCCTCTCTTCTCACCTCGCGCGTTCCGTCACAATCGCTCGCCGGGACGCATCAAAGCCACTTTTTCCGCTTATAATACCACCACAGCCCGCCGGAGATCACGAGCATGACGATCCACACCATGCCATAGCCATACTTCCAGTTCAACTCGGGCATGACGCGGAAGTTCATGCCGTACAGGCCAACGACGAAGGTGAGCGGCAGGAAGATGGAGCTGACGATCGTGAGCGTCTTCATGATCTCGTTCATGCGGTCGGACTTCATGTTCAGTTGAAGCTCCAATAGCCCGGTCAAGGACTCGCGGAACGAATCGATCGAATCGAGCACGCGCGAGAGGTGGTCGTAGAGGTCGACGAAGTAGACGTCCGCCTCTTGACGGGAGTAAGGGAACTGCTGATGGGTCAATTGGGCCAGAGCCGCCTTCTCATCCGCCAAGATGCGTCTGATCGTATGGAGACGACGTTTCAACCGGAAGACGTCGCCTGCGATCCGGACATTCGGGTTGCGGAAGAGCGCGCGTTCGTGCCCGTCGATGAGATTCTCCACCTTGTCGGTGAGATCGGCGTAGTCGTCCACGCAGCGATCCAGCAGGCGGTACAGGATCGCGCCAGAGAACTCCATGAACCGCGGAGCCGCGTTCCTGAAGTCGGCTGCCGCCTGACTGAGGGACTCCACTTCTTGATGGGCGACCGTAATGACGTAGTTCGGTCCGATGACGTGCTCGATCTCCACGGTGGAGAGATCCTTGCTGGCTTGGAAAAACGTCAGCAGCATGTGCTTGTCGTAACGGTCGAGCTTCGGGCGCTGATTCAGCTTCACGCAATCCTCGACGATAAGCGGATGACAATGGAACGTATCCGTGAGGACGCGCTCGATCTCGTCCGTGGGCGCGGAGACGAGGGAGATCCAGGCGATTTCGCCCTCGCTCGGAAGCCGGATAGGCGCCTCCTGGACGGTCTTGGAACGGGTGTCGTAGAGCAGCATAAAGGTCACGAATCACGGCCTCCTTTTGCCTTTAGAATAGCATATTTTGTCATCAAAAAAAGTTTGGGCGAAAAGCTTGCCAACTCGCGATCTATGTTATATAATCATTTTTGTCGTCTGAAAGGGACCACCGGGAAACGAACGGTCCGAGATCGATGCGGCCCGTTGGTCAAGGGGTTAAGACACCTCCCTTTCACGGAGGTAACAGGGGTTCGAATCCCCTACGGGTCACCACTCATTAAGAGCCATTAGCTCAGTTGGTAGAGCACCTGACTTTTAATCAGGGTGTCGTAGGTTCGAGTCCTACATGGCTCACCAGTATACGATCCTGGCCAACCTCATGCCGGATCGGGTTACAAATTCATATGCGGTCGTGGCGGAATGGCAGACGCACCAGCTTGAGGGGCTGGCGGTAGCAATACCGTGGAGGTTCGAGTCCTCTCGACCGCACCATACTTAAGAAGCTGAAATCCCTTGATACTTAAGGGATTTTTTTATTTGTGTTTTTTAGAGGGCGTGGGGAGAAGGATGGAAAAGCGCTCAAAATGTCTCCGTGGTAGTACCGTGGTAGCAAGAAGAAGAAAGAGCATCTCCTGAGCGACTGGTTGCTCGGGTGAATATCGATGTAGCAGAGCCATTAGTTTAATGAGCCAAAGCCACTGTGTCCAAAATAGAGCCATTATGTTATTATCCAGGTCCATGCGGAATGCGACATTTGGTATCCAGGAGATGAGAATGCACATTCTGCCCCTACCGCACGTTACGGCGCTGAATTGGAACTGAAGGTACCCGTTATAAAAGGATGCGGAGTGGTGAGGGTAAATTTTAGGACAGCCTCTCTTTCTTTGCTCGTTTCAAGTTAATGATTTGTTGTTTTTGTTGATTTTGTTTTCTATTTTTTCTCGTTTTTATTCGCTATGCTTGGGATGAAATTCGGGCGAAGGAGGGCAGTGACGGATTCGGGGAATCTCACAGTAGCAAATTTGAGTGGCAAAGGGGTGACGGTTTTCAGCTAAAATCAAATTTCTCGGAATAATACTGTAAGCGCTATCAAATTAAGGGGTTTACCTTATTATTTAGTATTTATTAGACAATAAAAAGGAGCTCCTCCCAATATGAAATTCACTTTCAGAAGGTGGTGCGCTTGCCTGATCGTCTCTACGTTAATGTGCGGTGCGCTCATTTCTCCGTCAGGGGTCTATGCGGCCAATTCTCTTAATATCAATGCGGTTCTGCAAAGCGACGTCATCACGAACAAATTTAATACGTTGAACAGCTGGTATTACAATAGCGACTGGGGTTCTTTCGCGAGCAGTCAGCCTGACAACTATGTTACAAGCAATTATCCTTTCATCCAATATGTGCGGCTGTTTACGGCAACCGGTGGCTGCTATACGGGGTATGCGGGCTGCAGCGGCGGGAATGACCGCGATCTGTTCGTTAATCCCGCCAACACGGCTACTATGACGGATTATAAGTTCGATAGTCTGAAGTCCTCCATTCAGAACGTTCTCAACAAAGGCTTGAAGCCTTATATCGTTACCGGCAACGTGCCCATTAAATATTCCGCAACCCCCTATATCGGAGCATTTAACGTCAATACCCGACCTCCGACAGACTACTCGACATACTACAATTATATTAAGGCGATGGCCGATGCGCTTGTATCCCAATTCGGCGTTACCGAAATCAAGACGTGGAAATGGGGAGTGCTGTCGGAATTTGAGAATGCGGCTTGGTTTTGGGATAGCCCTGGCTCTACTCCGGACGCGAACGCATCCAAAACGGCTTATTTCAAACTGTACGATTACACGGTAGCGGCTCTTCAAAGCTCCATCGGCTCCGGCAATTTGACGGTTGGCGCGCACGCAATGGCCGTTACCCCGGGCTTGTGGGATCCCCGCGACTTTATCGACCATGTTGCAACCGGAAACAACTACAAAACGGGCGGCATTGGCACGCAAATCAATTTCATCACGGCCTCGTACTACGATGATGCACCCGGCGTTTATACGGCCAACAGCTTGCCGGCCGTCATCAACAGCCTACGGGACCGCGCCATCATGGACGGGTTGACGAATCTTCAGGTCGGGGTGGACGAAGGCTGGTTCCTGACGGATACGAGCGGCAAGGATTTGTTCTCTCGATCATCGGGAACGGGCTACCAGGGAGCTTACATGGCCAAAAAAATCAAGGAAATGGTCGACTACAACATTGACTGGTTTTCCGTCTGGGACCTCAACGCTTATGGCGTATGGGGAGGGGCGAGCGTTCCGACGATCTCCACCAACGTCATCGCTTTGGCGAGCAAAATGGCAGGCGAACGCAGGGCGGGATTGTCCATCGGCGGCAGCGCCTCCGGTTCGGGCAACGTCGTGGACGGATTCGCCAGCTACAGCGACTCGACGAAGAAGCTGCACATCCTCGTATATAACTACAACGCCAATCCGAACGCCGTGAGCAGCGAGTCTCCGACGATCGCCATCAACAACATAGCCGCCGTGTCGGGAGGCAGCGTGAACGTCAAATCGTGGACGGTCGACGACACCCACGCGAATTTTTGGCCCCAGTGGTGGAGCGACAAGGGATCTTCGTTGACGTCGGCGGACTATGGCGGCTTCTGGTCGCCGCAATCGGTAGAAGTTCCCGCCGCCCTAACGAATTCGTCCGCTCTGGCTTACTGGAACAGCAGGCTGGGAACCTACCAATCGCTAGCCGCCCTCACTTCGTCGGCGACTTCCCCCATGACGGTAAGCGGCAACTCGATCACATTATCGCCTACCTTGAACCATCATGGTGTCATGCTGTATGAGATCACGAATGTAACTAGCATAGGCAATCTCGTAAGCGTCACGGACGACATTAACGATTTCTCGAAAATGAACGCACACGGCTCCGGACTGTTCTTCGACAGCCTGAACGTGGCCGCGCTCGGGGATACAAGAAGAGCGGCGCGAACGACCACGGGCCCGACGCCGGAATTCGTGACATACCTGTACAACAATTCAAAAAGTGTTACTTTGACCGGTTTGTTCGATTCCACTGCCGAACCGATTAATAATTTCAAGCTTTACACGTCTTCCACGGGAGCGAGCGGATCATGGGCGCTCCAGAGCGGTTACACAACTAGCGATACGCCAATCAATAGCAATCTGTGGACGAAACGCGTTTACAACTGGCCTTCCCTGCCCGCGGGCACGAATTACGTAAAGGTGGAGTTTCCGACGGGCGGTTCGCAGAATTGGAACCCGCAGTTGAGTCAGGTAACGATTCAATACACCCCTTGACCGCAAGGAATGATTAATCCCTTCACAGACAGGAGCAATAAGATGAAAAAAAGAAAAGCTGTAAGCGCTATACTATCTCCGCTTCTTCTGTTAAGCATGGTTCTCGGTCTGTTTCCCGGCATTTCGACCGCTGCCGCCGGCGTGCAACTGACGTTCGACCTGAACGCCCAGGGCCAGACGCTGACGAACAAATTTTACGACCTCAGTGCCTGGGATCTGAACGAGCATTGGACGACGGAAGCGGACTCCAAGGATGCCGATTATTTCTCGTCCCGCTATCCGTTTATCAAAAGGGTTCAGCTAATGATCGCAACCGGGGGCTGTTATATCGGCTATCCGGGATGCAACACGAACCGGGATTTATTCGCCGACCCTTCGGATAAGACGAAATTGAACGATTATAAGTTCGACTCCCTGATTCAAGCAACGAGCAACATCGTCAAGCAAGGATTGAAACCTTATATCGTAACAGGCAACGTTCCGATCAAGCTCAGCTCGAAGCCGGTATTGGGCCCTTTCCAGGTGAACGTCCGACCGCCGGCCGATTACGAAAAATACTACAACTATATCAAGGCATTGGGCGATGCGCTTGTTGCCAAATTCGGGGCGGAAGAACTAAAAAGCTGGCAATGGGGCGTCGTGCAGGAATACGAAAACCGCGATATGTACCTTGCCGACGACGAGTCTTCCGAGAGTACCCGAATCGCATATTTTAAGCTTTACGATTATACGGTAGCCGCCCTGCAGGATTCCATAGGCTCGGCTAACCTCACGGTCGGTGCGCACGCGATGGCGGTCTCCCCCGGACTGTGGAGTCAACTTGAGTTCATCGATCATGTCGCGAAAGGAAAAAACTATAAAACGGGAAAGATAGGAACGCAAATCGACTTTCTGACCGGCTCCTATTACGATCAGAAACCGGGAGTCGGCGCTCCGGCCTCCAAATCTCTCGAGCATACGATCAATCTGCTACGGAGCCGCGCTCTGCAAAACGGGCTGACAGGCCTCAAATTCGGCATCGACGAGGGTCGCATTCTTCAGGGGCCTGACGGGAAAGATCTGCTGTCGAGGGTCGTCGGACATAGCTTTCAAGCCGCGGCCGATGCCAGGCTGTTCAAGCAATTGCAGGATTGGAACGTAGATTGGATCTCCATGTGGGGGATGAATACCGAAGGAGTATGGGGCGGAGCGGATTCGGTAAGCGCCCATATCGCGAATTTGTCCTACAAGATGGTCGGCGGTAAGCAGTTGAATCCCGTCTTAACAGGCGCTCCAGCCGGTACCGGTAATGAAGTCGGGGGAATCGGCGGATTCAAGGCCGAGGAGGATAAGCTTCACCTCATGGTATACAATTATAACGCCGATATGAACGCCGCAGCCGGCGAGACGCCTGCGATCACGATCAAGAATATCGCTCCGGCATCCGGGAATACCGTTACGGTCAAGCAATGGACGGTTGACGATACGCACGGCAACTTCTGGCCCGCCTGGTGGTCGGATCAAGCTTCGCGCGGTCTGGAAGACGGCTCGTACAACGTTTGGTCCAAGTATTCCGTCGAAGTGCCGTCCGCTCTGAAGAACGAAGCGGATAGGGAGTATTGGTATTCCAAAGAAGAAGGCTACAAAAAACGGGCCGAGTTAACGTCCACTACACGCAGCGTTGCCGTAAACGGCGGTTCTTTGACGCTGTACCCCAGCATGGGGCATCATGGCGTCGTCTTCTTAGAGATTACCAACGTCAAAAGTACGGGAATCGCTCAAATCGTAACCGACGATCTGAACGATTGGACCCGCAGCTACGCGCATAGCGACGGTCTGATATTCGATACGGGGAATGCCGCTATTCTCGGCGATCCCAGCCGCGTCATGCGGAAAGCTCCGTTTCCCGGTCCGGGAGCGGAATTCGTCACCTATAAGTATCCGAATATGGTCAGCCTATCCGCGACGGCTCTGTTTGCTTCTTCGAACGAGACCATCAGCGATTATAAATTTTATGCGTCCGCGGACGGAAAAAAATGGACGGAGCAATCCGGATGGAAGAGCCAGGATACGCCGATCAACGACGGCTTGTGGACGAAACGAACGTACACGCTGGGCTCGCTCCCCGGAGGAACGCAATATGTCAAAATCGAGTTCCCGGCCGAGGCGGCTTACTTCTATAGTCCTCAGTTCTCCCAGGTTCAGATCGCCTATGCCAATACTTGCGCGTGCTCCGACAATTCGGTTTATGTCGACGATTTGAACGATTGGTCGGTCGCGCACTCGCATACGGCGGGGCTTGCGTTCGATACGCTGAACGGGGAAGCGCTGGGAGACCCTAGCAGAGTCATGCGAACGGACAACGGCAGGAATACAACCGAATCCATCACCTATCGGTTCGAGGGAATGTCCGCAGCTTCCGTGTCGGCCCTGTACGCTTCCGGTTCGGAACCGATTGCCGATTTCAAGTTTTTCGTTTCGGCGGACGGCTCCAAGTGGACGGAACAAGCGAAGAAGAAAACGGCTATCCACGATACTCCGATCTCCGGAAAGTCCTGGACCCAAAGGCTGTATACGCTTGCCGATCTGCCTTCGGACACCGTCTATTTGAAGATCGAATTTCCGAAAGGAGGGAAAAACAGCTGGAACCCGCAGCTCGGAAACGTCGAAATTCGGGTGAAAGCGAAGCCTCCGACGGAGCTTACGGCAACTGAAGCAGGTACGACGAAAACTCGTTTAAGTTGGACGGCTTCTTCGGGCGCCGGCGGATATAACGTCTACCGCGCCGAAAGCGCAAACGACGCTTACAAGAAGGTCAACGATCATGCGGTTTCGACGACGGCGTTCGAGGACTCCGGTTTGAAGGCCGGAGGAACTTATTACTACAAAGTGACCTCGCTCAACAGTGTGGGAGAATCCGCTCCTTCGGCCGCAGCCAGCGTGAAGACCCCGCTCTTCGATGTCGTGACGCTGACGGACGAACTGAATGACTGGTCGATCGCAAGCTCGCATAGCTCCGGTCTGCAATTCGATACCCAGAACGCAGACGCCCTCGGCGATCCGAGCAGAGTCATGAGGAAGGAAACGCGTACCGATCCGGCCGAACATGTCGTCTACCGGATGAACGGGATGACCGGCGCCTTCGTGAACGGCTTGTTCGCGTCGGGCGCGGAACCGATATCGGACTTTGTTTTCTACGTATCGCCGAACGGTACCGATTGGACGAAGTTATCGAAACAGGCGACAATCGAAGACAAGCCGATTACGAGCGTCAACTGGACCGACCGTAAATACGCGCTGAATGATTTGCCTTCGGGAACGAATTATTTGAAGATCGAGTTTCCGGACGTTGCCGGCGCCTTCTGGAATCCGCAGTTAAGCCGGGTGGAGCTGACGGCGAAGGCGGGCGCGACGACGGACATGAAGTAGATTCCAAGCAAATTCGGATCCTCGGACAGAATATCCCGGTACGACAAGCAACAATGCAGCCTGTCTCCCGAGGGAAGCAGGCTGCATTATTTGTTCCAATTGAAAGTTCGTCAAAGCCTTCGCTTGAGCAAGCGCAGTCTCACTCCTTCACCGCGCCCAGAACCATGCCTTTGACGAAATACTTCTGAAGAAACGGATAAACGAGCAAAATCGGAATCGCCCCGATGAAGATTTGGGAAGCTTTGACCGTGTTGTTGGAGATCAGTTTGACGTCTTCGGGCCGCAGGTTGATCTTGCTGAAATCTTCCGTCACGACAATCGTTTGGAGCAGGGTACTGAGCGGCCATTTTCGGGCTTCCGTGATATAGATCATTCCGTCGAACCATGAATTCCAATGCCCCACCATCGTGAAAAGCGAGAGCGTAGCCAAGGCTGGTAAGGAAATCGGCAAGTAGATATGAAGCAGCGTTTTGAAATGCGAGGCTCCGTCGATAAGAGACGCTTCTTCCATTTCTTTGGGTACGGTCTTGAAGAAGTTGAGCAGCAGAACCATGTTCCAGGCGGATACCGCTCCCGGCAGCACCAGCGCCCAAATCGAATTCATCAGGTGCATCTTCTGGACGATGATATAAGTGGGGATAAGCCCGCCGTTAAACAGCATCGTAAAGACGAAAAACCACGTATACGTCGTTCTTCCTTTGAATCGGGAATGGACTTTGGACAACGGATAAGCAGTTAAAATCGTGACGATCATGCCGATTCCCGTCCCCAGGACGACACGCTCGACGGAGACCAGGATGGAACGCAAAAAGTTCGAATTGGAAAACGTCTGCTCGTACGCGTCGGTATTGAAACCGACGGGCCACAAGCCGACCATATTGGCGTTTGCCGGTTCCTTGGCGCTGAAGGAGACTGCGAGTATATGAATTAAGGGCAATATGCAGGCAACAGCCGAAATCAGCAAGAATGCAAGGTTGATGATGTAGAACACCCTGTAGGACGGGGCTTTATGATACATATTCGTGCTCCTTTGCTCAAAAGATGCGATAGTTGGCGAATTTGAAAGCCATTCGGTAGGCGGTCACGATGAGGAAGAAACTGACCACCGATTTAAACATGCCGACCGCCGTGGCGAAGCTGAACTGTGTTTTGAGCAGACCGGCCCGATAGGCGAAAGTATCGATAATATCTCCTTTGTCATAGACAAGCGCATTATACAGATTAAAGATTTGATCGAAGCCCGCATTCAGTATGTTTCCAAGAGACAAGGTACCGAGAACGATGACGATCGGGGTGATCGCGGGAATCGTCACGTTCAGCGTTTGTTTCCAGCGACCCGCTCCGTCCATCTCCGCGGCTTCGTAAAGAGCCGGATTGACGGCGGTTAACGCCGCAAGGAACAGGATGGTGCCGAAGCCGAATTCCTTCCAAATATCGCTGACGACAACCGTGAACCGGAACCAATCCCCCTGCATAAGGAACGGAATCGATTCGATGCCGAACCAGGAGCCAAGCAATTGATTGACGGGTCCGTTGTTTCCTAGCAGGTTGATCAGAATGCCGCCTAGAATGACCCAGGACATGAAGTGCGGCAAGTAAACGAGCGTCTGCACGAGCCGTTTGACGAACATATGGCGCAATTCGTTAAGCAGCAAGGAGAAGACGAACGGAACGAGCAAGCCGAACACGATTTTCAATCCGGCGATAACGAAGGTGTTGCGAATGACCTCAAGGCTGTCTTCCCGGGCGAACATCAGGCGGAAATTGTTCAGCCCTACCCATGGAGAGTGAATAAAGCCCAGCCAGGGCTTAAAATCCTGAAAGGCAATAACCAGTCCTCCCATAGGAAAATAGAGAAAAACGAGAGCCAGAACGATCCCGGGAACGAGCATGGCGTGGAGTTGCCACGTCTGTCCGAATGACAAAGGCTTTCTTCCCGAGGCTGGGTGTGTCTTTGTTTCCAAGTTCAATGCGATTTCCTCCCATAATCTGCGTTTAAGTTTCGGTACATTCATTGTAAGAGAGCGCTATTGGGTTCAGATATGCGAAAGTCTCAACAAAAAAAGCATTCTCTTAACTTCGATTGGGGGATGGTTAAAGAATTGTCATTATTGTTAAATTTGTTTTCTATCCGGCCTGTTTTATATTCGTTATGCTTGGGGAGCAATTCCAAATCATGAGGTGGAGGTCAGCAGAAATGAAAGGTATAAAAAAGCGGTTTTTAACAGGGATGGTCACGGTTCTCGCACTCTCGTCTTTAGCTGCCTGTTCCGGCAAATCCGGCAACGAAGCCGTTCGGGAGACGAACCCCGCGGCAAGCGCTTCGAGCGTATCGTCAAATGATAGCGGTTCCGCGGAAGCGAACGGGGAAACGGCTCCATTCAAGAACGGCAAATACGATCCGCCGATCCCGATCAACATTGCGGTCGATGTCGGGGACGATATCCAGTATTTCAACGGAGAAACGGCCGAGAAAAATATATTGTTCGACCAGACCAAAGCCAACCTTGGCCTGGACATCCATGTGCTGTGGACCGCCCCCGGCAAAAACGACGGGTTCAAAACGAAACTGCTGCTTTCTCTGGCTTCCGGAGAAAAGCTCCCCGACGTGGTTTTTACGGGCGGAGACTCCGAGCTCATGAATCAATTGATAGACTCCGGCAAGTTTATGGCTCTTAACGATTCCATCGACAAATACGCAAGCGAAGACATCAAACGGGTTTACAATGAAAACCCGGATCTGTTCCTGCCCGTTACCCGCGACGGAAAAGCGATGGCTCTGCCTATTCCGATCTTCGGACCGAACAGTCCTCCCCTGATGTACATACGTCAGGACTGGCTGGATAAGCTGAGTTTGAAAGCGCCGACCAACATGGACGAACTCGAACAGGTGATGGACGCCTTCGTTAATAAGGATCCGGACGGCAACAACAAGAAAGACACGTACGGAGCGGCCGTGCAGCTGAAAAATCCGGGCGGAGATATCTTCGCCGACGCGACCGCCTTGTTCGGGGCTTATGGAGCGATCCCCGGAATATGGAGAAAATCGGAAGACGGCCAATCGCTTTCCTACGATTCGGTTCAGCCGGGAATGAAAACGGCGCTCGGCAAATTCCACGATTGGCTATCCAAAGGGTATATCTCCAAAGATGCCGCCCAGCAGGACGGAGGGACGGCGACGCAATTGTTCACTTCGGGGAAAGCCGGTATCGTATTCGGTCCAAACTGGTTCCCGTACTTTCCGCTTCCAGATCTGGAGAAGAACGTTCCGGGAGCCAAGTACAAGGTTTATCCGATTCCAGCCGGTCCGGACGGCAAAGCCGAACGCAGAGCCATGTCCATCTTCGGCGGAGCGCTTCTTATCAACAAGGACTACGCGCATCCCGATGCCGTATTCAAATATGCCCAAGCCATGTACGATATGGCCAGAGACGGCCAGGTCTGGGGACTTACTAGGGATTTCCTCATGAACAACGGTTACCAGGCGCAAGGAAGCTATTTCCAAGTATCGAAATACGGTTTCCTTCCGAATTACTTCGTCGATCCGTGGTACCAAATCGACGGTTATCTGGATTACATGAAAGAAGGCAAGCCGGGCCGCTCTCCAAGCGAACAGGAAGGGTTCGATACGTGCCAAAAAAATCCGTTGTGCATTAACGGACAAATCGAATCGATGAGCACGTGGAGGGCGCAGAAAGACGCCGACGTCATCAGCGCTTTTGCCGGGCCTACGACGGAAACCCAAAAAACGCAAGGCGACTACCTCTACAAAATGGAATACGAGACGATGATCAAAATCATCTACGGCACTACGCCGATTGACGGCTTCGATGCCTTCGTCGAGAAGTGGAAATCCAGCGGCGGCGATAAAATCACCCAGGAAGTCAACGATTGGTACACGAAGAACGTATTGAAGAAATAACCGGCTTACTGTACGGAAGAGGCGGACTTTCCATCCGCCTCTCTTGTGAGTCTCGAAAGGGCTCGTCATAATGGAACGTAAAACAACAGACGAGGCGATCCATCGTGATCAAGATGAACAACTTCACCAAAGTGAACATATTGGTTCTCATGCTGCTCATTCCCGTTTTCATTATGTATGCGTATTCTTACCGAACCAGCATCCGTGTCCTTCAGCAGAATATCCAGGACTCTCAGATGAGCCGGTTGTCGTTTCTATTCAAGCAACTTGACGACAACGTCAACCAATTGTCCATGATGGCCCACGTGCTCCTCAAAGATCCGAACGTGAAGGAGTTTCGCGACCTGGATTTGTACGGGGACGAAATCAACTTTTTGAAAATCGTGCAAATCATCAGCCAGAAATTAAACCTTCAGAGCGTCGCCAATACGTTCTCCAATTCCATTGTCGTCTACGCCCCCCGGATTCAAAAGGCGATCGGACAATATTCGCTCGTTTCTTACGACGCTCAAGATCTTTACGGACATGCCGATCCGAATTGGCGGTACGACCGGGAAACCGGCCAATTCATCTTATATGCGTTCGATCCCATCAACGAAAATAATCTCGCCGCGAATGCCGGATTAATCGCGAAAGTGAGCTTCAAGTCGGACAATATCGTGAAAATGCTGGACAATTATCATTCCGAAGGAACCGGGGAAACGTTCCTGTTTCGCCCGGGAGACAGGATGATCGTCAAATCCGGAGACAACCTCGACTTCATCGACCAAATCGCGGATCAATTCGGGAAAGGGAAGCTAGCGGAGCAAGGAAACGCGACGGTCGATATAGAGGGCTCCTCCTATTTGATCAACTACCTGAAATCCAATGAGTTGGGCTGGTATTTGGTCGACTATGTGCCGCTGCAGGATATCCTGTCTCCGATCACGACCAACCGCAAGTTTTTCTATTTATTTTTGGGCGTGATGCTGTTTGTCAGCCTGATGATTTCCTATATCTTATATCAAAACATCCGGATCCCGATCAAAGATTTGATTCGCAGCGTGCAGCAGCTCAAAAAAGGCAACTATTCGACGCGAATCCGGGTAAAGGGTGACAATGAGTTTACTTTCCTGATCCTGAAGTTTAACGAAATGGCGGGCGAAATCGAGAATCTGATCGGCAAGGTGTATGCGGAAGAAATCCGTTCCCGCGAAGCGACCTTAAAACAGCTGCAATCCCAAATCAACCCCCACTTCCTATACAACTGCCTGGCCTTCATGAAAAGCATGGCCGTCCTGGAAGAGAAAGAGTCTATCGTCGCGATGGCCGTTAACTTGAGCAAATATTATCGCTACACGACGAGAAACGAACGGCAGCTCGTCACCGTGCGGGAAGAGATGGAGCTTGTCCGGCATTACTTGGCCATCCAGAACCTTCAAATGAAGCGATTGTCCATTCACATCGAAATTCCCCCATCCATGCTCGATCTTCCGATCCCGCGATTGCTGATCCAGCCGGTCGTAGAGAACGCGATCATCCATGGCATCGAATCCGATCCAGATGCCGGACGCATCGTCATTCGCGGGGAGCAGGTCGAGGGCGAAAATCGCATTACGGTAGAAGACGACGGTCCGGGAATGAGCGACGAAGAGAGGCTTGCTCTCTCGAAAAAGATCAATCTTCCTCTTACGGACGAGATCGGGTGCGGTCTGTGGAACGTTCATCAACGGCTGAAATATCAGTTCGATCCGGAATCCGGACTCGTGTTCGAAGCTTCTCAACCCTCGGGACTAAAAGTGATTCTTCATTGGAAATAAGCGGGAAGGGGGGCATGCTACATGTTTCGGATTTTGATCGTGGACGACCACGAACATCAGGTGGAGAGCTTGGCCAAGTCGATTCCCTGGGACGAGCTTGAATTCGATCAAGTGCATCAGGCTTATTCCGGAACGGAAGCGCTGGATCTTCTTCATGCGTGTCCTATCGATATCGTGATTACGGATATCCGCATGCCGGGAATGTCGGGGCTTGAGCTGCTTCAGCGCATTCGGCAAAAATGGAAAAGGATCAAATGCGTCCTGTTCAGCGGTTACGCCGATTTCGAGTATGCCCAACAAGCGATCCAATTCCATACCGACGACTATATCCTTAAGCCGGCGGACGACGCGGAGATCGTCGCCTGTTTGAGGAGATTAACGGAATCAATTCGCAAGGAATGGGAGGACGTCAGTTCCCATCAACGAACCCTCTATACGTTGAGAGAAAATTTCCCCAAGCTGAGAGACGGGTTGCTGAACGAATTGCTGCAAGGCCGTTCCTTCGCGGAGCAGGTTTTGTCCCAACAGCTCGGCGCCTTTGAAATTCCTTTCGCCGCGGGCGACGAGGTGACGCTGATGCTCGTCCGTATGGACGACTCGTTTTACGCTTACAACGATCGGGACGTTCATCTGAGGGAATACGCGATCGGGAACATGGCAGAAGAGATCTTCCGGGACGAGTACTTGTTGTGGACATGCAAGGATCCCCATGATTATCTTATCTTTCTGATGAAGAGAAAGCGGTCCCCTCAAGAAGAGTTAACCGAGGAGGAAACCGGCGTTGCCGACAGGCCGCACCGGTTGGAGCGCGAAGCGAGCGAGCTTCAGAACAGCATTCAGACCTATCTGCACGGCAAGGTTTCCATTCTTCTCAGCGCCAAGGGAACGTTTCCGGGCGACGTACCGCAGCTATATCAGTCTTCGCTCCGCATCGTCCGCCAACGTTTCGGAAAACAGGATGAGTTTCTAATCTCCGCGGATTCCTTCGACGACAAACCGCAAGTCGGCTCAGCCGACAGCCTGCACGATTCGCCGACGTTGGTCCAGCTTCTGGAAGCGGGACGATGGGAGGCGATCGAAGATAAGCTTCGGGCCGTGTTCGAGGAGATGGTCAAGCCGGATCGGCAAACCCATCAGGAGCACCTCATGGAAGTGTGCCTGACGATCGGCGGCGCGCTGATCTATATTTCGCATAAAAACGGCAAGCTTCTGGAATCCGTCATCGGCGAAGATTGGGTCTTTCTTTTCCAGCCGAATCCATTTCGCAGCGTCGATCAATTGCAGCAATGGGTGTGGCGGGTGCTGCGCAAGATGCATGCCGACATGCAAAGCGAGCAGAACGAAACGGCGGCCTATCTCGTCCGACGGGCCCAGCAGTACGTCGAGGATCATTTGTCGGGAGATACTTCGCTGCAGACAGTTGCCGACCACGTGCGCGTTCATCCGGTCTATCTGTCTCGCGTCTACAAATCCGAGACCGGAGAAGGTCTCAGCGGTTATATTTTACGATTGAAGATGGAAAAGGCGGAGAAGATGCTTTTGGACGGAAGCCAAAAGATCCATGAAATCGCCGAACGGTTGGGGTATGCGAATCCCCCCTATTTCATCAAGGTATTCAAGAAGCATTCCGGGCTCACGCCTAAGGAGTTTCGCGAACATATGGCGCGTTAACGTCGAACACTACAAGCTGCCCGGCAGCGGGAACGGTGGAGGAAGAACGAAATGAACACTCGAATTGAACTGAATCATCATTGGACCGTTACGGGTTACGGGGAGAACGACCGCGTGATCGGTCCGATCACGGGGACGGTTCCCGGCCATGTGCATACGGATCTATTGCGCGAAGGTCTCATTCCCGACCCGATGTGGCGGGAGCAGGCGCTCGACTCCCAATGGGTGGAGAGCTGCGATTGGATCTATGAAACCGAATTCGAATGGCCTTCGGACGCGGACCGCGTTCATGCGGTCGTCGTTTTTGAAGGACTCGATACGATCGCTTCCGTTGAACTGAACGGCAAACCGATCGGAACGGCCCGAAATATGTTTATCAGACATGAGTTTCCGGCCGCGGACGCCTTGTTGCCGGGAACGAACCGGCTGCGGGTTCATTTCACATCCATTCCGGCCTACCTTCGCGATAAAGATACCGGACGTTACGTCTCCTTGTTCTCGCAAGACCGGGTGTACGTCAGGAGGATGCAATGCACGTTCGGATGGGATTGGGTTCATCGGTTGGTCAGCTACGGGATATGGAGGCCGGTCTTCGTGTCGGCACAACCCGAAGGGGCGATCTCCAATGTATTCGTCCGAACGGTTTCATTCGACGCCGGAAGGGCCGACTTGCGGTGGGAGACCGAAACGAAAGGCGCCTTGGAAGGGAGCCGTATGCAAGTCCAAATGTACGACGCTGCGGGGGGGCTGGTAGGGGAGGACATCGTCCCGATAGAAGGGGAACGCGCCGGCGGGGACCTTGTTCTGAACGAGCCGCGCCTATGGTGGCCCGCGGGATACGGGGAAGCCCACTTGTATACGTTCCGGTGCACACTGCTTAACTCCAATGGTGAGGCGTGCGACCAGAGAAACGAGGAAATCGGAATCCGGACGGCGGAGATCGAGCAGCTGCCCGATGCCCAAGGCCGTTCGTTTACGATCGTGATCAACGGGAAGCGGATATTCGCCAAAGGCGGCAATTGGGTGCCCGCCGATCCTTTCCCTTCTTCCGTTACGAAAGACCGTTACGAACAGCTGTTGCGGACGGTTGTCGACGGTCATATGAATATGCTTCGCGTATGGGGCGGAGGGACCTATGAACTTCCTGATTTCTGGGCGGCTTGCAACCGTTTGGGAATCATGGTTTCGCTTGATTTCATGATGGCGTGCGCGCAGTACCCCGAACAAGAAGACTGGTTTGCGGAAGAGATGAGGGTCGAGATAGAATCCGCGGTCAAGGAGCTGCGCAATCATCCTAGCCTAGTTTTCTGGTGCGGCGATAACGAACTGGCGATGAACAACAATGCGGAGGACGACTATTGGGGCAAAACGATTTGCGCCGAGGTGACGGAACCTTTATGCGCCAAGTTGGATCCTTCCCGGCCGTTTCTCCCGACTTCTCCGTACGGCGGCAGACCGTTTAACAGCCAAGACGAAGGGGATTGCCATTACTCGGCATGGTATGATGTTGATTTTATCATGAGCGATATGACGGATTACAGGGAGCGTATCTCTCAAGGACGTGGCAGGTTCTTGAGCGAGAGCGCCGTTCCGGGTTCGCCGCCGCTTTCGTCGGTTTTGAAAATGATGACGATCGATGACGTGGCCGATGAGTCCGCCGGCATATGGGAATTCCGAACAAAGGACAATCCTTACAACGGGGTAGACGAGCTGACGCATTTTCGAATGCTGGAAAAAACCGCGAACCGGTTGTTCGGAGATAGTCCCGATCCGATAGCGAAATTAAAGAAAATGGAGTACGTTCAGTACGAGTTTGAGAGACTGCAGGGGGAGCATTATCGGCGCCGCAAATATGAGACGAGCGGATTGTTGTTTTGGATGTACAACGATTGCTGGCCAGCTAGCGGTTGGTCTATGGTCGACTATTTCGGGCTGCCCAAAGCGGGTTACTTTGGCGCGAAGAAAGCGTTCCGGCCTCTAATGATTTCCCTGGAGGACCGGGAGCAGGAGATCGACATTTGGATGGTCAATGACACGCTTGAGAGGTATAGCGGAGAAATTGTTGTGCGATCGGCCAAAACGGATGGTCAAGAGTTATTCGTAAGCCGCTTCGAAGTGAACGTACCCGAGAATTCCGCCACCAGGGCCGGAACGTTAAATAAGAAGAAGGTCGGTTTAGTAACGGGAGCAGCCGACGTTGTCGTTCAAGCGAGCTGGTACCCGGCAGAACGGAATGGATTGCATGAGGGATTGGAAGCCGATCGGGCTTTTTACTTTGACGTAATGCCCTGTGAGCTTCAATACCCGAAAGCTGCGCTCCACGTGAGCTTTCTTCCAAACGACGATTATTCCGGAGCAATTGAAATCCGGACCGACGTGTTCGCCCGCGTTGTTACCATAGAAGATGAGCTGCTGGTCGAAGATAATTATTTCGACATGATGCCCGGCGAGATCCGGAAAATCTCCTACAAAACAAAGCCGGGCGTTCCGTGGCGGCAGATCCCGGTCGTCACCTGCTGGAACGGCAAATAGAATCTTCGTGGAGGAGCCGTGAAGCGTATATGATAACCCGCCCTATTTCATCAAAGTGTTCAAGAAGCATTTCGGGCTTGAAAGTCACAGGGCTTATACACTGAAGCGGAAAGGGCAGGCGAACGATGAGTAACAATACGATTAAGGACACCGGTTCGGCAAGTACCGATTACCGGGTCCGGGTTAACGGCCATCCGGTGCATGTGTATCGGACGCCCGTCCATTTCGAGGACGACCGCTTGGAGAAAGAACGCTGCGAGCCGGAGATGGCTTCCTTCTGCTATTTTCCCATGACCGAAGCTCAGGCCGTCGTGGAAGTCGAAGTGTTGTTCGGCGCCCCGGGCGACGTGAACATACGGCCTCTAAGCCGTGCTATTCGGTGGGATATCCGGGAGCGCACGATCCGGTTCGTGCTCGATTCGCCCGTAAAGCTGTCCGTCGAGATCGGTCGGCTTATCCATCGAAATCTGATGATATTCGCGGAACAGCCGGAGCGGGAGCCGATATCGGAAGCCGCCGCATCCGGGGTGGACAGCCTTATCTATTTCGGACCCGGGGTGCATACGATCGGCGGCGAGTACGGCATTTTGGAACTGAAGAGCCGTCAGACGCTCTATCTTGCTGAGGGAGCCGTATTAAGAGGAAGGATTTTCGCGGAAGGCGCGAACGACATTGTGATTCGGGGAGCCGGCATTCTCGAAGGCACTTGTCTGAAGGGCCGCTGGCCCGACTATCTGCAATCGCAATTCGGTGAGGAGCGGGGTACTGAACGGTCCGCGTTTGTCGAGCTTCGCAATTGCGTGAACGTAACCATCAAAGGGATCAAACTGATCGATTCACCGTCCTGGACCGTGTATCTGTCGGGTTGCGAACAGGTGCATATCGAGGATATCAAGCTGATCGGGTACGTGCCAAACAGCGACGGCATCAATCCGGTCGATTCGCGCGACGTGACCATCCGGGACGTATTCATCCGCACGGGCGACGACTGTGTCGCGGTCAAGGCGAATGCGGGCCGGGCGAATACGGTCGTCGAACGGATTGCGGTAAGAGATTCCGTCTTCTGGGCGGATCGAGCGAGCGCGATCGAAATCGGACACGAAACGACGGCGGCCGCGATTCAGGACGTCATTTTTGAAAATCTGGATATCCTTCATCAGGATCTGGAGATTACGGGATATCATGCGATCGACATCGCCAACTGCGATCAAGCGGCTGTTCGGCGAATTACGTATCGCGACATACGCGTCGAGAGGGCGCGCCGCTTGATCGGGGTTCGGGTGAACGGCGGCATTTTCGCCAAGTCGCCGGAACGCGGTCATTGCGCGGATATCGTATTCGACAATATCGTCTGCGGCGAAGAGGCGCCGTTCGATATCCACCTTTACGGTTACAACGAGGAACATCAGGTCGAGGGAGTCGTTTTTCGGAATTTGAAGCATTGCGGCGATCCGGAGCGCAAGCCTCAGCTTTACGCGAATCCGTTCGTCAGAGATGTCGTAATCGATCATGAGGGTCATATTCGGCATGCGGACAGGCTGTATCCCGCTGAAATTCGGGCGTTGCAGCCCAGACTCGCGCAGCGTGAGCTTGAGGTTGGCGGCATCCGGTTTGATTGTCCCTCTATCCTGCCGTCCGAACCGGTTGCCGGCATTCCCTTTGAGGCGGGCATCCTGCATGACAGGTTCGATATCGGTGCGGGTGTGCATGCGGAGACGATCTTCTTCCTGCATACCGTCGCGGGGCTGGATGCGCGTATCGGAGTCGTTCTTGCGGCATACATCGTGGAGTACGAATCCGGCGAAGACGCGATTGTTCCAGTCGTCTCCCGGCTTGATACGGACGACTGGAAGCTGTGGTCGATGGCGGGGTGGCAGGCCGTCCGCGATGGCATTCGCTTGTATGTCCAGGCCTGGCGCAATCCGGAGCCGGAGCGGCGAATACGGGCGATTCGCCTGGAACGGAGCGAAGCGGGCAAACATTTCATCTGGCTGGGGGTGTCCTATGGAATCTAATGCATGTATGGTATGGCGGCATAGAAAGCCAATGAAGCATACGAGCAGAGCTGTGGCTGCGGGCGCGATTACGCTTGGTTTTATCGGCGGCTCGATTACCGATCCGCGGCCTCGCCACAATTGGCCGGAGGCGGTCATCGCCTGGTTTGTCGAGCGGTATCCGGGACTGCGCGTGTTCGTGGAAAATGCCGCCATCGGCGCAACTGGAAGCGAGCTGGCCGTATTCCGCGCCAAGCGGGATTTAATCGATCGCGGCTGCGATCTCGTCTTTGTCGATTACGCGGTCAATGACGGAGAAGAGCCTGCGGAGAAGCGGATGCGCACGCGGGAAGGGCTGCTGCGTAAGCTGCTGGATGGCGATCGGCGCGATGTCGTGCTCGTCTATACGTTCAGCCAAGCGTTCTACAAAGAAATAATGGGGGGCGAGGCGCCGGCGACGATCAGGGAGTTCGAACAGTTGGCGGATCATTACGGGCTTGGCTCGGTATGGATGAGTCTGTACGCGCTGGAAGAAGTGAAGAAAGGCCGGATGCGCTGGGAAGAATGGCTGCCCGACGGCCTTCATCCGACCGAACGCGGCAGTCTGAGCTACGCGCAAAGCGTTATCGCCTTCCTCGAGCGCGAGCTTCGGGCGAGCACGGCGCCGAGCGAACTTTCGCCGATCGAGCTACCGGAGCCATTGAATGCGGCCCACTGGGCGGGCGCCTACGACCTCCCATTTGCGGCGGTGCGGCTCGAAGGGCCGTGGACGATTCGCCGCGGTGCCCATTTGAGCTGGATCGACCGCATGTTGGAAAGCGCGGCCGTCGGGGCGAAGCTGAGTTTTGATTTCCAAGGCCGCGGCTTGTCGCTCGGTTTCGACTTCGGACGCACATCGGCGGAATTCCGCTACCGGATCGATGACGGGGAATGGACCGTTTCTCAGCGGGATCGCCCCGCCTGGTGCGGCAACGACGGCTGGTATCGGATCTATTCGGCAGCGGACGATCTGGAGACGGGCGAGCATCGTTTCGAGCTTGAAGTCGTTCATGGCGATCGAGCCGAATGCACGGGGTCGAATTTTCGCCTGGCGCTTATCGGGATCGTACCCTGACGAAGAAGAAAGAGGAAGAGCGGGAGGATACGGGCAGGCGCGAGGTCATCTTTATCCGCATCAGGTCCGCGCATTAGGTGCAAATGGATAAGAGCTAGATCCGACACGGCCATCGATTTACCGATCAATGCAACCGCTGGTTTTCATTTTGTAAGGTCCTGAAGGGCGCCTGCGTAGGCGCCCTTTTAAAAATGCCCTATGCTTGCCCCTTAAGTCTGTTGTTCAGCTATCCGTAAACAGCAACGGCCAATCAATTTGCTAAAATGGCTCTGTATGCAACCTCCTGAACATAGACAGCCGAAAATATCGGGAACCAGCAGGAATGGTCGATTGCCCAAAACCCTTACAGCAGTAGGCATCCGAGCATTCGCGGATATGTCAGGAGAATGTGTCCCGACATGGAGGGGCTGGCGGTAGCAATACCGTGGAGGTTCGAGTCCTCTCGACCGAACCATATGACGATGATGAGATCGCTTGCTTAGGCAAGGGATTTTTTGATTTTCTTTTCATTAAAAGAAACCAGCCGCTAACGCGGAAAAATCTCACCCGCGCAAAAGAAGGACCAAAGCGACTCGCAGCCGCATTGGTCCTTCTTCTTTCTTCTATTATAATGTACGCCAACCCGCCGTAACGATCCGATACTTGCCAACCGCAAGCGCCCCGCGCACATTCTCGTCGGATTTTGTTTCCATTATAGAGCTCACATAAGGCACGCTGTCCTCGGCCGTCGTGATGCGCAGCTCGCTCTCCGAGCCGAGGACGTTGTACCACCGGGCCATCAGGTCCCCGCGCTCCTCGTTCGTCTTCAAGTTGGAGAAGAGGAGACCCTCGCCGTCCCAACGCAGGAACGCGTAGCGAGGCGGCAGGCTGCCTGCGTGCACGCCCGTCTGGCCGACGGTGACGGGCACCTGGAACCGGTGCGCTTCCCGGTAGGCCGCGATCCGGTCGTCCCCGCCGTGGGGGATGACCGTCCACTCCGCGGAGATCGCGCCGAGGCATTGGGCTTCCGGCGTCGGGAAGACGCCCCAGTCGCCCAGCTCGCCGACGGAGCGGAGCAGCGTGACGGCGAGCGTGCCGCGGTCGTCCTGCAGCGCCTCGTACTCGTTCAGGCCTTTGCCGGCTACGGTCAGGCCGCGGCCGCCGCCGTGAAGGTCGACGAACGCTTGCATGTGCTGGGCGTTGCACGGGTTCCGCCACTCGGCTGACGGCTTCGTAGCGCGTTCGGCGACTTCGAAGATCGAGTCGGCATAGTGAGCGTCGGCCGCCACATCGGTCGGATAGAGGACCCGCACGCGATGGTCCTTGGCCAGGTTGCCAAATGAGGCTTGGACGCGCACGCCCTTGCCTTCGCGCTCGAGGCTCACGGTCGTCACGATCGCGAGCGGCACGCGCTCGGACGATCGGCCGGCCTTGCGCTCGACGATCGAGACCATCTCGTTCATCTCCGTCTCCAGCCGTTCGTCCGCCGATGCGGGGATCGATATCCGCTGCACGATCTCCAGCGTAGCCCGGTACGGCCGGTCCTCGGAGACGCGAATTTCGGCGATGCCGCCATGCGTCGTGATCGCCGAATCGCCTTCCGGTTGCCGGAAGATGTACTCGTTGCCGACGTCGCCGACATCCTCATAGTGACCGAGACCGGCATACCGCTGCCCGGTCCGCTTGTCCAGCAGCGTCAAGCCGCCGTCGGCTTCGACAGTCACGCGCAGATAGCCGTTCTCCAGCGTCGTCCCGTCGACGACGAGCGAGGCTGCGGCCTCCGCATCGGCGCTCCCGCCAGCCGACCGATCGGACACCCAGGCATACGCCGCGTGGCCCATCGCCGGCAGCGCGCCCGTCTCGAACGTCAGCCGGATCGCGCGCGCCATGTACGGCTGGCGGAACTTGTCGTTCGGCAGGTCGTAGCCGAACCGGACGCCCAAGTCCTCGGCCGTGCAATCGATGCGCTCGCCTAGATGATTCACGAGATAGCCCTGGCCGTGCGTGCGTCCCCGGACTTCCTCCATAACCTGGCGGGGATTCTCGCTCTGGTTGAAGTAGCGTTTTGCCAGCTCGACCTCGAAGGCGAGGACGGAGCTGCCTTCGTAGCCGCTCGTGTTGTAGACGACGAACGGCGCCGCGGATTCGCCTGCGTTCGCGAAGACGGAGGTGTCCGCTTTTGCGCTCAGGTAGGCGGCGCTGTCGGCAACGATGCTGTTGGCGACTTCGATGCTCTTCGCGAACCGGGTCTCCATCTCGCGGTACACTTCGTCCACGCTGCAGCCGCAGATGCTGTCGTGCGGATGGTTCTGCATCAGCGTCTTCCAGGCATAAGTGAAGAGCGCGTGCGGATAGGGCTTGCCCTCGGCATGCGCGAGCGTGGCGAGCGGTTCGGCGACCTTCTCCAGCAGCGTCTGATTCTCTTGGTTGCGCTGCTTGACGGGGACGCGGGCGGAAGCGGTGTTGGCGAGCGTGAACCATCCGTCGGTCTTCTGCCCGCGCAGCTCGCCCCTTGTCCGGCTGAGGTTCGAAGGCAGGGAGGCTTCGACGCTCGCGATATAGTCCTTGAAGTTGGAATGGATAAATTCATAGTCCGGATACAGCTCCCGGGCGACCCGCAGCGCCTCGGACAGGTCCGTCTGCACGGGCTGGTGATCGCACCCGTTCATCAGCAGGAGATGCGGGGTCGACGCGTACCGCTCCGCGCTCGCGAGCCGATGATCCCAGTAGGCTTGGGCAGCTTCCCGCTCGACGGGAATCTCCATGCCGTTGTTGTACCAGTTGGCGAACAGGATGCCGAGCACGCGGGAACCGTCCGGGGACTCCCAGATCAACTCCGAGAAGGGGGATTCCAGATTGGCCTCTTCGCCGACCTGGTTGTTGAAGCCCGTCGCCTTGACGCCGCGGCCGAACACGGCATTCTCGATGCCCGCCTGACGGAGCAGTTGGGGCGCCTGGCCCATATTGCCGAACGAATCGGGGAAATAACCGACCTTGGACACCGGGCCGAATTCGCGGGCGTCGCGGTGCCCGATCTGCAGGTTGCGCACGTTGGCTTCGCTGCTGGTCAGGAATTCGTCCTGCAGCACGTACCAGGGGCCGGCGGACAGCTTGCCTTCCCGGACGAGCTGGCGCATCCGCTCTCTTTTCTCCGGATAGATCTGCAGATAGTCTTCGAGCACGATCGATTGACCGTCCAGATAGAAGCTGCGGAATTCGGGATCGCGCTCGAACGTCTCCAACAGCGTATCCAGCGTCTCGACGAGCTTGACGTGATGGGCTTCGTAAGGCATGTACCACTCCCGGTCCCAATGCGTATGGGAGATGACGTGGACGGTACGTTTCGGTTCGCTCATAGGCTTTGCCTTCTTTCGGTGAGAGATGGGAACGGAACAAGAGGGGGAAGAGCAAGCTTCCCCCGTCGGTTACAGGACAAATTCCTCGGACACCGCGATCCGGTCGGAGCTGGGGCCGATCAGTACCCGGAACGCGCCGGGCTCGACGATCCACTTCAGGTCTCGGCCGAGCAGCCTCAGATCCTTGCCGTTCAGGGCGAACGAGACGGTCGCCCGCTCTCCGGGATTCAGCCTGATCCGCTTGAATCGACGCAGGTCCTTCTCCGGTCTAGCGATCGCGCTGACCACGTCGCTCACGTAGAGCTGCACGACCTCGTCGCCGGCGCGCGAACCGGTATTCGCGACTTCGACCGAGACCTGGATCTCGGGGTCCGGGAGTCCACGGACGACGCTGACCGTCAAGCGATCGTAGCCGAACGTCGTATAGCTGAGGCCGTGCCCGAACGCGTAGAGCGGCCGGTTGTCGCCCTCGACGTAGTCCTTGGAGCCGCCGCGCCTGCGATTGTAATAGACGGGAATCTGACCCAGCGTCCGCGGGAACGAGATCGGGAGCCGGCCGGCCGGATTGTAGTCGCCGAACAGCACTTCGGCGATCGCGTCGCCGCCCCGCTCCCCGGGATACCAGGCTTCGAGGATCGCCGGGATGTGGGCGTCCTCCCAGCTCATCGTGATCGGTCGTCCGTTCTGAAGCACGAGGATGACGGGGGTGCCCGTCTCGTAGACGGCCTTCAGCAGTTCCAGCTGCCTGCCCGGCAGATCCAAGCTGGCGCGGTCGACGCCTTCGCCGCAAGTCCGCCTGTCGTCGCCGAGCGCGACGATGGCGACGTCGGCGCTGCGGGCCAGCTCCACCGCCTCTTGCATGCTGGCCGTCTCGCGGCTCCAGCCCAGCATGACGGACACGCCGTTCGTGTCTTTGCGATATTCCAGGCGGATCTCGTAGCTCCGTCCGGCCTCCAGCGCGACCGGGACGTTCCGGGTGGCGCTCTTGTCCTTGCCCCAGCCGTCGACGATCAGCTCGCCGTCCAGCCACAGGCGCATGCTGTCCGCGCTGACGGTGCCGATACGGCCGGACACATCCTGTTTCGGCACGAGCTTGCCCGTCCACCGCACGGAGAAGCCGAACGAATGCAGGCGCTGATCCGGCTTCGCGATGACCCAGTTGAAGTCGATCGACGAATCGTTGCGGGTCACGACGGGTTCGCCCGTTAGTTCGGGGTTGTTGAAGTACTCGCCCAGCAAGCCTTCGTTGCCGTGCGCGTCGAGAAGGCTGCCGGCCGGAATGGCTTCAAGCTCGTCCTCGAGGATGCCTGTGCCTTTGGCGAACGATACGCGGGTCGCCGGGGAGACGGAGCCGCGGATGCCTTGAAGCAGGGTCACCGGCTCAAAACCCTCGACGTACGGCGTATAATCGCCGAGCCGGGCGACGGCCGCGCTGGGTCCGATGACCGCGACGTGCGGCAGGTCCTTGCGGAGCGGCAGCGCCGCGCCCTCGTTCTTCAGCAGCACGATGCCTTCCCGGGCCGCCTGCAGCGCCGTCTCGCCGTGCTGCGCGCTGCGCACGACTTCGGCGGACAGGCCCGGCGCGATGTAGGGCTGCTCGAAGAGGCCGAGCATGAACTTGACCCGCAGTACCCGCCCGACAGCCTCGTTCACCGTGGACTCGGCGATCTCCCCGCCGCCGACCATGTCGACGATGGCATTCTGATACACTTCGTGCGGATAGTCGTAATACTGCATGTCGCAGCCGGCGACGAGCGCCTGACGGATCGCTTCCTTCTCCGAGTCCGCCGTGAAGTGCGAGCGCTGGAGCCGGGAGATGGCGCCGAGGTCGGAGCGGACGAAGCCAGGCATGTGCCACTTGCCGCGCAGCACGCCCGTGAGCAGGCTCTCGTCGGACGCGCAGGGTACGCCGTCGATCGAGTTGTACGCGCACATGGCGTTGACGGCGCCCCCCTCGACGAAAGCGTCCTCGAACACCGGCATGTAATACGTCTCGATCTCGTTCAGGCCGAGCGAGGTCGCGGACTGGTTCAGGCCGCTCTCCGGCACGCCGTGCACGGCGAAGTGCTTGGGCTCGGCGACGATCGTATGATCCGTCGCGAGCGATTCGCCTTGCAGCCCCTTCACCATGGCGACCGCCATGCGGCCCGCCAGATGCGTGTCTTCGCCGTAGGTCTCCTCGACGCGTCCCCATCGGGGCTCGCGGGCCAGGTCGAGCACCGGCCCGAACGTCTCGTGAATGCCGAAGCTTCTCGTCTCGGCGGCGATGGCTTGGCCGATCGCCTCCGCGATTGCCGGATTCCAAGACGAAGCCGTCGTGATGGCGTGCGGGAAGACCGTGCAGCCGGGCCGGCACAGGCCGTGGAGCGCTTCCTCGCTGAAGAGCATCGGGATGCCGAGCCGCGTCTCCTCGACGGCGTATCGCTGCAGCGCGTTATTGACCTCCGACGTCCCGTACAGATCGTGAATGCAGCCGATGCCTTCCTGTCCGATCGTCTCCTTCACTTTGTCCCACACAATCTCGGCATCCCGGGCCATGACCGTGTCCATATGGGGATGCGTGGCGCTCATGAACGTGGCGCCGAAATATTGGTCGAGCTGGCGGACCTTCTCCCGGATCGTCATGCGCGACAGCAAATCGCCGATCCGCGCTTCGATGGGCGCTTCCGGATTACGGTACAACGCTTTATTTTCTTGAGAGATGCTCATGTTCGTGTCCTCCACTGCAAGCGTCGATTATTAAACCTAACTCCAATATAAAAAAAGACCCCCGACAGTTCCCGTCAGGGGTTGCGAACGACTCGTCATTTTTTGCTGCGGAATTGGGAGGGGGTGCATCCGCTTACTTTTTTGAACACGCGGTTGAAGGTCTCGATGCTGTTGAAGCCCGACCGGAAGGCGATGTCCGTCACCGAAGCGTCGCGCCCCGCCAGCAGCAGGGACATGGCGACGCTCACGCGGAATTCGTTCACGTAATCGACGAAGCCGGCTCCCGTGGCTTCCTTGAAGAAACGGGAGAAGTAGGTCGCGCTGAAGCCGGCGATGCCGGCGGCGCGCTGCAGCGTAATCTCGGACGCGTAATCGCGCTCAATGTAGGCCAGCACCACTTGCAATCGTTCGAGCTGCTCCAGCTGTCGGGTACGCTCCTGCTGAGAGTAAGCCTCCATTGGCACCTGGCGGATGAGGGCCGCGGCCAGATCGTGGATTCGGGCCTTGAGGATGAGCTCGAAGCCGGTCTCGCGCGTCTCCCACTCCCGCAGGACGGCGCGGACGATCGGCGCGAGCGAACGGTGCAATTCGTCTTCGGGACGAAGGTGCGGCGTGGTGAACTTGCGGCCGAAGGCGAGATCGGAGTAGTCGTCGAAGACGGACTTGCCGATCTGGAGGATGATCTTGGCGCAGCCTTCCGGATTGGGGAAGAACCGATGCACGGCGCAAGAGCTGACGAGCAGAATATCGCCGGACCGCACGCGGAACAGATCGTCGTTGATCCCGATCTGCATGTCGCCATCGAGAATGTGGACGATCTCGATCTCCTGGTGCCAGTGGGCGGGGGTGCCGGTTTCTTCCTTGCCGACGATGATCTTGAGCGGATGATGGGTATTCAGAGCGATCTTCTCATGCCAAGGATTCACGTTAATCTCCCGTACGCGGCGTTATTCTCTTCAGTCTAGCGGATATCGGAATGGGGGACAAGATCCGGCCCGGGCGCGCGCGGGAATGCGTTAGGGCATTGCAATCCCGAACGGACCAAGTGTAGACTACAAAAGCCAACATCCCCCTATTCAGGCGAATAAGCCGATAGGGTAACATGATCACGAGCAACCGCCTCGCGTACGCGCCGGAAGCCGGACGAGAAGCGGTCATCAGGGAGAGGAGCGTGCTGTCTGAATGGAATGGGATGCCGTTAACGCGACAAACGCAGATACGCCCAAGCTAAGGTTCTCCGGTCCCGCGTCCGCATGGGAGGAAGCGCTGCCGGTCGGCAACGGAAGGCTGGGCGCCATGATCTTCGGAGCCGCCCAAGGAGAACGAATCGCGCTTAACGAAGACAGCCTGTGGTACGGCGGACCGCGCGACCGCAACAACCCGGACGCGCTAGCCCACCTGGAGTCGATCCGGCGATGCCTGCGGGAAGGCCGGGTGGAGGAGGCTCAGCGGCTGTCGGTGCTGGCGCTGTCCGGCGTTCCGGAGACGCAGCGGCATTACGTGCCGCTGGGCGATCTGAACTTGACGTTCGGCCACGGCGGAGCGACGGAGGACTATGCGCGGGAGCTGGATCTCGCGACGGGCATCGCCCGCGTGCGCTACCGGGCGGGAGGCGTAGCGTTCAGCCGCGAAGCGTTCGCAAGCTATCCGGACGAAGCGCTAGTCATCCGTCTAACCGCGGACCGTCCCGGCGCGATCAGCTTCTCGGCGCGACTGACCCGCGGGCCGAACAACCGCTATTACGACGAGATGGCGCGGGCGGACGAGGCGACGCTCGTCATGCGGGGCAACGGAGGCGGCACGGGAGGCGTAGACTTCCGGACGGCGCTGCGGGCGAACGCGGAAGGAGGAAGCGCGAGGATCGTCGGCGAGCGTCTGCTGGTCGAGGGCGCCGACCGCGTGACGCTCGTCCTGACGGCCGCGACGTCGTTCCGCTATGCGGATCCGGAGGCCGAAGCGCTGCGGGCCGCGGACAAGGCGAGCCGGATGCGGTATGATCAGCTGAAGCGGCGGCAGGAAGACGACGTCCGGGCGCTGATGGACCGGGTCTCGCTGCGCCTCGGGACTGCGGAGCGCGAACGGGACGCGCTGCCGACGGACGTTCGGCTGGAGCGGGTACGCGGCGGCGCGGAGGATGCGGGGCTGGCGGCGCTCTATTATCAATTCGGGCGCTATCTGCTCGTCGCCAGCAGCAGGCCGGGGTCGCTGCCGGCCAACCTCCAAGGGATCTGGAACGACCGGATCCTGCCGCCGTGGGACAGCAAGTACACGATCAATATCAATACCCAGATGAACTACTGGCCGGCCGAGAGCGGCAATCTGGCCGAATGCCACGAGCCGCTGTTCGATCTGATCGAACGGATGCGCGAACCGGGGCGGCGTACCGCGAAGATCATGTACGGAGCGGCGGGCTTCGTCGCGCACCATAATACCGATCTGTGGGCGGATACGGCGCCTCAGGACTTGTACGTTCCGGCGACCTATTGGCCGATGGGCGCGGCATGGCTGTGCCTGCATTTGTGGGAGCACTACGTCTACGGCTTGGATCGGACCTTCCTGGAGCGGGCATATCCTACGCTGCGGGAAGCGGCCGAATTTTTCGTCGATGCGCTCGTCGAGCTGCCGGACGGGAGGGTCGCGACCTCTCCTTCGGTATCGCCGGAGAATACATATCTGCTCTCGGACGGGAAGGCCGGCATCCTGTGCGAAGGACCCGCGATGGACGGCCAGATTCTGCATGAGCTGTTCTCCGCTTGCATCCAAGCCGCGGGGACGCTCGGGACCGATGCGGCATTCGCCGCTAGGCTG
Source organism: Cohnella nanjingensis (assembly GCF_014212125.1). Lineage (GTDB taxonomy): Bacteria > Bacillota > Bacilli > Paenibacillales > Paenibacillaceae > Cohnella > Cohnella nanjingensis. The sequence continues at coordinate 85,423 of NZ_JACJVP010000043.1, forward strand.
ACGGAGCTCAGGGATCGTCTGCCGCGGCCCGCGATCGGCAAGCACGGCCAGCTGCTGGAGTGGCTGGACGATTACGAGGAATCGGAGCCCGGTCACCGGCATATCTCGCATCTGTTCGCGCTTCATCCCGGCACGGGATGGTCGGTCCGAAGCACGCCCGATTGGACGGCCGCCGCCAGGGTCACGCTAGAGCGGCGTCTCGCGAGCGGCGGCGGGCACACCGGCTGGAGCCGGGCTTGGATCGTGAATCTATGGGCGCGGCTCGAAGACGGGGAGCGGGCCTACGAGAATCTGGAGGCGCTGCTCGCGCACTCTACGCTGCCCAACCTGTTCGACAACCATCCGCCGTTCCAGATCGACGGCAACTTCGGCGGCGCCGCGGGCATCGCCGAGATGCTGCTGCAGAGCCATGAGGGCGAGCTGCATCTGCTACCTGCCCTGCCTTCCGCCTGGCGAGAGGGAGAAGCGCGCGGACTGCGGGCGAGAGGAGGGTACGAGGTCAGCCTCGTCTGGACGGACGGCGTCCTGGCCGAAGCCCGGATCCTTCCGCGCCGGGATGGCGAATGCGTCGTACGCGCGCGGGGCGAATTCGACGTCCTGACGGGAGATGCCGCCGCGGATCATGCCGTCGAGGCCGTCTTGGACGGCGAAGGCCGGCTGCGGTGGTCCGTCCGGGCGGGGGCGGCGTACGTCCTGAAGCCGCGCAGCGAATCGCGAAGAGAGGCCTGAGGGAGATTCGCTCCCCGAAGGCACGCCGAACAGGCGGGACAGATGACGTCATCTGTCCCGCCTGTTGTCGTATAGGGGGGGCGCGAGCGAACCCTATACACGTGCCCGCTAGCGGCTGTTCCTCTTCGGCTCCTTCTCCGAGAGCGAATATTCCCGGTAGGCGGTGGGCGTCATGCCCACCTCCTTCTTGAAGGCGGAGTAGAAGTGGCTGCTGTTGATGTACCCGCACATCTGTGCGACGTCGCTGACCTTGTACTCGTCGCTCTGCAGGAAGTCCTTGGCTTTGCCGATGCGGATCTTGCGGATGTATTCGCCGGAGTTGATGCCGGTCATCTCCTTGAAGAGCTTGGAGAAGTAGTTCGGCGTATATCCGGCCACCTCCGCCAGCACCTCCACGCTCAAGTTGCTGTCCGCGAAGTTGTCCTGGATATACTGCATCGTCTCCTCGATCTTGCGGTAGAACTTGTTCTCCTTCAGTTGCTGGATGCTCTCCAGGTTGCCCCGGTAGTCCTCGAACCGCTTCAGGAGCCATGCTCGGGCTTGCTCGAGCGTCTCCATCTCGGTGAAGATCAGGTTCAGCTCGCCGAATTGCATGCCTAGCTTCTTGTTCTCGTCGTTAATCGTCTGATTCATCTGGGTGATGCAGACGAGGAGAATATGGAACAAGGCTTGAATCGCGTCCGAATGCACGTAGCCCTTGAGTAGTCCGGTCATGCTATCCAAGCCCTGGACGAAGCTCTCCCGGTCGTTGCGCTTGATGGCGGAGATCAGCTTGTCCTCGATCTCGATCGGCAAGCCGTAGCTTCTCGACAGGGTCTCTTCGACGAGCTGCGGATAGATGATCCGGTTCGGTCCGAGGACGAATCGCTGCTGAATCATCTCCAGCGCCTGGCGGTACGCATGCGGGCAATCTCCCCAAGCGTCGATCGGGTCGCTCACGCCGACGCTGACGGTGATGCCGATCGTGACGGCAATCGAATCTTTGACGTTGGCGAGCTTGGCCAGCAGGTGCCGGAAGCCGTCCTCGGCGCCGTTCGCTTCGTTGATCAACAGCGCGATCTCGCCCTTGGGCATCTGCAAGACTTCGTATCGGAGCTCGTCGCTGAGCAGCTCGGCGATGCTCTGGAACAGGACCGACTCGTATAAGGTCATGCTCTGGGCGTCCAATTGCGAATAGCCGTCGATCTTGAAGACGCAGACCAGCAGCCGGTCCAAGTCGATGCGCAGCCTCCATTCGTCCGCATGCAAGGCGACCGACGGTTCGTCCGGTCCGGCGGAGATCAACGCCCGGCGCAGGAAGTTGTCCTTCATGAGCTGCAGGCTGTCGCGATTTTTGTCCTCCAGGGACTGCATATGCTGCAGCGTCTCCGCATAGACCCGGCCGATCAAGGAGATGTCGCTCGAGACGGCGCTCCCGACATTGAACTGGGAGCGCTTGAACAGTTCGGTGAGCCGCTGGACGGGATTGTACAGCTTTTTGGAGATGAGGAACGTCAAGGCCAGGCAGAACAACAGAATGGACAGGCAGACGACCAGCAGGGCGTTGCGCTTGTCCTGGATCGGCTTCACCAAGCTGTGATAAGGGGTCGCGCTCAGAATGTACCAGCTCGTCGTCCGGTTTTTCACGAAGGTCACGAGAGATTGATGATGCCCTTCGTCGTCGATGACGTCGCCGGCGTCGGCCGCGGCCGCGGCGCTCAGCACGGCTTCGAACGAGGCGGTTCCCTTCACGCTGCCGCCGATCTGAGCGACGTCGCTGTGGGCGATGAGCGTCCCCGCCTCGTCCGCGAACAGGAGCTGATCCCCGCTCTTGGACAGGTAGTCCCGCACGAGCAGGTTATCGTCCAGGTTGATGATGACGGTCTGCTGCTGGCCGTTCATGCTGCGGTTCGTATATTCCATGCTGATGACGTAGTTCGCGTTTTTATCGGTCAAGAAGCTTTTCGCAGCGTTCGTATTTTCCAATCGGGTCAAGTAGATCGTTCTTGCGTCGTTGACGCTTTTCTGAAAGCTCGCGTCCCGCTTCAGAAATCCTTGGGCGTCGAAGCCGGGCTCGCCTTCGACGATATACTCGTTGATCGAGGAGTTGTAGACGAAGATCGAATGAATGTACGGGTTGATCTGACGGATGTTCCGGATCTGGATCCGGGCTTTGTTGTTGATCAGCTCGTCGTTGCTCCTGGAAGCCAGGAAGAAGTTAATGTCCGTGTTGATCTCCAGATTCAAATAGATTTGATCCATCTCTTTAAACAAATTGTCGATATTCTCGCTGAGCATCTCCAGTCCTTTGACCTGTTCCTGGGACAGCTGGCCGTAGAGCGTCTTGGCGTACAAATTGGAGAAGATCAGGGTAATCGTGACGATGATGATCATCACCAGGATCGTAAAGGACAATAGTATGCGAGCGAATAAGGAATCGAGCTTGAATCTGGCAAACGACAACATCGATTGACCCCCCGCCCCTGCATGATAAGCGCTTTCCTAAGACGATTACTTAGTATAAACGAAAAGGATCGCGAATGGCTAATGTAAAAGTCGCCATTCGCGATCGGTATGGCTCATGCGGCCTGCCGGCGTCAGCCGGACGAGGCGTTACGGGCTCTTGGACAGGAAGGCGTCCAGCTGCTTCTGCACCTCGGCAACGATCTTATCCGTTCCGGCATCCTTCTCCTTGGCGATGAAGTCGGAGACGCCTTTGTCGACGTCCTTGACGTTGATGCCGGTCATGAGCAGTTGGCCGAGCTCGCTCAGCACTTGCTCCCGCTTCGCGCTCTCCGTCTTGATGTTCGTCTGGTCGGGGACGAAGTAGTTGACGGTGGAGGAGATGTTGACCGGACGGTTGATGAAGTCGTTGTACTGCTTGTAATAGTTTGCCGTGCGCTGGGAGTCTTCTTTCTGGAACTCCGGACGCCAGAAGCCCCATTGGCCGGCCCAGTCGAGATAGTTCGTCGGCTGGCCGTTGCCTTGGCCCGGCATGTAGGAGACTTTGTTGCCATCCAGTTTGTACGTCTTGTCTACGATGCCGTAGATGACGGCGTCGTACAGCTTCTGGTTCGTCGTGATCTGCTCGAGGAACATGAGCGCCCGCTCGGGATTGGCGGCGTTCTTGTTGATGGCGACCGCGTTGCCGAGCGGCGATTCGAGCACCCATTTATGATCCGGATAGAATTCGGACCACGTCTTGACGGCGCCCTGCGATTCGATTTCGGGCTTGAACGGATGCGGATTCTCCAGGATGCCGCCGTCGATCTGGTTGATGGCGGCGCCCATCGTGCCCGCGCTGAAGTCGGCTTCCGTACCTTTGGTCGCCAGCAGATTTTTCGGAATGATGCCGTCTTGATTCCATTTTTTCGTGTAGGTCACGTATTCCTTGAACGCTTCGGTCTGCTCCCATGGGATGACGGCATGCTTCGGATCGTCGATCTTGACGACCAGTCCGTGGAAGTTCAGATCCTCGTAGCCGTATTTCTCGAGGAATACGCGGTCGATGTCGTTGAACCACGAGTCCGGGCGGAACGAGATCGGGAGAATCTGCGGCGATGCCGTCTTCAGGGCGTGCAGCATGGCGTCCAGATCTTCGACCGTCTCGACTTTGTCCTTCGTATAGCCGCCCTTCTTGGCAAGATCGCCGCGGTACCACACGATCGGCTTGCTGGTTTTCTTGATCGTCCACGGCGCGGCATAGACGCGGCCGTCGACCTTGATCGGATCGAGCAGATTGTTGTCGGTATACTGCTTGTATAGCGTCGGCGCATACTTGGGCAGCAGATCGGTCATATCGAGGTAGCCGCCGCGGTTCATGGCGTTCGGGAAGTCTTCCCAGTTGGCGTCGAAGTTCAGGTCGTAGTCGTCGCCGGACGACTGCAGCAGCTTCATCTTGTCCTTGTAGTCGTTCCAGTTCACGAAGTTGATCTCGAATTTGGCGTTGAGCGTATCCTTCGTCAGCTCGGAGACGTACTTCCAGACTTCGTCCGTCGCTTGCGGCTTGTCGCCCGGAAAGTAGAAGCGAAGTGTAACCGGTTTCAGTTTTTCGCCTTGCGCGCTTGTCGCATCTCCGGTGCCGGAGGCGCTGCCTGCCGCGTCGTTCCCTTTGTCGTTCCCGCCGCAAGCGGTCAGCGATACCGCTACGAGAGCGGCCGCCATGCTTCCGGCGATCCATTTGCTTTTCCTAGCCATGTTGAAGTTCCCCCTGTCGATAAAATGTTTATACGCTATACGGCGGATGCCGGTCAAGCCTGTTGGAAGGGAGGGGGCGGCCTTAGCCTTTGACCGCGCCCATCATGAGACCTTTGACGAAGTAACGCTGCAGGAACGGATAGAGGAAGATGATCGGGCCGATCGTAATGATCGTCGCGGCCATCTTGACGCCTTCGCGCGGCACCATTTGATCGATGCTGGTCGCCAGGATGCTGGAGTTCGCCAGGTAATCCACGTTCGAGACGATCGTCCGGAGCAGCAGCTGAAGCGGCTGGAGCTCGGTCTTGTCGATCAGCATCAATCCGAGCCACCAATCGTTCCAGTAGGCGAGGGCGATGAAGAGACCGACGGACGCGAAAACGGGAACCGAGAGCGGCAGCACGATGGACCAGAGCGTCCGGACTTCGCCGGCGCCGTCGATCTTGGCGGACTCGTGCATCTCCTCCGGGATCGACGAGAAGTAGTTGCGCATCAGGAAGATGTTGAAGCCGTTCACCAGAGAAGGCAGAATCAGCGCCCACAGATTGTTGTGCAGGTGCAGATACTTGACGCAGATAATGTACCAAGGCACCATGCCGCCGTTGAACAGCAGCGTGAGGAGCACGTAACCCGAGATGAAGTTGCGGTATTTGAGCCTGCGCAGCGAGATGGGATAGGCAAGCATCGCGCTGATGGCGAGGCTCGCGATCGTGCCGACCACGGTGACGAGACCGGTAATCTTGTAGCCGGTCAAGACGACGTCCATCCGCTGGAACAGGTAGCGGTAAGCCGAGAAGTCGAAGTGCTTGGGGTAGATATTATACCCGCTTGTCAGAATATCCGTCTCCCGCGTCATGGAGCTCGCGAGGATGATGACGAACGGAACGACGCAGAACAGGGCCATCAGGATGACGACGGCGTACAGGACGATTTGTCCCGGGTGAACCGCTGAACGTGCTTTCATGTTATGGACCTCCATTTGAAGCGATTCGGGATCAGAATAAGGCGGAACCGCTCTCGTACTTGCGGGCGACGCGGTTGCTGAAGTAGACCAGAACGAAGGCCAGCACGGATTGATAGAAGTTGGCCGCGGCCGACATGCCCATGTCCCCGGAGCCCTTCAGGCTGCGGAAGACGAACGTGTCGATGACGTCCACCGTCGGATAGAGCTGGGCGCTGTCGCCGACGAGCGAGTAGAACATGCCGAAGTCCGAGTTCATGATGTGGCCGATCGCGAGCAGGGTCAGCACGACGATGGTCGGACGCAGCAGCGGGATCGTAATATACCGGATCTGCTGCAGCTTGGTCGCGCCGTCGATGCGCGCGGATTCGTACAGCGTGTGGTCGATGCCCGTCAGCGTCGCCAGATAGATGATGCTGTTGTAGCCGACGCTTTTCCACACGAAGATGATCAGGATCAAGACGGGCCAAGCCTCCGGCCGCGCGTACCAGTCGACCTTCTCCGCGCCGAACTTGGCGATCAGCTCGCTGACCATGCCGTGCTCGTAGTTCAGCAGGTTGTAGGCGAATACGCCGACGACGATCCACGAGATGAAGTAAGGCAGCAGCGTGAGCGACTGCGCCGTCCGTTTGAACCACATCGACTTGATCTCGTTGAACAGGATGGCGAGGCCCACGTTCACGCAGGTGCCGACGAAGATGAACAGCAGGTTCAGCAGGATCGTATTGCGGGTGACGCGCACCCAGTTGTCCGAAGTGAAGAAGTATCGGAAATTCTCGTAGAGGGGATGCATCCAGGGACTGGCGAAGATGCCGTTGCTTAGATTGAAGTTTTTGAAAGCGATGATGATGCCGGCCATCGGGAAGTAATTGAAAAACAGAAGGAAAAGCATGGCCGGGAGGGTCATCAAATAAAGCGCTTTGTTTTTGGTAAGCTCGCGTAACAAGAAATCATCACTCTCCGTTCATTCTGGGGCTGACTGGTTGCTCGCCGGCGGCCGTTCGTCCGGCATGCCGTGAATCCGTTTACAAATTCAAGTTATCACGCCCCGAGGAGGTTTTAAACTTCGCCTTCGGGTGATTTTGTTGCAGTTTCTAAGATGAATCGACTTGTTCAAACTACGATTTGGTTGGTTTTTCTCGCTTGGGAAGGCTGTCCGGCGGCGGAAATCGGGCATTGTGGGATGGAATGGGAGATGCTGGGCGAGTGACGCGGCGAGGGAAAGGAGATCGCTGCGGGAATGCCGAAAAGCCGCAGGCTCGTAGGGGGAGCTTGCGGCTTCTGACTTTGGGGACGAGACAGCAAGATAAACATCCTGGCGCTAAGTGGAGCGTATGTTCGATTTCGGAGCTTAAAAAATCCGTCAATGACGGATGCTCCCCCTAAGGGTCAACGGTATAGCTTATGAATTTCTTCGGGAATCCCGCATTGGTTCAAGAAGGAATGCAGCGTCGCGTCGGTTTTTATGAAAATGGGGCTGGCCATTATCGCTTTCAGGGCTTACACACCTAATAGTCGTACGGAATATTCGTCTTCGGTTGGGCAAAGGTCGCCCGGAATTCATCGGCTGGGACCTGTCCGGTGGTGCTTACTTTGGTGCTTGTCGGTGGTGCTCGCCGTGGTGCTTTATGGTGGTGACTTGATGGTGGTGCTTGATGGTGGTGCTCGCCGATGGTGCTCGCTGGTGGTTCTTTCTCGTGGTTCTTTCTCGTGGTTCTTTCTCGTGGTGCCTGCTCCAATAAATTGTATTCATACAACTTAATTGGCTCCCATCGGCGGAGAAGAGGCATTTACTTGCAAACGTACAACTTATTACGCAGAAAATCGAAAAATATTCNNTTGATCGATATGAAGGTCATACTGCAGAAAAAGTTGTACATTTACAACTGTTCGGTCGGCGTTGGGGGTCCGGAGGTCTGGAGGTCTGGAGGTCGGGAGGTCTGGAGGTCTGGAGATCCGGCGGTCCGGAGGTCCGGAGGTCCGACAAATCTATGATGACGGAACAATAGGTGCTTAGAATGTCCGAATGTCCGCTAACCACCAAATAAGAATCAGATAGGCCATGTGGATTTTATCGTTGAAGCTCGTAAAGGCCGGACCCGCCGCTGTGCGATCCTTTTATAGCCTGTCGCAATTTTCATGATAGTCTGTGACCTGGTAAGGTCATGCGTGTTTTTTGCTCGTCTCCTCAATACCTCTTCAAATGATAGTAACTCCGCGGCAGCTTGCGATACTGACCGGGACTGAGACCCAGCATCTTCTTGAACGTCCATTGGAAGTGAGTGACGTTGTTGTATCCGATCTGATGGGCGATGGCGGTGATGCGGGCGTCGGAGTAGAGCAGCATCTCCTTCGCCCGCCAGATGCGCTTGAAGGCGATGAACTCCACGATCGTGAAGCCGGTATTCTGCTTGAAGATGCGGCTCAGATAGGACGGATTGGCCCTGACATGCCCCGCGATGCGGTCCAGGGTCAGCTCTTCGGCATAATGCGACGAGATGTAGTCCATCGCCTCGTTGACGATCTCCTTGAAGGAGATGCCGTGGCGCGACCCGTCCACCAGCGTGTAGGGAGCGTTCCCGCTGTATGCCTCCTTGAGCTCCAGGAGCAGCCACTGCAAGAGCGCGACCAGCTTGCGCGGAGAGTAAGCCTCGCCGGTGCCGTATTCCTCGCTCATCAATGCCAAGCAGGCGCGCAAGCGACGGGCGACCGCTTCGTTCGGACGGAGCTGATGGGAGAACCCGGCCGTGCGTTCGTAGAACAGCGCCAGCGGGTCGACCCCGTCATCCAGCTCGACCGCCCGGGCCAGGGCGGGATCGAACATGATGACCAGCGCTTCGAACGCTTCCTGATCGATCAGTTGGCTCTTGTGCAGCTCCTGGTTCCCGATGACGAAGACGTCCCCTGGTCCGAACAGATAGCGTTTGTCGTCGATGTAGTAGGTGCCCCGGCCTTCTCTTACATAGAAAATCTCAAGCGGTTCATGCCACTCCAACGGCATCCGCCACTCGCCTTCGTTGCGGTTGATGAACATCTGGAATTCGCCGAATCCCCGGAACGTCTTCAGCGATTCGGGCAGCGCCTGATTCGTATAGCCGTCCATGGAGCATCCTCCTCCGCGCGAGATCTCAAACCTCCAACGCCAATTCCGATCCGAACAGCTTGCGGAACCGTTCCTCCTCCAAAGCGGCCTCTGCCGGGAAAGCGGAGCGGTACCAGCGCTCGTACTTCTCCCCGAATGTCGCGTCCGGCGAGCCTTGGCTGACATGCGCGTCCGCCGCGTGCCGCCGTACCGGGGCGGTCGACGATACGTCTACGATCAGATTAGGCTCTTCCGTCCAGAAGAGCAAGAGCTCTCTTGGCTTCCAGGGCGCGATCCCCATCGCTTCATGCTCGGGATAATACCAGACGCTGTCCGCCAGATAGCACGCCTCCGCGGCGAGCTGGCCCAGGGCGCGGTGATCGGGGTGCAACTCCCAGCGACGCCAGCCGTCCAGCGTGATCGCGATGTCCGGACGGTGGATCCGGATGACGCGGAACAGCCGCTCCCCCAGATCGGGCTGCTCGCGCAAGGTGCCGTCCTCGTAATCCAGGAAGTGCACCTCCCGCACCCCCAGCCGGCGGCACGCCTCCCGCATCTCTTCGCGGCGGATCGCCGCAAGCCGCTCCGGCCGCATCTGCCGGTCCTGCGTGCCCCGGCTCCCGTCCGTCGCGACGACCGCCGTTATCCGGTGCCCGGCCCGGGCGAGCCGGGCGAGCGTGCCTCCGCAGCCGGTCTCGTCGTCCGGGTGGGCGAGAATGACGAGAATGTTCAAGCGATCGCTCATCGGTAAGCCCTCCTCATTGGATCCTCATTCAGATGGTCTCGCGTCTCGCGCTTCTCGAACAGCGTGATGCCGAGCCCAAAAAGCGATCGCCGCTGTCGATCGCGGTGCCGATCACCCTGTCGTTACTTCAGTCCGCTCAGCGTCATGCCCTCCACGAACTGTCGCTGGAGCAGCAGGAACAGCAGGATCATCGGAGCGATCGCGAGCAGCATGCCCGCCATCAGCAGCGGGTAGTTGGTCGTATATTGGCCCTGGAGCGTAGCGAGGCCGACGGCTAGCGTCATCTTGTCCGGCGAGCTGTTGACGATCAGCGGCCACATGAAGTCGTTCCACGACCAGAGGGCGGAGATGATGCCGAAGGCGACCAGCCCCGGCTTCGCGAGCGGCAGCATGATCCGCCAATAGATGCCAGGCGGACGGCAGCCGTCGATCTTGGCGGCCTCCTCGAGCTCGACCGGGAGCGACAGGAAGAACTGCCGCAGCAGAAACGTGCCGTAGGCGCTGAACATGCCGGTCACGGTGATGGCTTTGAGCGAATTGAGCCAGCCCCAATCCTTCATCAGCATATATTGCGGCACGAGGAAGACTTGGGCGGGGACCATGAGGACGGACAGCACCAGCACGAACAAGACCGATTTCCCGGGAAAAGGAACACGGGCGAACGCGTAGCCCGCCATCGAGCTGATGAGCAGGGCGGCGAGCGTCTTCACGATGGTGGTAGCCGCCGTATTCCAGTAATACCGGGCGAAGGGCAGCTGATCGAAGGTTTCGGCGAAATGCGACCACTGCGGCTTCGCGGGCAGCAGCTTCATCGGGATCGCGATCGCTTCGGCCGGCGTCTTCAGCGCGGTAAGCGCCGCCCAGGCGAACGGCAGCAGCATGAGAACGGCGCCGGCCAGCAGCAGGAGCTGCGCGAGGACGCCGCGTCGGCTTCGGCCCGCCCGCGCGATTGTCTGAGGCCTATGGGACATGCGCGTCCTCCTCTCAGTCATAATGCACCCAGCGTTTCTGCAGCCTCAGCTGAATGGCGGTGATGGCCAGAATGACGGCGAAGAGCGCCGTTACGATGGCCGACGCGTATCCCTTAGCCCCGAGTTGGAATGCTTGCTTGTAAAACAGGTACACGACGGTGTCCGCATGGTCGATGGCGACCTGACCGATCATCATGTAGATCAGATCGAACACCTGAAAAGCTTGGATCAGCGCGGTGACCGAGACGAAGAACAACGTCGGCGTGAGCAGCGGCAGCGTGATGCGACGGAACAGCGTCGCCCCGCCGGCGCCCTCCTGGCGAGCCGCTTCATAATAGGCGGAAGGGATTCCTTGCAGCCCGGAGAGCAGGATCATCGCCTGGAACCCGACCATGCTCCATACCGCGACCAGGACGATGGCCGGCAGCGCCGTCCGTCCTTCGGTCAGCCAGCCGGGGCCGTGTATGCCGACCAGCTTCAGAAGCGTATTGACCAGTCCGAATTCGCCGTTCAGCAGCCAGCGCCAGGCGAGTCCGACGGCGGCGGGCATCAGCACGGCCGGCAGGAAGTATAGCGTCCGATAGACGCCGCTGCCGCGCACGCCTTTGTTCAGCAGAACGGCGAGGAAGGTGGACAGCGCGACCAGCACGGGAATGTAGATCGCCACGTAGAAGAACGTATGCCCGAACGCGCGATAGACGGCGGGGTCGCGGACGAGACGGCGGTAGTTGTCCCCGCCGCTCCAGACGTAGCTGCCGAAGTCGCCCCAATCGGTCATGGAGAAATAAAACGTGCGAAAGACCGGCCAGATGAAGAAAACGGCCAGTCCCGCGAGAAGCGGCGCTACCATCAGGTAGCCCCATTTGTAGTCGATGCGCGCAAGCCGCTTGGAACGGGCGAAGCGGGAAGCCGAGCGCTTGCGGAACGTTTCGGACAGCATGGCCATGGGATTGTCGGGCGCCTCCTTGCCTCGTAGACCGGGCAGAGCCTCCAAACGGCCGAGCCCCCCGACGAATCGGGCGGGCTCCGCCGGGTTGGGATTATTTCAGCGTCTCGTCGATCTTCTCTCCGAGCAGCTTCGCGGCGTCCGCCGCGGAGCTCTCGCCCGTATAGGCGGACTTCAACGTTTCCTTCTCCAGGCCGTCCCACTTGTCCGAATGGAGCGTCGCCGGATATTGCACCGACACTTTGGCCATATCGACGAACGCCTGCAGGTGGAACGCCGGCACCGACTTCAGCCACAGCTCCTCGCCGCCCGAGACGGCGGGCAGCGCCGTGCCGTCCTTCGCCTGAATCTCGGCGGCGTCCTTGGAGCCGAGGAACTTGAGGAATTCCCACGCTTCCTTGGGGTGCTTCGTGTTCGCGGCGGCTACGTTGCCGAGACCATGGATGATGCCGGAGCGGACTTTGTCCTTCGGCAGCACCGCCACGTCCGCGTTCGCCTTGGTATATTCGGTCGTGGCGAAGTCCTTGACGTTCCAAGAGCCGTCCATGAGCATGGCGACCTTGCCCGACTTGAACAGATCCTTCGGATTGGTGTCGGTCATTTGCGCCAGCGTCGGGGATACTTTGTGCTTCAGGATGAGATCGGTCTGGAGCTCGATGCCGCGGATGCCTTCCGGCGTCCCGTAGCCCGACTTGGCTCCGTCCGGAGACAGGAGGTAGCCGCCGGCTTCGAGGATCGTATTGTAGAACCCGATCTGTCCTTGGAACTGCGCGGGCAAGCCCCAAATGCCCTTAGCCGGGTCGGTCAGCTGCTTGGCGACTTCGACGGCCTTGTTCCAATCCCAGGTATCGTCGGGATAAGGGAGCTTTTTCGCGTCGAACAACGCTTTGTTGTACCACAAGCCGATCGTATCATAATCTTTCGGCATGCCGTAGCGCTTTCCCTTGTAGGAATACATATCGACGAGCGACTTCGGATAGACGTTCCAGTCAAAGGCGTCGGCCGTCGCGTAGTCGTCATAAGCCAGCAGCTTGCCGTTCGCGGCGAACTTGACGATGCTCGACCCGTTCATCCAGAACACGTCGGGCAGGGTGCCGCCCGTCGCGGCCGTGTCCAGCTTGGTCCAATACTCGCTCCAGGGCGTCAGTTCGATCTTGACCTCGATATTCGGGTGCGTCTCCCGGAACTTGGCGATGATGGCCTCCATGGCCGGCTGCTGCACTTGATCCCACAAGCCGTACGTGATCGTGACGTTCTCGGCCGATGCGGAGGGCGAAGCCGACGGCGCTGCCGAAGCCGAAGACGAAGGCGACGCCGCGAACGCGGACGGACTCGGGCTACCGTTCTTGTCGTTGCTTCCGCAGGCGCTCAGTAAGATAGCCGAGCCCGCCAGGACCGCCGTAAGTTGACCCCATCTGATTCCTTTGCCCATGTATCCCGACTCCTTTAGGTTCTGATTGGAGGGGGCCGTCGCGCCGTCGGGGACGCTGGCTTCTCTTACGCCCCGTGCGTGCGGCTTTCCCGGTCCCTTTCTTCTAACAATTGCTGCAGGGTAGGCGCCCCCGCATAGCCGCCGATCCGCCCGACCGACCTTCTGCCGCACCGGTTGCCCAGATCGAGGCATTCGGCGAGCCCTTGGCCGGCCAGCCTCCCGTACAGGAACCCGGCCGCGAAGCAGTCTCCCGCGCCCGTCGAATCTACCGGCTTGGCCGCCGCCAGGCTTCGCCGGATCGTCAGCCCGTCCGCGGCCGCGATCGCGCCGCGTTCGCCCAGCTTCACGACCGCCGTCGGCGTCCATTCCGCCAGACGGCTCAGCGCCGCCTCGGGCTCCTCCTCGCCGGTGATCGTCTGCGCTTCCTTCAGGTTCGGCATGAAGATATCCGCCTGACGGATGAGTGCCCGCAGCTCGGCCGACTTCAGCCACGCTTCGTCCCAGACGGCGTCGAGACTGACCGTCTTGCCGCGCTTGCGCGCTTCGGCGACGACCCCGGCATACTCCGGCAGCGCCGTGACGTGGAAGTAGGAGGCGTCCGCTTCGGCGGCGATCCGGGGGAGAGAGCCTAGAAACGACTCCGCATGCCGCCGGTCCGCATAGGAGATGAAGGTCCGATCGCCGGGTTGATTCAGCACGACCGTGAGCTGCGGATAGGGATGCGGATATTGCCGGACGTGGTCGAGCATGACGCGTTCGGTCCGGAGTACCTCGAGGACCCGGGCGCTCCATTCGTCCGTGCCGGCCTCCGCGGCCAGCCCCACTTTCAGGTCGAGTCGGGCCATGGCGACGGCGGCGTTCACGATCCCTCCCGCCGTCAGGTCGAGACCGGTGGCCCACGCTTCCTCTCCCATTCCCGGCAGACCGGGCAGGCCGCTGAAGACCAGGTCGCAGCAAGCCGAGCCGAAGAGCATGACATCAAACCTAGGCATTGTTCAGCTTCCTCTTTCCGTAAAGTAGGCTAGCGAATCTCCATGTTCGCGTATATAGTCGTTCAGCATGCGCTCGGCCAAATCGTCGCTAGGAACCAGCGGGTGGCTCGCGAGCGCGGCGAGCGCCGTCTCGTAACAACCCGTCGCCGCCGCTTGGACGGTTAGGCGCTCGTAATGCTTGACCTGCCGGATCAGCCGCATCGCCGGTTCGGGAACGGGTCCCAATGGCAGAGGCCGCGGTCCGCCGCGATCCACCAGGCAGGCGACCTCCACGATGTCGTCGTCCTCCAAGCCCGCCAGCGTCCCGCGGTTCGGGACGTTCACGATCAGCTCCGTCGGCCGGTCGCCGTGAATGGCCGTGATCACCGCCAGCGCCAAGCCGGCATAGCCTTCGTTCTCGTAGATGGCTGCCTCCATCCCAGGTCCCGCTTCGACGTTCGACTCGCCAGAGGCACGGTTCCAGCCGTTGTTCGCTCCGCTACCGGTTGAGAGATCCGGCCGTTCATTCGATCCGCCGGCCGCAGCTGAGTCGGGTCGGGCTGCCGATATTCCATCCGGCGCCGCAGCCGAGGCCGCCTGCCCGCTCTCGAGCTGCATGTAGCTGATCTGCCGCTCCTTCATGACCGCCGCGAAAGCTTCGAACGCCGCGTCCATCCGGCCTTTTCCCAGCTCCTCCTGCAAGCGGTCGATCAGCTGCCGGTTCAGCGCTTCGATCTGCTGTCCCCGCGTCCGCGTGCCGCCAAGGATGTGCCGGGTCGCTTCCTCCGGGCTGTAATAGTAATAGAGATACTCGTTCGGGATCAGCCGCAGCGCGCGTATGCGCTCGGGACTGAAGCAGGCCATGTGCGGACTGGCGGCGACGAAGGCCTCGTAACGGTCGATCAGATCGTCCAACCGTTCGCGCCCGTCCAACCGGATCGCGTCGATCCACCCCAGATGATTCAGGCCGAAGTACCGGATCGCGATATCGTCCGGCGCCGCCTTTAGGTAGCGGGCGATATCCAGCTTGAGCGAGGAAGGCGCGTCGCAGATGCCGATCGCGCGGATGCCGGAATGACGGTGCAGCGCTTCGGTGATCATAGAGGCCGGGTTGGTGAAGTTGACGACCCAGGCGTCCGGCGCTTCCCGCTCGATGATGCGCGCGTAACGCAGCAGGACGGGGATGGTCCGCAGCGCCATCGCGAATCCGCCGGGGCCGATCGTCTCCTGTCCGAGGATGCCGTAGCATAGGGGTACCCGTTCGTCGATGACGCGACCGGCGTCGCCGCCCTCCCGGATTGCAAAGTATACGAACGCTGCGCCGCGCACCGCCTCCGCGACATCCGTCGTCAGCTCGACTTCGAAAGGGGCGTTCCCCCGACGCGCCGTCTCCGCGATCATGCTGCCGATCGTCGCAAGCCGCGTTTGGGAGATATCTTGAATATGCAGCACGCGGATCGGGAGAAGCGCATGCTGTTCGATGAGCTTACGGACGAACCCGAGCGTCCGAACCCCGGCTCCGCCGATGATCGTGAGCTTCAAGCCATCCCTCCTCATAACCGACTTATTTCATAGGAATATCCAAATTTTAAGCGATAACGGGCGCGGCCGCTAACGATCCTTTGACAAAAACATTAGATATTTTTACTTTTTTGGGTTGCGCCTACTTTAAAGGGGGAGGTGGGCGGTACTGCCTCAATGAACGGCCCGCGCGAGAGAGCGTCCGATTCGCTTCGCACATCGCAAGAAGCCGGCCCCGATGACGATCGGAGCCGGCTTGTTGGTATGGCGTGCCTGGGCGCCGGGCGGGAATGCAAGATCTAGCGCAAGGTGGGAAGGACGAAGAAGAGGAAAACGAGGAGCACGATGACGCCGCTGATCCGGCTGAACAGCAAATAGCCTTCGCTGGGCTCGGACTCGCCTTTGACCGCCCAGCCGTATCGCATATACCAGCCGAAGCGAGGATAGATAATATTCACGACCGCGATGGCGATGAAGAGAATGGCGAATAAAAACATGCGCATCAGCTCCTTTATCTGTTCATACGCATGCGATTCTCGATTGTTCCGCAGAAGGGGCGAGTCTTTGTCGTCTCTCCAATAAAAAAGGAACTGCTGTCCGCAGTTCCGGTGTGCCGGGTTAGATCGGCATGGTCCAGACGATCTCAGCAATCCGCACGCATGCCTGGTGGGAGTGGAGCTGGACGAGGACATGATCGGGCTTGACGTCCAATATCGTTCCTTCCAATCTTCCGCGCGTCGTCTCGAAGACCACACAGCGGCCCATCAGACGTCTTAGCGCTTCTACTACGTAAGGGTCGACCAACGATACGGATTGTACATGCATCGGATTGTACATTGCCAGCATCACTCCTCGGAATAGGTTCGAGGCCATTATATGCGGATGCCTATTGCCCGGCATAGGCGTTCGTCCCTATTCGCCGACGCCCGCGGCGTTTTGCCGACCGATCCCGAAAGCGATGAGCGTCCGGTCGGCTCTCCTCGGGCAGGGGACGCTAGTCCGGCCGCTGCCAGGTCTTGCGGAATGCCAGCGGCGTCTGATCCGTTCTGGCTTTGAACAAGTTGATGAAGTGGCTGACGTTGTCGATCCCGATCTGTTCGGCGATCTCGGCGACCGGGTGGTCCGAATACTTGAGCAGCTCCTTGGCCCGGGTGATGCGGGCTCGGATGATATACTCGCCGGGCGAAAAGCCGGTGTGTTTCTTGAACGCCTTGGCCAGATGATACTTGTCGACCGCAAGCGACTTGGCGAGGTCCGCCAGCGTCAGCTTCTCTGCGTACCGCTTGTCGATGAGTCGCAGCGTCTCCGAGACGTGACCGGGCATATCGGCGACCGAGGACTCGTCCCCCAGACCGGAGACGACGAGTTCGGTCAACAGCTCTACGATCGTCCGGGAGGCGAGAAGCTCGTTGCGCACGCTCTTGAAGCGGTGCATCTCGAGGAGCTCCAGCAGGAGGCGGGGAATTTGCGATTCGGACGCGAGTTGGCGGACCGGCTCTCCCCGGCGCGCGAATCGTTCATAGTAAGCGCGGACCGCCTCGCCGTTCAGGTGCGCCCAGACGAACGCCCAATCGGCCGTCTCGGCCGTCGCGTAATGCTGGTAATCCATGCAGTCGATAAAGAAGAGCTGTCCGGGAAGCAGCGCGTGCGTCTTGCTCCGGTAGGTCAACCGGCCCTGACCGGAGAGCGTATGAACGAGCAGGAACGAATCCAGGCGCTCGCGTTCGGTGTAGTAGGCGGGGAGCGCCCGGAATCGCCCGATCTCCTGGACGTACGGCAGCGCGGAGCGGACGAACGCCGAGGGCGTATGAATCAGACGGATCGAATCCGCCGTCCAGGCATGCTCCGCCCGTTCGCGGTAAGGGATCATGACCGTCATCCTCCCAACATTCTATGATTATTGTCCAAGAAAATGGGATGTATCCGGCGTTGAAAGCCTTTACGATAACAGTATCATTCTATTATTCCATAGTGCAAAGGATGGGTAAACATGAGCTTATTCCCGGCGTTAAAGCCGAGCAAGAAGCCGCGTATCGGCCTCTATTCGGTTGGCTTGCGCGCCTACTGGGAGCAATTCCCGGGATTGCGCGACCGTCTGACGGCATACGGCAAATTCATCGAGCGGCGGTTGTCGGCGTGGGGCGAGGTGTTCAACTTCGGTTTGGTCGACACGGAGAGCGAAGGGCGCCGGGCAGGCGAATGGCTGTCCTCGCGGCAAGTGGATCTGGTCTTCTGCCACGCCGCCACTTACTCGACGAGCTCTACGGTGCTCCCCGTTCATCAGATCTGCTCGGCGCCCGTTATCTTCCTCAACTTGCAGCCGACGGCGCGGATCAGCTACGAGCAGTCCACGACGGGCGAGTGGCTCGCGCACTGCGGCGCCTGTCCGGTGCCGGAGTTCGCGAACGCGTTTAACCGGGCCGGCATTCCGTTCCGCGTCGTGAACGGCCTGCTCGGGTTGGACCGCTCGCCGGACATCTCCCTGGCCGACGAGGCGACCGCCGGCCGGCCGGAAGCGGTCCGCGCCTGGCGGGAGATCGAAGCGTGGGCGCGGGCGGCCGCGGTGCCGCGCACCTTGCGCTACAGCCGCTTCGGCTTCCTAGGCAATACGTACAGCGGCATGCTGGATATGTACAGCGACTTCACGATGATCCAGGCGCAGACGGGACTCCACGTCGAGGTGCTGGAGATGTGCGATCTTGACCGGATGCTGCGGGCGGTGACGCCGGAGGAAGTGAAGGCGAAGTTGGAGGAAGTACGGCACATGTTCGTGATCAGCGGGGATTCGCCCAGCGATCCGATCGCGAAGCGTCCGACGGACGAGCAGATGGCGTGGTCATGCCAGGTCGCGGCCGCCCAAGAGCGGCTGGTGCGCGAATACGATCTGGACGCGTTGACCTACTACTACCACGGGGCGCCGGGCGGCGAGTACGAGAAGCTGCAAGGCGGGTTCATCGTCGGTCATTCGCTGCTGACCGCCCGCGGCATTCCCTGCGCCGGCGAGGGCGACCTGAAGACGAACGTCGCGATGAAGATCTGCGATATTCTCGGCACGGGAGGCAGCTTCTCCGAGATCGTCGTCGTGGACTACGACGACGAGACGATCCTGCTCGGCCATGACGGGCCTTTCCATATCGCGATCTCGGAAGGCAAGCCGATCCTGCGCGGCATGGGGCTCTACCACGGCAAGCAAGGAACGGGCGTGTCGGTGGAGGCCAAGGTGAAGACGGGACCGGTCACGACGCTGAATCTGACCCAGACGGGAGACGGCAAGCTGAAGCTGATCATCAGCGAAGGCGCGTCCACGGACGGACCGATCATGCGGATCGGCAATACGCAGACGCCGGTCAAGTTCCGGGAGCATCCGGATGGCTATATGGCCCGCTGGTTCGCCGAAGCGCCGACCCATCACTGCGCGATGTCGATCGGGCACAATGCTTCGCTGTTCCAAAAAGCCGCGGAGCTGCTGAAGATGGCGCAGGTGACGTTGTAATTCCCGCGACCCGTGCAGGCATTCGAAGCCCAAGTCTTGCCATTGCCTGCCTGACCGTCCCTTGTTCCCGGCATTCCTCCAAAATGTGCGATTCACGCTAGCGAATCGCGGATACGCCTGTCAGTCTTGTCTCATACCATGTAACATCATTAAGAAAAGGATGTGGATGAGATGTCATATAGCAGGAAAGGAAGCCGTACCGGCGCGGCCGCGGCGGGCGGTCGCAAACGCAGGCATCATAAACGTCATCGCGAACATCGCAGCCATAGGCATCATGACAGCAGCGAGGTTTTCCCGTCGACGGAGATCAATCATCCGGGTGAACACCCTTCGGGCGAACATGGCTTGAATCGCTCCGGCTTGAATCGCTCCGGCTTGAATCGCTCCGGCTTGAATCGCTCCGGCTTGAATCGCTCCGGCTTGAATCGCTCCGGCTTGAATCGTCCCGGCTTGAACCGCTCCGGCTTGAATCAATCTGGGTTGAATCGCACGGGCGTACTTCCCGCAGACGGCCGTTCGGGCAATAACCGTTCAGGCGCCTACGGCATAGAAGGGAACCGTCCCGAGCAGAACTTCGGAGGCGTACAAGGCCAACTTCCTTTCTGGGGACTGTTCTAATCCCGGTCCGCTAGACAAGTATATTCAAGCAGGAGCTGCCGATATTGGGCAGCTCCTGCTTGGTTATGCGGCACGCAATGCCAGGGGATCATCGCGGCGGCACGAGGCGCATCCGACCGCCTCACAAATCGCCGAAGGTCAGCCCCCAAAGCGCCTGTTCGCTGACGGACAAGGCGGTGGCTCCCGCGTTCAGCGCCTGAACGGCTTCCTCCTTCGTCTGGATCAGGCCGCTGGCGACCACCGGAATCTCGAGCTCCTCCGCCAATCGGCCGATCACCTTCGGGATGGCGCCGGGCATGATCTCCACGGCATCCGGATGCAGCGACCGCGCCAAGGCAAGGCCACTGGACAATGCATGGGAATCCAGAATGAACAAATGATAGATCGCATAGAGGCCGATGCGCTTCGCTTCCTTAATCAGATGGCTCTTCGGCGTGATGATGCCGTCGGCGCCGATCTGTTCGCGGAGGAACGCGAGGCTCTCTTTGTCGGTGCTGGACAAGCCGCGGATGAGGTCCAAATGAATGAACGCGCCCTTGTCTCTAGCCTTGGCGGCTTGGACCATATGCGACAATTCTCCCAACGCGCCTCCCATGATGAACAAGTTGGCCGCTTCGCTAGCCAACGCGTTCTCCAGCGCATCTTCGGAACGGATCGCCGCGATGACCGGACTTTGGGCCAAGCGATGCAGCAGCGTCAATTCGCTCTCCTCCTTTGCTTATTCCGCCGGCAGCAGCCGGATCACCCGATACCCACCTGAGAATCCGGCCTGCGTCACATACTGGCAGGAGCCGCGACCGAACGCATCCCGGTGGGCAAAGTGAACGTGGCCGCAGAACAGTCCGATCAGATTCCGATGGCGGTTGTCCCGCAACAACCGAACATAGGCCAGCGTGGCGTCCGTCGCTTTCTCGACTTGCCAATCCATCATCAACCGGTCGTCCCAGCCTTCGGCCGCCATCATGATCGGCGCACGCCATTCTCGCATCACATCGGACAGGAGAGAAGGAATGTAGAGGGGGATATGCATGAATAACAAGGTCGGCAATCCCCGCGCCAGCATGCGCTGGACGAAGGCCAGCTGTTCCTCCGTAATCTGGTAGGTACTGTTGTCGACGGCAAGCAGCAGCACGCCCTGGATCTCCCTGGCCGAGCAGGCCGGATTGCCGCCAGTCAGCCGCTCGAACTTCGGGTACTGTGCCTGGCGGGTCGACTCGCACCAAGGGAAGCCGGGGAATTCCCAGTCGTGGTTGCCGAGCGTGTATAGCCAGGGGATGCCGAGCGATTGCAGCTTCGCCGCCAGATGGTCCAGATTGTTCGCCGTTGCGCCATTGAAGAGATCTCCGGTCAGCGCCACGCCGTCAACCGACAACTCGCGAGCATAGGCCAGCGCTCGGTCGAAGTGCGTACGGGCAGCTAGCGCATCGAAGCTGTATTGGCGGTACGATTCCGCCAGTACGTCCGCGCCCTCCCGGCCATCCGTCTCGTTCATATGGCTGTCCGTAACATGCAGCAAGGTCACGGGAGCCGATAGGCCTGCGATGCGGATCACGGCTTGCTTGTCGCCCGGTGTTGGAATATGCTCAAATCTCATTCGTCAACGCCTCCCATCAAACGATATAGCGCGAGCAGATGCGGGACGGTCAAGTCCGCCCGGGACGTGTCGGCGTCGGATGCCAAGGCGGATGCCGCCTGCGAGCTTCGCAGCCAAACCGTGTACAGTCCGAGGGCTTTGCCGCCGGCGATGTCGGTGCCGTAGTTGTCCCCTACCATCGCCGTCTGCGCAGGCGAGGCTCCGCCCAGCGCCAACGCATACCGAAACAAATGGGGAGAAGGCTTGCCGATGTAGTCGGCGCGAACGCCGGATGCTGCCGCGACGGCGGCGACGAGCGCGCCTGTCTCCGGCACTTTGCGGCCGTCCTGTCCCGGATGGGATCC
The DNA here is from genome assembly GCF_014212125.1 of Cohnella nanjingensis. Taxonomy (GTDB): domain Bacteria; phylum Bacillota; class Bacilli; order Paenibacillales; family Paenibacillaceae; genus Cohnella; species Cohnella nanjingensis. The sequence continues at coordinate 107,006 of NZ_JACJVP010000043.1, forward strand.
GTCGCCATTGGCGGCGATCAGCTTCGCTCCCTTCCCGACGGCATGCACGATCTGCTCCAATCGCTCGTACGAGAAGGCGTCGTCCAGCCCTATGACGATCGCATCAATCTCTGCATGTCCGTTCAGCGGATATACCGTATGGCCCGCAAGCCGGTGCGCCTGCTCGAACGCCGGACTGCCGGCCACGCTTAGGCGAAGCCGCCCATACCGCTCTCGCAGATACCGGCCAGTATAATCCGTCGCAGCTACGATATCGCTTGTCCGAGCATCAATTCCTAATCCCTTCAACTTGCCGCCAATCTCGCGCGCCGAGTGACGCGAATTATTCGTGACGAACAACACCCGGCGCCCCGAACCGCGAATGAAGTTCAGTACCTCCTTCGCCCCCGGCGCTGCACGAGCGCCGGCATACAGCGTGCCGTCCAGGTCGGAGAGCCAGACGGGAAAAGTAAGCTTTGGCACCGCAATCCTCCTTTCCGCCATGTCGTCGCAACGGACTGGACAAATCAAAAACTCCAAACGGAAAACAGGTGCGGAACGATGCCGCCTGCTGACCGTTTGGAGTTTCTCGCTCGTCACTCGCTCCAACGCGTTAGGAAGATTATACCTGATTATCGGCCGGCGAGAAAGTCTCGGCAGCCTCTTTTTTTTCGTTTTACTGGACGGAGACTTCGTTCTCCTGGATGCGCGCGCATCCGATCGGATGGTGGCGATCTTTTCGAGCGGGACGAATCCGGGAACGGCTAGGCTCGGCGCGCTTCGGCCGCCATTCGGAGACGACGACGCCGAGGAGCACCAGCGCGCCGCCCGCATAGCCCGCCATGGAGAGGTACTCGTTCTCGAAGAGGAGGCCGAATAAGGCGGCGAATACCGGCTCAAGGGCGAAGATCAGGCCGAGACGGGTCGGCGAGGTATACTGTTGGACGACCGTCTGCAGGATATAGCCGAGCGCGCTGCAGAAGACGCTGAGCACGACTACGGCGATCCAGCCCTTCGTCGAGCCCGGCAGGGTCGGCGTCTCGAAGAGACAGGAGAACGCCAAGCCGTAGGCGCCGGCGAAGCCGAGCTGCCAGATGCCGAGGTTCAGCGTATCGGTCCCTTTGGTCGCATGGCCGGTGATCAGGATGTGGACCGCATAGCAGAGTGCCCCTAACGCGCAGAGCGCGTCTCCGGGATTGACGCTGAACGGCAATCGCAGGGTGATCAGGCCGATGCCGACGATCGCGAGGACGACGCCGGCCAGCATGCGCTTCGAGATTTTTTTCCTTAAAAAGACGAATGACAGCAAGGGCACGAAGATGACCGTCAAGCTGATCAGGAAGCCGGCATTTGAGGTCGTCGTGAACCGCAGGCCGAACAGAACGCATCCGATGACGCCGAACAGGAGGAAGCCGAGCAAGGCCGCGTAGCGAATCGTACGGAAGTCGGTCGTGCGCAGACGCTTTGCGAAGAACGCCGCCGCGATCAGGAAAGCGAACCCGAACCGGAGCGCGATGAGGTTGAATTCGCCGAGGTCGCCCAGCCCCATTTTCATAAAGAGATAAGAAGATCCCCAGAACAGCGTCACGAGGAGCATGAGCATGTCGGCTTTGAACGGTCTCATGAAGTATCGATCATCCTTCTATGTTGCTTAATGTTGGCTACTGCTATATATTACAAGCGTGGAAAGTATAAGAAAAACGAATGTTTGTCATGTTATGCATGAGAACTGTTCATAGTCGCAGTACGGGACGGGAGAGGGACGCCGATGAGTCTCGCGAAGTATGAAGTGCTGTTGAAGGTCGTCGAGACGGGGAACCTGACGCGGGCGGCGGAAGCGCTGGGGTTCACCCAATCGGGCGTAAGCCACGCGGTTCACAGCCTGGAACGCGAATTCGGTTTCGGCCTGCTCACGCGGAGCCGGTCGGGGGTGAAGCTGACCGCAAACGGAGAGCGGGTGATCAAGTCCATCCGCGAGATCGTGAATTGGAACGAGCAGCTTAAGCAAGAGGTCGCCGCGGTTCACGGCATGGAGATCGGGACGGTCCGCATCGGCACTTTCACGAGCGTATCCGTCCATTGGCTGCCCGGCATCATCAAGCGGTACCGTAGAGACTACCCGGCCGTCGAGGTGAAGCTGATGGAAGGGGACTACCGGGAGATCGAGGACTGGATCGGAGACGGGCAGGTGGACTTCGGCTTCCTCTCGCTGCCGACGCGCGAAGGCTTCGACGCGATCCCGCTGAGCGAGGACCGGATGCTGTGCCTCGTGCCGAAGGAGCATCCGCTCGGCGAGCGAACGTCGATCAGCTTCGCCGAGCTGGCGGAGGAGGACTTCGTCATGCCGAAGGAAGGCTCGGATTACGACGTGAAGCGGGTGCTCCGCAAGGCAGGCATCCAGCCGAAGATCAAATACGAAGCGGCGGACGACCGCGCCATCATCGCGATGGTGGAGAACGGGCTCGGCGTCAGCGTGCTGCCGGAGATGGTCCTGCAAGCCCATCAGCATCATCTGTCGATGCTCGAGCTGGAGGACCGGAGCTGCCGGACGCTGGGCCTGGCGATGCAGGCGGTCAAGGACATCTCGCCGGCGGCCCGCAAGTTCAAGGAATACGCGCGCGCCTGGATCGATCAATGGGAGCAGTCGCGCGTCAAAAACGTCGGGGGAGGCCCATCCAATGGCTAACGATCAAGCAAGAGTATACCAAGGCGACAATCCCGTCATCCGGTACTTCGAGGACCTGTCCGCCATCCCGAGAAGCTCCGGACACGAGCAGGCTGCGAGCGACTTCGTGGCGCGGTTCGCGCGGGCGCGCGGGTACGAAGCGGTTCAGGACGAGACGTTCAACCTGATCATCCGAAAACCTGCTTCGCCGGGCTATGAAGCGGTGCCGCCGGTCATCGTGCAAGGGCATCTGGACATGGTGGGCGAGAAAAAGGAGGGCGTCGTCCACGACTTCCTCCGGGATCCGATCGCGCTTCGGGTGGACGGCGAATTCCTGACGGCGGACGGCACGACGCTCGGCGGGGACAATGGCCTTGCGGTCGCCTTCGCCATGGCGCTGCTCGACGCCAAGGACGCGGCGCACCCGGCTTTGGAGATCCTCCTGACCACGGAAGAAGAGACGTCGATGAAGGGGGCGCGGAAGCTCGACGTCGGCCTCTTGAAAGGGCGAACGATGATTAACCTGGACTCCGACCGGGAGGGGATCCTCTACGTGAGCAGCGCGGGAGGCGTTCGTGCCTATCACACGGCGCCGATCGTGTGGGAGGATGCCTCCGGGGCCGGAACCCCTTGCCGGGTGCGCATCTCCGGCCTCGTAGGCGGGCATTCCGGCGACGATATCGTCCACGAGAGAGCCAATGCCTGCCAGCTGCTCGGACGCGTGCTGGACGGTCTCCGGAAGCAGCTTCCCTACGAGATCGCGAAGGTAGACGGCGGCATGCAATCGAATGCGATTCCGCGGGAAGCGGAAGCGCTGCTCTATCTCGCAGAAGCGGATAGGGCCGCCGCGGAAGCGCTCGTGCAAGATTGGGATGCGGTCTTTCAAGCGGAATTCGCGCTCGTCGATCCCGGCGTCCGGGTCGAGCTGGCGTCCGGCTGGCCGGACGGAGCGGAAGGAACGTCCGGCGGGAAGCGCAAGTTCTCCGAAGCGTCCAAACGCGCGGCCGTCGACTCGCTGCTGCTCGTCCCGAGCGGCGTGATCCGGATGGACAAGGCGATCCCGGGACTGCCGCGGACGTCGACCAACGTCGGCATCGTCGCGACCAAGGAAGACGGCGTCCGGTTCGAGAGCCTGGCGCGAAGCTCGCTCCGCTCCGAGCTGGATTCGGTCGTAAGCCGGATGGAGGCGCTCGCCGCGGCGCTCGGCTGCGGCTTCGCGGCCAGCGACTACTATCCCGGCTGGCCGTACCGGATCGAATCGAAGCTGCGCGAAGTGTTCGAGGAGGTCTACCTGCGGGAGTACGGGCAGCCGATGGAGGTCAAGGCCGTGCACGCCGGGATCGAGTGCGGCATCCTGGCCGATCGAATCCCGGATCTCGATGCCGTCTCCTACGGCCCGGATCTTTACGACATCCACACGCCGGACGAGCGATTCCGCATCTCCTCCGTGGAGCGCACGTGGCATTTCTTGCTCCAAGTGCTGCGGGAGATCAAGTCCTAGCCGCGATATGGACGACAAAAAGACCGGCTGCGAAGAGGCCACTGAATAACTAACT
>NZ_JACJVP010000044.1 GCF_014212125.1 Cohnella nanjingensis
CAGCAACTGCGAGCACCACCACCAAGCATCCCCATCAAGCACCACGGCGAGCACCATCGGCGAGCACCATCAGCGAGCACTGCCGGACAGGCCCTAGCCGATGAATTCCGGGCGACCTTTGCCCCACCGAAGACGAATATTCCGTACGATGATTAGGTATGTAAGCCCTGAAAGCGATAATGCCCAAGACCCATTATTATAAAATAGAAGCCTCCGGCCGCAAGGGTCGGAGGCTTTGGCGAGGCTGCAATCGCGCGTCGATTTAAAATTAGAATACGTTGGCGAGACGCGCTTGGTTTTTCGCCTCGTAAGCGGAGATCTCGTCCGCGTGCTTCAGCGTCAAGCCGATGTCGTCCAGTCCTTGCAGCAGGAATTGACGGCGATGCTCGTCGAGCTCGAAGGCGATCGACAGACCGTCCGAATCGGACAGCACCTTGTTCTCCAGATCGACGGTCAGCTGATAGCCTTCCTTTGCGTCCGTGCGTTGGAACAGGTCTTCGACTTGCTCCTCGCTCAGCTTGATCGGCAGAATGCCGTTCTTGAAGCAGTTGTTGTAGAAGATGTCCGCGAACGAAGGCGCGATGACGACGCGGAAGCCGTAGTCGAGAATCGCCCAAGGCGCGTGCTCGCGGGAGGAGCCGCAGCCGAAGTTGGCGCGCGAGATCAGGACCGAAGCGCCTTGATAGCGCGGCTTGTTCAGGTTGAATTCGGGAATGACGTTCCCTTGCTCGTCGAACCGCCATTCAAAGAACAAGAATTGGCCGAAGCCGCTCCGTTCGATGCGCTTGAGGAATTGCTTCGGAATAATCGCGTCGGTATCGACGTTGACGCGGTCGACCGGCGCCACGAGACCCGTCAGTTTGGTAAATGGTTGCATCGTATCCGTTCTCCCTTCTTATGCCGTCACTTCGGACTTGAATTCCCAGTTGCGGACGTCGGTGAACTTGCCCTTGATCGCCGCGGCCGCAGCCATCTCCGGCGATACCAGATGCGTTCGTCCGCCGCGGCCTTGACGGCCTTCGAAGTTCCGGTTGGACGTCGAGGCGCAGCGCTGTCCGGGTTGCAGGACGTCCGGGTTCATCGCGAGGCACATGGAGCAGCCCGCTTCGCGCCATTCGAATCCGGCAGCGGTGAAGATCTGGTCAAGTCCTTCCTTCTCCGCCTGGATCTTGACGCGTCCGGAGCCCGGCACGACGATAGCCGTGACGTTCGCGCTGACGGTATGGCCCTTGGCGACAGCCGCGGCTGCGCGCAGGTCTTCGATCCGGCCGTTCGTGCAGGAACCGATGAAGACATAATCGATCGGAATCTCGGACATCGGCGTGCCCGGCTTCAGATCCATGTATTCCAGCGCTTTCTCGGCCGCTTTGCGTTCGTTCTCGGTCGGCAGCTTCTCCGGGAAAGGTACGGCGGACGTGATGCCGGTGCCCATGCCCGGGCTTGTGCCCCAGGTGACTTGCGGAACGAGCGACTCGACGTCCAGCTCGACGACCGTATCGTAGACGGCGCCTTCATCGGACTGCAGCGCCTTCCACTGCGCCACGGCGCGGTCGAAGTCGTCGCCTTGCGGCGCGTATTCGCGGCCGCGCAGGTAGCTGAAGGTCGTCTCGTCCGGCGCGATCAGGCCGGCGCGCGCGCCGCCTTCGATGGACATGTTGCAGACGGTCATGCGCTCTTCCATGGACAGGTCGCGGATCGCTTGGCCCGTGTATTCGATGACGTAGCCCGTCGCGAAGTCGGTGCCGTACTTGGCGATCAGGCCGAGGATGAGATCCTTCGCCGTGATGCCTGCCGGACGCTTGCCGACGAAGCGGACTTCCATCGTCTTCGGCTTCGCTTGCTGCAAGCATTGGGTTGCCAGCACGTGTTCGACTTCGCTCGTGCCGATGCCGAAGGCCAGGGCGCCGAACGCGCCGTGCGTGGACGTGTGGCTGTCGCCGCAGACGATCGTCTTGCCCGGATGGGTCAGGCCGAGCTCGGGACCCATGACGTGGACGACGCCTTGGTCGATCGTGTTCAGGTCGTACAGCTTGACGCCGAACTCGGCGCAGTTGGCGGTCAGCGTATCGACTTGCTGCTTGGAGATCGGGTCCGCGATATTGAAGCGGTCCTTCGTCGGGACGTTGTGGTCCATCGTCGCGAACGTCAGGTCGGGACGGCGCACCTTGCGGCCGCTCAGGCGCAAGCCTTCGAACGCTTGCGGAGACGTCACTTCGTGCACCAGGTGCAAGTCGATGTACAGAATGCTCGGCTTGCCCGTTTCCGAATGAATGACGTGATTGTTCCAAATCTTCTCGAACATCGTCTGTTTACTCATGATTTTCACCCCGTAATGAACTCTCTACCGATTCTTGACCTAAGCATACCATCTCTTCTATCATTGTTCCAAGATATAATACCTATAAGGTTAATAGTTCCTGAATATAAGGAGGGCGTCCCATGGAGTTCAGACTGTTGCAATACGTCATTCAAATCGCCGCCGAACGCAACTTTTCCCGGGCAGCCGAGAAGCTGCATATCGCGCAGCCTTCCCTCAGCCAACAGCTGTCGAAGCTGGAGAAGGAGCTCGGCGTCCTCCTCTTCAAGCGGAGCACCAACTCGGTCGAGCTGACCCATGCCGGCAGCGTCTTCGTCGGCAAAGCCCAGCAGATCGTCGACATGACCGAGCAGCTTCGCCGCGAGATGGAAGATCTCGCGGATCTGCGCAAGGGGCGGATCGTCGTGGGCAGTCTCCCGATGACCGGTTCGCATGTGCTGCCGCACGTGCTCCCCGCCTTCCGCGGCGCGTACCCCGACATCGAGATCGCGCTCGTCGAGGACACGTCCGCGCAGCTCGAGCAGCTGACGGCCAGCGGCGGCACCGACGTCAGCCTGCTCTCCCTGCCGCTGGTCGAGCCGGCGCTGGCCTACGAGCCGATCATCGAGGAAGAGATCTGCCTCGCCGTCCCGCCGGATCATCCGCTGGCCTCCGCCGCTTCCGCGCGCGACATCGCCATGGCCGAGCTGAAGGACGAATCGTTCGTCATGCTCAAAAAGGGCCAGGGCTTCCGCGCCCTCGCCCACAATATGTGCCAGGAGGCCGGCTTCAGCCCCCGCGTCGCGGTGGAGAGCGCCAACATCGAGACGGTGCAGTCGCTCGTCGCGGCCGGCATGGGCATCGCGCTCGTGCCGGAAATGGTGACCCGCAGACCGCTCCAAGGACTGGCGCCCGTTCATCTGCATCTACAAGGCCGACCGCACCGCACGCTCGTCATCGCCTACCGGAAAGGCCGATACTTGTCCAATGCGGCGGAAGCGTTCATCGCGACGTTCCGGGAGACGATGAAGCGGCTGGCGAAATGAAAGAGCGACCAGCGCCCCGGCGGCATCCGCAGCCGGGCCTGTCGTCTACCGTATCCGGCCCTGCCGTCGTCCGCATCCGCAGCGGCCCTGCCGTCGTCCGCATCTGCAGCAGTGCTTGCCGCCGTTCGCAAACCGCAGGCTGAACGCGACCCGACGCCCGCTTAGTCCAGCCATCCGTTCCCCGTCGCGATCGCGACGGCGTCGATGCGGTTCTTGGCATCCAGCTTCTGCAGAATCTCCGAGATGTAGTTGCGAACCGTCCCGCCGGACAGGTAGAGCGTGCCGGCGATCTCGTTCACGGACTTGCCGTCGGCGAGGAGCGACAGCACGGAGCGTTCCCGCTCGGAGAGCGGGTTGGTCTTCTCCCATAGCGAGACGGACAGCTCGGGACTGATCGCCCGCTTGCCGGCCATCACGGTGCGCAGCGCGGCGGCAAGCTCCTCGATCGGCGCGTCCTTCAACAGATAGCCGCTTACGCCGGCCTGCATCGCCCGCTGAAAGTACCCCGTACGCGAGAAGGTCGTCAGGATGACGATCTTGCACGGATGGCCTTCCTTGCGCAGCGTCTCCGCCACCTCCAGGCCGGTCATCCTCGGCATCTCGATATCGAGGAGGCACAGATCCGGCGTCAGCGTGCGTACCATGCGCAGCGCTTGCTCACCGTCCTCGGCTTGGCCGACGACCTCCATGTCCTCCTCCATGCCGAGCAGCATGCCGAGCGCGCCGCGCAGCATGCCTTGGTCTTCCGCGATCACGATGTTCATTCCTTTCCCTCCCTGGCTATCGCCATTTCCATGATCCGCGCTCTCGCTTGCTCCTGCTCCCCGGCTTCGCCGCGGGAGGCGACCGGCAGCGTCATCGCGATGCGGCATCCGCCTTCGGGCGGCGAATCCGCCTGCCATTGCCCGCCCAGAAACGACAGCCGCTCCCGCACGTTGCGCAAACCGTTGCCCGCCTGCAGCTTCCCGTCGCCGGATTCGGGCAGCCCTTTGCCGTTGTCGCGGACCGTCAGCACGAGCTGCGTTGCATCTTGGGACAAGGCGATTGCGCATCGGGTGGCGCCGCTGTGCCGGACGACGTTCGTGATCGTCTCCCGCAGGCTGTATGCCAGGACATGCCCTTCGAGCGGATGGACGTGCTCGGCGGCGTCGAAGCCCTCCGCTTCACAGACGATATTGGCGCTCCGCAGCAGCTGCCGCGCCCGCTCCAGCTCGTCGGTCAACCGCAGCGCCCGCATGTCCGTCACCAGCTCCCGGATCTGCTTGAGCGCCGTTCTCGCCGTCCCGTGAATCTCTTGGATCTCCATGCGCGCCCGCTCCGGCTGCCGCGTCACGAGCTTGCCCGCGATCTCGCTCTTCAGCGAGATGAGCGTCAGCGTCTGACCCAACGTATCATGCAGATCGCGGGCGATCCGCTCGCGCTCCTCCTGCTGGATCAGATGCCGGATCCGCTCGTTTGCGGTATCCAACTGCCTGCGCAGCTCGCGAGACCGTCTCATCGATCGAAAGATGAACGGGAACGCGATCATGATGGCGATCGGCGGCAGCAAGTTCGCCCACTCGTTCGGAGAGATGAGGTCGAACTCCCCGATCAGCACGGCCGCGATGGCGACCGACAGCGCCCCCATGATCGCGAGCGTTTGCCAGTACCGCGCCTGGAAGACCGCCAGGGCCACGATGTAGAAGCCTAGCGTGATCATCCCCGGGTCGCTGAGGAAGGCGAGCGTGCAGGCGATCGCCGTCATCGCCAGCGCGGCCGCGAACGACCAGGCGCGCCGCTTGAAGCCAAGGATGTAGCAGACGCCGAATATCGCCACGAGGGACAAGCCGAACGCGGCGATGTCCCAAGGCAAGCTTACGAGATAGAAGATCGGAACGCCTAGGTAGACGAGAAAGAGGTAGGGGACCCAGGTAGTTGCGTAGTGCTTGCCGATCACGTCCCCCCCCTCCCGCCCCGGCCTCATGCCCTGGCACCCTTTCTCGACAGGCGCCAGACGGCGAGCAGGATGAAGACGGCCGCGTAGCCGAGCAGGATGGCCGGCGTCTCCCACGGGATCGCCCTTCCCGCCATGATGTTCCAAGCGCCTTCGGCAAATCGGTAGGAAGGCAGGGCGTGAGCGACGTTTACGAGCCACGCCGGCATCTGTTCGGTCGGCGTCCACAATCCGCCGAGCAGCGACAGCATCATCTGCAGCACGGTCGAGAGCACCGTCACGACCTCCGGCGCGTCGAACGTGCCGAGCAGCGTGCCGAGCGCGAGGAACGGGATCATCCCGAACAGCAACCACAGCGCGCTCTCCAGCCAGAAGTGGGCGGGCATATGGATGTGCTTCACGAGGATGCCGACCGCGAACATGAGGACGATAATCCCGACGTGAATCGCCGCTTGGGCGAGAATCTTCGAGAACAGGTAGGCCGAGTTGGGCAGCGGGGTCGTGCGCAGCCACTTCGCCCATCCCTGCGTCCGCTCCTGGGAGAGCCGCGGCCCCAGCGAATTGAGGCTCGAGCCGATGATGCCGAAGGCCGTCATCGAAATGAGATAGTACGCCTTCCAATCGATGCCGCCGATCTGGACGTTGTCGCCCACGGAGGCGACGAAGACGAAGTAGAGCATGACCGGCATGACGATCCCCAGCATGAAAAACCTGCGGTTGCGCATCGTGCGCAGCAATTCGGCGCCGCTCTGCGCCTTCCACATTCTGATGTATGCGTTCATTTAAGCCGTCTCCCCTTTTCGTTCGCGGCTCCAGATCGTCTGGAGCGCCTGTTCCAAGCCGCCTGCCGAAATCTCGATATCGGAAATGTCCGCGCCGTCGCGGATAAGCGTGCGCAGCAGCCGATCCGTATCGGCCGCCGTGAGGCGCACGCGCCTCCCGTCCCAAGCCGTCTCGGCGCCGCCGATCAGCGCGCGGAGCCGCTCCGGCGTCACGTCAGGCCCCGCCGTGAAAGTCATCGTGCGGACGCGGTTCAGGCGGCGGATCTCGTCCAGCGTGCCGTCCGCCTTCAGGATGCCTTCGTCGATGACGACGACCCGGTCGGCGATCCGTTCCGCCTCGTCCATATGATGCGTCGTCAGGATCAGCGTCTTGCCCCGCGCCTTGAGCTGTTCGATCGTCTCCCAGAAGCGCTGGCGGGACTCGATGTCCATGCCGACCGTCGGCTCGTCCAGGAAGAGCAGTTCCGGATCGCCCGCCAGCGCGAGCGCGAAGGACAGCCTACGCTTTTGACCGCCGGAGAGTCCCTGCGTCATCAGCTTCGCGTGCGGCGTCAGGCCCGACCAATCGAGCAGCGTCCGAAGCGGTAGCGGCTTGTCGTAATACTTGCGCACCAGCTCGATCGTCTCCTCGACGCGCAGCCGCTCGATCACGCTGACTTCCTGCATCATCGCGCCTAGGCGGTCGCGAACCTTCGCGTCCGTCGGCTTGCCGCCCAGCACGGACAGCCGCCCCTCCGTCGGCGACGAGACGCCCAGCAGCATCGACAGCGTCGTCGTCTTGCCCGCTCCGTTGCGCCCCAGCAGCGCCATCGAAGTTCCTCGCTCCACCCGCAGACTCAGCTCCTGGACGGCGACCTTCTTGCCGAACCGCTTCGTAACCTTGTTCAAATCAATAGCCGGCGACATCTTCGTCTCACGCTCCCCTTCGTTCTTCACATCCTTATCGTACAAGATGCGGCGGGTTTGCGTCAGACATAGATATCACCGGCCGGGGATGACATTTGTCATGTTTGCGGCATGTTATTCGTAGACGGACGGTCGGCGGTCGGCGAATACCGGGATGCGGCCGCGCACTTCGTCGGTCAGCGCCAAGTCGATATCGGCGTACAGCACGTCCTCCTCTTCGCCCGCTTCCGCGATCACTTCGCCCCACGGATCGATCACCATCGAATGCCCGAAGAAATGCGTGGCGCCGCTCACGCCGCTGCGATTGCAGGCTACGACGTACATCTGATTCTCGATGGCGCGGGCCTGAAGCAGCGTCCGCCAGTGATGCAGCCGGGGATGCGGCCACTCCGCCGGAACGAACAGCACCTTGGCGCCGTCCAGCGCCAGCTTCCGCGCCAGCTCCGGGAAGCGGATATCGTAGCAGATCATGACGCCGGCGGGGATGTCCCCGAGCGCGAAGTGGCCGGGCTTGTCGCCCGCTTCCAGATGCAGATGCTCGTCCATCAGCTGGAACAGATGGATCTTGGCGTACTCCGCGATCTCCCGGCCTTCGCGATCGAAGCCGTAGACCGTATTCGTGACGGCCCCGCCGCGGTCCGTCCGGCGCTCGGCGATCGAGCCGGCGATCACGTTCACGCCGTATTCGCGGGCGATGGCCGAGATCGCCGCCCTCGTGCGCTCGCCGTCGGGATCCGCCAGCGTCCGAATCTCGGTCAGAGCGTAGCCCGTGTTCCACATCTCCGGCAGGACGACGACGTCCGGCTTCGGAGACGCGGCCGCCGCTTCGCGGAGCTTCCGCTCCGCCCGGGCGAAGTTGGCTTCGACTCGGCCGACCTCGATATCCATTTGAATAAGCGCGATGCGCAGTGTTGTCGACATAGTCGGTCGCTCCCTTGATTTCGGTTCGGTTGTGCGTTATGGTTTCCATCCTACCCCATTCCCGGCGGACCGACAAGCAGGAGCCGGAGGTATTCCGTCTTTTCCGATTGTCGCACATGGGCGGATTATGCTACATTCATCGTATGTATTTTTGAATAGGTTGGAGAGTGACCGTACATCATGACTTTTAACGTTCAACCGGCCCTGCGCATGCAGACGCTGCCGGAGCAATTTTTCGCGACGCTGGTCGCCAAAGCCAACGCCCGCGTCGCCACGGGCAGCGACGTGATCAATTTGGGCCAGGGCAATCCCGATCTGCCCACGCCCCCGCACGTCGTCGACCGCCTGAAGCGGGCGGCCGAGAATCCGCTCTACCACAAGTATCCGCCGTTCCGCGGCTTCCCCTTCTTAAAGGAAGCGGTAGCGAAGCGATACAAAGAAGACTACGGCGTCGATCTTGACCCCGCGACGGAGGTCGCCATCCTGTTCGGAGGCAAGACCGGTCTCGTCGAGATCAGCCAATGCCTGCTCAATCCCGGCGACGTCTGCCTCGTGCCGGACCCGGGCTATCCCGACTATTGGTCGGGCGTCGCGCTAGCCGGCGCGGAGATGGCCTTCATGCCGCTGTTGGCGCAAAACGGCTTCCTGCCGGATTACGGGGCGCTGCCGGAGGACGCGGTGAAGCGCGCGAAGCTGATGTTCCTCAACTATCCGAACAATCCGACGTCGGCCGTCGCCACGCGGGAATTCTATGAAGAGACGGTCCGATTCGCGGAACGGAACGGCGTCGTCGTGGCGAGCGACTTCGCCTACGGCGCGATCGGCTTCGACGGGCAGCGGCCGGTCAGCTTCCTCGAGACGCCCGGCGCCAAGGAAATCGGCGTCGAATTCTACACCTTGTCCAAGTCGTACAACATGGCCGGCTGGCGGGTCGGCTTCGCGCTCGGGAAAAAGCAGGTCGTCGAGCTGCTGAACCTGATTCAGGACCATTACTACTGCAGCCTCTTCGGCGGCATCCAGGAAGCGGCGGCCGAAGCGCTGACGGGACCGCAGGACGCGGTCGCCTCACTGGTGCACACTTACGAGCGCCGGCGCAACGCGCTGTACGACGCCTTGGCCGGCATCGGCTGGCGGGCGCCGAAGCCCCCCGGCTCGTTCTTCTGCTGGCTGCCGGTTCCCGAAGGCTATACCTCCGTCTCCTTCGCCGATCTGCTGCTGGAGAAGGCCGACATCGTCGTCGCGCCGGGCATCGGCTTCGGCGAGAGCGGCGAAGGCTACGTGCGTCTCGGGCTGCTCGCGCCGGAAGAGCGGCTGCGCGAGGCGGCCGAGCGGATCGGGAGGCTGGGGCTGTTCGGCTGAGCGTACCTCCGCCTCCCGCGCCTCCGGTTTGGACGCTCGTGCCTTTACAAGGCTTAGGACGCATGGTATTCTAAGGATAATTCGCGTCGCCCGAAGCGGCGGCGCGTTCGTGCAAACGCAACGACGGGAAACGAAGCGGAACCGGGCTTGTCCAGAGAGTAAATTCCTAGGCTGAGAGAATTTACGCAAGCCCCCGCCTCCCCCATCCCCGAGCGGCCGGCGAGGAGTCGGACAGATCCTGCTGTTATCAGGAACCAAGCGGATGCCGCGCCGGTCTCGATCGGGCGGCCTCAACGAAGGTGGTACCGCGGAAGCCAGGGCTTCCGTCCTTTGACAAGGACGGGAGTCTTTTTATTTTTCAACGTATCAAACTTACATGCCGCAACGCCACTGATGGATGAAATAACGGTAGCGGCATCGTTTTTTCAGGGCATTAAGGTTAAATTCATGGTGTAGGAATGCCTTATTTCATGGGGGCGGCTTCACATCAGCCATACTAGCGTCGGGCAAGCAATAACTTGCAAAAGTACAACTTATTTTGCCCATTTTGGCGTTTTGAAGGCAAAAACTTGTAATCGTACAACTTATTTGGGCCAATATCACCAAACGAGCAACAAGAGACGGAATAAGTGGTACTTTTGCAACTAATTATGATTTTGAAGACGTTAGTGGCGAAAAAAGTGGTACTTTTACAACTAATTATGATTTTGAAGACGTTAGCGGCGAAAAAAGTGGTACTTTTACAACTAATTATGAAGACGTTAGCGGCGAAACAAGAGGGACTTTTACAACTTATTGTGATTTGGACGGCGCAGCGGTTAAAGAGGAGTATGTCTACAACCTTTCAGTCTGTTCTGGCTGCTGCCGGCCGTTTTTTGGGGGACATGCGGCTCTTAGACGATCAGACTTGCATGCCGCAGCACGGCACCGTGGCGGGAGCGTTATTTCGGGACAGAAAGCAGAAGTTCCGCCTCTTCATTGCAGATATGTCTCCGATCAAAACGCGTCGTCGCTTGGATAGACGACAAAGCCGTTATTACTTCTCGTAAAGAAGGTGAATCGCATGAATCGTCGTATCGTCGTCAAGATCGGCAGCAGCTCGATCACGTCCGAAGAAGGCGGTCTGAACCGCGCGCATATCCGCTTCTTCGCGGATGAGCTCGCGTCCCTGCAGGCGTCCGGCCATCAGGTGCTGCTCGTCAGCTCCGGCGCCATCGCCGCCGGCTTCCGCCGGGTCGGCTATGCGGCTCGTCCGAAGCTGGTGCACGAGAAGCAAGCGTCCGCCGCCGTCGGTCAAGCCCTGCTCATGGAAGCGTATCAGGAAGCGTTCGCCGCGCACGGCATCGCCGCCGCGCAAATATTGCTGACCCGTCCCGACTTCGGCAACCGCCAGCGGGCACTGAACGCGCAGCTTACCATCGAGGAGCTGCTGAAGCTGAGGGCCGTCCCCATCATTAACGAGAACGATACGGTCGCCGTCGACGAGATCAAGTTCGGGGAGAACGACTCGCTGTCCGCCCTCGTGGCGAATCTCGTGAAGGCGTCCGGCCTCTATATCCTGACCGATATCGAAGGCTTGTTCACCGCGGACCCCCGCAAGGATGCCAGCGCCAGGAAGATCGAACGCGTCGACGTCATCTCCGAAGCGCTGTACCGGATCGCCGGCGGCGCGGGATCGGCCGTCGGGACGGGCGGCATGCGCTCGAAGATCGAGGCCGCCCGGATCGCGATGGGCGGCGGCGTCGCCACCTTCGTCGGCCGGGTGACCGAGCCCGGCGACCTCGTTGCCGCCGTGGCGGGCTCCGGCAGGGGCACCTACTTCGCGTCCTCCCTCCACTCGCTGCCCGCCAAGAAGCAGTGGATCGGCTTCCTGTCGGTGCCGCAAGGACGCGTCGCCGTCGATGCCGGCGCCGAAGCCGCGCTGCTGAACGGCGGCCGCAGCCTGCTGCCGGCGGGCGTCCTGTCCGCGGAAGGCGACTTCCATCCCGGCGACGTGATCGAAGTCGTCAGCGCGGACGGCCGGATCCTCGGCCGGGGCGTCTCCAACTACAACGCCTGGCAGATCACGGCCGTCGCCGGCCTGTCCAGCGAGGATGCGTCGCGCCGCGTCGACGTGTCCCGCGTCGAAGTCATTCACCGCGACGAGTGGGTGACCACCTACGTACCTAAGGAGGCTGAATTGTCATGAGCGAAGTGAGAACCAAAGCCGCGCAGGCCCGCGAAGCATCCCCCGCGTTAAGCCGATTGACGACGGCACAGAAGAATGAGGCCCTGCTCCGCATGGCGGACGCGCTCGTTCGCGAGCAGGACGAGATTATCGCCGCCAACGGCCTTGATCTGGCGCGCGGCCGCGCGAACGGCACGTCCGAATCGCTGCTCGACCGGCTGAAGCTGACGCCTTCGCGCGTCGAAGCGATCGCGCAAGGGCTGCGCGAAGTCGTGGAACTGCCCGATCCGGTCGGCGAAGTGCTCGAATCGTACGATCGTCCGAACGGCCTGCATATCGAGAAGCGGCGCGTGCCGATCGGCGTCATCGGCATCATCTACGAGGCGCGCCCGAACGTGACGGTCGACGCCGCCGGCCTGTGCCTGAAGACCGGCAACGCGGTCGTGCTGCGCGGCGGCTCCGCCGCGCTCGACTCGAACCGCCGCATCGTCGAGACGCTTCGCGGCGCCCTGCGTCAGACCGCGATGCCTGCCGACGCCCTTCAACTCATCGAAGACGCGGACCGCGCCTCGGTCGACGAGATGCTCAAGCTGAACGGGCTGCTCGACGTCATCATTCCGCGCGGCGGCGCGTCGCTGATCCAGAACGTCGTGAAAAACGCGACCGTGCCGGTCATTGAGACGGGCGCCGGAATTTGTCATACTTATGTGGACGAGAGCGCGGACGCCGCCATGGCCGAAGCCATCGCCGTGAACGCGAAGGTGCAGCGGCCGTCCGTGTGCAATTCGATGGAGACGCTGCTCGTGCATGAGGCGTTCGCCTCGCGCCATTTAGCCGGGCTCGCGGAGAGCTTCCGGGACAAAGGCGTCGAGCTGCGCGGCTGCGGCCGCACCCGGGACCTCGTGGCCTGGGCAAAGCTGGCGTCCGACGATGACTTCGCGACCGAATACAACGACTATATCCTGAACGTCCGGATCGTAGACGGGCTGGACGAAGCGATGGCGCACATCCGCCGCTTCGGCACGATGCACTCGGAGTGCATCGTCACGGAGGATGCGGCGAACGCAGAACGCTTCCTCCAAGAGGTCGACGCCGCCGCCGTCTACCGCAACGCCTCCACCCGTTTCACGGACGGCTTCGAATTCGGCTTCGGCGCGGAGATCGGCATCAGCACCCAGAAGCTTCACGCGCGCGGACCGATGGGTCTGCCGTCGCTGACATCCACCAAGCACCGGGTGACCGGCAACGGCCAAATCCGGCAATAGGAGCGTGATTCGCATGTCATCTACTTCAAGAAACTCTTCTGCGCTTCAGAGCGTCAATATCGTCTTCTACGGCGCGGGTTCGATGGCGGAGGCCATCCTGCGCGGCCTCGTCGAGAACGAAGTCGCCTCTCCGTCGCGGATCACCGTGATGAACCGCAGCAACGCGGAGCGCCTGCGCGAGCTGCAGGACCGCTACGGCGTCGAAGCCGCCTCTGACGACGCGGCGCGTGAAGCCTCGCTCGCGAAAGCGGACGTAATCGTGCTCGCGATGAAGCCCAAGGACGCGGCCGTCGCGCTCGCCGCCTTGAAGGCGACGCTTCGGCCCGAACAGCTGCTCGTGTCGCTCATCGCCGGCCTCTCGATCGACACGATGCAGCGGTTGACGGACCGCGCCCAGCCGATCGTCCGCACGATGCCGAACACGTCGAGCACGATCGGCCTCGGCGCGACCGGCATCAGCTATTCGGCGAGCGTGTCTCCGGGCGGCCGCCAGCTCGCCCAAGGCATGTTCGACGCGATCGGCATGACGACCGTCGTCGAGGAACACCTGCTGGAGAGCGTCACCGCGGTCTCGGGCAGCGGCCCCGCCTACATCTACTATATGATGGAGGCGATGGTATCTGCCGGCGTCGCCCAGGGCTTGACGCCGGAAGCGGCGCTCGAGCTGACCGTGCAGACGGTGCGCGGCGCCGCCGAGATGGTGCGGCAGACGGGCGAGTCTCCCGCCGATCTGCGCCGCAAGGTGACGTCCCCGAACGGCTCGACCCAAGCGGCGATCGAGACGCTCGAACGCCACGACTTTGGCGGCGCCGTCCGCAAGGCGATGGACCGCTGCGCGGCTCGCGCCGCCGAGATGGGTCAAGCGATCGCGGACGAGGCGCTCTCCCGCTAAAGAAACGACGAGAAAGAAGGTCTTCGATTCATGAGTCATCCTATGAGCACCGCAACCTACCGGTTGTATGACGATAAGGCGGACTTCCGCAAAAAAGCGGAAGGCATCGCCGTCGGCCTGACGGTCGGAAGCTGGACGGAGCTGCCCGAGGTCGCCAAGCAGAAAATGGAGAAGCACCTCGGCCAGGTCGTCTCCGTCGAAGCGCACGAACCCGAGAACGCGGCGCCCGGCGAACGGTACGCGGACATTACGATCGCCTACCCCGACGCCAACTTCAGCCGCGACATCCCCGCCCTGCTCGTTACCGTCTTCGGCAAGCTGTCGATGGACGGCCAGATCAAGCTGCTCGATCTGCAGCCTTCCGCCGCGTTCCTGCAGGCGTTTCCCGGCCCGAAGTACGGGATCGCGGGCGTCCGCGAGCGGCTTGACGTGCCGGACAGGCCCCTCTTGATGAGCATTTTCAAATCGGTGATCGGCTACGATCTGGACGGCCTCCGCGAGCAGTTCCTCCAGCAGGCGCTGGGCGGCGTCGATCTGATCAAGGACGACGAGATTCTGTTCGAGAATCCGCTCACGCCGCTGGAGCGCCGGGTCGAGACTTGCATAGGCGCGGCCCGCGAAGCCGAGCGGACGACCGGCCAGAAGCTGATCTACTTCGCGAATCTGACCGGCCCGACCTCGCAGCTGCGCGCGAACGCCCGCCGGGCGATCGACGCCGGCGCGAACGGCCTTCTGTTCAACGTGCTGGCCTACGGCTACGACGCGTTGGCGGAGCTGGCCGCGGACGCCTCCATCGACGTGCCGATCGCCGCACACCCGGCGATGGCCGGCGCCTTCTATCCGTCCGCGTTTCACGGCATCGCCGCGCCGCTGCTGCTCGGCAAGCTGATGCGCGTCGCGGGCGCCGATCTGTCGCTGTTCCCTTCCCCCTACGGCTCCGTCGTGATGCCGAAGGCCGAGAACCTGGCCGTGCAGGACGCGCTCGTGAACGGCAAGCTGCCGCAGGCCGCCTCCTTCCCGGTCCCGTCGGCGGGCATCCACCCCGGCCTCGTGCCGCTCATCCTGCACGACTTCGGGCAGGACGTCGTCGTGAACGCCGGCGGCGGCGTGCACGGGCATCCGCTCGGCGCGGCGGCCGGCGGGCGCGCCTTCCGCCAAGCGATCGACGCCGTCATTTCCGGCACGGGCCTCGAACAAGCTGCCGCCCGCCACGAAGAACTTAGAATCGCCACCGAGCGCTGGGGGATCCGACAACCATGACCGCAACCTTTGAACGCCCTCCCGTCCTGTTCTGCGACTTCGACGGGACGATTACGCTCCGCGACAACATCGTCGCCCTGATGAAGCACTTCGATCCGCCGGGCTGGGAGCCGATCGTCTCCGATATCGTCGCGCTGAAGAAGTCGGTCCGCCAAGGGGTCGGCGAGATGTTCGCCCTCCTCCCCTCCTCCATGCGGCAGGAAGTGACGGACTATATCCTGCATAACGCCGGCATCCGCGACGGATTTCCCGAGCTGCTCGCCTGGTGCAAGGAGAACGGCGTCGAGTTCTTCGTGACGAGCGGCGGCATCGACTTCTTCGTCTATCCGCTGCTGGCGCCGTTCGGCATTCCGGCCGATCATATCTTCTGCAACGGCAGCGACTTCGAGGGCGAGCGGATTCGCATCACCTGGCCCCACGCCTGCGACGATCAATGCGACAACGACTGCGGGATGTGCAAGACGGCGGTCATCCGCCGCTTCCCGAAAGACGCGTACGCGCGCATCCTGATCGGCGACAGCATCACCGACTTCGCCGGCGCCAAACTCGTCGACCTGGTCTTCTCCCGCTCGCACCTGACCGAGCGCTGCCGGGAGCTGGGCCTGCCGCACATTCCGTTCGAGACGTTCCGCGACGTCGTCCGACATTTATCGCAAGGAGACTGGAAACGATGACTACGTTACTGCTGGAAGAAAAGCAGCGGGCCTACCGCGAGCTGAGTATCGTCAAAGCGGACTTCGCCGCGCGGGGATGGTTCCCCGGCACGAGCGGCAACCTGTCGATGCGCGTCGGCGACTATTCGCCGGAAGCGTTCGCCTTCGCCGTCACTGCGAGCGGCAAGGACAAGGCCGCATCGACGCCGGAGGATTTCCTCTTGGTCGATCAGACCGGGCAGCCGATCGAGGCGACGAAGCTGAAGCCGTCCGCCGAGACGCTGATTCATTGCGAGATCTACCGCCAGACCGGCTGCGGCGCCATTTTCCACATCCATTCCGTCTTCAACAGCATCGTCTCCGAGCTGTTCTGGGAGCGGCGCGCCGTCCCGGTCGAAGGCGTCGAGCTGATCAAGGCGTTCAACATTTGGGACGAGGAGGCCGTCATCGACGTGCCGATCGTCTCCAACTTCGCCGACATCCCGAGCATCGTGCCGGAGGTGACGGAGCGTCTGGACAAGCGGATCCCGGGCATCCTGCTGCGCAAGCACGGCATTTACGCCTGGGGCCGCGACGCTTTCGAAGCGCGGAAGCACCTCGAAGCGTTCGAGTTCCTGTTCGAATACGTCTACCGCATGCAGCTCTTGAAGCGCTAATGCGCGAACCTGCCCCGATGACGCATTCGACTTTTGGGGCGGAAATGAGCCGATCTAAGCGGTACGAGGATCTTTCATCAAAAAGGGTTGAGCGGGTACCTGCACCCGCTCAACCCTTTTTCGTTTTGGTCGACTTTCCGCAAAATGCTTAGAACGTTGCGACACGCCTCTTTAACGGCTTCGTCCGCTCATTCCGAGGGTTGATAGGATAAGATGGCCACACCCTTTGTCGTAGTCTTCGCGCCCACCAGCTTCAGCCCTCTCTGATCTTGTTCCAGAAAGAGTCGTTTGCCCTTGCCCAATACGACCGGATGGACCATAAAGTGATAATCGTCGATCAGATTGTGCCCCATCAACGTGCGAATCAATTGACCGCTGCCATAGATCAAATATCGTTGATCCGTTTCCCGCTTAAGCTTGGTCACTTCTTCTATGATGTTATTCTTGATGAAACTGGCGTTCCATTGGGGCTCTTCAAGCGTCGTGGTAGCCACATATTTAGGGAGGGCATTCATCCTGTCTGCCCCCTCGTCCTTCATCTTGGGCCACGCTGCGGCAAAACCTTCGTAAGTCACTCGCCCCAGAAGAAGCGCGTCGTTCGCGTAGGACACGTCGCGTTGGAAATTGGCCATCTCATCATCCCAATAGGGGAAGTGCCAAACCCCCGGCTCTTCCATGATTCCGTCCAGAGAAAGATACATCGATACGGTGATTTTTCCCATTTTTCATTCCCTCTTTCCTCCGATGGTTTTCTTACGGCTTAAATATACCACGTAAGGAATATTCCTGTAAGGAATATTTAATCGGCGATTTGTAAAGGAGCGAAACGAGTAAAAAAACAGGGGATGCCCCTCCAGCCCCTAATTCACGGCTTTTGGGACAGCCCTTTTTTGGAGATGTCATGACGCCGATCCGGCCATATCGGACGCGACTTCAGACGACGCGATCGTACGGCTACCCCCTGCTTACACGCCGCAAGCCGCTGTCCGGCTGCCGCTCAAAGCCTTTGTACCGCGTCCCCTGATAGCTGAGGTGCCCGCGGTCTCCTTCCGCCAGCTGCCCGTACTCTCTCCCGCTCACCTTGAATTCCAGCCGATTGCCGCCCTCGAATTCAAACGTGGCATAGTACGCCGTATCCGAATGATGATGCGACATGCTGTCGTCGTGGTGATGATGGAATTTGACCTGGGTTCGCTTGCTTACGATCCGCGACGGGACGGATCGCAGCGGCTCTCCGTTGTTGCGGCTCCATTCTCCGACGCCCTTGGCGGCGCCGAACAGAATGATGCCGAGCACCACGACGAACAGAATCGGCAAGAGCACCTGCATCTCCTCGAAAATGTCCATACCGCTCTCGACTCCCATCCGGCGTCCGGTTTCGTACTAGTCGCCTATTCCTATATGTACGCGCCTATCGCCAAAACTTCACTAAAAAAGCGAAAGCCGCTCATCGTAGATGAGCGGCTTGTCCGCGCGGAGTTAGGTCCTAGGCTTCACTTTGTCAATATGGCGGAACCGCAAGGCGGACCAGGTGTCGTCGACGGCCACGTTGCTGACGATCCGGTATTCCGTCTTGCCCTCCATGAGGCGCCATAGAATATCCCGATTGATGTCGGTCTTGATCTTGCCGGATTGCTTCGGATACGCGACCCAGAAGACGGCGTCCTCGTTCAGCGTCGGGATAACCTTGGCCGTCCACTTCAGCACCTGCTCCGCGGTAGCCGCGAAGACGAGGACGAAGTCGAACTTCCCTTCGGGGGCCGTCTCTACATCGACGCCGAGGTCGAACCCTTCGGGCGCGTTCAGTACGGCCGCGCGGCCCGACTTGTAATATAATTTCTGATATAACGGCTTGGACATTCTAATGAACTCCTTCGGCTTTCGGTTGCAGCGTCTTTGCCGCGATTATACGCTTCGCGCCGTTCGCTGTCAAACCGCGGACCGCGCGCCGATCCGCCTCGCGTCAACGGCCGACGCGGAACCGCTGCGCGTGCGCCCTCGCGTCTTCTACGCTCTGAACGCGGTTGCGGCTCCATTCCAGCAGAATGCGGTCGATGTAGCGGAAATGCAGCTTGCCGGCGAACACGGACTCCTTCAGCGCGAACAACACGAGCTCCTCCGGATAGCGGTCCTGATCCAGCCAGCCGTTGATCGTCTCGATCTCCATCGGCGTGAGCGGCCGGCCGAACTCCTGCTCGAACGTCCCGAACAGCGTGACGTGAGCGCGGACAACGACCGGGCGGGACGCGTCCTTCGGCGCCGACGCGTCCGCGGGGCCGGCGCGCAGCGGCAGCTCCCCGCCGGCCAGCAGCGTCCCGATCCGGTGGAACAATCCGCTCAGATTGTAGCGCTCGGCCCGTACGCCGGAGACCGGATCGGTCACCTCGTCGATGTTCACGAGCCCCATCCGCATCAGATTCTGCAGCGTCTGTCCGATCGTCGCCGCGCCTGCGCCCAGCCGTTCCTGCAGTTGCTCCATGGTCGGAAAGTCGTTCTGCTCCAACTGACGGAACGCCAGCAGCTGAAGTAGCAGCATGCAGTCGGTATCCGTCAGCTTGAGCGCCCGGTAGGAACGCAGCAGCGCGTAGGGGACGCTGACCGCTCCGTCCAAATACGCCTCGGCCAATCCTTTGGCAACGCCGCCGAGCTCACTCATGCCGCAGCTCTCCCCCCTGGCCCCGCGCCAGCCGGTACGTATCCCTGGCGATGAGCAGCTCCTCGTTGGTCGGCACGACCAGCGCGGCCACCTTGGAGGCGTCCGTCGTGATCCGGCGGACGTCCTTCGAACGGACCGCATTGCGCCCATGGTCCAGCTCGAGGCCGAAGAAGGTCAACCCCTCGCAGACCCGCTTGCGCAGGACGTCCGAATTCTCCCCGACGCCGGCCGTGAAGAGGACGGCATCCAGTCCGTCCATCGCGGCGGCGTAAGCGCCGATGTACTTGCGGATGCGATAAGCGTACATCTCGAAGGCGAGCTTCGCCTGCTCGTTGCCCGCTTCCATCGCCTGCACCACTTCGCGCATGTCGCTGCTGATCCCGGACACGGCCATCAGGCCGCTATGCTTGTTCAACATCGAATTGACTTCGTTCAGGGTCAGGTCTTCCTTGTTCATCGTATACGGGACGATCGCCGGATCGAGATCCCCGCTGCGCGTGCCCATCATCAGCCCTTCGAGCGGCGTCAAGCCCATACTCGTATCGTAGGACCGGCCGTGCAGAATCGCGGTGCAGCTCGCGCCGTTGCCGATATGGCAGCTGACGAGCTTCAGATCGCGCAGCGGACGGCCGAGGTATTCCGCGGCCCGCTGGCTGACGTAATCGTGCGAGGTGCCGTGGAAGCCGTACCGGCGCACCTGATGCTTGCGGTACAGCACGGTCGGGATCGCGTACAGATAGGAAGTCTTCGGCATCGTCTGATGGAAGGCGGTATCGAAGACGACCGCCTGCGGCACGTCGGGCAGGTTCATCTCGACGGCCGCGATGCCCATCATATGCGCGGGATTGTGCAGCGGCGCGAGATCGAACAGCTTGCGGATCTCGAGCTTCACGTTCGCGTCGACGAGCACCGATTCGCTGAACGTCTCGCCGCCGTGAACGACCCGGTGGCCGACCGCCTGCACTTCGGAGATCGCGTTCAGCACGCCGAACTGGCGGTGCGTCAACATATCCAGCACCTTGCGGATGGCCGTCGTATGTTCGAGGATCTCGCTGACCTCGCGCACCTCCGCGCGTCCCTCCACTTCGTGGGTCAAGATGGACGACTCCATGCCGATCCGCTCGACGCGGCCGGTCGCGAGTACTTGCTCGGTATTCATCTCATACAGTTGATACTTCAGCGAGGAGCTCCCCGCGTTGATCACGAGCACGTTCATGGAAGTCGATCACCGTCCTTGTCGTACGCAAAAAATCCGTTGCCCGTCTTCACGCCGAGCTGCCCGGCGCGCACCTTCTTCTTCAGCAGGATCGACGGCCGATACTTCAATTCGCCGTATTCGCGGAACATGCGCTCCAGCGCGGCCAGCACCGAATCCAAGCCGAAGCGGTCCGCCATCTCCAGCGGACCGTATTCGAACTGGTAGCCGATCCGCATCGCGCTGTCGATGTCGCCCGCCGAAGCCACGCCCTCCTGCAGCAGATGCAGCGCTTCGTTGATCAAGAGGCAGATCAGGCGCGTCGTGACGAATCCGGGCGATTCGTACACCATGACGCCCTTCTTCGCCAGCACTTGCTCGATGAAGTCCTTCGTCCGGCCGAACGTCTCGTCCGACGTCTGCAAGCCGCGGATAATCTCCACCACGTCGATGCGAATCGCCGGGTAGACGAAGTGCATGCCGATGACCCGTTCCGGATGCGCCGTCACGCTCGCCAACTCGGTGAGGCTGAGCGTCGACGTATTGCTCGCGAGCACCCGGTCCGCCGGGATGACGGCGTCGAGCTGCCGGAAGACTTCCTTCTTGCCGTCGAGATCCTCGCTGATCGTCTCGATGACGAGATCGCACTCGGCGAGGTGCGAGAGCGACGGTTCTGTATGAATGCGGTTCAAGATTAGCTTCTTCTCCGCGGTCGTAATGGCCCAACGCTCGATCTGCCGGTCCAGGCTCGTCTCGATCTGCAGCAGCGCCTGCTGCAGCCGTTCCGCCGTATTGTCGGCCAGATGAACGTCCAATCCTTTGGCAGCCAGCATCTCCGCGATGCTCTGCCCCATCGTGCCGGCGCCTACGACGCCGATCTTCCTCAACATCCGGTCAATCCCTCCAGCCTGCCGGTCGGACGGGTCCGACCTGACATTTCCATCTTAACATACCGGTTCGCCGACATAAACCGACGAACCGGTGAAGATTACGTTAAGATGATCGCGCGGATTCGACCTCATGCATCGCGCGCCGGAGGCAGTCCAGCGCGATCGCGTTCTCCTCCGCCGTCCCGACCGAGATGCGCAGATGGCCGGGGAGCCCCCAGCCCTTTCCGCTGCGGACGATGACGCCCTGGCGCAGCAGGCTCGCGTCGACTTCGGCGGCGGACGGACCGAATTCGGCCAGGACGAAGTTGGCCTGGCTCTCCGTCGTCGGCACCCCGAGCGCGGCCAAGCCTTCGCGCAATTGGCGCCGTCCTTCCGCGTTGCAGCGGCGGGAGGCGGCCAGATGCGCCTCGTCGTTCAGCGCCGCGAGCGCGGCGGCTTGCGCGAGCGCGTTGACGTTGAAGGGCTCCTTTACTTGGAGCAGCGCTCGGACGACGGCCTCGGGGGCCGCGCAGTATCCGACGCGGATGCCGGCCAAGCCGTAGATCTTGGAGAACGTCTGCAGGATGGCGACGTTGCGGCCCTCGCGCAGCATCTCGTACCCGTCGGTGTAGTCGTCGGCGTCGGCATAGTGCGCGTAGGCCGCGTCGAATACGACGAGCACGCGCGCCGGCAGCGCGTCCAGCAGCGCCCGCAGCTGCGTCCGGGGGAGGTAGGTGCCGGTGGGGTTGTTCGGCGAACACAGGTAGACGAGCTTCGTCCGCGGATTGACGGCGTCCAGCAGGTCCGATACCGCGTAGGCGTAACCGGCCCGCAACGGGACCTGGACCGCGACGGCGTTCATGAGCAGCGCGCCGAAGTCGTATTCGCTGAACGAAGGCGCGGGGACGACGATCTCGTCGCCCGGGTCCAGATAAGCTTCCGAGAGGAGCGTGATCAATTCGTCGGCGCCGTTCGCGACGACCAGCTGCGACGGCGTCACGCCGAGCCGCCCGGCGAGCGCCTCGGTCAACGCGGCCGCCCGATGATCGGGGTAGCGGTTCAGATCGGGCAGCATCTGCCGGATCGCGGCCAGCGCCGACGGAGAGGGTCCCAGCGGATTCTCGTTGGAAGCCAGCTTAATGACGCGATCCAAGCCGTATTCCCGCTGGACCTCCCAGATCGGCTTGCCCGGCGTATAAGGCGCCATTCGGTTCAGCGTTGCGCGGGTGGGGGTATCGCCGCGTGGATTCATAGTCATCTCTCCTAATTTCAAATGATTTGATCATTTCATTTCAATAATACGTTAATGCGTTACCTAAGTAAAGTAATTTTGTAAAATCAATGCCCGGGGGACGCTCGTCCCTCCGGGCATGGCTGCGTTCATTGGAGCGTTCGCGGTTACTGCAGCTGGGTCTCCGGCGTCGGATTCAAAATGGCCGCGACCTGCTTTTTCCAGTTGTCGACGTACTTGATATTCGAGGTCCACTGGGCCATCACGACGGTCTCTCCGTCCGCCAAGCGGATGGACAGCGGATGATCCCGGCCGTTCAACTGCTGGTACGGATAGACGAGAATCTGATCCCCCGTCACGACGGCCAGCATGTCTTCGTTCGGCGACGTGAACGCGTCCTCCGCCTGCGGCACGATCTTGCGGATCTGCGACCAGGAGATCGACAGCGTGTCGTAGTTTTTGTATTCGTCAGGCAGCGGCGCGGAGAGCTCTACCAGCGCTTCGTTGTCGAACGGCGCGAAGGCGTCCGTCGCGCCCTTCCCGTCCTTCGCTTCTTCGGCCGCCGCCGTCCAGTTGCCCGTCCGCCGGATGATCGACCATTGCTCCGTATGCGCTTGAACGGATGGCGTGGCGGTATCGCCGGCCTTCAGCACGTCTTCGAGCATCACGTGGGATTCCGCGGTCGGCTCGTAGGAGACGCGCGAAGCGTCCGCGGCGAGCTGCTCGATATGCTTCACCCAGCGGAACTGCGCGTTCGGGGCGCTCACCCGGTTCTGGACGACCGAGACGTAGCGGTTGCCGACGAACGTCAGCCGCTCGACCATCCCGACGTCGGAGACGGGGATGGCTTCCGCCTGCGCCGGCGTCACCGCGCCTTTGCCGTTCGCCTGGTACGCCTTGAGCGTCTGCGACAGCGTCCCTTTGTCACCCGAGGTAACTGCCTCAATTTTCCAAAAATTTTGTTTGTACGGCATGACAATGCCGTCGCCTGAAGCCGTCACCGCGAATTGTCCGTCTTGGGGCGCAATCATCAGCGTCCGGTACGAGCTGACGACGTTGCCCTGGTCTTCGCGGTCTTCGCGCAAGCCCAGCAGCAGGACGGAACGAATCTGCGCGTTCGCGTCGGAGAACAGCTTGGCGTCCTGGGTGGTGGCCGTCTGCATGGCCGGATCTTCGGCGAACCGTTCGGCGGACGGTCCGGGAACCGTCCATTGCCAGATGCCGAACGCCAGCAGCAGGCCGAGAATCGCGGCGACCCCGGCTCCGTTCCAGCCTACGCGCGCGAAGAACGAAGGACGCCGGGTCGGGCGGTCCAGCGCGTCCTCGATCCGCTTGCGCAGACGGTCGTCGAACCCGTTTCTGCTCAAGGGACCGCGCGAAAGTTGCTGTCTGAGTTCTTTATCATTCGGTTCCATAACCATTGCGCTCCTTCATTTTCGCGATTTTGCGACGGGCGTGGAACATCCGCGACTTCACGGTTCCTTCCGTCACGCCAAGCACTTCCGCGATCTCCTTCAGCGAGAGCTGATGATGCGCGTACAAGATGAGGACTTCCCGCGACTTGACGGGGAGCTTCATGACGAGCTTCCACAGATCGTTGACGGCGTAGCGTTCGATGACGTCCTCCTCGACCGATTGGCGCTCGCCCACGTCTCCGATCCAATCGGTAAGCGTAACCTTGCGCAGAAACGCGGAACGGTGGTGGTCGATCACGGTATTTCTCGTGATGGTCAAGAGCCACGTTCGGATCGAAGCGTCGCTGCGGAAGTTGTGTAGGTTTTTGAACACCTTGATGAATACTTCCTGCGAGATATCGTCCGCCAGATCCCACTTGCGCGTCAGGCTGAAGGCGTAGTTCCACACTTCCTTGCCGTACGCGTTCATGAGCTCCGTGAGCAGCGCTTTTTTGTCTTCGGGGTCGTTCATATATTTTAAGTAATCGAAATTCGCGTCGGCATTCAAAGCAACCACCTCTTTATTGGACGAAGAGAACTAGCGATCGGTTCAAACATTTATGTTACCATACTTTTTTTAATCATCATACAGCATGTATCAGTTTTACCCAGAGCCGGATATAGAAAAAGCGCCTCCCTCCCCTCAAAGGTTCGGGAAACGCTTCGTCGGTCTTTGGCGACTCAAGCCGCCGTATGCTTCAGCTGCGCGCGCAGCTCTTCGCCGGACAACGTCTCTTCGCGGATCAGGATCTCGAGCAGTCGACGGAACGTCTCGAGGCGGCCGTCCAGAATGCCTCTCGTCCGCTCGGTCAGCGCTTCGAGGATCGCCGCGTTCTCCTTGGACCACTGCTCGGCGGTCAGCGCCTGCGGGTGGACGATGCCGAGGTTCGACATCCCGGATTCGATCAACGTGCGCACGATCTGCGTCGCTTGATCGAAGTCGCCGCGCGACCCCGTGCTGCGTCCGCCGTAGTGGATCTCTTCGGCGACCGCGCCGCCCAAGGCGATCAGAATCTGGTCTTCCAGCACCGTCTTCGTGTACAGATAGCTATCCTTCACCGGATGGTGGCGCACGTAGCCGAGCGCCTGTCCGCGCGGCGTGAGCGATACTTGCGCCACGCTCCCCGGCCGGACGGTCTCGGCGACGATCGCATGGCCGAGCTCATGAAGCGCCACGCGCTCCCGCTCCTCCTTGGAGGTCTCGCGGTCCATGCGCTCGCCCATCATGACCTTGTCGATGGCCTGCGCCAGATAGGCCTGCGTCAGCTGCTCGCTCTCGTCGCGCAGCGCGTAGATGGCCGCTTCGTTCATGACGCTCTCCAGCTGGGCGCCGGAGAATCCGAACGTCTCCTCCGCGACCTTGGCGAGCGACACGCCGGACCCCATCGGCTTGTTGCGCGCATGCAGGCGCAGGATATGCTCGCGGCCCTGCTTGTCCGGCAAGTCCACTTGGATGTGCCGGTCGAACCGTCCCGGACGCGTCAGCGCCGCGTCCAGCAGCTCCTTGCGGTTGGTCGCCGCGATGATCAGGACGCGCGGCGACTCGTCGCCTTGGATGCCGTCCATCTCGGTCAACAGCTGATTCAGCGTCTGATCGTACTCCCGGTGCTGGCCGCCGTCCCGCTTGCCGCCGATGCCGTCGATCTCGTCGATGAAGATGATCGCGCTGTCGCGCTTCAGCTTGGCGGCCTGCGTGCGGGCTTCCTTGAACAGCTCGCGGATACGCCCGGCGCCGACGCCGACGTACATCTCGACGAACTCGCTCCCGGAGGCGGCGACGAAGGCCGAGTGCGTGTGCTTGGCGGCCGCTTTGGCGAGCAGCGTCTTCCCGGTTCCGGGAGGTCCCGTCAGCAGAATGCCCTTCAGGGGGCGGATGCCCAGCTTCTGAATGCGGTCCCGCTGTACGAGGAAATCCAGCGCTTCCGTCAATTCCCGCTTCGCCTGCTCCTGGCCTCCGATATCGTCGAAGGACAGATACGCCGGCTCGCGGGCCGGCGCTTTGCGGGCGGCCGCGCCGACGGCGAGGCCGCCGCGGGAACGCGCCAGGAACAACAGTCCGCCGATCATGGCCGCGCCCAGCAGGAGCGGAACGGCCGGCATGCCGGTGAAGATAAGAAATACGAGCAGGACGGGAATGAAGCCGATCGCGATCTCCTTGCCGTATTTTCTCCAATTACGCATTCGGCCACACCCCCAATTTGGCGGGGTCGCGCGGCAGAATGACGTATTTCGCGTGATCGCCGAGATGCAGGCTGATATAGACGTTCTGTTCGTCCATCTCGCTGGATGCGGTTAAGCCGGGCGTAGCCTGCTCGAGTTTGATCATGGCGTCGCGGATGCCCGTGTATTTCCGGTGATCCATCGCCTCCGCCACGTCGAACAGCGCGCTCCGCCATACTTTCTCGAGCGCCGGGTCGTCCGAATTCCGCGCGACGAGCTGCAGTTCCTTGGAGCCGATCGCTTGCGCGCCATCCGCTTTGACTTGCCGGTAGACTTCCGCCAGATCGGCGTCCTTGTTCAGCTTGACCGTCAAGACGACTTGATCGGACTTCATGCTGGCTTGCGCGGACTCGACGCCGGGCACCTTCTGCGCGACGCGGTCCAGCGGCTGCTCGACGCCGAAGTGGCGATAGGCGAACCAGCCTCCGAACAATACGGCCGCGGACAACGCGGCCGCCGCCGTGATCGGAACGATGCGTAGTTTCATGCGTATAGCCCTCCTTCAATCGAAATGCCGATTTATGAATAACGAGAATTCGCGATCCGTCCATGTCTCGGGTACAACAATGAGTATATCATTTTTTGATAGACTTTTGTGGTACAAATGCTTGCCAAAAGTGTATACGAATTGTGTATAAATTAGTTTCAACGGCGAGATCGGCGATTGCCGATTCGAGAAATCGGGAGCGGCGCGATTCGCGCGAACGCCAAAAAAGCCGCTCGTCCCCAAGGGGAACGGGCGGCTGCGCGGGCAGTCCTCGTTCATTTGCCGGGCAAATCGTAAGTACCGAGCAAGGCGCCGTCTTTGAAGGCGTAAAAATCGATCGCTTCGCGTTCCAATTCCGCATCGTCCACGTAACGGAGCTCCCAGGCGGGCTGATTCGCGAACCAGCCGGGCAAGAGGCGCACGATCGGCTTGCCGGGATGTCCGGTTTCGAAGCGGTTCTCGATCTCCTTCCGCCCTACCCCGGCGCTTGCTTGTTCCTTGACGACGCCGCCGGATTCGCGCTCCCAGACGAACCAGGAGACGCCAGCCTGGTCTTTGCCATGCACGACCCATACGATCTCTTCCCAGACGTGCTTGTCGACCTCGTCGATCGAGGTCAACCCCGCCTCGCGCTTCGCGGTCGCCATGGCCGCATGCGAGGCGTTCCGATAGGCGGAATCCGCGTTGCGGACGTAAATCGCCAGACATACCGCGACGAACAACAGAAAGCTGGCGACCAGCAACACCCAACGCACCGGCGAGAGGAAGGGCGTCCGCCGCTGCTTCGTCCGGCTCAAGCTCATCCCCGCAGCCTCTCAAAGCAGCGCTGGGCTTCGAAGCGTATGCGCTCCGCGTCCAGCGTGAGCAGCTCGCGGCCCCGCAGCAGCTGCTTGCCGTCGACCCAGACATGGGCGACGTCGGCGCCGTTCGCCGCATAGACGAGATGGGAGACGTAGTCGGTCCGGGGGACGAAGTGCGGCTTCGCGATCGAGACGGCGGTCAGGTCGGCCTTAAGGCCCGGCCGCAGCTCGCCCGTCACGCCTTCGAGTCCGATCGCCCGGGCGCCGTACAGCGTCCCCATGCGGAGCGCTTCCGCGGCCGGAACGGCGGTCGGATCGCCGGACACGCCTTTATGGAGAAGCGCGGCGAGACGGATCTCTTCGAACAAGTCGAGGTTGTTGTTGCTTGCCGCGCTGTCGGTGCCTAGCGAGACGGTGACGCCGGCGCGCAGCAGATCCGGCGCGCGCGCCACGCCGCTCGCGAGCTTTAGATTGCTGACCGGATTGTGCGAGACCGCTACGCCGCGTTCGGCGAGCAGCGCGATCTCTTCGTCGTTCAGATGCACGGCATGGGCCACGAGCGACGGCCGGGAGAAGAAGCCGAGCGAATCCAGATGCGCCACCGGGCGCGTACCGTAATCTCGAACGTTCTGCGCGACTTCCGCAGCCGATTCGGACATATGGGTATGGAGCGGCAGTCCGAGCTCGTGCGCGGCCGCTACGATGCGTTCGATATAGTCCGGCGGGCACGTATACGGCGCGTGCGGCGACATCATGGCCCGAATCCGGCCGTCCGCCTTGCCGTGCCAATCGCGGGCGAACTGAACGGCGTCGTTCAGCTTCGCGGTCTGCACCTCCGGCGGGCATAGCCCGATTACGCCGCGGGTCAGGCTGGCGCGAAGGCCCGCCTGTTCGACGACCTCGGCTACGCGTCCCATATGGTCGTACATGTCCACGAACGTCGTCGTGCCGCTCAGAATCATCTCCGCGGCGGCGAGCGAGGTGCCCCAGTAGACGTCGTCGCCGGCGAACTTGGCTTCGGTCGGCCACATGTGGTTCTCCAGCCAATCCTGAAGCGCCAGATCGTCGGCCAATCCTCGCAGGAGCGACATCGCGGCGTGCCCGTGGGTGTTGATCAGGCCGGGCAAGAACAGCAGCCCCTTGCCATCCACGATCTCTTCCGCGGCTTCCGCTTCGTGCGCGGGCGCGGCGCCTTCGCCCATTCCGGCGATTCGGTCGCCCTCGACCGACAGCCAGCCCTCATAAGTCGGACGCTCCGACGCCAACGTGACAAATAGGCCGTTCTGAATCAACCAACGTTTCATCGCTCACTCGTTCCTTTCGTCTAACGCTTCCTCATGATTCATGTAATAGGCCAGGCTGAGCAACTCCGACGTGAAGTCCGCGTGGTGAATCCGAACGCCCTCGGGCGTTCGGATCACGGTAGGAGCGAAGTTCAGGATCGCCCGCACGCCCGCTTCCACGAACCGGTCCGCCACGTTCTGCGCCTCGGCCGCCGGCACGGTGATGATGCCGATCGAGATCTCCTTTTCCTTGACGGTCTGCGGGAGCCGGCTCATCGGCTCGACCGTCAGGTTGTTGATGACGACGCCTTCCTTGGAAGGATCGGCGTCGAAGACCGAGGTAATCTTCATATTGTCCTTCAAGTACATATTGTAGTTGCAGAGCGCCCTCCCCAGATTCCCGGTGCCGACCAGCGCCACGTGCAGCGGGCGGTCCAGCTTCAGGATCTGGCGGATCTTCTCGATGAGATAACCGACGTTGTAGCCGACCCCTTTGCGCCCGAACTCGCCGAAGTAGGCGAGGTCCTTGCGGATCTGGGCCGGATTGAGATCCAGCTTCTCGCCGAGGTCCTGCGAGGAGACGGTCTGCACGTCGCTCAGGCTAAGCTCGTTCAGGTACCGCAGATAGATCGGCAGCCGCCGAACGACCGCCTCGGATATTTTGGTTGGCTTCACGTGCCGTCTCCCCCTCCTTTCCCGCCGGCCGAAGCCGCTGCGGTCTCGTCTGCGACCGCGCCGGCATCCGGCGCGAGCCATTCCCGCACGCGCGGCACGAGGCCGGCGAGCGGGAGATGCTCCATCTTCGGTCCGGGCAGCGAATAGAGAAAATACTTGCCATAATTCGTATCGATGACGCGCGTATCGTACAGCACGACGATCCCTTTGTCGGACGCGGTCCGCACTAACCGTCCGAAGCCTTGCTTGAAGCGGATGACGGCTTGCGGGAGCGACAGCTTCATGAACGGATTTTTCTTTTCCGCCTGCAGCCGCTCGGACTTGGCTTCCACCACGGGATGATTCGGAGGCTGGAAGGGCAGCCGCACGATCGCCAGGCAGGTGAGCGCGTCTCCGGGCAGGTCGACTCCTTCCCAGAAGCTGCTCGTGCCGAGCAGCACGGATCTCGGCTGTTCCATGAACTGGCGCGTGAGCCGGCTGCGGCTCCCGCCGTCCACCCCTTGGCCGAGCACTTGAATGTCCGAAGGCTCGAGCTTCTCCTTCAGCGGCCCGTAGACCGTCTTCAGCATGCGGTGCGACGTGAACAGCACTAGCATCCGGCCGCCGGTCTCCGAAGCGACCTCCGCAATGGACTGCGTCAGCGCCTGGACGAACGCCGCATCGCCGTCCTTGCCGCGGATATTCGGAAAGTCGCGCGGAATAAGCACCAGCGCCTGCTTGCGGTAGTTGAACGGCGAAGGCAGTTGCGCGGTACGCAAACGCCCTTCCTGTTCGGCCCCGTCCAGGCCAAGCTGCTCCTTCACGTACTGGAACGACTTGTCGACCGTGAGGGTGGCCGACGTCAAGACGACGCTCGCCTTCTTGTCGAACATGCCTTCCTTCAATAGATCGCTGACGTCCGCCGGCACGTTGTACATCCAGACCGAGCGGCTGCGGAACTGCGAGTGGCCCTCCAGCCAGTAGACGTGTCCTTCGTCGCCGAGCGTGACGAACGATTGCAGCTCGGCGCGCAGGCTGGCCAGATCCTTCAGCGCGCCGTTCAGATCGGTGAGCGCGCTCTGCACGCTCAGATCGTCGTTCCGCTCCCGGATCTCGGACAGGACCTTGTCCAGCGGCCGCAGCAGATCGGACAGCCGCTGAATGACGTTGTGGCCGTCCACTTGGACGGATTCCCAGTCGGACGGGAGCGCTTCGGTCCGCAGCCGGTACGTCAAGCTTCCGGTCTCGTCCGCCGCGGCGTTCGCGGCCAGCAGCGCGTACAGCCGGTCCGTCCACTGTTCCCACGCTTCGCGCAGCTCGTGGACGCGCGGCAGCGCCTCCTCCAGCTTCTCCGCCCAGACCGGCGCCTGATCGTCGCCCAGACCGCCGACCAGGCCGATCAGCGCGGACAGCTGGCCGCTGCGGGCGTCTTTCCACAGCCGCTGAAGCGGCGCATGCAGCGCGTGATAGCCCGTCTTCTGGCCGAGGTGGCTGCTCGCCACCTCTTCCAGGTGATGCGCCTCGTCGACGATCAGACGATCGTACGCCGGCAGGAGCCGATGCTCCGCGCGCATGTCCGTGAACACCATCGCATGGTTGGTGATGACCAGGTCCGCTTTGTTCGCATCCTGACGGGCCCGGTGATAGAAGCACTTGCGGAACCACGGGCACTGCCGGTTCAAGCAGGAATCCGCGTCGCTCGCGACCGTGCTCCACTCGTCCTTGGAGCGCCCGTTCAGGTTCAGCTCCTCCGCCTCGCCCCGTTCCGTCTCCGTCAGCCAGACGGCCATCTGCGCCCGCGTAACGGCCTCCTCGCGGGTCAGCGCGGCTTCGGGAAGCTGCTGCTGCTGTTCGAACTTGCGCAGGCACATGTAGTTGCCTCTGCCTTTGAAGACCGCCGCGCGGAACGGCACCGGCAGCACTTCCTGCAGCAGCGGCAGATCCCGCTGGCGCAGCTGTTCCTGCAATTGGATCGTGTGCGTCGTCACGACGATTTTTTTCGTTTCCTTTAATCCATAATAGAGGGAGGGCAGCAGATAACCCAAGGACTTCCCGGTTCCCGTCCCCGCTTCGACGAGCAGATGCGCGTCGTGCGCGAGCGCTTCGAGCACTTCGCCGTACATGATCCGCTGGCCTTCCCGGGTCTCGTAGGAGGGCAAGAGCGTCTGCAGGCGCTCGCGGACGCCGTCCTCGAATTCCTCGAACGACATGCCGGCCAGTTCGCGCGCGGCGTTCAGCGACGCCTCTTCGCGGCCTTCGTCGTCTTCGGTCCAATCGGTCACGTTCATCGCGAACTGGCGGAAGTAATGGTAGCCTTCCGGTTCGGCGAGCGGCTGCGTCTCGCGCCAGCCGAGCACGTGCGCGAACAGCCAGCCCAGATCGTTCTGCTCGGGATCGAACAGGTTCGCCAACCGCTGCAGCGTGAGCAACGGCAGCGCGCGCAGCCGGTCCAGGCACCGCGCGAAGACGTCGGCCGTGGCGAGCGCGTCGCTGTCGGCTTGATGGGGACGATCGTGAACGATGTTGAGGCTCTGAGTCAGCGCGCCGAGCCGAT
Organism: Cohnella nanjingensis; assembly: GCF_014212125.1. GTDB lineage: Bacteria > Bacillota > Bacilli > Paenibacillales > Paenibacillaceae > Cohnella > Cohnella nanjingensis. The sequence goes on from NZ_JACJVP010000044.1 coordinate 31,540, forward strand.
AGGAAGGCAAGGAAGGATAGACGATTCTCGCCAGATCCACCGTATCGATCACTCGGCCGCCGTACGGCAAATAGCCGCTCCTGTCGAGGGCGGCTTGCAGGAACTGCGCGTCGAAGGTGGCGTTGTGCGCGACGAGGACGGCATCCTGCAGCAGCGGGACCATCTCGGCCAGCACATCTTCGATGGCGGGCGCGTCGCGCACGTCGTCGTCGCCGATGCCGGTCAGCCGCGTGATGAATTCGGGAATGGACTTGGACGGCTTCACCATAGACGCATATACGGAATCAGCGGCACCCGTCTCATCGATCAAGGCGAGTCCCGCTTGTATAATCTCATCGTGTTCGGACGACGTTCCCGTCGTCTCGAAATCGAGTACGGCGAATTTCATGCCTGACTTCCTTTCCGTATGAACGGAGCGGTTCGAGGGCGAACCGGCCGATCCCGCTCAGGTCTGCACGAGCGCGTGCAGCTCCGCGCTTCCGAATTGAAGCTGAAGCTGTCCCGTGCCCTGCAGGCAAGATTCCAGATTCCTCCGCGGATCCGCGAAGGACGGATCGGTTTCCATCGCTTTGTGAAAATAACATTGCGCTTGCTTCAGATTCGCGAACACGGCCTGGACGCAGCCGAGGGCGTTGTACGCGATAGCCTGCAGCTTCGGCTCGTCCGAGGTCGCCGCGATCAAGCGGAAATGCCGCTGCGCTTCGTCGAATTCGCCGAGATGCATGCGGCACATCGCCAGGAACAGGCGGGCCACGATGAGCTCGGCATCCCGCTTCAGCATCTCGTCGAACAGCCGGGAGGCTTCGCCGAACATGTGCAGCTTGAAATAACCTTGTCCTTTGACGAACGGCGTCCAGATCTCCTCGGCTTCCTCCAGCGCTTGCGGCGCGTCGGCAGCGGGATGCTCCCGGATTTGCCGGTAAGCGGCCATCTTGTCCTCGAATTGAAGCCATAATTCAATGATATCATCACTCAGCGTTTTTAACACGTTCCATTGCTCTTCCAGCCGTATTTTTTCTTCCGACGAAGCATGAGGGTAACGCGCGATGAGGTCGTCAAGGGCATCGTTCATGGCGGAGAAAAATGGACGGATCATGGAAGTTATCCCCCTGTCGCAGCGAGTTGGTACTGCTCATTCTGCGTTTCGGGGAGGTCTTTCATACGTTTTGCACGACGGTCGAATGAGGCTCCTCCGCCAGCATTTTGACGACGCGATTGCCATCGTCCAGGATCGCCACCTTGGGCTGATGGACGCGGGATTCCTCGTCGGTCATGTAGCCGTAAGCGATAATGATGACCTTGTCGCCCGGCTGCACGAGCCGGGCGGCGGCGCCGTTCAGGCAGACGACGCCGGAGCCGCGCGGCCCCGAGATCGCGTACGTCTCGAAGCGCGCGCCGTTATTGTTGTTGACGATCTGCACCTTCTCGTCGGGCAGAATATCGACGAGATCCATCAGGTCGCGGTCGATCGTCACGCTGCCGACGTAGTTCAGATCGGCTTCGGTGACGGTGGCGCGGTGCAGCTTCGACTTCATCATTTGTCTGAACATTTTCAGATCACCTCGGTCGGATTCAAGAGCACATTGTCGATGAGACGCGTCTGGCCGAACTTGACCGCTACCGCGGCCAGCAGGTTCATCTTGAGGTCGCGCAGCGGCGCGGCATCGGACGGTGCCTGAAGTTCCGGATAGGTCAGCACCTCGACATAATCGATCTCGGCCAGCGGCATGCGGGCGATCGCGGCCGCCATGCGGGACTTCAACTCGCCGGGCGCCGCGCCTTCCCGGATCCAAGCAGGGACTTGGCGCAGCGTCTGCGACAGGACCAGCGCCTGCTCGCGCTCCTCGGGCTTCAAGTAAACGTTGCGGGAGCTGAGTGCCAGACCGTCGGATTCGCGAACGATCGGACAGGGCACGATCTCGACGGGCTGATTCAGGTCGGAGACGATCCGGGCGACCACCGCGACCTGCTGGGCGTCCTTCAAGCCGAAGTACGCGCGGTCCGGCTGGACGATGTTGAACAGTTTGGTCACGACCACGCCCACTCCGTCGAAGTGGCCCGGGCGGCTCGCGCCGCACAGCATCTCCGTAATTCCGCTCACCGTCATCTTCGTGCTCGGGGGCGTCGGATACATCTCCTTCACCTCCGGCAGGAAGACGAGCTGCGCGCCGGCCTCGGCCGCGACGGCCAGGTCCCGCGCCTCGTCGCGGGGATAACGCTCGAAGTCTTCGTTCGGACCGAACTGCAGCGGATTGACGAAGATGCTCAGCACCGTCAAGCCGTTGTCCGCGGCGGAGCGCCGCATCAAGCTCGCATGGCCTTCATGCAGAAAACCCATCGTCGGCACGAGGCCGACCTTGGCGCCAGGGCCGGCTTGAGTACGATATTCGGACACGCGTCTGCGCAGCTCCGCGATCGTACGCACGATCGCGGGAGCGGATGTTAACGTAGCCGTCATTGGGATCCGCCTCCATATAGCGTGGTGGACATGGCTTCCTCCGCCTTTTCGTCCAGCGGGAAGCCATGGCGGGCTTCCGGGAATTGTTTGTTCTTTACTTCGTCGACATATTGGGCGATCGCGCCGCGGATCGTCTCACCGACGTCCGCATACGCTTTGACCATCCGTTTGTCCCGGATGCCGGAACCGTACCGGATCATATCATGGTAGACGAGCACTTGTCCATCGCAGCCCCTGCCGGCGCCGATGCCGATCGTCGGCACTTGAAGCGACTTCGTGACGGCGGCGGCCACGGGCTCCGTCACGAGCTCCAGGACGACGCCGAACGCGCCGGCCTGCTCTAGCGCCTTGGCGTCGGCGAGCAGCTTCTCGGCTTCCGCCGCGTCTTTGCCTTGCACCTTGTAGCCGCCGATCTGATGCACCGACTGCGGCGTCAACCCCAGATGGGCGAGGACGGGGATGCCGGCGGAGACGAGCACCGCGACCTCTTCGGCCAGCTCCGCGCCTCCTTCGAGCTTCACGGCGTGCGCGCCGCCTTCCCGCATGATGCGGGCGGCGTTGCGCAGCGTCGCTTCCTTGCCAAGGCGGTAAGTCGCGAACGGCATGTCGGTCACGACCATCGTATGGGGAGCTCCTCTAACAACCGCTTTTGTATGATAAATCATATCTTCCAGGGTGACCGGAACGGTCGTATCGTAACCCAGGACGACATTGCCAAGCGAATCGCCAACCAGGATCACGTCGACGCCCGCTTCTTCCGTCAGTTGCGCGGAAGGGTAATCGTAAGCCGTCATCATGGCAATGGGGTTGCCTTGCCGCTTCATCGCCATCAGGCGGGGCAGCGTCACCGGTTGTTTCATGTCAAATAGCGCCTCCTAATGAATCTCATTGTAGGGAATGCGGACGCAAAAAAAACCTTCATTTGCCCATGAGCAAAGAAGGTATCATTCAGCAGGAGCGCTTCACGTCCTTCTGTCTCGGTCCCTTCGGCTCAGAGCAGAATCCGCCGCGAAATATCACGGTATGCAGTTGGTAGTTCCCATTGCATGGCGAGTAAGTAATCCGCTATCATGTGGTTCATCTATCGGTGCGGTTCGTTCGATACCGCCCGAGGACTTCATTATAGCAGATCGATACGCCATCGTCTACGCATCAGCAGCCCGGGCAGAGCTGACGCACGAAAAAGATTGTGGTTCTTGCGAATTGTAAATCTTCGTTCGTTCAGGGTGCCGTGACCGGCGGAGCTCCGAGCGACCCGCTCACGATCAGGATCTTGCGGCTTCCGAACATGCAAGAAGCCCCCTTCTGGAAGCGGGGAGCTTCATCCTTCGATCATCCGTTTTCACTTAGCCGCCAATGACGGGTTTCATAATCATGAAAGCGAACAAGAGCGTCCCTAACGTACTCGCCATCCAAAACAATTTGTTGGCTCTCATCCAGAAAGCTTGCTGTTCGGGAGGCAGAGCATCGGCCTTGCGGTTTGACGGATCGTTCAACCACGTCGACAATTGCTTGGCGGCAGGAGCGACAAATCCGATAACGATGATTTGAATGAGGATGTAGAGAACAAGAGAACCGAAAATCCACAGCTGCATGAACCGACCGTAGTCACCGATGAACACGAGCGCCAGACCGGTCAAGACGGCAAGCGAACCGCCGATTTTGGGGAACAGTTCCAAGGTCTTGAACAGTCTTATGGAATGTCTTAATTCATTCGCGCTCTGACGGGGTCCCAGCAGAACATGGCTGAAAAACACCGGACCGACCCCGAGAATCGCCGATAAAATATGAACGAGTACGAGCCACTTCATGGAATCTCTTCCTTTCCGCCCGAATTTACGCTTTCACATAATTGATCCATACCGTCGTTTTCTCCATGAACGTAAAGATCATGATTTGCGCTTGCCACGATTTCGTATCGATAGTGAAATGCTGCATGCCGTCCTCTTCCGATTCCGAAGCAATGTCCAGTCCCTTATCTTTCAGAACTTGGCGATAGCGTTCGACGGTTTTGGCTACCGAATCGCCCGTTTCAAATTTGACCTGGTAATAGGGGTCGCCCCGGTTGGCGCCGTCGCCGATTTTAATCGCCGCTTTGTTCTTGGCGTCGTCCAAAATCGGAATATCATCGGGAACGGAGTCGGGCGGTTTGACCCCGTTCTGCGTGTCCTCCTCCGCGATGACAACCTGATTGGGCAAATCCACGATGTTCATGGATGTTTCCTTCGAAGATTCCGCGCTATCGGCCGCTTTCTTCGAAGGTTCCGCGCTTTTCTCCCCGGTGTTCGTCGCGGGTTGTCGCGCCGCGCTCTCCGTTGGACCGGATGCCTGGCCGCTGCCGCTCCCGCCGCACCCGGCCGCGCTTGCCGACAATAGCCCTCCTAACAGGATCAAACAAACGATTTTAATCACTCGCATGACAGAATCCCCACTCCTTCTTTAGTCCTACCTTGGGCGTTTGAAAACCATTCTCCTCCTGCTATAAGAAATGCCCCTCCTTCGGATCATTCTAAAGGAGGGGCCGCTTCAAAAAAGTTTCAGATCAGCTTCGCTTTCGCCAGCATCCGCTGAACGATGGCCGCCGTTTCGGCCCGGGTAATGTCGCTCGCCGGATTCAGTCCGGAACCGGAGCCGCCGACCAGCCCGCTCTTCACGGCCGCGGCGACCGCCTGCCGGGCCCACCCGGCGACTGCCGCGCCGTCCGAGAACCCGGATAACGCCGCGTCTGCGTCCGCGGGTCCGATGTTCGTGTCCAGCCCGGCAAGCTTCATCGCCCGCGCGATCATCGCAATCGCTTCTTGGCGGGTAATCGTCTTCGCGGCGCCGAACGTTCCGTCCTTGTATCCTTCCACGATCCCGTACTCCTGCGCTTTCGCTACCGCGCCGATATACCAGTCGCCGGCCTTCACATCCGTAAACGAGGACGTTTTCCCGTTTTCGGCCAGCCCTAGCGCCCGCACGAGAATTGCCGCGAACTCCGCGCGGGTAATGGGCGCATTCGGACGGTAATGCGTCTCGTCGACGCCGCTCACGATTTTGCGGGATGCCAAGTCATTGACCGCGGGTTTCGCCCAGTGGCCTTCGACATCCGCAAACGAGACGGAGCGCCAGATGAGCGCGTACGCGCTGTTCGTCAAGCTGTGGAACACCGCGTACGCTTTCCCGTCACGCGATTCCGTGTAGGTCGGTACATGGCGCGTCGTTCCGTCTGCCTCAAGCGCTACGGCGGTCGTGATGTTGCCTGAGGCTGCTCCCCCCGGAAGCGGAATTACGCGCTTCACGTAGGAGCCGAACTTGCCCACGTTCGCCGTTTTGCCGCCGGACGAGGCGGTCACCGTGAACTCGACCGGCGGAACGACGACGTCGAACCGATCTCTTGCCGCCGTATTTTCCAGCAGCTTCACTTCAGCCGAATCGCCCTTCGCCACGCTCACGCGCACGAGAATATCCGCCAGTTTCGCAGGATCGCCAAGCTGTTTCGCCAAGGCGTCGATGCCGACTTCCGATGCGGGCAGCGTGTAGCTTCCGCGAGGCGTTTGCAGTTCCAGCACGGCCCGTTTCTGCTCCAGCGCCTTCACGGCGTCCCCGGCCAGCACCGCCGTCACCTTGCCCGATTGCTCCGTCACGGGAATAACGATCAGCGGACGGTCTCCCGCCGGGCCAAGCGCCTCCGTCAATCGGGACGTTTCCAACGTTACCGACATGACGTTTGATCCGCCCTCTTGCGAAGAGACAATTTGGGCGATTTGGTCATACGATTTGCCGTCTACGAAGATCCGGAGCGATTTCGTCGACGGCACGCCAGTCGTGCTGCCCGGGCTGCCGCCGGTCGGAGTTGAGCCTCCGGATGATGACCGCGCCCGGGTCACCGTCACGGTGTACGTCTTCGAGGCGCCGTCCTTCGCGGTGACGACGAGCTTGATCGCGTTGCTGCCTTCGCTCAGCGGAAGCGAAGAGGACGAGGCGCCGTTCGTCAAGATGTGCGGTCCGCCGCTCTGCACGCCGGCGCTATTGTATACGCTCGCCGTCACGCTGACATTGTCGGCATCGTATACCGATGCCGTCACGGTCACCGACGATACGCCGTTCGCCACGCTCGCCGTATAGGCCGTCGTACCGGGATCGAACCGCGGGCTCAGCGCGATGTCCGAAAGAACTAAGTCTTTCAAGTCGGCGTTCCCGCTAGGCTCAGGCGTTCCGGCAATCGTAAACGCGATTCGTTCGGCAAACTCATTACCCGCATGATCGACGACCGTGAAATCTACGGTATGCGAGCCATCGCCGGTTACCGAGATAGAGCCGCTATCGCCGTTTGCCCTTTGCGCCTCGCCTTGATCCAGCCGATACTCCACATAACGGACGCCGGATTGATCATCTAATGCCTGGAATTGAATCGTGACGGGCTGCGTGTAGGTCGCGCCATAGGTGACCCCGGTTACGGTGAGGATTGGGGGTACCCGGTCCGTAGGCGTTAAGCCGACGTGCAAATCCGTTTTTGGAGGCGGGATATCAACGGAATCGCTTGTCACCGTTGCGAATCCGGGTCGGTTGACCGTTACCCGGTATGTTCCGGCCGCCACGTCCCAAGCGTAACTTCCGTCTTCCCCGCTCGTCTGCGGATTCGTAATGGGAGACATCTTGTCGTGATCGTTCATATCGACCCATTCTTCCAGCGCGGTATCGTAATACTGCAGCACGAGCGTGGCGCCCGGCAGCGGCCAATCTATCCCCTTCTCCGCGTTATAAACGATCCCGCTCGGATCGATGAGATCTATGGGGAAATTCATCGGTCCGTCCAAGCATTCCGCTTCAATTTCGACGACTAAGTGTGAACCCGCCACTCCAGCAGCGGCAGGAACGAATGTGATTGCGGATTGGAAGCGGTTATCAAGCACAATCTCATGTCCGTAGTCATCCCTTAATATGAACTTGACATTCTTGCAAGGAAGACTAACGGCTAACGTGATAGGAGCCGATCTGGCAGCTACCGGAGTGCCATTACTCGTATTTCCGCTAAGTCCCGTTAAAGTAACAGTCGGCGGGACGACAGGCGCCAATGCTTCGATTTGATAGGAATCGGTGGCGAAGGGCGCGGTTTCTCCCTCTCGATAAGCGTTCACGGTCAAACGATGGATGCCTTCTTCTGTAGGCTTCACTCTCCACGTTGTCGTGGCATTCGTTCCCGCGGCGATCTTGTCGATCACATGAACGGCGTCGTTATCGACAAGACTTAATCCGGAACCCGGAATCAGTTTAAGCGTAATATTGGCAAGCTCGCTACCCGGATTATTCAAATAAGCGGTCAAATTCGCGGGTGCGGCGGACCATTCCGGATAGAACAAACGTTGTTTGCCCATTAGCGCCAAGGTTGGTTGGAATACGGCTTCGTTTACATTGAATCCGCCGACCGGATAGGGAGTGTTGGAAGGCGCGTTAGGTTCCTGCGGCGACGGTGTGACGTAGCCGAGTTGGCCATTGTAGTTGTTTCCCCAGGTCCATAAGGTACCGTCGTCTTGAATGGCCATCGAATGATACCATCCGGTTCCAAAAGCAACGAAATTACCGCGCAGGCCAAGCTTTGTTGCCGTTAAACGGTTTCGAAACTGGTCGTCTCCGTCTCCGAGTTGGCCATTATCGTTTCTTCCCCACGCCCATACCGTCCCATCGTCTAACTGAGCGATCGAATGTTCTCCCCCCGCTGCCGCGATAGCGACGACGCTTGCAAGTTCTTGGCCGGGGCTGAGACTGTCCAGCACTTTCACCGGAGAGATGCGGGTTGTCGTGGTTCCGTCTCCGAGCTGGCCATTGCTGTTGTTTCCCCACGCCCATATCGTTCCATCGCTTTTCAGGGCTATGGTATGAATGGCTCCTAAGGCAATAGCCTCCACATCGCTCACATTCGGCACCTGTTGGGGGGTATAGTTAGGCGTATACTTGTACGCGTTCGTGTCATATCCGAGTTGGGCATATCGATTGGACCCCCACGTCCATACCGTTCCATCGCTTTTCAGTGCAGCCGTATACCCGGAGGTGTCACCTACTCCGAATCCAGCTGCAATGGCTTTTACTTTAAATCCATCATCCGTCGGGATACCGACATTTTGAGGTTTGGGATTGTACGACACGGTACCCCCGCCGGTTAAGACAGATGAATATCCGAGTTCTCCGCTGTTGTTGTTCCCCCACGTCCAAACCGTCCCATCGCGCTTCAGGGCAACCGTATGAAATGATCCAGCGGCAATGGCGGCAACTTCGCTCATCTCGTTCACTTGCACAGGGACAGAACTTGCCGTATTGGCTCCGTTTCCGAGTTCTCCGTGCTGATTGCTTCCCCAAGCCCATACTGTTCCATCGCTTTTCAGGGCAACGGTATGACTCCACCCTGCCGCAATGGCGACGATACCGCACAAAGCTTGCACTTTTACGGGGAAGGCACGGTCAACCCTTGAACCTTCTCCGAGTTGGCCGGCATAGTTGCTCCCCAACGCCCACACGGTTCCGTCGCTTTTCAAAACAACGGTGTGGCTACCTCCGCCGGCGACCATCGGCTTGGTGGTAAAATGAGGAGCGCAGCCGGCATCCGGAACTTCGGCATGGGCAAAGTTCGGATACGATGGCAAGACCAATGAAAACAAGACAACGAGCAGTACCAATGCTTTGATCCGGTTCGGAACAAAACGATTCATCACTACCCCTCCAACGATTCTATTCGTATCTTACATATCGCGCGGAACACCCGCTGCGGCAATGCGGAGGTGCCTGACGAATATCTAATCTAATATGACTGACGGGATGATCTTCTCCGCTTCCTCGATCTCGCCGAGCGGGATCGTATAAACGAAGTAGCGATCCCACGGATAAACCGCCATCGGCTCATCGCAAGACCTCCTTCGGAAAGATTTTAGAGCTGGGAGCGCTTCAAAAGCGTTCCTCTGTCCGTTTTCCGTTTTGAAATGCTTTTGAAGCGCTCTTTCCCTTAAGCTCCTTATGACGCCGATATTCAAGCCGGAAAAACCGTTGCTTTACGTTTTGAAGTTCAGCTACGTCACGTGGCGACGATACCGGCTTCATCGGGCAAATCCGACGGGTTGCAACCTCCGCCATATTCCGATCCCCATTAAACGCCATAACGCCCTCGACCGTTCCGGCATCGGCCGGGGCGATCGAGGGCGTTATGGGTTCGTACAGACGCTCTTCGGACCGGCCGCTGGCGGCATCGACCGGCGGAATACGGAACCGGCCAGGCTCCGCCAGTTCAACCGTTCTCGATGGCGGATTGGATCCACGGTATCGGACGTAGCCCGCCATCTCCGCCTGTCTGCCATTCCCTCAGCGTCTCCGCGATAAACAACGGAACGCCTCCGGTTTCCAGGAATAGGTTGGACGAGTAACGGTTGGCCAGAACGTCGCCGATGGTTGCGGCCATCAGCCGTTTCGTTTCTTCTTCGCTGAACGGAGCAAGTTCGATTTCGGTGAGCTTCCGATCGGTCCGCAGTCCGGCGAAGAATTGCCGAACGGCTTTGCCCGGATACGCATCGGTTCTCATCGTCGCGATCACCAGCACTCTGGAGCCGGAATGGCTGCGCTGAAGGAAAGACAGCAGCTTCAGCGTCTCGCATCGCTCCACTGGATGTCGTCCAAGACAAGCAGCAGCGGCTCTTTGACGAGCAGCATCAATTCGATCGCTTCGTACCACCGATTCAGCTGCCATTTTTCCCGAACGGGGTTCGGCTTTGGCAGATCGGGATATAATTCCATAAATTCCGGCAGCAATCGGGACAGCTCCGACTTCGCTTCGATGCACAGCGGCGGTATGGGTACGCTTCTGAGCCAAGCGGTGACAGGCGTGTACGACAGCGATTTCACCGACGCGAGGCAAGCGGCATACGCAGTTTGAATCCCTTGATTTTCCACCCATTCCATGAAAGCCAAGGACAGTCTCGTTTTGCCGATTCCCGCCGTTCCCTTCAGGACCAGCAGGGAAGGTTGGCCGGCCGACGCTTGCTTCCAGGCCTCCAACATACATTCCCATTCGCCGATTCTTCCAATCAGAGGCGTCTTGTCAAGCGGGACTGCCGGCGGTTCGCCGCCGTTTCGGGTCAGTTTTTCCAGCAGCCGTTCGGTTTCCGCCGATGGACCGATTCCCAGTTCGTCATTCAATACGTCCTGAAGCTGCGCGTACGTCTGCATGACGCCAGCCCGATCATGGATCAAAGCATGCAGCCGCATCGCGGTTCGGTACGTTTCTTCTCGCAACGGATTTCGGATCAACAGCTTGTTCGCGAATGACAGAGCCGAAGCATATTCCCTTCTGCTTTCCAATAACGCGACGAGCTTTTCGAGCACGTTCACGATCGTTTGCGCCAGCAGCTCCCGCTTCGTTTCGAGCCATTCCTCGTAAAACCCGGGCAGAAGCTCGCCCCTGTACAGCTCTTCCGCATGGCGCAATTCGCTTATCGTATGTCCTTGCGCCGCCTTTTCGAACTCGGCCACGTCCGATTGGCAAGGCGCATCCTGATTCCACTGGAGATAAGACGGAGTAATGCTGACGTATCGGTCGATTTGCGGCAAGCTTTCCCGAATGCGGTGAAGAAGTTTCCGCAAATTCGACATGGCCTGCTTCTCGGTGGAATCCGGCCAGAAATCGAACGCCAGCTGTTTCCTGCTCCGCGGCATGTCATAAGCAAGCACCAAATAAGCCAGCAGCAGCCTGGCTTTGCCGCCGGGAACGGCCGAGGTCACGTCTTCGCCGCCGAGGGAAATTTTCAAACTGCCCAGCATTTGAAACCCGCAAACCGCCAAACCGATCCACTCCTTTCGAAAATCGGATTCTTTGCCAATTTAATTCTATTCTTGTATGCGAAATCCTTTCTCCGGGAACCGGACTTTGGCGAAAAAAACATGAAACGATTCGCTAAACCGAGTAAAAATGGCTTTTGCCGTCCTCATAAGAAGGCGACGCGTTTTTATGGGAGACGGTTCAGAGGAAGGCTAAGTGATATTTATCCTTGGTCCGTCAAAAAAAAAAAAAAAAAAACAGCGGTTCGACATCGCGTCGGGACCGCCGTTCTTCCTTCAGGGCAGGACGGATTTAAGCCAAGCCCCATCATTCTTCCGCGAATGGATCGGGCCCGACGCGCCTAGAGCGGCGCGGCGTCTCCGACCTCGGCGGAGTAGACGGTCCGCCAACCGCCGCCCGGCAGCTCGACGCGCAAGCCTCCCGAAGCGTCCAGCTCGCGGGGGATGCCGTCGAACGGTCCCTGCGCCGTATGAAGCGTTACGGTCTTGTTCAGCGTGACGGCGTTCGCTTCCCATAGCGTGCGGATCGGCTCGAAGCCTTGCTCCTTGTAGACGGCGTACAGCCGCTCGAACTCCAGCAGCACTTCGCCGATTAACGCTGCGCGGTCGAATGCGCGTCCCGCAGCCATCTTCAGGGAGACGGCGCGGGCGCGCAGCTCCTCCGAATAATCCGCCTCGTCGAGGTTCACGGCGATACCGAGCCCGACGACCACGTAGCGAATCCGCTCGTCCTCGGCCGCGGACTCCAGCAGGATGCCGCTGATCTTGCGCCCCTCGACCAATAGATCGTTCGGCCATTTGATGCCGATCGCAAGCCCCGTGACCCGGGTCAGCGCCCGGCACAGCGCAACGGCGGACATCAGCGTGAGCTGCGGCGCCAAGGGCAGCGGCACGTCCGGTCTCAGGAGCAGGCTCATATACACGCCCTTGCCGGGCGGCGAGAGCCAGCTGCGTCCCATTCGGCCGCGCCCCTTCTCCTGCTGCTCGGCGATGACGAGCGTCCCTTCCGGGGCGCCCTCCTCCGCCAACTGCCGAATTTCGTTCTGCGTCGACGCGACGACTGCCTTCAGAAGCAAGTGCCGCCCTAGCACGCGTGTCTGCAGCTTGGCCCGCAGCTCCGGCTCCGTCAGACGCGATGGGCGCTCCTTCAACCGGTATCCGAGCCGCGGCACCGCTTCGATCACATAGCCTTCCGCCTCCAGCTTGCGCACTTGCTTCCAGATGGCCGTCCGGCTGACGCCGAGCTGCCGGCTGATCTCTTCGCCGGATACGTACGCATCCGGCTGGGCTTCCAACAGCGTTAACAAGGTTGGTTGATTCATAGAGACCGTCACCGTTCCTTTCGAAGATGAGACGCAAAGGCCGCGAGCAGCACGGTCTTCTCGTTGGCCGCGCGGCCGAGGGCGACCTCCTCCAGCAGCAGCCGAAGATGGCGCGCCACCCAAGGGCCCGCGGGAAGCCCGGCATGGCGAACGAGCTCGTCGCCCCTCACCGCCAGCTCCGACGCGGCGGCGGCGGGCATCTCCCGCAGCCATCGCGAAGCTTCGCGGTAAGGGCCGTCCGGGCCGCCCAGCGCAATCGCGGACGGGGCCGCCTCCGCCAAGCGCAGCCAATCCCGGGCGGCCTCCCGCCCGAAGTCCAGCACCGCGCGGATCCAGCCTTCGCGCGCCTCGCCTGCGATGGCGCCGGCTCCCTCGGCTATCGCCTTGCGACGCCCGAATGGGCCGCCCGGAATCGCGCCCGACAAGCGCTCGTGCAGCCTCGCGACGGACGCGATCCGCTCCGCGCGGCGGCCGGCGTAGCGCAGGACGCGCAGCGTTGCGAGGACGTCCGCCGCCGTGGCGCCGCAGCCGACGAACAAGGCCGCCCAGCGCAGATCGCCGCCGATCGGCTCGCCCTGGGCGTTCATGGCAGCCGCCATTTCGCCGGCCGCCGCCCGCAACCCGGCGACCACCGCGGGCGGCAGCGGTTCGGCCGTCCGATCGGCGAGCCCGCTCTCGGACAAGAGCGTCAAGGCGCGGGCGGGATCCGCGCCTCCGATCATCTTGTCCAGCTCGGCGCCGACCCGCTCCATGGCGACGAGCCGAAGCTTGTCCCGCCTGGCGAGCAGGCCGTCCCAAGTCGACTCGTCGATGCGGTAGCCGAGCTCGGCCGCGAACCGGATTCCCCGCAGCATGCGCAGCGCGTCCTCCCCGAACCGCTCGGCCGCATGTCCGACGGCGCGCAGGACCCGGTCCCGCATATCCGCTTGACCGCCGAAGGGATCGACCAGCGCGCCGTCCGCGTCCATCGCCATCGCGTTAACCGTGAAGTCGCGCCGGGCCAGATCCTCCCGCACGTCCCGCACGAACGCGACGGCGTCCGGATGCCTCGCATCCGAATAGCCGGACTCCTGGCGGAAGGTCGTCACTTCGAAGCCGAAGCCCGCTTCCCGCACGGTGACGGTCCCGTGCTTCAGCCCGGTCGGCAGCACGTCCGCGAACAGCGACATGACCGCCGTCGGCTCGGCCGCCGTGGCAATGTCGATATCGCCGCCCCGCCGGCCCAACAACCTGTCCCGCACGCAGCCGCCGACCAGATAGGCCGGATGCCCGGCCTCCGTCAGCCGCCGCAGCACGTCCAGGCCGGCCGACCAAGCCGCTTCTTCCTTTTCCTCCATCGCGAGCCCCCTCCCTCCTTCGGCGGACGGGAGGCGCCTCCCGTCAATCGCAAGCCGGCACGGCGATCCTCGCCGGGATGCCGAGCACGTTGTAGTAGATCTGCTCGTACTTCGCCGTGATCAGATCGTTGCAGAACTCCGTGCGCGCCCGGTGCAGGCAGGCTTCGCGGAACCGGGTGTACATCGCCTCGTCGCTCAACAGGCGGATGGCATTCTCCGCCATCTCTTCCGTATCGCCGATCTTCGACAAAAACCCGGTCTCCCCGCTCTTCACGAGCTCCGGGATGCCGCCCGCGACCGACCCGATCGTCGGCACGCCGCAGGCCATCGCTTCCAGCGCGACGAGGCCGAAGCTCTCCTTCTCCGAAGGCAGCAGCATGAGATCCGCGAGCGACAGCACTTCCGCGACGTCGTCCTGCTTGCCCAGATAATGCACCCGGTGGCTCAGTCCCATGGCGTCGATCTTCGCCTGAATCTTCGGCAGATCGGGCCCTTCTCCGACAAGCAGCAGCCTCGTCGGGATTTGCGCCTGCACTTTCGCGAAAATATCGACCACATCGCACGTGCGCTTAACCGGACGGAAGTTCGAGATGTGCATCAGAATCTTCTCGTGTGGTTCCGCGTAATCCGACCGCAGGTCCGCCACTTCGCGCGGGTAATAGATGCGCTTGTCTACGAAGTTGTAGGTGAGCTCGATCGGCTCCTCGATCTCGAGAAGGTCGCGGGTCTCGCGGATGAGATCGCGGCTGACCGCGGTGACGGCATCGCTGCTCTGTATGCCGAGGCGAATGATATTTTTGAGCGTCTCGTCCTGCGCGAGCACCGTGATGTCGGTGCCGTGCAAGGTCGTCACGACTTTGAGCTTGTTGCCGGACATCTGCTTCGCGAGGAGCGCGCAGATCGCATGGGGCACCGCGTAATGCACGTGCAGCAGGTCGAGCTGCTGCAGCTTGGCGACCTGATGCATCTTGCTCGCCAAGGAGAGATCGTAAGGCGGATAGCGGAAGACGTAATAGTCCGACACTTCGACCTCGTGATAGAAGATGTTGCGGTGGAACTTGCCGAGACGGAAGGGCATGCTGTGCGTGATGAAGTGAATCTCGTGTCCCTTCTCCGCCAGCAGCTTGCCCAGCTCGGTCGCGACGACGCCGGAACCGCCGAGCGAAGGGTAGCAGGTGATGCCGATCTTAAGCGGTCGAGTCATGGCTTGCGCCTCCTTCCATTCACTATATTCCCCTGATGCTTGCTTTCTTTCCTTCTCATAGCGGAAACGCCGCAACGCCGCGATTCGACGCCTTGCCGGAGCGAACGCGCTGTCGCATTGCGGCATCCCGCGACAAAAAAGGACGGAAGGACTGGCCTTCCGCCCCTTCGGCATTCAGAACCGTTCCAGCTTCACCGGTCCTTTGGGGATGAAGCCTTCCGCGTAGGCTAGCCGCTGAGGCGCGCCGAAGAGCCGATCGCGGGCGGCCACGTTCTCCAGGTAGCCTTGCGTAAGCGGCGTGCTCACCCAATCCGCCTGGTTGCCGGCGGGTTCGAACTGGGAGCGGTAGGCGCGCAGCGCCTCCATCTTCCGCTCCTGAACGTCGCTGATATCGACGACGATCTGCGGCGTATGAACGTCGTTAATGAAGTAGAAGACCAGTTGATCGACGGTCCAGGCGGGCAGTTCCGGCATATAGCGGCGCAGCTTGGCGTTGAAGACCGCTTCTTCGGCCATGCGGCTGCAGAGGACGTGGTCCGGATGGCGGTCGATCCCGTACGGCGCGAATACGATGCGCGGCCGATGGCGGCGGATCGCCTCGACCAGCTTGTCCAGCTGCCCGGGAGCCGAACCGAGTCCGCGGTCGGGCAAGCCGAGGTTCTCGCGGGCTGCGAGCCCCAGCGTCTCCGTGGCCGCCGCGGCTTCCCGCCGTCTCGTCTCCACGTCGCCGTTCGATGACATCTCCGCGTAGGTCAGGTCGATCATGCCGACGCGCTGTCCTTGGCGTACCGCCTTCACGATCGTGCCGCCCATGCCGATCTCCGCATCGTCCGGATGGGCCGCGAAGATGAGCAGGTCCAATCCGGACGTTCGTTCCGCCGTCATTCCTCGAGACCCGGCTTGTACTTGTGCACAAGCTCGCGCCAGGCAAAGTCGCCGCGTTCGAGGCATTTGACCAGCAGTTCGGCCGTCGCGACGTTCGTCGCCACCGGGATGCCTTGGACGTCGCACAGGCGCAGCAGCGCGATGATGTCCGGCTCGTGCGGTTGCGCCATGAGCGGATCCCGCAGGAAGATGATGAAGTCCATCTCGTTCTGGGCGACCATCGCGCCGATCTGCTGGTCTCCGCCTAGCGGGCCGGACATGAAGCGATGGACGTTCAGCGAGGTATTCTCCATGATGCGGGTGCCGGTCGTGCCCGTGGCGTACAGTTGATGCGGCTTGAATACATGTTCGTAAGCGATGGTGAAGTTCACCATCTCGTCTTTTTTGCGGTCGTGGGCGATTAGCGCGATGTTCAACATCGGGAGCACGCGCCTCCTCTCGGGAGCGAATGAATTAGTCCAGGAAATGCTCGAAGCCGTGTACGAGGCCGGTCACGTTCATGATCTTCTTGACGGCCGTGTTGACGCCCGGCATATAACCGGCGCGTTCGTAGGAATCATGGCGGATCTTCAGCGTCTGTCCGTGGCCGCCGAAGATGACTTCCTGCTGGGCGAATACGCCCGGAAGCCGAACGCTATGTATGCGGAATCCGTTGTAATAACCGCCGCGCGCGCCTTCGATGACTTCCTCTTCGTTCGGATTGCCTTGGCGCAGTTCTTGACGGGATTCGGCGATCCATTCCGCGGTTTTGATCGAAGTGCCCGAAGGCGCATCGAGCTTCTGATCGCCGTGGTATTCGATGATTTCCACGTGCGGCAAATATTTCGCGGCCGTTGCGGCAAACTTCATCATAAGGATCGCGCCGATCGAGAAGTTCGGCGCGATCAGACAGCCGATGCCTTGCTCTTTGCACTGCTTGTCCAGCGCTTCCATCTGCTCCGGCGTGAAGCCGGTCGTCCCGACCACCGGGCGGACGCCCAGCGCGACGGCGGTCTCGGTATTCGGCATCGCCGATTTGGGATTCGTAAAATCGACGAGCACGTCCGGCCGCGTGCGCTCGAGCGCCTCCGCCAGATGCCCGGACAAGATGACGCCGGTATCGGGTTTGCCGACCAGGCTACCGGCGTCTACGGGGCCGGTGGACCTCCCGACTGCGGCGACCAGCTGCAGCTGCGGGTCCTCCAGCACCATTTTGACAACTTCCCGTCCCATGCGCCCGGCGGCGCCGGCTACGGCGACCTTGATCGATTCAGACATGCCATCACCTGTTCCTTCTGCGTGTAGTGGTAGAGTAAGATTGCTTCCATTGCCTGCGCCGTGCCGTGCGTACCTCCTGCAGAAGCCTGCCCGCTTCCTCCAGTTGAGGATTGAGCCGCTGCGCGTTCGTCAGCGCGGTCAGCGACAGCTCGTATTCCCCGCCGAACTGATACGCGATGCCTAGCAGCAGCTGCGCTTCGCCGGCCAGCGGGTCCAGCCGGATCGCCTCTTGGAGCGCTTCGATCGCTTGCGAGGTCTTCGGCGGCGATTGCGACAGCAGCGCTTCCGCGTCCCGCATGCGCACTTTGGCTCTCAGCGTGCGCATGTGGAACGAATAGACCGGGTCCCGGGGCGAGAGCTGCAGCGCTCGGTCCGCGTAGGCGACGGCTTGCGCCAATCGGCCGTTGCGCGCTAAACTAATGGAGCCCTTGTAATAGTAAGAGGCATTGTCCGGATCGGCTTCGATCGCCCGCTGGAACCAGCTTGCCGCGGATTCGAAATCCCCTTGCAAGATGGCTTCATAGGCGAGCTGGAGACACGATTCCCCATCCATGCGACCACCCTCCTTCGTTCAGGGGATGGTACAGCATATGAATTTACGCGTCGTCGGTGTGCTTCTTTGTCCAACGATCCGCGTCGCGAGTGTTGAATTTTTGCATCACCCGGTTGTGCGCTTCGGTCAGATCGATCCCTTGCGCGTTCGCGAAGCACAGGACGATGAACAGCACGTCCCCGAGCTCCATCTCGATCGAATTCTCGGCTTCGTCCTTCTTCTTCGGCTTCTCGCCGAAGCGGTGATTCACTTCGCGCGCCAGCTCGCCTACCTCTTCCGTCATTCGGGCGAGCATCGACAGCGGAGAGAAATACCCTTCCTTGAACTGTGAAATGTAAGCATCCACTTCGCGCTGGATGTCGGCTAACGTCTTCTCGGCGAGCTTGACGCCCGCGATTCCGGAGGTTCCCATGCCTGCTTCCTTTCCGATCGGTATTAACCTTATGTTAGCTTAGAACTGTGTTAAAGACAAATGCAAATTAAACGCCCGGGAGGGTCCTGGAATTGAATGCAAATCGTATCGGAGCGGCCGTGCGCGCATGGCTCGTGCTGCTGACCGGAACCGCCGTGTACGCGTTCGGCCTCGAATACTTCATCATCCCGAACCAGCTCATGGAGGGCGGCGTGACCGGCATCGGGATTCTGCTGTACTATGCGACCGGCCTGCCGACGGCCATCACGACGCTCCTCATCAACCTGCCGCTGTTCTGGGTGGGCTGGCGCAAACTTGGCTGGGGCTCCATGATTTACACGATCGGCGGCACGGTCTCCCTATCCGGCTTCCTCTGGTTCTGGCAGACCGCCGTGGATCACGACTGGATCGTCCCCTTCACCTCGCGCCAGGACTTCATCCTCGTGGTGCTGTATGCCGGCGTGACGCTCGGCGTCGGTCTCGGGCTCGTCTTCTATTCGGGCGGCACGACGGGCGGCGTCGACATCATCGCCCGCATCCTGAACCGCGGCAAGGGATTCAGCCTGGGCCAGATCATCCTGGCGATGGACGCGGTCATCCTCGTGACCTCGCTGATCTTCATCCCGAAGGAGAAAGTGCTGTATACCTTGGTGAGCGTCTTCATCGCGTCGAAGATGATCGACTTCGTCCAAGAAGGGGCGTACGCGGCCAAGGCGTTCACGATCGTCTGCCACTCGCCGGAACAGCTCGCCCAGACGATCACGCGGGAGATGGACCGCGGCGTCACGCTGATGAAAGCGGTCGGCGGCTACTCCGGCGAGCAGCGGATGGTCGTTTACTGCGTCGTCAGCCGGTTCGAGATCCGCAAATTAAAAAGCCTGGTCCGCCAACATGACAGACAGGCTTTTATCGTGATCAGCGACGTGCACGACGTGCTCGGCGAAGGCTTCCGCGAGGAATAAACGCGGGCGCCGACTCGCGGGTTACCGCTCCTGCAGCGCGTACCGTCGAACCCCACTGCGAGCGTACCGTCTAGCCTCTGCGCGAAGAACCGCGCCTGGAGGGAGAGACTACCGCCGCAGCCAGCGGTCCGCCGCGTCCTTGCGCCGGCCCTCCCCTTCCGGGCCGGAGCCTCCTTGGCGATCGAACCGGTACTTCCGCCAACCGGCATAGGTCAGCACCGTGACGATGAACGAACCGATCGTCGCGATGAAGCCCCAAGCCGGCGGGATCAGCGCGGGCCCTGCGGCCGGCTCTTCGCCGGTCGGCGGAAAGAGACCCGCTACCGCGTCCCGCAGCGGCTCGATCAGTCCCGTCAACAGCTTCCCCTCCGGACGGGCCGCCGCGATCACCCGCTCCCCGTACCGGAATACCGAATCGCCCCGCTCGAGGACGGAAGGTTCCCGCGAGATGGCGACCGCCGTGCGGATCAGCGCGTAATGGCCGCTCAACCGGTCGAACGCGGTCTTCGCTTCCTCCGTTACGCGCGGCGGCGTACCGCTGATCCCCGCCGCAAGCGTTGCGATCTCTTCCATCATGAGCTTCCGATATTGGAACCACAGCGAACGATCGGGACTGGCCAGCGCATCCGCCGCCAGCCGCAGGGCGCCTGCGGCCGTCTGAACCTTCGACTCGTCCGGCGTCGCGGCCGCCAGCGCCCGCTTCATCTCCGCGACGCTCCCCGACAGCGCATGAATCCCTTCCGCGGACGGGATCCGCTCCATCGGAAGCCCGCGAAACGCCGTCTCGGCATCTTGAAGCCGGCGGTGGACGGCGAGCGGTTCGCCCTGCTGGACGGCCAGGTAAAGCGCTTCGGCCGCATCCCGGAATGCCGCCGCAGGGTCGATCCCGCCGCTTTCCATGCCGGCTGCGGCAACGTCCCGTTCCCCGGACTGTCCGGCGGCGATCGCCGCGGCAGGCGCCGCGCCGGCCAGCCAGCCTGCGATCAGCAGCGCCGCGATCGCCGTCAAACGCTTGCCGCGATCCCAGAATCCCCTGCGCGCTCTCACGGACATCCCTCCCTCTACTCCAACGTATGAGGGGATGTCCACTCCTAGAACCGGGTTGTCCGCTTACGCTTAGGCCGCCATGCGCTCGGTTCGCGACAGCGCGCCGGGCAGGAACCGGGACAACCCGGCGATCAGCACGCTCAGCGCGGTCAGGAGGAAGGTGAAGATCGCGACCGGGACCAGCTTGTCCATCAGCTCGTTCGGAAGATACGGATACACGCCGAAGCCATAGTCGACCGTATCGTTCAGGAACGTCCAGGCCGCCGCCGCCGCAAGCGCCCACGCGCGGAAGTGGAAGAACCGGGCGTACAGGACGGCGCAGACCGCCATCGACAGATGGGAGGCGACCAGCATCCAATGCTCCCAGACCAACTGATCGCCGTACGCGGCGCCCGCGAAGATGATCGCGGAAGCCCAGACGCCATACTTCACCGAGGTGACGACCGCAAGCGCTTCGATGAGGCTGCGGATCGAGCCCCAGAGCGCGCTGCGGTTCGGCGCAGGCCGGATCCACAGCCAGAGCGCGGCGATCGTGAAGAACAACGAAGCGGTCGGACTGTCCGGCACGAACGGGATCTGCCAATGCGGGTTCCATTTCCACGTGTCCAGGAGCTGATCCTTGTACCAGTAGTATCCGTAGATCGTACCGGGAATGTAGAAGATCATGAGCAGCAGCATCGTCGTGCGATGCAGCAGGATATTCCGGGATAAATACGCGCGCAGGTTCATCCGTGTCCCCTCTTTCTTAAAAAAGACCTGACCGAATTCGGTCAGGTCTCTAGGTCCAAACGATGGGTCGTGCCGCTTACTCGGCGGCCTTCTGCTCGGAGAGCCAGGTGGCCACTTTCTCGATCTCCGCGTCGGACAGCGTTCCCTTGAAGGAAGGCATGCCTTCGCCCTTGCCGTTCGTAATCGTATTGACGATCTCATCCTTGCTGAGCTTGTCGCCGATGCCGGCCAGCATCGGACCGGCTTGACCTTCGAGGTCGGTGCCGTGGCAGGCGATACATTGCGCCTTCATCGTCACGGAGAAGGCTTCGTCTTCCGGCTTCACGAGCGCCGGCACGACGACCTTGCCCGGAATGAAGCGGCCTTTGCCTGCCTCGATGGACTCGCGGTTCTTCTCTTCTCGCTCGATGTGCTCCGGCACGACGCCGGACGCTTCCACCTCTTTGGTGTAGTGGTGCCAGGATACCCACGTGAGGTACACGCTGGCCACCAGCGTCACGAGCATGAGCGAGGAAGCGATCGGACGTCTGTAGAAGCGGCGTTCTTTGCCCGTATCCAGGAACGGAGCGAGGAACAGCGCGCCGAACAAGATGCCCGGAAGTCCGATCGTCCCGAGCACGATGTAGTTCTCGGACGTATACGGATACTTCAGGAGCTGGTAGATGAACAGGAAGTACCAGTCCGGCATCGGGATGAACGAGCCGTTAAGCGGGTCCGCCGGGTAGCCGAGCGGAGCCGGCTCCGCGATCGTCAGCACGAGGAAGCCGACCAGCACCACGACGCCCGCCATCCATTCCTTCAGCAGGAAGTTCGGGATGAAGGCTTCGGACTTGCCCGGATACGCGGTATAGTCCGGCGGCGCGGGCTTGTTCGGATCCGGCTTGCGGATACGCGAGTCGCCTACGAAGACGACTTTTTCTTTAGATTGATGTCCATGTGCCAAAGCTTGCCACTCCTCTCTCTTACAGCGGCCCGGAAATGCCCTGTTTTCGAATCATGAAGAAGTGTGCCGCAAGCAGCGTGAGCAATACGCCCGGCAAGAAGAACACGTGAATCGCGAAGAAGCGAGTCAGCGTCTGGGCGCCGACGATCGTGCCCCCTTGCAACAACTCCTTGATGTAACCGCCGATCCAAGGTACCGAACCGGCGATCTCCATGCCGACCTTGGTCGCGAAGTACGCTTTGTTGTCCCACGGGAGCAGGTAGCCCGTGAACCCGAGGCCCAACATCACGAAGAAGATCAACATCCCGACGACCCAGTTCATCTCGCGGGGCGCCTTGTAAGAGCCCGTGAAGAATACGCGAAGGGTATGTAGGAACATCATCACGATAACGAGGCTTGCGCCCCAGTGATGCATCCCGCGCACGATGACGCCGAAGGCGACTTGGTGCTGCAGGTAGTCAACGCTGTAGTAGGCGTTGATGATATCCGGTACGTAATACATCGTCAGAAACATCCCCGAGAGGATCTGAATGACGGTAATGAAGAACGTCAGGCCGCCGAAGCAATAAACAAAAGCGGAGAAGTGATGCGCCGGGTTGACGTGCTCGGGCACCTCATGGTCGGCGATATCTCTCCACATCGGCGTTACGTCAAGACGTTCGTCAATCCAGTTATACATGCCTTTGAACATGGGACGAGACGCCCTCCTTCTACTTCACGCGGGTGTTGGCTTCGAGCGGTCCGAGGTATACCCAGCCGTTCTCGACCTTCACTTCGTATTCGTCCAGCGGTTTCGGTGCCACTTTCAATTGCTTGCCGTCTTTGGTGTATCTTGCGCCGTGGCAAGGGCAGTGATACAGGTTCGGCGCTTCTTCGCCGCCCCAGCTGATCGTACAACCCAAGTGCTTGCACACCGGAGACAGCGCGAAGATCTTGCCGGCATCGTCCTTCGCGACGAATGCCTGCAGCTTCGGATCGCTCTCGTACCATCCGTCTACCTGATGGATCTTGAAGTCGATCTTTTGCGGCTCCGCGGTTACTTTCGTTTCCTCGACGACCTTCACGAAAGGCGTCGCTGCCTTCTTCTGCAAGAGCGGGTCAACCGCAAACCGAAGCATCGGTAAAATGGCCCCGCCCGCCATAAATGCGGTGGCGCCGCCTAGCGTATAGGACAGAAACTGACGGCGAGTCATTTCTTTGCGCTTGATCGGCTTGTGCGAGGTTTCGTGCTGCTGATTGTGGTCCATTTTTTCTACCCCCTTTGCCCACCAATGTCGCGTCCGTCACGGACTTCACCTTTTGTTCACAAGGACATAACTATAATAGCCCACGTGTCAAGGAGCGTCAAGAATTGCCACCTGGGATTCCCGCGCCGCCGGATTCAGCCAGCCTAAATTGTTCTCAAATTGTCACAATTCTCCGCCTAGGCCGCCTGCCATTGGTATGCCCCAATCCGTAGCCGCTCATGCGTGCGCGGCGTCCGTCGCATATAATGAAGGAAAAGCTTCGCTCCCCTCCGGCTCAAGCGCCGGAAGAGCGCTTCCAGAGCGCGGTCACCGCTTGCCGGATCCGCTCCGGATCGGGCGCTTCGTCCGCCGCTTGCGGCTGCAGGATCATGTCCGCGGACGGCAGCTGCGCCTCCGTCCATCCCCCGTTCCCCGCTACGACGATCAAGTGCCGGTAGCCTTGCCGCTTGATGCTCGCGCACAGCGCCTCCAGGCGGGCTGCGCCGCCGGCCGGGTCCCCGTCGTAATGGCTCGCCGGGAGCGTCACGGTCCGGCCGCGGAACGAGGCTTCGAGCGGGGACAGCCAGTCGCCCGTCCGCCCGATCTTCTCCGCCGCTTCCGCAGGCGTCTCTCCGCCCGACAGCCCGCTTACCGGGAGCAGCGCCGTATCCAGGAACGGCTGCAGCTCCGCCCAGGTGTCATCGTCTAATTCGCTGAATTTCATCTCGTTCTTCCTTTCTGCCTCCCCGCGGTTAGCGCATCGCTTGGAAAAAGGCCATGGACCGGTCGTCGAAACCCGGCAGCCCTTCGTGCCCGAAGTCGGGGTATACGACCATCCGCTTGTCGGCGACGATCTTGTTGTAGGCGGCGAATTGGGTCGAAGGCGGCGTGATGGTGTCCATCAGCCCGACCGCCATGAGCACTTCGCCCCGGATGCGCGGCGCCAGATACTGAACGTCGATATAGCCCAACCGCTCGAAAAACGCGTCTTCGCGTCGATGCGTCGGATCGAACCTCCGGAAATAATCGCGGATCTCCTCGTACGCGTTTTTCGCCAGATCCATCTCATACACGCGGCGATAGTCGCTCAAGAACGGATAGATCGGCGCAAGCCGCGCCACCCTCGGCTCCAGCGCCGCGCACGCCAGCGTCAGACCGCCCCCTTGCGAAGCGCCCGTTGCGGCGACGCGCGCCGGGTCCACTTCGGGTAGGTTCATCGCGATGCCCGCGAGCTGCGCCGCGTCGAGGAAGATGTGCCGGAACAACAGCTGATCCTCGTGATCGTCCGCTCCCCGGATGATATGTCCGTGCAGGGTGTTGCCCTTCACGCCGCCGGTATCCTCCGAGAGGCCTCCCTGGCCGCGGCAGTCCATCGCGAGGACGGTGAAGCCGAGCGCCGCGTAGGCCAGCTTGGACGTCCAATCGCCCGAATGACCGGAATAGCCGTGGAATTGCAGGAGCGCCGGATGCTTTCCCGCTCCCGCTGGAAGCTTGGGTTTCACGTACTTGGCGTAGACGCGGGCGCCGCGCACGCCCGTGAAGTAGAGATCGTAGCATTCCGCGTAAGGCACTTGGAACGAGGACGGCTCGATCGTAAGCTGCGGATCGACCGCCCTCATCTCGTCCAGCGCGCGCTCCCAGTAGGCGTCGAAGTCCGCCGGCTTGGGGCTGCGCCCCTCGTAAGCTTGAAGCTCCTCCAAAGGCATGTCCACCAATGGCATCTGATATCCCTCGTTTCATTATGTAGGTTGCCAACTCGCAATCTCTATCCTACTCCATCTGAGCCTGCCTGCAAACCGTTCCCGCGCAAAAAAAAAGAGCTGCCGCGATAACGGCAGCCCCTGCTTAGTGTTGCATCGCTTTTAATTCCTCAGTCAGACGATGGAACGCATCGGCGTCCCCCAGTGCCAGCGCATGATCGATCGCCTCGTAAATTTTCTCCGTCCGGTATTTGCGCAGCGCTTCGTCCAGGGCCATTTCCGCCGCCAGCCCCAACATCGTCTCATAGGCGACTTTCATGTCCATCGGTTGCACCTCCAAAGTTCCCGGCGTTCAGGGCGCCTACAACGGGGTCGGGTTCGCGTATTGCTTCCCTTTGCTCACGTAGCTGTCCGCCGTACGTTGCATGCGCTGCAGATCTTGTTCGTTTAACTCCCGGACGACCTTGGCGGGCGTCCCCAAGCATAGCGTATAAGGCGGAATGACCTGCCGCTCGGTTACGAGCGCGCCGGCTCCCACTAAAGCATATTCACCGATCTCGGCCCCGTTCAGGACGATCGCCCCCATGCCGATCAATGTACCCTTGCCTATCTTGCATCCATGCACGATCGCCGCATGCCCGACCGACACGCCGTCTTCCAGAAGCAGCGGCTGATCCGTATTCACGTGCCCGACGACGCCGTCCTGCACGTTGCAGCGCTCGCCGATGACGATCGGCGCCAAATCGCCGCGCAGCACGGCGTTGAACCAGACTGTGCTGTTTTGCCCGATCGTCACGTCGCCGACGATCTTGGCCCCTTCGGCCACGTAGATTCCCGAAGCCAGTCTCGGATAATGCGTCTCGTAACGTATCAACATGCGATGTCCCTCCATCAGCCGGAGATCGGCGCTCCATTCGCTCGCCGAACCCGCCGTTTGGGAAGGATTGTAACAACCCCGCTATCCGCTGTCAACGGACGCGAACGTCCACGGCAGGGCGTCTTCGAACTTCACTTCGTTGCCCGAGACGAGCGCTCTGCCTTGCGGCGTCATCGTGACGACCGCCTCGCCGTCCGCCGTCTCTCCGTAGCGCAGCAGGCCCAGGTGCAGCATCATCGCCAAGAGGCGCCGATCCAGGATGTCCCGCTCCGAATCGTAATAGTACGGCCGGATGAGCGGCAACAGAATCTCGCTCAGCGACGACACCGTCACCCATGCGCCGCCCGACAACCGCATGACCCATTGCACGAGCGCTTGCAGATTCGGGATCGGACTCTTGTACAGCCGCATCCAGAAGCGATACAGCTCCGAGGGGTCGCTGCGGAGCTCGCCGTCGGCCGCCTGCCGCCCCTTCTCGGTCAAGACGAGCCTCTCCGGCAGCTCCTCGATATACTCGGCGAAGTAGCAGTAGTCGTAGAGCAAGGAGAAGCGGTCCGGATACTCCCGGTAGCGCCTCCCGTAGCCGAAGCGGAAAGCGCTCTTGCCGGGAAGCGGCTCGACGACGGACAATAGGTCGAGCAGCTGCTGGAGCTGACGTTTGTAAATGTAGCCGTCGGAAGTGAGCGGGACGTCGTGATCCCGGACGAACCGCGCCAGGATCGCGGCGTCGTCGCTGAGCAGGCTGCGCTCGTCCCGATAGGCGGGCGGCTCGGACCTCGCCTGCAGGCCGTCGCGGAACTTGCGGTCCAGCGCTTCGCAGAGCCGCTTTTTCACGTCTTCCGGTACGTGGTACAAGTACTTGGTCTGCTGCGAGAAACCGTTGAAGAGCCAGCCGAACCGCTTGAATCTCGCGATCGCCCCGCGCGCCGGATCGCTCGGGACAGGCGGCGCCGGCGGCGCGGCCGATTCGCGTTTGCGCGAGGATCGCGGCTTCGCGTTCCCGGCGCGTCCCTTGCGGGGATCCGCCCCCGCCGCCTCCGTTACCGCGGATCCCGCGCCTTCCGCCGTCGACCCATCCCGGGGAGCGGCCGACGAAGCGGCGCGGGCCGTCAAATCTTCCAAGCTGTAGGCGGCGCGTTTCTCGAAGAGAAGAGAGTTTAAGAACCTCAGGTCGTCCAGGCTCATCTCCCCTACTCTCGTCTCCAGCGCCTCTCGTCTGCCCAGGACCGTCAATATCGATTGGATCAGCTCGTGCTTGGAATGGCTGCTGCATTCGCAGTCGTACGTGTCGGCGATATTCGATAGCTGTGCAATATCGGCGTAGCTGAGCATATCCGCCAGGTTCATCGGCAACCCTCGTTTCCGGCGCGTTTACATGCATTATCGGTCGGAACATCCGGCTTTAAACGTGGTCCTGCGCGATTGGCCTGCGAATCGTTCGCTAGAATTCGATAAACGCTGCATTCAGGCATCCTATTCGTATGCGCGCGAGCAGGAACGTCCGGCGCCCCGTCTGCGCTCCGAGCGCTTTTTCCTGCTGCCGGATGCTCGAGCGCCGACCGCCTCCGTACGCGCGCAACGAAAAAAAACGCCTGCCGGACGAACCGGCAAGCGCTCCTATTCTCTTAAATGCGCGGTGCAATTGTGCAGCACCGGCACCCACTCGGTATCTTCGCGCTCCAGGATCGTCAGCGACAGATTCGAGATATGGCGATCGTCTACGCCGGTTCGCAGCGCCTGCAGCATCTGGGCAAGGAAGCTCCCGTGGGTGACGACGAGCCAACGACCGCCCGCATGGCTATCGGAGAACGCTTCGACGAAAGCCATGCCTCTCGCCCGGACGGCCGCATCCGTCTCCTGGTCGGGCACCCGCCGGCGCCAGTCGGCGCCCCATCGGGCCAGACGCTCGGCTTCGGTCGTCCCTTCGGCCGATCCGAAGCTCCTCTCCCGCAGCCGGTCGTCGACGAGCAGCGGGATCCGCAGCCGGTCCGCCAGGATGGAGGCGGTCTTGCTCGCCCGCATCAGGTCGCTGCTGACGACGCCGTCCCAGGTCGCGGGCTCCCGCGAGAGCCGGTCCGCCAACAGTCTAGCCTGACGCTCTCCTTCGACGTTCAGCGGAATGTCCGTCGTGCCTTGAATTTTGCCTGCCTGATTCCATGCCGTAAGGCCGTGTCGAATCCATCCGAGCCGCATCCTTCCGCTCATGCGCGCACCCGGGAGAACCAGTTCAAGATCAGCAGCGTCATGATCACGCCCAGCAAGGAGAGCGCGATCCAATACTCAGGCATGACTGGAGACACGTGGAGCACGATCGGATCGCTGAGGCTGGCTACCGGCACGTCGACGAACAGCTGGCTGCCCGATCGGTCCGTCAACGCGTTCGCGGTCTCCATGACGCCGGTCATCGCGGCTCCTTCGCCGGAGGAACGGTCGTACAGCGTGTAGAGGAATCCGCAGCCGAAAACCGCGAGGAGCGCCGTAAGCATGCTCGCCACGCGAATCCGGAATGCGCCGGTGAAGGCGTACGTGCGTCGGGAAGCGGGCAGCAGCCAGTCCTCCTCCGCATAGATACGGTTCATGACGTTCCGGTTCATCTCGGCGGCCGCGATCGTCTCTTCCTCCGGCTCGTAGGCGTCGGGAATCTCCCGGATAAGCGCGAAGCTCTCCTCCCACAGGCGGAACTGCTCGGCGCAAACGGCGCAATGCGTCAGGTGGTCATCCACCTCTAGACGCTCCGACGCCTCCTCGGGCCAATCCCAATAGTCGGCGAGCCGGTCCTGAACCTCATCGCATTCTGATCTCATCGCGACTTCAACTCCTCGTACTCCTTCATCAGCATCCGTTCGGGCTCTAGGAAATACACCTCAAGCTGACTCTTCACGCTCGCCCGCGCGCGGAACAGCAGCGACTTGACGGCGCTGACCGTCTGTCCGAGGATGTTCGCGATCTCTTGGTAGTCCAAACCGTCGTACTCCCTTAAGATGAGAGCGGATCGCTGCTTCTCCGGCAAGTTGTTGATCGCTTCCCGGACCATCGAGACTTTCTCGTTGCGAAGCAGCATCTGCTCGGGTGCCGCCTCCGCGGGCGCTGCCGGTATGTAGGTCATGTCGTCGAGCGACAGGTGCGCGGTCTTCTGCTTGCGCAGCTCGCTGAGCACGGTGTTGCGGGCGATGGTATACAACCAAGTCGAAAACGACGCATCGACTTCGCGGAACGAATGAAGACTCCGGTAGGCCTTGTAGAACGTCTCCGAGCACAAGTCCTCGGCGAGCAGCTCCAGCTTGGCGCTGCGAAGCATATGATAAATGAAGGATAATATCTTCTTCTGATATCTGCTCATCAACGTGGAATACATCTCCACGTTGCCGTCTTTGATTTCCCGAATCAGTTGAGAATCGGTCATCATGATAACGCGACCTCCACCTTCCAGGGTGAACGTTCGCGGCCGGTCTTTTCCTTATACCGGCCCTAAACGAAAAAGTTGCGCATGCGCGCAGAATATGTAATGGCGTACCCCAAGATTTTACATAAACTATTGATATTGTATCATATCGCCGGTATGTGAAAGGTTAAATCTCGCTTAAAATTTTCTCAAAATGAAACGGTAAAACGATCCAGTTCCAAATGCGCGCGAAATAAAAAACACGTATGACCTTACCAGGTCACAGGCTATAATGAAAATTGCTATAACCTATAAAAGGATAGTTCAGCGGAGAATCCGGCCTTTACGAGCTGCAACGATAATATCTACATGGCCTATCTGATTCTTATTTGGTGGTAAGCGGACATTCCGACATTCTAAGCACCTATTGTTCCGTCATCATAGATTTGTCGGACCTCCAGACCTCCNNGCCATTTTTTGATTGTTTTTTCGATTTTCTACTGAATAAGTTGTACTTTTGCAAGTAAATGCCTCTTCTCCGCCGACGGGAGCCAAATAAGTTGTATGAATGCAACTTATTGGGGAGCAGCCACCACGAGAAAGAACCACGAGAAAGCACCACCAGCGAGCACCGCCGACAAGCACCACCGACAAGCACCACCAGCTAGCATCACCGACAATCACCACCGGACAAGCCCCAGCCCATGAAGTCCGGGCGACCTTTGCCCAATCGAAGACGAATATTCCGTACGATTATCAGGTGTTTAAGCCCCTGAAAGCGATAATGGCCAAGCCCCATTTTCATAAAAAAAAAACCACCCGCGAGGGTGGCAGCACGCAAGGTGCTCAATTGGATAGGAGTGGAGAGAAACCATACTGTACTTTTATTATATGTATCCGTTTACATTTTGTCAATAAGCGTTTTCATTTTTTTTGAAACCGAATTTTTTACGAAAAAAAGGCCGCGCCCACCCTTGGAGCTGCGGCCGATCCATATCGATTAAAAATAGACCGAGTATTGCAAGGACTGCAGCAGCGCGACCGCCCGCTCCAGATCCTCCGCGTGGCGGAACGAGAGCCGCAGCACGCCCGGCACGTCTTCCCTGCTCTCGATGATGTGCAGGTTGCTCAGGTTGATCCTCGCTTGGCCGAGCTCGGTCGCGATACGGCCGACGATGCCGGGCTGATCGGGAACGTCGACGTAGCATTCGTGCAGCGACGTGATCATGCCCTTCCGGCGTTCGGGCAGATGGCTGCGGAATTCGCCGGCTTGCCGGAACCGCGACTCGATGCCTTCGCCGTCCTCCTCGCGCAGGAGCTGCTCGAACCGCTCGATCTCGCCCCTCCAGTCGCCCAACAACTTGAGCAGCACGTTCCGGTTGTTCAGCAGAATATCGCGCCAGATGAACGGATCGCTCGACGCGATGCGGGTGATATCGCGGAAGCCGCCGGCCGCCAAGCTCCGGTACAGTCCGTTCGTCTCGTTGTAGCGGGCGATCTGGTTCACCAGCGCAACGGCGATGACGTGCGGCAGATGGCTGATGGCGCCCACGATGTCGTCATGCAGGATCGCGTCGGTCTTCACGACGTTCGCGCGCGTCCATCGAAGCAGCTCTTCGAGTCGCGTCAACGCCGCGACCGGCGTATCGCCGGTGGGCGTCAGCACGTAATAAGCGTTCTCGAACAGGTCCGGCGTAGCCGCTTCGACGCCGGAGCGCTCCGAACCGGCCATCGGATGGCCGCCGATGAAGGTGGCGCCCCGCAGCTTCAGCCGCTCGGCGTATCGGACGACGGACGCTTTGGTGCTGCCGACGTCGGTGATGATGCAGCCCGGCTTCAGCGGCAGCGCCGCGATCCGGTCCAGGTATTCGTCCAGGTTGCCCACCGGCACGCACAGCACGATGAGGTCTGCGTCCGCCGCGGCCGCCTCGAGGGACGTGGTCGCTTCGTCTACGACGCCGAGGCTCAGGTACTTGTCCACGGACGATTGCCGGATGGAATGCCCGACGACGTGGAGGCCGGGCTTGCCTTTCCAGCAGAGCGCGAGCGAGCCGCCGATCAATCCCACGCCGAAGATGGCGATGCGGATCGGTTCGCTCGGACCCGTGGCGGAACTGCGGTTAAAGTCTATCGACTCTGCGCCCATCCTATACCTGCACCGCGACTTCCTGCAGCGCGGATTCGAGCGCGGCGATGACCTTGGCGTTCTGCTCGGCGCTGCCCACGGTGATGCGAATGGAGGTCGGGTAATGACGATGGCCGGCGCGGACGATGACCCCTCTGCGCAGCAGCGCTTGGAAGACGTCCTGGGACGGCCGTTGAACGTCGACCATGATGAAGTTGCCGTAAGCCGGGAAGGCGAACAGTCCAAGGCGCTCGAAGGCGGCTCTCAGCGTCGCCAGCCCTTCCCGGTTCGCCAGGCGGCAGCTGTCGATGAACGCGTCGTCCCCGATGGCCGCCAGCGCGGCCGCTTGGCCGAAGCGGGACGTGTTGAACGGCTCCCTCACCTGGTTGATCGAGCGGATGACTTCCGGCCGGCCGATGCCGTAGCCGATGCGCAGCGAGGCGAGCCCGTAGATTTTGGAGAACGTGCGCAGCAGCACGACGTTCGGGTATTTCTTCAGCAGCTCGAGCCCGTTCGGGAACGAGGGGTCGTCGATATATTCGCAGTAGGCTTCGTCGAGCACGACCATGACGCGCTGCGGCACCTTGGCGAGGAACCATTCGAGCTCGTCGGCCGTCACGATCGTGCCTGTCGGATTGTTCGGGTTGCAGATCCAGACGATCTTCGTCTTCTCGCCCACCTTCTCCAGCATGCCGTAGAGATCGTGGGTGCCGTCCTTGAGCGGCACTTCGACGCAGACGCCGTTCTCGATCTCGACGTTGTGCCTGTACTGCGGGAACGTCTGGTCGGCCATGATCGTCTCGTCGCCCGGCTGCAGGAACGCTCGCGCGATCATGAGGATGACCTCGTCGGAGCCCGCGCCGAAGATGATCTGGTCCGACTGAACGCCGAAACGCTCGGCCAGCGCGTTCGTCAGGTCGACGGCCGCGCCGTCCGGATAGATGCTGATGTTCGCGAGCTCGCGGTTGATCGCTTCGATCGCGCGCGGGGAGCTGCCG
This sequence comes from Cohnella nanjingensis, assembly GCF_014212125.1. Lineage (GTDB taxonomy): Bacteria > Bacillota > Bacilli > Paenibacillales > Paenibacillaceae > Cohnella > Cohnella nanjingensis. The sequence continues at coordinate 63,756 of NZ_JACJVP010000044.1, forward strand.
AACGGATTCTCATTGGAAGCGAGCTTGATGACTTCGGTCAATCCCAGCTCGCGCTTGACTTCTTCGATCGGCTTGCCCGGCTGGTAGACCGGCAGATGGACGATATTCGGTTTGGGTTGCATGATCCAACGACCTCCTGGTGAATAGGGGACTCACTACTGCGGCGTCTCCCGGCAGCGGGCCGACGCTTCTCACACGGGCGATCCGGCCGAAGGACGGGCGAATCACGCTCCTCCGCCGGATCAAGAAAAACGGAGCGTCGCCGCTCCGTTCAAGAACCACATATTCCTATTGTGACACATCCGTTAGACGCTGTACAGAGTCAAAGGACGAAAGCGCCCAGGAATTATCCCCCTGCGCGAGGCTTCAGATCCGCGATGAACGCCCGGACCGCGTCGACGCCTTGCCGCTTCCGCGCCTCGTCGCCGCTCGTCAGCGCCGGCAGCACTTCTTCCACCTTGCGGACGATGGCGCTGCCGACGATGACGCCGTCGGTCACCCCGGCGAACCGCTCGGCATGCTCGCGGGTCGAGATGCCGAAGCCGACGCAGATCGGCACGCTCGCCGCCTTGCGGACGGTGGACAGGAACGAATCGATCCCGTCGTGGAACGAGGAGCGAACCCCCGTCACGCCAAGCGACGACACGCAATAGACGAACCCTTTGGCCTTCGATGCGATCCGCTCGACGCGCGCCTCCGAAGTCGGCGCGACCAGCGGAATGAGATGGATGCCGGTCCGCTCCGCGATCTCGCGGACTTCGCCGTCCTCCTCCAGCGGCAGATCGGGGATGATCACGCCGCTGAAGCCGTGCTCCTGCAGCAGCGCGAAGAACCGTTCCAGGCCGAGCTGCAGCGCAGGATTGAAATAGGTGAACAGAATGAACGGCATCCGAACGCCGCGCTTGCGGGCTTCGGAAGCGACGCCCATGCAGTCGATCAAGCGGATGCGGTTCTTCAAAGCGCGTTCGGACGCGCGTTGAATGACGGGCCCGTCCGCGAGCGGGTCCGAATACGGCACGCCCAGCTCGATCATGCTCGCTCCCGCTTCCTCGGCCGCCTGCACGAGGGCGATCGACGTCTCGAGGTCGGGATCGCCGGTCGTCAGGAACGGGATGAGCGCGCTCTCTCCGCGGGCCCGGAGCGCCGCGAAGGTCTCATCGATGGCGTTGACGGTCGTCGTGCTCACAGCTCATTCCTCCCCAGATATCCCATGATCGACTCGACGTCCTTGTCTCCGCGCCCGGACAGGCTGATGACGACGATCGCGTCCTTCGGCAGCGTCGGCGCCAGCTTCAGCGTATGCGCGACGGCGTGCGCCGACTCCAGCGCCGGGATGATCCCTTCCTGCCGCGACAGCAGCTGGAGCGCCTCCAGCGCTTCCGCATCCGTGATCGGCACGTATTCGGCGCGCTTCGCGTCCTTCAGGAAGGCATGCTCCGGGCCGATGCCGGGATAGTCCAGGCCGGCGGAGATCGAGTGCGCCTCCTGCACTTGACCGACTTCGTCCTGCAGCACGTAGCTCATCGAACCTTGGAACACGCCGGGCCGCCCTTTGGTCATGGTCGCGGCGTGCTTGTCGGTCTCCACCCCGCGTCCCGCAGCTTCGACGCCGATCAACCGCACGGCTGTATCGTCTACGAACGGATGGAAGATACCCATGGCGTTGCTGCCGCCTCCGACCGCGGCCACGATCGCGTCGGGCAGACGGCCTTCGGCCTCGAGAATCTGATCCTTCGTCTCGAGCCCGATGACGCGCTGAAAGTCGCGGACCATCATCGGATACGGGTGCGGACCCGTGACGGAGCCGAGAATGTAGTACGTATCGTCGACGTGGGAGACCCAGTAGCGCAGCGTCTCGTTGCAGGCGTCCTTCAGCGTGCGGGTGCCGGACAGCACCGGGATCACTTCGGAGCCGAGCAGCTTCATGCGGAAGACGTTCAGCTGCTGGCGCTTCGTGTCCTCTTCGCCCATGAACACTTTGCATTCGAGCCCGAGCAGCGCCGCGACGGTCGCCGATGCGACGCCGTGCTGGCCTGCGCCCGTCTCGGCGATGATCTTCTTCTTACCCATCCGCTTGGCGAGCACCGCTTGTCCGATCGTGTTGTTGATCTTGTGCGCGCCGGTATGGTTCAGGTCTTCGCGCTTCAGATAGATCTTGGCGCCCCCGAGATGGGCGGTCAGCCGTTCGGCATAGTAGAGCGGGGTCGGACGTCCGGAATACTGCTTCAGCAGGTAGCGGACTTCCGCGAGAAAGTCCGGATCGTCCTTGTAGCGGTTGTAGGCTTCTTCAAGCTCATGAAGCGCGTTCATAAGCGTCTCGGGCACGTACTTGCCCCCGAACGCGCCGAATCGCCCGTTCGCGTCCGGTACTTGCGTTACCTGTGTCATGGCTGTCTCTTCACCCTTTCCGTAAATGCGGCGATCTTGGCGTTGTCCTTCGCGCCATCGGTCTCCACGCCGCTAGAAATATCAACGCCGTGAGGCGCATAGTCGTCGATCAGTTCCCGCACGTTGCCGGGATGCAGTCCTCCGGCGACGAACAGCTTCAGGCCGAGCGCTTCGGCCGCCTTCCGGTAGACCGGAATCCGATCCCAGCGGAACGCGCGGCCCGTGCCGCCGCCCGCCGTATCGAGCAGGACGGCGGACGCCGCGCCGCGGTAATCCGCCAGACGCGCCGGTCCGCCGGCGTCGCCGGATGCGGACGCTTCGTCCGGTTCTTGAACGGGCAGCGCCCGCCATACCTCCGCGCCGAACCGTTCCCCGACCTCCCGGGCGAACGCCGGCGTCTCTTCCCCGTGCAGCTGGATCACGTCGAGCGGCACCCGGGACAGCGTGTCGGCCAGCGTCTCCAAGGTCGGATTCACGAATACGCCGACCGTACGCGGCGGCATGCCGCCCGCCATGTTCGTCCGCCGGGCGAAAGCGAGCAGCTGCGCGGCCCGCTCCGGCGACACTTGGCGGCGGCTCTTCGCGAAAACGAACCCGATATAGTCGACCGGGAGGCCGTTCATGCCCTGCAGCGTCGCTTCCTCTTGAATCCCGCAGATCTTGACGAGCGGGGCGCCGGCGTCCGTCATCGGCTCGCGCCTTCCTTCTCCGCCGGACCGAGCAAGGCCCGGATCGCCTCGCCCACGTCGGGCTGCCGCATGAAGTGCTCGCCGATGAGCACCGCCTGGGCGCCGGCCCGGCGCACGAAGTCGATGTCCGCCGGCGTGCCGAGCGCGCTCTCGCTGACCGCCGTCACGCCGGCGGGCAGGAGCGAGATGAGCTGCTCCGTCACGTTCAGATCGGTGACGAACGTGTGCAGGTTGCGGTTGTTGACGCCGATCAGCGTCGCCGTGCCGATCTCGAGCACCGTCTCCAGCTCGGGACGGTTGTGCACTTCGACGAGCACGTCCAAGCCGATGTCGCGCGCCAGCCGGTGATACGCGTCCAGTTGTCCCTTGCTCAAGATCGCGGCGATCAGCAGGATCGCATCGGCGCCGATCAGGCGCGCTTCGTAGATCTGGCGCTCGTCGATCGTGAAGTCCTTGCGCAGCAGCGGCACCTTCACGCCCGCCTTCACCCGGGTTAGGAAGTCGTTGCTGCCTTGAAAGTAGTCTGCGTCGGTCAGCACCGAGATGCAATCGGTCCCCGCCGCTTCATAGGCCTGCGCCAATTGAACGGGATGGAAATCCGGCCGGATCAGCCCTTTGGACGGACTCGCCTTCTTCACCTCGGCGATGAGACCGACCGGACGGTTCCGATGTCCGGCGGTCAATGCCCGCTCGAAGCCGCGGCAAAGCGCCAGGGCGGCGATCTCCTTCTCCGCTTGATCGAGGTTCAGCGTTTGCTTCAGTCGTTCCACTTCTTCGCGCTTGGTAGCGACGATGCGATCAAGAAACATGGCCCACTTCTCCTGTCGTTGCGATCCATTGCTGAAGTTTGTCTTGCGCCGCGCCGGAATCGATCGTCTCCGCCGCCCGCTTCACGCCGTCGGCCAGCGTCTCCGCGCGGCCGGCTACGTAGATGCAGGCGCCGGCGTTCGCTAGCACCACATCGCGGTAGGCGCTCTTCTCGCCGCTCAGCACGCGCCGGATAATCGCCGCGTTCTCCGCCGCGTCCCCGCCCTGCACTTCGCCGAGCGCTACGGTCGCCAGACCCAGCGCTTCCGGCGTAACGTCGTACGTCGTCACGACGCCGTCCCTCAACTCCGAGATCTGCGTCGGCGCGGAGATGCTGATCTCGTCCAGGCCGTCGTGGCTGCCCACGACCATCGCGCGGCGCAAGCCTAGCCGGCTCAGCACCTGGGCGACGGTCGCGGTGCGCGTCCGGTCGTACAGGCCCATGAGCTGCCGGTCGGCGTTGGCCGGATTCGCGAGCGGCCCGAGCATATTGAAGATCGTCCGCACGCCGAGCTCCTTGCGCGGGGCGGCGGCGTGCTTCAGCGCCGGATGGTACAGCTGCGCGAACATGAAGCAGATGCCGGTGCGGTCGAGGCATTCGGACGCCTGATCCGCGGTCAGCTGAATATTGACGCCGAGCGCTTCGAGCACATCCGCGCTGCCGGCCTTGCCGGACATGGCCCGGTTGCCGTGCTTGGCCACGCGGACGCCCGCCGCGGCGGCGATAATCGCCGAGGAGGTGGAGATGTTGAATTTGTGGATGCCCGATCCGCCCGTACCGCACGTATCGAGCAGGTCCTCGTTCGCGGTCCGCACCTGGCTGCTGGAAAAGGAGCGCATCGCTTCCGCGAAGCCGGTGATCTCGTCGACGGTCTCGCCCTTGAGCCGCAGCGCGACGACGATGCCGCCGATCTGCGCCGGCGTCGCTTCCCCTTTCATGATCAGACTCATGACGGCAAAGGCTTCTTCCCGCAGCAGGTCGTGTCCGCCCATCAGCTTCGACAATGCTTGCGGCATCGTCATGCTTGCTTCCATTACGCTCATCGCCGATCCTCCCTTTCCCTTAGTCGTAATCCAGGTTCGTCCGGCGGTCTCCCGCCACGACCAGCCGGTCCGCTTGACGTCCGCCCGGCGAGCCGAACACCGCCTCGGCCGCGCGAATCGCCTTCAGGCACCCTTTGGCCTTGTTGACGGTCTCCTCGTACTCGCTCTCGGGTACCGAATCCCAGACGATGCCGGCGCCCGCTTGCACGTAGGCTTTGCCGTTCTTGAAGACGATCGTCCGGATCGTGATGCACGTGTCCATGTTCCCCGAGAAGCCGAAGTAGCCGATCGCGCCCGCATAGGCGCCGCGCGCTTCGTTCTCCAGTTCGGCGATGATCTCCATCGCCCGCAGCTTCGGCGCGCCGGAGACGGTGCCGGCCGGCAGGCAAGACAGGAAGGCGTCGAAGAACGTCTTGTCCTTGGCCAGCGTCCCCGTCACGTTCGAGACGATATGCATAACGTGCGAGTAGCGCTCGATCTCCATGTAGGAATCGCACTTCACCGTCCCGTACTCGGAGACGCGCCCCAAGTCGTTGCGGCCGAGATCGACGAGCATGACGTGCTCGGCGCGCTCCTTCTCGTCGGCCAGCAGCTCGCGCTCGTACGCCAAGTCTTCTTCGGGCGTCCGTCCGCGAGGCCGCGTGCCGGCGATCGGCCGCGTCTCCACGCGGTCTCCGTCGACCTTGACGAGCAGCTCCGGCGAAGCGCCGACGATGACTTCGTCTTCGAACTTCAGCACGTACATGTACGGCGAAGGATTCATCGTGCGCAGCATCCGGTAGACTTGAAGCGGATCCACCTCGGTCTCGATGTGGAACCGCTGCGAGAGCACCACCTGGAAGATGTCGCCCGCGCGAATGTATTCCTTGGCTTGGTGCACGTTACCGATGAACTGCTCGCGCGTCAGATTGGAATGCACTTCGCCGAGGTCGGGATCGGACGGCGGCGCGCCGTTCGCGACCGGCGGGAGCGGCAGCGGCTGGCGCATCCGGCGGATCGTGTCTTCGATGCCTTCGCAGGCGCGATCGTATGCCGAGGCGATGTCCTCGTCCGTCGCGCCTTCGGGAACGTGCGCGTTGCCGATGACGAGTACCTGCTGCTTGAAGTGGTCGAACACGACGACGCGGTCGCAGAACATGAACTGCATATCGTCCATGGCCAAGTCGTCTTGGGCATGGGCGGGGAGCTTCCGCTCATAGTACTGCAGCAGATCGTATCCGAAGAATCCGATGGCTCCGCCGGTGAAGGGCGGCAGTTCCGGCAGCGCGGGGGAGCGGTATTGCCGCAGCCGCTCCCGCAGGAGCTTCAGGGGATCGTTCGTGACGAACGATTCCTCCTCTCCGCCCTCCTCAACCGTCACTTTATTTTTCTTCAGCTTCAACAGGAGGAACGGGTCGGTTCCGATGAACGAATACCGAGCCCACTTGATGCCGCCCTCCACGCTCTCCAGCAAGAAGGCGCGCCCCTCGCGGCTGAGCTGTTGGAAGACGCGGATCGGCGTCTCGGTATCGGCCAGCAGTCTCCGTACGACGGGAATGACGTTATATTGTCCGGCCAAGCGGATGACTTCCTGAAGCTCCTTCTCGCGCTGTTCCATTTTTCGTAATCTCCCCTCTCCAAGCCGCACCGGGATACGGTCTTGCCGATGCCGGCCGCGGCACGCCGCGGCGGACTGTCGATGTCATTCGAGCTTGGCGCAAATAAAAAAGCATCTCTGCTCCGCAGAGATGCCCGATGGATAAGGGAATGGCCAAGCCCAGCCTTTGCGACTGCAACGTCGCCGGCCCGCTTGCCGAATGCCGTCTCCGCCTTCCGCGCATCCCTGCGCTTCCGCGTACGGCTCCTCCGCTCATCTACGCTCTGCTCGACTCACTCGCGCGTAAGTCGTCGTCCCTCCGGCCGACGGTTCCGCGCCAAGTAATAACTCTACTATAGCACCGTCCCGCGGACACCGTCAACGGGAAGCCGACAGGTCCGGCCGTAGTTTGCGGGCGTCGCCCAGATAGACGTGCCGGATCTCGGCTTGCGCGGCCTCCGTGTTCACGAGCACCATCAGCCGGATGCACTTCTCCAGGCCGCCCTTAACCGGGATCTCGACGGAGCACATGAGCGGCACGAGCTCCCAGCCCGGCATTTGGCGGATCGCCCGCGCCGGGAAGGTCGCGTCCAGGTCCTGCGTGACCGTGATGAACAAGCTGCAGATCTCTTCGGGATCGACTTGGTTCTCTTCGACGATCGCGCGCAATACTTCCAGCGTCGCGTCCAGAATCGATTGTTCTTCATTGGCGCTCACCGTGATGGCGCCTCGGATTCCCCTTACCTTCACCGTACCCCGGCCTCCTCTTTGAGCCCTTCGACGATCTCCCGCACCCATGCGGCGGGGACGTCGCTGCGAATCTCGACCGTCCCGATCGCCGTCGGCACGACGAATACCATCTGGCCTTCCATGAACTTCTTGTCGTGCAGCATGGCCTTCATGATCGCTTCCGTATCGTAGCCGGCCGGAATGCGGACCGGCAGCCCGATCTTGCGGAACAGCCGCTCCGTCGTCTCGGCGATCTCCCCGGCATAACCGAAGCGCGCGGCGAGCCGCGCGGAGCCGACCATCCCGATCGCAATCGCTTCGCCGTGCAGCAACTCGCCGTAGCGGCCGACCGCTTCGAGGGCGTGGCCGATCGTATGGCCCAGATTCAGAATGGCGCGCAGATCGTTCTCCCGTTCGTCCCGCGATACGACGGCGGCTTTGACCTTGCAGCCTTCGTAGAGGGCGTACCCGAGCGCATCCGGATCGAGCGCCAGCAGGCGCTGCGCGTTCGAATCGCACCACTCGACGAACGCCGCGTCCCAGATCAGGCCGTGCTTCACCACTTCGGCGAGACCGGACTTCACCTCGCGGGCCGGCAAGCTCGTCAACGTGTTCAGATCGTACAACACGAACTCGGGCTGATGGAACGCGCCGATAATATTTTTGGCCAGGCGGTGGTTCACCGCCACCTTGCCGCCGACGCTGCTGTCGTGCGCGAGGATCGTCGTCGGAATCTGCACGAAGCGCACGCCCCGCATATAGGTGGCCGCCACGAAGCCCGCCAGGTCGCCCACGACGCCGCCGCCCAGGGCGATAACGGTCGATCGGCGGTCCAGCCCCGCTTCCAGCGCGGCCGTAATCAGATCGTCGAAGCGTCCGAGCGACTTGGACGATTCGCCGGACGGCACGACGGCCCGGGACACGGCGTAGCCGGCAGCGCGGAGCGAAGACTCGACGATGCCCGCGTAGCGGTCCGCCACCGACGCGTCGGTGACGAGCAGCAGCGGGGACTTCACGGGCAAGCCGCGCTGCGCGAAGAGCGCGCCCGCCCGTTCAAGCAAGCCCGCGCCGATATAGATCGGGTACGAGCGTTCACCAAGATCGACGGTCAGCTCCCGAATCTCCCGCTCCCCCGCCATCAGTATTCCGCTACCTGCTTCAGGTAGTTGGCGTAATTCGCCTTGATCTCTTCCATCGAGTCGCCGCCGAATTTCTCCAGGAACGCCTTGGCGACCTCCCAGACGACGACGCTCTCCATCACGACGCTGGCCGCGGGCACGGCGCAGGCGTCCGAACGTTCCACCTGCGCGGTGAACGCTTCCTTCGTGTCGATGTCGACGCTCTGCAGCGGCTTGTACAGCGTCGGGATCGGCTTCATCACGCCGCGCACGACGATCGGCTCGCCGTTGGTCATGCCGCCTTCGAAGCCGCCTAGGCGGTTCGAAGCCCGGTGGTAGCCGCGTTCTTCCGTGTAGAGGATCTCGTCGTGCACCTTGGAGCCCGGCAGATTCGCCGCTTCGAAGCCGATGCCGATCTCGACGCCCTTGAACGCGTTGATCGAGACGACCGCTTGGGCGATGCGTCCGTCCAGCTTGCGGTCCCACTGCACATGGCTGCCTAGGCCGATCGGAAGTCCGGCGACGATGCATTCGACGACGCCGCCGATCGAATCGCCGTCCGCCTTGGTCTGATCGATGAGCGCGATCATCTTCTGCTCCGTCGCGGCATCGGCGACGCGCACCGGCGAAGCCTCCGTCCGCTCGATCAGCTCGTCGATCGGCAGATTCGGCGCCGGCGCCGTAATCCCGCCGATCGAGACGACGTGTCCGCCGACCTTGATGCCGAAGTTCGCGAGGAACTGACGCGCCACGGCGCCAACTGCAACGCGCGCCGCGGTCTCCCGCGCGCTGGAACGCTCCAGGACGTTGCGCAGATCCTTCAAATCGTACTTGATGCCGCCGTTCAAGTCCGCATGTCCCGGACGAGGACGATGAACGCGGCGCTTCGCTTCATCGCCGCCTTCGATCGGTTCGACGTTCATGACGGACGTCCAGTGCTTCCAGTCGTTATTGGCGACGACGAGCGCGACGGGTGCCCCGGTCGTCCGTCCGTGGCGCACGCCGCCCACGATTTGCGCCGTATCTTGTTCGATCTGCATCCGGCGGCCGCGGCCGTGGCCTTTCTGCCGGCGGAGCAGTTGGAAGTTCAATGCTTCAAAATCGAGCTCCAGATTGCTAGGCAATCCCTCAATGATAGCGGTAAGCTGCGGGCCATGCGTTTCTCCCGCGGTCAAATAACGTAAACTCAAAGTAGTTCCTCCCTCTCGATCGACACCCGTTCACATCTTTGCTCATTATAGTACAGCGTTAAAGCGTTTGACAAGAAAAGAGCCCGTCGCGAGCGGACGGGCTCTTGCTTCACGTATCAGAAAGTATAAGTTTCACCTATACGTTGCTGGTATAAGTTTCACCCCTACGTTGCTGATACGTCTCCGATAAAAACGTGTCACCGCCCCGGGAAAGACGGCAAAGCCGTTTTTACTTGGAAGACGCAGGACGTTCAGGATTCGGAGAGGATCAGCTTCCGCCGTTCCTGCTCCGGATCGTCTCCGCCGAACGCCGCTTCGCGCCATTCCGAAGGCGGCGCGGCCGCATGGGCCGCCGTCATGCCTCCGGGGAGGCAGCACCCGAGCAGCATCGGATTGTCCAGCCCGAGAATTTGCGCGCATTCCTGCGCGGAGATCAATCCTAACCGATAGGCGGCGATCGCTTTGCGCTTGTCCATGGCACCCTCCGCGGGATAGGTTAGCCCTAGTATCGCGCCAAAGGGGAAGGCTCATACCGTGCGGCGGTAGAAAAACGTATCGGCCGCTTCGAACCCGTACTGCGCCGGGGAAAAGATCTGTTCGGTGCTGCCGACGAAGAGCAGCCCGCCGGGCTTCAAGGCGCGGCTGAATTTGTGGTATAAGTGCTGCTTCGCCTCTTCGGTGAAGTAGATCATCACGTTGCGGCAGACGATCAGGTCGTACCGCTCGCCGAACGTGTCGAGCAGCAGATTCTGCTTCTGAAAGCGGATCGCCCGCCGCAGCCGCTCGTCTACCTCGTAGGCGCCGTTCTCCGCCCGGAAGTACTTGTCGGCGAACGGCTTGGGCACGTCGCGCAGCGATCGCTCCGGATAAAGGCCGAGCTTCGCCTTGGCCAAGACGCCTTCGTCGAGGTCGGTGGCCAGGATGGACGCGTTGGAGAGCGCGCCCATCGAATCCAGAATCATCGCCAGCGTATAGGGCTCTTCGCCCGTCGAGCAGGCGGCGCTCCAAACCGCGAGTCTCGGCGAGGCTTGGATCATGGACGGCAGGAATTGCTCCATGAGCACCCGCCACCGGTTCGGATTGCGCCAGAATTCGGAGACGTTGATCGTCATCCGGTCGAGAAATTCGTTGCGCAGCCGCGGATTGTCCATGATCGCGGCGAAGTAGGCGCCGAAGTCGGCGTAGCCGTGCTTCAGGCGCAGCGTCGTCAGCCGCCGCCGCATCTGCGTCTCTTTGTAATGCGACAGGTCGATCGAAGTGGCACGGCGCACGTTCGCGACGAAGCGCGCGAAGTCCTCGTCTTCCGATGAAGCCTTCTGCTCGGTTCCCCAATCTTTCATGCCTTCACTAGCTCCTCTTGGCCTTCCTCGCGGGCGGATTAGATCCAGACTTGGATCGCTTTGTCGTAGGACACGAGCTCGTGTTCGGAGAAGAAGATGCCGATCTCGCGCTCCGCGTTGTCATGGGAATCCGAACCGTGAATGAGGTTGTAATTCGTATGTAGGGCAAAGTCGCCGCGGATCGTGCCCGGCGCCGCTTCGAGGCCGTTCGTCTTGCCGATCAGCTGGCGCGCCGCGCCGACGGCTTGGTCGCCTTCCCAGACCATGGCGAATACGGGGCCAGATGTGATGAACGCGATGAGGCGTACGTAGAAATCCTTGCCGTGGTGCTCTGCATAATGACGGGCCGCCTGCTCCGGCGTCACCTTCATCAGCTTCGCGCCGACCAGCTTCAACCCCTTGCGCTCCAGTCTGCCGACCATCTCGCCGATCAGTCCCCGTTCGACGCCGTCGGGCTTTACCATCAGGTATGTACGTTCCATGGGTAGATCCCCCTTTATCGTCTATGCCAAACAGACAGGCTATTCTTCCCATTTTACCACAAAATGCGCGCTCAATAACTCCGTTGCGCCACAAATCTCGCGATATCGGCGAGATTCTTCCGCGCGGGGATCGCCGGCAGCTCCTCCAGCACGCGCAGCGCCTTGGCGACGTATCGCTCCGCCAACTGTTCGGCTCTGCGGATGCCGGAGCTGCTCCGCACGACGCGCACCGCCGCGGCCGAGTCGGCCTCGCCGTCGGCTTCGCGGATGCGAGCGATCTCCGCGAGCAGCGGCGCGCGATCCCGCTCGTCCTGAAGGGCGTACAGCACCGGCAGCGTAATATTGCCTTGCCGGAGATCGCTGCCCGGCGGCTTGCCGATCGCCTTCTCCGTCCCGCACAGATCGAGCAGGTCGTCGGTAATCTGGAACAGCATCCCGACGTTATAGCCGTATCTGTAGAGAATGTTCGCCTGTCGTTCCGGCACGCCCGCCGCAAGCGCGCCTAGCTGACAGCTGATCGCGATCAGCAGCGCGGTCTTGCGCCGGATCCGCAGCAAGTAGTTGCGGACGCTCTGTTCGACGTTGAAGAAATCGCGGATCTGCTCCATCTCGCCGATGCACATCTGCACGATCGCGCCGGAGAGGATCTGATGGATGCGCGGGTGCGCGAGCTCGGTAGCGACCATGAGCGATTTGCCGTGGAGATAGTCGCCCGTGAACATGGCGATGCGGTTGTCCCACTTCGCCTTGACCGTCGGCTGCCCGCGGCGGGTATCGGCGTCGTCGATCACGTCGTCGTGCACGAGGGACGCCATATGGATGAGCTCCAGCGGGACGGCGACCCGCTTCAGCTGTTCGAGCGAATAAGTGCCGAACTTGCCCGCGAGCAGGACGAAGACGGGGCGCAGCCGTTTGCCGCCCGCCTTCAGCAGGTGGAGCGCCGAGTCGTTCAAGAGGGGCAGATCCGAAGCGACGCTCTGCGCCAGCGCGTCCTCGATCGCCTGGAGATCGGACTTCAAGGCGGCGTACAATTGGATTAACTTCATAGATTCACCTTCGGTACAGAGTGTGCTCCGATCGCGTCCGCAGCCGCGCGCTCGCGGCTGCCGGAAGCGCGCCATTCCGAGATCCCGACGGGCGAGGCCAGGAACCCGAGCTCATGCGCATAGCGGAAGTAAAGCGAGAGTCCTTCCCGCTCCGCCGCGCCGAAATCGTAAGTCAATCCGCGGAAGTACGCGTCCCAGTAAGCGGCCGTGCCGCCGATCTGCCGCTCCGCGTGCGCCACGACCGGCCGGAGATCGTCCAGCGCCCGGCGCTTGGAGGCGGTGAGCGCTTCGAAGATCTCCCGGACCGCTTCCGGACGGGCGGCGGCCGTCTCGCGGCGGACGGCCCAGACGGCGAACGTCATCCCGAGTCCCGTATAGCGGTGCCACAGTTCGCCCAGGTCCAACACCTGACAGCCGTGTTCGCGCCATGAAGCGCGAATCGCATGGTCGCCGATGAGCATCGCCGCGTCGGCTTGTTCCAGCATCGTGTCCAAGCAGGGCTCGACGGTATCGTATGTCGGATGCGCGCCGTAGAATTTCTCGGCGATAATCTTCAACAAGTTCACCGAAGTCGCGGACGTCGTCGTCAAGGCGATTCGCCCGTTCAGCGCTTGCTCGAGCGGCGTCTTGACGAACAGCAAGATCGACTGTACGCGCTCCTTCGCGCTGACGGACAGATTCGGCAGCAGCAGGTAGTCGTCGCAGGATTGCCCGTAAGCGAACGAAGAGATCGCCGCCATGTCGATCTCGCCCTCGCGAAGCTTGCGGTTCAGCGCGGCCGGCACGTCTTGGACGATCTCCGCTTCGACGTCCAGCCGCGTCGGATCGAAATGATGGAACACGGGCCAGACATTCGTATATTCGATTCTGCCGATTCGGATCGGTCCCGTCCCGTCAGTCCTCATAGCTCTCTCCCCATCTGGTGTACAAATTGTGCGCGATGCCCATGTTGTCCATGACTTTGCCGACCATGAAGCGGACGGCGTCCTCCAGCGTTTGCGGGCCTTGGTAGAAGGCGGGCATCGCCGGGATGATCCGGACGCCGATGCGGGCCAGCTTCAGCATGTTCTCCAGATGAATCGCGTTCAGCGGCGTCTCCCGCGGCACGAGCAGCAGCGGCCGTCCTTCCTTCATCGTCACGTCGGCCGCTCTGGCGATCAGATTGTCCGAGGTGCCGTGCGCGATCGCGGCCAGCGTCCCCATCGAGCAAGGGACGACCGCCATGCCTTCGCAGCGGAACGACCCGCTCGCGATGCTGGCTCCGATGTCGCTCTGCGGATGATAGACGAGCCGTCCCGACTCCGCTTCCAGCTCGCGCCGGATCGTGTCGGATCGCTTTGCCGCGTCCCAGCCGAGCTCTTCCTTCAATACCCGCCAGCCGGCTTCCGAAACGACCAGGTGAACCTCGCAACCCGCCGCCAGCAGTTCCCGGCACAGCGTGACGCCGTAGACGGCGCCGCTCGCGCCCGTCAATCCGACGACCCAGCGGCGCGGCGCGGCGGCGCGGCTCACCACGATCTCACCACCACGAGGTCGATGAACGTGAACGCGAACACGACGGCGCTAAGCACGCCGTTCATCGTGAAGAACGCGGCGTTCAGCTTGCTGAGGTCGTTCGGACTGACGAGGCGGTGCTCGTAGAAGAGCAGCGCGCCGGCGGCGATCGTCCCGAAGAGGTACCACCAGCTGAGGTCGGTCAACGCCAGCAGCAGAATGAAGCCGATGAGCGTGACGACGTGCATCGTCCGGGCGATGCCGAGCGCGCGGGCGATCCCGAAGCGCGCCGGAATGGAATGCAGCCCTTCCTTGCGGTCGAACTCAACGTCCTGGCAAGCGTAGATGATATCGAAGCCGGCCGACCAGAGGGCGACCGTCACGAACAGCACGAAGGCCGCCGGAGAGACGGAGCCCGTCACGGCGACCCATCCGCCTAGCGGCGCGAGGCCGAGCGTCAGGCCCAGCACGAGATGGCATGCCCAAGTGAAGCGCTTGGTGTACGAATAGATTACGGTCATGAAGACGGCGATCGGCATCAGCTCCAGCGCCAGCCGGTTGAGCTGCGAGGCGGCCCAGAACAGCAGTCCGAACGAGATGACGATGAAAAGAATGACTTCCGCGGATTGCAGCAGACCGGCCGGGATGGCGCGGTTCGCGGTGCGCGGATTTTTGGCGTCGATGGCTTTATCGATGAGCCGATTGAGGCTCATCGCGGCGGTGCGGGCGCCGATCATGGCGAGCAGGATCCAGCCGCATTGCGCCCAGGTCGGCAGCGCACGGTTCTCCGTCACCGCGCCTAGGATCGTGCCGACATAGGCGAACGGCAAAGCGAATAACGTATGTTCGAATTTGATCATTTCAAGGAAAATCTTGATTTTGCGAATCATGCTCCGTCGTTCCCCTTTGTTCCGATGTGCAGCGCCGCGATCCCTCCGGTCAGAGGATAAGCGCGAACGTTGCGCAGTCCGACCCCGCGGAACATCTCGGCGAGCGCGGCCAGATCCGGGAATACGGCCAGCGATTCCGGAAGCCAGCGGTATTGCTCGTACTTGCGTACGAGCCACTTGCCGAGGAGCGGCAGCAGCTTCTCAAAATAAAAATAGTACAATCCTTTGAACGGCTGCCAAGAAGGCTTGGACAGCTCCAGGCAGACGACCTTGCCGCCCGGCTTCACGACCCGCTTCATCTCCCGCAGCACCTGCGCGATGTCCGGCACGTTGCGGAGGCCGAAGCCGATCGTGACATAATCGAACGTATTGTCGGGGAAAGGCAAATCCATCGCGTCGCCCTGAACCAGCTCGATCTGGGACGAGAGCCCGAGCCGATCGACCTTGACTTGTCCCATGTTCAGCATGTTCGCGCTGAAGTCCAGGCCGACCGTGCGGCCCCCGCTCGCTTTGGCGAGCGCGATCGTCCAGTCGCAGGTGCCGCAGCACAGATCAAGCGAAACTTGACCGGGCTTGACGTCCATCTTCTTCATCGTGAAGCTCCGCCAAGCCTTGTGGCGCCGGAAGCTTAGTATGTCGTTCATCATGTCGTACTTCGGCGCGATGCTCTCGAAGACGTCGTGAACGTGGCTGTGTTTGGACTCCGCTCCCATGTTCGTCACCCCAACTCCTTGATTGCCGCAGCGGGCACCATCGCGGTTCCCTTCATGAACGGCTCGATGAGCGCCTGCAGCTCTTTGGCCAGCTTATCCGACGGAACGCGCGGAAGCATCGCCTGCAGCTGGACGGCCGATTGCCGCAGCATGCCGCCGAGTTTGTCGGCGACCGCGTACTTCTCTATCAGTTGGCGGACGAAGCCCGCATCCTCCGGATGGTCGGTCAGCGCCCGGCGGTCTTCCTCGGAGCCCTCTTGCAGGATGTGCCAGATGCCCCAGCTGCCGTTCAACTGCTCCGGCCGCTCGAGCCGCAGCAGCTCGTGGAGGAGAACCTCGCAGCGGCTGAACCGCTCCAGCAGCTCCGGCCACAGGCGCGAATAGAGCCCGTTCATGAGATGGCCGAACGACAAGAACAAGCCGGATCTGAGCTCCGCCCCGTGGGTCAAGTATTCCTCTGCGTTCAGCCGCATTTGCTTCATCTTGCCGTAGAGCGCGATCTTGATTCGGTTCACGTCGCACACCGCTTCGCTGAGCTTCCGGATCATCTCGATCTGGCCCGCCTGGGCGAGAAGATTGTAGAACCGGCTGCTGAAGTAGTCGCCGGCGAGCACCTTCAGCTGCCGCGCGCGCATCTGGATCGTCCCCGACTTCTCGTCCTGCGCCTCGTTCTTCACGAGATCGTGGGTATCGAGACCCATCTGCACGAGCGCGGTCACCAAAGAGAACAGCTCACGCTGCGGCGCCGCGGCGGGCTGATGCGCCAATACCGCGTTCAGCAGGCGAATGCGGCCGTCCGGGAACGCCGGCAGGTCGGTGTGCCGGGCGATCATGTCGTGCTCCATATATTTCTGGGCCATTTGTGCAATACGGTTACGTGTCATCGTTCAGCCTCCGAAGTTACCAAGCAGAGCCCTGCGTGTCCGATCAACAATTCCTTTTGGGGACATAGCGTTCCGAACCTTGCCGTCGGCGGCCCCCGCGCCGGTCGGGCGGCGGGCAGCGCCTCTCGCGCTTGGATTATTTTATTATAACATAACCGCAAGTCTCCCGCATAAGACGGCCGCCGAATTCATCAATTTGCAAAATTTCCGAGCCAGCGCTCCCCCGCGGGCGTCCAATCCAGGCGAAGGTTGACGGCCCAGTCCGGCCGACGGCCGTCGGGGTCTCCCTTCACCGCGGCGGCCAAGCCGTCCGGCCAGTCCGCGGCGCGGGAATCCGCCGAGGCCAGCAGCGTCCGCGCCTCGTTCGTCTCCAGATAGAAACGGAGCAGCAGTTGCCGGACGTTCGAGACGTTCGCGAACGACATCCGCACCAGCTCGGCCGTATCCTTCCATAGGTCTTTGGGCGCGGCGCCGCTCGAGGACAGCGCCAGATCGACGGTGAGTATGCCGCGATCCCAGCCGACTCTCGTCAACCGCTCGGCGAGCGGCATCGCCACCATCGCGTCGACGAGCGTCTCGTTCGACAGCCGCTCGACGCGCAGCGGAGCGAACACGGCCGCGGACGACCGGTTCGGCTGCGCGTGCCGCTCCAGGGCGGGCAGTCGCTCCAACAGGACGATCGTCAGCGCGCTGACCGCGAGCAGGACGAGCGGCCTTAGCCAATGCGTCATGTGGCATTCTCCTCTTCCGGGCATGTCTTTCTCTTATTCTACAAAAGAAAAAGGCAGGCTATGCCTGCTCCCGGTCGATTCGCGCCACGACGGCTTGCCTGCCGGCGCGCCTTGCTTGCCCGCTTGCTTGCTAGACGTCGGTATCGACGACGCCGTACTTGGTCATGACCGTCGCCTTGCCGCGAATCTTGATGGCGGACGTATGATCGGTGAACTGGGCGATCAGCACTTCCCCGCGGTCGAGCTTCTCCGTATGGTGGAACCGCGTATCCGTTCCGCGGGTCAAGCCGATGACGTTGACGCCGCTCTCTTTGGCCTTGATGACGATGTATTCCGCTTGGCCCGAGATCGAGTGTTCCATATATGCCGCCTCCTCTATTGGCTCCATCATGAACGATATGAAGAGCGCCTGTCAAACAAAAACTGCTTCTCCGGGACATCGTCTCGAAAAAGCAGTCTCGTCATGCGTATGTAATGGTCGGAACGGCGGGATTCGAACCCACGACCTCACCCACCCCAAGGGTGCGCGCTACCAGACTGTGCTACGTCCCGAAAGAGTACGAGAGTGATTATAGCACAGGCCGAAATGGGTTCGCAACCCATCGACCACCACAAAATCAAGCAAATTTTCGTTTTATTTAAGGATTCAGAAAGGCGAAGATTTGGCCTGTCCTTCGCTGAATCTCTCCGATAAAAACGCGCCAGCCCTCATCAAGAGACGGCGAGGCCGTTTTTACTTGATGCCTTCCTTCAGCGCCTTCCCCGGTTTGAACGCGGGAATCTTGCCGGCCGGAATCTCGATCTCGACGCCGGTTTGCGGGTTGCGGCCTTTGCGGGCGGAACGTTCGCGAACCTCGAAGTTGCCGAAGCCGACGAGTTGTACCTTGTCCCCGCCTTGCAGCGCTTCGGAGATGACGTCGAAGACGGCGTCCACCGCTTGCGTCGCGTCCTTCTTGGACAGATCGGTCAATTCGGACACTTTGGCGATCAGTTCAGTCTTGTTCAATGCATTCACCTCCCATAACGGAAACTAGCTTGTTATCTGTTTATCCGTTTCAACAGAAATTATACACAGATCGAGGGCGGAGTTTCAAGCGGGACGCGAGGTTTCCCGCTTGGCCTCACGCTTTGCGCCGGCTGAGATGGATAAAGGTGACCGCCAGGGCGAGGACGAGAACGGCGCCTTTGATGATGTCGGTCGTGTAATATTGGACGTGCAGCATCGTCAAGCCGTTGATCAAAATGCCGGTCAGCACGGCGCCGACGAACGTCCCGATCACGTTGGGGCGTCCCGCGCCGAACACGGAGTAGCCGACGAACACGGCGGCGACGGCGTCCATCAGCATCGGCGCGCCCGCGTCGATCTGGCCGGAGCCTACGCGAGCGGTGTAGAGGATGCCGCCGATGGCGGCGAAGACGCCCGAAGCGACGTACGCCCACGTCCGGATCCGCTTGACGCGGACGCCCGAGAGACGCGCCGCTTCCTCGTTGCCGCCCGTCATCGTCGTCTGGCGGCCGACGCGGGTGTATTTGAAGAAGACGTGCGCGCCGATGACGGCGATGACCATCAGAAGAACGGGGAACGGCACGCCGAGCAGCTTGCCCTGTCCGATCCACAGGAAGTCCGGATTCATGACGCCCGGCGCCTTCGTCCCGTCCTGGAACTGCATGTTGTTGTAGATCGAATAGCCCTTCGTGTACGTCTTGTGGATGCCGCTCACGATGTACATGACGGCCAGCGTCGCGAGCAGGTCCGGGATGCGCACCTTGACGATCAGGAACGCGTTCAGGAGGCCGATCGCCGCGCCGACGACGAGCGGAACGACGATGACGACGACGAGCGGCATCTCGTACCAGATCATCATCGTGGCCGTTGCGACGGTGGTGAGCGAGACCGTCGAACCGACCGACAGATCGAATCCGTCGACGGTGAGCGAGATCGTCACCCCGATGGCCACGAACGTCAGGATCGAGATCGAGCGCAGGATGTCCATCAGATTGCCGTAAGTGAAGAAATATTCGTTGTACAGCGAGAAAAAGAGCAGCACGAGACCGATGAAGATCAACGCGCCGTACCTGAACGAGAATTGCAGCACTTTGTTGTTCACGCCAATTCCTCCCGGCCCGCGCTCGCGTACAGGAGCAGATCCTCCTGCGTCGCTTCGCCGCGGGCGAATTGTTTGACGAACCGGCCGTCGCACATGACCAGGATCCGATCCGCGAGCCCGAGCGCTTCCGCGAACTCGCACGTCAGATAGACGATGCCCTTGCCCTGGCCCGCCAGTTCGCCGATGATGCGGAAGATGTCCCGCTTGGCGCCGACGTCTACGCCCTTGGTCGGCTCGTCGAACAGGAACACGTCGGCGTCGGTGCGCATCCACTTGCCGATCGCGACCTTCTGTTGGTTGCCCCCGCTCAGGAACCCGGTCAACTGCCCCGGCGAAGGCGTCTTGATGCCGAGCCGCCCGATCATGTCCTCGGCGTGCCGGCGTTCTCCATGCCCGGAGATGAACCCGAAGCGGCTGAGCGACCGCAGGATCGGCAGGCTGAGGTTATGCAGCACGGACGAGCCGACGAGGATGCCTTCCTTCCGACGCTCCTCCGGCACGAGCACGATGCCCGCGCGGATGGCGTCCGCCGGCGCGCCCGCCTTCGCGCGTTTGCCGTTCAGGACGATCTCGCCCCGCTCGGCCGCATCCGCGCCGAACAGCAAGCGCGACAGCTCCGTCTTGCCCGCGCCGACCAGGCCGACGACGGCGACGACTTCCCCGGCGCGCACCGCCAGGTCGACGCCGCGGACCCGGTGGCCCGCCGCCAGCCCCTTCACTTCGAGCAGCGTGTCCCCGATGGGCACTTCGGCCTTCGGGTATTCCTCCTCGAAGCTGCGCCCGAGCATCGCGCGGACAATGCCGCCCGCCTGCACCTGCTCCGCAGGCTCGCTCAGGACGATCCGGCCGTCGCGCATGACCGTGATCCGGTCGCTGACGCGCGCCACTTCGGGCAGGCGGTGCGAGATGAAGATGATGCCGATGCCTTCCTTCTTCAGCCCTTCCATGATCTCGAAGAGACGTTCGGCCTCTTCGAGGCTGAGCGGCGCGGTCGGCTCGTCCAGGATGACGAACTTCGCGTCCTCGACGAGCAGCCGCGCGAGCAGCACGATCTGCTTCTCCGCGAGCGTCAGGTCGCCGGCGCGCTTCCGCACGGGAATACGGGAGCCGATGCGGGCTAGCACCGCTTCGGCTTCCTGATAGAGGCTGCCCCAGCGCAGCCACGCTTTCCCTTTTGGGGAAGCCAACCGGTCGAGCATAATGTTCTCGGCGACCGACAGCTGCGCCACGAGAGACGTATCGACCTCTTGGTAGACGCATTGAATGCCGGCCCGCTTGGCGTCGGCGGGCGACCGCATCGGAACGGCTTCGCCGTTGATCCGGATCTCGCCTTCGTCCGTCTCGTATGCGCCGGACAGAATCTTCATCAAGGTGCTCTTGCCGGCCCCGTTCGCGCCCAGCAACGCGTGCACCTGCCCGCCGGCTACCGCGAAGTCGACGCCGTGCAGGGCGCGCACGCCCGCGAACGACTTCGCGATGCCCGTCATCTCCAGCTTATTGCCGGTCTTCATACGCTTTATCCCTCCGAGCTTCGATTCTCCGTAGACAGCAGCAAACGGCGCGGTCATATTCACCGCGCCGTGCTCGTCTATCGGACCTTGATTATTGTCCTGCGACGGCTTGCTCAAGCTCTGTCAGATAATCCGTGACGCCTTGGTCGCTCGCGCCCCAGCCCTTGACGTACTCGGACAGGTCGGCCGTCGTGACCTTCTTGTCGGTCGGCAGCGCGTCGCGGCTGACGTAGACGGAGTCGAGTTGGACCGTTGCCGGCGTGTCGTCGCCATGGATCTTCTGGTACAGGTAACGCACTTGCACTTGGCCGATCGAAGCCGGATCGACCGCCGCGGATGCGATCCACGGGCTGGACGGATCTTGGATCATCGCGAGGTCTTCGTCGCTCAGGTCGATGCCGTATACTTTGATCTCGTCGCGGCCGGCTTGCTTGATCGCATTAGCGGCGCCCTTCGCGAACTCGTCCCAGGCTGCCCAGATCGCGGTGATGCTGCCCTTCTCCGGATACTGCTTCAGAATGGCTTCGGTCCGCGTCTGCGCGTCGAGCTGCGCGCCGTCGGCCGTACCGAAGGCCGCAAGCTGCTTAATGTCTTTGTACTTGTCTTGGAACGCTTTGTAGGCGATCTGGCGGGATTCCATCGGCGGGAAGCCGGCGACCCAGATCTTCACGATGCTGCCTTTGCCGCCGGCGTCGGCCGCCAGCGCTTCGAGCGTCTGTTCCGCCATCTTCTGGTCGTTCTGCGCGATGCTGGTCACGCCTTCCGCCGTAATGCCGGAATCAAAAGCGACGACCGGAATCTTGGCCGCGAGCGCCTTCTGCACGCCGGCCGTCAACGCGCCGGCGTCGCCGTGGTCCAGCAGGATGCCGTCATATTTCTGGTTGACGGCGGCGTCAAGGTTGGAAGCCATCACGTCCAGCTTGTTGTCCGACGGAATGACCGTCAGCTTGCCGCCGAACTTCTCGACTTGCTTCTTCACGCCGTCCACGTATTGCGCGGAGAACGTGCCGGTGTTCAGACGCATGATGAGTGCGATGTTCTTGCCCTTCAACGGGTTGTCCGCGCCGGCCGCGGGAGCCGATGCGGATGCCGAAGGCGAAGCGGAAGAAGATTCGGACGGGCTGGCGCCCGCGTTGCCGCTAGGCTTGTTGCCGCAAGCGCTCAGCGCCAGCACCAGCGCGATCGCCAGCGCGAGCCAAGTGCCGATACGAGAATGTTTTTTCATGTTTGAGTGACCTCCCCAGTCATAGCTTGTCTATAAAATGCCAAGTAAAAACGGTTTTGCTGTCTTCCCAAGCGGCAACGCGCTTTTATCGGCGGTCATACAGAAATGGATAGGCTTGAAACTTATACATGCTGTATGACTAAAATTAATATAAAGCGTATTCCCCACTATGTCAATTGGTTTTAAAGCATTTCATTTCCTTCAAGACGCTAGAGATCATTTTAGGCGAATTTTGTCGAATGTTCAAGAACAATCGTACAAATTCATTCAATCGACAAACGCGCAAACGCATTCCTGCGTTAAACCAAGTAAAAACGGCTTCGCCGTCTTCTCAGAAGAGGGCGATACGTTTTTATCGGAGACGGATCAGAAGAAGGATAGGTGAAACTTATACTTTCTGATCCGTCAAGTAAAAACGGCTTCGCCGTCCTCTTTGGAGGGCGATACGTTTTTATCGGAGGTCAAACAGAAAGGGAAGGACGCAAAAGCTATACATGCGGTATGACGGCCAAAAAGCCCGCTCCGCGCAGGTGCGCTGCGCGGGCGGACTTAAAGGATTCGAGATTTAGAGAATGATGGCGATCAAGCCGCCGGAGCCTTCGTTGATGATGCGGCCGAGCGTCTCTTGGAGCTTGTAGCGGGCGTTGTCCGGCATCATCGCGATCTTGCCTTGGATGCCTTCGCGCACGATCGAATGGAGCGACCGCCCGAAGATGTCGGAATCCCAGATCTTGATCGGATCCTTCTCGAAGTCCTGCATGAGGTAGCGGACGAGCTCCTCGCTTTGCTTCTCCGTCCCGATGATCGGAGCGAACTCCGACTCCACGTCGACTCGGATCATATGAATCGATGGCGCGGTCGCTTTCAGGCGGACGCCGAAGCGCGAGCCTTGGCGGATGAGCTCCGGCTCGTCGAGCTGCATCTCCGCGAGCGAAGGCGCGGCGATGCCGTAGCCGGTCGTCTTGACCATCTCGAGCGCTTCCGCGAACCGGTCGTATTCCCGCTTCGCGTGAGAGAACTCCTGCATGAGCTGCAGCAGATGGTCCTTGCCGCGAATCTCGGTGCCGACGACCTCCTGCAAGATCTTGTCGTACAATTCGTCCGGCGCGTACAGGTCGATCTCGGCCACGCCTTGCCCCATATTCAGGCCGCTGAGGCCCGCGCGGGCAACGAAGTTGTATTCGAGGAATTGCGAGACGACGCGATCGACGTCGCGCAGCCGGCGGATATCCTTGACGGTGTCGCGAACCGAATTCTCGTAGCTCGAACGCAGCCAGTGCTGCTCTTGGAGCACCATGACCCAGCTCGGGAGGTTGACGTTCACTTCGTGAACCGGGAATTCGTACAGCACTTCGCGCAGCACGCTGAGCACTTCATCCTCGCCCATCGTCGCGACGCTCAGGGTGATCGCGGGAATATCGTACTTGGCGGCCAGCTCGCTGCGCAGCGCCAGCGCTTCGTCGCTCTTCGGGCGCGCCGAGTTGATGACGAGCACGAACGGCTTGCCGACTTCCTTCAGCTCCTGAATGACCCGTTCTTCGGCGTCGACGTACGCGCTGCGCGGAATCTCCGCGATCGAGCCGTCCGTCGTCACGACGACGCCGAGCGTGGAGTGCTCCTGGATGACTTTGCGAGTGCCGATCTCGGCCGCTTCCTGGAACGGAATCGCTTCCTCGAACCAAGGCGTCGTGATCATGCGGGGGCCGTTCTCGTCCTCGTACCCTTTGGCCCCTTCTACCGCGTAACCTACGCAATCGACGAGCCGGACGTTGACCTCCAGCCCCTCGGCGACTTTAATTTGAACCGCGTTGTTCGGGACGAACTTCGGTTCCGTCGTCATGATCGTGCGGCCCGCCGCGCTCTGCGGCAGCTCGTCGATCGCCCGGACGCGATCCGCTTCATGCGCGATGTTCGGAAGCACGACCGTCTCCACGAACCGCTTGATGAAGGTCGATTTGCCTGTCCGGACGGCGCCGACGACCCCGAGGTAGATATCACCGCCTGTGCGCTCGGCAATATCTTTGAAAATGTCCACTTTTTCCACTGAGATTCCCTCCCCTTCGTAATCGCGAAGCCTGCGTGATCCGCCAGCGCGACGGAACTCGTACACGAACTTGGACTGGTAACATTGTATGTGTGAAAGCCCGGATTATGACGCCGATTCCCGTTTTTTATTGGAATCAAGTCCCGGCGTTTCTCTCATCCAAATGATCATATGAACGCCGAACCTTTCGTATGTCGGTATTTTTCATAGCAAAAAAGCCGCTCTCCTGCGAGAACGGCTCCTGCTTGCGCGCGATATGGAGATCAGGATTCGGCCACGGCGCGAACCGATCCGTCCACCCATCGGTAGACGGGCGACTTGACCGGCACGTAGTACGATTCGTCCGCAAGCCGCTCGCGCAGATCCTCGTCCGCGCCGGGCGTCGCGCCGGACTTCTCGATCGCCTGGGTCAGATCGATCCCGTAGTCGGCGTAGACGCGGCCCTTGTCGTCGACGATGAGGCTCAGGGCCCGACCGGAATACATGCTGCGCAGCTTCGGCTCGCGCATGGCCAGCTTCTTGAAGTCGACGTATTTGAACCCGGGATAGACCTCTTCGTCGGCCGGGAGCGCCCCGCCGTTCTTCTGCGCGTAGGCCGTCACTTTGGCCTGAACCTCGCCTACGCCCTGATAGATGGGGATATCGAGCAGCTTCACGGTCGGCTTCGTCTCTTCGTCGACGATGAGGAACTGGTTGCTCCCGCCGTTCTCGAAGGCCAGTTTCGGCAGCGTCGACACATACCCCATTCGCTTCATCTTCGCGAAGTCGAGCTTGAACTTCTCGTAGCGCGGCGTAGATTCGTCCGCGTTCATCATCGGCAGCACGCCGGTCGCTTGCTGGTAGCGGTCGACGGCGTCCTGCACCGTCTGCACCGCTTCGCGCGCGGAAGCCCGGTTGCCCGGCGTCTGATCGTCCGGATAGAGACACCCGGACAGCGGCACGAGCGCGAGCGCGCACAGCGCAAGCGCGGCCGTGCGGATCAGGCGGCCCGTTTTCGTCGTTCGTAAGGTCCACAACAACTTCTTCATCCTCCCGCGTTACCACAATTCGTCATCGGCCCGCTCCGCCATTTTCTTGCGGATCGCCGCCTTCAGCGGGTCTTCCGGTATCGTCGCCGTCACGTCGGCCTTCACGCGCGCCTGGCAGGACAACCGCGTGCCTTCGGCCAGAAGCGGACCGAGCTTGTGCCGTTCGGCCGGCGTTGGCTCGGTCAAGGCGCCGACGCTCTGCGCGCCGTCGACCTTCACCTTGCACATCAGGCAGCCGGCCACGCCGCCGCAGCGCGTACGGACGGGCGCCTTCGCCCGCTTGGCGGCATCCAGCAAGGACGTGCCGAGCCGAACGTCGGCCGTTCGCCCGTCCGGCAGGAAGGTGACGCGGCACAGCCTGCGCTCCGTCATGCGCGTTCCTCCCCCATCCATGCCGAGGCGGACTTGCCGGCCGCGAGCGCGAGCGCTTCGTCCTTCACCGCCGCGGCGATCTCGTACCGATCCAACAACGCTAGCAGCGCGGGCAGATGCCGCTCGGGCGCGCGCCGGATGAGCTCGGCCGCGGTATGCGCCCTGTCGCTCCGCTCGCGGAGCAGGTTGAAGATCAGCTCGTGCCCGAGCGGCACGAGCCTCACTTCGCGGCTGCCGATCTCGCAGCGGTCGCCGCGGTCGTACAGCTCGCCGTCGACTTCCGTACGATAAACGGAGTCGCGCGCGCGCACGACGAAGTCGCCGACCAGCTCGACCTTAACGTCCGCGAGGCGATAGTGCGAGAGCAGCGACCGGTATCGGTCGGTCTCGCTCCACGCGGGAGCGTCCTCGGCGAAGGCTGTGAGCCGCTCGTGCAGCGCGCGCAGGCCGGCGGCATCGGCATAGATGTCCAGATCCCGGGGCGGACGGTCAAGCGGGGCGCCGCGAAGCCGCAATCCCGCGCTGCCGCCGACGATCCACCGTACGCCGCTGCCTTCCGCGAGCTCGGCGAATCGGAGCAATGCCAATTCCGGCGAAGACTCGATCATGACCTCACCCGCCCGTTCTTTAGAAATAAGTCCGGTTGACGGCCGAGATCCGGCCGGGCGCGGCGATCTTCGCTTGGCAGCCGAGCCGGAAGCCTTCGTCCAGCTCGTCGGGGCCCAGACGGTCCCATTCCGCGTCGGTCGCCTCTTCGAGCAGCTCCGCGCCCTCCCGGATCTGGCACCGGCATCTGGCGCAGGTGCCCCTGGCGCAATTGAACAGCCAATCGACGCCCGTTTCCTGCGCGAGCTGAAGCAGGGTCGCTCCGACCTTCGGTTCCGTTTCGCGGGTGAGGGTCTTGCCCGTTAACGTAATCATGCTGATCCCCCCCATGACGGCACTCATATAATGGAAATAAGTCCGCAGCCCATCCCAATGACCAATATAAAGAAGGCGACGAGCGACAAGACGAAGCGCAGCCAGCCCTTCGTCTTCGACCGCGTAATCATAATCAGCACCGCAGATAGGACCATTAGGCCGATCCCTACGAACGACACCCACATTTTCATCATCGGATCCATCCGGACACCTACGCCCTTTCCCAAAACGTGCCTACAAAACGGAACATATTATACCATTGATTCGACACGAATACAAAAAACCTCCCCTGCGCAGGGGAGGTTTTGGCCCGCCAAAAAACGGTTTTCGCCGCCCGATTTCGAGAGCGCCGCATTTTGTCGGTCGATGCTTACTTTTTCATCATCATCTTCATCAGGCCTTCGAGACTGTTCATGTTCAATCCGCTCTTTTTGACCGCGCCGACGATCTCCTTCACCGTATCCTCCGACACCGGGATGCCCGCGGTCGTCGAAACTTGCTTGATCAGCTGCCGGATTTGCGTTTCGCTCTGCAGCGTTTCGGGCGTCACTTTGGACGCGATCCTTTTCAGCGAAGATTCCGATACCGACTTGCCGGTTTTTTTGTTGACGGAGTTCAAGATATCCTTGGAGAGCTTCTTGTCCATACTTTCCCTCCTCCCGCGTAGTTGCCTTGTATCCTATGTGGAAACCAAGCAATCGGTGCGGGCGGCCCGGCGGACGCATCCGGGATGGGCGAAGGGCAAAACGATAGGCTATTACTCCTGCGGAAAAGCGACCGCTTCCTCGAGCTCATGGGTGCGAACGCGCCCCATCAGCGCTTCGACGGCTTGCGCCGGCGGCTTCCCTTCGAACAGCACGGCGTGCAGCTCCGCCGTGATCGGCATGTCTACGCCGTACGAGACCGCGAGCTGCGAGGCGGCCTGCGTCGTGCGCACGCCTTCGACGACCATGCCGACCTTCTCCAGCGTCTCTTCGAGGCTGAAGCCCTGCCCGAGCAGCGAACCCGCCCGCCAATTGCGGCTGTGGCGGCTCGTGCACGTCCCGATGAGATCGCCGACGCCCGCCAGACCCGCGAAGGTAAGCGCGCTCGCGCCCATGGCGGAGCCGAGACGTCCGATCTCCGCCAGGCCGCGCGTGATGAGCGCGGCTTTGGCGTTGTCCCCGAAGCCGAGTCCGTCGGAGAGGCCCGCGCCGAGTCCGATGATGTTCTTGATCGCGCCGGCCGTCTCGACGCCGATAATATCGGGATTCGTATAGACGCGGAAATACGTGTCGTTCATGAACAGATCCTGCGCGGCTTCCGCGTAGCGGATATCGCGCGACGCCACGACGACGGTCGTCGGATGGCGGATGATGACCTCTTCGGCATGGCTCGGCCCGGAGAGGACGACGATCTCCTCGCTCGGCCGCTGCAGTTCCTCGGAGAGGATGGTAGACATCCGCTTCAGCGTCCCGGTTTCGAAGCCTTTGGTGGCGTGGATAACGAGCACGTCCGGACGCAGGTGCGGGGCGGCGGCTTGCGCCACCTCCCTCATAGCCGAAGACGGCGCGACGAAAAGCGCGGCGTCCGCGCCTTTCAGCGCCTCGGCGAGGTCCGTAGTCGCTTGGAGCGATTCCGGGAGCATCGCCTCCGGCAAATACTTGCGGTTGCGGTGATCGCGGTTGATCTCCTCGGCCTGCGCGGCATTGCGCGTCCATAGCTTGACGCGTTGTCCGTTGTTGGCCAATACGCTGGCCAGCGCGGTACCCCAACTGCCCGCCACGAGCACGGCGACATGTTTAGATGCCATGAGGCTCCCCCTTTTTGCCGCCAAGCTTGTTCTCCGTCCCGTTCATCAGCTTGACGATATTCTTGCGGTGGCGCAGCACCGCGAGAACCGCGACGACGATCGCGCCCCATAGGACGGCGGCGTCGCATCCGGCGATCAAGAGAATGACGGGGACGAGCACGGCGAAGATCATCGAACCCAGCGAGACGTAACGCGTCAAAGCGATCGACGCGATCGCGATAACGCCGGCGATGACGACGGGCAGCGGCGCGAGGCAGATCATCGCGCCGATCGTCGTCGCGATGCCTTTGCCCCCTCTGAAACGGAAGAAGACCGGCCAATTGTGACCTGCGATGGACGCGAGTCCGCAGGCCACGGGCACCCAAGACGCGTCGGCGTCCGAGAGCAAGTGTCCGATCCAGACGGCGACGGCGCCTTTGGCGATGTCCAGCGCGAACACGGACAGCGCCGGGCCCTTGCCGAGCACGCGGAGCGTGTTCGTCGCGCCGGCGTTCCCGCTGCCGTGCTGGCGAATGTCGATCTTGCGGAGCCATCTGGCGAATAGAATGCTGAACGAGACGGAACCTATCAAATAACTGATCACGATGGCGATAACGGGAGCGAGCACTTCGGTTCTCTCCTATTCCTGATCGGACTTGCGGCGGGTGAACAGCCGCAGCGGCGTCCCCTCGAAGTCGAACGCGGCCCGAATTTTGTTTTCCAAGTAGCGCTCGTACGAGAAATGCATCAGCTCCGGCTCGTTCACGAACACGAGAATGGTCGGCGGCTTCACGGACACCTGGGTCGCGTAATTCACGCGGAGCCGGCGCCCCTTGTCCGTCGGCGGAGGCGTGATCGCGACCGCGTCGGCGATGACATCGTTCAAGAGATGGGTGGAGATGCGCATCGCATGCTGCTCCGCGACCCGGTCGATGACCGGGAACAGGCGGTGCAGGCGCGACTTCGTCAATGCGGACAGGAAGACGATCGGCGCGTACGACATGAACAGGAAGTGATCCCGGATCGTGTTCGTGAAGTGCTGCATCGTCTTGTCGTCCTTCTCGACGACGTCCCACTTGTTGACGACGAACACGGACGCCTTGCCGAGCTCGTGCGCATAGCCGGCGACGTGCTTGTCCTGCTCGATGATGCCTTCCTCGCCGTTGATGACGACGAGCACGACGTCCGCCCGCTCGATCGCCTTCATGGAGCGCATCACGCTGTACTTCTCCGTCGTCTCGTACACCTTGCCGCGCTTGCGCATGCCCGCGGTATCGATCAGGACGTACTTCTGCCCGTCCTTCTCGAACGGCGTATCGATGGCGTCGCGGGTCGTTCCCGCAATCTCGCTCACGATGACGCGTTCCTCGCCGAGGATCGCGTTCACGAGCGAAGACTTGCCGACGTTCGGACGTCCGATGAGCGCGACCTTGATGACGTCGTCGTCATAATCCTGCTCGTCCCCGGCCGGAAGCTTCTCGACGCAGGCTTCCAGCAGGTCGCCGATCCCGATGCCGTGCGAGCCGGACAGCGCGATCGGGTCCCCGAATCCCAAGCTGTAGAATTCGTAAATATCGTCCATTCGTTGAAGGTTGTCCACTTTGTTGACGGCAACGACGACGGGTTTGCCGGAACGGAACAGCATCTGGGCCACTTCTTCGTCGGCGGTCGTGATGCCGGCCTTGGCGTCGACCATGAAGACGATGACATCCGCTTCCTCGATGGCCAGCTCCGCCTGCATGCGCACCAAGCGCAGCAGCCGATCCTCTCCGTCGATCTCGATGCCGCCGGTGTCGATGACGCTGAACGTCCGCCCGCTCCATTCGCCGGTGCCGTATATCCGGTCCCGCGTTATGCCGGGCTTGTCCTCCACGATGGCTAGACGGTCGCCGATAATGCGATTGAAAATCGTAGACTTCCCAACGTTAGGACGACCTACGATGGCGATGACAGGTCTTGCCATACTTTCACTCCTTAGTTAGATACCCTTGAATATTCACAAGCTTCATCATAACAAAAATACACCCGCTTGGCTAACCATTCTTAAGATGGATAACAATCCCGGCTTGGGAACTACTCCGATGCGCGGTGATCGACAATAATATACAACCCCTCGGTCAACTGATGCGCGTTGCAGTCCAGGATCTTCTCGGCGAGATTCGCCAATCTTTGCAGCTCGGCCGGATCGTCCGCGATGAAGATGGGCGCGCCCCCCGCCACCTCCTGCCTCTCCGACGTGAACACGGCGACGATCTTAGCCATGCTGTACGCCTCCCTTCGTTCGATTGGCTTGCGTCGGCATGCGCACGGCCGATTCCAGCAACGGTACGCCGCACATCGCTTTCATCGCTTTGTCCGGATCGTGCTCCCGCGGGATAATCAGAACGCCGAGCCTGCCCGTCGCCAGCTCCAGCTTGGCCATCGGGGTCAGCGCCGGCTCTCCGTCGTCCCGGTAGACGCCCAGCCGTGTCGATACGTCGTGCAGAATCGCTTGACGCTGTCCCAGATTGGCGAGCGTCACCCGCGAGTCCCCGTTCTTCGGCGTCAGCACGAACCCGATCGCTTCTTCCGCGATGATCCTGCGGTCTTCCTCCAAGCCGGCGTTCATGATATAGATGCCGTCCACGTAGACATCGGGACCTTCGACACGCACCGGAGCCAGCGCTACCGTCGCGATCTCCCGGATCGTCTTGCCCTTCATGAATCGAATGACGACGAAGATGCAGACGAGCCCCATCCCTACGCCCCAATAGGCGTTCGTGAGGGTGACGACCAAGCTGGTCAGGAACGCGGCGAGGATCGCCAGGTAGTTGCGTCCTTCGAATACGACCGCGATGCCTTCGATATACGTCGCGCCGCGCGGCACCAGTTCCTGATGATCGATGGCGTTCAGCGTGGTGCGCTCCATGTTCCGCACTTCCCGGAACTGCTGCGCCGCGAGCGACAGGAAGGTGATCGCCGTATAGTCTTTGTTGAAGAGCGCCGGGACCGCAACAGAGCCTAGCGCCCCCGCGATCATGCCCAGCGCGAGATGAATGATACGGCCATGCGGATAAGCCGGATATTGACGATAGTCGCTTCTCAGCATCAGCATTCGCGCCAGCACTCCGAATGCCGTGCCGATCACTACCCCGACCAGATCCGGATGTTCGACGAACCATTGTATTCTCAATGCCTCTGTCCTCCCCGGCGCCAATGCCATTCGCGAATCTCGCTCCAGCGTGCCGCCAAATACGTCTCCAACCGGACAACGGCGAATCCGAGCCACCATAAATCCGCCCATGACATACCGCCGATTCGCCGCACTTCGATCAGCCGGCTGTTCAACCAGCCCTCCGCCGCGGCGGACACCAGCAGGCCGACGGTCAGCGCCGTCAATTGCTCACCCGCGCTGCGCATGAATACGGCGGTCGCCGTGCCGACGACCAAGGCGCCGATCCAGACGGCTTCGGCCGCGGAGAGGTTCGGGATGACGGCGCTCAACTTGACGATAAACAAAGCGATGGCGCCGACGAGAACGCCGGCCGCAACCGCCGTCCAGATCCGGCTCCCCGCAAGCCCGATTAAAGCGGCCGCCAACAGCAGCGTCGACCAGAGGATGCTGCCGTCGACCTTCCATCCGCGGACGTTCGCCGCCGTCCAAGCGAACAAAGGCCACCCCGCCAGGAACCCGACGACCGCCCGTTTCGGCAAACGTCCGGCCAGCTCGGTCCGCCAGCCGCAAAGCCATAAAATGACGATCGCGAGCCAAGTGCAACCCGCGATATAGCCCGGTGCGATCGCGCTCTCCCCCTTTTCCGTGCCAAGTCGCCCCTTTAGTATGCGCCGGAAGCGGCGGGAAGCATCCCCGCCGGCCCCACGGGTTCCCTGCTGCGCTTGCGCATCGAATCGCCGGGAAAGGCTCTGCGGAAACGCGATAGACGGACTCCGGCAAAAACGAAAGCCCCCCGAGAATTCGGGGGGCTAAGGGATTTCGTTAGAAGCGGGGCTTACTTGAACTTGCTCAGCTTGTCGCCGAACTTCTCGCCCAGCGTGAAGCTCATGCTCTCCGGAGCCGGCAGGTTCGTCTCTTCGCGAGGCGCTCTAGGCGAACGCGGCGCGCGTTCCGCTTGAGGCGGCGCTTCTTCGGTCTCCTTGATGGAAAGGGAGACCCGCTTCTCGGAAGGATTGAAGTCGAGCACTTTGGCTTTGACTTCTTGGCCTTCCTTCAGCACTTCATGCGGAGTAGCGACGTGGCGATGCGCGATCTGGGAGATGTGAACCAGACCCTCTACGCCCGGCGCGATCTCGACGAATGCGCCGAAGCTGACGAGACGCTTCACGACGCCGGTCACGATGTCGCCGGCATTGAATTGGCCGGAAGCCGATTCCCATGGGCCCGGTTGCGCGGCCTTGATGCTGAGGCTGATCTTGCCGATCGAAGGATCGACCTTCAGGACCTTGACCTTCACGCTCTGGCCTTCGGAGACGACGTCGGCCGGATGCGCGACGTGGGACCAAGCGATCTCGGAGACGTGAACCAGTCCGTCGACGCCGCCGATGTCCACGAACGCGCCGAACGGCGTCAAGCGCTGAACGGTGCCTTCGATGACTTGGCCCGGCTGCAGGGAAGCCATGATCGATTGCTTCTGCGCTTCGTACTCGGCTTCGAGCACTTCCTTGGCGGACAGGATGACCTTGTTGTTCTCGCGGTCGATCTCCTTGACCTTCACGCGCAGCGTGCGGCCCTTGTAGCCGGAGAAGTCTTCGACGAAGTGACGTTCGACCATCGACGCCGGGATGAACCCGCGGACGCCTACGTCTACGACGAGACCGCCCTTGACGACGTCGGCGACGGTGACTTCGAACGCTTCGCCGTTATCGAACTTGGCTTGGAGATCGTCCCAAGCGCGGGTGCTGTCCACTTGGCGTTTGGAGAGGACGAGGCTCGCTTTTTCGTCGTTGATGCTGACCACTTTGGCTTCGACTTCTTGGCCGACTTGGACCGCGTCGGCCGCGTTCTCCAAGTTGACGGAGGACAGTTCGCGCAAAGGAATGACGCCGTCGTATTTATATCCAAGGCTTACGAAAGCTTGGTTATCCTCGATTTTGACGATGGTCCCTTTGACAGAGTCGCCCTTTTTCAAGGAAACTACGTTTTCCAGCGCATCTTGGCTTACCGAGTCGGCAGCAGCCGATTCCTGGACTTTGATTTCTTCAGACATGAAAATAACCTCCTCAATTCTACCCCAACTTTATTTAAACCCGCGCAGCGGGATTTAAATCATCTTCAGGACGACGTACCATATAATGCCTCTAGTATGCCACTTATGATGCCCGTTAATGAGCCGGCCTGCCGGTGCTCAGCATCTCGCGTATGCGCGACATGACAAGCTCGGTAGCGGCCTCCATATCCTCCGACGTTCCGCTCTCCGCGTATGTACGCAAGTCCAGCGGCGCGCCGTATACGGCAATCATCTTCCGGAACGGCCGATAATCTCCGATGAGCGCGACGGGCACGATGGTCGCTCCGCCCCGGAACGCCATGCTTACCGCACCCCGTTTGCCGACGCCGACCGATTGGTTGCGCGTGCCTTCGGGGAAGATGCCCATGACATTGCCTTCTTGAAGCAGGCTGATCGCCGTCCGGATCGCTTCCTTGCTGACGCCGCCGCGCTTCACGGGGAAGGCGCCGACCTTGCGGATCACCGACCCTAACACCGGAACGTCGAACAACTCGGCCTTAGCCATATAGTGAACCTTGCGCTTCACCGCAATGCCCAGCGTGATCGGATCCAGCACGCTCTTGTGGTTGCTGCAGAGAACGACGGGCCCTTCGCTCGGGATGGCGTCGACGCCCCTGGCCTCGAACCGGAAGATCAGCTTGCAGAGAATGAACAGCAGCCTTCTAGCGAACCGATAGAGCATCGTCTACGTCTCCCCCGCCGATATCGTTCTGGCCGCCGCAAGGCCGCCGTCGACGATCTCGTCGACAATATCTTCGATCGAACGTCCGGTGGAATCGATCAATCGCGCGTCCGGGGCCTGAATCAGAGGCGCGATGTCGCGCTCCCGGTCCATGCGGTCACGCTCGGCGATATCCCGCTCCAGCTGATCGAGCGTGGCGCCCGCCCCGTCGCCCAGTTCGCGGTAGCGCCGAAGCGCCCGCTCTCTCGGCGAGGCGGTCAAGAAGATCTTCAGTTCCGCGTCGGGCAGAACGTGCGTCCCGATGTCCCGGCCGTCCATGACGACGCCCTTGGCTTGCGCCATCCGCCGCTGAAGGTCGGCCATCCGGGTCCGCACCGCACCGATCGCGGAGACGCGGGAGACGTTGCGGTTCACTTCGTGACTGCGGATTCGCGCGGCGACGTCGATCCCGTCGACGAGCACCTTTTGTCCATCTTCGCCCGGCAGGAGCACGAGATCGAGCGTCTGCGCCAGCTGGCCGACGCCCGCTTCGTCGTCGGGCGACATTCCGCGATCTAGGGCGATGCAAGTCACCGCACGGTACATCGCTCCGGTATCTACATAAATATAATGGAGCCGACTGGCGACGTGCCTGGCGACGGTGCTCTTGCCCGCGCCCGCCGGTCCGTCGATCGCGATGTTGATCGGGTGGGTCGATTGCTGATTCATCTGGTGAAAAAGAGCCTCCTAATCAACTACCGTTAAGAAAAAAGCAGGCAGGCTCAGCCTGCGCGCGAATGAGAAAATTATACCACAGCATGCCCGGAGATGCAAAAAACAAAGACAGGATAAGCGAATGCTCACCCTGTCCGGTAAGGGATTCCTTCCCATGAATCGACAACCGTCAGCAAATGCCGCAGCGCGGGGACGTGAAGCGCTCCCTGGGCCAGGACCAGCGCGATCGCCAGCGCCGCCGCGGCCTGCAGCAGCCTGCGTCCGATCTTGTCCGCCAGATGCAGGTACTCCGGCCTATCCGGCTTGTGATGCTTTAGCATCGATTTTCCGTTCGCCTCCGTTGTCCGTTCCGCCTCGTTCTCCGCCGGCTAATCTTTGCGCATGTCGAGCTGGCGCTCGAAGCAAAAGCGGATGATCTTCTGCTGGTCCGCGTCCTGAATGTCTTCGAAGCGCATCATTACGAGATGGTGATTCGGCTCCACCGGCACGACGCGGACGACCTCGCCCTCGAATTGGGCGTGGGAGACGCTGCCGGACCGATAAGACAAGAGTAGCCAACAATGGATCTTCGTATTCGGGGTGATCGGCCATTTGCGCTCGCATCGGAAGGACAAGCCTCCGCCGCCTACGTCGTCCGTCAAGGCGGTGAACCGGAGCTTCTCCCCGAAGCGCACCGCCACCTCGAGCTGCGCCTCGACGCGCAGGAAGCTTCGGCGCTGCTCGCGGGAGATGTCCTCCGGCGCGGGCTTCCGGACGGCGACGAGGTTCACGGCTTCCTGGCGGAAGCCGACGACCGAGGTGACGAATTGATGCTTCACCCCGTCGGAGGTGAAGTAGGTCAGCCTGAGTTCCTCTCCGGTCTGCAGCCGTTGCAGGCGGCCGGATTTCTCGTCGATCGGAATCTCGAAGTATAGGGACGGCTCGTCCGCGTCCGCCAATCGGGAACGCAGCGTCGTCGCGGCGCTCGCATCGGCGTCGGGCGTTAAGATTTGAATGTACAGAGTCTGATTGATATTGGGAAGCACGCGGCATCCTCCAGATGATGGCGATGTGTCGGATCATAACGGTCCGCAACTCCATCATATACCAGATGCGCCCCGCTTGAGAACGACTTTATTCGCGAAAATGCGCGCGGACCGTCCGCTTTTTTCGCAAAAAGAACCGCCGTTCGCCAAATCGCGCGAAGACGGTTCTTTTGTCCTGCAGACCGCTTTACTTGAGGATCGCCTTGGCCGATTCCGGGATTTGCTCGATCGTCTCCTCGATGCCGGTGTCCGCGTTCACGAAGATGCGGTACTGGCTGCCGTTGATCTTGCCCGTGAATTCGTGGCAGAGCACTTCCTTCTTCTCTTCGTTCTCGATGATCGAGACGTTGTAGGACTGTACCTTGAATTCGGGGTTCAGCACCTTTTGCGCTTCCGCGCGCGCGATCTTCGGCTTGCCGACGGAGAGCGACTTGGGCCGGTAGACGTGATCGGCGGCCTGCAAACCGACCGCTTCACCGTTGTCCAGCGCGATGCGCACGGTGACTTTGTCGGGGTAGATGCGGACGTTGTCCTTGGTGCCGACGAACGTGAAGACCGAGACGTGGTCGTATTCGTCGTAGGTGACGGGCGTCATGTCCTTGTAGCCGTGGCTGTCGAGGAACTGGGATGCCCGTTCGCGCGCGGCGCCGACGTCCAGCTTCCGGGAGGTCACGTCGCGCGGATTCATGAACGAGAGCAGCTGACCGCCCTTGACGGTGTAGTCCATCTGGATATTCTCGCCCTTCGGTCCGCGGAACGTGGCCGTATAGCTCGGATTGTCGGTCTTGCGGCCGTTTTCCACGACCTTGACGTCCGTGCCCGCCCCGTTATGGATCGTCGTATGGGCGAACTCGAGCGCCTTGCGCTTGATCTCTTCCGGCGTCGCGTCCTGTCCGGACAGCATTTTGACTGACCGTTTGCGGCTCGTCGACATCGAAGAGGGTCCCCAATCGTGCTCGGGATAGGCGCTGACCTTCTTGTCCACCGCTTTGAACCCGTCGATGATCGAATTGTCGTGCGTGGAGTCGGTGCTAGCCATCGCGACCTCGACGTCCATCCAGCGCAGGTGGTCGGACAAGACGGCATCCTGTACTTTGCCGAGCTCCTGGTTAATGTCGGACGACTTCGCGTAGAGCGACTTCATCATCTTCATCTCGTCGTTCGTCAGCGGCTGCTTCGTCAAGTCGCGCACGGACGTCCGGTACGCGAAGTCGGAGATGCGGGACAGGAAGTCCTCGGCTTTGTTGAACGGAAGCAGCGCCAGCGGGAGCTGATTGATCTCGTTCTGCGCTTCGCTCGTCAGGCGCCAGACGTTCACGAGCCCTTTGCGCTGCATCCCTTGGGAGGCCGAGTTCACCGCGAGCGTCCGTCCCAGTTGATCCTGCAAGCCGCTCATATGGGTCGTCAAATCGTGGAAAGCGCGCTGATACTGGTTTTCGGCTTTGATGAGAATCGCGTTCTTTTCCTGATGCTCTTGGTACCCCCAGACGATCGCTCCGACGAACAGGATGGCTGCGATCGGAAACATCACTGCGCTTAATCGTTTATACATGGAAAGCCGGCCCCTTTCATTCCCAGACTACGGTTTGCCGTTAGTTTGGGTAGGCGGGGCCGGCTTTATGCGCGGATGATCTCATAAAATGTCTCTCGCTGTCTTCAAGCCAGGGCGTTCACCCTTGCTCTTCTTCGATCTCGAAGTCGTCCTTATTGCTGCACAGGCATTGCTTGAATCCGGTGTCGATGCGTCCGCGTTCCCTGCGGCCGCGCAGAACGAACTTCTCCCCGCACCGGTTGCACCGGATCGTAACCTTCACACGCATGATCGCCATCATCCCATCCATTCCAAATCCGCTCGTTAGTAAGCAGTATGGACCGAAACGTCAGGATTTAACCTCTTCCTCCCGTTTGAGCAGCCGGAACGGGGAGACCGAGTTGGCCCGGTTCACGTACCGGATCCCGCGGTACCAGAGGAGGAACATGAACGGCACGATCAGCCAGATCCAAGAGCGCGGAACCGACTGCATGATGAAGTCGTAGAGTCCGTGCCAGAAGAACGGGAACAGGAACGAGATCCATAGGAAGAAGCGCATCTTGCGGCCTTCCTGGAACTTGGCGCGGCCCATGAAGTAGCCCATGAAGACGCCGAACAGCGCATGGCCGGAGACGGGGAGCAGCGCCCGGACGAGCAGCGTGCCGAAGGTGGCCGGCTCGCCGAAGGCGTACATGACGTTCTCCAGCGTAGCGAAGCCTAGCGATACCGCCGTGGCGTAGACGATGCCGTCGTAGGGCTCGTCGAACTCCGTATGGTTGTATATGATGTGGTACAGCACGAACCACTTGAAGAACTCCTCGACGCCCGCGGAGACGATGAAGGAGAACGCGAACGGAGATTCGCCTAGCCAGATCATCAGGCCCCGCTGGACGATCATGATCGGAAGCACGATCAGCACGCCCGTCAAGAACATCTTGACGACCATCGACAGCGGCTCGGTATCGTAGCGGTCTTTCCAGTAGAAATAAGCGAGCAGCGCGACGCCCGGCGCGATGGCAGCCGCCAATACCGAGAATATCAGCATTCGCCGTCCTCCTCCTTTCTCCTCCCATTATACAACGTCGAGCGGAGTCAGGCACCCTCTAGGGAACAACTTCCTCGTCTCGCGAGCACGAGGACACAAAAAAGACATTCCGCCCTCGAAAACGGTCGAACGGTTCTTCGATCGACGTTCTCTGCGAAATGTCCATTTGGCAAGCGTTCGATCAGGCGAAGTGGTCCGAAAGCACCTTCACGGCGTTCGCGGGAATGATAAGCTGGCCGTATTCCTCCAGCACGGCCGGCGTCACCGACGTCGCTTCGCCGTATTCGGCCAGGACGGCGATCAGCGCGTTGTCGTTCGACGTCTCCGAACCGGCCGAGGGATCGAAGCACAAAATCCAATGATTCTGGTAACGGTACATCCTGCCTTCGTCGGTCAGGCGACCGTTCAGCATCTTGGCCGCGCCGATCGCGTCCTCGATGTCCCGGAATCGATATATGATGGCCTCGCTCTGCTCAAGCGTGACTTCCATTTCGTATACGTCTTCGTCCAGTTCTTCCTCTGACGAGGCCTCCGCGTCTCGTTCCATCTTGCCGCGCGTGACGATGACG
This sequence comes from Cohnella nanjingensis, assembly GCF_014212125.1. Lineage (GTDB taxonomy): Bacteria > Bacillota > Bacilli > Paenibacillales > Paenibacillaceae > Cohnella > Cohnella nanjingensis. Next base: position 102,648 of record NZ_JACJVP010000044.1, read on the forward strand.
ACCATCCCCTGTGCAGGCATAGCGAATACTTCGACGGCTAGAGGACCTGAAGCATCAAAACCAAGTTCGCTGTAAGCTTGATCCATCATCTCGCTGAACAGCTCGTGAACCTTCGGAATTTCCCGCCACATGTCTTCTTTCTGAATTCCACGTTCCGACAAATCGTCGAAGGTCAGGAAAATCCTAATCTTGTCTTGGCTAAGCCGCTCCATCCTCATGACAGGATCCTCCTTCTGCACACGATGGGTGATAACAGCGTATGACGTGGCATATAATGTGTGATTGAATTGTGCTTTATAACATGTTATCACTTCTCCCTTTGAAATGCACTAGGGAAAAGCCACAAACCCAAAAAAACGGCACCGCTCCCTCCCGTCGCCGGGAGAGGGGTGCCGCTTGCTGCGCGAGCGCCAAATCAGATATGGTCGTGGCCGCTTTGATTCAGAATATCGTTCACTTCGCGCTTCACCTTCGCGTCCTGGGACGCGAGATGCGCGACTTGCTCCAGCCCGCCGCTCTCCGAGGAGGAGCGGTTGGACGCATGGCGGTCGCTGCCGCGGTGGCTGTCGCTTCCGCCGTGGCGGTCGCTGCCGCTCCAGCTCATGTTCAACATCTTGCCGAACGCGTCTTCCTTCATGCCGCTCATCCGATGCTTCATACGCTGTCCGACCTGGCCGGCCATCGCCGCCATCCGGCCGTTGCGCTGCATCAGCAAGACGACTGCCGCGCCGGCGAGACCGCCCATTACGAACGTGCCGATCTTCACGGGAATACCTCCTCTGTCTGAATGAATGTTCTTGGGGATAACGTCTTTAGTGTGGCCGCCTCGCCCCCGGACATGCTCCATCAAAAAAAGGAAGAAGGTTTGTCCGCGCGCGCTTCGGGTATGTTACAATCGGATGGAATCTTGAAGCACCCGGAGGGGAATCTACGATGAAGACACGCGCAACCATCGCCTTCGCATCGGCCGCGCTGCTCCTCGCGCTGTCGGCCTGCGGCGGCGGCGCTACCGACGCCTCGCCCGCTAACGGCGCGGCATCGGCATCCGCGACGCCCGCGGCGAGCTCCGCGGCCGAATCGCCTGCGCCGACGCCGACCGCGGAGCCGGCCCAGAGCTCTTCCCCGTCGCCGTCAACCGCGGCGGAGAAGACCTACCGCATGACGAAGGCGTACGATATCGCGCCGATCGACAAGACCAAAACGGAGAGCAAGGTCGTCCTCCTCACCTTCGACGACGGGCCGAAGGCGGAGAAGACGCTGAAGCCGCTGCTCGACACGTTGGACAAGCACAAAGCCAAGGCGATCTTCTTCGTCAACGGCTATCGGGTGAAGGCGCGCCCGGAGCTCCTCAAGGAGATCGACGACCGCGGCCAGATCATCGGCAATCATTCCTGGGACCACATTCAATTGGGCAAGGAAAAGGCGGACAAAATCCAAGATCAGCTCGAACGGGTGCAAGCCATCGTGAAGGAAGTAACCGGCAAGACGCCGGTATTCTTCCGTCCGCCGAACGCGTCGGGCAACGACGACGTACACGCGGCGGCGAAAAAGAACGGTATGCTCTACATGACCTGGTCGAACGGTTCGCTCGATTGGGCGCTCGGCAGCAAGACGAAGGACAAGCCGCAAGCCGTCATCGACAACGTCCTCAAGCAGCTTCATCCGGGCAGCAATATTCTCATGCACGAGTTGCCTTGGACCGGCGAAGCGTTGGACCGTCTTCTCGACGCGCTGGAGGAGAAGGGTTACGGATTCGTCGATCCCGAGACGATTCAGATCGACGTCTAGCGTCGGACGAATCCGATGCCCCATGCGGCGCGAACGCCCGGACAGCCGTCGGATCATCATCCGCGCCGGTCCGGGCGTTCTATCGTCAATTCCCCTGGTATAGCCGCTGCCCCCACCGGAACAGCAGCACGATCAACGCGATGAACAGCACGACGAGCAGCCGGTAGAACCATCTGCTCCACGTATTCCTGCTTGTCGGATGCACGCTTGCGCGAGGCGGCATGCCCGTCTCCGGCACCCCGGACGCGGCGGCCGCTTCGGCGATCGCCCGCTCCAGCTCCTCGATCGTCATCGGCTCCGCCTTCCCGTCCGGCGGCTCCTCTTCGAACGCGTGCTTCTTCGCTTCGACGTATCGCTCCCATACCGAAGAATGGTCGCTTTCTTTCATGACTGCTCTTCCCTTCGAAACCTGATAATGAGACCCATAATGAGATCGACCAAGAAATGCGTCAGAATCGGAGCCCAGATCGTCCCCGACCAATCCATCAGCCAGCCCAAGCCGTAGCTGATCCCGAAGACCATGCCGGTCGGAACCCAATGCCGCAGATAGCGGACGTGTATCGCCGCGAACAGGATGCTCGTCCAGTAAGGGCCGAACGCATGCTGCACCGCGCCCCGGAAGAGCAATTCCTCGCAGATGCTGACGACCGCCGCGATCACGGCGATGTGCCAGACCGGCCGCGCCCGGAAGAGGCGGTCGTTCACCCCGCCGTCCTCCATCGCATCCTCGGGCACCCAGCGGGAGACGGACACGTCGATCAGGACGACGGCGGCCGCCAACCCCAACCCTCCGTACAGGAATTCGAGCCCGTGCGGGATCGCGAACAAATTTATCGCGTTGCGCCCCTGTAAAATCACCCATAACAAACCGATAATGAATGTAATGGCCTGAGTAGCATACAAATTGACAAGCAGCATCTTATCGTTCAATTGATCGACCGAGACTTGGCGGACCTTTAGCTTGCGAATGTCGAATTTTCTCATGTTCCCTCGGTTATTGTATAATTTTGTATGTACGTTTGGTCATTATTTTTCTATACTAGGACTACCTAATCGACAACCCAAAATCGCCCAGTAAAGAGGAGTAACCGATGGAAAAGCGTCTGTCTCGAACGGATCTCATGTTTGCGCTAGGTTTTTTATTCCTGCTAGTCGTAGCGGTAGGAGCGTTTTTTTACGGCGTGAAAGTAGGTTCGGATCAGGCCAACGCCCGGCACGAGGCGTCGATCAAACCCGCGGGCGCCTCGAACGTCAAGCAGAGCGCGTATTCGCAGCAGGACCTCGTGTCCTTCTATCATACCGTATTTTTGCCGTATCGTGAATTTATGTCCGAATGGTCCGCGGCCCGGCAGCAATGGCTCTCCGACAGCACCGTGGACCGCTCCGCCGCGCTGACTTCGCTGTCCAAGCGGGCCGCGGCCAAGTACGAGTCCGCCAAGGTCGCCTACGTGTCCGACGCCTCGCCGCTGCTCGCCAGCGCGCAGGACAACTATCTCAAGAGCCTGAAGCTGTTCTCGAGCAGCTTCTCGAAGCTGGCCGGCGCGGCCAACGACGGCACCGCCGCCACCATGTTCGACAAGCTGAACGCGGATGCCTTCTACAAAGAAGGCGTAAGCCAGCAGCTCGCCGCCCAGAAGCAATATTACGCGGCTATGCTCAAGTGGGGATCGTCGGTCGACGCGGACGTCCCGGATACCTATGCGATCCCGACCGTGATCGCCAATTCGACATGGAAGAGCCTGCCCCTCCTCGTCAAGAATATCGTCTCGGCGGAATATATGGAAGCCGGCCGCCAGAGCTACGACTTCCTGCCGCAGGATCTGACGGCGCGCATCGACCAATTCATCCAGTCCGGCCAAGCCGAGAAGATGAAGCAGCGCTCCATGGGCTCCATCGCGGACATGCTGACGGGCACCGATGCGGTGCGCGGCGGCGATTTCCTGTCGTTGAAGACCCGCCTGTACAACAACCAGACGCTTCCGCAGCTTCCCTTTTTCTCGCCGGATAACTGATTTTACGCCAAAGGCCGCCAAATGTCTCACTTTCACCATTGCAATTGCCCGTCCGGGTGCTATAAAATAGGAAAAGTTAGTTTTGCGAAGTCACCCTCAATGCACTGTTGGTCCGCTCCGGACCGCGGGGGATGAGGGTGTTTTCTATATTCCGGTTCAAGTAGGGGGATAACCATGTTTAAAGTATTGGTATCGGATCCGATCAGCGATTTGGGCATTTCGCTGCTGGTCGAAGCTTCGGACATCGCCATCGACAAGAAGACCGGCCTCTCCGAGGACGAGCTCGTCGCGATCATCGGCGAATACGACGCCCTTCTCGTCCGCAGCCAGACCCGCGTCACCGAGCGGATCATGAACGCGGGCAAGCAGCTGAAGGTCATCGGCCGCGCCGGCGTCGGCGTGGACAACATCGATCTCGATGCGGCGACCAAACGCGGGATCATCGTCATCAACGCGCCGGACGGCAACACCATCACCACCTGCGAGCATACGTTCGCCATGATGATGGCGCTCGCCCGTCATATCCCCCAAGCTTACGCCAAGACGGTCGGCGGCGTCTGGGACCGCAAGTCGTTCGTCGGCGTCGAACTGCGCAACAAAGTGCTGGGCGTGCTCGGCATGGGCCGGATCGGGAGCGAAGTCGCGGCCCGCGCCAAGGCGTTCGGCATGACCGTTCTCGGCTATGATCCGTTCCTGACGGAAGAGCGCGCAGAGAAGCTCGGCGTGAAGCTGGCGACCGTGGAAGACGTCGTTCGCGAAGCCGACTTCATCACCGTGCATACGCCGCTGACGCCGGAGACCCGCCACATGATCGGCAAGGACCAGTTCTCGCGCATCAAGCCGGGCGTCCGCATCGTGAACTGCGCGCGCGGCGGCATCATCGACGAGCTGGCGCTCGTCGAAGCGATCGACGCCGGCGTCGTGGCCGGCGCCGCATTCGACGTCTTCGAGGAGGAGCCGCCGGCGCCGGATCATCCGTTCCTGAAGCACCCGAAGATCATCGTGACGCCACACTTGGGCGCCTCCACCATCGAAGCGCAGGAGAACGTCGCGATCGACGTGTCCGAGCAGCTGCTTCATATTTTGCGCAACGAACCCTACAAAAATGCCGTCAACATGCCGCCCGTTCCGGCTGACGTGCTGTCCAAGCTGGAGCCGTACTTCGCCCTCGGCCGCAAGCTCGGAAGCTTCGCAGCGCAGATCACCGAAGGACCGGTCAAGGAGATCGTCGTCAGCTACGCCGGCGAATTAGCCGACGTCGACACGAACCCGCTTACCCGCTATGTCGTTCAAGGCGTGCTCGCCCATCATCTCGGCTCCGATCAAGTCAACGCGGTGAACGCGATGCATCTGGCCAAGACGCGCGAAGTGAACATCGTGGTCAACAAATCGCAAGCCTCCAAGGGCTTCACCAACCTGGTCTCCGTGACGCTCCGCACGGGCCGCGAGGAGCGCATGGTCGCAGGCGCCCTGCTGAACGGCTTCGGTCCGCGCGTAACGCAAATCGACAAGTTCCCGGTGGACGTCGAGCCGCAAGGCCATGTCCTGCTCATCTCCCATCATGACAAACCGGGGATCATCGGACGCGTCGGCACGCTGCTCGGCGGCAACGACGTGAACATCGCCACGATGCAGGTCGGGCGGAAGATCGTCGGCGGCGCCGCGATCATGGTGCTTGGCGTCGACAAGGCCGTTCCGAAGGAAGTGCTCCAGAAGGTCGCCGATCTGCCGGATCTGACGACCGCCAAAGAGATTCAGCTGCTGTAAGGCAAAGCCGTACTGCTATTAACTTAACGATACCGTTCAACCAAGAACCTCCGGTCGCGCGCCGCGCGATGCCGGAGGTTCTTTTCGTTTCCTTCATGGGGGGAGCGCGCTCTGCGCTTCGCTCTATTGCTTGACCGATGTCGTCTGAGGCGCGTCCAGACTCGCTTGGCGGGCTACCCTGCACACGAGCCGCATCAGCTTCCGGTGGACCGACGGGAACAAGGCGAAGAACACGTCCATCGTGCGGCGGAGCGGCATCGGACAGATAATCGGCTCGTTGCGCTCCAACCCGGCGATGGCGATGCGCGCGAACCGGGCCGGGCTCATCGGCTTCTGCTTGCGTATCTGCTCCATGACCTTCGCCCGGTCCACGCCGATCGCCTCTCCGGTGGCATGAATCGGCGTATCGACGAACGCCGGGCAGAAGGCGCTTACCTTGATCCCGTACGCCTCCGCCTCGTAATGCAGCGAAGTCGTGAGACCGACGATCGCATGCTTGGTCGTGGCGTAAGCGGCGGCCGTCGGCGAGGGACCGAGTCCCGTTGCCGAAGCCGTATTCGCGATATGGCCGAAGCCCTGCGCCTTCATGAGGCGGTAAGCCGCCTGCGTACCGTGGATGACGCCCCATAGATTCACGTTCACGATCCGCTCCCAATGCGCGTTCGACATCGCGTAGAGTTCGCCGTACATGCCGATGCCCGCGTTGTTGAACATATAGTCCAATCGGCCGAATTCCTTGAAGGTTTCGGCGATCAGCCCCTCGACTTGCGCCCGGTCCGTCACGTCCAGCCGGGCGAAGCGCGCCAAACCTCCGTCCGCGACGATATCCGAGGCCGCCCGCTCCCCTGCTTCCGCATCTAAGTCGGCGATGACGACGAAGACGCGTTTCTGCGCCAGTTCCTGTCCCAGCGCCTTGCCGATCCCCGAAGCGCCCCCGGTTACGATCGCGACGGTCTGTGAAAATGTCATATTCGAATCCCCTCCTGAAACATCACGTCATCAACATTCGAATAATTAGTACGATCGTTCTAATTAGAGCGGCGAAATCCCCGTCTTACTTGGAGATTCCGCGTAGGAAAATCGCCACGCTCTGTCTGAACAGGTGCGCCAGCGCCTCCTCCTCCATCGTGAACACGTGCTGGCATAACGCGCCGAGCAGCGTGCCGAACAGATAGGTCGCGGCCTGCAAGTCTTCGATCTCGAACTCGCCGCTGTCGATCCCCTGCCGGAAAAGATCCCCGTACGCCTGCATGGGCGTCGCTGCGAGGCCGTAAAGCGCCTGGAGCGTCCCGGGATCCGTCGACGGATTCGCGGCCAGTTCCTGACCGGCCTTAAGCAGCGGCGTCTTGTAGTTGTGCTGAACGAAGCGGGCGATCGCATAGAGCTTGTCTGCGGCCGACGCGTCGTATGCGGCCGATACGGAAGCCCACTTCTCGCCCCATGCCCGCATCCCTTCCTCGGCCAGGTGGACGAACAGCTTTTCCTTGTTCTCGAAGTGATAATAGACATGTCCCTTGCTGAACCCCGATGCCCGCGAGATGTCGGAGATCGACGTCCCCGCGAACCCTTGCTGCGAAAAAAGTTGCGCCGCTTTTTCCGCGATGGTCTTGCGCGTCGCATCGCTATCGTAATGACGTTTCAATCGGCTAGCCACCTTCGGATCAATCGAACGATCGTTCTAATACAGCATACAAAATCTCCCACGCGCGCACAAGCGCAAGCGAACCTTGTTCACAAAGAAGTCACCGGCTTCGACGCCGGGCGCCTTGCGCCGGCGCAAAAACGAAAAAGCACGCCGCGCGGGCGTGCTACTCCGTTCTCGGTCCGTTCCGGACACTCGGCCTAACGGGCCCCCGTTGGCAAGCGCAGCGTGAACGTTGTGCCTTCGCCCAGCGTGCTGGCGGCCGAGATCGTGCCGCCGTGCGCCTCCACCAGATTCCTTACGATGGCCAGTCCCAAGCCGGTACCCACGTTGGAGTTCCGCTTGCGCGCTTTATCCGCTTTGTAGAACCGTTCGAAGATGTAAGGCAAATCGTCGGCAGGAATCCCCTGCCCTTCGTCGGCGATCGCGATCTCCAGCACCTCGCCCTTGGGACCCGGCAGCCGGTTCGCCCCGATCCGGATCGCTGCCCCGGCCGGCGTATGCCGGAACGCGTTGTCGAGCAAGTTCGTGAGCACCTGCTCCAACCGGTCGACGTCGGCCGATGCCAGCGTCAGGCGGGTCTCGTCCCCCGTCAGCGTCAGCGCGATCTCGCGGTCCTTGGCCATGGCCGAGAACTTCCGGTAGACCCGGCTCAGCAGCGCATTCACGTCCACTTCCTGCAGCGACATCTCCATGTACCCGGCTTCCATCCGGGCCAGATCGAGGAGGTCCTTGACGAGCCGTCCCATGCGGAGCGATTCGTCATGGATGACCTGAACGAGCGCCTTCCGCTCTTCGGGCGAGGCGGCGATGTCGTCCAGCAGCGCCTCGCTGTAGCCTTGTACCATCGACAGCGGCGTGCGGATCTCGTGCGAGACGTTCGCGACGAAGTCCTTGCGCATTTTGTCGACGCGGAACTCTTCGGTCACGTCCCGAAGGACGGCGACGGCGCCCCGGACGCCCTCATCTTCATTCGAAGCGAGCGGCGACATGACGACGGACCAGACGCCGTTCTGGACGTGAAGCTTGCCGTTGTACTCCTGCCCTTTCTCGATCACGTTGACGTACGTCTCCCTAAGCGGACCCGGCACCTGGTCGTGACCTCCCTCCTCTTCGTCCTGCCAATCCAACGCGAACCAAGCGTCCAAGAGATGCTGTCCCTGCGGATTGGTCAGCTTGACCTTGCCCTCCGCGTCGAAGAGCAGGACGGCATCGGTCATGCTGCGCAAGACGCTGTTCAGCTGATCACGCTCGTGCTGGATGTCCCGGATGAGCGCATCCAACTCCGAAGCCATCTGGTTGAACGTATTGGCCAGCTCGCCGATCTCGTCGGAGGATCTTATCGCCAGGCGCGTCGAGTATTCGCCTTGGGCGACGCGGTCGGCCGCATCCTTCATCTCCCGCAGCGGCTGCGTGATCTTCGTCAGCAGGAAGAAGGCGAAGAACGTCGTCAGCAGGAATCCGACGGCGCCGGCATAGATGAAGAGATGCTTGATCTGGACGAGCGAATCGGTCAGCGTCACGTCGATGACCTTCAGCAGGAACAAGCCTACCGTCGAGATGACGACCGCGACGAGCAGCATGATCGTCAGCCAAAGCTTGCCGACGACGGTTCTCCAGATCGCCATCGCTTACTTCGCCACCTCGAGCTTGTATCCGACGCCCCAGACGGTCGTGATCATCGACGCCGCTTCGGTCGATACCCGGTTCAGCTTCTCGCGAAGCCGCTTCACGTGCGTATCGACGGTCCGCAGATCGCCGAAGAAGTCGTAGTTCCAGACATCCTTCAGCAGGTCCTCGCGCGAGAAGACTTTGTCCGGAGAGCTCGCGAGATAGTGGAGCAGCTCGTATTCCTTCGGAGTCAGGTTGACCTCCTGGCCGCCGGCGGTCACGCGGTGAGCGTCGTGCTCGATGACCAGGTGGGGGAAAACGATGTTGTTGCTGGTGTTCAGCTCCTTGGAGAGGAACGCGGTTGCCGACGAACGGCGCAGAATCGCTTTGATCCGGAAGATCACCTCGCGCGGGCTGAACGGCTTCACGACATAGTCGTCGGCGCCGACCTCGAAGCCTTGCACGCGATTGACTTCCTCGCCTTTCGCCGTCAGCATGATGATCGGCGTCGCCTTCGTCTGCCGCAGCCGCGTACACACTTCCATGCCGTCGATACCCGGCAGCATGAGATCGAGGACGATCAGATCGAATTCCTCCTGCTGCGCCCGGCGAAGGGCGGTCTCCCCGTCCTCCGCCTCTTCGATGGCGTAACCTTCTTTCTCCAGATACATCCGCAGCAGCCGGCGAATCCGCTCTTCATCGTCGACGACCAATATCCGATTGCCTTGATTCATGCGAGACGACCCCTTTCCACGATTGGATTCGGCAATTCTCTATACGTACGCTGGCTGTCGCTTAAGCGCCGGCATAGGAATGCAAGCCCGCGATAACCAGGTTGACCCCGATGAGGGTGAAGAGGACGACGAGGAAGCCGATGACGGCGAGCCACGCCGAACGCGTCCCCTGCCAGCCGCGAGAGAGACGCAGATGCAGATAGGCGCTGTAGAAGAGCCAGGTGATAAGCGCCCAGACTTCCTTCGGATCCCATCCCCAGAAGCGGGACCAAGCGATCTGCGCCCAGATCATCGCGAAGATGAGCGCCCCGAGCGTGAAGATCGGGAAGCCGATCGCGATGGCGCGGTAGCTAATCTCGTCCAGATCCTCCGGATCGATGTCGCCCAGATACGGATGAATGCGGGCGGCCAGCGGCTTGCGGGAGATCAGGCGAAGCACCGCGTACAGGATCAAGCCGGAGAGGACCGACCAGATGACCGTGTTGAGCTTGCGTCCCGCGTTGACGCCGTTCATCCAGGAAGGCGCTTCGAACAGAGGCTCCTTCATGCCGAGGAAGGCGTCCATCGAGAGCTTTTCGCTATTATAAGGTTTGACGATCGGAGGCAGTCCGTATTCGACGGTCTGCACTTTGGAGTGTTCGACGCCCTGCTGGTCGATCGACACCGACTCTTGCTGGAACTTGGCTTCGTAGCCGCCCGCGCGGAAGCCGAACACCGCCACGAGGAAGCCGACGATGATGACCATGAAGAAGAGGACGAACTCCGTCCACCGCTGCTCGCGGCGTCCCTTCTTGTCCGTGCGGGAGAAGTCCACGACGCGCAGCAGCTGAACGAGCGCCGCCGCGAACCCGACCGCGAAGAACGCTTCCCCCGTCGCCGCCGTCGTGACGTGAATTTTCAGCCAGTAGTTGTTCAGGGCAGGAATCAGCGGCTGGACTTCCGAAGGGAAAACGGAAGCATAAGCGACGATGATGACCACGAGCGGGAGCGCGAAGGCGCCCAGCAAGTTGTTCTTGTAGATGAGATGAACGATAATGAACGCGAACATGATTGCCATGGCCAGGAAGGTCATGAACTCGTACATATTGCTGGTCGGGATGTGCCCGCCGCCTGCCCAGCGGGTGAAGAAGAAGGTTAGATGCGCGGCCCAGCCGAGAATGGCGGTCGCGAAGGCGATCCGGCCCCAGCGGCGGTTGTGGGCTTCGGGATCGCGATTGCTCCAGCGCTTGCCGCCGATCGCTACCGCATAGAAGATAAACGCGGCACAATAAAGAAAGAACGCGATTATAAACGCCGTGCTGCTAATGTCCAACCAATTCAACTTGAACTCCTCCTGTTATCCAGCGTCTTCGGCTCTACGGCGACGCCGCATTTGCCCAGCGCCGATGCCACTTCGCTGCGAATGCCGTACGTGTTCTTGTTCGTATGCGCGCCGAGCGAGAGCCGACCGTCGTCGATACGCAGCCAGATCCGGCGATGCTGCCAGTAGAAGCCCATGACGAGGCCGATCATCGAGATGGTCGCCCCGACCCAAACGTAAGGCATGGCCCGGTCTACGCGCACATTCAGGTAAGTCGTGTACTGCGAGAAGCTGACGTTCTCCATCTTGCCTACCTGGAACGAGAAGCGCCCCGTATTGCTGCCGAGTTTCTTGAAGCTGTCGTTGATCTGCTTCTGTACGGCTTTGTCGTCGCCGCTCGGCATCGGGAAGTAGATGTACATCTCGCCCTTCTCGTTCAGGCCGGGCCCGGTGACGACGAAGACGAACGCCGGATTGTTCGGATCCCGGGTCTTCGTCATCGGTCGGCCTTGCGCGTCGAGCCCGAAGTCCGGGAAAACGGCCGACAGCGTCAGCTTGTACGGTCCCGCCTCCACGGAAGGAGGCGGATCGTTCATCGGCAGATCGAACGGGCCGTACGACTCTCCCGTCGTACTGTCCACGAGCATCGGCTTCACCTCGATCAGGCGAACCCGTTCTTCGTAGTTGTACTGATAGAGATTGAGTCCCTTGTAGGAGAGCGGCGAATTCACTTCGATGGCGTGCGCTTCGACTTCCTTCAGCTCCGGCTCGTGCAGCGGATCGTCGTTGCAATACTTCGTACACGTGTAGAGCTTGGCGTCCGTTCGGTACAGCTTCGCCCGGTTCGTGCCCTTCAGCTTGTCCGGGAGCTCTTCGTCCTTGTAGTACTCGACGGTGAACTTCTCGTTCTGGACGTAGTAGTTCGTGTTCGGAATTTGTACGGTCTGATGCTCGTCGACGCCGATGTACTTGTCCATATGCCAGGCCGGAACGCCGCGGCCGAGTACCGCCAAGAGGAAGATGATCAACCCGATATGATTGATATAAGGCCCCCACCGGCTGAACCGGTTCTTCTCGGCGAGCAGCGCGGTCCCGTCCGTCCACACTTTGTAACGCTTGCGCTTCAACTGCTTGCCGAATCGCTCGATCCACTCGTTCGGCTCCGCCGCGAGCTCGGAGGCGTATACGGTCTGCTGCCGGTCGATGAAGGTCTGATGCTTGCGCACCTGCTGCTTGGAGAGCGCCTTGTAGAGCGGCAGCACCCGGTCCAAGCTGCAGATCACGAGCGAGGTGCCGATCATGACGAGCAGTCCGATGAACCACCATGACTCGTAAGTCCGCGACAGCCCGAGCGCATGATAGACCGTGCCCCACGTGCCGTAAGTTTCTTTGTAGTACTTACCCGGATCGTCCAAATTAATGAACGTGCTCTCCTGTGGATAGATCGTGCCCAGCGCAGCCCCGATCAGGGTCAGTACGATGAGGTAGATCGCGATCTTCACCGAGGAGAAGAAGTTCCATATCCGGTCGATAACGGCCGGATTCGCTTTCTGAGAGCGACGGGCCGCGCCGTCGTATCTCATCTCGAGCGGACTGTCCAGCGGCAAGTCCGGGTCCAGCGGCTTTCCGCACGATTCGCACAAGACGGTGCCTACCGGGTTCTGGTGTCCGCATTCGCATTTGGTGTTCTTAATCAACCCCCGCTGCCTCCCATCACTGTCGATCGGACGCGAACAGTTTTTCGATCCGCGTGCCGATCGTCTCCTCGCTCATCGGCCCCCCGATGACGATGTCTTGAATCTTGCCGTCCGCCGTGATGAAGTACGTGGTCGGATACTCCTTGAGTCCGTATTTCTTCTCGGTCTTCTTGTTCTTGTCGAGCAGAATCGGAAAATGGACGCCGTACGCCCGAACGAAGCTGTTCACGCTGACGCGGTCTTCGCTCAGGTTGATGCCGACGAGCTGCAGCCCTTTGTCCTTCCACTTGTCGTACTGCGCCTGCAGCGCAGGCATCTCGTCCCGGCACGGCGGGCAGAACGACCCCCAGAAATTAAGCACCAGCGGTTTGCCTTGGTAGGAAGCCAAGTCGTGGACTTGTCCGTCAAGCCCGAGCAGCTCGAATTCGGGTGCGGCATTACCGGTCGTCAGAACCGTCTTAGACGTGAAAAAGGACTGGCCGATCGCGTATCCTCCAATGAGCAGGACGGCTGCCAGAATAACATATTGTATCGGTTTCCGATAACGCTTCACTGTTTCACCACCAACCGCTTTTTTACCATTATAACGAAAATACCGGGGTCAGAGACAATCGCCCCGACCTCCGGTTTGAACATTGTGTGACATAGGGGTACTATGTACGGGGTCCCGCCTGCTCGGCCGCGTCGCGCAGCATTTGCACCTCTTGGGCGCTCAGCTTGCGGTACTTCCCGCGCTGGAGATTGTCGAGCGTCAATCCCGCGAACGACACCCGCTTCAAGCGGATGACGGGGTGATGGATCGCCTCGAACATCCGGCGTACCTGACGGTTGCGTCCTTCGCGGATCGTGATCGCGATCGTCGCCTGCTTGCCCTCCGGATCGACGTCGTGGTACTCGACCTCGGCCGGGGCGGTCATGCCGTCTTCCAGCTTGATGCCCTTCTGCAGCTTCTCGAGGGCGGCGCCGTGGGGCACCTTCTCGACGGTCGCATGATACGTCTTCGGCACGTGATGGCGGGGATGCGTCAGCAGATGCGCGAGATCGCCGTCGTTGGTCAGCAGCAGCAGCCCTTCCGTATCGTAGTCCAGCCGTCCGACCGGATAGACGCGCTCCTTGACGTCCTTCAGGTAGTCGGTCACGACGCTGCGTCCCTTTTCGTCGTGCACGCTCGTAATGACGCCCTTCGGCTTATTGAATAACAGGTACAATTTGCTCTCGGTTCGAATCCGTTTGCCGTTCACCGCGATGACGTCCTTCGTCGGGTCGGCTTTGACGCCGAGCTCCTTCACGACTTCGTCGTTCACGGTCACTTTGCCGCTCGCGATCAGTTCTTCGCATTTGCGCCGCGAAGCGACGCCGGCATTGGCGAGTATTTTCTGCAATCGTTCCACTGGTCGTTCACCTCACCCCTCATCATACTCTGTTGGCAGGGTTTTCACAACATTCGGCCGGGGCAAACCGCTGGCGGAGAGGCTAAGGCCGCACGCGCCTCGCAACCTCTAGCTCTAGTTCGAGGCTTCATGCCTTCGCTCCGGAAATGCACGTTTGCTTCCGCCCACGGTTGCGCCCCCGTTCCTCTGTTCGGATGAGGCGGTGAGGACGGGGCCGCAAAGGCGGGACGTAGACTCTCCAGCAAACGTGATTTCCTCCCGCTACGGCCGCCTTCTACTGGCATTGCCTCTTGCTCGCTGCTTCGCAACCCCTAGCTCTAGTTCGAGGCTGCATGCCTGCGCTCCGGAAATGCACGTTTGCTTCCGCCCGCGGTTGCGCCCCCGTTCCTCTGTTCGGATGAGGCGGTGAGGACGGGGCCGCAAAGGCGGGACGTAGACTCTCCAGCAAACGTGATTTCCTCCCGCTACGGCCGCCTTCTACTGGCATTGCCTCTTGCTCGCTGCTTCGCAACCCCTAGCTCTAGTTCGAGGCTGCATGCCTGCGTGCTCCGGCCGCCTCTTGCCTAGGAGACCTCTTCCGGCCAGCCTGCATCAACGCCAAACAGGATGCCTCACGCCTTACGGCCCGATGCACCCTGTTTAGGGAGCTATTGGCGGAATTGCGAAAAGCCTCTCCGCTAGAACAACAACCAACAGGCAAACACGGCCGCAAAGAAACCGACCGCGTCGGAGAAGAGGCCGACCTTGAGCGCATAACGGGCGTTGCGGATGCCGATCGCGCCGAAGTAGACGGTGAGCACGTAAAGCGTCGTATCGGTACTGCCCTGGATGGTGGAAGCGATGCGGCCGATGAAGGAATCGGGGCCATGGGCTTTGATCAGGTCGGTGGCGAAGGCGAGAGAACCCGCGCCCGTGATCGGACGAAGCAAGCCGAGGGGCAGCACGTCGCCGGGGATGCCGAGGCGCTCGAAGAGCGGCTTCACGGCAGCGACCAGCATGTCCATCGCGCCGGAAGCGCGGAACATGCTGATCGCCGTCAGCATGCCGACCAGATGCGGGATAATGCTAACGGCCGTCGAGAAGCCGTCTTTGGCGCCGTCCACGAACGTTTCGTAGACCGGCACCTTGCGAAAGGCCGCATAGAGCGGGATCAGCACGATAAACATCGGGATCGCCCAGGCGGACAAAGCGTGCAGAAAGGCGACCATCCGTCATCCCCCCTTGAACGGCATCGCGCCGGTTCCAGCCGGCGCATGCGGCAGCGATGCCGGAGGGCGGCCCGCGCGTCGGCGGTACCAGCGGTCGGCCAAGATCGCGGCGCCCGTCGAGATGGCGGTCGCGAGCAGCGTCGGCGCGATGATATCGGCCGGGTGCGCCGACCCGAAGTTCATCCGGATCGCGATCAGCGTGGTCGGCACGATGGTGATGCTCGCGGTGTTGAGCGCCAGGAGCGTGCACATGGCCGGCGTCGCGGTTCCCGGATCCGGGTTCAGCTTCTGCAGCTCCTGCATCGCGCGAATGCCCATGGGCGTGGCGGCGTTGCCGAGTCCGAGCAGGTTGGCGCTCATGTTGGACAGGATGAATCCCAGCGCGGGATGATCCTTGGGCACATCCGGAAACAGCCATCGCACGATCGGCGCGAGCAGCCTGGACAGCTTGCGGACGAGACCGGATACTTCGGCGATGCGCATCAGCCCCATCCAGAAGACGAGGATGCTGATGAGGCCGAAGCAGACGGTGACGCCGGTCTGCGCGCCGCTGAAGGCGGCTTCCGTCACTTGGTCGACCCGGCCGGTCGCAGCCGCGAAGACGACGCTGAATACGATCATGCCGAGCCAGATCCAATTGACCAAGCGAATCGCCCCTTCCCAACAGAATGATCGTGCGTCAGCCGAACGACAGGATCGAACGCAGCGAGCGGCGCAGCGCTTCGCCGAAGGTCATCCGGAGCGTGCCGTCCATCACGTCCGGCTCCGCCAAGGTTGGCGCAGCCGTATCCGGACTTGCATTCGCCACGCCGGGCTGCGGCAGCAGGAAGACGCTGCCCAGCGTCTGCTCGCCCAGCCGGAAGGTCAGCTTGCCGCGATAGCCGAGCGCGTAGTCGGTGCCGCCGCTCTTGTACGGCGTGAGCCGAATGCGCAGCTGCTCCCGCTCGCCCGCTGCGAACGGGTAACGAAAATCGGCGGACGTGCGGTAAGGGTAACCGGCTACGCCCTCATCCTGCTTGACGACCTGCTGAAGCGGATAGTTCATGAAGCCGAAGTCGAGCAACCGTTGATGATCCGCCCAGTCGTCCCCGTCGTTCAGCGTGACGGCGACCAGCTGTTGGCCGTTGCGGGTCGCGGAGCTGACCAGGCAGCGCAGCGCTTGCTTGGTGTAGCCGGTCTTGACGCCGTCCGCGCCGTCGTACATGCGCAGCATCTTATTTTTGTTGAGCCATTCGTAATCGCGGTTGGAGACGAGCTTTTCCTTGGTCTTGACGATCTCCTTGAACGTCTTGTTGTGCATGGCGTAAGCGGTCAGCTTGGCCAAGTCGTTCGCGGACGAATAATGGTCTTTGTGATCGAGACCGGACGGATTGACGAAATGACTGTTCGCGAGCCCCAGCTCTTCCGCCTTGCGGTTCATCAGGAAGGCGAATCCGTCGATCGACCCGCCGACATGCTCGGCGATCGCCGTAGCGGCGTCGTTGCCGGAGCGCAGCATCAGTCCGTACAACAAGTCTTGTAGCGGCATCTTCTCCCCGGCTTTCAGGTAGATCGACGAGCCTTCCACCTTTGCCGCGCGCGGGCTGACCTTGACGACATCCGTGAGCTTGCCGTTCTCGATCGCGACGATGGCGGTCATAATCTTCGTCAAGCTGGCGATGAGCATCCGATCGTCTCCGTGGTCGCTGTACAGCAGACGGCCGGACGTGACGTCGATCAGCGCCGTCGCTTTGGCGTGGGAGACGGGCTTGTCCGGCGCCGCATAGGCCGTCCCGCCCGGCCGGACCATCGAGGCCCAGAGGACGGCGATCGATGCGATGCATAGAAGCCCGATGCGGCGGGCATGCCAATCCGTAGCGTTCAATCGTATTCCTCCTTGCTTGGCGCGCCTCGGCGCTTGCTACCATAGTATGCGGGCGTGTCCCAAAATATGATGAGCGGCGCTCGATCCGCCAATGGCCTGCGAATTCGCCTTCTTTAATTAACCCCGCTTTTTCCAACCTTTATCGAATCCCGCAAAAAAGCCGGCCTTCCGGCCGGCGCTCTGCCGTCAGTGCGAGGAACCGTGCGTTTTCGACACGTTGGCCGACAGCGTGGAGGACTCCGTCTCGTCCATCCGGTTCGGCCGCTGAATCATGGATTGAATCTTGTCCACCCAATGCGGCGCCGCGTCGATCAGCCGCTCGAACAGATGCGTTTGGTTATCGAGCGGCACGACCTTAACGCCCTGCGATCCGACGACCAGGAATGCGATCGGACTGATCGAGACGCCGCCGCCGCTGCCGCCGCCGAACGGCAGCTGCACGCTGGCGTTCTGGTTATCCGAACCGCCGTTTTGCTGCTGCTCCTCCATCATGCCTTGGAATTCGCTGCCGCCTGCCGCAAATCCGAATCCCACTTTGGAGATCGGCATAATAACGCTGCCGTCCGGCGTCTGAACCGGCTCGCCGACGATCGTGTTGACGTCGACCATTTCCTTGATATTTTCCATTGCCGTCTGCATCAAGCCTTGAATCGGGTGCTCGGACATCGGTTTGGCCTCCTGTTCTTTCGCGCGTGACATAAGGAATATTGATTTGCATCCTTTAGCTTGCCCAGCGGCGACTTGAGTATGTACTCCGCGCGCATGGACGATCCCGTTCGTTCATGCTTGTTCCGGCGGCGACATCCAACTTCGCCATGCCCGCAGCGCTTGACGGAAATGGGAAGTGCGCCCGCCCAGCCGAAGCACCGACAACACGGCCGTCCCGACCCGGATCCGGAAGTCCGCTTCCCAGACGACCGCGAATTCGGTCGTCTTGAAGTTCGGCGACACGGAGCCGTGGGGATGCGTCCTTAGCTTCAGGAAGTGTCCGGTCAAGCCTATTGCCGTCCCGATTACCGTCCAGAACAAGCCTGCGGCCACGCCGGTCAGCGCCGCGTCTCCCGTCCCGATCCGCACGTCGAGCCGCCATCTCGTGCATTCGACCTTGCGCATGAACGACAGCGCCAAAGTCTTGAAGTCTCGCGTCGACCGCAGCAAGATCCGCACGGCTCGCCTTTTGCGCCGGATCGTATCTAGGCCGATCTTCCGCTTAGCCTCCTGTTGCCCTTGCGAGGCGCCCGCCGTCTGCTGCGACTGCCGCTCCTTATAGACAATGTTCATGCCGCGAAGCGTGATGGACGGAATCTCCTTCTGGATCCGCACCAAGCCGAACAAGCCCCGCACGACGACCGCCAGCTGATCCCTTTCGCCGCTGCGCGAATAGCGCACGCGGACGCGCACGTGAGACAGGCATGCCGCGACGGCGAAGACAGCGACGATACAGACCATCGCTCCCCCAATCCAAAAAGCCATACTACTCCCGCCTTTCGCCTGGGAGTAGTATGGCCTTCTCGCTTCGCTTCATTCTGTTGGCTGCGCTTCAGTTCGTTTCCATGACCCGGTCCAGATCGTCCATCGACAGCTGACGCCCCTCGATCCGCTCGAAGAGCATCCGCGTCCGCTCTTCCATCTCGTCGTCCTCTTCCGACACGATCGGATCGGGCAGCTGCCCGATGTCCGCGAGGCCGAAGTAATCGAGGAAGGACTTGGTCGTGCCGTACAGGATCGGTCGTCCGATCTGTTCCGCGCGGCCGACTTCCTCGATGAGGTCCTTGGCCACTAGCGTATGGATCGCGCGGTCGGACTTCACGCCCCGAATCTCCTCGATGTCGATCCGCGTGATCGGCTGCCGATAGGCCACGATCGAGAGCGTCTCGAGCGCCGCTTGGGACAGCGAAGACCGGGCGGGCGAATAAGCGAGCTTCTCGAAATAAGGCGCATGTTCGGGCACGGTCGTCAGCCGGAATCCGCCGGCGACCTCCGCGATGCGGATGCCGCGGCCGTCGCGGACGAGATCGCTCTTCAAGTCGCGCAGCACGTCAAGCACGACGTCCGCGTCCATGCCGACGACTTCGGCGATCGTCTTGCCGTTCAAGCCCTCGTCGCCGGCGACGAACAGCAGCCCTTCAAGTACCGACTTCAATGTCGAATAATCCATCGTCATCGGCCTCCCTTCCCGTCCAGGTCAATACGATCTCGTCAAACAACTGGTTCTGATGGCAGGTGACCCAACGCCGCTTCATTAACTCCAGGACGGCGAGGAATGTCGCGACGATGTCGTTGCGGTCCATGACGTCTCCGACGATCTGGGAGAACAGCACCTTCGGCTCGCCGAAGGCCGCTTTCTCCTTCAGCACGGCCATGATCTCGCGAATGCGGTCCTTGACGGAGATCTCGTCGCGCTGGATGGCGGCGATCCGATTGCGGCCGGCGACACGGCGGAGCGCCTTGCGGAAGGCGCGCACGAGATCGTCTACGTGTAGCCCTTCGACCGGATTCTGCTCCTCGTTCGTCGCGAACGGCGCCAGATCCGACGGCTCGCGCGTGAACACCTGGCTCCGCTCGAATTCGTGCTCGCGCAGCTGGCTAGCGATCGCTTTGTATTTGCGGTATTCGATCAGCTTGCGGATGAGCTCCTCCCGCGGATCGATGCCGTCGTCCTCGCCCTCCGTCAGCCAAGGCTCGTCCGTCACCGGCGGCTTCGGCAGCAGCTGCCGGCTCTTCATGGAGAGCAGCGTGGCCGCCATGACGAGGAATTCGCTCGTGACGTCCAGCTCCAGCTCCTGCAGCGCGTCCAGATACGCGATATATTGGTCCGTGATGTCGCTGATCGAGATGTCCTGGATGTCGATCTCCGCTTTGTCGATCAGATGGAGAAGCAAGTCCAGCGGCCCCTCGAAAGTCTCCAGCTTGTACAGCACCGTTGCCCCGATGATCGTTCACCCTTTCCCCGCTCCGACTCGCCGTCCGGCCAGGAACCGTCGCGGTCCCCTCGCCGGTATTCGTTCGGCGTTCGCGTCAGCCCTTCAGCGCGCGGGTCAGGTTCGCCATCTCGATCGCGGACGCCGCGGCTTCCCAGCCTTTGTTGCCGGCTTTGGTGCCCGCGCGTTCGATCGCCTGCTCGATGCTGTCGACCGTCAGCACGCCGAAGATCGTCGGCACGCCCGTCTTCAGACCGACGGCGGCGACGCCCTTGGCGGCTTCGTTGCAGACATAGTCGAAGTGCGGCGTGGAGCCGCGGATCACCGCGCCGAGCGTAATGACCGCGTCGTACTTGCCGCTCTCGGCCATCTTCTGCGCGATCAGCGGAATCTCGAAGGCGCCGGGCACCCAAGCGATCTCGACTTCATCGTCTTCCGCGCCGTGGCGCTTGAAGGCGTCGAGCGCGCCGCTCAGCAGCTTGGAGCTGATGAATTCGTTGAACCGGCCGACGACGACCCCGTACTTCAAACCTTGCGATACTAAATTCCCCTCATATACGAACGCCATATCGTTCATCCTCTCTCCGGCACTGCGCCTTGTTGTTCGTCCTGCTCGACATCGCCCGACACACGGCCCTGTCTCTGCGAATCCTCGGCGAACGTGAGCAGATGGCCCAGTTTCGCCTTCTTCGTGCGCAAGTATCGTTTGTTGTCTTCCTTCTCGCTCATCTGAATCGGTACGCGCTCGACCACTTCAAGGCCGTAGCCCTGCAAGCCTTTGATTTTGCGCGGATTGTTGGTGAGCAGCCGTATTTGGCGCACGCCGAGATCGCGCAGGATCTGCGCTCCGATGCCGTAATCCCGGAGATCCGGAGCGAATCCCAATTGGATATTCGCTTCGACGGTGTCCAATCCCTGCTCTTGCAGCTTGTAGGCCCGTAGTTTGTTGATGAGGCCGATGCCCCGGCCTTCCTGCCGCATATACAATAAAACACCGCTGCCCGCTTCGTCAATCTGTCTCAGCGCAGCTTCGAGCTGCGGACCGCAGTCGCAGCGCTGCGAGTGGAAGACATCGCCCGTCAGGCATTCGGAGTGGACGCGGACGAGCACCGGCTTCGAGCTGTCGATGGTGCCCTTGACGAAGGCGACGTGCTCCTTCCCGTCCACTTCGTTCGTATAGGCGACCGCCTCGAACGTCCCGAAGTCCGTCGGCATCCGGACGGCGACTTCGCGCTGGACGAGCTTCTCCTGCGCATTGCGGTAGCGGATCAGGTCCTGGATCGTGATTAACTTCAAGCCGTGCTGCGCCGCGAATTCCGTCAAGTCGGGCAGGCGGGCCATCGTGCCGTCTTCCTTGATCACTTCGCAGATGACGGCCGCGGGAGTGGACCCGCTGAGACGCGCCAGGTCGACTGCGGCTTCGGTGTGTCCGGACCGGCGCAGGACGCCGCCCGGCTTCGCAATCAACGGGAACATGTGACCGGGTCTGCGGAAGTCGGCGCCGCCGGCTTGCGGATCGATCAGCCCCTTGACCGTCATCGAACGCTCGTGCGCGGAGATGCCGGTCGTCGTCGACACGTGATCGACCGACACGGTGAACGCCGTACCGTGATAATCCGTATTGTGACTGACCATCGGCGGCAGGTCAAGCTGTTCCGCGCGTTCCGGCGTGATCGGCACGCACACGAGGCCGCGGGCTTCGGTGATCATGAAGTTGATCACCTCGGGCGTCGCCTTCTCCGCCAAGACGATCAGATCGCCCTCGTTCTCGCGGTCCTCGTCGTCCACGACGAGGATCATCTTGCCTTGCTTCAGGTCGGCGATCGCTTCTTCAATCGTATCGAACCGAATCTCTTCCATCTATGACGCCTCCCTCGATTAGAATCCGTATTCGCGCAAAGCCGCCTCGGTCAAGCCGCCGCCGCGTCCGGCCGGCGCCGCTTGCGCTTGCCGCTGGCTTAAGAGATGATCGACGTATTTGCCCAGGATATCGCACTCCACGTTGATCGTATCGCCCGGCTGCTTGGCTTGGAGCGCCGTCTCGCGCAGCGTGTGCGGAATGATCGAGACCGTCAGCGCGCCTGCGGAGCCGTCCACGCTGACGACGGTCAAGCTGATGCCGTCCAGCGTGATCGAGCCTTGCGGCACGACGTGGCGGAGCAGCTCCCGGCGATGCGGCTTCGCCGTGAAGACGACGGCGTTCGCATCCTTGCGCCGGGACGCGATGACGGCCGTGCCGTCCACGTGCCCTTGGACGATATGCCCGCCGTAGCGTCCGCCCGCGAGCATCGCCCGCTCCAGGTTGACGGCTTCGCCGGGCTTCAGCTCCTGAAGATTCGTATGCCGGTAAGTCTCCGGCATCACGTCGGCGGCGAACGTGCCGCCGTCAGCAGATACGACCGTCAGGCAGACGCCGTTGACGGCGATGCTGTCGCCCAGCTTCACGTCTTCCAGCACCTTGGACGCGGCGATCGTGAGGATCATCGCCTCCCCTCGGCGCTGCATTCGCCGGAGCACGCCGACTTCCTCAATGAGACCCGTGAACATCGGCTTCCCCTCCAGCTTCCCTTGTAATGTCTGCAGCATACGACTCTCCTTCCGGCGGATAGGCCGTGACGCACCAATCGTCGCCGTAGCGTTCAATCCCCGCGATCCGGAGGCCGATCGCGTCGCCCATCGCTTCGGGGCCCCGAAGGGAGAAGGCCGATGGGGCTTCGTCTCCCGCAATCTTGGCGGCGTAGAAGAGCATGATCTTGTCGGCGAGGCCGGCTTCGAGGAGCGCGCCGTTCAGGACGCCGCCGCCTTCGACGAGCGCGGAGCCGATGCCCCGATCGCCCAGGGCGGCCAGCCCTGCCCGCAGGTCGACGCGCGCCCCATCCCCGCAGGGGATGACCTCGGCGCCTAGCGCCCGCAGCGCGGCTGCCTTCGCCGGGTCGGCCCGTCGCGTCGCGAGGACGATCGTCGGCGCCGCGCCGTTCAGCACGCGGGCGTCCGGCGGCAGTCGCAGCGCCGAATCGACGATGACGCGCACCGGGTGCAGTCCCGGCACCGACAGGCGGGTCGTCAGCTCCGGATCGTCGGCCAGCACCGTTCCGATGCCGACCATGATCGCGTCGTGCCGATGACGCAGCGTATGAACCGCTTCACGCGCCTCCGGACCCGTGATCCACTTGCTGTGCCCGGTCCGCGTGGCGATGCGGCCGTCGAGCGTCACTGCGGTCTTGATCGTGACGAACGGGCGCCCGGTGACGATGAACCGGTTGAACGCCTCGTTCAACGCCCGGGATTCCTGGCCGAGCAGTCCGACTTCCACTTCGATCCCCTGCGCGCGCAGCCGCTCGACGCCGCTTCCCGCGACCAGCGGATTCGGGTCGGTCGTCGCGACGACGACCCGCGCGACGCCCTCGGCGATGAGCAGGTCGCAGCAGGGCGGCGTGCGGCCGTGATGGCTGCAAGGCTCCAGCGTGACGTACGCCGTTGCGCCCCGCGCTTCGGCCCCCGCCATCCGGATCGCATGCACTTCGGCATGCGCCTCGCCCCGCCGCAGGTGCGCGCCGATGCCGACGATGCGGCCGTCCCGGACGACGACGCAGCCGACCATCGGGTTGACGCCCGTCTGACCGGCCGCCCCAGCGGCCGCGTTCAAGGCCAGCCGCATGTAGAATTCATCGTTCAGCACTTCCATTCGGCTCGCCTCCTCTCTCCGGCAAAACACAATAAAACCCCGGGGTCTCATGCTCCCCGGGGTCGATGCACAGCGTGAAACAGAACTGTAGCGCACGTCTGACGCGCACAAGGCGAACGCAAAGAAGACGACACGGCGGTCGACGGCTTGGTTGTTGTTGTGAAAAAAAGAACAAACAGGCTCGCCTATCGCCGCGCACGCGCGACGTTCCCTCTCCTTGCTGCACGAAAGACGCGGCTAGAGCCGCGCTGCGCTTCCTTCTCCCATCCAGACTGTTACTGTCGGTCCCGGATTTGCACCGGGTCCACCGCCTCGCGCCACCGGCTGACCGGAAGTGCGACGACGGGTCACGGACTGACGGCTATGCCGCCCGTTGGCGGAACGCCGATCACCGCCGGTGGGGAATTGCGCCCCGCCCCGAAGGTAAGCTGCTGATTCGTTACGCTTCAAGCTAGACGCTGACGCCTACCTGAATCGTTGAGTGAAAGTTTACCACCACGCTTTGCAAATTGCAAGCAAATTCAGACTTGCGCGGTCGGATTAGCTATCGCTAGTCCTCTCCGGCTTGGTCGCCGATTCCACGCGAACTAGATAAAAGTTGGATGACCAAAAAACCTCGGAGCCCGCGCGCATAGCGGGATCCGAGGTTCCGACGAAGGCATTGCGCCTCCCGTATTCGATTAGGCTTGTTCGGTGACTTCGATCTTGTCGAACTTGTCGCCGCCGCGGAACGCGTCGACGTGCTCCATCCCGGACACGACTTTGCCGAAGACGGTATGAACGCCGTCCAGGTGCGGCTGAGGCGCGTAGACGATGTAGAACTGGCTGCCGCCCGTGTTCGGTCCCCGGTGCGCCATCGCGAGGGCGCCGCGCTCGTGCTTGTTCGGGTTGATCTCGCAGTCGATCTCGTAACCCGGTCCGCCGGTGCCGTTGCCGTTCGGGCAGCCGCCTTGGGCGACGAAGCCCGGAACGACGCGGTGGAAGGTCAAGTTGTCGTAGAAGCCGGAATTCGCCAGCTTCTCGAAGTTCGCCACCGTATTCGGAGCGTCTTTGTCGAAGAGCTCGATGACGACTTCTTTGCCGTCCGCGAGTTTGATTGTCGCTTGTTTGGACATGAGATAAACCCTCCTTCATTAGAACTCGTCTTATCATACTACATTTTCGCGCAAATGGAAAAGCCGCCCGGCTGCTTGTCCAGCCGGACGGCTGCCCCGAAGGCTGCCTTAGTGTACGCCGATTACTTGGCGACGGCTTGCTTGCGGAGGCGCTCCGGAATGACATCGTTGCCGACGATATTCTCGAACGATTCGCGCGCCACGACCAGGTCGGCCTGGCCGTCCTTGACGAAGACGACGGCCGGACGGCGGATGCGGTTGTAGTTGCTCGCCATCGCGTAGTTGTAGGCGCCCGTGCAGAAGACGGCCAGCAGATCGCCCGTCTCTACCGGCGGCAGATTCAGATCCCAGATGAGCATGTCGCCGCTCTCGCAGCATTTGCCGGCGACGGAGACGATCTCCTTGGCGGCGTCGTTCGCGCGGTTCGCGAGCACGGCTTCGTACTTGGACTCGTACAGCGCCGGACGCGGGTTGTCGGTCATGCCGCCGTCGACGGCGATGTACTTGCGCACGCCCGGGATATCCTTGCTCGTCCCGATCGTATACAGCGTCGTGCCGGCGTCGCCGACGATGCTGCGGCCCGGCTCGACCCAGATCTCGGGCAGCGGGTAATCGGCGGACGTGAACGAAGCGATGATCGCTTCGGTGATCGCTTTGACATAAGTGCCGACAGGCAGCGGCGAGTCGCCCTCGACGTAGCGGATGCCGAAGCCGCCGCCCAGGTTGATGACGGAGAACGTCTTATCCAGCTTGGCGCGGATCTCGATGGAGAACGCGGCGACCTTCTCGACGGCCATGCGGAAGCCTTCGACTTCGAAGATCTGGGAGCCGATATGGGAGTGCACGCCGAGCAGCTTCAGTTGCGGCTGCTTCAACGCTTCTTCGACGGCGCGGAAAGCCGTCCCGTTGCTGATGTCGAAGCCGAACTTCGAGTCTTGCTGGCCGGTCGAGATGTAGTCGTGCGTATGCGCTTCGACACCCGGCGTGACGCGGAGCAGGACGTTCACCGTCTTGCCGTGCTCGGCGGCGATGGCGTTCAGCAGGTGCAGCTCGACGAAGTTGTCGACCACGAAGCAGCCGATGTTCGCCTGGAGCGCCATCTCGATCTCTTCCGGCGTCTTGTTGTTGCCGTGGAAGTGAATGCGCTCGGCCGGGAAGCCGGCTTGGAGCGCGGTATACAGTTCGCCGTCGGAGACGACGTCGAGGCTCATGCCTTCCTCTTCGGCGACGCGGCACATGGCCATGACGCAGAAAGCCTTCGAAGCGTAAGCGACTTGGAACTTCAGTCCCGTCTCGCGGAACGCCTCCACGTATTCTCGGGCGCGCTGGCGCACGAGCGCCTCGTCTACGATATAGAGCGGCGTGCCGAAGTTGCGGGCCAGATCCGTGACGTCGCAGCCTCCGATCTCGAGATGTCCTTGGTCGTTAATGCGGCTTGTTCCATGCAAATACATATGCGATTCCCCTTTGGTCATGATTCGGATGCGCGCGGGCGAGCAGCCCGGTTCCGGGATACGCAGGCGATTCGGACAAGCTCGCGCGATGCGCGTTCGTCAGAATCGTCTACGGTAAAAACGTGTCGCCGCTTGGAAAGACGGCATAGGCGTTTTTACTTGGATTATCCTGAGTATAGCCGATATCCGCCGCGGGGGAAATGGAGGATTCGCCAAAACATTTGCATTCTCTGGCGCAGCCCGCCTACACCGGTTGCTTGTTGTTCTGCTTCGTCCGGTTCAGGGACGGACGTCTCAGGTTGCGCGGTAGCGGACGTCGGAAAATGACGTTTAGCATCGCCGGGCCGTTGAATGGCAGAAACGGCCACAGATATGGCGCGTTGTACGAACGCACGAACGCCATGGAGATGAAAATGGCCGTGGCGCACACGACGAAGCCTTGCATCTGGAAGAGAAACGTCGCTAGCAGCAGCGCGAGCCGCACGATCCGGTTCGCCAGTCCGAGCTCGTAGCTGGGCGTGGCGAACATGCCGATCGCCGCCACCGCCATGTAGAGGATGACTTCGTTGATGAACAGCCCGGTCTTGACCGCGATGTCCCCGATCAAGATCGCCGAGACGAGCGACATGGCCGTGACGAGCGGAGACGGCGTATGCACCGCCGCCAGACGCATCAGGTCAACCCCGATCTCCACCATCAGGAACTGGAGGATGAGCGGCAGATCGCCCGTCTTCTCGGCGCCGAGGAACCACAGCCAGTGCGGCCGCAGATGCGGCGATTCGGCATACATGTACCAGAGCGGCAGCAGGAAAATCGAAGCCAGCACGCCGAAGAATCGGACCCATCGCAGATAGGTGCCGATGAACGGATTCTGGCGGTTCTCCTCCGCATGCTGCACGAGGTCGAAGTAAGTGGTTGGCAGCAGGATGACGCTCGGGGACGTATCGACCAGGACGGTCACGCTGCCGTTCAGCAGATGCGCGGAGACGACGTCCGGCCTTTCCGAATAGCGGACGAGCGGGAACGGGTTCCAATTCGTCTTGACCGTCATTTCTTCCAGTTGCTTGTCTCCCAGCGGGATCCCGTCGATCTTCACGGCCTTGATCTTGTCTCGAACCGCCTCGACCAGCTCCTGGTCGGCGATGTCGTTAATGTACGCGATGGCTACGTCCGTCTGCGTCCGGTCGCCCACCTTCATGATCTCGAACCGGAGATTCGGATCGCGCAGCCGGCGGCGAATGAGTCCCACGTTCGTGAGAATGCTCTCGGTGAAGCCGTCCTTGCTGCCCCGGACGACTTTCTCGAGCACGGGCTCGTCCGGATTGCGCCCCGGGTACTGCTTCGCGTCGAAGAGCAGCACCCGCGGCTCGCCGTCGACATAGAACGCCGCGTTCCCCATCAGCACGTCGTTGATCATCTCGTCGAACGATTCGCTTTTGCGGATCTGAACCGTCGGGATATAGTGCGTGAAAAAGCTCTCCAGCGCGTCGTGGCTGATGTTGCCCGGTTCGAGATACGTGAGGCGCTTCAGGATCTCGGTCAGGGAGGCGTCCTTCGACAGGCAGCTTAGAAACAGCAGCCCCGTTCGGTGTTCGCCGAACGTCATCTCGCGGACCTGCACGTCGAAGTTGGTATCGAGCCCCAAGCGATCGCGAAGCTGCTCCAGCCATCCGTCGATCTCCGGCGCGATGCGGTCGTCCGGCTTGGGTTCCGCCTTTGCTTTTTTCGACGCATCGCCCGCCGAAGCGGCCGGTTTGCCTCGCGAACGCCTTCTCGATCCCGGCTTCGTCGCTTCTTCGCCCGGTTCGACGCGCGAACGCCTCTCTTCCCCTTCCTCCGGCGATTCTCCGCTCGGATCGGCGCCCGGATGCGACGACGATTGAGGCGGGTCCGGTTCGTTCATGTCCATGCTGCCATGTTCCGACGTATTCATGCGGTCGTTCCCTCCTGTCATTTCGGTTGGAGCACGAGCCAATCCACGAGCGAGCCTACGACTTTGCCGAGCACCATGGCGATGAGCAGCGCAAAGAGGAACGGATCGAGACGCAGCCGTTTCGCCACGATGGGAATCACGTTCAGCACCTCCGTCAGCGCCGCCGCGAACATGCCGACGAAGATGCCTTGGAACAGCGAGGGGATGAGCAGCCATCCCGCGTGGAGCGGGATGACC
Organism: Cohnella nanjingensis; assembly: GCF_014212125.1. Classification (GTDB taxonomy): domain Bacteria; phylum Bacillota; class Bacilli; order Paenibacillales; family Paenibacillaceae; genus Cohnella; species Cohnella nanjingensis. Next base: position 131,007 of record NZ_JACJVP010000044.1, read on the forward strand.
CAGCCGAACAAGTCTGCGCAGCTCCAGTAGAGGACGCCGCAGAGCAAGGCCGACTCGAAGATGACGGACTTGCGGTAGGCGCGAGTCAGCTGTACCAGACGAGGCACCAGATCCAGCACGATGAGGAGCGCGACGAAGGCGCTGCCGACCGAGAACCCGCCGGCGAGACCGGCCATCGCCACGAGGATGCTGCCGGCGAGATCAGTCACGCCCCGCGCCCTCCGGCTGCCCGATCTTCTTGCGGTACTCTTCCGTGATGACGTACCGATTCACGTTTTCCTGGTACATGAACATCTCCACCTCGAGCGGATTCGGCTCGTCGTTCAGTCGTCGCCTGAACACCCGGTTGAAGAACAGGAGCATACCGAGGCCCAATCCGAGCGAGTACGGGATCTCGAACAGCCACGGATGCCGATCGTTCCGTCCCGTCAGCAGCTCGATGATTCTCCGCTGGACTTCCGGCATATTGACGTCGGCGTGGAAGTTCAGAATCGCCATGCCCGAACCGAAAAAGAGCAGCAGCCACGTCGCGACGAGCAGCGCCCAACGCGGCCGAATCTCGCGGCGCTCCGCCACCTCCAGCAGGACGTGCGGTTCGCCGAACGTCTCGATCGTCATCTGCGGGGCGACTTCCCGGATGCGGCGGACGACATGCAGCATATCGAACATGAGCAGGTTGCCGTCCTCCGGACGGATCCGCCATATCGGCAGCTGGGCCAGCTTCCGGGCCGCCGACGGTTCGGTTACGAGGCTGGCGACGTCGCCGAGCAGCACCGTCGACTTCGGCGCCACGACGACGCGCCGATGAAGGCGAACGTATACGACGTCCGTTGATTCCATTCGCTCCACCTCCAGGCGAACGTTTCCTGTAGTATGGGACAAATGGGCGCTCCGTACTCCCGCGTTCGCGTCGGCGCCGTCCGATCGGCCGCGCGTCCGTGCGCGAACGAAGCCCGTCGTTCGTCCGCATGCAGCTCGCGGAACGCAGCAAAAACCGCGCCGTTGCCGCCGCCTTTTCGCTCTGGCGAGCGAAAGGCATGCGGCCGCGAACGCGGTCCGGTTCGATCGCGCGCGGCGGTATGCTCACTGCGCGATCTGGTCTTTGATATTTTGCAGAATCTTTTTCTCCAGCCGGCTGACCTGCACTTGCGAGATGCCCAGTCTGCTGGCCACCTCCGATTGCGTCTGGTCCCGGAAATACCGGAGGAACACGATGAGCCGCTCGCGGTCCGACAGCCCTTGGATCGCCTGGGTCAGCGCGAGCTTGTCGAACCACTTTTCCTGCGAGTCGTCCGCGATCTGGTCCATTAGCGTGATCGGATCGCCGTCGTTCTCGAACACCGTCTCGTGAATCGAGGTCGGCGGCTTGTTCGCTTCCTGCGCGAACACGATCTCTTCGGGCGTCGCGCCGACTTCCTCCGCCACTTCGCTGATCGTCGGCTGGCGGCCGAGCCGCTTCGAGAGCTCGTCCTTCACCTTGCGGACGCGGTTGGCCATCTCCTTCAGCGAGCGGCTGACCTTGAGCGTCCCGTCGTCGCGCAGGAATCTCTGAATCTCTCCGATGATCATCGGGACCGCATAGGTCGAGAACTTGACCTCGTACGATAGATCAAATTTGTCGACCGACTTGAGCAAGCCGATGCAGCCGATCTGGAACAAGTCCTCGGCATCGTAGCCGCGATTCGCGAACCGCTGCACCACCGACCAGACCAACCGGATGTTGCTCGAGACGAGCGTATCGCGCGCGGTGCCGTCGCCCGATTGGCTAAGCGCGATCAACCGTTTGACTTCCGCATCGTCAAGATAACCAGGCGGCGATGATCGCTTCCATTCGATTTCCATACCCCCAACCCCTGCCGCGGTTTAGTTGAACAATGCTTTCTTCGATTCGATCCGCTTCTTCATGCGAAGTCGGGTGCCTTCGTTCGGTACGCTCGTCACGTCGAACTCGTCCATGAAGTTCTCCATGATCGTGAAGCCCATGCCGGACCGTTCGAGCTCCGGACGGGAAGTGAACAGCGGCTGGCGGGCCAAGTCGAGGTCTTCGATGCCGCGGCCTTCGTCGCGGATCGAGATCGAGACGGTATCGCCCGCGATCTCCGCCTCGAGATGGACGATGCCGTCCTCCCGATTCTCGTAGCCGTGAATGATGGAGTTGGTGACCGCCTCCGACACGACCGTCTTAATATCGTTTAACTGATCCAAGGTCGGATCGAGTTGCGAGACGAAGGCGGCGACGGCGACCCGCGCGAACCCCTCGTTCTCCGAACGGCTTGCGAATGACAGCTTCATGAAATTGTCGCGGCTCATGATACGACCTCCAGACCGGCTAGCGCCGAACGTTCCGTGTCATAGAAAGAGAGAATCTTGTATAAGCCGGACAATTCGAAGAGTCGCTTCACGCTTGCGTGCGCGTCGCAGACGACCATCTTGCCGCCGCGGCTCTTGACCAGCTTGTACCGCCCAAGGACGACGCCGAGTCCCGAACTGTCCATGAACTGCAACTCTTTGAGGCTGAGCACGACGTGGTCGCAGCGGCCTCTTAGAATCGCGTCTTCCATCTTGAAACGGACGATATCCGCAGTGTGGTGATCCAGTTCTCCTTTCAAGCGTACGACGAGCACGTTGCGGTGCTGCTCCAGTTCCACTTGCAATCCCATGCCGTTTCCCCTCCAGTGCGAGCTCATTTTGTGGTAGAACATTCAATTCTACGAACCCGCTAGCCATTCCTGCCCCCCGACAAAACTAGAAGCTACCCTTCGCAACGCGACAAAATACGGCAAAGAGGCGGCGACGAAAACCCCGTCGTACCGCCTTGCTTCGCCCGATTCAGTCAGCGAGGAACAACTTGCCGGTCGAACGCTTGAACAGCTTCCAGTAGCCCGCGCGGTCCACGTGCGACGGCGCCTCGATCGGGAATTCCGTCAGCATCTCGTTGCCTTTGTAGACCGTCAGCTTGCCGACCCGCTGACCCGCCTTGACCGGCGCCGTCACCTTGGCCTCCAGCTTCAGCTCGTGGCGGATGTTTTTGCCCGCCTCGCCTTTGCGGACGAGCACGCTGTACGGATGCTTGGCCGTGATCGGGAGCTTCTCGGTCGCGCCTTTGGCTACCTTCAGCGTACCGATCGTGTCGCCCGTCTTGTAGATCGAGACGTTCGTGAACTGGGCGAACGCGTAGTCGAACAGCTTCGACACCTCGGCATTGCGCGTCTTCGTGTTCGGCTCGCCCATGACGACCACGATCAGCCGCAGATTGTCGCGGCGCGCCGTCGCCGACAAGCAGAATTTCGCTTCGCTGGTGAATCCGGTCTTTAAGCCGTCCGCGCCTTGGTAGAAGCGCACAAGCTTGTTCGTGTTCACGAGCCAAAACGGCTTCGGCGTGTCCTTGCGCAGATAGTCCTGGTAAACGCCCGTATACTTCGTGATCTCCGGGTGCTTCAGCAGCTCGCGGGACATGGCGGCGATATCGTGCGCGGACGACACGTGCCCCGCCAGCGGCAACCCGTTGCAGTTGGCGAACTTGGTGTCGTTCATGCCGAGCTCCGCCGCGCGCTGGTTCATGAGCTTGACGAATTCCGCCTCGCTGCCGGCCAGCTTCTCCGCCAACGCCACCGAAGCGTCATTGCCGGAAGCCATCGCAACGCCCTTCATCATGTCGTGGACCGTCATCTCTTCGCCCGGTTCGAGGAAGATCTGCGAACCGCCCATCGATGCCGCGTATTCGCTCGTCTGCACCTTATCGTCCAGCTTCAGGCGGCCGTCGTCGATCGCCTCCATGACGAGCAGCATCGTCATGATCTTCGTGATGCTGGCGGGCGGCAGCGCCGAGTGGCTGTTTTTCTCGTAAATGACCGTGCCGCTATCGGCATCGATCAGAATCGCGGAGCGGGCGTTCGCGGCCAGGTCGGTCTGCGGCCCGGCGTTTTTGCCTTTGGCGACCTCCTGCGCCCAAGCGGCCGAAGATGGCAGCATTAGAGCGGTGGCGCAGATCGCCGTCGTCAGTCTACGGACCAAGCGGCTTCGAAAGTGGTTCAAGCTCGGGTTCCCTCCTGCTGGCCTGTACGAGGCCTGATGTCTCATCTTTGCTACAGTCTGCCCCTCGTCGCAGGAAAATATTCCAAGCCTTTCCGCGGAGAACGAGCGATTCAGTAACGACAAATATGCATCTTTACAGACTGTCCTCTGTGCGTTTGTGCGTGGAAGCCTTGATTAACACTCCTGAACCTTCGCCCCACCGTGCAAAGCGGATTTTCCGCCTTTATCCGCTCCTGTGTACCTTCGTCAGCCGAATAGAGCGGATTTTCCGCCTTAATCCGCTCCTGTGTACCTCCGCCAGCCGAATAGAGCGGATTTTCCGCCTTAATCCGCTCCTGTGTACCTCCGCCAGCCGAATAGAGCGGATTTTCCGCCTTAATCCGCTCCTGTGCACCTTCGCCAGTCGAATAGAGCGGATTTTCCGCCTTAATCCGCTCCTGTGCACCTTCGCCAGCCGAATAGAGCGGATTTTCCGACTTAATCCGCTCCTGTGCACCTTCGCCAGCCGAATAGAGCGGATTTTCCGCCTTATCCGTTCCTGCATTTTGTATTTCCGGCTAACCCCGCTTTTTCGCACGCCTGATTTCATAGCATCCTTACTTGGATCGATGAAGCAGCTCAACAGCCTTTTCTGTAATGCGATAGGTATGACGCCGAGCCGCTCCTCCCCCGCGCGGTTCGATTAAATCCTTCGACTCCAATGACCGCAGGATGCCCCGACATGCCTCGTTCCGAAGTTGCAGCCACATCGCCACATCCGCTATCCGAAATAAACCTTGGTGAAACAACCCCATCCTCAACACCTCCCGCTCATAAACGGGCAACTGCAGCAGGCCCGCATCATGATGTTGACCCACCCGACCGATGAGCTCGTACAGGTTCCGCTGGCAAAAATCCATCTTTTTATCGAGCTCGTCCCTGCTGTACGGAAAGTAAACGTACCCCAGCGTAGCGACCGAGCGTGCCCGCGCCCGTTCGAACGCGTATCGATCTCTCGTAATCTTCTCTGCATGGGTGACGTAATGCTCCTCCTCGAAAACGGTTCGCAGCTTAGGATGATAAACGTCTCCGTAGATCTTCACGCCGGACAGACTCACCATCTCATGCTCCAATATCAAACCGTCGAACGAGCCGAATACAGTCAGCAGCACCGTTTCCAACATCTTTTTCGTGCCCGTCAAGTCCCGCTGCAGCATCTCCTGCCGTTGCCCTTTGGCCAAACGGACCTGCTCCTTCCAGAACGCTTCAAATCGCTTCTCGAACAATTCGTCGCCCTCCCCTGCCAAAATAAAAACGCCGCCGGCTCCGAGATTCGGAGCTAGCGGCGTGTGCTTCACGCGCAAGTTCATTTGATCTTAGTTTGTATTATATGCGGTTCTAGGTACTGGGCGGAAGAAGTCATTTTCAGCGTTTATCTGCATTCGGCGATATTCCATTCCGGTCCCAATCGCCGAAGCTTCGGCACATGTAAAATACCAGCCGAGAACGGAGTAGGTCATTCCGGTGGAAGCTCTTACTCCTGGACCGCTACTGTCCGCCCTGTCGCCTACCCCACGATCCCTTGCAGAAGCGGCTGGACGTCCGGACGCGATGGCGAGAACCGGTAGGCGGCGGCGACCGACGCGGCGGCTTGCTTGGCTTTGTCGTCGTCCGCCCGGGCGTGCAGGACGGCCAAAGTGTCGCCCGCTTCGACCGCGTCGCCCAACTTCGCGACCAGCTCGAGGCCGACGGCGTGATCGATCGCGTCGTCCTTCTCCGCCCGGCCGGCGCCGAGGATCATCGCGGCGAGCCCGATCTGCTCCGCGTCGATGCCCGCGACATAGCCGGCGCCGGCCGCCTTCACCGCGACGCGAGCCTCCGCCTGCGGCAGCAGCGACAGATCGTTCGCCACCGCGGCGTCGCCGCCTTGCGCGGCGAGCAGGTCGGCGAACTTGCGCAGCGCGGCGCCGGAAGCGATCGCTTCCTCCAATTGCGTCCGCGCAGCCGTAGCGTCCGCCGCGCGTCCGCCCAGCACGAGCATGTGGGAGGCCAGCACGAGGCAAAGCTCGCGCAGATCATCCGGCCCTTCTCCGCGCAGCACCTCGATCGCCTCGCGCACTTCAAGCGCGTTGCCGACGGTCCGGCCGAGCGGCTGATCCATGTCGCTGATCACCGCGACCGTCCGTCTCCCGACCTGCGCGCCGATGGCGACCATCGCCTCGGCCAGCGTCCGCGCATCGTCCGCCGTCTTCATGAAGGCGCCGCTGCCGAACTTGACGTCCAACAAGATGGCGTCCGCGCCCGCCGCGATCTTTTTGCTCATGACCGAGCTCGCGATCAGCGGCACCGATTCGACCGTCCCGGTCACGTCGCGGAGCGCGTACAGCTTCTTGTCCGCTGGCGCGATATTCCCGCTCTGTCCGATGACCGCCACGCCGATCTCGTTCACCTGGCGGAAAAAGTCCTCGCGGCTCAGCTCCGTATGGAACCCCGCGATCGACTCGAGCTTGTCCACCGTGCCGCCGGTGTGGCCGAGTCCCCGCCCGCTCATCTTGGCGACGGGAACGCCACAGGCCGCCACGAGCGGCGCGACGATAAGCGTCGTCTTGTCGCCGACGCCGCCGGTGCTGTGCTTGTCGACCTTCGTACCTGCGATCGCGGACAGATCGACCGTATCGCCGGACTCGGCCATCGCCAGCGTCAACGCGGCCGTCTCGCGAGCGGACATGCCGACGAAGCAGACCGCCATCGCCCAAGCCGCCATCTGATAATCGGGAACGGTTCCGTTCACAAGACCTTCGATAATGAAGCGGATCTCCCGTTCTTCCAGCTCGCCGCCATGACGTTTCTTGCGGATCAAATCAACCATGCGCATAGGTGCTGCCTCCCGATTTTTCCGTTCTATGCTTTAATCGTTATGAAGTTCAATCGTTCAAATTGGGGAGTTCGGCCGAAAGTGCCACACCGATAGATGGGAATCCCGACCCATTGGCGGCAGCATCCGTAGCTCCGCCTTGCCTCCGCCCTACAGCTTCGGCAGCAGCGCCGACACGAGCTGCAGGAACTGCTGCTTCACGCGCTCCGTCGTCTCCATTACTTCTTCGTGGGACAACGGCTGGTCGAGGATGCCCGCGGCCATGTTGCTGATGCACGAGATGCCGAGTACCTCAAGGCCGGCGTGACGCGCCACCAGCACCTCGGATACGGTCGACATGCCGACCGCGTCCGCGCCCAACACCCGGAGCATCCGGATCTCGGCCGGCGTCTCGTAGTTCGGACCTAGCAGGCCGACGTAGACGCCTTCGCGGACCGGAATGCCGAGCTCGGCCGCCGTCTCCTTGGCGATTCCCCGGAGGCGGCGCGTATACGCGTCGGACATGTCCGGGAACCGGACGCCCAGCGCGTTGTCGTTCGGCCCGGCGAGCGGGTTGCGGCCCGTCAGGTTGATATGGTCCGAGATGATCATCAGATCTCCCGGCCCGTATTCGAGATTGACGCCGCCCGCCGCATTGGTGACGAACAGCGTCCTGATACCGAGCGCCTTCATGACGCGAACAGGCAAGGCGGTCCGCTCCGGCTCGTAGCCTTCGTACATGTGGAACCGTCCCCGCATGAGCGCGACGTCGCGGCCTTGGAGACGGCCCAGCACGAGCTCCCCGGCATGTCCTTCGACCGTCGAGACCGGGAAATGCGGAATGTCCCCATAGGGGATCGTTACGGCGTTCTCCAAGTCGTCTCCGAGCACCCCGAGGCCGGATCCGAGGATGAGCCCGACCTCCGGCCGGGTCTCGCTTTTGCTGGCAATATAGTCGGCCGCTTCTTCGATTACGGATTTGGATGGGTAGATCATCGAATTCCTCTCCCTTGTCCTATTTCAATAAGTTTGTCATCGATGTCCCGTTCGCGGGCATCGCCGCTTGGAGACGGTCCGCGATCGTCGCGGCCAGGTCCGCAAAAGTCGAACGTACGCCAAGATCTCCGGGCGTCTGCAATCCCGGACCGGCGACGAGGATCGGCACGTACTCCCGCGTATGATCGGTGCCTGCATGTACCGGATCGTTGCCGTGGTCCGCCGTGACGATCAAGAGGTCGTCCGGCCCCAGCTTGTCCAGCAGCGCGGGCACGGCTCGGTCGAATTCCTCCAGCGCTCGCGCATACCCTTCGGGATCGCGGCGGTGGCCGTATAGCGAGTCGAAGTCGACCAGATTCGTGAACAGGAGCCCTTCGAAGTCCCGATCCATCTCCCGCAGCGTCGCCGCGATCCCGTCCGCATTGCTTTTCGTCGGGATCGCCTTGGTAATGCCCTCTCCGCTGAAAATATCGTTGATCTTGCCGACCGCCACCACCTCGCGCCCCGCGCGCTTCAGCGCGTTCAAGACGGTCGGCTGCGGCGGCTTCACGGCATAGTCGTGCCGGTTCGGCGTGCGGACGAACGCGCCCGGCTTCCCGACGTAAGGACGCGCGATGACGCGTCCGACGGAGAAGGCGTCCTGGAGCGTCAGGCGACGCGCGATCCGGCAAGCTTGATACAGCTCTTCAAGCGGAATGACGTCCTCGTGCGCCGCAATCTGGAACACGCTATCGGCGGACGTGTATACGATCCAAGCGCCGCTTCGCATCTGCTCCTCGGCCAGTTCGTCCAGGATCTCCGTCCCGGAAGCCGCCTTGTTGCCGATGACGGAGCGGCCCGTCTCGGCTTCGAACGCCGCGAGCAGCGCATCCGGGAAGCCGTCCGGGAACGTGCGGAATGGCGTGTCGATCTTCAAGCCCATGAGCTCCCAATGCCCGGTCATCGTATCCTTGCCCACGGAGACTTCCGCCATCTTGCCGTAATAAGCGCCTGGCGACGCTTCGGGCTGCCAGCCGCCGATGGGCGCAATGTTGGCCAGGCCGAGCTTGCGCAGATGCGGCAGCGATACGTCCGGCACGCGGGATACGATATGGCCGAGCGTATGCGCGCCTGCGTCTCCATACGCCGCGGCGTCGGGCAGTTCCCCGATGCCTACGCTATCCAGTACAATGGCGATTACTTTGCCTAACGACATGTACGGTCCTCCTCGATTAACGATCTTCATCCGGCGCCTTCCGGCGGGAACGCGGGTGCGCTTGCTCGTAGACGTCCTTCAGCCGACTTTTGGCCGCCGTCCGATAGACCAGGGTGGCGGATAGATCCGCGTGGCCCATCATCTCCTGGACCGCGCGCAGATCCGCGCCGCCTTCCAGGAGGTGAACGGCAAACGAGTGACGCAACGTATGCGGCGTCACGTCCGCGTCCGCGCCCGCCGCCACCGCATGCTTCTTGATCAGCTTCCAAAAACCCTGCCTCGTCATCCGATTGCCGTGTTGGTTCACGAACAGGGCATCCGTGTCAGGCTTGTCCGCGGTCAGCGCCGGACGCGCCTCTTCCGTATATTTTACCATCCAATCGCAGCATAGGGTACCGATCGGAATCATCCGCTCCTTGCCGCCGGTTCCGCGGCAGGCGATGATCCCGAGCTGCGTCCGGACATCCGTCCGGTCGAGCGAGACGAGCTCGCTCACGCGCATGCCCGTCGCGTAGAGCACTTCCAGCATCGTCCGATCCCGGACGCCCGCCGGCGTTCGGGTATCGGGCGCTTCGAGCAACCGCTCGACGCCCGCGATCGTCAGCGCGCGGGGCGTCGTCCGCTCGAGCTTAGGGGCCTCAAGCTGCAGCGCGGGATTGATCGCCAGTCCCTCGTGGACCTGGAGGTACCGGAACCACGCGCGGATCGACACGATGCGCCGGGAGATCGTCGCCGGCGACCGGTTCATTCTTCGCAGCTGCTGAACGTAGCTGCTGAGATGGTACGGACGGACTTGCTCCGGCTGCGCGATCCCCTGGCCCGCCAGCGTCCGCGCCAAATCCTCCAGATCCCGCCGGTAGCCGTCGAGCGTATGGGGCGAGAGCCGTTTGGCCTCCATGAGATGGTCTGCGAATTGCGCGATCTCTTCTTTCATGAATCAAGATCCCTTCAGCTTATCTAGCTTGCCTACCCGTTAGGAATTCCACGCGCGAAGACCCGATTCCTCCCGAGACGCTTATTCCCCTAGCCAATAAAAGAGCTTCAGCCGGTCTCCGGGCGTGACTGTGCCGCTCTCCGCGTCTCCCGCCTGGAACACTTTGGTCGCGCGTCCTTCCGGTACTTTATAAGGATCGATCGGCGTCATGATCGTCTGCATCCATCCGTACAAATGATGCACCAGCACCGTCAGCACGATAAAAAGGAGCGTAAACTGCAGACGCTCCCACCATTTCTGGAGAGGTTCGTTCACCTGGCTCCGCCTCCTCCGGTCTTGTCCTTATTACAACCGTATGTAAACGCGAGAAGGTTCATGCCATGCGCGCCGGGACGCCCGGCCCGCATTGGCGACCACCCCTCGTCCTGCGCGCGTCCATGCGTTTCCCGGAGAGCGACGACTCGTCATTCCGGCGCGCCTCACGGACAAAAAGTAGGGAATTCGAGCTTAACGGCAGCAGGTCGCTCCGTCGCCTTGTCACCTTAGGCGTCATTAAGGCCGCCTCGGAACGGCGCTTCCCGCACCCCCGCTCCCTCCGCAAACGCAGCAAAGCCAACCGCCTCCGCACGCGGACGGAGACGGTTGGCTTGCGGTGCGGTCGCCGAAGATTAGAGCAGCGCTTCGATCCGGGAAGCCATGGACGCGGGATCGACGGTCGATTCGAAGCGGTCGACGACCCGGCCTTCGCGGTCGACGAGGAACTTGGTGAAGTTCCATTTGATTCCGTTGCCCACATAGTACTCGGGCAGCTTCTCCTGCAGGAACGACTGCATCTTTGCGCCGCCCGGCGTCGCGGTGTCGAAGCCTTCGAACGGCGCTTCCTCGGTCAGATATTGGAACAGCGGCGCCGCTTCCGGTCCGCGGACGAGCGTCTTCTCGAACAAAGGGAACGTAACGCCGTAGTTGATCTTGCAGAATTCCTCCACTTCGGCCTCGCTGCCCGGCTCCTGGCCGCCGAACTGATCGCACGGGAAGCCAAGGATTTCCAGGCCTTGATCCCGGTACTGCTGGTACAGCGCTTCGAGGCCTTCGTATTGCGGCGTGAAGCCGCACTTGCTGGCGGTGTTCACGATAACGAGCGCTTTGCCTTCATAGGCGGACAAGCCAACGGTTTCGCCCTTGATCGTGCGGGCGGAATATTCATATACGGACATAGGTTTACTCCTCCTTGGGATGCTTTTATTTCAATCCGGCGTCGTTTCTGCAACGGCCGCGACCGGGTGGATGGCGCGCATAAGCTCCGTCATCTGAACCCGAACCTTCATAAGCTCGCTCGCGGGCATGCCCGCTTGACAGAACACTTTCTCGGGCACGTCATAGGCGCGTTCCTTCAGCGCCCGGCCCGCGTCCGTCAACTCGATCAGCAGTTGACGCTCGTCGCTGCGGTCGCGGATCCGGGAGACGAAGCCTTGCGTCTCCAGCTTCTTCAGCAGCGGCGTCAACGTCCCGGAATCGAGATAGAGCCGCTCGCCGAGCTCCTTCACAGATACGCGGTCCCGTTCCCAGAGCGCGAGCATCGTAATGTACTGGGTATAGGTCAGACCGAGTTCCTTCAGCACGGGATGGTACAGCTTCGTGATCTCCTTCGCGCAGGCATAGATCGCGAAGCAGGTCTGATTCTCCAGCTTGAGCGATTCGTCTCTCTCCATCGATCAGCCTCCTTTCGGCCGAGCCGTAATCAAATTGCACGCAATTGAATCAAATGCAATTCTAATAGACGCCGACGCCGATGTCAACCGCTTGACGCCTTCAATTGAATTGCATACAATTAAATTGCGATCAATCACGCGAGGAGGAGATCCGGATGTCGATCTATGAGATGGAAGTCACCACGAATCGCGGAGAACGCCGCCAGCTGTCCGAATATAAAGGCAAAGTGCTGCTTGTCGTCAACACGGCGACGAAGTGCGGCTTCGCGCCGCAATTCAAGGGGCTGCAGCGCCTATACGAGACCTACGGCGACCAAGGCTTCGTCGTCCTAGGGTTCCCTAGCAATCAATTCGCCAACCAGGAGCCCGGCGACGACGCGCAGATCGCCGAAGCTTGCGAGCTGAACCACGGCGTCTCCTTCCCCCTGCATGCGAAGATCGACGTGAAGGGACCCGATGCGGACCCGCTCTTCGTCTATTTAACGCGCGAAGCGCCGGGCTTCCTCGGCTCGCGGAACATCAAGTGGAACTTCACCAAGTTCCTGATCGACCGCCGGGGCCGGGTCGTCAAGCGCTTCGCGCCTACCGTGACCCCGGAGAAGATCGAGAGCCGCGTGCGCGCCTTGCTCTAATAGACGGGAAGCCGTTCCTCCGCCCGTCCTTGCAAAGGGCCATATAGAGATGCACGCCGTCATAGGACGGCCGTTGGACGCCGGTGCGTCGGGCACGGTTGCCGACCGGCCGGGCGCAACGAGCCATCGGGAAAGCTCCATTCGCCCGGCCGCTACGCATGACAGAAGGATGCCATTCCTGCGCGGTATCGCGCGGGAATGGCATCCTTCGTCTTGTCATTTATGTGACGGAGGAGGACGCAGTCGGATCCGATGCGTTGGCTGCCTCCGCTTTGGCTTTGCACTTGGCGCAAATGCCTTGGAAGTCGAGTCGGTGATCGAGTACCGTGAAGCCGTACTCGCGCTCGAGGCGCTCCTCCAGCGGCGTCAGCCAGTCCTCCATAATCTCGGACATGGTGCCGCACTGGACGCAGATCAAATGGTGATGGTGATGCTTGTTCGTATCCGTACGCAAGTCGTAACGGGCTACCCCATCGCCGAAGTTCAATTTCTCGACGATATGCATCTCGCTCAGCAGCTCCAAGGTGCGGTACACGGTCGCAAGCCCGATCTCGGGCGCGATGTCCTTCACGAGCATGAAGACGTCTTCCGCGCTCAGATGGTCCTCCTCGTTCTCTAGAAGCACTCGGACCGTCGCTTCGCGCTGCGGGGTCAGCTTGTAGCCCTGGGACTGCAGTTGCTGTTTCACTTTTTCAATGCGGGCTTCCATAGTCTCCCCCCTCCGGCCGAACGGCGCACTTGATTTCATTATAGGGGGAGGCCCTTTAAGAAGTCAAACCCTCTCGTCGAAGCTTGCTAGAATCTAGCAAATATCGCGGACCATTCCGCCTGCGCGGCGATGCCCGACACCCGCTCCAACAGCAAAGGAGACACATAAGCTTCGAATAATGCGGCGCAGGACACGAGCGCCAGCATCATGGCCGCGACGGCCGTGTGCGCGACGAAGGGGGGCATCAGCTGCCCTTTCTTGCGGAACAGCCGCTCCCGGGCGACGAACGAAGCGAATCGCGCGGCGGAGACGCTGGCCATCACGAACGCCGGGACGACGAGCAGATTTTGCGGCGCCACGGCCGCAAGCGCGACCAGCACGCCTTTCCAAGCCAAATGCCGCACGATCAGACCGACCGCGAACCCGAGGAGCACGCCCTTCAGGAAATCGAGCACAAGGACGACCGGCAGGCCGATCACCGACAATCCCAGCAGCCAGATGAGCGCCAGCCACTTGGCGTACAGCAGGAAGCTGTCCCGGAACGCTTCGCCCGCATGGAGCTTGTCCGGCTGGCCGGCGCTCGTCAGATAGCGGCCCAGCTCGCCTGCCAAATCTTGCTGCTGTTCCAGCGTTAGGGCGTTCACCAACAGCGCGCCGAAGACGGCGCCGACGACCACGAGAACCCCGACGAAGACGTACAGATTGAGATTGTCGCGGGCCCCCAGGTTCCATGGGCGAATGTTCACGGCGTTCCCTCCTTGTCCCCTTTGCGCAACCATACGCTCGCGAATCCGAACCGATTCGTCTACGGCAGAAACGCGTTCCGCCCTTTTTCGGAAGGAACGAAACCCGTTTGGTCATACGGAATATTCAAGCTTCACGCCTATCCATTCCTGTATGTCCGCCGATAAAAACGGATTGACCGCTTCCGAGAAGACGGCAAAGCCGTTTTTACTTGCCTATGTGTATGCGGGACAAGACCCGTTTATTCGCCTGCGGCCCCCGCAGCACGCGCCCGAAGCCCGCATTCGCCCGTCTCTATTCGCCGATCCGACCGTAAGCGCCGCCGCTCCCCGCCGTCATCCGCAGCCGTCCCTCCCGGGCGGCGACGATCGCGTCCGCCAGCTTCTCCCCGGCCGCCTCCGCCAGCCGCTCCCGTTCCGCGAGATGGAGGATCTCCATCTCGGTCCCGATCTCCGACAGCAGGCGCGCGCGCATCTTGGGCCCTACGCCCGGGAAAAAGGACAGCGGCACCTGATGCCGGTAAACCGGCCGATGCGGCGGCCAGCAAGGCTCCGCCCGGTCCGCCAGCTGCTCGACGCGCCCGGCCACGCCGCGGACGAGACGGGCGCTCCCGCAGCCCGGACAGGCTTCCGCGTCTTGGCCGTCCGGCAGCGCGCGCCGGCAAGCCGTGCAGTAGGTGGTATGGTACTTCCCCAGCTTCGGATGCAAGCCGAGGTTGGCCGTCACCCGCCGCCCTTCCGCGCCCCGCAGCGCCATCGACAGCTCGTCGAAGGAAGGCTCCGCGAGCAGCAGCTCGTTGCATTCGCGGCCGATCATGCCGGTCGAATGGGCGTCGGAGTTCGTCAGGAAGGCGAACCGGTCGAGCTCGGACAGCCGTCCGGCCATGGCGCTGTCCGCGCTCAGCCCCAGCTCGATCGACGCTATGCCGTCCAGCTCCAGCCGGTCGGCGAGGCGGTCGGCCGAACAGCCGAGCAGCCCGCGATGCGGCGTGAAGACGTGAGCCGGCACCAGCAGGCCGCCCCGCGCAAGCAGTTCGTCCTGCAGCTCGCGGGCCGTTGCCGAGATCCGCTGCGAGCTGAGATTGACGTTCTTCATGCGCGGACGCATCCAGGCGGTCCATTCCCGCATCGCCGCCAGGGTGGGCAGATAGGCAAGCAGATGAAAGGGCCCGCCTCCCGGCTCCCGAACCTCGATCTCGCTGCCGGGCAGGATGACGGTGCGCCGATAGCGGATCCCTCCGCCCGGCGCTTCCGACATCTCGCCTGCATCGAGCAGCCGGTCGATGTCGGCTTGAACGGCGGGCGAGTGACAGTCGATGACGCCGACCAAGGCGATGCCCTTGCGCGCCGAAGCCTCTTCCGCGATCGCCTGGAAGGTCAGTTGGCGGCTGGCGCTGATCTTCACCGGATCGCCCGCGCCGCTGCTGCCGATATGCACGTGCAGATCGGCAAAGAAGGGCCGCAGCCCCGGTTCCGGCATCTTAGAGCTCACCCGACTGCCGGTATGCCCGCCAAAGATGGACCGCCAGCAGCGTCTTGGCGTCATAGATCCGCCCTTCGCGGATATAGGCGTCCGCCTGCTCCGGCGTGATCGCCTCGCAGGTAAGGAACTCTTCTTCGTCCAAGTGGACTTCGCCCTTCTCCAGGTCGTCGGCGAAGTACAGATGGATCAGCTCTTCCGCGAAGCCCGGCGAGGTGGAGAACGTCTGCAAGTGGCGGATGCTGCGGGCGCGATACCCGGTCTCCTCCTCCAGCTCGCGAACGGCCGCCTGCTCCGGCGCTTCCCCGGGGTCGAGCTTGCCGGCCGGAATCTCGACCTGCACGCGCTCCAGCGCTTTGCGGAACTGCTCGACGACGAGCATCTTGCCGCCTACGAGCGCCAGCACCGCCACCGCGCCGGGATGGCGCACGATCTCGCGCGTGGCCGTCTCCCCGTTCGGCAGTCTCACCGTATCGACTTGCAGCGCGATCATTCGGCCTTCGAAGATGGGCTTCGTCTCGATCGTCGTCTCGTAAAAGGGATGGTTTTTGGATTGAACATCGTGCATGCGCGTTTCCTCCCGTCATGTTCTTGCCTTGAACCGCATAGGTACAAGATATAGGCTTGTCCGCTCGAATGCAAGCGACTCGCCCGACGAGGCGGAGGAGGAATGACGATGTTGAAGCGATATGCGGCCGACAGCCGGATCCAATGGGTCGGCAAAGCCTGGGAGATCAAGCAGGCGCTGCGCCAAGAGCGCCGGCGGGCAGGGGGAGACGCCCTTCTGGCCGACCTGCTTCCGAAGAGCCGCCAGGATGCGGCGCTTCAACGCGCCCGGCCCAATCCTTAACAAGCCGCGGTCGAAAACGCCGTCGGTGCAGGATGTCGTCCGTATCCGGACGGTATGCGGCCGTACTGTGCCGCCCCTTGCGCCGCTTCCTCAGCGGCCCCCGTGCCGCAAGCTGATGACGACGGCTTCCGGCGATGTCGGCTGCGCGCTGCCGCCCTTCGGCTCGATCGAGAACGCCAGCGCTTCCCACTTGGCCGGCAGGTTGTTGCGCGAGTAGAGATGCGCTTGCCGTTCATGGAATTCCAGCAAACCCAGGTTCTCGCGCCGGCCTTCGTATTCCGCCCACGCCTGCACGTCCCGCTCGCGGGACGGGAGCATGCCCTGGATCAGCACGAACACCTCCCGCGTCCTGCCGTTCACCCATGCCGTTCCGTTCGCGTGCACCGGCACGATGTCCGCGCCGAGCCCGCCGGACGCGTCGTCGCCCCCGCCGTCCCATGCATAGGCGACCGTGTCCGGACGGCCCATCACCGCTACGCCCTGCGGCGCGAAGACTTGCGCGTACCGCACCGGGTCCGTGCCGTCCCCGCCTCCGGCCCGCAGCGCGGCTACGAGGAGGACGACGAAGGCGGCGAAGGCCGTCCCGGCGACGGCGAGTACCCGGGCCTTGCGTCGTCCTTCGCGTCTCGGCTCGCGGCGCTTCCCCCATCCCTGCAGCCGCACGCGCAGCCGCAGCGCCTCTCTCCGCCAGGCCGGCAGCGCCCTCGAAGCCTCCAGCGCCCTCGAAGCCTCCAGCGCCCCCGAAGCCACCAGCGCCTCCGCCGCCAACAGATCGCCCCATTGCGCCCATCGTTCGTAGCAGCAAGCGCATTCGGCGCGATGCAGCGCCAGCTCCCTCTCCTCTTCCTCCGACAGCCTGCCCAGGTGCCAGTCGATCCATCGTTCTTCGGCGATTCCCCGGATGCAATCAGCCATGGCGCTCGCCTCTGCTTTCTTCCTCCCAGCCCAGCCGGACGAGGACTTTGCGCAGGTGCGCCAATCCGTAGCGCATGCGGGACTTCACCGTGCCGAGCGGCACTTGCCAAGTCTCGGCCAGCTCGCGCAGCGTCCGAGACCCGAAGTAGGAAGCCGCCAGCACCTCTCTTTGCGTCACCGGCAGCTGCGCCAGCGCCTTGCGAAGCAGCTCGCCGTCCATCCGGGCGACGACGGCATCTTCGGGCAAGGCGGAGCCGTCCGCCTTCGCGGGCCAGTCCGCGGGCGCGATCCGATTGAAGACCGTCTTCTTCCGTTTGCGCAGCCGATCCAGACACCGGCTCTTCGTCTGCATGGCGAGCCAGGCCTCCACCGATCCGCGCGCCGGATCGTAGCGTTCGGGATGCAAGATGACGCCGAGCAGCACGTCGTGGCAGACGTCCTCCGCTTCCATCCGGTCGCCGAGCAGTTGGCAGGCGATGGGGATGAGGAACGGCGTGATTCGAACGTAGAGCAGGTCGAACGCTTCGACCGAGCCCTGCCCGACGTCGGCGAGGCAGGAGACAAGATCGTCGGCTTGCAGGTTGCGGGCTGGAATCATCTTTTTCGTACCTCCGTATGCGATCGAACGCTTCTCCTTTTTACATAGCAAATTCCGCCTCGTTTGAGAATGTCTCCGGACCCGAATTTAAGTTCCTTTAAGCTTCCTTTAAGCGTTTTTTTATCTCCGGACGGCCGCCGAACCTAAATCCGCGAAAGCCCCTGATGCGTAATCCGGTTGAAAAAATCAAAGGAGGGTTCTTGTTCCATGCACAGATTCGCCAAAAAAATGAGCGTCGGCCTGACGCTCTCGCTCCTCGTCGGCTTGCTGTCGTTCGCGGCGACGTCCTTCGCGGCCGGCGGCAAGGTCTACACCCCCTACACGAGCTTGTCGGCCGCGCCGGGCGAGACGGTCTCGTACGACATCGACCTGATCAACGACGGAACGGACATTCAGAGCGCCGATCTGAGCTTCGACGACGGCGGCCATGGCTGGAAGGCGACGCTGACGGCGGGCGGACATCCGATCCGCCAGGTATCCGTGAAGCCCAAGGAATCGCAGACGGTGAACCTCAGCCTGGAAGTGCCGCTGGAGGTGAGCAAAGGGGATTATGCGTTCCGGGTCGACGCCGGCGCTTTCGGCGCGCTGCCGCTCAAAGTGAACGTGTCGGAAGGCGGCACGTACAAGTCCGAGCTCGCGACGGAACAGCCGAACATGCAGGGGCACACCGATTCGACCTTCACCTACGCGATGACGCTGAACAACCGCACCGCTTCGAAGCAGCAGTACGCCTTGACGGCCGAAGCGCCCGCCGGCTGGGACGCCAAGTTCCAGGTAAGCGGCACGAACGTGACCTCGGTCGACGTCGGGCCGAACGGCTCCCAATCGATCACCGTCAATCTGACGCCGGCCGATAAAGCGTCCGCAGACACGTACGCGATCAAGGTACATGCCGCGAACAACAATACGAGCGCGGACGCCGAGCTTCAGGCGGTCATCACCGGCACGTACGGGCTTGACTTCACCGCGAGCGACCAGCGGCTCAGCGCGAACGTGACGGCGGGCGGCACGCGGCATCTGGAGATGGTCGTGCACAACACCGGCTCCGCCGAGCTGACGGACGTCAGCCTGACGAGCCAGGCGCCGACGGATTGGGACGTCACGTTCGAGCCCAAGACGATCCGCTCGCTGAAGCCTGGCGAATCCGCGCCCGTGACGGCGACGATCAAATCGTCCGGCAAGTCGCTCGCCGGCGACTACGTCGTCGGCTTGACCGCCCAATCCGCGGAGAAGTCGAAGGATGCGGCGATTCGCGTCACGGTCAAATCCTCCGTGCTGTGGGGCTGGATCGGGGTGTTGATCATTCTCGCCGTGCTGGCGGGTATCTACGGACTTTTCCGCAAGTACGGGAGGCGATAAGGTGGAGCCGGCAGTCATCGAACTCTCGAAGCTGACGAAGCGATACGGCGAATTTACCGCGGTGAACGCCTTGGATCTCGCGATCCGTCCCGGCGAGATCTACGGACTGCTCGGTCCGAACGGCGCGGGCAAGACGACGACGATCCTCATGATGCTCGGCTTGACCGAGCCGACGTCCGGCACGGTGCGCGTCTGCGGCATCGACGCGACGCGCTCGCCGCTCCTCGTGAAGCGGCGCGTCGGCTACATGCCGGACGATATCGGCTTCTACGAGGACCGTACCGCGCTCGACAATTTGATCTATACCGCGCAGCTAAACCGGATTCCGCTGCCGGAAGCTCGGGCGCGTGCGGAGCTGCTGCTGAACCAGGTCGGGCTGGCGCACGCGGCCGGCAAGCGGGTCGGCGCCTTCTCGCGGGGCATGCGGCAGCGGCTGGGACTGGCGGACGTGCTGATCAAACGGCCGGAGATCATCATCCTCGACGAACCGACGCTCGGCATCGACCCCGAAGGGGTGCGGGAGCTGCTCCTGCTCATTCGCGAGCTGAGCCAGAGCGAGGGCCTCACCGTCCTCCTCTCTTCGCACCACCTGCACCAGGTCCAGCAGATTTGCGACCGCGTCGGCCTGTTCGTCGGCGGCAAGCTGATCGCTTCGGGCGACATCGCGTCGCTCTCCCGGCAACTGGACGGCGACACGACGTTCGAAGTCGAAGTGGACGTCCGCGATCCGGACGGCAGCGTATCCGAGCGGCTCGGACGCCTGGACGGCGTCCTCTCGGTCGAAGCGGCCGCCTCGGACGCCCTCGCCGTCTCCGGGACGGGCAGCATCGCCACCTACCGGGTGACGAGCGCCGTCGAGCTGACGTCGGCGCTGGCGCTGGCCGTCGTGGAGCACGGCGCGCCGCTGCTCGGCCTCCGTCCCGTCCGGGCGGGGCTCGACGACATCTACCACAGCTACTTCGAAGGAGGTGCCGCGCATGAGCGCCTGGATGGCTAAGCTGCGCGAACGCGCTGCGATCTCCCCGTTCCGCTCCGCGGCGGCTCCTGGCTCCGAGCGGGACTCCGCCCCCGGCCGCCGGCCCCCTTCTCCCTTCTGGATCATGGTTCAGAAGGAGTTCGGCGATCATATCCGCAGCTGGCGGTTCATGATTCTGCTGGGCATCGTGACGCTCGCCTGCATCGGTTCGATCTACGCTTCCGTGACGGCGCTGAAGAACGGCGCGGGCGCGTCTGGCGCGAGCGGCCAGGCGGATGCCGCGTCCTCGTTCCTGTTCCTGAAGATGTTCACGGAATCCGACGGATCCTTGCCGAACTTTCTGACGTTCTTGTCGTTCCTCGCGCCGCTCATCGGGATCGCCATCGGCTTCGACGCCGTCAACTCGGAGCGCAACAAAGGGACGCTGAGCCGGGTGATCTCCCAGCCGGTTCACCGGGACGACTTCTTGAACGCCAAGTTCGTCGCGGGGCTGCTCCTGATCGCCGTCGTCGTCTTCTCGCTGGGCTTTCTCGTGATGGGCATGGGCTTGTTGACGATCGGCTATCCGCCGTCGCCCGAGGAGTTCTGGCGCGTCGTCGTCGCGCTGATCGTGACGACGGTCTACGTCGGCCTATGGCTGAACCTGTCGCTGCTGTTCTCCGTCCGCTTTCGCCAAGCGGCCACGTCTGCGCTGAGCGGCATCGCGATCTGGATCTTCTTCCTCGTCTTCTACGGGATGATCGTGAACCTGGTCGGCAACGTGACCGCGCCCTCCGACCCGAGCGACGCATTGGCAGTCATGCACCAGCAAGACTGGCTGATGCTGCTGCAGCGGCTGTCGCCGGCCTATCTGTTCCAGGAGGCGGCTTCGACGCTCCTGCTGCCGGACGTTCGGACGCTGAATCCGTTCGTCACCCAGGATCAGGCGTACTTGGCCTTAAACGCCCCGCTGCCGTTCGGCCAGAGCCTCCTGCTCGTCTGGCCGCAGGTCGTCGCGATCGTCGCGGAGACGGCGCTGTCCTTCGCGGCCTCCTATGTCGCCTTTATGCGTCAGGAGATTCGTTCCCGGTCCTGAGCCGGCCGTCTTGGCGCGAAGGGCGGGTCATACCCGCCGTCTGATCCCTGTTGCATGAATCCCCGAACATTCGAGTATCGTTACAGCGGCCGACCTACGCCTCGCGTGCTCTGCAACGATAAAAAGTATCGATACAGCGGCCGACCTACGCCTCGCGTGCTCTGCAACGATAAAAAGTATTGTTACAGCGGCCGACCTACGCCTCGCGCGCTCTGCAACGATAAAAAGTATCGTTACAGCGGCCGACCTACGCCTCGCATGCCCTGTAACGATAAAAAGTATCGTTACAGCGGCCGACATGCGTCTCGTGTGCTCTGTAACGATAAAAAGTATCGTTACAGCGGCCGACCTACGCCTCGCATGCCCTGTAACGATAAAAAGTATCGTTACAGCGGCCGACACGCGCCTCGCGTGCTCTGTAACGATAAAAAGTATCGTTACAGCGGCCGACACGCGCCTCGCGTGCTCTGCAACGATAAAAAGTATCGTTACAGCGGCCGACCTACGCCTCGCATGCCCTGTAACGAAAAAAAAGTATCGTTACAGCGGCCGACATACGTCTCGCGTGCCCTGTAACGATAAAAAGTATCGTTACAGCGGCCGACATGCGCCTCGCATGCCCTGTAACGATAAAAAGTATCGTTACAGCGGCCGACATGCGCCTCGCATGCCCTGTAACGATAAAAAGTATCGTTACAGCGGCCGACATGCGCCTCGCGTGCTCTGCAACGATAAAAAGTTTCGTTACAGCGGCCTGCGAGCGTCACACATGTGCTTTCACAAGGAAACGCCCTCCGCTCGGTCTGTTCGGCCGGTCGGAGGGCGTTTTGGATTATTGGGCGTCGTTCAAGATCTCGTAGATCCGCGCTTCGTGCGGCCGAAGCTGCGCGGCGGCTTCTCCTTCGTGCGCGGCCGGATAATTGGCCAGCAGCAAGCGAAGTGACGAGCCGCGAAGCCGTTCCGGCCAATCGAGCGAGACGGGCTCGTCCGAATGGTTCAACACGATCAGCCAGCGCGTTTCGTCCAGCGCGCGCTCGTAGACGTACATCCGCTCGTCCGCCATCCATTCCGGCCACTCCGCGAAGTCGCCGTACGTCATGACGTCATGCTGCTTGCGCAGCCGGATCAGCGCTTGATAATACCGGTAAACGGAATCCGGATCCGCCAAATCCTTCGCCGCGTTGATCTCGGCGTAATTCGGATTGACGCGGATCCAGGGCGTGCCCTTCGTGAAGCCGGCCTGGGGCGAATCGTCCCACTGCATCGGCGTCCGGGAGTTGTCGCGGCTTAGCGGCTGCAGACGCGCGAGCGTATCTCCCGGATCCGCGCCGTTGCCGACCTCCTCGGCGTAGCGGTTACGCATCGCGATGTCGTTGTAATCTTCGATCGCGCCGAAGCGGACGCCGGTCATCCCGATCTCTTCCCCTTGATAGATATAAGGAACGCCCGGCAGCGTATGCAGCATCGTCGCCAGCAGCTTGGCGGACTGCACGCGATATTGGCCGTCGTTTCCGTACCGCGTCACTTGCCGCGTATGGTCGTGATTGTTCAAGAACTGGGAGTTCGTGCCTTTGCCCCATAGCCCTTCGTACCACCTGCGCTGAATCTCCTTGAAGCGGCGCATGTCCCAAGCCGGCATCTCGTCGCACACCTCGAAGTGGAACAGCATGTTCAGCTCGCACCGGTCTTCACCGACGAACATCAATCCTTCTTCAGGCGTGACGAACGCAGCTTCGCCGACGGTAACGATGTCGTATCGGGAGAACACCCGCTCGTTCATCTCCCGCAGGTAGCCATGAAGGCCGGGGTTGTTCGTCAGGTACCGTATATCCTCGGGCCGCTCCGCGTCGGGGAAGCCGTCCGGCTTGGCGAGCAGCGCGATCGCGTCGAGCCGGAAGCCGTCGATGCCTTTGTCCAGCCAGAACGTCATCATCCGGTAGATCTCCTCGCGCAATTCGGGATTGCGCCAGTTCAAATCCGGCTGCTCGGACGCAAAGGAGTGGAAATAGTATTGTTCCGCAGCCGCGTCCCATGTCCAGGTCGACGGCGCGAAGTAGGAGCGCCAGTTGTTCGGCGCCCCGCCGTTCTTCGGTTCCTTCCATATATACCAATCCCGCTTCGGGTTGTCCCTCGACGAGCGCGCTTCCGCGAACCAGGGGTGCCGGTTGGACGTATGGTTGACGACGAGATCCATGATCAGCTTCATGCCACGCCGGTGAACCTCGGCCAGCAGCCGCTCCCACGTCTCCATCGTGCCGGCCTTGGACATGATCGCCTCGTAATCGGAGATGTCGTAGCCGTTGTCCAGATCGGGGGATTCGTAGACGGGATTGAGCCAGATGACGTCGACGCCCAGCTCCCGGATATAATCGAGCTTGCGGATGACGCCCTCCAAATCGCCGTATCCGTCACCGTCCGCGTCGTAAAAGCTTCTCCAATACACTTGATAGACGACGGATTTTTTCCACCATGCAGGTTTTGAAGGCGCCAAATGTCATACCCTCCGTTAGTTGATCTCTTGACGGCAGCCGCGCGCGGCGGCGCGATTACTTCACCGCGCCGGCGGCAATGCCTTTGATAATGTATTTCTGCGCGAACACGTAGAAGATGACGACCGGAATAATCGTCAGCGTCAGTCCGGCCATCGCCAGGTTCCATTGGATCGTGAATTCGCCGAAGAAGTAGAACGTCGACAGCGGAATCGTCCGGAGCCCTTTGTCCGACAGCGTCAGAGAAGGCAGCAGATAGTCGTTCCACATCGCAATGACGTCGAGAATAGCGACCGTGATCGATATCGTCTTCAGCATCGGGAAGACGATCCGCCAGAAGACGCCGAACTTGCTGCAGCCGTCGAGCGTGGCGGCTTCCTCAAGGGCGACCGGCACGGACTTGATGAAGCCGTGGTACAGGAACACCGCCATGCTGGCGTGGAAGCCTATGTTCATATAAATGAGGCCCCCATGCGTATTGAGCATCGGGATATGCAGATTCGAACGGATCCAGTCCATCACCTGCATGAGCGGCATCATCAGCGTCTGGAACGGGATGAGCATGGTCGACACGAAGACCAGGAAGATGATGCGGCTCAGCCTGTCGTCCGTGCGTACGAGCATCCAGGCCGTCATCGAAGCCAGCACGACCACGAAGACGACGGAGATGACCGTCACGAACAGCGAGTTGCCGAACGCCGTGAGGAAGCCCATCTTCTCCATCGCCTTGGCGTAATACTGAAAGCTGAAGGAGGACGGCAGCGCCAGCGCGTTGCGGTACAGCTCCGCCCGGTCCTTGAAGGAGTTGACGAGCATCAGATAGATCGGCGACAGAAAGGCCAGCGACAGCAAGACAAGCAATACGTTGCCGACGGTACGGCTCATTGTCTTCATCAGTACTGGACCTCCCTCTTCTTCGTGATGATGACCTGGGTCAGCGTGACGGCCGCCACGATGACGAAGAAGACGATCGCCTTCGCCTGGCCGAGCCCGTAATGGCCGTAACCGAAGATTTCATTGTAGATGTTCATCGCGAACATTTCCGTCGCGTTGTTCGGCCCGCCTTTGGTCAAGGACAGGTTGACGTCGAAGATCTTGAACGCGCCGGATAGCGTCAGGAACAGGCAGATCGTAAAGGACGGCATCAGGAGCGGGAAGACGATGCGCGTGAGCCGGTGCCACAGGTTGGCGCCGTCGACGCGGGCCGCTTCGTTCAGCTCGTCCGGAATGCCCTGGATGCCGGCGATGTAGATGATCATCGTATAGCCCGCCATCTGCCAGGTGAAGACGACGACCATCGCCAACAGCGCGAATTGCGGATCGATCAGCCAGTTGAAGAAGACCGACTCGAGCCCCGTCTTCTGCCCGATGTACTTGAACGCGTCGGTAAAGACGAACTGCCAGATGTAACCCAAGATGAGGCCGCCGATCAGGTTCGGCAGGAAGAACATCGTGCGGGCCACATTGCTGACGCGAAGCTTCGCCGTCACGAGCAGCGAGAAGAGCAGCCCGAGCACGTTGACGAGCACGAGCGCGAGCACCGTGAACGCGATCGTATGCCAGGCCGACGTCAGGAAGCGATCGTCATTCAGCAGCTCGGCGTAATTGCCGAAGCCGACGAACACTTTGGGGTTGGCGGGAATGCCGTCCCACCGGACGAAGGAGTAGCCGATCCCGATCAGGAAGGGAATGATAACTACCGTCGTGAAGACCAGCAGCAGCGGCATCGTGAACAGCGCGTACCAAGCTTTGTCTTTTCGTTTGCGAGTCGACACATCGGTTCACCTCTTTCCGGAAGATAAAACGAAAACCTAACGCCTCGAAAAGAAGGGTTAGGCTTTCGTTTGGTTGAAACGGACGCCGTATCCGACGGATTACTTGGCGCCTTTAGCCCATGCGGCGTCCAGGTTCTTCAGGAACTGTTCGCCGGTCATCTTTTTGTCCAGGAAGAACGCCTGCGTCGCCGGAGCCAGGTCGTTGACGATGATGCCTTGCGGGAAGTAGTTCAGCGCCCAAGGGATCGTCTGGCCGTTCTTCGTCGCCTCGTACACTGTCTGGGACAGCGGATCCAGGTTGGCGGCTTCGATATTCGTCATCGCCGGGATGAACTTGAACTCGTTGACGATGGCATTTTTGCCGCTGTCGCTCGTAAGCATCCAGTTCAGGAAGCCTTTGGCCGCCTTGATCTGATCCGCGTCCGCCTTGCCGTTGACGACCCAGTTGCTGGCGACGCCGACGGCGATCTTGTCGTTGCCGGCGAGCGGCAGGCCCATCATGCCGACGTCGAAGCCCAGGTCGCCGTAATCCTTCAGCATGCCGTAGCTCCAGTTGCCTTGATGAACCATTGCGGTCTTGCCCGTTGCGAAGTCGCCCATCTGCGTGTCGTACTTGACTTCCATCGGATTCGGGCTGTTCGCCTTGATCGCTTCCATGAACTTGGCGAACTCCTGGAACTCCTTCGTGTCCGCCATTTTGACTTCGCCTTTGTTCAGCTTGGCGATGAAGTCTTGCGGATCGGCTTGCAGCGCGAACGGCGTATTGATGATGTGCCCGATCAGGAAGTACGCTTCCTGCGAGAGGCTGAATCCGTTTTTGCCGTCGGCTTTGACCTTCTCCAGCGTCTTCGTGAAGGAGGCGAGGTCGGTTACGTCTTTGGGATCGACCAGGCTTTTGTTGTAGACGAGCCCGAAGCCTTCGACCCCGTACGGCACACCTACGACTTTGCCGCCGTCCGTCAGCGCCATGTCTTTCGCGATATCCTTCGCGAACGGCTCGCCGCTCAAGTCTGCGTAGTAGGACTTGAATTTATCGGCTTCCGCGCCGGTGGCGACGCTGAAGATCGTAGGTCCTTCGCCGGCGGCCAGCTTGGCTTGCAGCTGCGTCGCATAAGCGTCGCCCGCGGAGCCCCATACTTCTACGTCATTGCCGGTTTCTTTTTTATAGGTCTTGGCGAGCGCTTCCAACGATTCCGCGATTTCGACTTTGGATTGGAACAGCGAAATTTTCTTCAGCTTCTCAGGGGCTGCGGACGAAGTTCCGGATGCGGCCGGCGAGCCGGATTCCTTGTTACCGTCCGTAGAACTGCCGCAGGCGGCCAGCAAGCCGACCATCGCCGTAGCCGTTAGTAAAATCGAAACTTTTTTTACTTTTTTCAAAGCGTTTTCCCCCTTATTTTCTAATTCGAAGTGAAATTTAGTATAACCGATCACATGCTCATATTATTCAAAAAATAAAGCGCTGTCAATGGTTTTTGACAGCGCCTGCGATATATTTTAGTAAAATTTTTAGTAAAACACGAAAAATATCGCGAAATAATCCCATTATTTTTATTTTACCGATTTCCGCCACTTGATCTCCGCGCCAATCTTGAAAGGCTCTTTGACGGCGGTCCCCTGGATCATCTCGAGCAGCTTCTTGGCCGCCAGGTAGCCGGTCTCGTACCGGGGAATCGAGATGGTCGTCAGCCCCGCGACGGCGGCCGTGTCGGAGTCGTCGAAGCCGGTGACGGCGATGTCCGCCGGCACCCGGAGGCGGCTCTCCTCGAAGGCCCGAATGGCGCCGATCGCCATGTTGTCGTTCGCGCACACGAGAATCTCCGGCAGATCGTTGCTGAGCAGCATGAGCTTGGCCGCTTGGTATCCGCTGTTCTCGCGATAGTTGCCGTGATAGTAGTGCTTCTGGTCGAAGGCGATATCGTTGCGGGCGAGCGTGTCCGCGAATGCGGCGAAGCGCTCCTTGTTGTCCATCGTATAGCCGAGTCCGCCGATAAAGCCGAGCTTGCGATACCCTTTGTCGATGAGCGCCTGCACCATGTCGCACATGACCGGATAGTTGTCGACGACGACGCTGCTCGCGTTCAACCGTTTGTTCTCGATGATCCGGTCCATCATCACGACGGGCATCTCGGCGGACGCGGCGGAGACGACGACCTCGTCCGACATGCTCCCGTCCAGGATGATAGCGCCGCTCGCGAAGCTGGCCCGCAAGAAATTGGTGCTCGATTTATTGGTGCAGATGACGAGGTCGTATCCGTTCTCCGTCAGGCAATCGCTCAACCCTTGAATGATTTTCAAGTAAAAATCCCGGTCGAAATCGCTGAATATAAAGACGATCGTACGGCTTGCGGCCGGTTTTTCCTTTTTGTCCGCCGCGCCCAAGCTGTAGCCGTGCTCCGCGCATAGCCGCAGCACCTTCTCGCGCGTCTCCCGACCGACGTTTTTGCGCCCGTTCAGCACGTTGGAGACGGTCGAGATCGACACTTCAGCCAATTGCGCGATTTCCTTTAATCCGATCATGCGTCCGGCCCCCCCTTGTTATTCTGATCTTTGATTTAAATATAACAACGGTTTTATTTTTTGTAAATTTTACTTTAGTAAAAACGGAAATGAAATAAACGGAAGCACTGCCTCCCCCCTCCGGACGTCGAATGGAACTACTCCGAAAACTATATTGACTCGATATATATCATGTCGATATAATGACGATGGAAACACGGAAGAAACGCATCAAAGGAGCTGTCGCCATGAATAGCCAAGACGTCATTCTCGGGTTGCTGCACCGGCGCCCGTTGACCGGTTACGAGATCAAGAATTCGTTCGAGATGCCCCTCTCCTTCTTTTTCGACGCGGGCTTCGGCACGATCTATCCGACGTTAGCCAAGCTGGAGAGCCTGGGCTTCATCACCAAAGAGAGCGTAGAACAGGACAATCGTCCCAACAAAAACGTCTATTCGCTCACGGATGCGGGACGCGCGCGGTTCAAGGCGTATCTCGACTCTCCGCTCGAGCGGGATCTGTACCGCTCCGACTTTATGGTGCGGCTCTTCTTCGCCCACTATCAAGATCGGGAGACGCTGATCGGCTGGGTTCGGCAGGAGATCGCCACGAGCGAATGGGAACGCCAGATGATCCTGGACAGCCTGGCGGAATGGGAGCCTCAGATGACGCGTTCCCAGTCGCTGTGCGCCCGCATCGGCATCGCGTCGATGGAGGCGAAGACGAAGGCGCTCGCCGAAGGATTGGCCGCGCTCGAGAGAGAGAATCCCTAAAAGAGACAGGAGCGAAGAGAAATGAAAGGATCGCAAAAAACGGGATTGATCATCCTGTCCATGGCGCTTGGCCTGCTCATGGCTTCCTTGGACAATACGATCGTATCGGCCTGCATCAACAAAGTCATCGCGGACGTCGGAGGGTTCGACCGGATCACCTGGGTGTTCACCGCCTACATGCTGGCGTCGACGAGCACCATGCTGATCTTCGGCAAGCTGTCGGACTTGTTCGGACGCAAAAGGTTCTATCTGATCGGCATCGGCTTGTTCCTGATCGGCTCCGCGCTCTGCGGGATGGCCACCAGCATCGACCAGCTTATCTGGTTCCGCGTCATTCAAGGGATCGGTTCGGGGTCCGTTTTCCCGATCTCCTTCTCGATCATCTTCACGTTGTTCAACGATCCGAAGCAGGCGGCGAAGCTGTCCGGCGTCATGGGCGCCGTCTTCGGCCTGTCCTCCGTGGCGGGTCCGCAGCTGGGGACGCTTATCTCCGAACATCTCGACTGGCGCTGGTGCTTCTACGTGAATCTGCCGATCGGTCTCGCCTCCTTCCTCGTCCTTCTCTTCTCGCTGAAGGAATCGCGGTCCGACCGCAAGCCGAAGATCGACTACCTGGGCGCGGTACTGCTCATCGTCTCTACCGTCTCGCTCATGCTCGCGCTGGAGCTCGGCGGCAAGAACTATGCCTGGGGCTCCTGGCAGATCGTTCTGCTGTTCGTCCTGGCGGCCGCGGGTACCGCGGCGTTCCTCTTCGTCGAGTCGCGGGCATCCGAGCCGATGCTGCCGCTGTCCATCTTCCGCAACCGCGTCGTGCTCGGCACGAGCATCCTGTGCTTCTGCCAGGGCGTGATCATGTTCTCGGCCATCACCTACCTGCCGATCTACGCGGTCGCGGTGCTGGAACGCTCCAACTCCAACGGCATCCTCACGCCGATGATGGCATCGCTAATCTGCGGCGCGATCCTGTCCGGGTTTCTCATCGCGAAGTTCAAATTCCGCACGATCATGACGTTGAACATGGTCCTCGGGGTGGCCGCCTCCCTCCTGCTCATGAAGATGACGCCCGCCACGCCGTTCTGGCAGGTCGTCTGCATCATGGTCCTGCTGGGTCTCGGGGTGATCGGCCCGCTCATGAGCATGGCGCAGAACGCGGTCGCGATGAGCGTCGACAAGCGCTATATCGGGATCTCCTCCTCCGTCGTCGGCTTCTGGCGGAATATCGGGGGCATCATGGGCGCCTCCGTCATGGCCGTCCTCGTGAACGGCTACTTGAAGGATTCCGCGGTGGAAGCAGGCCGCAAGTTCGGGATTCCCCAAGACCAACTCGGGACGCTAGCCAATCCCGAGAACGTCATCCGCGGCGCCGACAAGCTGCAGCCCGACTTGCTCGCCTTCCTGCGGGAAGCGATCGGCACGGCCGTGAATCACGGCTTCGTCCTCTCGCTCTGCGTCACGGCCGCGGGCGTGATCGTCGCCCTCTCGATCGGCAGCGCCCGGTCCGCGTTCGTCAAGAAGGACGCCGAGCAGCCTGCCGTCGGGCATAGCGCATAAAGATGCCATAGGAAGCGACAAAAAAAAGACTGGCTCGCACCCGGAATGATATGCTCCCCTTTAAGTAGACAGGTTAAATAAACAAACCTGCTGCTTGGAGGGGAGTATTTCTTTGGCCAAGAAGAATGAATATTCCGCTGGAGCGAAGTTGAGGATTCTTAGAGAACTGGAATCAGGTGAAGGCACTCGGATGGAGGTCGCCCGCAAACATAACATCAGTGTCCAAACGCTGGTGACATGGCGGCATCGCTATGAACGGTATGGAATGAACGGTTTAGAGATTCAAGCTCGTAACCGCAGGTATTCAGCGGACTTGAAAATGAAGGCAGTTGAAGATTATCTCTCCGGCCAGTATTCACAATATGAACTCATCGATAAATACCAAATTGCAAGCCGTACACAACTCAAAAACTGGATAGACAAGTATAATCGTCATAGCAGCTATAAATCGGTTGACGAGGGAGCAAACGCTATGACGAAAGGTCGTTCTACTACCTGGCAAGAGCGAATCGAGATCGTGCTGTACTGCACGGCTAATCAGCGCGACTACGGGAAGACAGCAGCGCAGTTTAAGGTCTCCTACAACCAAGTGTACCAGTGGGTCAAGAAGCACGAGGAAGGCGGAGAGGACGCCCTGCAGGACGGCCGGGGCCGGAAGAAGGCGCCGGAGGAGCT